>NZ_LZJP01000066.1:0-171917 GCF_001667865.1 Mycobacterium mantenii | reverse complement strand
CAATCACCACCGCGGCCACACCGCACTCGGCGGCCAACCACCCGCCACGCGCGTACCTAACCTCTCAGGTCAGTACAGCTAGGTGAAGTCCAGGGCCTCGACCGTGGCAACGGGGCCTTCGTGGGTGGGCCGGTTCGCGCCGCCGATGCAGTAGACGGTGTTGCCCACCGTCGCGACCACCTCGGCGTGGCGCGGGGTGGGCATGGGACGCAGGGTGGTCCAGGTTCCGTCCGCGATGTCGTACATCTCGGCCACCCCCAACACCTGTGTCGGCTCCTCACCGCCGATCACCAGGATTCGGCCATCGATGAACGTGGCGCCGTAGCTGCCGCGGGGAGTCGGCATGTCGATCCCCTTGGTCCATGTCCCGGATTGCGGGTCGAACCGTTCGAACGCCGCGGAGTTCTTATCGGACGACAGGAATCTCCCGCCGATCGCGTACACGTAGGTGCCGTCCGACACCGCCGCCAGATGCTCGCGTGGGGTGGGCATGTTGGCGGCGTCGTGCCACGAGTTGCCGTCGAAGACCTCGGTCTGCGGGACGAGCTGCTTGGCGTTCTGCCCGCCGACGACGACGAGTTTGTCTCCGGCCACGGCGGCCGCCAGTGCCGCGCGGGCGTGGGTGAGGCCGGGCAGTTCGACCCACTTGCCGCCGCGCAGCGCGAACACCTTGTTGGACGCCTGGGTAAGGTCGCTGCTCGCACCGCCGAGCACCACCACCTCGCCGCGATAGGTTGCCGCCGCGGCATGGTGCAGCGGGATGGGCAGCGCGGGTTGCGTCTGCCATACGCCGGTGCGCGGGTCGAAGCTTTCGACCGTCTGCAGGGCGACTCCGTCGCGCAGGCCGCCGACGATCCAGATCTTGTCGTCGAGCACGGTCCACGCCGTCATCAACCTCGCCGTGGGTGCGTCCGGCAGGGAACGCCACTGCGCGGCCGGCTGGATCTGGCGCGCCGGCAGCTGCAGCGCCTCCGCCGACGAGGTCGCCTGGCCGTCGCCGACGTCACTCGAGCCGCCGATGGCGTACACGGCTTGTCCCACCGCGTCGACCGCCATGCCGTGCCGCGCCGTCGCCATGTCCGGCAGGCCGCCCCACGTATTGGTGTTCAGGTCGAGCACCGACACGCTCTTGAGGACTTGCCCCGCCGACTGTCCCCCGGCGGCGACCAGGCGCCGATCGGCTATCGCCGCGCCGAGGTCGCCGCGCGGTTGGGGAAGGTCGGGTAGGCGCGCCCAGCTTTTCGCGGCGGGGTCATAGGCCTCGACCGTCGGCAGGTCGGCGGTTCCGTTGTTGCCGCCGACTGTGTACATCAGCTTTCCGTCCGACGCGGCGGCCAGCATCTGCCGGGGAGTCGGGATCGGGGTGCCCAGGGTCCAGGAGTTGCCGTCGAAGATCTCGACGGTGTTCAGCAGCGCGCCGTTGGAATCGACCCCGCCGGCGACGATGATGCGGCCTCCCACCTCCGCCGCCGCCGCTGCCGCCCGCGGCTGCAACATGTGGGGCAGCTCGACCCAGTGGCTGTTGACCACCCGCCAAACCTGGTCGGTGGCAACCTTTTGCGGCCCTGCGGTGCGCCAGCCGCCGAGCACGATCGGGTTGCCCTGCCAGGTCACCGACATCGCGTGCTGAACCGGAACCGGAAGATCGTCGCCGCTTTTCCAGCTGTCGATGACGGGGTCATAGCCCTCGTGGTTTGCGACGAGGGCGCGGTTGCTGCCCAATCCGCCGAAGATCCAGATGGTGCCGTCGGCCTGCGTGGTCGCAGCCGCCTGGCGCGCGATGCGGGCGTTCGTGATCGGCCGCCACTTCACCGCCTGGCCGCTCGGTTGACTCGCGGCGGCGTTGTGGTGTCTGTTGCCCTGCGTGAGCAGAACGTAGACGCCGCTGCCCAGCACCAGCACGGCCACCACGATCGCCACCCCGATCAACGGCGCCGTCACGCGGTTCCGCTTCTTGCCCGACGAGCCCAACCACGCCACCGCCCCGGCGGCCGGCCCGCGCCGCGCGACCTCGGGTGGGTCCGCGGAACCCGACGACGTGATCGCATCGGTGACGCTGGTGTGCTCGGCGATTGCCTCGGTCGGCTCAGATGTGTTGGGCGCAGCGGGAACTGGCCTACGTGTGTCCGAGGATGGGCCGTGCCGACTGGAGTGCTGCGCGCCGGCGGGCCGCGACGATGCAGCCGTGTTTTTGTGATCGTTGAGCGGGCTGATCAGTGAGGTGGCGCTTTCGGAGTCGGAACTCCGTTGGCCCGGTTTGGCGATCCGCGGCGGTCTCGACGCCGGTGTGGCCGTTGTCCCGCCACGGCCGCCCGGCGACAGTGTCCGCGCCTTCGAGAGACCCGACCAGGTCCCCATCGCGCGCCCCGATCCGGCGCCGGCGGCGGTGATTGCCATGGCGTCGGGCTTCAATCCGTTGCGGCGCTGGCTTTCCTGCAACCCGCGACCGAACTCCGCCGCCGAGGCCGGCCGTTCAACCGAGTCGGGCGACATCGCCATCTCGATCGCCAGACAGACCGCGTCGGGGATTCCGCTGGGGCGCAAGTCCGGGACCCGCGAGCTGTTGATCCGGGTGTAGTGCGCGAGCAGGTCTTCGCCGCCGCGGCGCTCGTAGGCGGCGTTGCCGGCGATGAGCGAATAGAGAGTGGCGCCAAGGGAATACACGTCGCTGCCGACCGTCGCGGGATCGCCCGCCATCACCTCGGGCGCAAGGTAATCGATTGTGCCGGAGAACAATCCGGCCGCCGTCTCATACCCACCGGCGACGTGGGCGGTCCCGAAGTCGGTCAGTTGCGGTTCGCCGTAGTCGTTGACGAGCACGTTCGCCGGCTTGATATCGCGGTGCAGGGTGCCGCTCAGGTGCGCGGTTTCCAGTGCGCCGGAAAGCTTCACCCCGATCCGCACCGCCTCCGGCCAGGCGATGGGTCCCTCGCGCTGGACCCGTAGACCCAGCGAACCCGCGGGGCAGTACGACATGACGATGTAGGGGCGGCCTCCCGGGGTCACGCCGACCCGCAGGATATTGACGATGTTCGGATGCCCCGAAAGGCCGCCCATCGCATAGCCCTCGCGGAGAAAACGTTCCCGGCCCGCGTCGTCGATGAAGGTCGGTAGCACCTTGATGGCCACGTTGCGCCCCAGCGCCGTCTCCCGGCAGCAATAGACCACTCCGGCGGCGCCCCGGGCGATTTGGCGCGCATTGTCGAATCCGGCCGCGGCTAACTCCGCCACGATCTCGCTCGGTCCCGGCGCCCGGGCGCGAGCCTTGGGTCTTTCAGCCATTACCTGGCCCTAACTTCCCAGGCGACGTATGGATCGGGGTCAAGCGTAGCGAACATTCAGCCGCCGTCAGTAGCGTTCAGGACACCTCATTTGACGGCGCGACGTGCCGCCCGCCCAACTCGCGCGGGCGCTTTTTCTCAGCCGTTCGTCAGTGCATGCGCGCGCTGCCGCCGAGGCCGATCTCGAGCACGCTTCCGGTGATGACCCCGGGATCGGTGACCAGATACAGCACGCCGCGGCTGACGTCCTCGGGTTGCAGCCAGGGCTGCGGTATTGGGTTGGCTTTCGTCATCCGGCGCACCAAGTCGTCGGGGACGTCATCGCTTCCGGTGGGTTGCACCATCGGTGTCTGGGTGGTGGTCGGGCAGACGACGTTGATCGTGATGCCCTCCTTGGCGACCTCCAGGGCGGCCGACTTCGCCAGGCCGATGACACCCCACTTGGTGGCGTTGTACGCGGCCAGCTCCGGGATGCCCATGCGCCCGCCCATCGAGGAGGTCACCACGATCCTGCCGAACCGCTGCTGCCGCATCACCGGTATGGCGGCCCGCAGGACGTGAAATGCGCCGGTCAGGTTCGTGTCGATCAGCTGTTGCCACACCACGTCGCTGACGTCTTCCAGCAGCCCGGTGCTGACGATTCCGGCGTTGGCCACCACGATGTCGAGGCTGCCCATGTCGGCGACCGTCTGCTGGATCGCGGCGCCGACGGCGGTCGAATCGCGCACGTCCAGGGTGAGCGGCAGGCAACGCCGGCCCAGCTCTTCGACCAGCTTGGTCGTTTGCCGCAAATCGTCCTCGGTGCCCAGCGGGTAGGTCAGGTCCGCCATCGCATTCGGGGCGTCGCCGACGACGATGTCGGCTCCTTCGCTCGCCAGCGCCAACGCGTGCGCGCGGCCCTGCCCTCGAGCCCCGCCGGTGATAAAGGCCACGCGTCCATCCAAGGCACCCATGGGGTAAAGCTATCAGCCGGCGAAAGCCGCTGATGCGCGGCAACTTTCAATACGGTTAATGCTCGGGTACTGGCGGGCGTCGAGGGCGCCCACAGTGCGGAGGTGAGGACGCGAATTAAATCCGCGTGATCCCCTGGTCACCGTGGGCCCTTTTCGAGGATGCTGCCCGCGGTGTCGGTGTGGGTCAGTCCTCGAAAAATACGACATTGTCGGTGACGGGGTTGCGAGGGATGTCGAGGTGGTTGGCCACGAACGTGGGGTCTTCGTAGCCGATGCACAACCCACACAGGACAACCAGCTCGTCGGGGATGCCGAGTTGGCCGCGGGCGACGTCGGGATAGAGCGCCGTGGACACCTGGACGCAGCTGTCGAGGCCGCGATCGGTGAGCGCGAGCAGCAACGTCTGCAGGAACATGCCCACGCCGATCGCATCGGGAAGGCCGAGGTCGCGGTGCATGCAGACGATTCCGGCGACCGGGGCGTTGAAGAAGTCCCAATTGCGTAGCTGTGCGGTCCGGCGGCCAGCGGCGTCGTCGCGGGCAACACCCATCGCGCCGTAGAGGAGTGCGCCGAGTTGACGGCGCAGCTGGTTGTGCGATTCCGGCAGACCCAGCGAGGGCGGCGAAGTGGCGCGCACCGCCGCCGCGAGTGCGGCCCCGAGGCGTTCGCGCCGGGCGCCGGTGGTCAGGAACACGTGCCACGGCTGCACGTTGGAGTTCGATGGTGCCCGCATCGCCAGGGTCAGGGCCTCTTGCAACAGTCGGCGTGGGACTTGCTTGTCGGGCAGGAACATTCGCGTGGAATGCCGCCGCAGCACGACGTCGTCGAAACGGTGACCCAGTGACGAGGGGCTGGCGTCGTTCAGTTGGGCGGTCATCGCTGATCCAGCCAATCGCCGAGTCGTGTCGGCGCGATCTCGGCGCCCTCGCCGGTCACCAGGCTGTTGTGCTCGACGGGCGTGCCGAAGTAGGTGGCCTCTGGGTCGACGTTGATCGGCACGTCCTTGCCCTGCTTGGCCAGAACGGCGCGGGCCATCTCGGCGAACGTCATCTTCTCCGGGCCGCCGAGGTCGAGGACGCCCTGCAGCGGCGTGTCGCCGGCGACCCGGGCCACGACGGCGGCGACCTCTGCCGAGGCGACCGGCTGGATCAACGCGTCCGGAGCCTGGACCTGCCCGTCGACGATCAGCGAGGCGGCGATGCCGTCGGTGAACTCGTGGAACTGGGTGGCCCGGACGATGGTGTACGGCAGATTGGACGACGCGACCAGCTCCTCTTGGCTGTGCTTGCCCTCCAGGTAACCGCGACCCCTCAGCTTGTCGACGCCGACGATGGATAGCAGCACATAGTGCCCGACGTCGGCCCGTTGGGCGGCCGAGAGCAGAGTGGTCGCCGAATTGGTGAAGAAGTCCCGCGACGGGCCGTCTTCCAGGCTGGGTGAGTTGAGGACGTCGACGACGACGTCGGCATGCGCGAATGCGGTGTCAACGCCGTCGCCGGTGACCGCGTCGACCCCTGAGGAGCGCGATGCGGCGGTCACCCGATGCCCGGCGGCGGTTAGCAGGTCGACGACCTGAGCGCCGATCATGCCCGTGGCGCCGACGACCGTGATGTTCTTCGAAGTGCTCATGGGGAGTTCCTTTTCTGACGAGGGTTGGGGAGTGGACTATTCAGGACGCGGGACGCGGCGGTCCTTGCGGGCTTCGAGCTCGTCGGCGTCGACCAGAACGAACATCTCGGTGCCGGGGCGACAGAGCATGGTGACGGTGGCGGCGACGGTCATGTCGTTCATGCGTGCTTCCTTCCGTATTGGATCTACGACGACGTTGTCACGCAACGGGGTCGCCAAGCACCATGGAAAGTCCGTAGTCCTTGGCGACCCCGGCCGAAAAAGTGGCACACATCGATCGACTCGACTGGCGACAACTCGAGCTTGGAGAAGGCATTCGGCGATCCGGCGCGGACTTGGCAACCGAACTCGATTGGCGGACGCTGTCTCGAATAGTCGGCGGACCGCCTTATGTTCGCCGCCAACGCATTCGAACACGTCGTGCAACTGCATGTTCGAAAGGTTCGCGCAGCGCTACCGCTGCTCATCGTGGAGCCGATAACGGGAATCGAACGCGCTTATCCAGCATGAAAAGCTATTCCAGGCCCGGTGGTCGCTATCCGAAAGCTGGCCGGTGTGACTGTCGGCAGATTCAAATGCCAACTGCAGCTGCGGTTTCGGTTCAGATGGTTTTGCTTGTTCCCAATATGGTCACGGTACGCCCATCGCAGGTCCAAAGTCCCTGTTGTGGGCTGCGCCCGGAGCGCAACATGGTGCCCACGATTAAGGGGGCAGTTATGACCGGACCACTGCGACCAACGGATTGGTATCCCATTCCGAGTGGCGCGCCCGTTGGGGTGGCGGCGCCGCAGCCGAAGAATGATCCGTTCTACAAATACACCGCCAGCAAGCCGCTGGCGGACATCGCGCCGGGAACGGTACTGAAGACTCGCAGCGTTCCCTACCACGTATTCGGCATCCCGACGTTGCTCAAGACAACACAGCTGCTCTATCGGTCGACCAGCCAGACCGGCGACCCGACCGTCAACGTCACTTCGGTCATTCAGCCGCCGAACGAGCTACTCGATGCGGAGAGGGTGATTTCGTACCAGTCTGCCTACGACTCGCTCAACCAGAACGACGAGCCGTCGTACTCGATCTCGGGCGGATTCAGGCTCCGCGGAATGATCATTGACGTCGAGGCGGGTGTCTTCGGTCCATTCCTCGCCGACGGATACACGGTCATCGTCCCTGACACCGAAGGCCAGGAGGCGCGCTTCGCCGCGGTCCGCGAGTACGGACACAACACGCTCGACTCGATCCGCGCCGCCTTCAATTCGCCGACTGTCGGGCTCCCGAGCGATGCGAAGGTGGCGATGCTCGGCTACTCCGGCGGTGCGATCGCCACCGAGTGGGCCGCCGAGCTCGCCCCGAGGTACGCGCCCGATGTCAACGCGCGCTTGATCGGCGCGGCGATGGGCGGCGTGCTGGTCCACCCGGCGCGCAATCTGCACTACGTCGACGGCTCGTTGTTCTGGCCGGGCGTCATGCCGATGGCGCTCGTCGGCCTCGGGCGGGCGTTCAAAAGGGATTTCAGGAACGATCTCAGTGGTTACGGCGTGCAGCTCTACAACAAGCTGCGGACCGCGTCGATCATCGATGTCCTCGGCCACTACCCGGGTCTGACGTGGCGGAAGCTCGCCAAGCCGGCCTACCCGACTCCCGAGAAACTGCCGTTCTTCGCCGTGCTGGCCAACCAGCTGATCATGGGCACCGGCGATGTGCCGACGATCCCGTTGTTCATCGGCCAGGGCGCCAATGGTGCTCAGTGGGAAGGCACACCGGGCGACAAACCGGACATCGGCCCCGGCGACGGTGTGATGATCGCTGGCGACGTGCGCACGCTCGCCCGCGACTACTGCAAGAAGGGCACGACCGTCCACTACGAACAGTACGACTCGCTCAGCCACATCTGGAGCATCCGGATGTGGGTGCCGAATGCGATCGCCTGGATAAAGGAGCGCTTCGCCGGACTGCCGGCGCCGCAGAACTGTTCGTCGATCAAGCCGGGCAACAAACTCCCACCGATTCAGGTTCCGTCGTCTGCGGACAGCCCTCGCACCTAGCCGCCGACGCCGCGGGGGCATTCGAACGTATTTCCCAGATGGATCGTGGAGCCGATGACGGGAATCGAACCCGCGTATTCAGCTTGGGAAGCTGATTCCACGCTCGAACAGATTTTCTGCTCCGCTAGGTCAAGAAGCTCTAGTGGTCAACTGGAATTCCAGCTAGAAGGCTGTTCGGTACGTCTGGCGCGCGGATGAGGTACGGCGCCTGTACGGTCCCGGTTCGATTGGGTTGGGGGTACTGACGGGGTACGTGCGAACTGTTCGGCCATTACAGCCAAGGAGGGCCTTGCGAAGGAGGAGCGCGTCAAGTGAAGTGCTGCAGCGTGGCATGCAACCCATATGCTCCGCGGATGCGCGAGATCGAGACCATCGATCCAGAATTGCGGCGCCTGTGCATCAGCTGAAAGCCGAGCGATCGCGCTAGCTCGGTTGCTAGCGTGATCTATACGTCGGTAGGAGGTGGCCGTGGCCGATGAATTGGGGGTCGGGGCCCGCATCGCGGTGGCATGTTCGGTGTGTGAGCGGGCGGCATTATGAATCCGGCGGCATCGGAATCCACGCATTGGTCGTGTGGTGGTGCAGCAGCGTACCAATCCATTCAGCTATTCCCCAGCCAAGTCTTACCAGGTGAGTTCGATGTTGTGCGATCTGCCTGTGCACACGATCTACGAGAAGCGAGGTAAAGGAAACATGCCGCTCGTATTCATTCATGGCGTCGCCAACCGCGGAGGTCCGAAGTATGACGCTGGAGTAAAGGCGCGAGACGCGCTCTTCCGTCAATTCCTACTGGGTTCACACCGCCGCTCCGACGGAACGGCGGTTCAGATCGTCAACCCCTACTGGGGACATCTCGGCGGTAGGCTGCGCTGGAATGGAGCGTCCTTACCGGCCGGTGACAATGTCGAGAAGCTCGGATCGGAAAAAGAGGCGTTGGCGGAACTCTACGCGAGTGCGCTTCTTATGGGCGATTTCGAACCGTCCGACCATGCCATCCTGCCGGTAGCGCGACGATCGCTGTCCGATGCGGTCGATCTGCTATGGGCGGCGTCTGTTATCGACGCTGACCCCGACGATTTTGACGAGGTCGACGACTTTGCCGCATTAGGCGCTTTCGCGTATGCGTATGCGTCCGCCAACCCATCGCCGGACTGGCTTGCAGCGGTCGCCGATGACGACGACCTGCTGGATCGGCTTGAAATTGAGGTGGCAACGTACGCAAGTCGCAAGCATGCGGACAACACGGAAACCCTAGGACTGGGCAGCAAAGTCAAGGGCGTTTGGGGGACTATTCGCGCGGGCGCCACGAAGCTGAAAACAGCCGCGACAGGAGGTGTTGGCCGAAAAGCTTCTGACTTGATCCGGCCGGCATTCGTGCCCGGCGTCGTGGGGTTTTTGGGTGATGTTTTTGTCTACCTCCACCAGCAGAATTCCGCTGGCTCTATTCGCGAAGAGGTGTCCAAAGCCATCAAAAGCGCCGCAGCTTCCGTTGAGGAAGATGACAGATTGGTCATCGTCGCGCATAGCATGGGTGGCAACATCGTCTATGATCTGCTCACCAGCGATCTCACCACTACGCAAGTGCCGCTGTTGATCACCGCAGGAACCCAAGTCGGATTCTTCGAAGAGCTGAAGCTTTTTGCGAAGAGCGACGAAGCTGTTCCAACGAAATCCAGACCAAAAGTCGAAATGCCTTCCAACATAGAACGGTGGATCAACGTCTTCGATTACAGTGACCTTCTCGGTTTTCGGGTTGCCCCAATCATTGACGGCGTCGAAGATTTTGACTTCCCGACAGGCTCATTGCTAAACGCTCACGGTCAGTATTTTTTGCAACCGGGCTTTCACCAGCGACTGGCGGCCCGCGTTCTCAGTAAATCATGAGGACCCCATGGCATGACGCTGATTATTAATCGACCGAAAAGCGGCCCGCAGGTCCACGTTCTTGCCATCGGTGTCGGCAGCTATAGACACCTCGTAGGTGGCCGCAAACCGGTACGCCACTTCACCTTCGGCCTCAAGCAGCTGACGAGTCCACCACGCTCGGTTCTCGCATTTGTTGACTGGATCACCCGTATTAACCACCCTTCTGCCACCCTTGGAACAGTTGAACTGCTGGTGTCCCCTCAGTTGAATTACGCCAAACCAGACGGAAAGATAGCCAAAGTCGCAGAGCCTTCTGCCGCAAATGTGAAGAATGCGTTTGATCGCTGGAAAGACCGCTGTGACAGCAACACGAACAATGTTGCGGTGTTCTATTGCTGCGGCCACGGCGTCGAACGTGAGTCTCAGTTCATTTTGCTCGAAGACTTCGGGAAGTCCAAAAATCGGCTTCTTGAGAATACCGTCGACGTCGGTAAACTTTATCTCGCGATGAATAGGTGTAAAGCTCGCACGCAATACTACTTCATGGACACATGTCGCGACATTCTCCCAAAGTTCTACAAAATGCTTTCGGGAGACGCCCCTGATCTGCTTGACCCGTGGCTCGACGCAGAATCACGCAACAACGCTGCGCTCTTATTGGCAACGTCCGGCGGCGGGACGGCGTACGGTGACCCCGACCCGGACATGCCGACACTTTTCACGCAATCGCTGGTCCGGGCGCTAGACGGACTTGGCAGCCGCAAGGATGCCGCTAACTGGGTAGTCACTATGCCCGACGTCATGCGGGCTGTCACTCAGCTATTGCCTCCGGAGAAGCAGCGCGCTGAAATGCGTAATTGTGTCGGGATCAGCCCCTTTCATATCCTCCCGTGCTCGCCGACCGTCCCGGTCATCATCGACTGTGACCCCAGCGCGGCGGTTCCCCAAGCAAATCTCGCGCTGAGCCGTTATCGAGATTCGAGCGACCCCACACCAGCACCGAGTGTGCGCCCCAGCGGATGGTCGTACGAGTTGCCGGCCGATTTTTATAACCTGAAAATTGACTTTCCAAATGGCAGCTATCAACACAGCGAGACAGACCTGCCCGCATTGCCTCCCGGGTACAACACCGCGGTGGTGGTCTCGTAATGACCAGTAGTCTCCGCGTGTATCTGGACCCGACTGATCTCGCCGTTGGGGAAGTCGTCGCATGCGAGTTGCTGGGTGAATCGCAGGCGGGTGTACCCTCCCAACTGCTGACTGCCGGCAACCGAACTGAATTAGAAGTACCACCGGGTACCTATCTCATTCGCGCGGCTCTTCCTTCAGGTCAATACCGCACGGCGACTGCGCATTTGTCAGCCGATGAGACCATCAACATTGATCTGACAGCACCCAAACAAATTCCGAGCCTCGCAGAATCTTTGCCAGAACGGGCATATGACCCAGGTGGTTTCGCTGACCGATTTAGCGAAATCACCCCTCCGTTACAGTGGCGACTTGAACGCATGCTCCGGTCGGTCCAGCCATCACAGATGTCCGAGTATCTATCGGCCCTCAGTTTGAACCGAATCAAGCGATGGCGATCGTTGTCCGACGAGCATTTGTGGGTTCGGCGCTGGCAGGCCAGTACTAGTAAGCCACGTGAGCTAGACCCCGAAATGATTGAACGACGGTATGGGCGCCCGGTCATCCGCATTACCGCTGACAGGGATAACGACAGTCAACTCGATGGGGTGGATGATTGCATCCAATTCGGTGGCATGCACACTATTTGGCGAGTCGTCCAATTGCCGCCTGCGCGAAATGTGACGATGACTCTGTTGCCAGCCTCTGGTCGCGTCGAGGTCGATGACAGAGTCACATTCCGGGTCGTAGGTCAGTCTCCATTGGCCACTGCGATGCTTGGCTACCTTTGCACGGGGCAGCTGGACTACGCGTCGGTCATCGCGCCAAGGCTCATTGACCAGGCCCTTAGTAACAGATCGCATTCGGCTTTCGAAGACGTGCTCGTCGCCAGCTACTACGCGCTGCGCACTGGCCAATCCGCGCCGTGGATTGCCGACATACCGCGCGAACTTCCGGCACTTGCGGATTCGGCGATCATTAAGGCGTGGGACATGATTAACGGCCGCGAACGACCCGATAGAGATAGCGTACGGAATCTGCTTTTATCAGCGGCCGAGATGCCCCCCCCGCGATACACGGAGGGACTGCGACTGCTGTACCAAGGACTTCAACTGCTTGGACAGCCCGGACCTGACCTTGCACTGCCTCGGCCGAGCGAAGATCCAGACCTGCGAGCGTCGCTATGCCGCATCAAGCGTTATGCCGAAGCGTGCGACTGGAGCGCCCCATACACCACATATTGGGCGGATCGACCCGACAACCCCACGCTAGAGACCTACACCGGACCTCCAACTGATAGCAAAACCGACTTCACGCAGGTAGTCGTGTACAACAGCCGCGCCGATACCCACGATGCAAAAACGGCTCTCCGTCTCCGTAAGCGTCTACTACTACCACTACGACGTCTCCGAGTACCTTCGGTCATTGCTGGCGATCTGACTTTGCATCGTCAGGAACCACCCGCGGAGCAGAAATGGTGGAACGCGGAAGGTTGAACAGAGAACTCGCCGACCCCGCGGTGAAGTCCTCGCAAGGCTGGGGTTTCACAATCCCCCGGGATGGCAGTTATTCACCTTGAAAGCTGATGTTCTGCGCGAGCCGAGTTTCTACCGGGCCTGCTCAGAGTCCGAGCGGCTACCTGGAATTTCAGCTAGAAGTGCGGTTTCGGTACGTCTGGCGCACGGATATGGTGCGGCGCTCGTACGGCTCCGGTTCGGTCGTGCTGGGGGTACTGAGGGGGTATTCAGGACCAACCGATTTGCAAAGTCGCGGAGCGGCCCGCCAGGCGTCTCGCCTTGCGACCGACGGTTTCTACGGTCCAATCAGTTCGCCGCATCCGGCGTGACCCTATCTCCCACGCCGGGTCGATAGCGCAACCGCCACACATGGACACCCCATGCTGTTGCAGGTCGTCCGTTGCGCCCGGGCCTCCACGAGAAGTGCGGTCTTGCCGGCACCTCGTCTGTGAGGACGAATCGGCTATCGGGCAAAACCGTCGTGAATCGCTGAGCTTATCGCCTTAAAACGCCAACCCGGCGAGCCGACACCACAAGACGCCCTGGCGGCGTTGTGACAAGGTGGTTGCGATGCGACGACGGGGCTAAGCGTCTGACGAGGGAAACGCGCTATCAAGGTCAACAATCGGGCCGGTGCCCATCTGCTTCCAATTGGCGTGGCCGATCACGATCCCGATCGATGTGAGTTCAAAATAACCAAGTTCGGCATTGTTCCAAATCCTGATCAAGCGCTCCATTTCGGGGATTTCAGTGATAATCTGCTTCTCGATGTCTTCCGGTTTCGTGAGCGCGCGGCGCATTTGCTCTTTCAAGTTACTCACCCATGGCACGATAACCGGATGGGCATTCGCGAGAGCGTCAATCGCAGCGTAGTTTGGTGCATTTATCCTCACACGCTCGTTATAACGCTCGTGTTTGACCCAAATAGGGGGATTGACGCGAAGCGGTTCCGGCACGTCAGCTTGGAGGATGCCTTCGGTAAACAGGCCAGGAAGGGTATTTTGTATCATTCCTCCGAACGATCTGATTTTAGAAGTATTCATCCAGCCAACCTGAGCGAACTGCATGTGCCGGTAAGACAATCGATCATCGGGAACCAAAGTAGATAACGGTGCCAGGTGATCCCGCAGCAGCTTGTAGTAATCTGCGAGAAATCCAGCGCTTAATTGGACACCGCTGGTGATTAGTAAAGCGGTGAGCGCCGCAATCTGATTCTTCCTAAGCTTGGGAACTACAGACAATGCCTCATTTAGGCAAATTGCCTGGAAGCGCTGCGGCTCATATGTGGATAACGTCACTAATAGATCGGCTAGCATTTCGCCGGTATCGGCATTGCCTGAAGCTCCGTACTCGACATGGGCTGTTCTTAAAGCACGTTGCATGAACGGATCATTGAGTGAATTCAATCCCTCGGGCGCGATTGTAGCTTGCCGGGTGTAATAGTTTAAAACAAATTCTTCGAATCGTTGCGAAAATATTTCAATGGCTGTGGAACTGAATTTTTCCATCTCATGTTGTACTACATCTTTGCTGATATCGCGCACGTCGGAGTACGTGACGTTGGTCGAAATGGCGACATTCTGAGCTTGGATAACCGTGCTTCGGTCACCCGCCCTTAAACGTTGCCACCAGCCGCTCACTTATGGTCACCCATCCCGCCCTTCAAGTCGACGTCGCCACCCGCCTGGATTACCCGGGAGCCCTTTCCAGTTGTCAGGCGTTGCTTGACTGGCTTCTGTGGGGTCCCGCGTGATGACCCCTTCGGCCAGACACGCGGGTACGTGACCGCGACCGCGATCCCGAGCGCAATCCCGACGATCAACCACACCCATCGCGGTCCGGCATCAAGTGGCAGGACCCCGATGATGATTCCTGTCAGTGCGATCATCGTCGTGCCGATCCACGCCAGTCGCTCGTAGCCCATGAGTACCTCCGGACCCAAGTATCCCAGTGGTCCCACGCGTCAGCAAACGGGTTTCCGCGGGTGGCAACCTCGCAAGAGCGACAAAGTAGCGACAAGTCTCAAGTCAACGTAGAGATTTCGAGTGAACCAAATCGCTCTAACCTGCGATTTCGTGGAGCCGATGACGGGAATCGAACCCGCGTATTCAGCTTGGGAAGCTGATGTTCTGCCATTGAACTACATCGGCACAGTCGCCTCAGCAGGCTAGCATCCGGCGCGGCGGATGCCGGTCCGTACGGGCGGCCTCGCGACCCCCATCGCGCGCGGGGTCGTGCCAGCGCCACGACCAAACATCGCCGCCTACTTGCTACGACACCGTGCCCGGAATCTAAGCGGGTATGGCGCGATTCTTAACGGGCCCGCATTTATTATTTCGTTATCGCAACGTAATGTGCTCGGGATGGGTCGACACGAATTAGCCAGGAAGCGGCGCAAACCGTCGGTGTCCCTGGCTGCGGTGCTCGCACCCGCCCTGGCGTTCTTCGCGGTATCCGCAGACGTCCACCCATTTGCGCACGACGACGAGGCCAAATCCGTTGTCCAGCACGCCGCTCCCTGCTGCGTGGAAATCGTGACCGCGGCATCGAATCGGCTCATTAAGGGATTCGCTGACGGCGAGCCTGCCGCGGCCTCGCGGTATCACACCCGGGCCCGCTTCCTGACCGCCGACATCGCATCTGAACAGGGCCTGCAGATCCGCACGATCCTCACCGCGCGCAGCATCACCGCCGACTTCCCCCAGATCCACGAGATCGGGGGAGTGCGACCGGATCCGCTGCCGTGGCACCCCCTCGGCCTGGCGCTCGATGTCATGATTCCCAACCCGCAGTCGGCCGAGGGCATCGCGCTGGGCAATGCGGTCGTGACCTACGTGCTGGCGCACGCCGAGCGGTTCGCCATCCAGGATGCGATCTGGCGGGGCGTCTACTACACGCCCGGCGGAGCGCAAGCGAGCCGGCTCGGGCACTACGACCACGTGCACGTCACGACTTTCGGGGGCGGATATCCCAGCGGCAACGAGGTCTATCTCCGCTGAACGCCATGGGCAGCGGCTAGGCTCGTCGCGTGCTGCTCTCCGATCGGGACCTCAGGGCCGAAATCACCACCGGGCGGCTGGGCATCGACCCGTTCGAAGCGAGCCTGGTGCAGCCGTCCAGCATCGACGTGCGGCTCGACTGCATGTTCCGGGTGTTCAACAACACCCGCTACACCCACATCGACCCGGCCAAGCAGCAGGACGAGCTGACCAGCTTGGTCGAACCCGTCGCCGGGGAGCCGTTCGTGCTGCATCCCGGCGAGTTCGTGCTCGGCTCGACGCTGGAACTCATCACCTTGCCCGACGACCTCGCCGGACGCCTGGAGGGCAAGTCGTCGCTGGGCCGACTCGGCCTGCTGACGCACTCGACCGCCGGGTTCATCGACCCCGGCTTCAGCGGTCACATCACGCTGGAGTTGTCCAACGTCGCCAACCTGCCGATCACGCTGTGGCCGGGCATGAAGATCGGTCAGCTGTGCATTCTGCGGTTGACCAGTCCCGCCGAACACCCTTACGGCAGTAAGCAAGTAGGTTCGAAGTATCAGGGCCAGCGAGGACCGACCCCGTCGCGCTCCTATCAGAACTTCATAAGGACTACATAGGTTCTACAGCGCTCTCACGCACCCCTTCTGCGCGATACTTAGTTAGCCATGGTTTTTTTCCTCCGCCTGGCCATGGTTCATCGTGCAATACCTTTGGAGGGGTTTGTATTGGATATCGTGCTCGGGGTGTCGATGGCACCGTCATCGATCCAAATGGTCGTCCTGGAAGGCGAATACGCCGACGGCGCCACGGTGGAAGAGGACACGTTCGACGTCACCGACGCCGACGATCCGGCCACCGCGACCGGGCCCGACCAGGTGATCTCGGCCATCCTCGGCACCCGCGAAGGCGCGGTCGAGGCGGGCCTTGAGCTGTCGTCCATCGGCGTGACGTGGACGGATCACCTCGAAGCCGCGGCGTTGCGCGACGCGCTGGCCGCTCACCGGATCGACAACGTGATGCTGGTCTCGGCCTTTCTGGCCGCGGCGGCGCTGGCGCAAAACGTCGGTGGGGCAATGGGTTACGAGCGCACCGCCGTGCTGCTGGTGGAGCCCGACACCGCGACGCTGGCGGTGGTCGAAACGTCCGACGGTTCCATTCCGGACGTCTACAAGCAACAGATCCACGCCGAGTCCTACGGCGACGCCGCCGAGCAGCTCAGCGCGATGGTCGCCGGGATGGAGAAGCTGGAACTCCTGCCGGGCGGGCTGTTCCTGGTCGGCTCGGGCATCGACGTCGCTCCGTTGAAGCCGGTGTTGCAGTCGACGACGTTCCTCGACGTGAGTGTGGCCGAGGAGCCGGAGACGGCGCTGGCCCGCGGTGCGGCACTGGCGTCGGCGAACGCGCCGCTGTTCGCCTCGTCGACGGCCGCGCTGGCCTACGCGCAGGACCCCGGCACCGGCGCGGTCGACCAGTACTCCCTTCCCGAATACCTCTATGCCCCGTTCGGGCCCGAGTCCGGCGACGACGAGCTCGCCTACAGCGCGGTGCGAGACGACGACGCCGATTCGCCGACCGTCGTCATCGAGAAGCTCTTCCTTCCCGAAGAGAGCCAGCCGAAGCGCCGGCCGGTCCTGCTCATCGGCAGCGGCCTGGCGGTGGTCGGTATCAGTGCGGTGCTGGCACTCGAGATCGCGCTGGCGATCGGCATCCGGACGACGGGAACCGTTGCGCTGCAGCCCACCCCGGGCCAACACCTCATCGTCCCCGAGCAGGCGCCGGCCCCGGCGCCGGTGCAGGCGTCCGAACCGCTGGCGAAGCTCAGCCAGCCCGCCCCGGTGGCGGCACCCCAGCCGTTGAACCCGCCGGTCGCCGCGCCGCTGCCCGCGGCTCCTCCACCGGCGGCCCCTCCGCTGCCCGCGGCCCCGATTCCCCCGGCCCCCGTTGTGGTCCCCCCGGTGCCGGTGCCGGTGCCGGTGCCGGTCCGCATCCCGCTTCCCAACCCGGTCGAGAGCGCCCCGCAGCTGGCGGTCCCACCGCATCTGTCCATCCCGCAACCGGTGGCCCCCCAGCCTCCGGTGCACATCCCGCAGCCGCCGTCGCCCCCGCAGGCCGGCGGCGGCATTCCGCAATCACCGCCGCACCAGACGCCCCCGGGTGAAGGCACCCCTCCCAAGCCGAACGGCCCCGGTAACTACGGCGGCGGCCACAACCCGTCGCCCGGGGAGAGCGGCCCGGGCGGTTCAGGTGGCGGGCATGTGCCCACGCCGGGTTCGGGCGGACCGGGCGGCCACGTGCCCACGCCGGGTGAGAGCGGCCCCGGTGGACCGGGCAGTTCGGGTGGCGGCCACGTTCCGACACCGGGTTCGGGTGGCGGGCACGTGCCCACCCCGGGTTCGGGCGGACCGGGTGGTTTGGGTGGTGGCCACGTTCCGACGCCGGGTTCGGGCGGACCGGGCGGCCTGGGTGGTGGCCACGTTCCGACACCGGGTTCGGGTGGTCCGGGTGGTTTGGGCGGCGGTCACGCCCCGGCGCCTGGCGGCATTCCGGGTGGCTTGGGCGGCGGCCACGTTCCCACACCCCCCGCAGGCGGCCCCAGCGGCGGTGGCCCCGGCGGCTTCGGTGGCGGTCACGCTCCGGCCCCTGGCGGCGGCGGCTGCGGCGGCTTCGGTGGCGGGCACGCTCCGGCTCCTGGCGGCGGCGGCTTCGGCGGCTTCGGTGGCGGGCACGCTCCGGCTCCTGGCGGCGGTGGTCTCGGCGGCTTCGGTGGCGGTCACAGCGGTGGCGGCTTCGGCGGTGGTGGCGGCTTCGGCGGCGGGCACAGCGGCGGTGGCGGCGGCTTCGGCGGTGGTGGTGGGGGCGGCGGCCACCACTAGCCCGGTTTGCCAACCAACTCACAGCAATTGGCTTACCGCTGCCGAGATCACGAGTACTGTCGAGCTTATTGAGGCTGGCCAATAAATGTCGCCTCACCCGCCAGAATTTCATCAGCCCAGCAATATGTGCGGGCACGCGGGCCGCGCTTAGCTGTGGCGGGAAATCCCTGGTGATCGCTGAATAGTGGTGCTGCCTATGGGGGGGCATTGAGCAGCGCAGCAAAATGAGCAGGAGAGCCTAGCGGTGGTGGGCATCGTGCTCGGCGTCTCGATGACGCCGACGAAGGTGCGCATGGTGCTCGTCGAAGGCGAATGCGCCGACGGGGTCACCGTCGACGAGGACGGCTTCGACGTCGACACCCAACGCACCGCCGCGCCCGGCACCGCCCCCAACGAAGTGGTCTCGGCGATTCTCGGCACCCGGGAAGGCGCTACCGAGGGCGGCTACCAGCTGCTGTCGACGGGTGTGACCTGGACTGATCACGTCGAGGCGGCGATGCTGCGCGACGCCCTGACCGCCTACAAGGTCGAAAACGTCATGCTGGTCTCGGCGTTCATGGCCGCGGCCGCGCTGACGCAGGCTGTCGGCGACGCCACCAACTACACGCGCACCGCGCTGCTGTTCGTCGAGCCCTACAGCGCAACCCTGGCCGTGGTTGACACCGCCGACGGTTCGGTCTCGGAAGTGCGCCGCAGGGTCCTCGCGGAGGACGAGGACGAAGCGGTAGCCGAACTCGTCGACATGGCCGCCGCCGCCGGGGCGCTCGAAGCGCATCCGGACGGCCTGGTCCTGGTCGGTTCCGGCGTCGACGTCCCGCTGATCAAGCCGGCGTTGGAGGCCGCGACCTCGCTCGAGTTGTCCGCGCCCGACGAGCCGGAGATGGCTTTGGCGCGAGGCGCCGCGCTGGCGGCGGCGAATGCACCGCTGTTCGCGTCGTCGACGGCCGCGCTGGCCTACGCGCTGGATCCCGGCACCGGAGAGGTCGACCCGCTCGTCCTCGCCGGACAATATCCCGGCCTGGTGCCGGGATATCAGCCCGAATACCGCAGCCACATCGCCGCCCTGGCCGCCGACGTCGACCAGGGCAAGACCAACGTCGCCTACAGCGCCGTGGCCGACGATGACGCCGACGCTAAAACCCTTGTCGGCCTGGACGAACGCGCCCGCCGGCGCAAGTCTCTCCTGCTGGTCAGCAGCACGCTGGCGGTGATCTTCATCGCGGCGGTGGTGGCGCTGGAAATCGCGCTGGCGATCAGCATTCGCCCCACCGTCGCCTTACGGCCCAGCCCCAACGAGAACATCGTCGTCCCGGCCCCCGCGCCGACGCCGCCCAATCCTGGGCCGCCAGTGCAGGCTCAGCCGAAAATTGAGCCGCCGCCATTGGCCGCGCCACGCCCCGTTGCACCGCCGGCTCCAGTCGCACCGCCGCCTCCCGCCGCTCCGCCCATACCAGTCCTGCCGCCGCCGGTGTTCGTCCCGCCACCCCGCCTGCCGGTCCCCGGGCTGGGCGGTGGCCACGGCCCCTTCGGTAATCAGGGTCCCTTCGGTGGTCACGGCCTCTTCGGTGGTCACGGCCTCTTCGGTGGACACGGACCGTTCGGCGGCGGTCACGGACCGTTCGGCGGCGGTCACGGATTCGGCGGGGGTCATGGTTTCGGTGGCGGCCATGGGTTCGGCGGCCACGGCTTCGGGGGTGGGCACGGCCACGGGTAGCGCGTTCGCCGTTCACGGGTGCACCGCCGCCGGCGCGCTATGGTGGCGAATTGGGGGTGTGGCCGCGGCCGGAACTGTCTGTGAGTTCGGTTACCTTCCAAAACATGGCACAGCAACCAATTTTCGGATGATCTGGAGGAGCGGTGGACGTCGTACTTGGCGTGTCTATGGCACCTGAGACAGTCCGCATGGTGCTCATCGAAGGTGAAGCCGCCGGCGGGGTGACTGTCGATCAGAACGGTTTTGATGTCGCCGGCGATGAAACCCCTGTCGCCGCAGCGAATCACGTCGTCGCAGCCATTCTCGGAACCCGGGACAGCGCGGCCCAGGGCGGGTATCGGCTCAAATCCAGCGGGGTGAGCTGGACCGACCCGATCAAGGCGGCGGCGCTGCGAGACACGTTGGCGGCACGCAAGATTGAGAACGTGATGCTGGTCTCGGCGGTCATGGCCGCGGCCGCGCTGGCGCAGGCCATGGGCAGCGCCACGAACTGGGCCCGCACCGCGTTGCTGCTCGTCGAGTCGAGCAGCGCCACCCTGGCGGTCGTCGACACCTCCGACGGGACGGTCACCGACGTGCACAAGCACCCGCTGCCCGGCAGCGACGACGCCGCGCTGGCGAAGCTGACCGCGATGGTCTCGGACGCCGAGTCGATGAGCGCGCGACCCGACGGGGTGTTTCTGGTCGGCTCGGAGGTCGACATTCCGTCGATCATGCCGACGCTCGAGGCAGCGACCGCGCTGTCGGTGACCACGCCCGAGGAACCCGAGATGGCCCTGGCACGTGGCGCCTCGCTGGCCGCGGCGAACGCGCGACTGGGCGCGCCGCGAACGGTCGCGATGCCGGCCGCGCATACCGCCTCGGTCGCCGCCGTTGAACTCGCGTACAGCGCCGAAGACGACCCGGCATCCGATGCCCTTGCCGACGCCCCGTCTCGCCGGCGGCGCAGCCGCAAGTCGGTCTTGACGATCGCCGCCGTGTCGACGGTCTTCGTCGGCGGCATCGTGGCGTTGGCGCTGGCCCTTGTCTTCGGTATCCGCCCGCACACGGACCAGCCGCCCGACGTCAGCACGAACGTCGTCGCGCCGCAGAATCCGGACGCCGGCCCGACGGGCCCGCTCCCGCCGCCGGCAGCGCCGGAACCACCGTCGCAGGCGCCGGCGTCGCCACCGTCCCAGGCGCCGGCGTCGCCGCCGCAACCCTCGCCTCGATCCGACGACCATCAACATTGGGATGACTGGCTGCACCGCCACCTGGGCACCGCAATTCCCGGAATTCCGTCCCCATAGAGCCGTCGCGGGCCGGTCCCGGGCCGGTACTCGAGTGCCGAACAAGCGTAAAATCGGGTCTTTAGGGGAATATCGGTGGGGACTCAGCGATGTTTCGCGCCATCACACTGTGCGACGAGCCCGCCCCCGCCGTGAACGGCTAGCAACCGACTATTGGAGGAGCTTTGGACACCGTACTTGGTGTGTCGATGGCGCCGACGGCAGTCCGGATGGTGCTGGTCGAGGGGGAAAACGGCGACGGCGCGACCGTCGATGAAGACAATTTCGACGTCGCCGCGGCCGCTGATGCAGCAACGGTAACCGCCTCGGACCAGGTAGTTTCGGCCATCTTGGGGACCCGTCAGGGCGCGGCGGAAGGCGGCTATCAACTGGCGTCGACCGGGGTCACGTTCACCGATCCCCTCGAGGCCGCCGCGTTGCGCGACAAGCTGGCCGCCCACAAGGTGGAAAATGTGATGCTCGTCTCGGCCTTCCTGGCCGCGGCGGCGCTGGCCCAGGCGGTCGGTCACCAGACCAACTACGCGCAGACGGCCCTGCTGTACATCGAGCCGGACACCGCCACGCTGGCCGTCGTCGACAGCGCGGACGGATCCATCACCGACGTCCGGCGCCAGGTGCTCCCCGAAGACGACGAGGCGGCCGTAGCCGAGCTGACCCGTCTGGTCTCCGGCGCGGAGAATATGGAAAGCCGCCCGGACGCCGTGTTCGTCGTCGGCTCCGGCATCGACATCCCGCTGATCAAGCCCGCCCTGGAGGCGGCGACCACGCTGCCACTGACGGCGCCCGAGGAACCGGACACGGCGCTGGCCCGCGGCGCGGCGCTGGCGTCGGCGCATGCGCCGCTGTTCTCGTCGTCCACCGCGGCGCTGGCTTACGCGCAGGATCCCGGCACCGGCGCGATCAACCCGCTGGCCGTGGCGCCGGGCTACTTCGAAACCCCGGGCGAGGCCGGCGCGGACGGGCTCGCGTACAGCGCGGTGCCCGACGACCCGGACGAGTTCTTCACCGGCTCGTACGCCCCGACGGACCTGGTCAACGCGGATTACCCCGAGCGCCGCTCGTTCAAGCTGGTGGGAAGCGCGGTGGCGGGGATCTTCGTCATCGGCGTGGTTGCACTGGTCGTGTCACTGGCCATCGCCATCCGGCCGACGGCCAACGTGCAGCCCAGCCCGAACCAGAACGTCGTTGTCGCGCCCACCCGGCCCGCTCCGGCTCCCGCTGCGCCGGCTCCAGAGCAGGCACCCGCGCCGGCGGCACCCGCCCCGGCTCCCGCGGCCCCGGCTCCCGAGGCGCCGGCTCCAGAGCAGGCCCCCGCGCCGGCGGCCGTTCCAGCTCCCGCTCCCGCGCCGGCCCCGGCGGCCCCCGCGCCTATCCCGGTGCCGGAGGCTCCCGCGCCGGCGGCTCCGCCGCCACCTCCGCCCGCGGTGGCGCCGATCCCGGTGCCCATCCCGCTGCCGATCCCGGGCCTTGGCGGGCCGGGCTTCGGTGGACCCCCGGGAGGCGGGCACGGTGGCGGTGACGACGGTCCGCGCGGCGGCGGCGGATTCCCCGGAATTCCGGGCTTCGGCGGCGGCCACGGCGGCTTCGGCGGAGGTCACGGCGGTTTCGGCCGCCACTAGTTGTGATGATGGCGACCCGCTTCGCCCGGCTGCGCCGCGCTCGCGATCGCCATTAGTCCCGATGGTGGCGACCTGCTTCGCCCGGCTGCGCCGCGCTCGCGATCGCCACGAAGCCTGACGGCGGCCACCTGTCATCTGCCGTTTGCCTCCCGCTTAGCCTCACGATGCAGTTAGCTCATCGCGGCCGCCTACACCGGTTGTATGCGATGCACCGTGTTTGGCACGGGTTACCTCGGCGCCACCCACGCGGTCGGGATGGCGGCACTGGGACACGACGTGCTCGGGATCGATATCGACCCCGGCAAGGTCGCCAAGCTCGCCGGGGGTGACATCCCTTTCTACGAGCCCGGTCTGCGAAAGCTGTTGAAGGAGAACCTGGCTGCGGGCCGGCTGCGGTTCACCACCGACTACGACATGGCGGCCGACTTCGCCGATGTGCACTTCTTGGGGGTGGGCACACCGCAGAAAAAGGGCGAATACGGCGCGGACCTGCGCCATGTCTACGCCGTGATCGATGCGCTGGTGCCGCGGTTGACGAGTTCAGCGGTGCTGGTGGGCAAGTCGACGGTTCCGGTGGGCACCGCGGCCGAGCTGAACCAGCGGGCCGCCGCGCTGGCGCCGCACGGTGTCGACGTCGAAATCGCCTGGAATCCAGAGTTTTTGCGCGAAGGCTACGCCGTGCAGGACACCCTCAACCCGGACCGCATCGTGCTGGGCATCAAACCGGAATCGACGCGTGCCGAGGTCGCCGTTCGCGAGCTGTACGGGCCGCTGCTCGACGCCGGGGTGCCGTTCCTGGTCACCGACTTGCAGACCGCGGAGCTGGTCAAGGTTTCCGCCAATGCCTTTCTGGCGACCAAGATTTCGTTCATCAACGCGATCTCCGAGGTATGCGAGGCCGCGGGTGCCGACGTCAGCCTGCTGGCCGATGCGCTGGGCTACGATCCCCGGATCGGACGCCAATTCCTCAATGCCGGTTTGGGTTTCGGTGGCGGCTGCCTGCCCAAGGACATCCGCGCCTTTATGGCGCGCGCCGGCGAGCTGGGGGCCGACCAGGCGCTGACGTTCCTGCGTGAGGTGGACAGCATCAACATGCGCCGCCGCACCCGGATGGTGGAACTGGCCAGCGCGGCCTGCGGTGGCTCGCTGCTGGGCGCCAACATCGCCGTGCTCGGTGCGGCCTTCAAACCCGAGTCCGACGACGTGCGCGACTCACCCGCGCTCAACGTCGCGGGTCAACTGCAGCTCAATGGCGCCGCGGTCAACGTCTATGACCCCAAGGCCCTGGACAACGCGCAACGCCTGTTCCCGACGCTGAACTACGCGGTCTCGGTCGAAGAGGCCTGCGAGCGCGCGGATGCGGTGCTGGTGCTCACCGAGTGGCGCCAGTTCGTCGACATGGACCCCGACGACCTGGCCGACCGGGTGCGGGCCCGCGTCATCGTGGACGGCCGCAACTGCCTGGACGTCGCCCGCTGGCACCAGGCGGGCTGGCGGGTCTACCGGCTGGGCGCCCCGCGGCCCTAGTTTTTGGTCGAGTCGCTCTCCGCCATTCGCAGCAGCTGCTTAGCCATGTCGCGGTCGTCTTGCGCGTATTGGCGATGCACGGCCGCGTGTTCGCGGTATTCGTCGCTGCGACGCTTGTCGCGTTCGGCTGCTTCTTCGTATGAGTCCGCGGTTCGGTCGTGACTGGCCGCGGATTGTTCCACGCTCCGGGCCGCAGAGCGCTGGGCCGCCTGCGCCGCTTCGAGCGCGACCTCGGCTTTTTGACGGGCTCGGGTAACCGCTTCGGCGAGCTCGGCCTCGGCGAGTTCATCGGCGCTGGACATCGCTGTCCCTATCGTTGGTGGGGATGGTTCAGCCGTCACGACGCCGTCCTTCGCTCGGTTGTGTCGCCTGCTCACCTTCGTATTCGGCCCGTTGCCTTGCGAATCGGCGTTCGCTGGCCGCCTGCTCCCGTTCCACGTTGGCCTGCTCACGAAGCGCCGCCTCCTGGTGTCGTTCTCCCCTTTCGGCCGCCCGCCGCTTATGGTTCCGGTTGCGACCTCCGGGATGATCCGCACCGCTTTCCAATTCGCGTTCGTTGGCCTCGCGTTCGCGTTCGTCCGCGATTCGTTCGCGCTGGTCGGCCAGCGCTTCGCGTTCGTCCGCAATCCGTTCGCGCTCGTCGGCCAGCGTTTCGCGGCGATTGGCGAGAATGGCGCGTGACTCGAGGTAGCGCACCCAGCGCTCCACGCCCTCGGTCAGCTGCTCACGCCGGGACACCACCAGTTCACGCTCTTGCGCGAGGTGTTCGCGCTCGTTCGCGATGCCTTCCCGCTCCTCGGCGATTCGTTCGCGCTCAAGCGCGACATTCTCGCGCTCCCGATTGGTGCGGATGAAGGGTAGAGCCATGGTCGTCTCCGGCGGTCTGTGACCCTAGGATCCCAGCACATCGCCCAGTCCGCCGATAGGGACCAATTGCTCTTTCTGGCCAGTCCTTGGTTGTGGGAATGGCGAGTAGCCTGACCCGCGTGGACTACGCCGGAGCATTCCTCGACGAGAACCGGGCCTTCGCGGAGCTTTTTCGCGATGCCGACGAGTCCACGCCGGTGCCGACCTGCCCGGACTGGACACTGCGGCAACTGTTGCGGCACGTCGGCCGCGGCGACCGCTGGGCGGCGCAGATCGTGCGGGAAAAACTGGACAGCTACCTCGATCCCCGCACGGTCGAGGGCGGCAAGCCGCCGCCCGATCCCGCCGGCGCGATCTCCTGGCTGCGCGGCGGCGCTCAGCGGTTGATCGACGCCGTCGAGCTGACCGGGGTCGAGACGCCGGTCTGGACGTTCCTCGGATCGCGCCCGGCGAACTGGTGGGTCCGGCGGCGGTTGCACGAGGTCGCCGTGCATCGCGCCGACGCGGCGATCGCGCTGGGTCGTGAGTTCGCGTTGGCGCCCGACGTGGCCGCCGACGGCATCACCGAATGGCTGGAGCGGGTCGCGATCCAGGCGGGCAACGAGGGGGCACCGCTTCCGCTCGAGGAGGGCGACACCCTGCACCTGCACGCCACCGACCCCGGCCTGGGGGAAGCGGGCGAGTGGACCGTCGCCGTCGAGCAGGGCCGGATCACCTGGTCGCACGAGCACGGCAAGGGCAGCGCCGCGCTGCGGGGCGGCGCGACCGAGCTGCTGCTGGCGATATTGCGCCGACGACCGCTGGCCGATACGGGTGTGGAGCTGTTCGGCGACGACGGGGTGTGGGAGCGCTGGTTGGACCGTACGCCTCTCTAGCCGCGGGCCGCACGGTACTTTGCACACCATGACCACATCGGAGATCGCCACCGTTCTGGCATGGCATGACGCCCTCAACACCGCCGACATCGACACCTTGGTGGCCTTGTCCAGTGACGACATCGAAATCGGCGACGCGCACGGCGCGGCGCAGGGCCATCAGGCGCTGCGCAACTGGGCGAACTCGCAGCGGGCGACCACCCAGCTCGGCCAGATGTACGTGCACGACGGCATCGTCGTCGCCGAGCAGAAACCCGGCGGCCCCGACGGTCCGGGGGCGGCCACCAACGCCTTGGCATTTCGCGTCGTCCGCGACCACGTCACCTCGGTGTTCCGGCACGACAGCCTGGCGTCGGCGCTGGCGGCCACCGAGCTCACCGAGTCCGACGCCGTCGAATAGGCCGATTGAGGCATTAGGAGCCATCCATGCGCGGAATCATCTTGGCCGGCGGGTCGGGGACCCGCCTGCATCCGATCACCACGGGCATCAGCAAGCAGTTGCTGCCCGTCTACGACAAACCGATGGTGTACTACCCGCTGTCCACCCTGATGATGGCCGGAATCCGCGACATCCTGGTGATCACCACCCCGCATGACGCGCCCGGTTTCCAACGGCTGCTGGCCGACGGTTCGCAGTTCGGAATCAACATCACCTACGTGACGCAGGAGAGGCCCGACGGTCTGGCCCAGGCGTTCGTCCTGGGCGCCGACCACATCGGCACCGATTCGGTGGCTTTGGTGTTGGGAGACAACATCTTCTACGGGCCGGGCCTGGGTACCAGCTTGAGCCGCTTCCAATCCATCAGCGGGGGAGCCGTTTTCGCGTACTGGGTGGCCAACCCGTCGGCGTACGGCGTCGTCGAATTCAGCGACGACGGCAGGGCGCTGTCGCTGGAGGAAAAGCCCAAGACGCCGAAATCCAATTACGCGGTGCCGGGACTGTACTTCTACGACAACGACGTGATCGAAATCGCGAAGGGCCTGAAGAAGTCGGCGCGCGGCGAGTATGAGATCACCGAGGTCAACCAGATCTATCTGAACCGCGGTCAGCTCGCGGTCGAGGTGATGGCCCGCGGAACGGCCTGGCTGGACACCGGCACGTTCGACTCGCTGCTGGACGCAAGCGATTTCGTGCGCACCCTGGAGCGACGCCAAGGCCTGAAGGTCAGTGTGCCCGAGGAGGTCGCGTGGCAGCAGGGCTGGATCACCGACGAGGAGCTGGCCGAGCGGGCACAGAGCCTGCTCAAGTCCGGCTACGGCGGCTATCTGCTGGACCTGTTGGAGCGGAACCGCTTTCAGTAGGTTTGGCCAGCACCGCGGCGATCGCCGTGGTCAGCGGCACCGACAGCGCCAGCGCCATGCCGCCCACCGCCGAGCGGGCGATCTCGATGGCCACGCTCTCGCTGGTCAACACGTCGGTCAGCGAGCGGTTGGCGACGCTGAACAGCAACAGCAGCGGCAGCGAACTACCCGCATAAGCCAGCACCAGCGTGTAGACCGTGCTGGCGATGTGGTCGCGGCCCACCCGGATCGCGCCCACGAAGATCGCCCGCCGGGTGCCGCCGAGGTGGGCGAGCTCGAACACCGTCGAGGCCTGGGTCACCGTCACGTCGTTGAGCACACCCAGCGAGCCGATGATGAAGCCGGCGAGCAGCAGGCCGCCGATCGACACATTGCCCAGATACGCGCTGACGGTGCTGTTCTGCTCGTCCGACAGCCCGGTCAGCTGCGCCAGTTGGATTGCTGCCCACGACAATCCGGCCGCCAGCAGCAGCGCCGACAAGGTGCCCAGCAGTGCGGCGCTGGTCCGCAGGCTGACCCCGTGGGCGAGATAGATGACCGCGTACAGGATGGCCGCCGACGCCACCAGCGCCACCGGAACCGCGGGCGCGCCATCGCGCAGGGCCGGCAGCAGGAACGTCACCAGCACCGCGAACGCGACCACGATGCCTACCAGCGCGAGCAGCCCGCGCCAGCGTGCCACCGCCACGATCACCACCGCGAACGCGATTGCCAAACCGGCCAGCGCCCAGCCGCGTTCGAAGTCGTAGAACGCATAGCTGGTGGCGCCCTGCTCGTCGACCTGTCGGACCAGCCGAATGTGGTCGCCCACCGCGAATTTCGGCTGGCCGGGACCGGGTGAGGACTCCAGGAGTGTCTGGGCACCGGCGTTGGGCCCGGAATCGATCGAGACCTGGGTCAAGACGCACCGCCCCGCGCCGGGCGGGGCCTGCTGCGGCGTGCCGGTGAGGACCTGACTGGCCGACAGGCTGCCGCAGTCGCCCATCCCGCTGGACAGTACGTGCCCGGCTTGCGTGCTCACCGCGCCGCCGGCCGCGTTCTGCAGCGGCATCGGAATGTCGACGTGCTGCCGGCTGGGCCAGAGCAGGACCGCGCCGACGGCCACCGCTACGCCGATCGCGACCAGCAACCCGACGACGATCCTGGCCGGCAGCGACTCGATCGGGGCCGGGCCGGACAAGCTATGCGAGTGCGTGTGGGTGTGCGTCACCCGCTCTACCGTAGAGGCGGTCGCGCGGGTGCCTACGGTCGATAGCTGACCAGGAAGTTGCCCAGCCGCTCGATCGCGGCGGACAGGTCGCGGGCCCACGGCAGCGTCACGATGCGCAGGTGATCCGGTGCCGGCCAATTGAATCCGGTGCCCTGGGTGACCAGAATCTTCTCCTGCAGCAGCAGGTCGAGGACGAGCTGTTCGTCGTCTTCGATGTCATAGACCTCGGGGTCGAGCCGGGGGAAGGCGTACAGCGCACCCTCGGGCTTGACGCAAGACACCCCGGGAATCTCGTTGAGTTTCTCAAACGCGACGTCGCGCTGCTCGAGCAGCCGTCCGCCGGGCAGCACCAGGTCCTCGATGCTCTGGTGGCCACCGAGGGCCACCTGGATCCCGTGCTGGGCGGGAACGTTGGGGCACAGCCGCATGTTGGCGAGCAGGTTGATGCCCTCGATGAAGCTCTCCGCGTGGTCCTTAGGACCGGTGATGGCCAGCCAGCCCGCGCGGTAGCCGGCGACCCGGTAGGCCTTGGACAGGCCGTTGAACGTCAGGCACAGCATGTCGTGGGCCAGCGTGGCCACGTTGATGTGCTTGGCGTCGTCATAGAGGATCTTGTCGTAGATCTCGTCGGCGAGCAGCAGCAGTTCGTGCTTGCGCGCCAGCTCCACCATCTGGGTGAGGACCTCGCGGCTGTAGACCGCGCCGGTGGGGTTGTTGGGGTTGATGATGACCAGCGCCTTGGTGCGCTCGGTGATCTTGGACTCCAGGTCGGCGATGTCGGGCTGCCAGGCCTGCGTCTCGTCGCACAGGTAGTGCACGGGCGTGCCGCCGGCCAGGGACGTCGACGCCGTCCACAGCGGGTAGTCCGGCGACGGGATCAACACCTCGTCGCCGTTGTCGAGCAGGGCCTGCAGCGTCATCGTGATCAGTTCGGAGCAGCCGTTGCCCAGGTACACGTCGTCGACGTCGAACCGGGGGAACCCCTCGACCAGCTCGTAGCGGGTGACCACCGCCCGCCGCGCGGGCAAGATGCCCTGCGAGTCCGAGTAGCCCTGGGCGTACGGCAGCGCCTGGATCATGTCGCGCATGATCACGTCGGGCGCCTCGAAGCCGAACGGCGCCGGGTTGCCGATGTTGAGCTTCAGGATGCGGTGCCCCTCGGCCTCCAGCCGCGCGGCGTGCTGGTGCACCGGCCCGCGGATCTCGTACAGAACGCCCTGAAGCTTGGACGACTGCGTGAAAGTCCGCTGCGGCCGGTGATGAGCCGACGGGTGCAGAGGCAGATGATGGGTGGTCACACCACTAATGGTGCCATCTCTGTCCACTGAGATTTGCTGTCACGCGTCAAAGACGCAGGTCAGCGCTTCCCTGGAGGACGCGCTCCACGCGCGATGCCCAGGCCTTTGACCGGTGGCTGCGACGTGGCGCCGTCGCCGTCGGCCTGTTTTGCCGGCTCCGCTTTCGGCGCCGGCTCGGATTCGGCCTTTGCCTGTTCGGCGGGCTGCGCCTCGGCCTTGGGTGCCTGGGCCTCGGGGGTCTCGGCCTTGGGCGCCTCGGTTGCCGGCGCCGCCTTCTTGGCGCCGGGTCGCTTGGCTCCGGCGGCGATGCCCAACCCCTTGACCGGCGCGGCGGGTGCCTTTGCTTCGGCCTTGTCCTCGGCCGTGGTTTCCTCGGCGGCCGGTTCGGCCTGCGGCGCCGCCTCGGCGTTGGTTGCCTCGACCTTGGGTGCCTCGGCCTTCTTGGCGCCGGGACGCTTGGCGCCCGCCGCGATGCCCAACCCCTTGGCGGGGGCGGCGGGCGTCTCGGAAGGCTCCGCGGCGGCCTCGGTCTTGGCCTCGGCCGCAGCGGGAGCAGCCGCCTTCTTGGCGCCGGGCTTCTTGGCGCCGCCGGCGATGCCCAGCCCCTTGGCGGGGGCGGGCGCGGCCGCCTCGGACTTGCCGTTCCCGGCGGGTTCGGCCGCCTTCTTGCCGGGCTTCTTGGCGCCGCCGGCAAGGCCCAACCCCTTGACGGGAGCGGCCTCGGCCTTGGGAGCCGCCTCGGCGGCCTCGGCGGGTGCCTCCTCGGCCGGCGCCTCGGCGGGCGCGGTTGCTGTGGCTGCCGAGGCCTTGGGCGCCTCAGCCGCCCTCTTCTCGGCCTCCTTGGCGGCCGTGCCCTTCTCCGGCAGCGTCGCCTTGTCGTACTCGATGGAGCCCAGCAGGATCTGTGCGACGTCGAGCACCTCGACACCGCTGCGGCCGGCCTCTTCCTGGCGGTCGTTCACACCGTCGGTGACCATCACCCGGCAGAACGGGCAGGCGGTCGCCACGGTGGTGGCCCCGGTGGCCAGCGCCTCGTCGACGCGTTCGTGGTTGATGCGCTTGCCGATGTGCTCTTCCATCCACATCCGCGCGCCGCCGGCGCCACAGCAGAAGCTGCGCTCGGCGTGGCGCGGCATCTCGGTCAGGTTCGCCCCCGCGGCCCCGATCAGCTCGCGCGGCGCCTCATAGACCTTGTTGTGCCGGCCCAGGTAGCAGGGATCGTGATAGGTGATGTCCTGGGACACCGGGGTGACCGGCACCAGCTTGTTGTCCCGGATCAGCCGGTTGAGCAGCTGGGTGTGGTGCAGCACCGAGTAGTTCGCGCCGAGCTGGCGGTACTCGCGGCCCAGGGTGTTGAAGCAGTGCGGACAGGTGACGACGATCTTGCGGTCGACCGTCTCCACGCCCTCGAACAGACCGTCCAGGGTTTCCACGGCCTGCTGCGCCAGCTGCTGGAACAGGAATTCGTTGCCCGAGCGGCGGGCCGAGTCGCCGTTGCAGGACTCGCCGGTGCCGAGCACCAGGTACTTCACCCCGGCGATGGCCAGCAGCTCGGCGACGGCCTTGGTGGTCTTCTTCGCCTTGTCGTCGTACGCGCCGGCGCAACCCACCCAGAACAGGTATTCGTAGCCGTCGAAGCTGTCGACGTCTTCGCCATAGACCGGCACGTCGAAGTCGACTTCGTCGATCCAGCTGGTCCGGTCGGAGGCGTTCTGGCCCCACGGGTTGCCCTTGGTTTCCAGGTTCTTGAACAGCACGGACAGCTCCGACGGGAACTCCGACTCCATCATCACCTGGTAGCGGCGCATGTCGATGATGTGGTCGATGTGCTCGATGTCCACCGGGCACTGCTCGACGCAGGCGCCGCAGGACACGCAAGACCACAGCACGTCGGGGTCGATGACGCCGCCCTGTTCCTCGGTCCCGACCAGCGGCCGGTTGGCCTGCTCGGGGCCGGATCCCATGATGCGGCCGAAGCCGGACTCGGGAACGTGGTGGGCCTCGGCGTGCTTCTCGCCGGACAGCTCCTCGCCGATCCCGCCTTCCGGTGTGCTCTCGAGCGGGCTCTCCTTGTCGCCCAGGATGTAGGGCGCCTTGGCCATCCAGTGGTCGCGCAGGTCCATGATGACGAGCTTGGGCGAGAGCGGCTTGCCGGTGTTCCACGCCGGGCACTGCGACTGGCAGCGCCCACACTCGGTGCACGTGGCGAAGTCCAGCATGGCCTTCCAGCTGAAGTCCTCGATCTTGCCGCGACCGAATTCGGCGTCGTCCGGCGGGTTTTCGAAGTCGATCGGCTTGCCGTCGTGTTCCAGCGGCAGCAGCGGGCCGAGCCCGTTGGGCAGCCGCTTGAAGATGACGTTGATCGGCGCCGTGAAGATGTGCATGTGCTTGGAATGCAGCACGATGATCAGGAACGCCAGCATCACCAAGATGTGCAGCAGCAGCGCGGTCGTTTCGATGATCTCGTTGGCGGGCTGGCCCAGCGGTCGCAGGATGGCGCCGAACAACTGCGACAGGAAGGCCCCGTTGCCGTAGGGGAGCGTGCCGTTGTTGACCGCGGCTCCGCGCACGAACACGTAGGTGAAGACGACGTTGAAGATCATGAACAGCACCAACCAGGCGCCGCCGGTGTGCGAGCCGTAGAACCGTGACGAGCGGCCGTATTCCTTCGGCTCGGTCCGCCACCGGATGATGGCGAAGGTGACGATGCCGAGGAAGACCGCGGTGGCGAAGAAGTCCTGCAGGAAGCCCAGCGCGTCCCAGCGCCCGATGATCGGGATGTGGAAGTTGTCCTGGAACAGCAGACCGTAGGCCTCGATGTACACCGTGAGCAGGATGAAGAAGCCCCACATGGTGAAGAAGTGCGCCAGGCCGGGGATGGACCACTTCAACAGCTTGCGCTGACCGAAGACCTCGGAGACCTCGGCCCACACGCGTTTGCCGGGTTCGTCGGTGTGCCCCGGGGCCGGCTTGCCGGACGTGATCAATTTGAACAGCCACAGGACACGCCGTCCGGCCAGTGCGGCCACGACCAGCGTCATGCCCATGCCCACGATCAGCCTGATGAGCATCTGCGTCGTCACAGAAAGTCTCCCCAATGCATAGATATTTCGGCCTGTGCCTATTTGCCTGCTTAAGCCCCGCTCATAGTTACATCTCCGCGGCTTTCGGCGCGAGAAAGGCTGCCCTAACTTGGGGGTTCGCCGGTGCCTCTGGCCTGCCGGTTAATACCCACTCACCGAATGTGACATTGGTCGAAGTGATGAGCGCCACCAAAATTCGCCAACCGACCGCCGCGGGACCTTGCCGTAACCCATTCGCGGCGCCGGCGTAATTCGTCGCGTCAGCGCCCGAACGGCGGTTGGAAGATCGGCGGCAGCGGCCGCACGCGGGTGGTCGTCGGCGCCGCGGTGGTGGTCGCCTGCGACGTGGTGGTGGGCGCGGCGGTCGTGGTCGTGGTGCTCGGCGGCGCCGTGGTGGTCGTCGTCGTCGACGACGGCGCCGGCGCGGGTGTCGTGGTGGTGGCCGGCGCCTCGGTGGACGGTGGCGGCGGCGCCGGGACCACGGTGACGGTGGTGCTGTCGTTCGGCCCGGTGATGGTCACCGTTTGTGGTGGTGCAGTCTGGCTGGTCGGCGAGGTGGGGCTGACCGGAGGAGACTTGGTGAGCAACAGGTTGATCGCCAAAATCAGGGCCACCAGTACCGCCGCGCCCGCCCCGGCCACGCTCAACACCAGCGCCGTGCGTTTGTACCAGGGCAGGCGCCCCTGGGCGGCGGCGTAGCGGCTGCCGGTCGCGTCGTCGAATTGCCTTGCCTCGTTGGCGTACTCGCCCGTCGCGTCGCGGCCGGTGTAGGGCACCGGCTCGTCGTTGTCGGCGTCTTGCGACCAGGCCAGGGCGTCGTCCACATCGGTGGCTTGGGCGGCCCACGCCGCCTGGGTCATGTCCAGCCCGGAGGTGCCGACCATTGCGGTCGGCGTTTCCACCGCGGCCGCCGCGGCGGTCGGAGCAACCCCCGACGCGTAATGCGGGCCGAGCGCCGCCGCGCCAAGGGCGGCGGCGAGCGCCGGCTGCGCGGTGCTGTGCACCGGCACCCCGAAGCGCTGCGCCAAGCGCGCCTTGATCAGCGGGATGCTCGCCCCACCACCGACGATCGCCACGGCGCCCAGTTTGGGAATTCCGTTGCGCCGCAACGACTCATCGATCGACGAAAGGAACCGGTCCAGCGGCGCGGAGAGCAGTTGCTCGAAATCGGAGCGGGACAGCTGGGCGCCGTCACCGGAAGCCCCGGCGATGGTGCCCACCGCGGCCGTCGACAGTTGCTCCTTGGCGCGCCGGCATGCGCCGAGCAGGCGGGCCTGCGACCCGACCCGCGCGGTGCCGCCGAGCATGGCGGTACTGACGTCGGAGGCCAGCAGATGGTCCAGGACGAGCTGATCGATCGCGTCGCCGGAGAAATCGGTGTACCGCGCCGCCTGCCCGACGGGCGCGAACCCGGCCTTGGCGTCCATCAAGGTGACGGTGGTGCCGCCGGCCCCGAAGTCGCACAGCGCAATAACGCCGTCGGCCCCGAATCCCGGTGTGCCCCGCAGCGCAGCCAGCGCGGCCGTGGCGTCGGAAACCAGCATCGGCGCTACCCCGCCACGCGCCAGGTCCGACTGGGCAAAGAACTCCTCACGCAGCGCGGTGAACTGGGCGTCGGACCAGTAGGCGGGCACCGCGATGGTGATCGGTGTGCCGTAGCCCACGGCGCGGGCCATGGCCTCGATCGCCTCCACCGTCAGCGCCGCACCGAGGTACTTGGTGCCGTCGGCCGCCACCAGCGGCGCCCGGTCGCCGACGCGTTCGACGAAGCCCCGCAGCACCAGGCCGGGTCCGGTCAGGTTCGGATTCTCTTCTGGCAGGCCAACTTCGGTGGGCCGCTGCTCGAAGAGGGTCAGCACGGAGCTGCGGGTGATCGGAGCGCTGCCCGCCCGGGCGGCTACCAGGTTGGCCACTCCGATCGATAGCCCGAGCGCCTCGCTCATGTCCGCACCCCTGTGTCAGTCGTCCCGTTGCTGTCGCCCGGTGGTCCTCACCGTAACGACCGTGGATTGCAGCGAGTGTAGGGCGTCGCCGGCGCCGCGCGGTGGAACCGTGGTCGGGTTTGCCACCCGCTCGCTAACGCAGGCCCGGCGGCACAGTCACCGGGTTCGGCACTCCCGGGATGGTGATCACCGACGGCAGCTGCGGCAAATGGTGATGATGCGACGGCTGCTGCGTCTGCCCTCCCGTGGGCTGCTGCTGCGTCGGCTGCTGCGCCGGCGGTTGTTCGGCGCTGCTGCCCGGCGACGTCGTGGTGGTGGTCGCGGTGGTCGTCGGGGTCGTCGACGTGGTGGTGGTGGTCGTCGTGCTCGTCGTCGTTTTGGGGGTGTGGCCGACGGTCTGTTCCCCGTTGATGAGCTGGATGATGCCGAACACGATCAATCCGATCAGGACGACGACCGAGACCAGCCAGGCGATGAGCATGCCGGGCTTGCGATACCAGGGAGTCGGCCCGGCTTCCTGGTCGAACGGGTCGACCTCGCCGGCCCGCTCGAACCCCTCGGGCGGGGGAGCGGAGGGTGGAATTTCACCGGTCGGCGGCTGTTCGCTCACCCCGAAGTCGCCATGCTGCGTCGGCCGATTGTGGAAGTCGTCGCGTGGGCCGTTGGATGCCACGGCACCGATGGTACTGACCGCACCTGCCAATCTGCTCATGCAGACCCGGGTGGCGCGCTGTGCGGGGCAGAACGTGGGCCGACGACCCGCGTTGGTGGTTAGGTCAAGGTCGTGGATTGGCTGGTGAAGTTGTTTCGGGACACCGTCGCGGTCCGGATATCGGTCTGCGTGGCCCTCGGCGTCGCCGTCGCCGTCGCCGTGGGCAACACGGCCGGTTGGCGATTCGCGCTGGTCGGCTGGATCGTCACCGCCGGAACGTACGTGGTGTGGACGCACCTCAGCCTGCTCGGCATGGACGCCGAGCAGACCTGCCGATGGGCGACGCGGGAGGACCCGACCCGGTGGGTCGCCGACGCCGTCATCCTGTCGGCGAGCGTCGCGAGCCTGGGCGGTGTCGGCTACGTGGTGGCCGCGGGCTCACGGTCGGGCCATTCAGCCGTGACGGCCGCCGTCCTCGGCGTGCTGACCGTCGCGGCGTCCTGGCTCGCGGTGCACACGCTGTACACCGTGCACTACGCACGGCTCTACTACGCCGATGATCCGGGCGGCATCAACTTCCATGACCCCGAGCCGCCCCGCTTCCGGGATTTCGCCTACCTCGCCTTCACCGTCGGGATGACCTACCAGGTGTCGGACACCGAGATCGGACTGACCTCGATCAGGGCCACGGTATTGCGCCATGCGTTGCTGTCCTACCTGCTCGGCGCCGTCGTCCTGGCCGTGACGATCAATCTGATCGCGGGGCTGGGCTCCAAGCTCTCGTGAGCCTTCTTCGGCCGAAAATCGCTTTAGTACAATACGAACGATCGCCGCGTCACCTCGACTTTCGTGCAGTTCGTGGCAGGCTCGCGTTCCGTTTCGCTATGGAAGTCAGGCGGCAGCCCGTAACAAGCGCCGCGCCTGCCGGGCATGGGCGGACCAACCAGCAACCCGAGTGAGCTGGATACGCGGATACGTTGACCGCACCGGCGACCAATACGCACCGCCATGCGATACCGGTTATGGCATCGGGCTCTGAGAAAACCGCGGCGAGCGACCAGGGAATCCGAGCACTGGGTAGGGAGGCGATGACGATGCCCGGCCGGCCCGCCGACCAGCCCGGGGTTCGTCACCAAGTCCCGCAAAGCCCAGTTGACACCGGTGCGGGGTCGGGAAAGCAACTGACGAGCGCCGTGGTCATCATCGCGCTCGTCGCGGCGATCTCGGGGATGCTGTACGGCTACGACACCGGTGTCATCTCCTGGGCCCTCTTGCAGCTCACCCAGGACTTCAACATCTCCGAGGGCTGGCAGCAGGTGATCGCCGCCAGCATCCTGCTCGGCGCCATCATCGGGGCATTGACGTGTAGCCGGCTTTCCGATCTGCGCGGCCGTCGCGGCACCCTGTTGATGCTGGCGGTGGTGTTCATCGTCGGCGCGGTGTGGTGCGCCGACGCGCGCGATTCCGTTGCGCTGTCGCTGGGACGGCTGGTCCTGGGCTTCGCGGTCGGCGGGGCGACGCAGACGGCACCGATGTATGTCGCCGAACTCTCGCCACCGGCCTACCGGGGACGGTTGGTGCTGTGCTTCCAAATTGCCATCGGGGTGGGCGTCCTCACCGCGACCCTGGTCGGCGTCTCCGACTCGACCAACTGGCGAGGACCGATCGGACTCGCCTGCGTACCCGCCGCGATCATGTTGTGGCTATTGCTGCGCCTGCCGGAAAGTCCGCGCTGGCTGGTCAAGCAAGGGGATCGAAACGCTGCACAGGCCGTGTTGGAACGCGTCCGGCCCGAGGGCTATGACGTGGGCACCGAGCTGGACGAAGCGATCGAACTCGCGCGCATCGAACGCACGGCCGGCACCCGCGGGTGGGCTGGGCTGCGCGACGCCTGGGTGCGCCCGGCCCTGGTCCTGGGTTGCGGCATTGCGGTGTTCACCCAGCTCAGCGGCATCGAAATGATCATCTACTACGCGCCGACCATATTGACCGATGACGGCGTGTACAGGTCCGTGGCTCTGCGGTTGTCGGTGGGCCTGGGCGCGGCGTACCTGGTCGCCCAACTGATCGGGTTGGCCATCATCGACCGGATCGGCCGCCGCCGGCTGACCCTCATCATGGTCCCGGGTGCGGCGATCAGCCTGTTCGTGCTGGGCCTGCTCTTCGTCACCAGCGGCAGCGGTCGCGCGGTGATTCCCTACATCATGATCTGCCTGATCGCCTTCATGCTGTTCAATGGCGGCGGCCTGCAGCTGATGGGCTGGCTGACCGGCTCGGAGACCTATCCGCTGGCGGTGCGACCGGCCGCCACCGCCGTGCAGTCGGCGACACTGTGGGGGACCAACCTGATCATCACGTTGACGATGCTGTCGCTCATCAAGGCGATCGGGGTAGGGCCCTCGATGTGGCTCTACGCGTTGTTCAACGTGGCGGCGTGGATCTTCGTGTACTTCCGCATGCCCGACCTCACCGGTAAGAGCCTCGAGGAGATCGAAAACAAGCTATCCGAGGGGAAGTTCAGGCCGTCGGACTTCACGCGCTGACGAATTCGGTTGCGCGGCAAGTTGTTCGGGCTTTGATGCGGTTACCCGCCGGCCGTGCTGCCCCGGAGAGTTCGTTCGATCCGATCCAGCAGGTCGCTCGGGTCGTCGCGGGCGCCGTCTCTCCAGGCGATGAGTGCGTTGAGCAGGTCGACCGGCGGAACGCTCAGTCGCAGCCCGAGCAGCACGGTCGTGGCGGTGTCGCTGCCGGCATCCAAGGGGCGATAGGCAATCGCGACTTGCAGCGAGCGACCGCCCCGCGGCTGCGAAATGAGCTTGGGCTCGATCGACTCAACCAGCTCACGCCGGATTTCGGTCGTCTCGCTCTTGCGCTCGGCCAACCGCACGGTCAACGCGGACGGGGTAATGCCGAGAAGACAGCGACGCCACATGCGAGCGATGCCGTATCCGGTCAGCGGGGTCACACCCAACAGGATGATGCCGGTGAAACGAAGCCACGCCGGGTTGCCGGGCGCATACCCCGCCGCAAGAGAGGCGACCCCCAACAGCGGGACCAGCGCCAGCGCGATGTACGCGTTGCCCTCGTACCAGGGGACGTAGCGGCAGATGATCTCGTTTCCGGACCTGCTGACCCCGGCACGAAAAATCCGGCGCTGACCGATGAGGATGATGCCGCCGGTCACGGCGACGCCGAGAGAGAGGTACCACGGCGATCCGATCAGCACGTTGATGCCCGCTAACAGGCACAAGGCACCACCGAAGGCGTAGCGCAGCACCCGCCCCCAACGGCCTTTCGCCCCGCCACCGGCCATCACTGACCGTCTCGTCTCACGATCACCGGGGCGCGGTGCTGACCTGCGGGCGCGGGGACCGCCGCCGGACCCGGTCGGACCTTGAGCCACATCTGTGCCCTGGCCACCGGGGAATCATGTAGCGCGGTCACCGTTAGTTGCGCGATGAGCGTCTCCTGTTCAGCCGTGATGATCCTCGATCGTGACACGCTGGCGACGGTGCCGAGGTCATGCGCGATTCGCATCGCGAGCGACCCCGCGATCCCGGAACCTTCGGTGGCCGCGGCGAGTTCGCGGCGCAGCTCCCGACAGCCCGGCACCGACTGCAACTGCTGCTCGACCAGCATGGCGAACGCTTGCGCCGGGTCCAGCGGGGCCTCGACCCGATGCATCGTCAGCACCGCGTTGGCGCAGAACACGTCGATGCACGGATCGTTGCGGCAGACCCACACGCGGGCTCCGACCGCGGAGTCGAAGGGTTCCCAGCCCGGCGGCACCCCCACGTCCACCACGAACCCGACAAACCGATCGACCGGGGACACCGAGACGCCGGACTCCTGCACAAACTCATCGAATCGCATCGAACGTGCCCCTACCCGAAACCGAAGACCGATTCCACGCCATGCACTGCACTACCGACCGCATCCGCGACCGGGTGCCAGGCCGCTTCGACACCCTTGGATGCCAGGTAGCTGGCGACGGCCCCGGCACCGGCGCCGACCACCAGTCCAACAGCGGTCCCTGCACCCGGAACGACCGATCCGACCGCGGCACCGATCTCCGCACCCGCCCAGAGGCCGGCGGCGACGCCCACACCCTCCCGGGTGACGGCCTCCGGCACGGAGTTGCCGTCATGGACGTCGGACATGACGGCGGGTACCGCGCTGGCCGCGGCAACCACCCCGCCGATTCGGGAGAATCCCTTCAGCTCGACTCCGCCGATCGTTGGATCCTCGAGCCACCTCAAGAGGGCCGGGTCTGCCTTTCCGGGGCCCGTGCCTGGAGACTCGGCGATCAGGTTGGTGGTTGCCTGGCGCACACCGTCGGCGGTACCTCCGGCCACCGCGCCCGCACCCGCGATCGCCACATCCCCCGGCGTCGGGGTCAACTTGGGGCCTTCGCCGGGCTGGCCGGGCGCTGCCGGGCCCGGTCCCGGCTGGCCAGGCGCTGCCGGGCCCGGTCCCGGCTGGGGACCGACCGAGTCATATCCGTCCGCGTGCAGGGTCCCCATCGCGTTCTGAAACGAGCCGGAATAGCCGTCGCGCGTCGCTTGCAGTTGGGTCAGGGCGGCTTTGGTGTCACCGATGGCGTCGCTTTCACATTTGGCGATCAACGCTTCGAGGGCATCGATGTCGGCCTGGCTGAGGTCGTCGTCGTCTTCCATCTCGTCGGCTTCGCCGATCAGATCGTCGAGGTCCTGCAGCTTTGCTTCCAGCGCCGCGATTTGGCCGGCCGCGGTTTTCTGCGCCTCGGCCAACGTCGCGGCGATGTTCTCCAGGTCCGCACCGATCTTCGGTATCTGCAAAGACTGCGCCCCAAGGGCTTTCGTCACCCGCTGCACTTCGTCGGAGCCGGTGATCGGATGATCGCCATTCTGGTGGTTCCAGGCGGCTTCGAAACGGGTGCGGGCTTGCTCGAACGCGTCGTTGGCCTCCTTTGTGCATCGACCGGCTTTGAGAAAGGCCTCAGCCAGATTGGAGATCTGCAGCGGGCTACCCGCCTGCAGGCTCGCATTGATCGCCCAGGGGTCGCCGCCGGCCGCGCCGATCAGCGCCGGGATGCTGAGATATTGCAGTTGCATGGGATCGTCAGCTGCTCGCCCGAATGCTGATCAACCTTCCGGGGCTGGCGGGCAGTGCGCGCGGCGCCCGGGCCGACGACCGCGGCCAACCGGCACCGACAAGCATCGCCCACCCCCTTCCGAGCTCATGGGTCAGATTACTGACGCGAGCTTGGTAATCAATTCACCTCGCACTCGCGAGCCGGCCGCCAATTTCGAACTGGCCCAAATGTTCACGCCGGCTATTCCGGGCAAGCTGTTTTCATGGAGCGGGAATTGCTGACCGTGGGTCACGGGGCGGCCCGCCGGGAGCGACTGTCGGAGCTGCTTGCCGGAGCGGGCGTTGCGCTGGTGGTGGATGTGCGAAGATACCCGGCCAGCCGGACCAATCCGGACGTGCGGCGGGAGGCCCTCGAAGACTGGCTGCCGCAAGCCGGCATCGACTACCGGTGGGAGCCGCGCCTCGGCGGGCGCCGGCATGTCCGGGCCGGCGAACCGGAGCCGGACAGCTGGTGGACGGTGGCCGCGTTCCGGGCGTACGCCGCATACACCCGGACGCCGGAGTTCGACGCGGCGCTGGACGAGGTCCTGGCCGATGCGGCCCGGCGCTCCACGGCGGTGATGTGCAGCGAGAGCGTCTGGTGGCGCTGCCACCGGCGGCTGATCGCCGACGTGGCGGCGCTCGGCCGCGGGGTGCCGGTGCGGCACCTGATGCCGGACGGCCGGCTCAGTCCGCACCGCCCAGCCGAGGGTGCCCGCCGCCGCTCCGATGGCCACCTGATCTGGGACGGTTAACTCGGCCGGATCGGCTGTAGCCCAATCCGCCTCAGGCGCCTAGAACGTGTTGACCTTGTCGATGCTGACGAACATGCCGTGCTTGGTCGCCTCATTGGTGAAGCGGGTGCCGTCCGCGTTGGCGATGATCGTCCAGCCCTCGGCGGTGTAGGTCTGGTAGTCGATCTTGACGGTCGGGATGGCGCCCAGGTTGCCCAGCACCCACTGCACCTTGCCGCCGGTGTTGATGCTGACGCCGTTGGCGTGCTCGCCGTCCTGCAGCGGGGAATTGGTGAAGGGCGCCTCGCAGCCGACGGTGTCCTTGTTGATCTGGCAGCGCGTCACGCCGGACTTGGTCTCGATGAAGACGTAACCGTTCTGGTCGGGCGGCAGCGGGATGGCGCCGGCCGGGTTGGCCGGGCCCCCCGGCGCGGCAGACGGGCCCGGGGCGGGGGCGGCGGTGCCCGGCGGCGGGGTGGACCTGGGCGTGGGGAAAGACGGTTCGGTGGGTCCCGCTCCCGGCGAAGCCACCGGCCGGCCCCCGATGATGGAGCTGCAGCCGGACACCGTCTCCGAACCGGCCGCCAGGGCTATGAGCAGCAGCGAGCCACCGGCCAGACTTCGCCGCGCATTCTCCGAAAACCGCACCCGCCGCTCCAAAGACGATTCATATGGCGGCACTCAGGTTACGCACCGCCGGGCGAAAACCGCCGCTTCGGCGCGGGTTTCGATACCGAGTCGATGGCCCAGATTTATCGGCGCGTGACCGGCTCACCGGGCCAGTTGTGTGGAACGGCGCTAGAGCCCCAACAGCTTCTCGGCGTTGCGATGGCTGATGTCGGCCCGCTCGTCGTCGGTGAGCGGCAAGCCGTCGAGGAAGGCGCGGGCGGCGACCATCGACCCGAACGGGTAGTCGGCGGAGAAGGCCACCCGGTCGATCCCCACCTGCGCGACCAGGTTCGCGTACGTCGCGGGGTCGTTGAAGTTGGCGAAGGTGTAGTGAAAGTTCTCCCGAAGGTAGGAACTCACGGGGCGTTGCAGGCCGGTCAGTTCCGGCTTCAGCGTCGCGTCGAAGCGCGGCAACATGAACGATGTTGCCTCGCCCATGTGCCCGATGATCATCTGCAACGACGGGTGACGGTCGAACACGCCGCCGAGGATCATGCGCAGCACGTGCGTGGCGGTGTTGATGTGCCAGCCCCAGCCCACGGTGGCCAGCGCGAACGTGACCGGCTCGGCGAAGCCGGCGTAGCTGGACTCGATGACACCGGCCGGCGGGATGGTCGGGTGCAGGTAGATCGGTGCGTGCAGGGTGGCCGCGCGGGCCAGGACGGGCTCGAAGAACGGGTCGTCCAGGTAGCGGCCCCGGCTGTGCCCGTTGATCACCGCGCCGGGAAAGCCGAGTTGGCGCACCGCCCGTTCGAGTTCCTCTGCCGCCCGCTCGGGGGCGCTGATGGGCAGGGTGGCAAACCCCGCGAAGCGGTCCGGATACCGCTGGACCGCCGCCGCGAGCTGGTCGTTGCAATCACGGGCCAGACGAACCGCCTCGTCCGGCTCCAGTTGCTCCACCCCGGGCGCGGCCAGCGACAACACCGCCAGGTCCACCCCCGCCTCGTCCATCGCCGCGATGCGGCCGTCGCCGAGGTCGCTGGCCGGTTCCACGATGCCGGCCCGCGACGCCAGCCAGGTGCCCGGGCCTTGCAGGAATTCCGTTGTGGCGTAATGCTCTTCGAGTGCAATGACACGCATCTGAGTTATCCTTCGAGGATTCGGGCGGCCGCGTTCCAGTACGGCAGCGCGTCGCGGTCGGCGGTCAGGCGGATGGTTTTGGTGTAGCCGTATTCGGCGAGCGTCTCCTGGGCGTGCTCGCGGCCGAACCCGCTGTGGCCGACGCCGCCGAATCCGCTGCCGATGGCCACCCGCGCGTAGTTGTTGACGAAGACGGCCCCCGCCCGGATCTGCCGGCTCACCCGCAGCGCCCGGTCGCCGTCGGCGGTGAACACCGCGGCGACCAGTCCGTACGGTGTGCCGTTGGCGATGCGCACGGCCTCGGCTTCGTCGCTGAACCGGATCAAAGCGACCACCGGACCGAAGATCTCCTCTTGGGCCACTCGCATGCCGGGTGTGACGCCGGTCAGCACGGTCGGTGCGACGTAGAAGCCGTCCGCGAGTCGGGGATCCTGCGGTAGCGGCGCCTGGGCGGCGATGTGGGCGCCTTCGGCCACGCCGATGTCGAGATAGTCCAGGACCTGCTTGCGTTGGGCCCGGGTGACCAGCGGGCCCACATCGGTGCCGGGATCGGCGCCGTCGCCCACCCGCAGCCGGCGCACGGCGGCGCACAGCCTCTCTTCGAACTGCGCATAGATGTTGTCCTGCACCAGGATTCGCGACGCCGCGGTGCACGCCTCGCCCTGGTTGAAGAAGCCGCCGTCGATGGCGGCCAGCAGCGCGTCACTCAGGTTGGCGTCGTCGAACACCAGCAGCGGGTTCTTTCCGCCCAGTTCCATCAGCGCCGGCGTGAGGTTGCCGGCCGCGGTGCGCAGCACCGCCGAACCGGTGAGCGGCGATCCGGTGAAGGAGATCTTGCCCACCAGTTGATGCTCGGCCAGTGCGGCGCCCACCTCGCCGCCGCCGGGCACGGCGTGCACGACCGGGTCGGGCAGTACCGACTGGATCAGTTCCGCCAGTCGCAGCACCACCGACGGCGTCTGCTCCGGCGGTTTCAGCACGACGGCGTTGCCGACGGCCAGTGCGGGCGCGACCTTTCCGGCGGTGTGAATCGGCGGCCAGTTGAACGGCACGATGCCGGCGATCACGCCGTAGGGCTCCAGCGTGGTCACGTCGAAAACCGGGCCGTAGTCACGCGCCTGGCTCGGCAGCACCTCGACCATGGCGGCGAAGTAGTCGAAGATCCCGATCGCGGCTTCGACGTCGAAGCCGCGCGCCTGGCTGATCGGCTTGCCCATCTCGCGCGATTCGAGGGCGGCGATCTCGTCGGCGTGCGCGCGAATGACGTCGGCGATCTGCCGCAGGTAGCGGCCGCGCTCGCGGGCCGGGCGTTGCTTCCAGTCCAGGTGCGCGGCGTGCGCGGCCCGCACGGCCCGGTCCACCTGCTCGGTACCGGCCCCCTGCACGACGGTGACGACCTGACCGGTGGCGGGGTTTTCCACGACGAACCTGTCGTCGGGGGACGCCGACGACCAGCGGGTGCTGACCTCGGCTGGGGCTTGCTGATCCATGGGCATTGCCACGGTATGCCCGGCAGCACGATCAGCACCAACGATATCTTCTGATGGTTGCCATCATCAACGGTGATAATTGCTGGTGTGGAGCTTCGCCACCTCGAATATTTTCTGGCCGTCGCGGACGGCCGGAGCTTCACGGCGGCGGCCAAACGCCTGCACGTCGTGCAGTCCGGCGTGTCGGCCACCATCAAGGCGCTCGAACGCGAACTGGGCGCCGAGCTGTTCGTCCGGGCCGCGGGCGGCGTGGCGCTGAGCCCCGCCGGCGAAGCGCTGCGACCCCACGCCCGGGCCACGCTCGACGCCGCCCGCGCGGCCAAGGACGCCGTGGGCGCCGCCCGGGGCACCGTGCGCGGCACCGTCACGGTCGGGACGCTGACGTCGGTCAGCGTCATCGACGTGCCGACCGTGCTCGCCGAGCTGCACGCCCGCCACCCCGAAGTCGTGGTTCACCTGCGCGCGGCCAGCGCCGGGTCGGCCGGTCTGGCCGGTCAACTTCGCGACGGCGACCTCGACGTCGCCTTCCTGGTCTTCACCGGCCCGCCACCGGCTGACCTGCACACCCGGCTCGTCGCCTCGGTGCCCCTGCTGCTGGTCGTCCCCGCCGAGCACCCGCTGGCCCGGCGCAAGGCGGTTTCGCTGGCCGACCTGGCGGGCATGTCCTTCGTCGACGGGCCGCCGGGATACGGCAACCGCGCCGTGGTCGACAACGCGTTTGCGGCCGCGGGTGTCGAGCGGACCGTCGCGGTGGAGGTTGCCGACATCGGCACCGCGGCGACCTGCATCCGCAAGGGGCTGGGGATCGGTTTTCTGAGCTGGTCCATCCTCGAGGGCATCGACAGCTCGGACTTGGTCAGCGTCCGGATCACCGGCCACGATCTGCAGTGGCGGCTCTATGTCGCGACCTCGGCGACCCGGCAGGCCAGCGCGGCCACCCGGGCGCTGCTCGCGCTGATCGAGGAAGTCGCCGGCGAGGCCAAGAATATTTAGCCACCCCGGGAACAAGGCGGGATCAACCGCCGTTAACATGATCGACAAGTTGAGCGAAGCACACTCAATACTGGGTTGACAGCCCACCGGCCCAAAGGGCAGGCTTGAGCGAGGTTCACTCAGCATAGTGGCACCAGACAAGCTCTACATATTCAGGAGGAATCACTATGGCTCGTGCGGTCGGTATCGACCTCGGGACCACCAACTCCGTCGTCGCAGTTCTCGAGGGCGGCGACCCGGTCGTCGTCGCCAACTCCGAGGGTTCGCGGACCACCCCATCCATCGTCGCCTTCGCGCGCAACGGTGAGGTGCTCGTCGGCCAGCCCGCCAAGAACCAGGCGGTCACCAACGTCGACCGCACCATCCGTTCGGTGAAGCGGCACATGGGCACCGACTGGTCCATCGAGATCGACGACAAGAAATACACCGCCCAGGAGATCAGCGCCCGCGTGCTGATGAAGCTGAAGCGCGACGCCGAGGCGTACCTGGGCGAGGACGTCACCGACGCGGTCGTGACCGTGCCGGCGTACTTCAACGACGCCCAGCGTCAGGCGACCAAGGAGGCCGGCCAGATCGCCGGCCTGAACGTGCTGCGCATCGTCAACGAGCCGACCGCAGCCGCGCTGGCCTACGGCCTGGACAAGGGCGAGAAGGAACAGACCATCCTGGTCTTCGACCTCGGTGGCGGCACCTTTGACGTCTCGCTGCTCGAGATCGGCGAGGGCGTGGTCGAGGTCCGCGCCACCAGTGGTGACAACCACCTCGGTGGGGACGACTGGGATGACCGCGTGGTCGAGTGGCTGGTCGACAAGTTCAAGGGCACCAGCGGAATCGACCTGACCAAGGACAAGATGGCGATGCAGCGGCTGCGTGAGGCCGCCGAGAAGGCCAAGATCGAGCTCTCGAGTTCGCAGAGCACCTCGATCAACCTGCCCTACATCACCGTCGACGCGGACAAGAACCCGCTGTTCCTCGACGAGCAGCTGACCCGCGCCGAATTCCAGCGCATCACACAGGATCTGCTGGACCGCACCCGTCAGCCCTTCCAGTCCGTGATCAAGGACGCCGGCATCTCGGTCTCCGAGATCGACCACGTGGTCCTGGTGGGTGGTTCCACCCGCATGCCCGCGGTCACCGAGTTGGTCAAGGAACTCACCGGCGGCAAGGAGCCCAACAAGGGCGTCAACCCCGATGAAGTTGTAGCGGTCGGAGCGGCTCTTCAGGCAGGTGTCTTGAAGGGTGAGGTGAAAGACGTTCTGCTGCTTGATGTTACGCCGCTGAGCCTGGGTATCGAGACCAAGGGCGGCGTGATGACCAAGCTCATCGAACGCAACACCACCATCCCCACCAAGCGGTCGGAGACCTTCACCACGGCCGACGACAACCAGCCATCGGTGCAGATTCAGGTCTATCAGGGTGAGCGCGAAATCGCTTCGCACAACAAGCTGCTCGGCTCCTTCGAGCTGACCGGCATCCCGCCGGCTCCGCGCGGCGTCCCGCAGATCGAGGTCACGTTCGACATCGATGCCAACGGCATCGTGCACGTCACGGCCAAGGACAAGGGCACCGGCAAGGAGAACACGATCAAAATCCAGGAAGGCTCCGGCCTGTCCAAGGAGGAGATCGACCGGATGATCAAGGACGCCGAGGCGCACGCCGAGGAGGACCGTCAGCGTCGGGAAGAGGCCGACGTCCGCAACCAGGCCGAATCGCTGGTCTACCAGACGGAGAAGTTCGTCACCGAACAGCGCGAAGCCGAAGGCGGCTCGAAGGTCCCCGAGGACACGCTGAGCAAGGTCGACGCCGCGATCGCCGAGGCCAAGACGGCCCTGGGCGGCACCGACATCACCGCGATCAAGGCGGCGATGGAGAAGCTGGGCCAGGAGTCTCAGGCGCTCGGACAGGCGATCTACGAGGCCACCCAGGCCTCCGGCGAGCAGGCCGGTGCCGGTGCGGCCGGCGGCGCGTCCGGGTCGGCGGGGTCCGCCGACGACGTCGTGGACGCGGAGGTGGTCGACGATGACCGGGAGTCCAAGTGACGGAAAGCAACCCACACGAACAGGTGACAGTCACCGACAAGCGGCGAATCGATCCTGACACCGGCGAAGTTCGGCAGGTCCCTCCCGGCGGCACGCCGGGAGGGGCTGCGGCCGGGCCTTTCGAGGGCGAATCTCCCGAGGAGGCCGGCAAGGCCGCCGAATTGCTGGGTGATCTGCAACGCGTCCAGGCCGACTTCGCCAACTACCGCAAGCGGGCGCTGCGCGATCAGCAGGCCGCGGCGGACCGGGCCAAGGCCGCCGTCGTCAACCAATTGCTGCCCGTGCTCGACGATCTCGACCGGGCACGCAAGCACGGCGACCTGGAGTCCGGACCGCTGAAGTCGGTGGCCGACAAGCTGGAAAGCGCACTGACCGGCTTGGGCCTGTCGGCGTTCGGCGCCGAGGGCGAGGACTTCGACCCGGTGCTGCACGAGGCCGTCCAGCACGAGGGCGACGGCTCCCGGCCGGTGATCGGCACTGTCATGCGGCAGGGCTACAAGCTGGGCGAGCAGGTGCTGCGCCACGCTCTGGTCGGCGTCGTCGACACGGTCGACGGGGACGGCGACGCGGCGCCCACTGCCGGTGAGCCCGCCGCGGCGGCCGGGGAAACCGAGTCGGCCGAATCGGACGATAACGCCGGCACACCCGGTGACTAGCCCACACAATCAGCACAACAGAAGAGAGAGGGTAAGGAGGTGACGCGACATGGCCCAGCGTGAATGGGTCGAAAAGGACTTCTACAAGGAGCTGGGCGTCTCCTCTGACGCCAGTCCCGAAGAGATCAAACGCGCCTACCGCAAGCTGGCGCGCGATCTGCACCCGGACGCCAATCCCGACAACCCCGCCGCGGGCGAACGATTCAAAGCGGTCTCCGAGGCGCACAACGTCTTGTCGGATCCGGCCAAGCGCAAGGAATACGACGAGACCCGAAGGCTGTTCGCCGGCGGTGGTTTTGGCGGGCGCCGGTTCGACACAGGCGGGTTCGGGGGCTTCAACGTCGGCGGTGACGGCGCTGAGTTCAACCTCAACGATCTGTTCGACGCCGCCGGCCGCAGCGGCGGCACCAACATCGGTGACCTGTTCGGCGGGTTGTTCGGCCGGGGTGCGGGTGCCCGTCCCAGCCGGCCGCGCCGCGGCAACGACCTCGAGACCGAAACCCAGCTGGATTTCGTCGAGGCCGCCAAGGGTGTGGCGATGCCGTTGCGGCTGACCAGTCCGGCGCCGTGCACCAACTGCCACGGCAGTGGTGCGCGGCCGGGCACCAGCCCGAAGGTGTGTCCCACCTGCAACGGTTCCGGGGTGATCAACCGCAACCAGGGCGCGTTCGGCTTCTCCGAACCCTGCACCGATTGCCGGGGCAGCGGCTCGATCATCGAGCACCCCTGCGACGAGTGCAAGGGCACCGGCGTCACCACCCGGACCCGCACCATCAACGTGCGGATCCCGCCCGGCGTCGAGGACGGACAGCGCATCCGGCTGCCCGGCCAGGGCGAGGCCGGGTTGCGCGGTGCGCCGTCGGGTGACCTGTACGTGACCGTGCATGTGCGCCCGGACAAGGTGTTCGGCCGCGACGGCGACGACCTCACCGTGACCGTCCCGGTCAGCTTCACCGAGTTGGCTTTGGGCTCAACCATTTCGGTGCCCACGCTGGACGGCAAGGTCGGGGTTCGGGTGCCCAAGGGCACCGCCGACGGCCGCATCCTGCGGGTGCGCGGACGAGGTGTGCCCAAGCGCAGCGGCGGCAACGGGGACTTGCTGGTGACCGTAAAGGTCGCCGTGCCACCGAATTTGGAGGGTGCCGCCCAGGAGGCGCTGGAGGCGTACGCCGCCGCCGAGCGTTCCAGCGGCTTCGATCCCCGGGCCGGATGGGCGGGTAACCGCTGATGGCCAAGAACCGCAAAGAGGATGCGCGGACCTTTCTGATCTCGGTGGCCGCCGAGCTGGCCGGCATGCACGCCCAGACGCTGCGCACCTACGACCGCCTCGGCCTGGTCAGCCCGCGCCGGACTTCCGGTGGGGGACGGCGGTATTCGGAGAACGACGTCAACCTGCTGCGCGAGGTGCAACGGCTCTCCCAGGACGAGGGGGTCAACCTCGCCGGCATCAAGCGCATCATCGAGCTGACCAACCAGGTCGACGCGCTGCAGGCCCGGATCAAGGAGTTGACCGAGGAACTGGCGCAGACGCGTGCCAGCCAGCGCCGCGATCTGGCGGTGGTGCCCAAGAGCACCGCCGTGGTGGTGTGGCAGCCGCGCCGGGGACGCTAGGCCGCCGGTTTACTTCCTCCCCAAGGGTTCTTGTCTCCGGAGGCATTCAAAGTTCGCGAAAAGCGCTAGCGCATTTGCTAGCGCTTTTCGCATTCACCTAATGGCCACCAGGCGGCGGCTGCAGTGACCCCAGTGGTCACTGTGATCAGACCCGAAGGGAAAACTGCGTGACCGCCGGTTCGCCCGGCCGCGCGCATCGGTAGCCGCCCCGGCGCAGCGCGTCGGTCGGTGCGGTCATCGGCTCGAAGCACACGATCGCCTTCGCGGGGTCCTCGACCGGTGGCGCGAAAATCTGTGCCGCCGGATAGCCGTGCTCGAAATGCACTTCGATGCGGCGCCCGCCGCCGGACACCGCGAACACCGCGCCTTCGGCCACTTCGTCGTAGGCATCGTCGAAAGACTTGTTGTCCAACGTTTCTCGCCGCGCCGACTCCGGCTTGGAGTCGCCGGTCGGCAGCCCGCTGCCGTCGAGGCCCAGATGCCGCAACGGCGGCGTCTCGATGATCCAGTCGGCCCGCGGCGCGTCGGGCAGCCGCAGGTAGGGATGAAACCCGAAGCACAGCGGCACCGCGCGGTCACCGGTCGGTGTGACCGTCGTCCGCACCGTCAGCGTCCGGTCGGCCAGCCGCACCGCCACCGTCAGCAGATGCGGGTACGGGAAGCTGGCCAGTAGTCGGGGATCCGCACCGAAATCCAGTTCGCCGGTCAGCTCGTGGGCGGTCCCGGCCGTCGTCCGCCATCCCGGGTAGGCGGCCAGGACACCGTGGATGGGCAGCCCGTTGGGGTCGGCGCGCACCCCGTTTTCTCCCGGCGTCAGGGTCACGGCGACGTCCTGCGCGGTATAGGTGTTGCCGCCCAACCGATTTGCCCAGGGGTACAGAATCGGGATCCCCATCGTCTTGCCGTCCGAGATGTAGGCGTCCAGACCGCGGCGCTGGCCCAGCAGCTCGACACCGGCGTCGCGCAGCGACGTGCCGATCATCCCCGCCTCGGGGACGAACTGCGCGACCACCGGCGAAGAAGGATCGCGCAGGGTGACGACATGCATGGTTACCTCCATAGCGGGTCATGCTGAATGCGTTCGGGTGGAGTCCCTTTGGCGATCAGGGCGGCCTTGGTGGCCTGGACCATCGCCGGCCCGCCGCTGACCAGGATCTGCCGGTCGCCCCAGCCGCCGTACTTGGTCACCACCTCGGGCAGCCGGCCGATCTGGTGCACGTGCAGGCCACGCGGTGGCGTCACGTCGGGATAGTCGACGGCCCACGACGGGTCGCTGTTGTATTCCGAGACCGGCGATACGGACAGCCACGGATTGTGCGAGGCGATCTGCCACAGGGTCGGCAGGTCGTAGAGTTCGCAGCGATACCGGGCGCCGAAGAAAAGATGGATCCGCGGGTTGACCGCGTACCGGCACAGGTCCATGATCAGCGCCCGCAGCGGTGCCAGACCCGTACTGCCGGCGACCATCAGCACGTCCCCGCCTTCGCGGTCGACCCGTAGGCCGCCATGCGGGCTCGACAGCCGCCACCGGTCGCCGATGCGGGTTTCGTTGACGATCGCGGTGCTGACCAAACCGCCGGGGACCAACCGGATGTGAAACTCGATCCCGCCGCCCGGGTCGGCCGGGATGGCCGGACTCAAATACCGCCAGCGGCGCGGGCATTGGGGCACATGGACGTTGACATACTGACCGGCGTGGTAGTCCATCGGCTGATCGAGCTGCAGCCGCACCACCGCCAGATCCCGGGACACCCGCATGTGCTCGATGACGGTGCCGTCCCACCAGGCGGGTCCCTCGTCGGCGTCCGCGGCGCCGCTCATCACCCCGGTGATCAGGTTCAGCGACTGCCGGGCCGCCTCGTCGACCGCGCCCGTCCAGGCCGCACCCAACTGGGCGCGCAGTGTGGTCAACAGCGCTCGCCGCAGCGTCTCGTAATGGTGCGGCAGCACACCGTACTTGCGGTGATCGCGGCCGAGTTGGGCCAGGAAGGCCACCGGTTCCTGGGCGCGCCGCGCGACCAGCTCGCCGTACACCCAGTGCAACGCGTGGCCGAAAGCGAGCCGTTGGGCGCTCATTTCGGGCGGGAACAGGTCGCGCACGGAGCCGTCGAGGGCGAACCACTGGGTGTAGAAGCGATGGACGAGTTCCTCGGATTCGCCGACCGGGCCGTCGGGTGCGAAGGCATCGCGCAGCACCCGCAGCGCTTCGACGTCCTCCAGGCTCACGGGCCCCGATTCTAGGCTCGGCGGCCGGCGACTCAGCCTTGCCGGACGATGTTGGCCGTCCCGGCGTTGGCGATCTTGGGTGAACCCCAGTGATAGAGAACGACGTTGCCGGTCCCGGACGCGCTCACCGCGTCCGTGCTGTCGACCGCGACGTGATTGCCGCTGCCGGCGACGCTGACGCTGGTGCAGTGCCCGGTCAGGGTGATGGTGTTCTGCTTCCCACTCACCGACAGATAGCCGTCGTGACAGGGAATCGTCTTGGTCGCACCGGTCCCGCTGACCTGCAGCGTGCCGGACTCCGGAACCGCCGACTGACTGTCGCCGCCGAGGTCCGTGCGCGACCCGACGGCGACCAGGCCCGCCAGCGCGAGTCCGACGGCCACGGCGGCCGGCCAGAAGATCCGGGGAACGCGGCGCCGGGGCTTGGAGGGGTCGGCGGTGGCCTGGTCGGGGTGCTGCGTCGTCTGCGTCATCGATAGGGGGGTACCCCGTACGCCGGAATCGCCCAAAACTCGATAGGGTTGAGCGGAACAGACTCAACCTTGACGACGTTGAACAAGCGGACGAGCATTTTTCCCAACCTTTTGGAACCGAACGGAGGTCGTCGTGGACGCTTTCAACCCGACAACCAAGACGCAAGCGGCGCTGACCTCGGCGCTGCAGGCGGCCTCGGCCGCCGGCAACCCCGAAATCCGGCCCGCGCACCTGCTGATGGCCCTGCTGACCCAGGCGGACGGGATCGCGGGGCCGCTGTTGGAGGCTGTCGGCGTCCAGCCCGCGACCATTCGCACCGAGGCGGAGCGCCTGGTGGAAAGGCTGCCCCAGACCAGCGGCGCCAGCTCGCAGCCCCAGCTGTCGCGCGAATCGCTGGCCGCCATCACCACCGCACAGCAACTGGCCACCGAGATGGACGACGAGTACGTCTCGACCGAGCACCTGCTGGTCGGCCTCGCCACCGGGGATTCCGACGTCGCCAAGCTGCTGACCGGCCACGGCGCGTCGCCGCAGGCCCTGCGCGACGGCTTCGTCAAGGTCCGCGGCAGCGCCCGCGTCACCAGCCCCGAGCCCGAGGCCACCTATCAGGCGCTGGAGAAGTACTCGACCGACCTGACGGCACGGGCCCGCGAGGGCAAGCTCGACCCGGTCATCGGGCGGGACAACGAGATTCGCCGCGTCGTGCAGGTGCTGTCGCGCCGCACCAAGAACAACCCGGTGCTCATCGGTGAGCCCGGCGTCGGCAAGACCGCGATCGTGGAGGGCCTGGCCCAGCGCATCGTCGCCGGCGACGTGCCCGAGAGCCTGCGCGACAAGACCGTCATCAGCCTGGACCTGGGCTCGATGGTGGCCGGCGCGAAGTACCGCGGCGAGTTCGAGGAGCGCCTCAAGGCCGTCCTCGACGACATCAAGAACTCCGCCGGGCAGATCATCACGTTCATCGACGAGCTGCACACCATCGTCGGCGCCGGCGCGACCGGCGAGGGCGCGATGGACGCCGGCAACATGATCAAGCCGATGCTGGCCCGCGGCGAGCTGCGGCTGGTCGGTGCCACCACGCTCGACGAGTACCGCAAGTACATCGAGAAGGACGCCGCGCTGGAGCGCCGCTTCCAGCAGGTGCTGGTCGGCGAACCGTCGGTGGAGGACACCGTCGGCATCCTGCGCGGCCTGAAGGACCGCTACGAGGTGCACCACGGTGTGCGCATCACCGACTCCGCGCTGGTGGCCGCGGCCACGCTGTCCGACCGCTACATCACCGCCCGCTTCCTGCCGGACAAGGCCATCGACCTGGTCGATGAGGCCGCGTCGCGCCTGAAGATGGAGATCGACTCGCGGCCCGTCGAGATCGACGAGGTCGAGCGCCTGGTGCGCCGCCTCGAGATCGAGGAGATGGCGCTGGCCAAGGAGGAGGACGAGGCGTCCAAGGAGCGGCTGGAGAAGCTGCGCTCCGAGCTGGCCGACCAGAAGGAGAAGCTGTCCGAGCTGACCACCCGCTGGCAGAACGAGAAGAGCGCCATCGACGTGGTCCGCGAACTCAAGGAACAGCTGGACACGCTGCGCGGCGAGTCCGAGCGCGCCGAGCGCGACGGTGACCTGGCCAAGGCCGCCGAGCTGCGGTACGGGCGCATTCCCGAGATCGAGAAGAAGCTCGACGCCGCGGTGCCGCACGCCGAGGCCCGCGAGAACGTGATGCTCAAGGAGGAGGTCGGACCCGACGACATCGCCGACGTGGTGTCGGCGTGGACCGGCATCCCCGCCGGGCGGATGCTCGAGGGCGAGACCGCCAAGCTGCTGCGCATGGAGGACGAGCTGGGCAAGCGCGTCATCGGCCAGAAGAAGGCGGTGACGGCCGTGTCCGACGCGGTGCGCCGTTCCCGGGCCGGGGTCGCCGACCCCAACCGGCCGACCGGGTCGTTCATGTTCCTCGGGCCGACCGGTGTCGGTAAGACCGAGCTGGCCAAGGCGCTGGCGGAGTTCCTGTTCGACGACGAGCGCGCGATGGTCCGCATCGACATGAGCGAGTACGGCGAGAAGCACTCGGTGGCACGCCTGGTCGGCGCCCCGCCCGGGTACATCGGCTACGACCAGGGCGGCCAGCTGACCGAGGCGGTGCGCCGGCGCCCCTACACGGTGATCCTGTTCGACGAGATCGAAAAGGCGCACCCGGACGTGTTCGATGTGCTGCTGCAGGTGCTCGACGAGGGCCGGCTCACCGACGGGCAGGGCCGCACGGTCGACTTCCGCAACACCATCCTGATCCTGACGTCCAACCTGGGATCGGGTGGCAGCGAGGAGCAGGTGATGGCCGCGGTGCGCTCGGCGTTCAAGCCGGAGTTCATCAACCGGCTCGACGACGTGATCATCTTCCACGGCCTCGAGCCCGGCGAGCTGGTGTCGATCGTCGACATCCAGCTGGCCCAGCTGCAGAAGCGGCTGGCGCAGCGCCGCCTCATCTTGGAGGTGTCGCTGCCGGCCAAGCAGTGGCTGGCGCAGCGCGGGTTCGACCCGGTCTACGGCGCCCGGCCGCTGCGCCGCTTGGTGCAGCAGGCCATCGGCGATCAGCTGGCGAAGCTGTTGCTGGCGGGCGACGTGCACGACGGCGACACCGTCCCGGTGAACGTCAGCCCCGACGGCGACTCGCTGATTCTGGGCTAGTGACGATCGCGAGCGCGGCGTAGCCGGGCGAAGCGGGTCGTCACCGTCGGCCTAGCCAGATCGCCGGCGCCGAACGTGCACTCACGGTGAAAATCGAGCGATTTGTTCGCACTGAGCGCACGTTCGGCGCGTCACCCCCGAACGCCGGCTCGCCGATCCGGGGCCAGCCAGCTGTGATGGGGTTGTGACCTGGTCGCCTTCTGTGTTCCGGGCCAATAGCAGATACCCTGTTTTGGATGGTCCCCCTCTGGTTCACGCTCTCCGCGCTGTGCTTCGTCGGCGCGGGGGTGTTGCTGTACGTCGACATCGATCGGCGGCGCGGGCGCAGCAGGCGCCGCAAGTCGTGGGCGCGATCGCACGGGTTCGACTACGAGCGTGAATCGACCGACATCCTCAAGCGCTGGAAGCGCGGCGTGATGTCCACGGTGGGCGACGTCACCGCCCAGAACGTGGTGCTGGGTCAGATCCGTGGCGAGGCCGTCTACATCTTCGACCTGGAAGAGGTCGCGACGGTCATCGCACTGCACCGCAAGGTGGGCACGAACGTTGTGGTGGACCTGCGGCTCAAGGGACTGAAAGAGCCTCGGGAGAGCGACATTTGGCTGTTGGGCGCGATCGGGCCGCGGATGGTCTACTCCACCAATCTGGACGCCGCCCGCCGGGCCTGCGACCGCCGCATGGTCACCTTCGCGCACACCGCACCGGACAGCGCCGAGATCATGTGGAACGAACAGAACTGGACGCTGGTCGCCATGCCGATCACCAGCACCCGCACCCAGTGGGACGAGGGTCTGCGCACCGTACGTCAGTTCAACGACCTGTTGCGGGTGCTGCCGCCGCTGCCCGAAGAGGCCCCCCAGGAAACCGGGGCGCCGTCGGGACCGCGCAACGCCTCGCCCAGCCGGCCGTTGGCGCCCGCGGGCCGCGCCGAGCTGCCGCCCCGACGTCCGCAGCAGGATGTGGCGGGGCTGATGGGCCCCGATCTTGCGCCGGGTCGCCGCGCCGCCGAGCCGCTGCGCCGGGAGCAGCCGCGACCCGAAGGGCGCCCGGAGACCATCCGCCGCCCACCGCCCTCCGGACGCAACGGCCACCAGGCCAGCAACTATCAGCGCTGACGGCGGGCCCCGGGTAGCCCAGAGGCCGGTGCGGCCGCCGTCATTAAGATGTCGCTCATGCCTCGCCCCGTCGCCCTGATCACTGGGCCAACGTCGGGAATCGGCGCCGGATTCGCGCGACGCTATGCCAGCGACGGCTACGACCTGGTGCTGGTCGCCCGCGACGTCGACCGCCTGAGCCGGCTGTCGGCCGAGTTGCAAAAACACGCCGGTGCCGTCGAGATCCTGCCCGCCGACCTGGCCGATCCCGTCGGCCGCCAACGGGTCTGCGACCGGCTCGCCGCCGGGGGAGTGCGCGTCCTGGTGAACAACGCCGGCTTCGGCACCTCCGGCGACTTCTGGTCCGCCGACCCCGCGCTGCTGCAGTCCCAGCTCGACGTCAACGTCACCGCGGTCATGCACCTGACCCGGGCGGCCCTGCCGGCCATGCTCGAGGCCGGCGCCGGCACCGTCATCAACATCGCCAGCGTCGCCGGGCTGGTGCCCGGGCGCGGGTCGACCTATTCGGCGTCCAAGGCCTGGGTGATCTCGTTCAGCGAGGGCCTGGCCGTCGGCCTGCAGGGCACCGGGGTTTCCGTGCACGCCGTGTGCCCGGGCTACGTGCACACCGAATTTCACGACCGCGCCGGGATCGACATGGCCAAGTCACCGTCGTTCATGTGGCTCGAGGTCGACGACGTCGTCAGCCAAAGCCTGGCCGATGTCGCCCGCGGCAAGGTGATCAGCATTCCGGGCCTGCAGTACAAGGCGATCATCGCCGCCGAGCGCCTGATGCCGCGGAGCCTGATGCGAGCGGTCACCAAACGAATCGGGAGTGGCCGTGGCCGGACCTGACCTCGAAGAGCTGGCGGAGCTGGTGCGGCGGCTGTCGGTGGTGCACGGGCGGGTCACGCTGTCCTCGGGCAAGGAGGCCGACTACTACGTCGACCTGCGCCGGGCCACCCTGCACCACCGCGCCTCGGCGCTGATCGGCACGTTGATGCGGGAACTGACCAGCGACTGGGACTACGACGTGGTCGGCGGCCTGACGCTGGGCGCGGACCCGGTGGCCACCGCCGTCATGCACGCGCCGGGCCGTCCCATCGACGCCTTTGTCGTGCGTAAGTCGGCGAAAACCCATGGGCTGCAACGTCTTATCGAAGGATCAGAGGTTTCCGGCAAGCGGGTGCTGGTCGTCGAGGACACCAGTACCACCGGCAATTCGGCGCTGACCGCGGTGCGCGCCGTCCAGGAGGCCGGCGGCGACGTGGTGGGGGTGGCCACCGTGGTGGACCGCGCCACCGGCGCCGCCGAGGCCATCGAGGCCGAGGGGCTGCCCTACCGGAGCGTGCTCGGCCTCGCCGATCTGGGGCTGAGCTAGTTGCCGGCGAGTCCTCGTATGCACCCGTTGTCACATAGGCCGCAGGAATCCCTGGCGCGGGCGATGTTCATTGTGCCCGCCTCACAGCGACAAGAGCGCCGCAGCACGGGGGCGCCCGAGTTGTCGCTGAAAGGCGGGCAATTCGTCCCTCCCTTCGGCCCGGGGCTGCTGTGCCGGATGTGGCCGGCGTGGCAGGGGAGTCCCGGCCCGACCGCGAGTCGCTGAACTATGCGCACCTTCCTTGCGATAGCAGCCTGTTTGACGCTGTGCGTGGCCGGCTGCTCGTCCCCGAACCAACCCGTGCGTCCCTACGGCGCCCAGGGTGCGCGACTCGGCGAGTCGCTGGCCTTGCTGGGCTGGAACATGTCGGTGTCGAATCTGCGCTGGGACGGCGACTTTGTGCTGGTCGACGTCGACGCGAGCCCGGCGTCGGCCAAGGAGCCGCACGCCAAACCCGAGGACATCCGCTTCGGGCTCTACGGCGCACTGGCACACCCGATAGAGACCGCGGGCCTGGGCAGCTGTGACAGCGCGAAGGCCAGCGTGCGGGACATCCCCGCACCGCTCTCGGCGCCGCGCGACCGGCTCACCGGCACGGTTTGCCTTGGGCCGCTGAAGGATCGAAGCCAGGCGCGCGGTGTCTACGTCTACTCGCCGCGCGACCGGATCCCGGACAGTTCGTCGGCCTACCCGGTCGCCTTCCCGGTGGGCCTGCTGCCGACCAACGCCAACGACAGCGGCGGCCTGGCGGTCAAGACCGCCAGCCTGTCGGCGTGGCGGGCCGACGGCATCCCGGTGACCAAGATGCAGCTGGGGGATCCGGGAGCGTTCACCGGCAACGGCTACATGCTGCTGGGGCTGGAAGCCACCGCCATCGCGGCCCGCTATCGCGACGAGTCCGCCAAGCGCGGCGGCCCGATGATGCTGCTGGCGTCGCCGACCCTGCCCGCCCCGGGGTTGAATCCTGCCTGCGCGACGTACGGGTCGTCGGTGCTGATCCTGCCCGACGCCTCACTGGACGCCGTGCACGTCAACGCGTCGCTGTGCACCCAGGGCGAGATCAACGACGCGCTGCTGTACGCCACGCTGGCGATCGACGGTACGCACGCCGGGGTGTGGACCCAGCGATGAGCGGGCCCGGGCCCACCGAGTGGGCGGTGACGCCGCCGGCCGGCGTCGGACCGTGGCCGGGCGAGTTGCCCGACGATCCGCGGTATGACCCAGTCCTGTTGCGCGAGGGCGACACTCGCAATGTCGTCGACGCCTACCGGTACTGGACGCGGGAGGCGATCATCGCCGACATCGACCGGCGCCGGCATCCCCTGCACGTGGCGATCGAGAACTTCGGGCACGACGCCAACATCGGTTCGGTGGTGCGCACCGCCAACGCCTTCGCGGTGCACACCGTGCACATCGTGGGTCGGCGACGGTGGAATCGCCGCGGCGCCATGGTGACCGACCGCTATCAGCGGCTGTGCCACCACGACAGCACCGCCGAACTGCTGGACTTCGCGGCGGACGCCGGGCTGACCGTGGTCGCCGTGGACAACGTCCCGGGCGCGGCACGCCTGGAACGGGCCGCGCTGCCGCGCGAGTGCTTGCTGGTGTTCGGTCAGGAGGGGCCCGGCATCACCGACGACACCCGCACTGGCGCGCGGCTGACGGTGTCGATCGCGCAGTTCGGCTCGACGCGCAGCATCAACGCCGGCGTCGCCGCCGGGATCGCCATGCACGCCTGGGTCCAGCAGCACGCCGATCTGTCCCGCGCTTGGTGATCGAGTGTGAGCCCACGGCTTTGACTGTGCACCGACGGCGGCCTCGCGCGGCTTGGGCTCAAGGGGTGAGTGCAACTCGGAGGCATCGAGGCCACCGGCGTGGGGCAGGATCGACAGGTATGGATCAGCTCTGGGCCAACCGCGCGGCCAGCAGCGAAGCCGCCGTCACGCAACGACACCTGAAGCGGCTGTGGGGCCTGCCCGCGACCCAACTGGGCGTGGTGGCCTGGCCGGCCACGCGGCGCGACCGCTGGTTCGGCACCTGGCACTACTGGTGGCAGGCGCATCTGCTCGACTGCCTGGTCGACGCCCAGGCGCGCGACCCGCAGCCGCACCGGCATACCGAGATCAACCGGCAGGTCCGCTCGCACCGGCTGCGCAACAACTTCTCGTGGATCAACAGCTACTACGACGACATGGCCTGGCTGGCGCTGGCGCTGGAACGCGCCGCCCGGATCGCCGGCGTCGAGCGCCCGCGCGCGTTGCCCAAGCTCGCCAACCAATTCCTGCGGGCATGGGTGCCCGAGGACGGCGGCGGCATCCCGTGGCGCAAGTCCGACCAGTTCTTCAACGCCCCGGCCAACGGCCCGGCGGGGATCTTCCTCGCGCGCTACGGGGACCATATGCGGCGCGCCCAGCAGATGGCCGACTGGATCGACGAGACCCTGATCGACCCGGAGACGCACCTGGTGTTCGACGGCATCAAAGCCGGCTCGCTGGTGCGCGCGCAGTACACCTACTGCCAGGGCGTGGTGCTCGGGCTGGAGACGGAACTGGCGGCACGCACCCATGACGATCGGCACGCGCCCCGGGTGCACCGGCTGGTCGCGGCCGTGCACGACCACATGGCCCCTGCGGGCGTGCTGACCGGCGCCGGCGGCGGGGACGGCGGCCTGTTCGCCGGGGTGACCGCGCGCTACCTGGCGCTGGTGGCCACCGCCCTGCCGGGGGAGGGGGCCGACGACGTGCTGGCCCGCGACACCGCCCGGCAGATCGTGCTGGCCAGCGCGAGGTCGGCCTGGGACAACAGGCAGACGGCGGACGGGCTGCCGGTGTTCGGCCCGTTCTGGGACCGCGACGCCCAGCTGCCCACCGCGGGCGGCAAAGAGGCGGAGTTCGTCGAGGGCGCGGTGATGGCTTCCGAGGTGGCCGAACGGGACCTGTCGGTGCAGCTGTCGGGGTGGATGCTCATGGAGGCCGCCTGTAACGTCTCCGCCGAGTCGCCGCACGAGAACAGGAGCGCCCTGTGAGCAATAAGGTCCACCACGACGCAGAGTCGGCTCTGCACGGCCTGCTGAAGGACGGCATCACCATCGCCGCCGGTGGCTTCGGCCTGTGCGGCATCCCGGAGAAGCTGATCCAGGCTCTGGTCGACAGCGGCATCAAGGACCTCACCATCGTCGGAAACAACGCCGGCGTAGACGATTTCGGCATGGGACTGCTGCTCAAGGGGCGGCAGGTGAAGAAGGTGGTCGCCTCCTACGTCGGCGAGAACAAGGAGTTCGAGCGCCAGGTGCTGGCCGGGGAGCTGGACCTGGTGCTGACGCCGCAGGGCACGCTCGCGGAGAAGTTGCGGGCCGGCGGCGCGGGCATCCCCGGCTTCTACACGCGGACGGCCTTCGGCACCAACCTTGCCGAGGGCAAGGACACCAGGGTCTTCGACGGCACCGAATACGTTCTGGAAGAAGGCATTCGGGCCGACGTGGCGATCGTCAAGGCGTGGAAGGGCGACACCGCCGGCAACCTCGTCTACCGCAAGACGGCGCGCAACTTCAATCCCATGATCGCCACCTGCGGCGCGATCACGGTGGCCGAGGTGGAGGAGCTGGTCGAGGTCGGCGAGCTGGACCCCGACCTGATCCACACCCCCGGCATCTACGTGGACCGCATCATCGCGGGCACCGGCTACGAGAAGCGCATCGAGTTCCGCACCACCAGCGGCGGTGCCGCGCTGAAGAACGACAGCCCCGTCCGCGAGCGGATGGCCCAGCGCGCCGCCCAGGAGTTGCGCGACGGCTATTACGTGAACCTGGGCATCGGCATCCCGACGCTGGTGGCCAACTTCATTCCCGACGGCATCAAGGTCACGCTGCAATCGGAGAACGGACTGCTCGGCATCGGGGCCTACCCGAGCGAGGACACCGTCGATCCCGACCTCATCAACGCGGGCAAGCAGACCATCACCAGCCTGCCCGGGTCCAGCTTCTTCAGCAGCGCCGATTCCTTCGCGATGATCCGCGGCGGCCACATCGACCTGTCCATCCTGGGCGCCCTGGAAGTCGCCGAGAACGGCGACCTGGCCAACTGGATGGTGCCGGGCAAGATGGTCAAGGGACCGGGCGGCGCAATGGATCTGGTGTCGGGCGTCAAGCGAGTGATCGTGCTGATGGACCACACCGCCAAGGACGGCAGTCCGAAGATCCTCAGCCAGTGCACGCTGCCGCTGACCGGCAAGAACGTCGTCGACATGATCATCACCAACCTGTGCGTCTTCGACGTTGAGCCGGGACGGGGACTGACGCTCACCGAGCTGCAGCCCGGGGTGACCGTCGAGGAGGTTCGCGCCAAGACCGGCTGCGACTTCAACGTCGCGGTCTGACCCGACTAGTCGGTGGCCGGCAGCCGCTCGGGTTCCTTGTCGGGCTCGGCCGCCTGGTGCCGCCGTCCCCGAGAGCTTCGCCAGGCGGCGATCAACGCCGGCATCAGCGAGACGACCAGGATCACCAGCAGGATCTTCTGCAGGTTGTGGTGCACGAACGGCACGTTGCCCAGGAAGTAGCCCGCCAGCGTCACGCCGCCGCCCCAGAGGATGCCGCCGACGATGTCGAAGCCCAAGAACACCGGGTAGCGCATGTAGGACACCCCGGCGACCGGCGGGACGAACGTCCGCACGAACGGCGCGAACCGCGCCAGGATGATCGCCCAGGGCCCGTACTTCTCGAAGAACGCGTGCGACTCGGTCACGTAGTGCTTCTTGAAGAACCGGGAGTCTTCCTTCTTGAACAGCGCCGGGCCGATCCGCCGGCCGATGAAATACCCGGTCTGATCGCCCAGTATCGCCACGGTGGCGACGGCGGGCGCCAGCACCCAGATGCTGGCCGGCGGGTTCGGGTGGGCGGCCAGCAGCCCGCCGGTGAACAGCAGCGATTCGCCGGGCAGCAACGGAAACAGCAGCCCGGTCTCGATGAAGACGATGACCAGGATGCCGGGCAGCACCGCGGACCCGAAGACGCCGTCGGCGCCCAACCAATACATCGGGTCGAAGATGTGGGGCAGGGCCGTCACGGCGGTGCTCATGATTGCTCAACATACCGGCGAAACGACGCTGGCCCGCACAAAGCCCGGCCTAACACGCGCCCCGGTCCGCCGGGTAGCTGCCGACCACACATCCGTGGTTGGGTAGGAGCAGCCGTCAGGAGGTGTCCGATGCCCATCGCCACGCCCGAGGTTTACGCCGAGATGCTGCGGCGCGCCAAGGAAGGCACGTATGCCTTCCCGGCGATCAACTGCACCTCGTCGGAGACGGTGAACGCGGCCATCAAAGGCTTCGCCGATGCCGGCAGCGACGGGATCATCCAGTTCTCCACCGGGGGCGCCGAATTCGCGTCGGGGCTGGGTGTCAAGGACATGGTGGCCGGCGCGGTGGCACTGGCCGAGTTCACCCGCTGCATTGCGGACAGATATCCGATCAACGTCGCGCTACACACCGACCACTGCCCCAAGGACAAGCTGGACACCTATGTCCGCCCGCTGCTGGCGATCTCGGCCGAACGGGTGGCGGCGGGTCAGGATCCGCTGTTCGGGTCGCACATGTGGGACGGTTCGGCCGTGCCGATCGACGAGAACCTGGTGATCGCGCGAGAGCTGCTCAAGGAGGCGGCGGCCGCCAAGATCGTCCTCGAGATCGAGATCGGCGTGGTGGGCGGCGAGGAGGACGGCGTCGCCCACGAGATCAACGACAAGCTGTACACCACGCCGGAGGACTTCGAGAAGACCATCGACGCGCTGGGCCACGGCGAGCACGGCAAGTATCTGCTGGCCGCGACGTTCGGCAACGTGCATGGCGTCTACAAGCCGGGCAACGTCAAGCTCCGCCCCGACATCCTGGCGCAGGGCCAGAAGGTGGCGGCGGCCCGGCTGGGGCTGTCCGAGGAGGCCAAGCCGTTCGACTTCGTCTTCCACGGCGGTTCCGGTTCGCTGACGTCGGAGATCGAGGAGGCGCTGCGCTACGGCGTGGTGAAGATGAACGTCGACACCGACACCCAGTACGCGTTCACCCGCCCGATCGCCGGCCACATGTTCGGCAACTACGACGGCGTGCTCAAGGTCGACGGCGAGGTGGGCGTCAAGAAGGTCTATGACCCACGCAGCTATCTCAAGAAGGCCGAGGCGTCGATGTCCGAGCGGGTGGTCCAGGCCTGCACCGACCTGCACTGCGCGGGAAAGTCTTTGAGCGCCTGAGCTAGCCGCTCGAGTGTGAAGCTAGCCGCACACTCGACCCCGAACGAGCGGCTGGCCGCACACTCGGCGCGAGCGCCTGAGCTAGCCGCTGGCGGACTGGCAGACCTTCCACCGGTCGTCGCGGTACTGCAAATCCAGGCTGCGGGTGGAGCGCAGCTGCGGGTCGTAGGCCATGAACGTGGTGACGTTCGCCTCGGCGTGCTGACCGTTGACCACCACCTGATCGATGCTGGCGATCACCGGATACTGCTTGGCCGCCGACACCCGCCGATAGGTCTCGTCCCACGCGTGCTCGTCGTAATCGGCGTAGCCGTCACGGGTGGTGCCGCAGGTGATGGTGCGCAGCGTGGTCAGGTCACCCCGCTGGATCGCGACGTCGAAGTTCTGGATCGTGTGCCGAACCTGGTCTTCCTGCGAGACATTCGTGTGTTTGCCCCGGGTGAGCAGCACCGTGCCCAGGATCGCGATCGCCGCCAGCGCCAGCACGATCACGACGATTGCCAGGACCCAGCCCCAGTTGAATTGCCGGTTGGTGCGCAGTTTCCCGCCGAGTCGGGGTGGGATCGATTGCGGCACAGCGGGTTTGGGTGGGACCCCGAACTGTGCGGTGCCGTCCGGCGGGGTCGAGAAGACCTCGGTGGCGGGTTCCGGGGTGGTGGAGATGATCGCGGTCTCTTTGGCGTCGAAGCCCGGCGCGGTGAAGCGACGCTCGCGCTGCGGCTCGTCCGGGATCTCCTGCGGGCCGCTGCGCGGGTCGGGTCTGTTGATCACCACGGTCTCGGTCTCGGAGTCGCTGGGGACCATAGGGACGCTCTCGGTGGCGTCGTCGCCGCTTTGGAAGCCGGACTCGGCCCCCCACTCGTCGCTCGGTTCGGTGCGAGACTCGCGTGGGTCGAACCCGGGCCGTTGCGGCGTGCCGCCGCGTCCGGGTTCGGATGGGTTGGGCATGAGTACCACTGTCCTCCCGCTTAGTGGGGTAGTTGCAGAGCTTAGCGACCGAGTACCCGACTCGCGGCGATGGCCGAGGTGCGTCACGCGGGCAAAACGGGCGAGCTGCAGAATAGAGCCATGACGCCGATGGGAGATCTTCTAGGGCCCGACCCGATCCTGCTGCCTGGAGATACCGATGCCGAGGCGGAACTGCTCGCCGGTGAGAACCCGGGCATCGTCGCCGCCGCGCACCCCACGGCGTCGGTGGCCTGGGCGGCGCTGGCCGAGCGGGCGCTGGCCGACGACCAGGCCATCACCGCCTACGCCTATGCCCGCACCGGCTACCACCGTGGCCTGGACCAGCTGCGCAGAAACGGCTGGAAGGGCTTCGGCCCGGTGCCCTACGCGCACGAACCCAACCGGGGCTTCCTGAGGTGTGTGGCGGCGCTGGCACGCGCCGCCGACACGATCGGCGAAACCGACGAGTACGCGCGGTGCCTGGACCTGCTCGACGACTGCGACCCCGCCGCGCGCAACGAGCTCGGGCTCTGATCAGAAGCCTTCCGAACAATCGCTGTCGTCGGGGCAGTCGATCTGGATCGTGGCGTGTTCCAGCCCGCGGGCCGACAACACCGCACGCGCGTCGTGCAGCACCCGGGCGGAGTCGCCGCCGCTGATCAGGTGTGCGGTGCACATGTCCTTGCCCGGTGAGAGCGTCCACACGTGCAGGTCGTGCACGTCGGTCACCCCGTCGACGGCACCCAGCGCGGAGCGCAGTTCCGCCACGTCGATGTGCGTCGGCGACGATTCGGACAGGATGCGCAGCGCGTCGCGGGCCAGCGAGACGGCCCGGGGCAGCACCCAGAGGGCGACAAGCACGGCCACCACCACGTCGGCGTAGGGCCAGTGCGTCGTCACGGTCACCACACCGGCGATCAGCACACCCAGGCTGCCCACGGTGTCGGCGATGACCTCCATGTAGGCGCCCTTGACCGCCAGGCTGCCCGACGAGTGGGAACGCAGCAGCAGCGCGACGACGAAGTTGGCGGCCAGCCCGGCCAGCGCGACCACGATCATCGGCACGCCGGGGACGACGGGCGCTTCGCTGAGCCGTCGGATCGCCTCGTAGAGGATGAACACCGCCACGCCGATCAGCAGCCCCGCGTTGGCGACGGCGGTGAACACCTCGGCCCGATGCCAGCCGTAGGTGCGGGCGGGCGACGAGCTACCGCGGCGGGCCAGTGTGACGGCGCCGAGCCCCATGAAGACGGCGACGACGTCGGTCAGCATGTGGCCGGCGTCGGCCAGCAGCGCGATCGAGTTGATCAGCAGCGAGGTGACCAGCTCCACCACGAAGAACGCCGCGAGAATCGCCGCGGCCATGATCATGCGCGGTATCAGCCGGGCGGCGTCCGTCTCGGCGGGGGTGTGGTTGTGGCCTGCGCCCATGCCGCGAAATATATGCGTATCGACGCATATATGGCAAGGGTCAGAACCAGCGGCTCCAGAAGCGGGTCAGCGCGTTGCCCCAGCCCACCAGCACGTCCGGCACACCAGACACGTCGAACAAAGACAACACCACCCCGAAGAACCAATGGTTGAGCACCGGTGCCAGCAGCAAGAACAACAGGATGACGAAGCCCCACTGCTTGGCCGGCGCCAGCGCACGCTGGGTCTCGGAACTCAGATGCGGTTCCAAGGCGTCGTAGCCGTCCAGGCCCGGGATGGGCAGCAGATTCAGCAACACGGCGGTCAGCTGAAGGAAAGCCAGGAATGCCACCCCGGACCACAGCACCGCGTGCGCCGGGTCGAAGAACAACCGCGTCGCCGTCAGCAGCAGCACCGCCAGCACGAGGTTGGCCGCCGGGCCGGCCAGGCTGACCATGGTGCGCCGGGCCGGTGACATGAACCAGGTGCGCACGTAGACCGCCGCGCCGGGCAGGCCGATGCCGCCCAGCAAGATGATCACCATCGGCAGCAGCAACGACAGCGCGGGATGGCTGTAGCGGCGCGGATCCAGCGTCAGGTACCCGCGCACGGCGGCGTCGTGGTCGCCGAACCGCCAGGCGGTCACCGCGTGCCCGAACTCGTGCAGGCACAGCGACACCAGCCAGCCGGAGATCACGAAGATGAACACCCCGGCATAGGCCAGCGGCCGCGTGCTGATCCCGGCCGACCAGGCCAGCGCGGCGCCGACGCCCGTCAACCCGATCAGGCCCAGAAAGATCGGGCTGGGCCGTACCGATTCGTGCTGGGAGGCGCGGAAGGTCACCGGTCGAAACTAGCGGACCAGCAGCCAGCCTTCGATGTTGCGGTAGAACGCCGAGCGGCGGGCGTCGCGCGGGGCGGGAACGCCGTCACGCAGGACGGCGGCACCCGTGCTGCCCAGTTGGGCGGCGCGGCCGGTGACCCATCGGCGCCAGAGGCGGCCCACCCCCGGGCCGTCGATCGCCGCGCGCAGGCCCGGCGCGGTTAGCGTCGGCTCGATCCACACGCCGGTGACGTCGCCGTCGAACAACGTGGTGTCGTCGACCACCGCCTCGCCGTGAATGAACCGCGCGCCCTCCGGCGGGAGCCAGCGGGCCCGCCCGACGATCGCCGACCCGGTCTCGTCGCGGATCAGTGTCACCCGCCGCGCCGAGCCCCGCCTGGCCCGCCGCGCCGCCCGGCTTCCCGCGGGCAGGCGGTAGATCCGGGTGGCCCGGGTGCGGCGGCGCGGCACGTAGGCCACCTCGACGTCGAGCCGGTCGGCGCGCAACAGCCGGGTCAGCACCGTGGCCAGCTCGGCGTCGGCGCCCAGCACGACCAGCCGCCGGTATGGGCCGATCGCGGCATCGATGTCGGTTTCACTGACGACCCGGTGGGCGGGCATGCCCCGCAACGTTTGATAGGCGGGCCTTTTGCCGAACAGAAGGATCGCGGCGGCTCGATCTTCCTGCGTCACAGTTCTATCCAATCAACAAACATCCAAAGCCTTTGTCATCCAACCACTCTGGTCCGATCGATGATCAGATACGAACTTCGACGTCGGAAGCCCTTGTCATAACGACACAGTCACAACATGGTGTCGACTGCGAAAGTTGTTGCACCGCTGCTGGGAAACACCCGGATACTTTACTCCTGCCACAGGGCCGACGTTGCGCGGAATCCCGCCACGAGTGGTTGAGAGAACGGAGAACGACCATTCGCCGACTCACCGCCATCTTGTCAACCGCGCGAATCGCACTGTTCGTGTCGGGTGCCGGCCTCACGCGCGTCCGTTGCTGACGCAGCAACTCGGCCGCCTTGGCGCCGTGGTGCTTTCAATTATTCTGCTGTGCAACGGATCTGCGACAGCCTCGGCGGACGAATCGATCGTGATCGACTTGGTGCGACACGGGGAGTCGGTGGCCAACGCGGCGCGACTGATCGACACGGCGGTGCCCGGAGCTGTACTCACCCAGCTGGGTCAGCAACAGGCGCAGACCGTCGCCGGCGTTCTCGCGGCAAAGGGCCCGGTCGCCGCGATCTTCGCGTCGCAGTTGATCAGGACGCAGCAGACCGCCGCGCCGTTGGCTTCCGCATTGGGGATGAATGTGCAGGCTTTGCCGGGCCTCAACGAGATCGACGCCGGCGCTTTCAACGGCCAGCCGCAGTTCAGCCTCGCCGGGCTCGCATACCTGCTGGGCCCGGTGGCGTGGCTGCTCGGGCTACGCATCGTGCCGATGCTGGCTCCGGGCTCCACCGATGCCAACGGGTTCGAATTCCGCAGGCGCTTCAACGGCGCGCTCCAAACCATGTACGGCAGTGCCGCGACCAACGCCACCGGCTTCGGTGACGTGCTCCAGACGATGTACGCCAGTGCCCTTGCCAACCCGGTCCGCGCCGCGAACGGCAGAGTGACCGAGGTGGCGTTCTCCAGCGAATTCGCCATCGGCGTCGGGACGATGATGAGCGTCAAGAATCCCGATCCGCTGCTCCTGCTTTTCGACCCGCTGCCCAATACCGGCGTCGTCGTGATCGAGGGCAGCCCCCACGATGGCTGGACGCTCATCAGCTGGAACGGGAAGCCCGTGCATCCGGGCTGGTCGGCCTCGAAGAAAGGTCAGGTGGCCAATGGCCTGTGTCTGATGCTGGACGCGTCCACCAGGACCGGTGTGTGCGCGGCCAAGCCGCCCGCGACGGCGAGTGCCCCGGTCGGGGCGCCGTTCGGGTGAGGCCGCTGCACCCGGCGCCCGCCGAACACCACCACCGCGTCGGCGACGTTGGTGCCCGCCTTCACCGGCTCTGTCACGCCTGTCTCGCCGGCTCCTGGCTTAAGCTGATTTGCCCGGCTCCTCAGCTGGCCACCGGCGCCCCGCGTGGTCGCCAGGCTAGGGTGGGTCACCGGCTGGACCACAATACGCAGGCGAGATCAGGTGGGAGCGTGTCATGCCGGCAATCGTCCTCATCGGCGCCCAGTGGGGCGACGAGGGCAAAGGTAAGGCCACCGATTTGCTCGGTGGGCGCGTCCAGTGGGTGGTGCGCTACCAGGGCGGCAACAACGCGGGGCACACCGTCGTCCTGCCCACCGGCGAGAACTTCGCGCTGCACCTCATCCCATCGGGCGTACTGACCCCCGGCGTCACCAACGTCATCGGCAACGGTGTGGTGATCGACCCCGGCGTGCTGCTCGACGAGCTGAAGGGCCTCGAGGATCGCGGCGTGGACACCACCAAGCTGCTCATCTCCGCCGACGCCCACCTACTGTTGCCCTACCACGTGGCCATCGACAAGGTCACCGAGCGCTACATGGGCAACAAGAAGATCGGCACCACCGGCCGCGGTATCGGCCCCTGCTACCAGGACAAGATCGCCCGCCAGGGGATCCGCGTCGCCGACGTGCTTGACCCCGAGGTGCTGACCCACAAGGTCGAGGGTGCGCTGGAACTCAAGAACCAGATCCTGGTCAAGATCTACAACCGCAAGGCGCTGGACCCGCACCAGGTCGTCGAGTCCCTGCTGGAGCAGGCGGAGGGGTTCAGGCACCGCATCCGAGACACCCGGCGGCTGCTCAACGCCGCGCTCGAGACCGGTGAAACGGTACTGCTGGAGGGCTCGCAGGGCACCCTGCTCGACGTCGACCACGGCACGTATCCCTATGTGACGTCGTCGAATCCGACCGCCGGCGGCGCGGCCGTCGGGTCCGGCATCGGCCCCACGCGCATCACCACCGTGCTGGGGATCCTCAAGGCCTACACCACCCGCGTGGGCTCCGGCCCGTTCCCCACCGAGCTGTTCGACGAGAACGGCGAATACCTGTCCAAGACCGGCGGCGAATTCGGCGTCACCACCGGGCGGCGGCGCCGCTGTGGCTGGTTCGACGCCGTCATCGCCCGCTACGCCACCCGGGTCAACGGCATCACCGACTTCTTCCTGACCAAGCTCGACGTGCTGTCCAGCCTGGAAACGGTGCCGATCTGCGTCGGTTACCGCATCGACGGCGACCGCACCAACGACATGCCGATGACGCAAAGCGACCTGGCGCGCGCCGAACCCATCTACGAAGAGCTGCCCGGCTGGTGGGAGGACATCTCGCACGCGCGGGAGTTCGACGACCTGCCCGCAAAGGCGCGCGACTATGTGCTGCGGCTGGAAGAGCTTGCGGGAGCGCATATTTCATGCATCGGTGTGGGCCCCGGGCGTGAACAGACCATCGTGCGGCGTGACGTGCTGGCAGCCCGCCCGTGACGGATGCGGCCCAGGATCCCAAAGAACTCGACCCCGAATACGAACACCACGGCGGCTTCCCCGAATACGGGGTGGCCAGCCCGGGGCCCGGATTCGGGCGGTTCGTGGCGGCGATGCGCCGGCTGCAGGACCTCGCCGTGTCCGCCGACCCCGACGACGACGTGTGGGACGACGCGGCCGATCGTGTCGTGGCGCTGACCGAGCTGCTGGGGCCGTCTCAGGCCGCCGAGGGTGCGGCGCCCGCGGGGCGCACTCCCGACCTGCCGGGCATGGGCAGCCTGCTGCTGCCGCCGTGGACGTTGACGCGATACCAGCCAGACGGCTGCGAAATGCGCGGCGGTTTCACCCGCTTTCACGTCGGGGGCAACATGGCCGTGCACGGCGGCGTGCTGCCGCTGCTGTTCGACCACATGTTCGGGATGATCTCGCACGCCGCGAACCGGCCCATCAGCCGGACGGCGTTCCTGCACGTCGACTACCGCAAGATCACCCCGATCGACGTTCCGTTGGTGGTGCGCGGCAGGGTCACCCGCACCGAGGGGCGCAAGGCGTTCGTGTCCGCGGAACTCCTCGACGCCGACGACGCGCTGCTGGCCGAGGCCAACGGCCTGATGGTGCAGTTACTCCCAGGCCAGCCCTGAGTCGGCCGGGCACTTCCGAGACCGACCTATCCTTGAGCCGTGACTGACGGCCCCACCGACGGACGGGACGACGAGACGACGGCGCTCGTCGTGCCCCAGCCAGCTCCCGCGCGCGCCGAAGCCCAGCCCGGCGCCCCGACCGACGGCAGGCCGACGGTGGTGCTGCTGGGTGCCGGCGAGATCAGCCGGGAGCTGGCGATCGACTTGGGACGCCTCGGGGCCCGGGTGATCGCCGTCGAGGCGCACCCGGGCGCACCCGCGCACGGGGTGGCCGACCAGGCCCTGGTGCTCCCGCTGACCGACGCCGCCGAGTTGTCCGCGGCGCTGCAACGGCTGCGACCCGACTTCGTGGTGACCGCGACCGACACCGTCGCCGTCGAAGTTCTCGACGCCGTGGCCGCCGCCGGCAACCACACCGGGCTGGTGCCCAGCGCCCGCGCCGTGCGGCTCAGCGCCGACCGCGAGGGCCTGCGCCGGCTGGCCGCCGACGAGTTGGGGCTGCCCACCGCTCCGTTCTGGTTCGTCGGATCGCTGGGCGAACTCGAGGCGGTGGGCGCGCACGCCGGATATCCGTTGTTGGTCAAGCCGGTGGTCGGGCCGACCGGGCCGGGGCAGTCGGTGGTGGCGCGACGGGAAGACCTGGGGCCGGCGTGGCAACGGGCGGTGGCCGGTCACGCGGGCCCCGGACAGCCCCGGGTGCTGGCCGAAACCGTGGTCGAGGTCGAGTTTTGCGTCACGCTGCTGGCGGTGCGCAGCGAGGGCCCGACGGGTCCGGTGATCGAGTTCTGCTCGCCCATCGGTCATCGCGGCTCCGGCGGGCAGGTGCTGGAATCCTGGCAGCCGCAGAAGATGAGCGCGGCCGCCACGGACGCCGCGAAGTCGATCGCCGCGCGGATCGTCAAGGCGCTGGGCGGCCGGGGAGTCTTCGCGGTCGAATTAATGGTCAACGGCGACGAGGTGTACTTCGCCGATGTCACGTCACGCCCGGCCGACAGCGCCTGGGTGACGCTGCGCAGTCAGCGGCTCTCCGCGTTCGAACTGCAGGCCCGCACCATCTTGGGCCTGCCGGTGGACACCATGATGGTTTCGCCGGCCGCCGCCCGCGCGATCGACCCGCCCGACGTTCACGACCCCGCCGCGCTGAGCGGCGCGTTGAGCGTGCCGGAAAGCGACCTGCGCGTGGCCGGGGGCGGCTACCGGGCACTGGCCACGGCGCCGGAGGTGGCGGCCGCGCGGGAGCGCGCCGGCCAGGTCGCCGGGCGGCTTGCCGCGCCACCGTCACCCGGCTGAGTTGGCGCGGGATTCGCGCGCATCCTTCGCCCCCGGCTGGGTAAGTACGGCGATGGCCTCGATAGTGTGGCTGACAACGAACGACGAGGGAATACGAGCATGAGCACAGAGCGCGCACACTCCTACGCGGGGGACATCTCGCCGCTGGAGGCATGGAAGCTGCTCAGCGACAACCCCAACGCCGTCCTGGTCGACGTGCGGACCGACGCCGAATGGCGATTCGTCGGTGTGCCCGATCTGTCCAGTCTCGGCCGTGAGGTGTTGTTCCTGGAGTGGAATTTGTCCGACGGACGGCACAACGCGAATTTCGCCGACGAACTGCGCGAGCGGGTGGCGCCGCCGGAGACCGACGAGCAGCGCCCGGTGCTGTTCTTGTGTCGCTCCGGCCAGCGTTCGATCGGGGCCGCCGAGGCGGCGACCGAGCTGGGCATTACACCGGCCTACAACATCGTGGACGGTTTCGAGGGCCAGCTCGATGTCAACGGACACCGCGGCGAAACAGGTTGGCGGGCAATCGGATTGCCCTGGAAACAGGGTTGAACCGGCGATGACCCCAGCCGACGACGGCGTCCGCACGCCCGCGGCGCTGCCCGAGGGAGTCAGCCAGGCGACCATCGGGGTGCGCGGCGGGCTCTTGCGTTCGGGATTCGACGAGACCGCCGAGGCGATGTATCTGACGTCGGGCTACGTCTACTCCTCGGCGGCGGTGGCCGAGCAGTCGTTCACCGGCGAGGTGGACCACTTCGTCTACTCGCGCTACGGCAACCCGACCGTGACGATGTTCGAGGAGCGGCTGCGCCTGCTGGAAGGGGCGCCGGCGGCCTTCGCCACCGCGAGCGGCATGGCGGCGGTGTTCACCTCGCTGGGTGCGCTGCTGGGCGCGGGGGACCGGTTGGTCGCGTCGCGCAGCCTGTTCGGGTCGTGTTTCGTGGTGTGCAACGAGATCCTGCCGCGCTGGGGCGTGGAGACGGTTTTCGTCGACGGCGACGACCTCGCGCAGTGGGAAGAGGCGCTGTCCAAGCCCGCACAAGCGGTGTTCTTCGAGACGCCGTCGAATCCGATGCAGTCGCTGGTGGATATCGCGGCGGTGTGCGAGCTCGCCCACGCCGCGGGCGCGAAAGTGGTGTTGGACAACGTTTTTGCCACACCACTTCTGCAGCAGGGCATTCCGCTGGGGGTGGACGTGGTGGTGTACTCGGGCACCAAGCACATCGACGGCCAGGGCCGGGTGCTCGGCGGGGCCATTCTCGGTGACAAGGAGTACATCGACGGCCCGGTGCAGAAACTGATGCGGCACACCGGTCCGGCGCTGAGCGCGTTCAACGCCTGGGTGTTGGTGAAAGGCCTTGAGACGCTGGCTGTTCGGGTTGATTACAGCAACTCCTCAGCGCACCGGATCGCGGAATTCTTGGAGACCCATCCGGCGGTGAGTTGGGTTCGCTACCCGTTCCTGCCGTCGCACCCGCAGTACGACCTGGCGAAGCGCCAGATGTCCGGCGGGGGAACGGTGATCACCTTCGCGCTGGACTGCCCCGACGCGAAGGCCAAGCAGCGGGCCTTCGAGGTGCTGGACAAGCTGTCGCTGATCGACATCTCCAACAACCTGGGCGACGCCAAATCCCTTGTCACACATCCGGCCACCACCACGCACCGGGCGATGGGCCCGGAGGGCCGCGCGGCGATCGGCCTCGGCGACGGCGTGGTCCGGATCTCGGTCGGGCTGGAGGGCACCGACGACCTGATCGCCGACATCGACCGGGCTTTGGGCTAGTCGGGGAGCTAGCCGGCCTGCTTCTCGGCCGCTTCGATGCGTTCGGCCGCGGCCAGTGTCCCCTCCTGCGCTTGGCGCTCCACCCAGTCCACCACCGGCCGGGCGTACATCATCTGGCTGGTGATGGCCATCTGGCCGCGGGTGCGGCCCAGGAAGGAGATCCCCCAGGCGAACATGGCGGCGATGCGGTTGCGGTGGCCGATCAGGTAGTACAGGTGCAGCAGCAGCCACGCCAGCCAGGCGATGAAGCCGCCGAACTCCAGCTTGCCGACCTTCGCGACGGCGCTGTAGCGCGAGATGAGCGCCATGCTGCCCTTGTCGAAGTACTTGAACGGTTTGCGGTTGGCCGGATCGTCGTGGCCCTTCACCGCGTGCTTGATCAGCGTGGTGGCGTAGTGCGCCCCCTGGATCGCGCCCTGCGCCATCCCGGGCACGCCCGGCACCGACATCAGGTCGCCGACGACGAACACGTACGGATGCCCCTTGACGGTGAGGTCGGGCTCGACGATCACCCGTCCGGCGCGGTCGGTTTCGGTTCCGTCGGACTGCTCGGCGACCATCTTGCCCAGCTCGCTGGCCTGCACGCCCGCGGCCCACACCTTGCACGCGCATTCGATGCGCCGCTCGCCGCCGTCCTTCTCCTTGACCGTGATGCCCATGTAGTCCACCGCGGTCACCATCGCGTTGAGCTGGATCTCGACGTCCATCTTCTGCAGCCGCCGTTTCGCCTTGAGGCCCAGGTTCTCGCCCATCGGCGGCAACACCGCGGGCGCGGCGTCGAGCAGGATGACCCGGCATTCGCTGGGCGTGATCGTCCGGAACGCCCCGGCCAGCGTGCGCTCGGCGAGCTGGACGATCTCGCCGGCCAGCTCGACCCCCGTCGGCCCGGCGCCGACCACCACGAACGTCAGGCGGCGCTGCCGCTCGGCGGGGTCGGTGGCCACTTCGGCGGCCTCGAACGCGCCGAGGATGCGGGCCCGCAGCTCGAGGGCGTCGTCGACGCTCTTCATGCCCGGCGCGAAGGCCGCGTACTCGTCATGGCCGAAATAGGACTGCTGCGCGCCGGCGGCCACGATGAGGCTGTCGAAGGGCGTCACCGTCTGCATGCCCATCAGGTGTGACGTCACCGTCTTGGCCGTCAGGTCGATCTCGCTGACCTCGCCCCACAGCACCCGCACGTTCTTCTGCCGGCGCAGGATGAGCCGGGTGGTCGGCGCGATGTCGCCCTCGGACAGGATGCCGGTGGCCACCTGGTACAGCAACGGCTGGAACAGGTGGGTGGTGGTCCTCGAGATCAGGGTGACGTCCACGTCGGCCCGTCTGAGTGCCTTGGCCGCGTTCAGGCCACCGAATCCGCTTCCGATGATGACGACGCGATGGCGCGACATGCCGGTCCCTTCTTCCACACGTGGGCCTGGGAGTCGATCTTCCCAGCGCATGTCCACCGTACGACGCCACCCCGCAGAAAGGCGAGGCCTGCGCGAAGACGGGAATACCGCGCGCGACAACCACGAGTGGCCTTCAAGGGCGCAGCAGCCCGAAACCCGTTGACAGCAATCGGGTCTCGGCATCACCTGGCTGAAATGCTCTGTGTGGTAGCGGATCCCGGCCGGGGCCGCGTTGAGTCAGCGACCCATGTCACGGCTCCGGCCGGTCACCTTTGGTCTTCGCTAGGCGAAGGTTGATACGAACGAAAAGGCCGCAAATCGCTTTGTGGCCCGTTCGGTTACTGAACGGCTATCCGCCAGTGCAAGTCAAACCGGGACCGCAATCGATAACGAGCGGAACCGTGCAAGCCGAGGTCATTGGTGCTGCGAAAGCGATGACCAAGGCGAGGACGATTTTTCCGGTACGACGTGACATAACAACCCCCTTGTCTGGGAGAGACGATTGTCTGATGCCCGACGTGGGGGAGCTTACGCGGTCATTGGCTCGTAGATAAGGGATTTCACGGATAACGCGGTACGTTTCGTCAAACGGATGACGCCGGATCACCGGCGGGATGCGGCCGCTTTGGCATGAATTGAATTTCAGCAAAACTCGGCGGCGGGGAGAAATGGAATTATCCTGCGCGGGTATCCAGCCGAGGCTATATTGGAACGCTATTTAGCCGCTGGCCGGCGGTGTTGTGCGCTGACTGGATATGAATTCAAACAAGCGCCGTGTCCGGCCGCGGCCAGGTTGGGCGAAACCGTCAAGTCGGCAACCGGTTTCACCGGTCGATCGGGCACACCCGAGGCCGGCTAGAACGGCCACGCGTTGGCGTCGCTCTTGTACTTGGCGTTGAGGTCGCTGCAGAAGTCGGCGGCGGTGCCGGCCAGCAGGATGTAATAGGTCTCGCCGCGGCGGCTTTCGTAGGAGGTGGGGGTGGTCCAGCCGTTGTCGCACATCGCGGCTTCGCCGCCGGCCGCCGTCCTTCGCCAATTGGTCTTGGCGCAGGCGACCAGGCTGTCGAGGTTGGGTGTGGCGCTCTTGGCCGCGACCAGCATTGCGCCTCCCCATTGCCCGTCGTTGCGCCGATAGGCGCGGGCCCCGAATCCGGCGTTGTTGGTCTGGCAGGTCAACGCCCGGCGCAGCAGCGAGAAGGGGCTCGCGAGCTGCTGGTTGGCGGCCCCGGCCGCGGCCGTGATGAACTGCGCCGCGTCCGAGCCGTCCACCTCCTGGACCGCGTTGGGGTTGCCAAAGCTAAAGAGCTGCTGGGAGATTCCCTGCGCGGCCGCCGAGCCGCCGCCGATGATCGGCCCGCTGCCACTGGACGTCATCGCGGGCAGCGCCGCAGTGGGATCGGCGACCGCCGCGGGCATACCGGCGGCGGCACCCAGGGTCAGCAGCGCGATCAGGCTGCGAATCGGGCGCGCGGTGAGTCTCATGCCCCTATTTCAGCACGTGCGCGTAGTCGGCGCGGCGCTCGTCGGCAATCAATCCGGTCAGCACGTGGCGGGTCTGCAGCGCGATGTATTGATCGATGCCGTAGATCGGCCCGAAGTGCCAGTGCTTGAGCGCCCAGCCGTGGGCCAGCAGCATGATGTCGAACACGATGAGGTCGACGTCGACGCCGCGAAACACGCCCTGGGCGATGCCCGCTTCGATCACCGCGCGCAGCGGTGCGGCGGTGGCGATTTCGAGGTCCTTGATCTGGGCGCGCCCGGACGCGGAGAGGGTGCGGCTCTCCCGGTAGGTCAGCACCACGCCGTCGAGGTTCTCGTCGACGATCTCGATGTAGCGGCGAACGCCGGCGGTCAGCTGGTCGACGATGTCGTCGCCGGCGGCGGCGATCACCGGTGCCAGTTGATCGCGGAACACGTCCAGGATGCGCACGATCGTCGCGAGCAGCAGGTCCTCCTTGCCGCCGAAGTACTTGTAGATCAGGCCGACGCTGACGTTGGCTTCGGCGGCCAGATCCTGCATGGACATCTGGTGAAACCCGTTGCGGCCCATGACCGTGACCGCGGCGTCGAGCACCTGGCGGCGGCGCGAGCCGGCGCGGGCCGCGCGCACCGCCTCCTCGACGGGCAGATCGCTGTAGTCAGTCGTCACGCTCGACCTCAGATGCCCAGGTCCTTGGCGATGATCGTCTTCATGATCTCGTTGGTGCCGCCGTAGATGGTCTGGATGCGGGCGTCGACGAAGGCGCGCGCCACGCCGTATTCGCGCATGTATCCGTAGCCGCCGTGCAACTGCAGACAGCGGTCGGCGGTACGCACCTGCAGGTCGGTGGTCCACCACTTCAGCCGGGCGGCTCGCGCGGCGGTCAGCTCGCCCGCCAGGTGTTCGGCGAGGCAGTCGTCCAGATAGGTGCGGGCGATGTCGATTTCGGTCGCCAGTTCGGCCAGGACGAATTGGCTGTTCTGGAAACCGGCGATCGGTGAGCCGAACGCGGTGCGGTCACGCACGTAGTCGAGGGTTTCGGCCAGAATGCCTTCCGCGGCGGCCACCGCGCCCACCCCGAGCGCGAGCCGCTCCTGGGGCAGGTTCTTCATCAGCTGATAGAAGCCCTTGCCCTCCTCTTGGAGGAGGTTCGCCCGCGGCACCCGCATGTCGGTGAAGGTGAGCTCGCTGGTGTCCTGGGCGTGCAGGCCGATCTTCTCCAGGTTGCGGCCGCGCGCGAAGCCCGGCGTGGCGGGGTCGACGACCAGCAGCGAAAGCCCGTGGTGGCGATCCGGCGAGGTGCGCACCGCGACGACGAACAGATCGCCGATCTGGCCGTTGGAGATGAACGTCTTGGCGCCGTTGACGACGTAGTCGTCGCCGTCGCGCACGGCCGCGGTGCGGATCCCGGCCAGGTCGCTTCCGGTGCCGGGCTCGGTCATCGCGATGGCGAGCACCGTCTCACCGGTGACCACGCCGGGCAGCCACCGCTGTTGCTGTTCCGGTGTGGTCAGGTCGGTGAGATAGGGCAGCACCACGTCGTTTTGCAGCGTGAAGGCGATGGCCTCGGCCGCCGCGCCGGCCCGCTGTAACTCGTCGATCACGATCGCGTTGTAGCGGAAGTCGGCCACACCCGGGCCGCCGAGATGCTCGGGGACCGAGAAGCCCAGCAGCCCGAGCTTGCCGGCCTCGAGGAACAGCGAGCGATCCCACTGGCCGCGCTTCTCCGAGTCCTCGTGTTTGGGTACCACGGTCTGCCGCACGAAATCCCGCACCAACTGCCGGAATTGGTGATGCTCGGGCGTGTACTCCAGCCGTGCGGCCATGTCTTCCCCTTATTACCGGAAGGCGTCGCTGCCGGTGAACGCCTGGCCGAGGACGAGCTGGTGCATCTCCGGTGTCCCCTCGTACGTCAGCACCGACTCCAGGTTCACCATGTGCCGGATGACGGGGTATTCGAGCGATATTCCGTTGCCGCCCAATATGGTTCGTGCGGTCCGGCAGATCTTGATCGCCTCCCGGGTGTTGTTGAGCTTGCCGAAGCTGACCTGCTCGGGGCGCAGCCCGACGCTGTCCTTGAGGCGGCCGAGGTGCAGCGACAGCAGCTGGCCCTTGTGCAGTTCGACCGCCATGTCGACGAGCTTGGCCTGGGTCAACTGGAAGCCCGCGATGGGGCGGCCGAACTGGGTGCGTTGCGTCGAGTAATCCAGCGCGGCCTGCCAGGCCGAGCGGGCCGCTCCCATCGAGCCCCAGATGATTCCGTACCGGGCCTCGGACAGACAGGACAGCGGCCCGCGCAGCCCCTTGGCCTCGGGCAGCATCGCCTCGGCGGGCACCCGCACGTCGTCGAGCACCAGCTCGCTGGTGATCGAGGCCCGCAGCGACAGCTTGTGGTGAATCGTGTTGGCGGAAAAGCCCGGTGTCTTTGTGGGGACGACGAAGCCGCGAATCCCGTCGTCGGTGGCGGCCCAGACAACGGCGACGTCGGCTACCGAGCCGTTGGTGATCCACAGTTTGCGGCCGTTCAGCACCCAGTCCGAACCGTCTTGGCGCGCACGGGTTTTCATCGCGGCGGGATCGGATCCGACGTCGGGTTCGGTCAGCCCGAAGCAGCCGAGCAGCTCGCCGGTGGCCATCGGCGGCAGCCATTCCTGTTTCTGCTCCTCGGAGCCGAAATTCCAGATCGCGAACATCGCCAGCGAGCCCTGCACCGAGACCATCGATCGCAGACCGGAGTCGGCGGCCTCCAGCTCCACGCAGGCCAGCCCATAGTGCACGGCGGACGCACCGCCGCAGCCGTACCCGTCCAGGTGCATGCCCAGCAGGCCGAGTTGGCCGAACCCCTTGGCCAGTTCGCGGACCGGCAGATCGCCGATCTCGAACCACTCCGCGACGTGCGGCAGGACATGCTCGGCGCAGAATTCCCTGACGGTGTCGCGCACCGCGAGCTCGTCGCTGGATAGCGAGGCGTCGAGGCCGAGCGGGTCGTCGCGGTCGAAGGCGGGTGGTGTCTTGGTACTCATGGGATCAGCCTGCCACTAAGCCACCATCGTCAGGTTGCCGCCGACACCGAGCACCGCCAGGCCGCGCGGTGAATGAGTATTCATTGCTGACGAATGTAGGTTCACCGCCGCCGCGTGGTCAAGGATCGCGCAGCGCCCCGGTAGTCTGCCTGCATGCTTCGGCTCCAGTGGCTGGCCTGGTTCGCGGTGGACGTCCTCGGTGTGCTGGTGTTCTGCGCCGTGGGGCGCCGCAGCCACGACGAAGGGCTCAACGTCACCGGCGTCGCCGTGACGGCCTGGCCGTTTCTCACCGGCACCGTCGTCGGGTGGCTGGCCTCGCGCGGGTGGCGACAGCCGACCGCCGTGCGGCCCACCGGGGTGGTCGTGTGGTTGTCCACCGTGGTCGTCGGAATGCTGTTGCGCAAGGCGACCTCCGCGGGCGTGGCGGCAAGTTTCGTGGTGGTGGCGACGACGGTCACCGCGCTGTTGTTGCTGGGCTGGCGAGTGGGCGCCGGGTTGGCCCTGCGGCGTCGCTCCGGCGTCTGAGACGACCATGACGCAGACGGCCGACGTGGCGGTGACCGCGACTTTCGGTGCCGCCGCGCGGGCGGTGGCCACCAACAGGGGCCTGCTGAACGATCCGTTCGCCGAGCCGCTGCTGTGCGCCGTCGGGATCGACTACCTCACCCGGGCGATCAAAAATCATGTCTTCGCGGAGGACGACGGCGACGACCCGGCGATGACGGCGCTGATGGACGCGCTGGCGGCGCATACGCGGTTCGTCGACGAATTTCTGGCCGACGCCGGCCGGGCGGGCATCCGGCAGGTGGTGATCCTGGCGTCGGGCCTGGACACCCGGCCGTACCGGCTGTGGTGGCCGCGGGGGACGACGGTCTATGAGATCGATCAGCCGCAGGTCCTCGACTTCAAAGCCGAAGTGCTGCACGGCCTGGACGCCCAATTGGCGGCCCACCGGCGTGCGATCGGCGTCGACCTGCGCCAGGATTGGCCGGCAGCGCTGGGTCGGGTCGGGTTCGACCCGACCCAGCCCACGGTCTGGGTCGCCGAGCAGTTGCTCGTCGGGTATCTGCCGCCCGGCGAACAGAATCACGTGCTGCAGGCCGTCACCACCGCCAGCGCCCCCGGCAGCCGGTTCACCGCCGATCACATGCCCACCTGGAATCCGTTGCAGCTCGGCGCCGAGCGCGCCTTTGTCGACGGCTGGCGGCAACGCGGCCTGGACGTCGATCTGGCCAGCCTGACCTACCCCGGCGAATATCATTACGTGCCAGAGTATTTGGCGTCGAACGGTTGGGAGACGGCCGGCTGGAGCATCACCGAGCTACTGGGTGCGATGGGGCTGGGCAGGCGGCGGCGGACCGGGCCCGGCGACTCGGAGTTCATCCCCGAATACGTCACCGCGACGCGCGTTTGAGTTGTGGTGATGCCGCAATCTTGCCCGCCACAAGGCCAGTTGCAGTTCGTGTCGGCCACTCACGATGACCCGCTGGCACAACCGCTGTTGGCCGAACTGGCCGTCGAGTACGCGCAGCGATACGGCGGCACACCGAGCACCCATCTGACCTGGCTGCCCGTGCCCAAGGCCGAGTTGGCACCGCCGGACGGCGGATTGCTGATCGGCGTGCTGGACGGCGTGCCGGTGACCGGCGGTGCGTTTCTCCGCTACGACGCCGACACCGCCGAACTCAAACGGATCTGGACCGACGGCGCTCATCGGCGCCGCGGTTACGCGCGGGCGCTGCTGGCGGCGTTGGAGGCCGAAACCCGGGCCCGCGGGTACCGGCGGCTCTACCTGATCACCGGCGATCGGCAGCCCGAGGCCGCGGCGCTCTATGACGCGACGGGATACACCCGGATACCGCCGGATCCGCTCCCGAACTGGGGCCCGTTTGTCCCGATCGCCTTTGAGAAGTGGCTGACTTAGGTACCGTCACAACGGGTTTCAAGGGATAGGGCACGTCCGATATCAGCTAGCGGATGTGCTGGCACGTTCGTGAGTCACACAATAGGAACTTTCGCGGTGCCGATGTGGTCACTGAGCCAGCGAGCTGGCCCGCGCGGTCGCCTCCCGGATCGGGCCGTGCCACACGTCGCCGTGCCCTGGCAGCAGGATCTCGGTGTCCAGCAGGGCCAGCGCGTCCAGGCTGCGCAGCGAGTTCTGCTGGCTGTGGCTGAACACCGCCGGCAGCAGTTGCGGGCCGCCGCGGCGCAGCAGCGGGTGCCCGGTGATCAGCGCGTCGCCGCTGACCAGGACGCCGTCGACCACGTACGAGCAGTGCCCGCTGGTGTGCCCGGGGGTGAAAACGGCGCTCGGCTGGCCAGGCAGCCCGGCGGCCACCTCGGCGGTCAGGGGCCGGGTGGACGGGATGCCGTCGCGAATCAGGCCGCCGCTGCGCAGCACATGCAGGCCCCACGCGGCCCAGCGTGGCCGCCAAATACGCAGGGCGACATCGAAAACCGACGCCTGTTCCAGATACTCGCGCTTGGCGTGGCCGACCTCCTCGGCGTGGCAGTACACCTTGGTGCCGTATTCGTTGGCGAGCCAGATCGCCGAGCCCAGGTGGTCGATGTGTGCGTGCGTGAGCAGGACGGCGCGCACGTCGCCGGGGCCGTAGCTCAGCTCGCGCAGCGAAGCCAGCACGTCCTCGCGGTCCCCGGGATATCCGGCGTCGATCAGCATCACCCCGGTGCCGTCGACGACCAGCGTCCAGTTAACGGCCTCGCCCTGCGCGAGATAGACCGTGTCGGTCACTTGAACAAGAGTCGGCTGGTGGGCCATGGACGCGAGTCTAAGAGAAGGTAGGAGTAGAAAAGACTCGTGGCTGAACTGAAACTCGGATACAAAGCGTCCGCTGAACAATTTGCTCCGCGCGAGCTCGTCGAACTGGCTGTGGCCGCCGAAGCACACGGTATGGACAGCGCCACCGTCAGTGACCACTTCCAGCCGTGGCGGCACAAGGGCGGACACGCCCCGTTCTCGCTGGCCTGGATGACCGCGGTCGGCGAGCGGACCGAGCGGCTGGTGCTGGGCACGTCGGTGCTCACCCCGACCTTCCGGTACAACCCCGCCGTCATCGCGCAGGCCTTCGCCACCATGGGTTGTCTGTACCCCAACCGCATCTTCCTCGGCGTCGGCACCGGCGAGGCGCTCAACGAGATCGCCACCGGATACGAGGGCGAGTGGCCGGAATTCAAGGAGCGCTACGCGCGGCTGCGCGAGTCGGTGCGGCTGATGCGCGAACTGTGGCTTGGCGACCGCGTGGACTTCGAGGGCGAGTACTACAAGACCAAGGGCGCCTCGATCTACGACGTACCCGAGGGCGGTATCCCGATCTACATCGCCGCGGGCGGACCGCAGGTCGCCAAGTACGCCGGGCGCGCCGGCGACGGCTTCATCTGCACCTCCGGCAAGGGCGAGGAGCTCTACAAGGACAAGCTCATTCCCGCGATGCGTGAGGGCGCCGAAGCGGCGAGCAAGAATCCCGACGACGTCGACCGGATGATCGAGATCAAGATCTCCTACGACACCGACCCCGAACTGGCCCGGGAGAACACCCGGTTCTGGGCGCCGCTGTCGTTGACGGCCGAGCAGAAACACTCCATCGACGACCCGATCGAGATGGAGAAGGCCGCCGACGCGCTGCCCATCGAACAGATCACCAAGCGCTGGATCGTCGCGTCGGATCCCGACGAGGCGGTCGCCAAGGTCAAGGACTATGTGGACTGGGGCCTCAACCACCTGGTGTTCCACGCGCCCGGCCATGACCAGCGCCGGTTCCTGGAACTCTTCGAGAAGGACCTGGCGCCGCGGCTGCGGCGGCTGGCCTGAGGGGCGGACGAGTGGTCTCCGGGTCCGCGACCGCGATCTATATCGCCGCCCCCGAGCCGGAGACCGGCAAGTCGACGATCGCGCTCGGGCTGTTGCACCGGCTGACCGCGACGGTCGCCAAAGTCGGTGTGTTCCGGCCGATTACCAGGCTGGGCGAGGACCGCGACTACATCCTGGACCTGCTCCTCGGGCATACCACGGCCGGGCTGTCCTACGAGCAGTGCGTCGGGGTGACCTATCACCAGCTGCACGCTGACGGCGACGCCGCGATCGCCGACATCGTCGACGCCTATCACGTGGTGGCCGAGGCCTGCGACGTGGTGGTGATCGTCGGCAGCGATTACACCGACGTGACCCGGCCCGCGGAGCTGTCGACCAACGCACGCATCGCGGTCAATCTCGGTGCGCCCCTGCTGTTGACGGTCAGCGGCAATGGGCGCACGGCCGCGGAGGTCGCCGCCGTCGTCGAGGTCTGCCTGGCCGAGCTGGACGCCCAGCACGCCCACACCGCGGCGGTGGTGGCCAACCGTTGCGAGCCGAGCCAGCTGACGGCGGTGGCCGAGGCGCTGCGCGGGTTCGCCCAGCGTAGCTACGTGCTGCCCGAGGAGCCGCTGCTGTCGGCGCCGACGGTGGCGGAATTGGAAAAGGCCGTGGCCGGGACGCCGGTCGGCGGTGAGGAGTCGTTGCGGGAACGCGAGGTCACCGGCGTGCTGGTCGCCGGGATGACCGCCGACCACGTGCTGGAACGGCTGAGCGACGGCATGGCGGTAATCACCCCCGGCGACCGCTCGGACGTGGTGCTCGCAGTGACCAGTGCCCATGCCGCCGAAGGTTTTCCGTCGCTGTCGTGCCTGGTGCTCAACGGGGACTTCGAGCTGCATCCGTCGATCGCGGCGCTGGTCGCCGGCCTGCGGCTGCGGCTGCCGATCATCGCCACCGCGCTGGGCACCTACGACACGGCCAGCGCGGCCGCCGCGGCCAGGGGCCGGGTCACGGCGAGCTCGCAGCGCAAGATCGACACCGCACTGGCGCTGATGGACAGGCACGTCGACATCACGGATCTTCTTGCGCAGCTTGCCATTCCGATCCCGACGGTGACCACGCCGCAGATGTTCATTCATCAGCTCACCTTGCAGGCGCGTTCGGACCGCAAGCGCATCGTCCTTCCCGAGGGTGACGACGACCGCATCCTCAAGTCCGCGGGCCGCGTGTTGCAGCGGCGCGTCGCCGACCTGACGATCTTGGGCGACGAAGCCCAAATTCGTCAGCGCGCGGGGGAACTCGGGGTGGACTTGGGCGACGCGAAGGTGATCGACCCGCGCACCAGCGAGTTGCGCCACCGGTTCGTCGACCAGTACGCCGAATTGCGCAAGGCGAAGGGGGTCACCTTCGAGCAGGCCGGTGAGATCATGCGCGACGCCACGTATTTCGGCACCATGCTGGTGTACAACGGCATGGTCGACGGCATGGTGTCCGGTGCCTCGCACACGACGGCGCATACCGTCCGACCGGCGTTCGAAATCATCAAGACGGTCCCGGACGTCTCGACGGTGTCCAGCATTTTCTTGATGTGCCTGCCCGATCGGGTGCTGGCCTACGGGGACTGCGCGATCATCCCGAACCCGACCCCGGAGCAGTTGGCCGACATCGCGATCTCGTCGGCGCGCACCGCCGCGCAGTTCGGCATCGAGCCGCGGGTGGCAATGCTGTCGTACTCGACCGGCGACTCGGGCAGCGGGGCCGACGTCGACAAGGTCAGGACGGCAACAGAATTGGTGCGGAAACGGAACCCCGATCTGCCGGTCGAGGGACCCATCCAGTACGACGCCGCCATCGAACCGTCGGTCGCGGCCACCAAACTGCGTGACTCGCCGGTGGCCGGTCGCGCCACGGTGCTGATCTTTCCCGACCTCAATACGGGTAACAACACCTATAAAGCGGTGCAGCGCAGCGCCGGTGCCATCGCCATCGGGCCCGTCCTGCAGGGGTTGCGCAAGCCGGTCAACGACCTGTCCCGGGGCGCGTTGGTCGAAGACATCGTGAACACGGTTGCCATCACCGCGATCCAGGCTCAGGGTGGCGGCAATGGGAAGTAGCGACCCTCGCCTCGTGCTGGTGATCAACTCTGGCTCGTCATCTCTGAAATACAAACTGGTCGAACCCGATTCGGGTACCGCCCGGGCGACGGGTCTGGTGGAGCGGATCGGCGAGGACAAGTCGTCGGTGCCCGACCACGACGCCGCGCTGCGGAGTGCGTTCGACACGCTGGCCAACGACGGCATCGACCTGAAGACGAGCGACATCGTCGCCGTGGGTCATCGAGTGGTCCATGGCGGCAACACTTTTCATCGGCCCACGTTGCTGGACGACACGGTGATCCGCAAGCTCGACGAATTGTCGGAGTTGGCCCCGCTGCACAACCCGCCCGCGCTCAAGGGCATCGAGGTCGCGCGAAAACTGCTTCCCGACATCGCCCACATCGCGGTGTTCGACACCGGATTCTTCCACGACCTGCCGCCCGCCGCCGCCACGTATGCCATCGATCGCGGTCTGGCACAGCGGTATCAGATCCGGCGGTACGGGTTCCACGGCACGTCGCACCACTACGTCAGCGAGCAGGCCGCCGCCTTCCTGGACCGGTCGGTCGGCGGCCTGAAACAGATTGTGCTGCACCTGGGTAACGGTTGCTCGGCCTCGGCGATCGCCGGCACCCGGCCGCTGGACACCTCGATGGGCCTGACCCCGCTGGAGGGTTTGGTGATGGGCACCCGCAGCGGCGACATCGATCCCAGTATCGTCGGCTATCTGTCGCATGCGGCCAAGATGGAAGTCGACGACGTCGAGTCCATGCTCAATCAGCGGTCCGGCGTGCTGGGGCTTTCCGGTGAACGCGACTTTCGCCGGCTGCGGTCGATGATCGAGTCCGGCGACGAGGCCGCGCAATTGGCCTACAGCGTGTTCACGCATCGGCTGCGCAAGTACATCGGCGCCTACCTGGCGGTCCTCGGCCACACCGACGTCATCAGCTTCACCGCCGGGATCGGGGAGAACGACCCGGCGGTGCGCCGCGACGCGGTCGCCGGCATGGAGGAGCTGGGCATCATCCTCGATCAGCGCCGCAACCTCGGTGGCGGCAAGGGTGCCCGCCAGATCTCCGCCGACGATTCACCGATCGCCGTGCTGGTGATCCCGACGAACGAAGAGCTCGCCATCGCCCGGGACTGCGTGAGCGTGCTGGGCGGATAGAAGGCCGAGCGTGTTTCGCCCGGTGCCGACCGAGGGCGTGGGATCGGCACCGACCGTCCGCGCCAGCAGCTCGGCGTAGATGTCACGAAAATCGGTGCTGTACTTCAGGTCTCCGTTGTCGAGGTCGGTGAGGCTGGGCTGCTCGCCGTAGAAGCCGCCCCGCACGGGCGCACCGGCGATGAAGACGGGGCCGGCCGTGCCGTGGTCGGTGCCCTGCGAGGCGTTGGCCCGCACCCGGCGCCCGAATTCCGAATACGCCACCCAGCTCTGCCGGTTGTACTGCTTGTGCGCGGCCGGTGTGGCGCCCCTGCCGGGCGGCTTCGATGCGGCAAAGGCGGGCATCGGGGTGGCGACCGCGCCGGGGTCGGCGCCGGGGTCGCCGGCCAGCATCACGTCGACGTAGCCGGGCCAGTCCCGGCCGACGGCCGCGTCCACCTCGGGTCCGGTCGCCCCGAACCCGGCCCGGCGCAGCATGCGGGCCGTGCTGACCCACGCGGTGGACTGGCCTGCCATGCGATAACTATGCCCGGTCTTCCTTGCGATTTGCTTGCGATCCTGTGGATGCGGGTGCACGCGATCCGGCCCGCGTGTGTGATCCTGCGCGGCATGACGGAGCCGTTCATCGGCAGTGAGGCCCTCGCGGGCGGTGTGGTGACCCGCCATCAGCTGCGGACGCGATACCGTGCGGTTTTCCCCGGCGTCTACCTCGCGAACGACGCGCCGGCCTCGCTGCGTACGCGCACCATCGCGGCCTGGCTCTGGTCCGGCCGCCGCGGCGTCATCGTGGGTGGGGCCGCCGCGGGGATGCACGGCTCCAAATGGATTCCCGACAACTTTCCCATCGAGCTTGGGGCGGTCAACACCGTGCCTCCCCAAGGGATAGTGCGGCGCCGCGGTCGCCTTGTCGTTGGGGAGACGCAGGTGATGGAAGGGCGGACGATCACGACGCCGGAGCGGACCGCCTTCGATATCGGCAGGGGCGGGGCCATTCGTTCGGCGGTGGTGCGACTGGACGCTCTGGCCGGCGCAACGGGTTTCAAGATCGAGAACGTGCTGCGCGTCGCCAAGTCCCATCCCGGTTCGCCCGGGTTGAGACGGCTCGAAACCGCTTTGGCCATGGTGGATCCCGGTGCTCAATCGCCTCGGGAGAGCTACCTACGGCTACTCCTCATCGACGCCGGCCTGCCACGCCCGCAGACCCAGATACCGGTACTCGGCGCGGACGGCATCCCGCTCGCCTATCTCGACATGGGTTGGGAAGACCTGATGGTTGCGGTGGAGTATGACGGCGACCAGCATCGAACGGATCGGCGCCAGTACGTGAAGGACATCCGTCGCCTGGAAATGCTGGAGCAGATGGGCTGGATCGTCGTCCGGGTCGTCGCCGAGGACCGGCCCGCGTCGATCATTCGCCGCGTCACGGCCGCTATCGCCGCATCGAGTGGGTGCTGACGGCTTTGATTGGGCGCTCACGGCGAGAATCTCGGCATTTCGCCGCCCCAGACGCCCACTCGATCGGACAGGCGCGGAAAGCCGCGACAAGGCGGCCCTAGAACGTGCTGGTGGGCCGAACCCGGTTCGCCATGTCCACCAGCGCGTAGCGGTGCCGCTGGGTGGGGGCGACGCGGGCCAGATTGCGCAGCGCCGCCTCGACGCCCAGCCGCAGCCCGTGCTCGGTGAACGGGAACCCGAGGATGTGGTTGGTGCTGGCCTTGTTGTCTTCCAGCCAGTCCATCGCACAGCCCAGCACCAGGGCGCGGATCTGCAGCACGCGCGGTTCGGTGGGCGGCAAAGCCTCCACCCGCCGGGCCGCGTCGCGGATGTCCTCTTCGGTGATCTCGCTCTTGGTGCGGCCGGACAACAGGGTCACAGCGCTGGTCAGTCGCGCGGTGGTGAAGTGCCTCGAGGTGGCAGGCACCTCGTCCAGCGTGCGCACCGCCGCGGCCCGATCCCCTTCCGCGGAAAGCGTTCTGGCCAATCCGAACGCCGCCGAGATGACGCCGTCATTCGTCTTCCACACCGTCTCGTAGAACTTGTGGTCGTCGACGTCGCCGGCCAGTTCGGCGGTGGCGGCCAGCGCCAGCTTGGGTGCCAGCTCGCCGGGGAAGGTGTCCAGCACTTCGATGAAATGCGTTGTGGCCGAGTCGTAATCGCCGGTGAGTAGCTCGGCCACGGCCTTGTACCACACCAGCCGCCATTGCCAGCCGACCCGCTCGGCCAGGTCGTCGAGCTTGCGGGTGGCCTTGGCCACGTCGCCGAGATCGAGCAGCGCGCGGACCTCCATCAGCGGCAGTTCGGTCGACTCGGACACCTCGACGCCGTCGGCGTCCAGCGTGCCGTGCCGGGCCGCGCGCAACGAATCCAGCGTCTGAACCGGCTGGGACAACACCGTCGCCTGCAGAACGGGGGCCGCGACGTCGGCCGGATCCACCAGCGGCACCTGCAATGCGGTCACGATCTCGCGGGCGGTCAGCTTCTCGGAGTGGACCTGGCCGTCCAGGTACACGTCGGTGTGTGCGACCAGCAAGTCCACCCCGAACGTCGAGCGGCTGGGGCTGAAGATGGTCGACAGGCCCGGCCGCGGCGTCCCGCTGTCGTGGGCGACCACCTCGCGCAGCACACCCAGCAGCTGGGCGGACAGCTCCTCGGTGCTGGCGAACCGGCGCCGCGGGTCGGGATCGGTGGCGCGGCGGAGCACCCGGCGGAAGGAGTCGTAGGTGGTCAACACCGGGTCGTGTTCGGGCAGGCCGTCGACGTAACGGCCGTTGCGGGTCTGCAGGTTGAGCGTGAGGGCGGCCAGCGTGCGGCCCACCGTGTAGATGTCGGTGGCGACGGTCGGGCCGGTCCGCACGATCTCCGGTGCCTGGAAACCCGGTGTGCCATAAAGGTATCCGAACGAATTGATTCGCGACACCGCGCCCAGGTCGATCAACTTGAGCTGCTCTTCGGTGAGCATGATGTTCTCGGGCTTGAGGTCGTTGTAGACCAGGCCGATGGAGTGCAGATAGCTCAGCGCGGGCAGGATTTCCAGCAGGTAGGCGACGGCCTCGGCGACGGGTAGCTTCTCGCCCTTCCCGTGCTTGAGCGGCTGCCCACCGACGTACTCCATGACGATGAGTCCGATCGGATTCTGGTGCTGGTCCTTGTGTTCGACGAAGTTGAAGATCTGCACGATCTGCGGGTGGACCACCTCGGCCAGGAACTGTCGTTCGGCCATCGCGATCGCCTGCGCCTCCGCGTCGCCGGAGTGCACCAAACCCTTGAGCACCACCGGCCGGTCGTTGACGTTGTGGTCGACCGCCAGGTAGACCCAGCCCAGGCCGCCGTGCGCGATGCAGCCCTTGACCTCGTACTGGCCGGCGACGATATCGCCGGGATTGAGTTGCGGCAGAAACGAATACGGGCTGCCGCAGGCCGGGCACCAACCCTCCGACGTGCCCTTGGCCTTCTTGCTGGACCGGCCCACCGGTTTTCCGCAGTTCCAGCAGAAGCGCTTGGACTCCGGCACCACCGGGTTGGTCATCAGGGCTTCGACCGGATCAATGTCCCGTCCGCGCGGGATCTCGACCAGGCCACCGCCGAGCTGTCTGACCGCAGGCACCGAGCGCGTCGCCACCGTCATGCGGTCCTGCGGGTCGGTGTCCAGGGCACCCAGCGAGATGTGCGGAAAGTCGTCGTCGTCATCGTCGTCGAAGTCGGGGCGGAACAGCGCCTGGGTGGCCTGCAGGCGTCCCGTCGCGGCGCCGCTTTGCACGTCGGCCGGCTGGGTGCCCGGCCCGACGTCCTCCGAGCCGGATTCCGGCTGCTCGGTGTGCTTGTCCGGCTCGGCCATCAGTCCAGATACCTCGGTGTGGGCGGGGCCGGCGCGGGGCCCAGCACCGTCAACCACTTGCGGTACAACGTGTTCCACGTGCCGTCGCGGCGGATCCGCTCCAGAGTGCCGTTGACGAACCGCACCAGCCCGGTGTTGTTCAAGTTCACCCCGATGCCGTAGGGCTGGGTGGCCATGTTGGGGCCAACGATGTGCAGGTAGGGGTCCTCTTCGACCAGACCGGCCAGGATCGAATCATCGGTGCTGACGGCGTCGATCTCCCGTTGCTGCATCGCCACCAGGCAGTCGGCCCAGTTGACCACCGACACCACGACGGGCGGCGGATCGATCTGCTGGATCCGGTGCAGCGACGTGGTGCCCTTGGCCACGCAGACACGCTTGCCGGACAGGTCGGCGACCTTGACGATCGACGAGTCGCGCGGGGCCAGGATGCGCTGATTGGCGTCGAGGTACACGGTCGAGAAGTTCACCAGCTTGCGCCGGTCGCAGGTGATGGTCATGGTCTTGACCACGACGTCGACTTCGGAGCGCTGCAGGGCGGTGACCCGCTCGTCCGACGACAGGATCCGGTATTCGACGTGCGACGGTGCCCCGAAGATGTCGCGCGCGATCTCGCCGGCGATGTCGACGTCGAAACCGGTGATCTCGCCGGTGATCGGGTCGCGGAAGCTGAACAGGTTGCTGCCGATGTCGAGCCCGACGATCAGCCGGCCACGGGCGCGGATGTCGGCGACCGCCGCGTCGGCCTCCGCCTTGGTGGCAAAGGGGCGCAGGCTGGCCGTGAGATCGCAGTTTTCATTGGGCCCGTCGGGCGGCAGCGGCGGCTGCGGTGGCAACTGCTCCATGCCGACCGGTGTCGGCGGCGGCAACGTCGGCACGCTGGCGACACGCAGCGATTCGGTGTGTCCGCAGCCCGCCAGCACCACCGCCGCGGCGGCCACGGTGCACGCCCGGCGAAGGAGGGGCAGGCGGATCATTATCGATACTCTTTCAGCCTCGGCCACAGGCCCAGCGCCACCGCGATGGCGGCGCCGAGGCTGAGCACCACGCCACCCACCTGGGCGCCGGACAGTCCGCTGCGCGCGTTGATGACGTCGTTGCGCAGGTGGATGCGACCCTGATCCATGGCCTTGACCAGCTCGTCTTCCAGCTTGTCGAACGCCGGGGTGGAATCTTCTTCGCTGCTGCCCAGCGCCACCTGGGTCGCGGCGCGGTAGTTACCCACCGAGATGTACGAGGTGATTCGGTCGTTGGCCTGCCGCCAGCGCAACAGCAGCTGATCGGCGCCCTCCAGGTCCGGCTTGTCGACGGCGTCGCTGCGGGACATGTATTGGTCGAGCTGGCGGTGCATGGAATCGATGCGCTGATAGAACGACTGCTTGCGCTTTTCTTCGTCCCCGCGCCGGATCAGCGACAGCGTCTCGTCGGCGCGCGCCTGCTGGGCGGTGATGGCGACGTTGGTGACGGTCTTGAGGGATTCGGCGGCAGTGTCCTTCGCGCTACGACTGGCCGTCGTAGAAATGGTCAGCGCAGTTCCAACCCAAACCACCATGACGAGGATAGCGAGTGCGCCCACCACCAGGCCTGGGTTGATTCGGCGCCGGGTGCGCCGCGCCAACCAGCGGTGGGAGAAGGCGCCGAAGACCACGGTGGCGCCGACCACCATGATGACCGGCGCCGGAATCTGCGTCGACGCGGTGGTTTCGGCGTCCACCCGCTCCGACGTCGCCTGATAGAGCCGCGCCGCGTCGGGCAGGATGGTCGACTGCATCAGCCCCGACGCCTCCGACAGGTACGACGACCCGACCGGGTTGCCCTCCCGGTTGTTGGTTCGGGCGATTTCGATCAGGCCGGTGTAGACGGCCAGCTCCGCGTTGATCCGGCCCAGCAGCTGCACCAGGGGTTCGTCGGTGAGGCCGCTCGAGGCCCGGGTCACGGCGACCGACGCGTCGGTGATGGCCTGCTCGTAGCGCTGGCGAACGGGCTGGGGCTCGGCCTCGGCGATGAACGCGGTGGCCGCCGCGGCGTCGGCCACCGACAGCGTCGTGTAGAGCCGCCCGGCGGCGAACGACAGCGGCTCGGTGTGGTTGAGCACCGTGGTGAGCACTTGCTGCCGGTGGTTGATGGTGGTCGAGGTGGCGAAGGCGCTGATCCCGCCGAGCGCGGCGAGCACGATGCCGATGGTCAGGATGCGGCCGGGCGTCGTCGAGATGAACCACCAGCGTGGATGAGCCGGTTCGGCCGGTGACCGCGATCCCTGCGGCTCGGTCGACGGATGCGCCAGCTCAACCGTCACGTCTTATCAGCCCTCATCTCTTGGCCACTTCGTTTCGCTGCACGGACCTCTATAAGCGAAGTCTAAGAGCATGTTCGGATGGATGGGTGGAGGTAGACGCAATTGACGGCGCCCTAACCAAGTCTGCATATCCTGAATCAGTGCAGGGCGACGGTGACGGGTGGGTGATCTCCGACAGCGGCGCCCATTACTGGGGCCGCTTCGGCGCGGCCGGTTTGCTGGTGCGGGCCCCGCAACCCGATGGCACGCCCGCGGTGCTGTTGCAGCATCGCGCGGTCTGGAGTCATCAGGGCGGGACCTGGGGGCTGCCCGGCGGCGCCCGGGACAGCCACGAGACGCCGGAGGAGACGGCGGTCCGCGAAGCGAACGAGGAGGCCGGGCTGCTCAGCGAGCGGCTCACCGTGCGCGCGACCGTGGTCACGGCCGAGGTTGCCGGGATCGCCGGCACGCGGTGGAGCTACACCACCGTCGTTGCCGACGCGGATGAGTTGCTGCACACCGTCCCCAACCGGGAGAGCGCCGAGATGCGCTGGGTCGCCGAAAACGAAGTGGCCGACCTGCCGCTGCATCCCGGATTCGCGGCCAGCTGGCAGCGGCTGCGCACCGCGCCGGCGCTGTTGCCGCTGGGCCGCCGCGACGAGCGACGGCAATACCTGCCGCGCACGATCGAGATCGAGGCCGGCGTCTTCGTTTGGTGTATGCCCGGTGAGGCCGACCAGGCGCCCTCGCAGCTGACCCGCCGGATCAGCGAGCTGCTGCCAGCGCCGAACTGAGCCGTCGGGCCGCTGCCCGCGGGTCCGCGGCCGCGGTGATCGCCCGCACCACCACGATGCGCCGGGCACCGGCGCCGAGCACCTCCGGCAGCCGCTGCTCGTCGATGCCGCCGATCGCGAACCACGGCTTGTCGGTTCCCAGCTCGGCCGCCACCCGCACCAGCGGCAGGCCGGGCGCGGCGCGGTCCGGTTTGGTGGGCGTCGGCCAGCACGGGCCGACGCAGAAGTAGTCCGCTTGGCTGAGTGCCGCCGCGGTCGCCTGGTCGGTGTCGTGGCTGGACAGGCCGAGCAGCATGTCCGGCCCGACGATGTCGCGCGCGACGGCCAGCGGCAGGTCGCCCTGACCGAGGTGCAGCACATCGGCGCGGGCGGCGCGGGCGATGTCGGCGCGGTCGTTGACGGCGAACAAGGCGCCGTGCCGGCGGGCCGCGTCGGCCAGGATCTGGCACGCCGCCAGCTCGTCGCGCGCCTCGAGCGGTCCGAACCGCTGCTCACCGGCCGATCCCTTGTCGCGCAGCTGGATGATGTCCACGCCGCCGGCCAGGGCGGCGTCGGCGAAGTCGGCCAGATCGCCGCGCTCACGGCGCGCGTCGGTGCACAGATACAGGCGCGCTTCGGCCAGAGCGGAAAGTCGTCTATCAAAGGGACGCTGCACACCGAGACGCTAGCGCGCTAGCGTGGAGGCCGAAGAAAACTACTAGACACGGGAGTCCCGGGTAGTCAATGCGGGGCTGAGAGTGGGCACAGCCGGAGCCACCCGGGCCTGCCCTTACCGTCACACCTGATCCGGATCATGCCGGCGAAGGGAGGCTTGCGAATGACCGGGACGCCCTCCGGGCCACCACTGGGGTCCCTGGCCGTCATCGGCGGCGGCGTCATCGGGCTCGCGGTGGCGCGTCGCGCGGCACAGGCCGGGTTGTCGGTGCGGGTGCATCGCACTTCCGAGAAGGGCGCATCATGGGTCGCCGGCGGCATGCTGGCGCCGCACAGCGAGGGCTGGCCCGGCGAGGAACACCTGTTGCGGCTGGGCCTGGAATCGCTGCGGATGTGGCGCGAGGGCGGGTTCCTGGACGGGTTGCCGCCCGAGGTGGTCACCGCGCGCGAGTCGCTGGTGGTGGCCGTCGACCGTGCCGACTTCGCCGACCTGCGCACCGTCGCCGAGTGGTTGTCCGCCCAGGGGCATCCGGTGGTGTGGGAGTCGACCGCGCGCGACGTCGAACCGCTGCTGGCGCAGGGCATCCGGCACGGCTTTCGGGCGCCCACCGAGCTGGCCGTCGACAACCGGGCCGTGCTGGACGCGCTGAGCGCGGAGTGCGAGCGTCTCGGGGTGTGCTGGGCGCCGCCGGCGCACGACCTGTCGCGCGTCGAGGGTGACGCGGTGGTGATCGCCAACGGCATCGACGCCCCCGCGTTGTGGCCGGGCCTGCAGGTGCGCCCGGTGAAAGGCGAAGTGCTGCGACTGCGGTGGCGAAAGGGTTGTATGCCGTTGCCGCAGCGCGTTGTTCGCGCTCGCGTACACGGACGGCAGGTGTATCTGGTGCCGCGCGCGGACGGTGTGGTCGTCGGTGCCACCCAGTACGAACACGGGCGCGACACCGCCCCCGTCGTCTCGGGGGTGCGCGACCTGCTCGACGACGCGTGCGCGGTGCTGCCGGCGCTGGGTGAATACGAACTCGCCGAGTGCGCCGCCGGGCTGCGCCCGATGACCCCCGACAATCTGCCGTTGGTGCATCGCCTGGACGCGCGAACGCTGGTCGCTGCCGGGCACGGCCGGTCGGGCTTCCTGCTGGCGCCCTGGACGGCCGAGCAGATCGTTTCCGAACTGGCCCCGGTGGGAGCACTTTGATGATCCGCGCTGCGACGATGCTTCAGCGATGCGATGAGAAGGAGCGGCGCTAATGATCGTCGTGGTCAACGAGCAAAAGGTCGATGTCGACGCGCACACCACCATCGCCGCGCTGCTGGATTCCCTGGGGTTTCCGGACCGCGGCGTGGCAGTGGCCATGGACGATGCGGTGCTGCCGCGATCCCGCTGGGCCACCGAACTTTTCGACGGTGCCCGGCTCGAGATAGTGACGGCGGTGCAAGGTGGCTGATACAAAGCTGACCATCGGCGACCGCAGCTTCGCGTCGCGGCTCATCATGGGGACCGGGGGAGCGAGCAACCTCGCGGTGCTGGAAGAGGCTCTGGTGGCGTCGGGCACGGAACTGACCACCGTCGCGATACGCCGGGTCGACGCCGAGGGCGGCACCGGATTGCTCGACCTGCTCAACCGACTGGGCATCACGCCGCTGCCGAACACCGCGGGTTGCCGCGGCGCGGCCGAGGCGGTGCTCACCGCGCAGTTGGCCCGCGAGGCGCTGAACACCAACTGGATCAAGCTCGAGGTGATCGCCGACGAACGCACGCTGCTGCCCGACGCGGTCGAATTGGTGCGAGCTGCAGAGCAATTGGTTGATGACGGGTTCGTCGTGCTGCCCTACACCAACGATGATCCGGTGCTGGCGCGCCGGCTCGAGGACGCCGGATGCGCGGCGGTGATGCCGCTGGGTTCGCCCATCGGCACCGGCCTCGGCATCACCAATCCGCACAACATCGAGATGATCGTCGCCCGGGCAGGCGTTCCGGTGGTGCTCGACGCCGGCATCGGAACCGCCAGCGACGCCGCACTGGCGATGGAATTGGGTTGCGACGCCGTGTTGTTGGCGACCGCGGTGACCAGGGCCGCCGATCCCGCGGCGATGGCCGCTGCCATGGCCGCCGCCGTGACCGCCGGGTATCTGGCCCGGCGCGCCGGGCGCATCCCGAAGCGATTCTGGGCACAGGCTTCGAGCCCGCAGCGATGAGTCGTTATGTCGCGCTGGGGAGTTCGATGGCTGCCGGCCCCGGCATCCGGCCCCGCGCCGCGGGGGCCCCGCGCTGGTCGGGCCGATCCGCGCGCAACTACGCGCATCTGATCGCGCAGCGTTACCACCACGACCTGGTCGACGTCACCTTCTCCGGGGCGACCACCGCGCACGTCCTCGCCGAAATCCAACGCGGCGCACCACCGCAGATCGCCGCGCTGGACGGCACCGAGAGCCTGATCACGGTCACCATCGGCGGCAACGACGTGGGCTACATTCCGCTGTTGGTGGCCGCCTCACTGCCGCGTCCACTGCGTCACCTGCCGCTGCTGGGGAATCGAATCGCCGAACTGCTGGATCGCGAGGCGCGGGATCGGGCCCTGGACGCGGTGTTCGAGTCGCTGTGCGCGGTCGGCCGTGCCCTGCGTCAACGATCCGCCCGGGCAAGGGTTTTCTTCGTCGACTACCTGACCATCCTGCCGCCGGCGGGTGTGCCGGCCGCGCCGCTGTCGCCCGCCGATGCCGACCTGGGCCGGCACGTGGCCGCCACGCTGGAGAGGATGACGGCCGACGCCGCCGTGGCGACCGGTTGCGAAGTCATCCGCGCGGGCGCGGCCGGCCGCCAACACCACGCGTGGTCGGCGGAGCCGTGGACGACGCTGCCGGCGCGCTTCGGTGTCCCGGTGCCGGGACGCCCCGCTCCCTTACACCCGAACGCCGACGGGATGCGCGCGGTGGCGGATTTGATTGCCGCTCAGCTGTAAACGTCAGCCGTTGGTGCGCCACCACTGGTAGAGCGCGTTGACGTCGGAATTGGACGCGGTCAGGTGACCGAGCACATTCTTGGCGTCGGTGGTCCAGGTCAACGTCGCATAGTTCTTATAAGTGCCACACGCGATCTGGCCGCCGGTCTGGCCGTTCTGTTTCCAGGTTCCCGGGGACGCCCCGGCGTCCCCACACGCGGCCAGAGACACGTCTTTGATGGTGGAACTGAAGGCGGAGCCCAGATTCGTGCTGCTGGAGAAGAGCGCGTAAACGCCTGATCCCGGCCCGTTCGAGTCGGGGTTTTGCCCGCAGACGAGTTCGGCCAGTTCTCCGGTTTCAGAGAGCTCCTGCGACTTGCAGTTGTTCAGGCCGTAGCCCTTCGACAGGGAGGCGGCCAGCGTGTTCATGTCCGCCGCGGTACCCGTGTTGGGTTCGGCGATCGCGGTGCCACTGCCCGCGAGAGCCAGACTGCCTGTGAAAGCTGCGACGGACACGGCTCGCAGCGCGGTGTTGAGATGTGACATTTTCCTGACTCCCTGCGGTTGATGGAAATAAAGAGGGGCGAACGTTTCTCGGTTATCTGTTCAGGATCGGTTGCGGCGCCCAGCCGGACTGTCACCCGTTGGCGCGCCACCATTGGTAGAGGGCCGCAACGTCGGTGTTGGGTCCGCGCAGGTAGCTCAGCGTGTTCTTGGCGTCCGTGGTCCAGATGATCTCGGCACCGTTTTGGTAAGTGCCGCACGCCGCCTGCCCGGCGCTGGCGGTCGAACCGTCTTTATGCCAGTTCGACGGCGACTGGTTGGCGTCCCCGCACGGGGTCAGGACGTCCTCTTTGATAGTGGCCCTGAACGAGGTCGCCAAGTTGTCGGTGTTGGTGAACAGGACGTACTTGGCCCGGACCGGACCGCTCGGGTCGGGGCTGTGCCCGCAGGTGAGCACCGCCAGTTGCGTGCTGCGGTCGATGTTCTGGGCGGTGCAGTTGTTCAGGCCGTAGCCCTTCGACAGCGAGGCCGCAAGCTTGTTGATATCCGACGGGCTACCGGCGGCGGGATCCGCGCTCGCCGTAACGCTGCCCGCTAAGGCCACACCGCCCGTCAGCGCGGTTGCCGTCGCCGCCCGCAGCACGTTGCTGAAATCAGACATGAATGGCTCCTTAACGGCCGCTTCTAAACACGGATAGTAGGGCTATGTCGTGGTAAAGCAACACATTCCGCAGGCAATTATCTGTGTAGGCATCCTTCCCGGCTCAACCCGCAGAGGCCCAGGCAAATCATAGTGGTGCGGCGGTGATTGCGCCGGATCTCGAATTATGTTGACGCGCGGCGGTAATCCCGCCTTTCGGCGTCCGCAGCCGTATCGGGGATAACTCGCGCCCGGGGTGCCCTAAACCGGATTTATTCATTGCTAGTGCCGATCAGAGTCCGCTCGGGTATGGTTAGCACCGCTTTACGCCAGCTAACTTCTCTTGACTGGAGAATCCATGACACAACCCCCTCCTCCGCCGCCACCCCCGGGTTACCCGCCGCAACAGCCGGCCGGCCAAGCGCCGAATAACTATCTGGTGTGGTCGATCCTGGTGACCCTCTTCTGCTGTCTTCCCTTCGGAATCGTGGCGATCGTCAAGTCGAGCCAGGTCAATGGGTTGTGGGCGCAGGGCCGTTTCGCCGAAGCGCAGGCATCGGCCGACAGCGCCAAGAAATGGGTGATCTGGTCGGCGGTCATCGGCGTCGTCGTCGGTGTCATCTATGGAATCTTGATGGCGGTCGGTGCGCTGAACACGAACACCAACGCGGCACTCGCCGCGATGTTCTAAAGTTCGATCATGGTGACCCGCTGGGGGGCGGCGACGCACGCGAATCTGGGTGCGCCGCTGGTGGTGGCCGCATCCTCAACGCTGATGTGCGCCGCCATCTGGGCGAGTGACCCGACCACCCCGAACGGCCCGCTGCCGGTATGCCCCACCAAGGCGTTGTTGGGGATCGACTGTCCCGGCTGCGGCAGCTTGCGCATGCTGTATTCGCTCATGCACGGCAATGTGTTGGCGGCCGCCAGGTTCAATGCGTTGGGCCTGGCGGCTGTCGTGCTGTTGGTGTGGGCGTACTTTTCCTGGACCTACGGGCGCCTGGTGGGTCGGCGGATCCGCAGTTGGCAACACCGACGGTGGGCCGCCGTCGTGACACTGTCATTGGTGCTGGCCTGGTTCGTGGTGCGCAACATCCCTTTTGCGCCCTTCAGCGCACTGCACGTCTGATACCCGCCGTGTCCTGATCCGGGCCGCTCGGGCCGCGGTCTAACCTGGGGCGCGATGGTGAACAAATCCACGACGATTCGGGCGTTGCTCGCCGTGATCGCCGTAACCGTATTCTCAGCCGCCTGCTTCCACCGGCCGTCTGACGCCCAGCAAACGAGCGGGGACCCCGCCGCCGGCAAGTTTGCCTCCGCCTTGCGGGGCAAGGTCACGGCCGAAGCGATGATGGCTCACCTGACCAAGCTGCAAGACATCGCCAACGCGAACAACGGCACCCGGGCGGTGGGGACGCCCGGATATGAGGCCAGCGTTGACTACGTGGTAAACGTGCTGCGCGGCAGTGGATTTGATGTGCAAACCCCTGAATTCTCGGCGCGGGTGTTCCACGCGGAAAAGCCGGAACTGACCGTCGGTGGCAGACCGGTGGAGGCGCGGGCGCTGGACTTCAGCCTGGGCACCGGGCCGGACGGGGTGAGCGGGCCGCTGGTCGCCGCGCCGGCCGACAACCTCGGCTGCGCGCCAGCCGATTACGCCAACCTGCCGGTGCGGGGCGCCGTGCTGCTGGTGGATCGCGGCACGTGCCCGTTCGCTCAGAAGGAAGACGCGGCCGCACAGCGTGGCGCGGTGGCGATGATCATCGCCGACAACGTCGACGAACAACAGATGGGCGGCACGCTCGGGCCGGCCACCGAGGTGAAGATTCCGGTGCTGAGCGTGACCCGCTCGGTGGGAGTGCAGCTGCGCGGGCAGCCCGGGCCCACCACGATCAAGCTCAATGCCAGCGCCCAGAGTTTCCGCGCCCGCAATGTGATTGCGCAGACCAAGACCGGGTCGGCGACCGACGTGGTGATGGCGGGGGCGCACCTGGACAGCGTGCCCGACGGGCCGGGGATCAACGACAACGGATCGGGTGTGGCCGCCATACTGGAAACCGCTGTGCGGCTAGGAAGTTCGCCACAGGTGCACAATGCGGTGCGGTTCGGCTTCTGGGGCGCAGAGGAGCTCGGATTGATCGGGTCGCGCAACTACGTCGAGTCGCTGGACCTGACGGCGCTGAAAAACATTGCGCTGTACCTCAATTTCGACATGCTCGCCTCGCCGAACCCCGGCTACTTCACCTACGACGGTGACCAGTCCCTGCCCGTGGACGCTCGCGGGCAGCCGGTGGTGCCCGAGGGGTCGGCCGGTATCGAGCGCACGCTGGTCGCCTACCTGAAGTCGGCCGGAAAGACCGCGCAGGACACCTCATTCGACGGACGGTCCGACTACGACGGATTCACCCTGGCGGGCATCCCCTCCGGCGGCCTGTTCTCGGGCGCCGAGGGGAAAATGTCTGCCGACCAGGCCAAGTTGTGGGGCGGCACCGCCGACCAACCGTTCGACCCCAACTACCACCAGAAAACCGACACCCTCGACCACATCGACCGCACCGCATTGGGAATCAACGGTGGCGGCGTGGCCTACGCGCTCGGTCTCTACGCGCAAGACCTCGGCGGCCATAACGGCGTCCCCATCATGGCGGACCGCACCCGGCACGTGCTCGTCAAATCATGATCTCCCGGCTGGCTGCGACCCTGCTGCTGATCGCCGTGGTGGCCGGTTGTTCGTCGACGCGGCCGGGGCTGCCGACGGCGGCCCCGGACCTCGGGCATAGCCTGGCCAAACGCGTGAACGCCGAGGGCATGCTGACCCACCTGCGCGCCTTGCAGAACATCGCCAACGCCAACGGCGGCAACCGCGCGGACGGGACACCGGGTTTCAACGCCAGCGTCGACTATGTGGCTAAAGCATTGCGCGACAAAGGTTTCGACGTACAGACTCCGCAGTTCGACCGTCTCTACACCGTGTCGTTGGGCAAGCCGACGCTGACCGTCGCGGGACGCACCTATCCCGTTGACCAGGCCTCGTTGCTGGTTCAGACACCGCCCGGCGGACTGACGGGACCGCCGATCCGGCCGACACAGCCGTCGGGTTGTGCGGCAGGCGATTACCCGGTGACCGTGCCCAAGGGGGCGATCGCCATCGTCGACGACGCGCACTGTTCGGTGGTCGACAAACAGAACAGCGCGGTGGCCCGGGGCGCGAGCGCGCTGATCGTGCTCAGTTCCCCCACCGGGCGGGGGGCTCCGCCCACGCTGTTCACCCCCGGTTACTTCAAACAGCTGACCGTGCCGGTCGCCGTGCTGGGTTCGTCCGGCGCCGCCGCGCTGACCGGCGCCACCGCGCCGATACGTCTGGTGCTGGACGCGCAGAACGTCAAGATCACTTCCCGAAATGTCGTGGCGCAGACCAAGACCGGGTCGGCGCATGACGTCGTCGTGGTGGGCGCGCATCTGGACGGCTCGCGCGCCGGGCCCGGGATCAACGACGACGGTTCCGGGGTGGCGGCCGTGTTGGAGTCGGCGCTGCAGCTGGGCGCGCTGGCGCCGGTGAACAACGCGGTGCGGTTCGTGTTCTGGGGCGCCGAGGAGGACGGGCGTAACGGCGTCATGGACTACGTGTTCGGCATGGACCGCGACCAACTCAACGACATCGCGCTGTATTTGAACTTCACCATGCTGGGTTCGCCCAACGCGGGATTCTTCACCGACGACGGCGATCAGTCCGGCCCGCCCGGGCCGGGCATCTCCGCCGCGGACGTGCCGGAAGGCTCGGCGGGCATCGAACGCACGCTGGCCGGTTACCTGAACCTCGCCGGCAAGCGTCCCGCGGACATGCCGCTGGACACCAGGGCCGACTACCACCCCTTCATGGTTGCGGGCGTGCCCGTCGGGGGCATGACCACCGGCGCGTCACAGCCGAAAACCCCCGTGCAGGCCCGATTGTGGGGCGGCCAGGCCGGCGTGCCGTTCGACCCGAACTTCCAGAGCCCGCGCGACACCGTCGACAACATCAACCGGGAAGCGTTGGCGGTCATGGGTTCTGGCGTCGGGTTCGCCGTCGGTAGCTACGCGGAGTCGATCGGTGGGGTCAACGGTGTGCCGCCGCACAACAAGAGGCATCGCACCCGGGTTCCGTAACTTGTCGGCCGCGGTTTGATGCTTCGGAAGTCCTTGCCGCGAAAGCAGGTCCCGTTACCGTGTCAGTGGATCGCGACGGCATCGAACGGCGGGCCGACGCAGACGTCGAATCTCAAGGCGCTGTGTCAGGTCATCATTCGATGAAGACGTTTCGGTGCTGGCGTGATCGCCAGCTGCCAGATGGCGCGGGACACCGTGGCATACCCCCTCTCAACAGCGCTGCGGCGCGACTTCAAATCAGAAGCGCATAGCTGCACACCGTTGGACTAATGTCCCTAAAATCCTGTGCAGTCAGCCATATCGCCCGACATCGTCCACAAACAGGTACCGAACATGACTAGCCCCGGCCGGCCTCGGACTCCCGTCACGCTTGCCATATACCGCGACTTACGCGTCGCCATGGTCGTACTAATGGTGATGCTCGGTGCGGGCGTGATCATCGAAAAGATATCGGCAAACTGCTGGCAATCGGCCATCAGCACTTACTATTACACCTCCGCGCACAGCCTCGTCATCGCCGCGCTCCTGGCGCTCGGCACGCTATTCATCATCTACAAGGGCAGCACCGACACCGAGGATGTCTTGTTGACTCTGGCCGGGGTCAGCGCATTGACCGCCGCGATAGTGCCGCAGCCTCGACCCGAGGACCTGTGCGCCGGGCCGGCTAATCTGCCGCTCGACTTCGACGACCACGCCCAGGCCGCCATGTTTCCCAATGTTTGGGCGGTCGCCATCGCATTGGGTCTGGGCTATTTGGTGATCTGGTCGGTGATGCTGATCCAATGGATGCGCGGCCGCCCCCCGCGGATGCGAAGGCCGGGGGGAATAGTGTCGCTGTGCGTTTTCTGGCTGATTATGGTGCTCGGCCTGATTGCGCTGCTGTTCTTTCGGGACGCGTTCAAGGCATATGCCCACGGCGCAGCCGCGGTACTGCTGCTCTCGGCCTTCATCGCCACCACGTTCTGCACCGCATATGTCGTCGGGCGAGAGGACCCGTCGAAGTCAGCGCATCAGCGCGGTTATAAGCGCATCTACTGGGGGATTGCCTGGCTGATGCTGGCGACGTTGATTGCAGTTCTCTGGGTTCATCAGTCAACAGGGTTAAGGGGCCATTGGGGCCTGGTGGCCGAGGTGGCGTTGATCGGCGAATTCGCCGTTTACTGGGTGGTTCAAACGATCGACCTGTGGAAAGAACCTGACCGGGTTAGGCGCTTTACCAAAGGTCCTCCGCCGTGTCTGTAGTGTGGGCCGGTCGCGGACGCAAGCTTGACGTGTGCCAGCGCTACGCAAACTCGCCTGCGGTGGTGATGTGTCGGATCTGGCTGGGGATGTAGTAAGAGCCAGTCGGTGTTACCGAGCCACCGCGTTTCTAGCGACTCCGCGCGCGACCCGTGTTTGCTGGGTCCCTCCATTCCTCCTGCCGCGTATCGCCAATGCCTCTAGAATGAGTTGCTTTGGTGCTGTCCTGTAGCCGGTCGGGATGAGGTTGGTCATGAATTGCCATGCGCTCAGGTCGGCACTCGTGTGGGCAGCGACGGTACTCGTGGTGGGCGGTTGCTCGACGTTCGTCGAGGGGCGCGCGCTGTCGACGCTCAACGACCCCTTCCTGGTCGGGGGCCTTCCCGCGACCAATGGGCCCAGCGGGATCCGTTCGAACGCACCGAGTCCCACCGGCAAGGTGCTCAACACCGACAACGGGCCGATCGACGCCTTGGCGCTGCTGTCGGTCAACGACATCGAGGACTACTGGCAGTCGGTGTACGACCAGTCGCTGCGGGGCAAGTTCGTTCCGGTCAGCAAGATGGTCTCCTACGACTCCACCAATCCGAGCAGCCCGATCGTGTGCCACAACGACACCTACAAACTCGTCAACGCCTTCTACACCGGCAAGTGCAACCTGATCGCCTGGGACCGCGGCGTATTCATGCCCATGGCGCAGAAGTATTTCGGTGACATGTCCGTCACCGGTGTGCTGGCACACGAATTCGGCCATGCGCTGCAGCAGATGGCGAAGCTGGTGACCAGGCGGGACGCGACCATCGTTCACGAACAGCAGGCCGATTGCTTCGCGGGCGTCTACCTGTACTGGGTCGCCGACGGCAAGTCGCCGCGTTTCACGCTGAGCACCGCCGACGGGCTCGACCACGTGCTGGCGGGAATCATCACCACGCGTGACCCGGTGATGGACAGCGAGACCGAAAACGACGACGCGCACGGGTCGGCCCTGGACCGTATCAGCGCCTTCCAGATGGGTTTCCTCAACGGCGCTTCGGCGTGCGCGGCGATCAACCGCAACGAAATCGAGCAGCGCCGCGGTGATCTGCCCAACGCCCTGCGGGTCGACTCCACCACCGGCACACCCGAGACCGGTGAGGTGCCGATCAACAAGGACACCATGTCGACTCTGATGGAGCTGCTGGGAAAGATCTTCGCCCCGACCAGCCCACCGGCGCTGTCCTATCAGCCGGCCGATTGCCCGGATGCCAAGGCCACCCCGCCGGCGTCCTACTGCCCGGGCACCAACACCATCGTCATCGACCTGCCCGGGCTCGCCGCCATGGGCACCGTCGCCGACGAGAAGGAACAGACCCTGCCGCAAGGCGACGACACCGCCCTGTCCGTCGTGATGTCGAGATATGCGCTGGCGGTGCAGCATGAACGCGGCCTGCCGATGCAGAGCCCGTGGACCGCGCTGCGGACCGCATGCCTGACCGGTGTGGTGCACCGCAAGATGGCAGAGCCGATCGACCTGCCCTCGCGCAACCAATTGGTGCTGACCGCAGGTGATCTCGACGAAGCGGTTGCCGGCCTGCTCACCAACCATCTGGTCGCCAGCGACGCGGATGGCACCAGCGTGCCGGCCGGTTTCACCCGGATCGCGGCCTTCCGCGGTGGCGTGACCGGCAATGCGGACGCCTGTTATTCGCGCTATCCCGGGTAACGCAACACCAACCCCGTCAACCTATTTCGGCGAGCCGGGGAATCACTTCGTCGCCCAGGCGGCGGACAAAGCCGACCGGATCCGGATTGCCGGGCAGCGGACCGATATTGATCATGTCGACACCGAGCCCGGCGTAGCGTTCGACCGTCTTCAGGAACTCGTCGGTGTTCCCGAAGGGGTCGCTGCCGGCGAGGCCGCCGGACGTCTTGCGGATGTCACCGGGATCTCTGCCCACCGTGTCGCAGTGCCGGTTCAGCACCTCGATCTTGTGCTCGAGCTCGTCGACGTCCGTCGACATGCTGTTCCAGATGTCGGCGTATTGCGCGACCAGGCGCAGCGTCTTCTTCTCGCCGTCCCCGCCGATCAGGATCGGGGGACACCGAATCGGTTGCGGCGCACAGATCGTCTCGTTCAGCCGGTAGTGCTCACCGCGGTAGGGCCCATCGTTGTCACTCCACATCTGCCGGCAGATCTGCAACGTCTCTTCGAGCATTTCGAAGCGGGTGCTCAACGACGGATACGGGATGCCCAGCGCGGTGTGCTCGCGCTCGTACCAGGCCGCGCCCAGCCCCAGCATCGACCGGCCCTGCGACAGCACGTCCAGGGTAGTGACCGCCTTGGCCAGCACGCCGGGGTAGCGATAGGTGACCCCGGTGACCAGCAGGGCCAGGTCGATCGTGGTCGTCTGGGCGGCCAGGAAGCCCAGCGTCGTGTAGCCCTCGAGGAACGGATTCTCTGCGGGTGCAAGCTCTTCCATCTGGAAAAAGTGGTCGGCCAGGGTGAACAGGGTGGCGCCGCCCTGCTCGGCGGCCTTGGCCGCGTCCGCCAGCGTTGGGCCCAGGCGGGCCGGGTCTCCCGGCAGAAAGTCGATGAAGTGCAGTCCTACTTCCATTGTGGCACGCGTCCTTTCATTGCTCGGTCAAGCGCTCGAGTAGCGACAACACGTCGACGATGACGCGTCGCTCGGCCTCGGTGTAGCGCTCCTGGATGGCGCGGGCCAGCCACTCCTCGCGTGCGCGACGGTCGCTTTCGGCCCGCTTTTTCCCGGCCGGGGTCAGCGAGACCACCTGGCGCCGACCGTCATTCGGGTCCGGGGCGCGTTCGATGAGCCCGCGCTGGCGCAAGGCGGCGAGGATGGTGGCCATCGACTGGGGACGTACCTGTTCCGCGCCGGCCAATGCGCTGGCCGACGACGGCCCATCTTTCCACAGCCGCGTGAGCACCGCCGTCTGCGACGGTGTCAAACCGTCGACCGCGATGTCTTTCAAGCGGCGCCGTAGCCTGCTGAACACCACCCGGATATCGCGCGCCGCCGCTGCCGCGGAGTCGCTGATGCCATCCACGCCACCACTCTAAATTAGACAGCTAAAACTGTCCAGTTGCAGCTGTCTAATCCCGACCGAGCAGCTGCAGCGCGGCGTCGACGGCCAGCGCCGGCACGTTCAGGGTCTTGGATCGCAGATCGTGTCGGGCACTGGCGATCTCGACGACCGCGGTCGTTCCGGTGACCAACGCGGCAGCGGCGCGCAGTTCGTCGGGCGTGCCGAACGGATCCGACGTCCCGTGGGTGAACACCGTCGGCACGGTGATGTCGGGCAGGTGCTCGGTGCGGGCGCGCTCGGGCTTACCCGGGGGATGGACCGGATAGGAGAACAGCGTCAGCACGTCCACCGCCGCCTCCCCGGCCGCGACGACCATGGATGTCTGGCGGCCGCCATAGGAATGTCCGCCCGCGATCAGCGGCCCGGTGGCAAGGCGGCGGCACAATTCGATGGCCTCGACGATACCGGCCCGATCGGTGGCGGCCGAACCGGACGGCGGTCCGGTGGGCCGGCGCCGCCGGTAGGGCAGGTTGTAGCGCACCGCAAGCCAGCCCCGCTGTGCCCATTCGTCGCACACCTGTTGCAACAGAACGGAATCCCGGTTGCCGCCGGCGCCGTGGGTCAAGACGACCACACCCTTGGGGTGACCGTTCGGCTCGTGCGCGATGCCCGCGATCTGATCGAGATTCATGACAGCCGGAACAGTGGGGAGACGGGACCATGGCCATGGCCCAACGGGTAAGCGGCGCGCAGACATTCGGTGACCCACCGCTTGCCGAACGCAACGGCGTCCGGCACCGTGAAGTCGTGCGCCAGCGCGCACGCTACGGCGCTGGCGAGTGTGTCGCCGCCGCCGTGGTCGTTACCGGTGGAGACCCGCTGCGCGTCGAACTCGTGGAAATCGGCGCCATCGTAGAGCAGGTCGCAGCTGCGATCCGATGACCGCAGGTGACCGCCCTTGACCAGAACCCACTGCGGGCCCAGCGCATGCAGGGCCTTGGCCGCCGCGCGTTGTGAATCGCCGTCCACCACGTCGATGTCCACCAGCAGCCGCACCTCGTCGAGGTTCGGTGTCACCAGCGTCGCCAACGGAAACAGTTGGTTGCGAAGCGAATCCAGAGCCGCCGGTGCCATGAGCGGGTCGCCGTGCATGGAAGCCGCTACCGGGTCGACGACGAGCGGAACCGTCAACCCGAGCCGGCGCCACGTGGTGGCCACGGTGTCGATGATGCGCGGCGACGCCAGCATTCCGGTCTTGGCGGACTGGATGCCGATGTCGCCGGCCACGGCTTCGATCTGGCCGGCGACGACATCACCGGGCACCTCGTGAAAACTCTGCACGCCCAACGTGTTCTGCACGGTGACCGCGGTAACGGCGACGCACGCGTGCACACCCAGCAGCGCCATGGTGCGCATGTCGGCTTGGATGCCCGCGCCGCCCCCGGAGTCCGATCCGGCGATGGACAGCACCCGCCGCGGGGTCGTGCCCGGCGCGGGCAGCGGCAGGAACGTCACTGGGCCAGATGGCGGCGACCCGCTGCGCCCGGCCGCGCCGCGTTTGCGATCACCGCGGCCGCGCTTGCGATCACTGCTGGGCCAGCGGTAGATACACCCGGTTGCCGTGCTCGGCGAACTCGCGAGACTTCTCCGCCATGCCCTCGCTCATGGCCGCCTCGATCGCCTCCTCGCTGTCCAGGCCGTGTTTGGCGGCGTAGTCGCGGACGTCCTGGGTGATGCGCATCGAGCAGAACTTCGGCCCGCACATGGAGCAGAAGTGCGCGGTCTTGGCGGGCTCGGCCGGCAGCGTCTCGTCGTGGTACTCGCGTGCGGTGTCGGGGTCCAAAGACAGCGCGAACTGGTCGTTCCACCGGAATTCGAAACGCGCTGTGCTCAAAGCGTCGTCGCGTTCCTGCGCATGCGGATGCCCCTTGGCCAGATCGCCGGCGTGCGCGGCGATCTTGTAGGCGATCACCCCGTCCTTGACGTCCTTGCGATCCGGCAGCCCCAGGTGTTCCTTGGGAGTCACGTAGCACAGCATCGCGGTGCCGGCCTGGGCGATGATGGCCGCGCCGATCGCCGAAGTGATGTGGTCGTAGGCCGGCGCGATGTCGGTGGCCAGCGGGCCCAGCGTGTAGAACGGCGCCTCCTCGCACCACTCCTCTTCAAGCCGCACGTTCTCGACGATCTTGTGCATCGGGACGTGGCCCGGACCCTCGATCATCACCTGCACGCCATGGGATTTCGCGATCTTGGTCAGCTCACCCAGGGTGCGCAGCTCGGCGAACTGCGCGGCGTCGTTGGCGTCGGCGATCGAGCCCGGCCGCAGGCCGTCACCGAGGGAGAAGGTGACGTCGTAGCGGGCGAAGATCTCGCAGAGCTCGTCGAAGTTGGTGTACAGGAACGACTCCCGGTGATGCGCCAGGCACCAGGCCGCCATGATCGAGCCGCCGCGGGACACGATGCCGGTGACGCGCTTGGCGGTCAGCGGCACGTAGCGCAGCAACACCCCGGCGTGCACGGTCATGTAGTCCACACCCTGCTCGCACTGCTCGATCACGGTGTCGCGGTAGATCTCCCAGGTCAGTTCGGTCGGGTCCCCCTTGACCTTTTCCAGCGCCTGATAGATGGGCACGGTGCCGACGGGCACCGGCGAGTTACGCAGGATCCACTCGCGGGTTTCGTGGATGTTCTTGCCGGTGGACAGGTCCATGATGGTGTCCGCACCCCACCGGGTGGCCCACACCATCTTGTCGACCTCCTCGGCGATCGAGGACGTCACCGCAGAGTTGCCGATGTTGGCGTTCACCTTGGTCGCGAACGCCTTACCGATGATCATCGGCTCGATCTCGGGGTGGTTGTGGTTGGCCGGGATCACCGCGCGGCCCCGCGCGACTTCGTCGCGCACCAGCTCGGCGGGCATGCCCTCGCGGGCGGCGATGAACGCCATCTCCGCGGTGATCTCCCCGGCTCGGGCGCGCTGCAGCTGGGTGCCGCGGTCGCGAACCAGCCCGGCACGCGCGGGCAGTCCGGCCGTCAGATCGATCGTCGCGTCCGGATCCGTGTAGGGCCCGGAGGTGTCGTACAGGTCGAAGTCGTCGCCGGTGGACAGGTGCACCCGCCGTAGCGGCACCCGCAGGGTCACCCCGTCCGGGCCGTCGATCTCGCGATAGGCCTTGCTGCTGCCCGCGATGGGGCCGGTGGTCACGGCAGGCTCGACGCCGGGCGAGTCGGTGCCCGACGCGGTTCCGGAAAGGACATCAGTCATTTTTCATCTCCCTACGCCGGCATTACCCGGTCAGGTTCGTACGGTCGACGGCCCCGAGCCGTCCTCTCAGCGCACTCGGCGTGCGCTCCCGCGTCGTATGGATGGGTCCGCACGCGACGTTACCCCCACCTCGGAGCACATCGCACCGTGACGGCCTTTTCCCCCGGGGCGGTAGCCGAGGGCATTCCCTTAGTGGAAAAATGCAAACGTGCAACAGCGCAGGCGAACAGGGGAATCGTCATCCGATGGGGACGGCGTGCGATTTTCCGATCCGGTCGACCCGGCCCCCGGATACCTGAACATCGGCGCCTTCCGGTTCTGGTTCGTGGGTCAGCGCTGGGAATGGTCCGACGAGGTGGCCAGGATGCACGGCTACGAACCCGGGGAGGTCGTGCCGACGACCGAACTGCTGCTGTCGCACAAGCATCCCGACGACCGCGCGCATGTTCAGGAGTTGCTCGACTACGCCCTGCAGTCCGAGGAGTCGTTCTCCAGCCGGCACCGGTTCATCGACACCGCGGGCACGGTGCACGACGCGATCGTCGTCGCCGACCGCATGCTGGACGAGTCGGGCGCCGTGCTGGGCACCGCCGGCTACTACATCGACCTCACAAACACGTTCGACGAGACGCGGCAGGCGGTGCTCGACACCGCGCTGCCGGACCTGTTCGAGAACCGCGCGGCCATCGAACAGGCCAAGGGCGTGCTGATGTCCATCTACCGGGTCAGCGCCGAGCAGGCGTTTCGCGTGCTGCAGTGGCGGTCGCAGGAGACCAACGTGAAACTGCGTGCACTAGCCAAGCAACTGCTCACCGAAGTGGCCAGCCTGCCGGCTCCGTCGGCCACCGTGCAGAGTCAGTTCGACCATTTGCTGCTGACCGTGCACGAGAGGATTCCTCCCGAGCACATCGGGTAACCAGCGAATCGGCAAACGAGCAGTTCGGGTAGGGGTTAATCTCGAGTGATCTGCGATGCGCGCCCGCGCATCCCTGCCGCGTCGTCGGGCTTAGCGGCTGCAGATTCCCCGTTGACTGCGGCGAAAGGCGTGAGGTTGTTGGCGGTCGAACACGAGGCTCACGAAGACGTAGTGATTGTGAGCGTCAAAGGCGATGTCGACTCCAGTAATGTCGGTGAGCTTTCCGCTCACCTGACCACCGCGCTCGAGCTGGCCTCGGCGCAGCCGGTCCGACCGGTGGTGATCGACTTGCAGGCTGTTGATTTCTTCGGAAGCGCCGCGTTGAACGCCGTGCTCGACTGTCACGAGGACGCGAAAGCCGGCGGGACGTCAATTCGGCTGGTCGCCGACCACGACCAGGTGCTGCGGCCGATCCAGGTCACCGAGTTGGACCGGGTCTTCGACATCTACCCGACGTTAGCCGCGGCGTTGCAACGAAGACGGCAGTGATGGACTCGCGACTGCCGGCTGACCTGGCCGCTGCTGTTTCGTTGGGCGGCGAGATGGGCCGGCGGTTCGCCGAATACGACTGGGACGCACACCCGCTGGGACCCCCGGGTGACTGGCCGGCCGAATTCCGCGCGGCGGTGGCGACCGCGCTGACGTCGCGTTTTCCGATCGTGCTGTGGTTGGGGCCGCAGGATCTCTTCCTGGTCTACAACGACGCCTACATACCTGCCCTGGCGGACAAACATCCGGCTGCACTGGGCCGGCCCGGCCGGGAAGTGTGGTGGGACATTTGGGACTCGATCGGCCCGATGCTCGCCGGGGTCGTCGCGACGGGCGCGGCCACCTGGTCCCGCGACCTGCTGCTGTCAATGGTGATGGAAGGCCGGCGGCGGGACCGATATTTCACCTTCACCTACGGCCCGATGATCGCCGCCGGCGGCGATGTGTCCGGGATCTTCTGCGCGGTCACCGAGACGACCGAGCGGGTGATGGGCGAGCGGCGGCTGCACGTGCTCAACGCCGTCGCGTCCGCGGTCAGGGAAACCCAGACCATCGATGACGCGGTGAGCGCGACCGTCGAGGTGTGCGCGGCACAGCCGGCGGACCTCCCATTGATCGCCATGTATGTCGCCGACGCGGAGGGTGACACCACTCTGCGGGGTGCTACCGCCTCGGCGCTGTCGGTCCTGCCGAATTCGCTCGCTCAGTGGACCGACTCGGACCCGGCGTCGCGGTCTAGGGGCGACGTACAAGAAATCGGCGATCTCGCGGCGAGGGTTCCCGGCATCGAGGCGGCTTTGGGCGACGACTGCCCGGACCGCGTGCTGGTGCTACCAGTGGGTGAGGGCGCGACCGCCGGCGCCTTGGTCGTCGGCACGAATCCGCGCTGTCCCCTCGACACGCAGTACCGCGGTTTCTGCAAACTGCTGGCCGACCAGCTGTCGTCGACATTCGCCTCGATCGTCTCCTACGAGCTGCAGCGGCACCGCGCCGACGCGCTGGCCGAACTGGACCGGGCCAAGACCGCGTTCCTGACCAACGTCAGCCACGAGTTCCGGACCCCGCTGACCCTGCTGCTCGGACCGCTCGATGACGCGCTGTCCGATGCGGCACCGGAAAGCGTTCTCGCGGAGCGGCTTACCACCGCGGGACGCAACGCGCGGCGCCTGCAGCGCCTGGTCGACTCCCTGCTCGACTTCTCCCGCATCGAGGCCGGCCGGGCCAACGCGAAGCTGGTGCGCACCGACGTCGGCGCGCTCTCCGCGCAGATTGCGTCGTCGTTCACCGAGCTGTGTCACCGGGCCGGGCTCGAACTCACGCTGGACTGCGCGGCGGCGCTGGCCGACGTCGACCCGGGCATGTGGGAGACGACCGTCCTCAACCTGCTGTCCAACGCGGTCAAATACACGCTGCAGGGCACGATCTCGGTGCGGGTCCGAACCGACTCCACGCACTGCGAGCTCGCCATAAGCGACACCGGAGTCGGTATCGGCGCCGAGGATCTGAACCGGCTGTTCGAGCGTTTCTACCGGGTCGACAACGCGCGCGGACGCAGTGTGGAGGGCACCGGCATCGGATTGTCTCTGGTGCGGGGCCTGGTCGACCTGCACCGCGGAACGGTCCAGATCGACAGCGAATTGGACCGCGGGACCACCGTGACCATCCGGGTGCCGCGATCGGTCTCAGGTCCGGTGGTCCACCCGTTGCCCGCCGGGCTGGACGAAACCAATCCGTATGTCGCCGAGGCCAGTCAGTGGGTGATGTCGGTTGCCGAACCGGTCGCCGCCGCGCCCCGGCCCGGCCGCCAGTTGGTGCTGATCGCCGACGACAACGCCGACATGCGCGCCCACCTGGACCGGGTGTTGTCCACCCGCTGGGAGACGGTTCTGGTCGCCGACGGCGAGTCGGCGCTGGCCGCGACCCGAAACCTGCGCCCGGACGCGATCGTCACCGACGTGATGATGCCGGGACTGGACGGTTTCGGATTCGTGGCCGCCGTTCGTGCGGACCCGGACCTGGCGGCGACGCCGATCCTGATGCTGTCCGCCCGGGCGGGCGCGGACGCCGTCAACGAGGGCTACGCCGGTGGGGCCGACGACTACCTGGCCAAGCCGTTCCGGTCACAGGAGCTGATCGACCGGGTGGCGTCGCGGCTGTCGGCGGTTGGCCGCGAGCGTGACCGGCAGCGCCGTGAGGCGCAGTCGAGCCTGGCCTCGGACCTGGTGCACCTCGACTCGGCGCTGCAGACCACCAACTCGATCTCCGGAATCATGGACGCCCTGCTGGGCTCCTCGTTCGGCTCGGGAGACGCCGGTGCCGTCGCGATCGGAGTGATCGACGGCGAGCAGTACCTGCGGTTCGAATACGCCGGCGATCTGCCCGCGGAGTTCCGCGACCGGTACCACATCGTCGCGCTCGATGCCCCGCTGATCGGCGCCGACGTCGCCCGAACCGGCGAGCCCATGATCGTCACCGACACCTTCGAACTGCCCCCGCGCTACGAACTCGCCGTGCAGGACAGCGCCGCGAGCATCCGCGCGTGCGTAACCCACCCGCTGCGGGACGGCTCTGACCGCATCCTGGGTGTGCTTTCGCTGCTGTGGCCGGCGCCGCGCCAGTTCGACACCGCCGAACTCGATGCCTTCGGCCGCATGGCCGAGCTGACGTCCTCCGCGTTGGACCGGGTGCGCCTGATGGCCCGCGAACACGAGATCGCCGTCGACTTTCAGGAGCACCTGCTGGACCTGGACCGCTGTTCCACCGCCGCCGTCGTGGCGGCCATCTATCAGCCGGCCGGTGAGGCCATGCGGGTCGGCGGCGACTGGTATTCGGTCACCCCCCTGGACCAGGGTGGCAAGATCGCGATATCGGTCGGTGACGTGGTCGGACACGGCCTGCCCGCGGCCATCGTGATGAGCCGGCTGCGCGCCGCGGTGGCCGCCGCCGCGCTCACCGCGGGCGAGCCGGACGCGGTGCTGGGCGCGCTGGACAGATACGGCGTCAGCGTCGACGGCGCGCGCTGCGCGACGGTCGCCTACGCGCTGATCGACACCGAAGGCCCCGCCGGTGCCGCCACCATCAGCTACAGCTGCGCCGGCCACCCGTATCCGCTGCTGGTCCTGCCCGACGGGCAGGCGATGTTCTTGGAATCCGGTCGGCGTACGCCGGTGTCGGTGACCCGGCGCGCCGCCACCGACACCGCCGACGACCCGCCCGGAGCCACCGCAACGGCGGAGCTGCCACCGGGCGGGCTGCTGCTGCTCTACACCGACGGACTCATGGAACGACCCGGCGAAACGCTCGACGACGGATTCGCCCGCCTGCAAGCGGCGGCGGCGCAGTGCGCCGGCCAGCCGGTGGAATCGATCTGTGCGGAGTTGCTTTCCCGGATGGCCCCACCGTCCGGCTACCGCGACGACGTGGTTGTGCTTGCGTTACGGCCAAGCCACCTCTCCGCGAATAGCTTCGCCACCGTGGTGTCGGCCGCGCCCGCCCAGATTCCCGTCGCGCGCGAACAGCTGCGGGGCTGGCTGAGCAGCATCTTCGTCGTGCCGAGTCGCGAAACGGACATCCTGTTGGCAACCGGTGAAGCGGTCACCAACGCGATCGAACACGGCAGCCGCAACGAGTCGCGCCAGACGGTGTCCGTCGAGGCCTTCCTGCATCGCGACACCGTCGTCGTCACCGTCAGCGACACCGGCCAGTGGATCGGCGATTCGTCGGCCAGCCTGCGCAGCCGTCGCCGCGGACGCGGGCTCACCCTGATGAGCGGATTGGCCGACGACGTGGAAACGCTGCGCACCCCGGCCGGCACCCGGGTCACCCTGCGATTCGACAGTGCGGTCGCGGGGAGCTCCGCGGCGAGCTGACCGGCTAGGCCTCCTCCATCGCCTCGCCGAGCTCCTCCAGGATCTTGTTGTGGTGGCTGCTGGCCAGTAGGTGACCTGCGGCGATGACCACGGCCACCGGCCAGTCGATGAGTTCGAGGGCCGCCAGGGCTGCGAGCCCGCCGAAGTACGCCAACTGCTCTGGCCGGGGGATTTCCACCTGTCCGATCGCCGGCAGATTCACCACAAAGGTCTCGCCCTCGCGGATCTTCTGCACCGCCTCGCGCTGGGGAGTGCCGCGCCGCGACTTCTTTTCCGCCATCATTTGCCTTTCGGTAACGAAGGGTTTCCCGTCTCGCTGGGTCGCGCGTTCACCGTCGGTCTTATGTCGACGATGACCGACGCCGGGGGCGATCCGCTAGTTTCATCGTTCGCTTTGGTGCTGAAAGTGCCGCTAGTCGAACTCTATGCGCTGTTGTGGCGCGTCGGGGTCGTCGAGATTCGGCACAGCGATGGGGCGTCTCGTCGCGGTGCGAAGGCGCCGTCCCGGGCGGTTCGGGGTCCGATCTGCCCGGATCCGAGCGCTCACGAGACGGATCGCGTTGCGCGATGGACATCTCCGCAGGTAGCCCCGGCATGTGGGACCAAACGACCGGCTGATCAGCGGCGGCTCGCCTAGTTGGTGCTGCGCAACCCCGTAGTGCCCGCCCGGCGTCCGGCCGTTTTCTTGGCCGTCGACTTGCTGGCGGCCTTCGCGGGCGCCGGCTTCTCCGGCACCGGCTCCACCGGCACCGCTTTCAGATTCGCCTTGACCGCCCGCGGCTCGCCGTTTTGTCTGTGGCTCAACCTCTGAATCAGCAGGGCGCTGCCCCCGACCGCCAGCAGCACCGGCCACTCGACCAATCCGGCGACGCCGAGCGCGCCGAAGGCCAGGGCGGCCGCGGGCGCCGAGTGGCTCCCGCTGCTCATGCCGCGCTTGACGCCCTCCGCCGCTCCGGTCACGCCGCCGATGACTCCGTTGACCGCCGCGCCACCCACGGCACCGGCGGCCGCGGTCGTCGCGGTCGCCGCGCGGTTCACCGCCTGACTCACGCCCCGGACTGCTCCGCCGATGACACTCATGATGACTCCCTGCTTGTGCTGCTGAATATCCAAAGCCTGCCACCTTGCCATCGCGCATACAACGAGAAGCCGGATCAAATTTGCCTGAGGTTAACGCGATGTCGGCCCGGCCCGGCCGCCATGATCGCGGTCAGTCGCGCCTCACGTCGATGAGCACCGGCGCGTGATCGCTGGCCGCCTTGCCTTTACGTTCTTCGCGGACGATCTGCGCGTCCGTCACCCGGCCGGCCAAAGCCGGTGAGCCCAGGATGAAATCGATGCGCATGCCTTGCCGCTTCGGGAACCGCAGCTGGGTGTAGTCCCAGTACGTGTAGACCCCGGGGCCCGGCGCGAAAGGCCGCACCACATCGGTGAATTGCGCCTCGACGATGGCGTGGAACGCGCGGCGCTCCGGCTCGGAGACATGGGTGGCGCCGGCAAAGAACTCCATGCTCCAGACATCGTCGTCTTGCGGAGCGATATTCCAGTCGCCGGCCAGCGCGATCGCGGCGGAGGGATCGTCGCGCAACCAGGCTGATGCCGAATCACGCAGTGCGGCAAGCCATTCGAGCTTATAGGTGTAGTGCGGATCGCCCAGGGCACGGCCGTTGGGCACGTAGAGGCTCCACATCCGGACGCCGCCGCACGTGGCGGCCAGGGCGCGAGCCTCCGCGGTGGCGGCGACTTCCGGCTTGCTGCTCCAGGTGGGCTGGCCGTCGAATCCGATCTGTACATCGTCGAGACCGACGCGTGAGGCGATGGCCACGCCGTTCCACTGATTGAAACCGACGTGCGCGACCTCGTAGCCGAGTTCGAAGAACGGCAAAGTGGGGAACTGGCCGTCGGAGCATTTGGTCTCCTGCATCGCCAGCACGTCGACGTCGGCACGGGCAAGCCAGTCGACGACGCGGGGCAGCCGTGAGCGAATCGAATTGACGTTCCAGGTGGCCAGCCGCAGCGGCGATCGCGAGGGCGGCGCGGTCGGGCGCAGCGGGTCGCCGCCATCAACGCCGGGCTGCAGGTCGTTCCCGTCGGGCATGGCTAGACGCTATCCCAGCCGCCCGAGGGCACCGGGACGTAGCGGCGGCGGTGGTGCAGCCGGAATCCCAGCGCCCCGGCAAGCGTCGTCGCGCCGGTGTCGGGCAGCACCATGTAGCCGCGCGTCGCGCCGCGATCGGAACCCCACGCCAACAACGCCTCACACAACTGCGCCGCCGATCGCTCGTCGGCATGCTCGGTGGAGCGCACCGCCGAGATGCCCAGCCACCGCGCGCCATCGGGCGCGTCGGTCACCGCGGCACGCGCGACGGTGGCCTCGCGCTGCGTGCCGAACACGAGCTCGCCGTCGATGACGGCGGTCAGCACGTCGATGGGAAACTCACCGCCGGATAGCCGCAGCCACGCCCCGTCGGGGCGTGGTGACAAGCTGATGGACGGATCGGCTTCGCGGGTGGCCAAGCCGGAAAGCTCGCGCACGACAACCTTTTCCGTGCCTTCGGCGGTCACCCCCGGCGGCAGCGCCAGCAGCCGATCGGGCACGGCCAGTCGCGGCTGCAGGCCGTGGCGCTCATACCAATCAGCGATCGCCGGTATGGCACTGGTCTGAGCTGAAAAGTCCAGTGGCACCGCGGAATTCGCGGCGAGCCCGGCGCCCTTGCCGGTTGGGGGGCCGGCCCGCAGCAGCCAGCCGTCCAGCCAAACATGCTGCGCGCCCGGCCAGGCCGCGGCCGCGGCATGCTCGAGCGCGCGGATCTGCGAGGTTCGGACGGGGGTGTCGGTCAGCACCCGCAGCGCGACCGCTTCGGAAGGCGCGAATTCGACGACCCCGCCGGTCTTCGTCCGCACCCGCACCATCGGGTCGACCGCCAGCAGGTGCCCCACCGCATCGGTCAGCGGCGGCACCGATCCGGCCGGGCGCCGGTAGCGAACCGTCACCCGCGTTCCCGGTTCGGGCCACGAGAACATCAGTGACCGAACGGGTCCGGTCCCTCGCCGGGCATCCAGGAGAGGCCGGGCACGCCCCAGTTGTGGGATTTGACGGCGCGTTTCGCGCTGCGCGCGTGCCGACCGATGAGGCGGTCCAGATAGAGAAAGCCATCCAGGTGCCCGGTCTCGTGCTGCAGCATCCGCGCGAACAGGTCGTTGCCTTCGATGGAGACCGCCTTGCCGTCGGCGTCGAGTCCGGTGACGCGTGCCCACTTGGCGCGGCCGGTGGGGAACGACTCGCCGGGCACCGACAGGCAGCCCTCGTCGTCGTGGTCCGGGTCGGGCATGGTCTCGGGAATGTCGGAGGTCTCCAGCACCGGGTTGACGACGACACCGCGCCGCCGCTCGGCGCGGCTCCGGTCGTCGGCGCAGTCGTAGACGAAGACCCGCAGGGCGACACCGATCTGGTTGGCCGCCAGCCCCACCCCGTGCGCGGCGTCCATGGTGTCGTACATGTCGGCAATCAACCCGGCCAGATCCGCCGGCAGCGAACCGTCGGCAGCGACCGGCACCGGCTGTGTCGGGGTATGCAGGACGGGATCTCCCACGATGCGGATCGGAACGACTGCCATGGTCGGCTAAGCTACCGCACGCCCGCGGGCTGCTCGGCCGGCGATCTTCAGTCCGGGCAATCTAGGGCAATCCGCCGACTCGCGGGTCTGGATGACGGCTTGAGGGTTTGCAGCGTGTTTCAATATTCGCCGAAACACGCCCTTAGCTAAGTCAAGTCATTCGAGCAGTTCGGAATTCGCCGGAAGGGTCCAGGGGAAGCGATATGGACAGCGCCATGGCGCGGGCAAATCGATCGGGGGACGACTCTGAGATCGCAGATGGGCTGACCCGCCGCGAGCACGACATCCTGGCCTTCGAACGCCAGTGGTGGAAGTTCGCCGGTGTGAAGGAAGACGCCATCAAAGAGTTGTTCTCGATGTCGGCGACGCGTTACTACCAGGTGCTCAACGCGCTTGTCGACCGCCCCGAGGCGCTGGCCGCCGACCCGATGCTGGTGAAACGGCTCCGTCGGCTGCGCGCCAGCAGGCAAAAGGCACGTGCGGCGCGGCGCCTCGGCTTCGAGGTGACCTGACTCGTTACAGTAGGGCTCGATGAAAGAACGAGTTCCCGACTCCACCGGTCTGCCCCTGCGGGCAATGGTGATGGTGCTGTTGTTCCTCGGCGTCATTTTCCTGCTGCTCGGATGGCAGGCCCTGGGGTCATCCGGGAGCTCTGACGACGATTCGGCGTCGCCCGCGTCCAGCGCGAGCGCCACCACCTCGGCCTCCGCGTCGCCCACCAGCAAGCCGCCCAGCACCCAGGCCGAGGTGCAGATCTACAACATCTCCTCGAAAGAGGGTGTGGCCGCGCGCACCAAGGACCAGTTGACGTCCGCCGGATTCAAAGTCACCAAGGTCGACAACATGACGGTGCCCGACGTGTCGGCCACCACGGTCTACTACACCGATGCCGGCGACGAGCACGCCACCGCCGATGCGGTGGGCAAGAACCTAGGCGCACCCGTCGAACCGCGAATCCCCGCGCTCAGCGGCGAGCCGCCGGGTGTCATCGTCCTCGTCGCGGGGTAGCCGCGGCTGGAGTTGATTGCCCGGTTCTCCCCCGCAAGCGGGAGGTACCCCCAGCGCGCCCGTTCCGGCTCGCATCGTCGCCGGGCTAGGCTGCTGGCTATGCCTAAGCTGCCCCCATTGGTTCTGGCCGGTTGCGTCGTGCTGCTGGGCGCCTGTTCGTCACCCGAGCACGTGTCGTCGGTTCCGGGTACCACCCCCGCGGTCTGGACCGGATCGCCGTCGCCCTCGGGCGCCAAAGCCTCGGAGCCCGGGCCCGCGGCGGCACCGAGCATCACCACGCACCTGAAGGCTCCGGACGGCACCCAGGTCGCGACCGCGACGTTCGAATTCAACAACGGCTACGCCACCGTCACCATCGAGACGACCGCCAACGGTGTGCTCGCGCCCGGGTTCCACGACATGCACATCCACAAGGTCGGCAAGTGCGAGCCCAATTCGGTCGCCCCGACCGGCGGCGCGCCCGGCGACTTCCTGTCCGCCGGCGACCACTTCCAGGCGCCCGGGCACACCGGCGAGCCCGCCAGTGGAGCCCTGCCCACCTTGCAGGTGCGCAAGGACGGCTCCGGCACGTTGATGACCACCACGGACGCGTTCGCCATGGAGGATCTGCTCACCGGGCAGAAGACCGCGATCATCATTCACGCCGGTGCGGCAAGCTCCGCCACCCCTCCATCAGGAAGCAACAACCAGACCAGTGGCACGCCGGGACCCAACGACATGACGATGAGTACCGGTGACGCCGGCAAGCGGGTGGCGTGCGGTGTCATCGGTGCCGGCTAAAAAGGCCCTCACACACATCGATTTCGCCCGTTCGCCGCGGCCGACCCTCGGGGTCGAATGGGAGTTCGCACTCGTCGACGCGCACACCCGCGACCTGAGCAACGAGGCCACCGCGGTGATCGCCGAGATCGGCGAAAACCCGCGCGTACACAAGGAATTGCTGCGCAACACCGTCGAGGTGGTCACCGGCATCTGCCAATCCGCCGGAGAGGCCATGGATGATCTGCGGCAGACCCTCGGGCCGGCGCGCCGCATCGTACGGGACCGCGGCATGGAGCTGTTCTGCGCCGGCGCACACCCGTTCGCGCAGTGGACTTCTCAGAAGCTCACCGACGCCCCGCGCTACGCCGAACTGATCAAGCGCACCCAATGGTGGGGACGGCAGATGCTGATCTGGGGTGTGCACGTGCACGTCGGGATCTCCTCGCCGAACAAGGTGATGCCGATCATGACGTCGCTGCTCAACTACTACCCCCACCTGCTGGCCCTGTCGGCGTCCTCACCGTGGTGGACCGGCGTGGACACCGGATACGCCAGCAACCGGGCGATGATGTTTCAGCAGCTGCCCACCGCCGGGCTGCCGTTCCAATTCCAGACGTGGGCGGAGTTCGAACGCTTCGTCTACGACCAGAAGAAGACCGGCATCATCGACCACGTCGACGAAGTCCGCTGGGACATCAGGCCTTCGCCGCACCTGGGCACGCTCGAAATGCGGGTCTGCGACGGCGTGTCCAACCTGCGGGAGCTGGGCGCGCTGGTCGCGTTGACGCATTGCCTGGTGGTCGATCTGGACCGCAGGCTGGAAGCCGACGAGTCGCTGCCCAGCATGCCGCCCTGGCATAACCAGGAGAACAAGTGGCGCGCGGCCCGCTACGGACTGGATGCGGTGATCATCCTGGACGCCGACAGCAACGAGCGGTTGGTCACCGAGGACCTCGACGACGTGCTGAACCGGCTGGAGCCGGTCGCCAAAAAATTGAATTGCGCCGACGAGCTGGCCGCGGTGGCAGACATTCCCCGCCGCGGTGCCTCGTATCAGCGGCAGCGCCGAGTGGCCGAAGAGCACGACGGCGACCTGCGGGCGGTGGTCGACGCGCTGGTGGGCGAGTTGGACATCTGATGACGGAACCCCTTGAGCTGGCGATGTTTCCGCTGGAGTCGGTGCTGCTGCCCGACCAGGACCTGCCGCTGCGGATCTTCGAGCCGCGCTACGGCGCGCTGGTGCGGCACTGCCTGGACACCGATGACCCGTTCGGGGTGGTACTGATCTCGCGCGGACGTGAGGTCGGTGGCGGCGACGCGCGCTGCGACGTCGGCGTCCTGTCCCGGATCGTCGAATGCGCCGACCAAGGCGCCGGGCGTTACGTGCTGAATTGCCGCACCGGGGAACGCATTCGGGTGTCCGAGTGGCTACCCGACGACCCCTATCCCCGCGCGCGGGTCACCCCGTGGCCCGACGAGCCCGGCGACGAGGTTTCGGACGCCCAGTTGCTCGACGTCGAAGACCGCGCCATGGCGCTGTTCGAGCGGATCGCGCAGGCCCGCGACATCCAGCTCCCCGACCGCGAGGTGATCCTGGGCGACGACCGGGGTGGATCGGCGGGAAAGCGCCTGTTCGCGTTGGCATCTCGCATCCCGATCGGCACCGCCGACCGCTATTCGGTGCTGTCGGCGCCGACGGCCGCCGCCCGCCTGGTCGCGCTGCGCGAAGGCGTGGACGCGGTCGCCGAAGTCGTGGAGTTTCAGCTTTCCGAATGACCGGGCGGGTTAAGGACGGACGCATGAAGGTTCAGCTTCAGGTCAGCGGTTCACCGGCGGAGGCGGCGGCGAGTGCCGCCGACATCGCCGCGACGGGCGCGGACGGCCTGTTCACCTTCGAGGGCCAGCACGACGTCTTCTTCCCGCTGCTCATCGCCGCCGGAACGACCGGCCTGGACTTGATGACCAACGTCGCGATCGCCCCGCCGCGCAGCCCGCTGCACATGGCGCACTCCGCCTACGACCTGCAGCTCTACAGCGGCGGCCGGTTCCGGCTCGGACTGGGCTCGCAGATCAAGGTGCACATCGAAAAGCGTTACGGCAGTAGCTGGGACAGGCCGGCGGCGCGGATGGCCGAAGCCATCGCCGCGATCAAGGCGATCTTCAACGCGTGGGAAGGCCGGGCCCGGTTGGACTTTCGCGGCGAGTTCTACACGCACACCATCATGGCGCCCAACTTCAACCCGGGCCCCAACCCGTTCGGGCCGCCGCCGGTGCTGCTGGGTGCGCTGGGCCCGGTGATGACGCGCACCGCGGCCGAGGTTGCCGACGGCCTCTTGGTGATGCCGTTCAACAGCGCCCGCCACTTCGCCGAACGCACCGTGCCCGCCATCGGCGAGGGGCTGCGCCGCTCGGGACGGACGTTGGGTGAGTTTCAGATCATCGCCCAGGCCATGGTCGCCGTCGGCCGCGACGAGGCCGACCTGGCGACCACGGTCAACGGGGTGGCCTCCCTCATCGCGTTCTACGGCTCCACGCCGGCGTACCTGCCCGTGCTGCAGGTCGAGGGCTGGGCCGACGTCCAGCCCGAGCTCAACGCGCTGTCCAAGCAGGGCCGCTTCGCCGAGATGCGCCGGCTGATCACCGACGAGATGGTGGCCCGGATCGGGATCGTCGGCACGCCAGAGCAGTGCGCAGAGCAGATCGCCGCGCGGTTCGGTGAGCACGCCGGCGAGGTGTGCTGTTACTTCCCCGGCTACACCCCCCGTCCCGCGGACGTCGCCGACATGATCGGCGCCCTGCACCGGGTGCCGGCGCTGCCATGAGCACCGACTTGACCGTCGACATCGATTCGGGCGTGGCGGTGCTCACGCTCAATCGGCCCGACCACCTCAACGCCTACACCGCCGAGATGGGCACGCTGCTCAGCAGCGCCTACCGGGACTGCGACGAGGACGACGACGTCCGGGCCATCGTGCTGACCGGCGCCGGGCGCGCGTTTTGCGCCGGGGCCGATTTCTCCGGCGGCGCAAGCCCGTTCGACGCACCCGCCGAAGACGGCACATTCTCGGCGTCGCCGATCACCCCCGCGGCATTCGAGTTGCGCAAACCCGTGATCGCCGCGGTCAACGGCCACGCCATCGGCATCGGGCTGACCATCGCGCTACAGGCCGACATCCGCATCGTCGCCGAGGACGCGAAATACGGTGTGGTGCAGGTCCGCCGGGGCGTGATACCCGACTGCATGGCGCACTGGACGCTGACCCAGCTGACCAACCTCGGGGTGGCCGCCGACATCCTGCTCACCGGGCGCACATTCGGCGGGACGGAGGCCGCCGCGCTCGGCGTCGCCAACCGGGCCATGCCCGCCGGACAGGTGCTCGACCACGCGCTGACCGTCGCCCGCGACATCGCGGTCAACGTGGCGCCGATGTCGGCGGCCCTGTGCAAGCGCCTGCTCTGGGACAGCGCGATCAACCGCTACACACCGCGACAGGTCGCGGCACTGGAAACCCTTCTGCACGAACGCGTGATGGGCGGTGCCGATGCCGCCGAGGGCGTCGCCGCGTTCCTCGATCGCCGGCCGCCGCGCTTCACCTCGCGGCTGTCCCGCGAATGGACGCCGCTTCCCGAGCCGTGAACCGGCGTGCGATCAGGTTGTGGCACAAAGCCTCTCGGAGAGCTCCCACAACTCGGCCGCGCGCCCCGGATCGCGAGCGTGGGGTGCGGCTTCACTGATCCGGCAGTCTTCCAGGTAGAGACCACCCTGGTCGGCCAGCTCCGGGCCGGCGGCGGCCCACACCTGCGTCGCCGCGCCGTGTTCGGGCATGACGAAGTCGAGGAAGCCGTCGGAGGGTTCGGGGCTGTTCGCTGCGGCGAGCTTGCGCAACTGCGAGAAATCCGCGCGCGACATGTACCGGGCGAGCGAGGTGGCCACGGTGCCGGGATGCACCGCGTAGGCGCGGATTCCGAATTGGCGCAGGCGGCGGTCGGCCTCCACCGCGTGCAGGATGTTCGCCGTCTTGGAGGCTCCGTAGGCGGCGAACTTGTCGTATTCGCGTCGTTCCCAATTGGGGTCCTCGAAGTCGACATCACCCAGCACGTGTCCGCCGGACGACAGGGCGACGATCCGGGCTTGTCCACCAGCCCTGCCGGCGGCGGTGAGCTGGGGGATGAGCAGCCGGGTGAATTCGAAGTGCCCGAAATGGTTTGTCCCGATTTGCAGTTCGAAGCCATCCCGAGTGCGGTCGAAGGGCGTGAACATGACGCCGGCGTTGTTCATCAGCACGTCGACGACCGGGGTGATGCCGCCGATTGCGGCGGCCGCCGCCCGAACGCTGGACAACGCGGTGAGGTCGAGCTGCACCGTGGAGAGCCGGGCTCCGGGTACCTCGGCCGCAATCCACTGGGCCGTCTCCGCGAGCGCCTCGCGGTTGCGGGCGGCCGCGATGACGTGGGCGCCCGCGGCGGCCAGCGCCCGGGCCGACTCGCGGCCCAGACCCGACGACGCGCCGGTGATCACGCATGTCTTGGCGGACAAATCGATTCCATCGACGGCTTGCAGCGCGGTCGGACGTTCGGCCATGCGGACTAACTTATCGCCGCCAGGGCACCACCCTTGTGGGCGCTGCGCTGCATCAGCCGCGGCGCCACGATTCGATGCAAAGGACCGATCAACGCCCAGACCGCCCGGGCGGCGGTCCGGTGGCGGTAGTGCAGGCGGGTGGTGAGCACGGCGCGTTGACCGTCCTGGCGGCGCAGCGTCAGCTCGCCGCGCATCAATGGCCCACGCGTCGAGAGCACCAGTTCGTCCGGATCCGACCGAACGATCGGCCAGCCGATCAGGTGACCGGGGGAGCGGGGCGGGCCCAGGCGCAACCTCAACACGTTGCGGTGGATCCACAACACCAGGTGTCCGCCCGCGCCCGGCCTGTCGCCGAGGCCGTCGCGAAACGCTTGCTCGGCGGAGCGCACGTCGCCGGCGGCGATGGGAACTTCGAAGACGTCCACGTAGTCGGCCGCGGTCTCACCGGTCTGCGCGCGCTCGTCGAGCACCGCCGCGGCAACGCGCTTCAGGGTTCGCCGCACCACGACGCGATGCCCGCCGGTGCCGATCACCAGCGCCCGATAGGCCTTGCCGTGCAGGCCGGGGAAGTCCGCCCAGGTGGCCGCCCGCAGCCGGGTGCGGGCGGAGCCGAGGGCGTCCAACTCGAACACCCAGCGGTAGACCGCGAAGGGGTGACGGCCCTTGAGCCCGAACCGCTCCGGTGGCCGGGCCTCGTCCAGGACGAAGCCGAAAGGCACGCTCGACGGGTCGTGCGGGTCGCGGCACATCACCCGCAACAGCGCCGACCACGTGTCGTCGCGCGTGGCGTCGATGGTTATGGCATGCTCGTCGATATAGGGTAATCGTTCCATATAGAAGGACTGTACTAGATCGTGGCACCTCCGCGGAAGCACGGAACCGATGTGATCCTCGACGCAGCCCGCGGGCTGGTGCTCGACGGCGGGCCGCGCGCGGCCAGCGTGGCCGCGATCGCGAAAGCCAGTGGCGCACCGGCGGGCACGCTGTACCACCGGTTCGGCAACCGCGACGGCATTCTGACGGCGGCGTGGCTGCGCGCGCTCGAACGCTTCCAGCAACGCGCACTGGCCGCCGACGGCGACACCCCTCTTGACACCGCTGTCGCGATGGCCGTCGCCGCCGTCGGCTTCGCGCGCGCCCTCCCCGAAGACGCCCGGCTGTTGTTGACGATCCGCCCGGGCGACCTACTCGACGACGAGCCCGACGCGGCGTTCCAGCAGACGCTCGCCGCGATGAACGCCCCGCTGACGCAGCGCATTGCGGCGTTGGCCCGGCAGCTATACGGCAACAGCAAGCCGCGATCCGTCGACGCCGTCGCGCGGGCGGTCGCGGACCTGCCCTACGCCGTGGTGCGGCGCCACGCGCGTGACGACCCGATGCCGAGCTGGCTGGAGAAGGACGTCGCGGCGTCGGCCCTGGCCGTGCTACGGAGCTTTGGCGAACGCCCGTAGCGACTCGATCTGTACGGGATCCAAAGAGGGCCGGACGTTTTCGCGCGCCGCCGCGAGGTCGGCGGCCGTCACGTCGGTGGCGTCGATCGACCGGCGCATCGCCGTCAGCGCCGCCTCCCGCAGCAGCGCCACGCAATCGGCGGCGCTGTACCCGTCGAGTCCGGCGGCCACGTCGTCGAGGTTGACGTCGGCGCTCAGCGGGATGGATTTGCCTGCGGTGCGCAAAATTTCGCGGCGTGCCTCCGCGTCGGGCGGTTCGACGAAGACCCGCCGCTCCAGCCGGCCCGGGCGCAGCAGCGCGGGGTCGATGAGATCCGGTCGGTTGGTGGCACCCAGCACCACCACGTCGCGCAACGGATCGACACCGTCGAGCTCGGTCAGCAGCGCGGCGACCACCCGATCGGTCACGCCCGAATCGAAGCTCTGCCCGCGTCGCGGTGCCAGCGCGTCCACCTCGTCGAGGAAGATCAGTGCGGGCGCCGAATCCCGGGCGCGCCGAAACAGTTCGCGCACGGCCTTTTCCGAACTGCCCACCCATTTGTCCATCAGCTCGGAGCCCTTCACGGCGTGGACGGACAGCTGCCCCGTGCTGGCCAGCGCGCGCACGATGAAGGTCTTGCCGCAGCCCGGCGGCCCGTACAGCAGCACCCCGCGCGGCGGCTGCACACCCAGCCGGGCGAAGGTGTCCGGGTGTTGCAGCGGCCACAGCACGGCCTCGGTCAGCGCTTGTCGGGCTTCGGCCATGTCGCCGACGTCGTCGAGCGTGATGTCGCCGACGCTGACTTCCTCACTGGCCGATCGGGACAGCGGCCGGATGACGGTCAGCGCGCCGGCCAGGTCCTCCTGTTTCAGCGCAGGGGGCCGGCCGTCGGTGCTGGCCCGCGACGCCGCCCGCAGTGCCGCTTCGCGAACCAGCGCGGCCAGGTCGGCGACGACGAAACCCGGTGTGCGAGAAGCAATCTCATCCAGATCTAGATCGCCGTTGGGAACGTTTCGCAGCAGCGACTCCAACAGCGCCTTGCGGGTGCCGGCATCGGGCAGCGGCAGGCCCAGCTCGCGGTCGCACAAATCGGGGGCCCGCAGCCGGGCGTCGAGCTGATCGGGCCGCGCGGACGTGGCGATCAGGGCGACGCCCTCGGTGGCCACCGCGGTCCGCAGCTCGCCCAGGATCAGCGAGGCCACCGGCTCGGCGGTGGCCGGCAGCAGGGCATCGACGTCGGTGATCAGCAGGACGCCTCCGCCGTCGCGGACCGCCTGCACCGCCGAGGCGACGGCCTTGAGCCGGTCTTCGGCGCCCAGCGCGCCGACCTCCGGGCCGTCCAGGGTGACCAGCCTGCGGTCGCCGCACACCGCGCGCACCAAAGTCACCTTGCCCACGCCGGCGGGCCCCGACACCAGCACGCCGAGGTTGGCGCCGGCGCCCAATGTCTTGAGCAGGTGCGGTTCGTCGAGCGCGAGCTTGAGCCATTCGACGAGCTTGGCGGCCTGCGGCTGGGTGCCCTTGAGCTCCTCGACGACCATCTCCGGCCTGGCGACTTCGACGGATATCCGCGACGAGACGCCCGACGGAACACCGGTGCCCCAGGTGACCAGCGAGTTGGGCTGCACGCTGACCGGTCCCGCGGGGTCGACGCCGGTGACCGTCAGCAACTCCGAGGTCCAGCTGATGCCCACCGCGGTGGCGAGCGCACGGGTCGCGGCCGAGGTGGACGTGCCCGGCCCCAGGTCGCGGGGCAGCAGCGACACGGCGTCGCCCACGGTAAGCACCTTGCCCAGCAACGCTTGTCGCAGCGTGACCGGCGTGACCGACTGGGTGGCCAGCGCCGAGCCGGACAGCGTCACCGACCGCGCGCCGTAGACGGTGACCGCGCCGACGATCACCGCCGTTCCCTCCCGCAGCCCCGCGTTGGACAATGTGACGTCGTCGAGCAGCACGGTGCTGACGGGCGTGTCCGGGCCGGCGAGGCCGGCGACCGCCGCCGTGGTCCGCGACCCGATCAGGGATACCGCGTCCCACTCCCGAATCCCCAGTGCGGCAATGGCGTTCGGATGCAACCGGATGACGCCGCGGCGGGAGTCGACGGCGGAGGTGTTCAGCCGCGCGGTCAGGGTGAGCTGTCGGGCCGGGCCGGAGCCGATGGCCCCGCCACTGCCCGGGCCGGAGCGGCCCGCGTCGTCGCCGGAGCGACTCACGGCAAGCGCCTGCCCGGCTTGTGCAGGCCCAGCCGCGCCACCGACCGGCGGTGGGGCTGGGCCCGGCGGATCGCCCGCCGCGTGGCGCGGCGCTGCTTGGGTGCGTCATCCCACGCCTCGGGGTGCGCGGCCAGCCAACGCGAGTTGCGGATGGCGAACGGCACGTGGCACAGGTAGGCGACGATGATCACCCAGATCAAGACGTAGGGCGCCAGCACCGCCGCCGCCGCGCAGATCGCCAGCACCGCCAGCAGGGGTGCGGCCCAGCTGGGCGGCACGGCGACCGCGTGCATCTTGCGCATCGGGATCTTGCTGACCATCAGGATCGAGGTCCCGGTGATCCAGATGCACAGGAACAGCGGCGACGTCCACCAGCCGTCACCGAACTGCAGCTTGAGTCCGATGAGACCGATCATCGAGATCGCACCGGCCGGCGCGGGCATGCCGACGAAGAACTCGTGCGCGTAGGACGGCTGGCTGCCGTCGTCCTGCAGCGCGTTGAATCGCGCCAGCCGCAGCACCACGCACACCGCGTAGAGCAGGATCACCACCCAGCCCGCCGGCGACTTGGTCAGCAGCGTCACGTAGAGCACGATCGCCGGGGTCACGCCGAAGTTCACCGCATCGGCCAGCGAGTCGATCTCCTCGCCCATCCGCGACTGGGCGTCCAGGATGCGGGCCACCCGCCCGTCGAGTCCGTCCAGGATCGCGGCCGCCGCGATGAGCGCCATCGCGGCCTTGGGCTGGTGTTCGAGGGCGAACCGGATAGAGGTCAGTCCCGCGCAGACGGAGAGCACCGTCATCGCACTCGGCAGGATTTGCAGATTGACCGCGGGCCGCCCGCGCGGCTTGCTGATCATGGCAGCTCGGCCAGGACAGTCTCGCCGGCGATCGCGCGCTGGCCGACTTTCACCCGCGGCTCGGCGCCCGCCGGCAGATAGGTGTCCAGCCTGGAGCCGAACCGGATCAGGCCGTAGGTGTCACCGATCGACAACTTGTCCCCGACGTGCGCGTTGCAGATGATGCGCCGGGCCAGCAACCCGGCCACCTGCACCGCGACGACGTCCGCGCCGCCGGCGGTGCGGATGCGCAGGCTGGTGCGCTCGTTTTCGGAGCTCGCCGCGGCCAGATCGGCCGAGCCGAACCGGCCAGGCCGGTGCTGCACGGCGATCACCTCGCCGCTGACCGGGGCGCGCTGCACGTGGGCGTCCAGCAGGGACAGGAAGATGCTGATCCGTGGGAGGGGGGTGTCGCCCATGCTGAGTTCGGCGGGCGGGGCGGCGAAGTCGATCACGCAGACCTCGCCGTCGGCCGGGGCGACGACCGCGCCGGGCCGGGTGGGTGGCACCCGCGGGGGGTGACGGAAGAAGCCCGCGCAGGCGCCCGCCGCCAGCAGGCCCGCCCGTCGTATCCATCGATGCCGGCGGCCGACGTCGGCCAGCGCCAGCCCGGCGCCGATGAACGGCCGCCCGGCCGGATGCACCGGTGGGACGGCCGAGCGCACCAGCTCCAGCGCATGCTGCGGGCTGAAGCCCGGGTCCGAAGCGGTGGGGCCGATAGTGCGGGGGCGTCGTGCCACGCGGCCATCTTACGGAGCGCGCGGCTGATTCGTAGACGCCCGCAGAGGGAACGCCCACCTTCGACATGCAATCCATCGATCGGCCGGCAACACCCGTGGGCCGGGCGAAAGTCGCGGTCACCGCCGTATTCATCGCGCACGGTGTGGTCTTCTCGTCCTGGGCCGCCCACATTCCCCACGTCAAGGCCGGGCTCGGCCTGTCCGACGCGGCACTGGGCACGGCGCTGTTCGGCGCGCCGCTGGGATCGGTGGTGGCCACGCTGCTCAGCCACTGGGCGCTGCCGCGCTGGGGCAGCCACCGGCTGATCCCGGTCACGGTGGCCGGTTATGCCCTGGCCGGAATGACGGTGGGGCTGGCCGGATCCGCGGCCTCGCTGTTCGGTGCGCTGGCGCTGTGGGGGCTGTTCCAGGGGGCGCTGGACGTCGCGATGAACACCCAGGCGGGCACGGTCGAGCGGCTCGCCAAAGCCCCGATCATGGCCAGGTTCCACGGCATGTGGAGCGTCGGGGCGTTGGTGGGGGCCGTCATCGGTGCGGCGTGCGTCGGCGCGGGTGTCGGCCTCACCGTTCAGCTGACGGTGCTCGGGCTGGTCGTCCTGATCGTGGTGGAAACCCTGACCCGTCGGCTGATCCCCGACGCGGTGGACGCCTCCGCCGCGTCGCCGGAGCCGGCCCGGGGTAGGCGGGCCTGGATGACGCCGACGGTGGCGATCCTGGCGGCGGTGTCGTTCGCGTCGTTTCTGTGCGAAGGCGCCGCCACCGACTGGTCGGCCAACTACCTGCGCAACGTCATCGGCGCCGGCCCGAGCGTCTCCGCGCTGAGCTACGCCGCCTACACGCTGACGATGGTCGTCACCCGGTTCGGCGCACCGCGACTGCACGCGCGGGTGTCCAGCCGGCGGCTGCTCCCGGCGCTGGCGCTGGTGGCCGTGGTGGGCATGAGCGTGACGCTGGCGACCGGCACCGCGTGGGTCGGCGTGCTCGGTTTCGCGGCGCTGGGCGTCGGGGTGGCGCTGCTGGTGCCCACCGCGTTCAGCGCGGCCTACGGCGCGAGCGGCGCCGGATCGGCGATCGCCATCGTGGCCGCGACCGGGTGGCTGGGCTACCTGCTGGGGCCGCCGCTGATCGGCCAGCTGTCCGGTCGGGTCGGGCTGTCGGCGGCGCTGGTCACCATCCCGGTGATGATGTCGATCGTCGGCATCGCCATCCGCTGCACCCCGGCCTTCGACAAGGCCGACGAATTCCACCGGGACGTGGCCACCCCCGCGGCCTGAACGCGATCGGCGCTAGCGCAGATCCCAGACCTGCAGCGGGGTTCCCTCGGGCACCTCGACGACGTCCTCCGGAATGTCGAGCAACCCGTTCGCCGACGCCAGCCAGCGCAGGTGATGCGACGCCGGCGGCCCGTAACTGACGACGGTGCCGTCGTCGTCGCTGAGCACCGCGCGCCGGAATTGGCGCTTGCCGCGCGGCGAGGTCAGCGACTCGGCGAGCACCGCGGTGCGGTGCGGGCGTTCCGGGTCCGGCAGGCCCATGGCTTTGCGCAGGGCGGGCCGGATGAACACCTCGAAGGACACCAGCGCGCTGACCGGGTTGCCGGGCAGCGTGACGATGGTCGCGCCGGCCACCCGTCCCACGCCTTGGGGCATGCCCGGCTGCATGGCGACCTTGACGAATTCCACGCCCTGGTCGCCCTCGCGCCCGAAGGCGTCCTTGACCACCTCGTAGGCACCGGCGCTGACGCCGCCGCTGGTGATGATCAGATCCGCGTCGCCCGCGTATCGGTCGATGATCGAACTGAATTGGGCCACTTCGTCTTCCGCGGTGGCCACGGCGACCAGCTCGGCGCCCGCATCCCGAACGGCGCCGGCCAGCATGATCGAGTTGGACTCGTAAATCTGCCCCGGCCGCAGCGCGGTGCCCGGCATCACCAGCTCCGACCCGGTCGAGATCACCAGCACCCGCTGGCGTGGGATCACCGGCAACTCGGCGATGCCCAGCGCCGCCACCAACCCGAGCACCGCCGGCGTCACGACCTGGCCGCTGCGCAGGACCGTGGTGCCCGGCGAGACGTCCTCGCCCGCGCGGCGAATGTGCCTGCCGGCCTCGCGGGGCGCGCGGATCGACACGGTCTCCACGCCGCCGTCGGTGTCCTCCACCGGCACGACGGCCGTCGCGCCGGCCGGCAGCGGCGCCCCCGTCATGATCCGGTGGGCCGTGCCGGGTTGCAGCGTCAGCTCGTCGGTGCGCCCGGCCGGAATGTCCTCGGCCACGGGCAGCACCACCGGATGTTCGGGCGTGGCGCCCGACGTGTCTTCGGCGCGCACCGCGTAGCCGTCCATCGCGGAGTTGTCGAAGACCGGCAGCGCCAGCTGCGCCACCACATTTTCGGCCAGGACCAGGCCTTGGGCCTCGGCCAGCGGGACCGCGACCGGGGGCCGGGCACGAATCAATTCGGTGACGACCCGCTGATGTTCGGCGACTGAGCGCATCGGAGCCATTATCCGCGCGTCAGACGGGGAAGCTGACGCCGGTGAGTTCTTCGGAGACGGCCCAGAGCCGGCGCTGCAACTCCGGATCGTGGGATTGGGCGCTGGATTCGACGAGCTTCGGGCGGCCGCGCTGCTCGAGGAAGCCGGACGGGCCGTAATACTGCCCGCCCTGCACGGCCGGATCGGTGGCGGCCCGCAGCGTCGGCAGCGCGCCCATGGCCGGGCTCTGGAACAGCACCGGCCCCAGCACGGCCTTGACCGGCCGGAAGACGCCCGGCAGGTTGCGGGCCAGCTCGGTGTTGGAGCCGCCGGGATGGGCGGCGACCGCGATGGTTCTCGCGTCGGGCGTGGCCGCCAGCCGGCGCTGCAGCTCATAGGTGAACAGCAGGTTGGCCAGCTTGGACCGCCCGTAGGCGGCGATCCGGTCGTAATGGTGTTCGGACTGCAGGTCGTCGAAGTCGATCGCGGACCGCAGCCGGTGGCCGAGACTGCTGACCGTCACCACCCGCGAATCCCGCACCACCAGCAGCTTGTCGAGCAGCAGCCCAGTCAGGGCGAAGTGGGCCAGATGGTTGGTGCCGAACTGCAATTCGAAGCCATCCTGGGTGAGCTGCTTGGGCGTCCACATCACCCCGGCGTTGTTGATCAGCAGGTCGATGCGCGGGTAGGCGCCGCGCAGTGCGGCGGCGGCCGAGCGCACCGAGTCCAGGGAGGTCAGATCGAGCCGCTGCAGCGTGACATCCGCGCGGGGACTGGCGGCGACGATGCGCGACAACGCCGCGTTGCCCTTCTCCAGGTCGCGAACCGCGAGGACGACGTGGGCGCCGCGGTACGCCAGCACGGCGGCCGCCTCATACCCGATGCCCGTGTTGGCGCCGGTGATGACGACGACGCGGCCGCTCTGATCCGGGACGTCACCCTCCGACCATCCGCGCGCGTCAGTGTCGGTGGAAGCCATGGCCCCCAAACATACTCATTCGGGTTGGCCGTCGTCGGGTGGGCGATCGGGCGCTAGGTTGAGAACGTGATTACCGGACTGGCCCACAGCGGCGTGTGCGTCCCGGACTGCGAGGCGGCGGTGGCGTTCTACCGAGACGTGTTGGGCCTACGTGTGCTGTCGCCGCCATATGTCATGACGGGTAATGCCATTCGCGACGACATGGGTGAGCTGGTGTCCGACCCCAGCATGAAGGCGGCCATCCTCGGATTCGATGACGACGGCGACCGGGTGCTCGAGGTGATCGAATACCTCGGTGTCGACGGCTCAGATGAGCGGGCCCGTGCGGCCGTCTCCGATCACGGACTGTCCCACGTCGGCTTGATCTGCACCGATCTCAGCGCGACCCGGGCAGAACTCGAGCGCAAGGGGGTGCGCTTCCTGGTCAGTGGAATCGCCGATGTCGCGCGAGTGCGCACCACCTGGTTCGTCGACCCGTGGGGTGTTGTGTTCATCCTGGTGGAAAAGAGCCGGCCCGAGCGCCCCTATTTCGCGCAGGGGGTCTGATGCCGCGAAAGCCCTCCGTCGGGATCATCGGCGCGGGCGCCGGCGGCATCGCGATGGGGATCCAGCTGGCCCAGGGCGGCTACGAGTTCACCATCTTCGATCGAGCCGACGGATTCGGCGGCACGTGGCGCCACAACACCTTTCCGGGAGCGGCCTGCGACGTCCCGTCACATCTGTACTCGTATTCCTTTGCGCCAAACCCGCGGTGGAGCAAGACGTATGCGAACCAGCCCGAGATCCTGGCCTATCTGGAGAGCGTGGCCGACCGGCACGGGCTGGCCGGGCACCTGCGGCCGGGCACCGCGATCAGCACGGTTCGGTGGTCCGACGTCACGCGGCGCTGGACGCTGATCACCGACGAGGGGCGCGAGCACGAATTCGACGCGGTGGTCAGTGCGGTCGGAATGCTCGATGTGCCCCACATTCCGGATATTGCGGGCGCGGAGCGGTTTCGGGGACGCCGGTTTCATTCGGCGCGCTGGGATCACAGCAAGTCGACGGCCGGGGAGCGGGTGGCCTCCATCGGCACCGGCGCCAGCGCGATCCAATACGTTCCGGCAATCGCGCGAAAGACCGGTCATCTCACGGTCTTTCAGCGGACCCCGATCTGGATCGCGCCCCGGTTCGACTTCCCGTTCACCCCCGAGCAGCACGAGGAGTTTGAGCGAGACCCGGCCACGGCGCAAAAGCTGCGCGACGAAGCCTTCGACGCCTACGAGTCGGCCAGCTTCGACACCGACCACGCGCAGACGCGCGAGGCGACCGAACTTGCCCGCAGCTACCTGCACCGCAAGGTGGCCGACCCCGAGTTGCGGGCGAAGCTGACGCCGGACTATCCCGCCGGCTGCAAGCGGCCGCTGATGTCGCGCGACTGGTATCCCACCTTCGCGCTGCCCAACGTCAGCCTGGAAACCACCGCGATCGCCGAACTGACCGAACGCGGGGTGCGCACCGCCGACGGCGTCGAGCACCGCGTCGACACCATCATCTACGGCACCGGGTTCAAAGCCGCCGACTATCTGGCCAGCATCGACGTGTACGGAGCCGGCGGTCGGCATCTCCGCGGCGAGTGGACCCAGGGGGCCGAGGCCTACCTGGGCACGCTGGTGGCCGGGTATCCGAATTTCTTCATGCTGTACGGCCCCAACACCAACGGCGTCAACTCGATCATCTACATCCACGAGGCGCAGACGACCTTCGTCCGCCACATCCTGGACGTGATGGGTGATCGCGGGGCCCACACCGTCGAGGTGACGCCCGACGCGCAGCGGCGTTACAACGACGAGATCCAGGCCGACATGGCGGGCAAGGTCTGGCTGGCGTGCACCAACTACTTCCGGCATCCCAGCGGCAAGGTCGTCACCCAATTGCCCTACAGCGGGCGGACATTCTTCGAGCGCACGCGCGCGATGGTCGACGACGACTACGAGCTGAGCCCGTAGCTCTCGGCGAACTGCGTGCGCAGCCACCCGATGATCTTCGGCACCACCTCGGGCGCCTTGCTCATCGCGACGTGGCCGGTGCCCTCGATCAGGTGCACCTCGGTGTCGCGGCGGCCCTGGAAGACCAGCGTGTCGGACTGCGGGATGAAGTAGTCGTCGGCCCCGTTGATCACCAACATCGCCGAATTATCATGCCGGGCAAGAAGATTCCCTCGGTTCAGGTGATTCATACCTGCGCTGAGTTCGTCGAGGGTGGGGGAGTGGTCCCGGTGCATGGCGTTGCCGAGGATGTCGTGCATGCCGTAGGGCAGCCTGCCGAGATTTTCCGGACCGAACGCGGCGACGACCGGACCGCCGAGATCGACTGCGGCATCAACGATTCCGGACAGCCCGGACATTGCGGCGAAGTTGCCGCCGAACGACGCGCCGAAGTGGGCGACCCGGCCGTCGCCCAGCTTCCGGGCGTAGTCGGCGAGCCCACGGATCACGTCGTCGGCGTGCCCGTCGAGCGGGATCGCGGTCTCGCCGGTGCCGGGGTGGTCGAAGGCCATCGTGGTCACGCCCGCGCCCTGGGTGAACCCGACCCACCATGGGTGGATGTCCATCTTCCAGGTGTCCACACCGCCGCTGGCGATCAGCACCGGCCGCCTCGCGTAGGTGCCGTCGGCGGAATACAGGTGCACCGGCACCTCGACGGACCCACCGCGATGCGGGACGGTGACGATGCGCCGCTCGAAGTGCACCGGAAACTCGCCGGCCGCCAACTGAAATTGCTCGAGCTGGTGCTGCATCGCCTTGACCCGCGCCGGGTCGGTGAGGCAGGGGAACTTGGCGCACCCGTAGACCAGGGAGGCCATCCGGTGCTCCCCGCGCTCGGCGTATTCGCTTGCCAGGCAAGACCATTCATAGACCCAGCCGCCGGGTGCATCGGCCCACATGTCGTCCACGGCCGCGCGGACCCGCTCGATGTCGCCGAGCGGGATGCCGAACTTCGCGAACTGATCGGTGCGGTCGTCGAACATGGCCGCGGTGTCGATGTCGTAGGTGTACATGGTGGCCTGCTCCTCATTTTCACGGCCCGTTGAGACTAGTCTCACGCTACGTTGAAACAAGTCTCAACGCAAGAGGAAATTCACGCTAGGATGAAACTCATGGCGAAGAAACCGTTAACTCCCGGTCCGCGGGATGAACGCGGGGTGCTGGCGGCGCGGATCGTGGCCGCCGCCCGCGAGCAATTCGCCGAAAACGGTTGGGCGGGAACCACAATCCGCGCGATCGCCCGCGCCGCGGACGTCGATCCCGCGCTGGTCTACCACTACTTCGGATCGAAGGAGAAGCTGCTCGACGCGGCGACGAACCCGCCGCAGAAATGGTTGGACAACGTCGCCAAGGTCTGGACCACACCGGTGGACCGGCTCGGCGCCGCCGTGCTGAGGCTGATGCTGGACAGCTGGGCCGACGAGGAGATCGGGCCGACGCTGCACGCCATCCTGCAAACCGCGGCGCACGAACCGGCCACGCGGGAGAAACTGCGACGCGTCGTCGCGGGCAGCCTGATGGGCGTCGCGCAGCTCGGCCGCGACGAGCGCGAGCGCCTGGTCCGCAGCGGCCTGATCGCGTCACAGACGATCGGCCTCGCGCTGATGCGCTACGTCTGGCAGATCGAGCCGCTCGCATCGATGACCGACGACGAGGCGATCGCGGCCATCGGTCCCAACCTGCAGCGCTACGTCGACGGCGACCTGAAAGGCGCGCGCTAGGCGCCGGTCCGGCGGTGCGCCGTTATCGAACGGGCGGCGGGCGCCGGCCCGACGTGCGTGGCACGCGGGGCCGTCGGGTCATCGCGGGCGGCGCCAGGGACAGGCGTGCCTGGGCCCGATCGCGGTATCCCCGGCCGCCGCGCTGATAGCCGCTAACCCGGATGCCGCGTTCCCGCACGGCGACCGGCGCCGGTGGGCGCGGCCGAAAATCCGGTGTGCTGCGGGGTTTCCGGCGTTTGATGCGCAGGCTGATCATTACCGGGGCGCTCATCGACCAATCGATTCTCTGCCGCATCCAGGCCGCAGCCCGCTTCGACGGCTTCCTCGTCCGCACGGCCACACCCTACGCCGGTGACCAGCGCTCGATGCGAGCGGCCAGAAACGTTACGGCAGAGGAAAATCCGGATTAATGGAACGGTTTACTGCACCCAGAAATTATCGTGGCGGATGAACCATTCCCGGCGCTCGTCGTCGGTCATGTCGGCCAGGGCCGCGAAGCCTTCGAAGTAGGCCTCGCGGGGGGCGCCGGGCGCGAACAACATCAGGATCGATGCCGGGTCGTCCGCCTCGTTGCGAAAACCGTGCACGCCCCCGGGCGGCACGTAGAGGAAGTCGCCTTGTCGGCCGTCCGTCCACTCGGTGCCGTCGTAAAGCTTCATCGCTCCGGACAACACGAAGAACGCCTCGGACATGGCCCGGTGGAAATGCGCGGGAGGCCCGCCGCCGGCCGGCGCGATTTCGACCCGGTAGAGCCCGTAGTCGCCGGCGGTGTCCCGTTGGTTGGCCAGGTAGTGGTACTTGACCCCGGACGTCTCGTAGTCGGGTGGCTGATCGGCCCGCTTGAGCCAGGCGCTGATCTCCGGTTCGTCTTTGGTGTATCGGGCTGGCGGATAGGGCGGCACGACAAGGGACATGGTTCCAGTGTGCGCATAGCATCGCCGTTGTGGACCGATCGACCGCCGAAGATGTTCGCGTGCAACGACTGCTGGACGCCGAACGCAAAGCCGCGCAACTGTTCGACGAGATCGAGCGGCGGGCCATGATTCGCCCCGGGCTGGCCGAGAAGGAACTGTCCGATGACATCCACGACCTCGCCGGCGAAATGTTCGGGGTGACCCGGCACTGGCACCGGCGGATCGTGCGGGCCGGGGCGAACACGCTGCAGCCGTTCCACGAACGCCCGCCGGATCGGCTGATCGGCGACGGCGACATCGTCTTCCTCGACCTGGGTCCGATCTTCGAGGAGTGGGAGGCCGACTTCGGGCGGACGTTCGTGCTCGGAGACGACCCGCACAAGACGGCCGTTCGCGACGCCCTGCCGCGAGTGTGGGAGGCCGGCCGCGAGTACTTCGAGGGGCGCCCCGACGTCACCGGGGCCGAGCTGTTCGACTTCGTTGTCGGGGTGGCCCACGCCGAGGGCTTCGAGTGGGGCAGCCGCATCGCGGGCCATCTGATCGGCGAGTTCCCGCACAAGAAAATCGCCGGGCCGGGCGTCGAGTGGTACATCATGCCCGGGTCGGACAAACCGATGCGCCGCACCGATCCGCGCGGCCGCACCTGCCACTGGATCCTCGAGATCCACCTCGTCGATCGCTCGCGCGGTTTCGGCGGGTTCTACGAGCAGCTGCTCGATCTGCCCTAGTGCCGATCGCAAGCGCGGCGCGTGCGCCGGGCGCGGCGGGTCGGCACCATCTGCCCTAGTGCCGATCGCAAGCGCGGCGCGTGCGCCGGGCGCGGCGGGTCGGCACCATCTGCCCTGATCGGCGAGCCCGCTAGTCGAACGGGTAGACCACCCCGGTGAGCTCCTCGGAAACCGCCCACAGCCGGCGCTGCCGGTCGACGTCGTGCGACTTGGCGCTCGAGCCCACGATCTTGGGATAGCCCCGCGTCTGGCCGGGGCCGTCGGGTCCGTAGTACTGCCCACCGAGCACCGCCGGGTCGGTGGCCGCGCGCAGGGTGGGTAGCGCGCCCATGGCCGGGTTCTGGGCGACGAACGGTGCGATCCGCTCGAAGGCGAATTGCAGCGGGCCGGGCATGTTGCGCATCAACTCGGTGTCGGACATGCCGGGGTGCGCGGCCGCGGCGATCGTCGTGCCGTGCGGGGCGAGCCGCCGTTGCAGTTCGTAGGTGAACAGCAGGTTGGCGAGCTTGGCCTGCCCGTAGGCGGCGACCCGGTTGTAGCGGTGTTCCCATTGCAGATCGTCGAAGTGGATGTCGGCGAGGATGCGGTGACCGACGCTGCTGACCGTGATGATCCGCGAGCCGGCGACCGGGAGCAGCCGGTCCAGCAGCAGGCCGGTGAGGGCGAAGTGGCCCAGGTGGTTGGTGCCGAACTGCAGCTCGAAGCCGTCTTTGGTGTTCGACTTCGGGGTGTACATCACCCCGGCGTTGTTGATCAGCAGGTCGATGCGATCGTGCGCGGACCGCAATTGGTCGGCCGCGGCCCGGACGGACTCCAGCGAGGTCAGGTCGAGCTCCTGCAACGCGACGTCGGCGTGCGTGGCGCGGGCGGTGATCCGGGCCGCCGCTTCCTTGCCCTTGTCCAGGTTGCGCACGGCCAGCACCACGCGGGCGCCGTGCTCGGCCAGCGCCTGGGCGGTCTCGAAGCCCAGGCCGGTGTTGGCTCCGGTGATGACGGCGACCCGGCCGGTCTGGTCGGGGATGTCCGCGGTGGTCCACTTGGCCATGGGAGGGCTCCTTGAACTTGTAGAGTAAACGGGGCGAGCGCTCCGGTTGATTGGTACTATACGGAACGCTCGCCCCGCTTTGTCAACTGCGGAGGAGTGAACAGATGGCGCAGCCCGATCGCCCGCTGCGCGCCGACGCGGCGCGCAATCGCGCGCGCGTGCTGGACGTCGCCTACGAGACCTTCGCGGCCGAGGGCCTCGCGGTGCCCATCGACGAGGTCGCGCGCCGCGCCGGCGTCGGGGCCGGCACCGTCTACCGGCACTTTCCCACCAAGGAGGCGCTGTTCCAGGCGGTCATCGAGGACCGGATGCAACGGCTGGTCGACGACGGGCGCGCCCTGCTGGAGTCCGTCGGCCCCGGCGAAGCGCTGTTCGTCTACCTGCGGTCGATCGTCCTGCAGTGGGGTGCGGCCGATCGCGGCCTGGTCGACGCGCTGGCCGGGTTCGGGATCGACGTCGCCACCGCCGCGCCCGAAGCCGAGGACGCGTTCCTGGCCATGCTCGACGAGCTGCTGCGGGCCGCGCAGCGGGCGGGCACCGCGCGCCAGGACATCGGGGTGCGCGAGGTGAAGGCGATCATGGTTGGGTGCCAGGCCATGGAGGCCTATGACTCGGCGTTGGCCGAGCGGGTGACCGACGTCGTCGTCGACGGTTTACGCGCTGGGCGATAGCGCTGACCTCTTCTTGCACTCGACATAGGCGAGTGCTAAGAATGACACTGGCACTCGCAGTGGGTGAGTGCTAGGTCGGGACGGTGAGGCCAGCTCTGGTCGTCCGTCGCGGGCACTGCGCCCGGCCAGCGTAAGTAGCGGGGTTGCCGTAACCCGGTGACCCGCGTTTCATTCCCAATCCGGAGGAATCACTTCGCAATGGCCAAGACAATTGCGTACGACGAAGAGGCCCGTCGCGGCCTCGAGCGCGGGCTCAACGCCCTCGCCGACGCGGTAAAGGTGACGTTGGGTCCCAAGGGCCGCAACGTCGTCCTGGAGAAGAAGTGGGGTGCCCCCACGATCACCAACGATGGTGTGTCCATCGCCAAGGAGATCGAGCTGGAGGACCCCTACGAGAAGATCGGCGCTGAGCTGGTCAAGGAAGTCGCCAAGAAGACCGACGACGTCGCCGGTGACGGCACGACGACGGCCACGGTTCTCGCCCAGGCGCTCGTCAAAGAGGGTCTGCGCAACGTCGCGGCCGGCGCCAACCCGCTGGGCCTCAAGCGCGGCATCGAGAAGGCCGTCGAGAAGGTCACCGAGACCCTGCTCAAGTCCGCCAAGGACGTCGAAACCAAGGAGCAGATCGCGGCCACCGCGGCCATCTCCGCGGGCGACCAGTCCATCGGCGACCTGATCGCCGAGGCGATGGACAAGGTCGGCAACGAGGGCGTCATCACCGTCGAGGAGTCCAACACCTTCGGCCTGCAGCTCGAGCTCACCGAGGGCATGCGGTTCGACAAGGGCTACATCTCGGGCTACTTCGTCACCGACGCCGAGCGTCAGGAAGCCGTCCTCGAGGACCCCTTCATCCTGCTGGTCAGCTCCAAGGTGTCCACCGTCAAGGATCTGCTGCCGCTGCTGGAGAAGGTCATCCAAGCCGGTAAGCCGCTGCTGATCATCGCCGAGGACGTCGAGGGCGAGGCTTTGAGCACCCTGGTCGTCAACAAGATCCGCGGCACCTTCAAGTCGGTGGCCGTCAAGGCCCCCGGCTTCGGTGACCGCCGCAAGGCGATGCTGCAGGACATGGCCATCCTCACCGGTGGTCAGGTCATCAGCGAAGAGGTCGGCCTCTCGCTGGAGAGCGCCGACGTCGCCCTGCTGGGTAAGGCCCGCAAGGTCGTCGTCACCAAGGACGAGACCACCATCGTCGAGGGCGCCGGTGACTCCGACGCCATCGCCGGCCGGGTGGCCCAGATCCGCAGCGAGATCGAGAACAGCGACTCCGACTACGACCGCGAGAAGCTGCAGGAGCGCCTGGCCAAGCTGGCCGGCGGTGTTGCGGTGATCAAGGCCGGGGCCGCGACCGAGGTCGAGCTCAAGGAGCGCAAGCACCGCATCGAGGACGCGGTCCGCAACGCCAAGGCCGCCGTCGAGGAGGGCATCGTCGCCGGTGGTGGCGTGGCCCTGCTGCAATCGGCACCGGCCCTGGAGGAGCTCAAGCTCAAGGGCGACGAGGCCACCGGTGCCAACATCGTCCGCGTGGCGCTCGAGGCTCCGCTGAAGCAGATCGCCTTCAACTCCGGGCTGGAGCCCGGCGTTGTCGCCGAGAAGGTCCGCAACTCGAAGGCCGGCACCGGCCTGAACGCGGCCACCGGTGAGTACGAGGACCTGCTGAAGGCCGGCGTTGCCGACCCGGTGAAGGTGACCCGTTCGGCGCTGCAGAACGCGGCGTCCATCGCGGGGCTGTTCCTCACCACCGAGGCCGTCGTCGCCGACAAGCCGGAGAAGGCGGCCGCACCCGCGGGCGACCCGACCGGTGGCATGGGCGGCATGGACTTCTAAGTCCGTCTACGAAGAAGCCCGGTTCCCTTGCGGGGGCCGGGCTTTTTCGTGCGTTGAATGTGGGGGCCTTCGTCGAATGTGCAGCCTGCCGCACATTCGACGCCGAGCGTGCGGCCAGCCGCGCACTCGGCGAGCGGTAGGTTCGACGGCGTGGCCCTTCCGACTCCCTCACCCACCAGCACCGCGGTCGTGACCGGCGCTTCGTCGGGCATCGGCGCCGACATCGCCCGCGAACTGGCCGACCGCGGCCACGGCGTCACGCTGGTCGCCCGCCGCGAAGACCGCCTCCGCGAGCTGGCCGACGAACTCGCGGGCCGGGTGCGCGTCGAGGTGATCGCCTGCGACGTCGGCGATTCCGCCGCCCGCGCCGGTCTCCTCGACGAGGTGGCCCGCCGCGGCCTGACCGTCGACATCCTGGTCAACAATGCCGGCATCGGCACCATCGGGTCGGTCACGACGACCTCCGTCGACGACGAGATCGCCCAGGTGCGGGTGAATGTCGAGGCCGTCATCGACCTGACCACCCGCGTGGTCCAGCAGATGGCCCCCCGCGGAAAGGGTGCGATCCTCAACGTCGGCTCCACCGCCGGCTACCACCCCTTCCCGGGGCAGGTGGGCTACGCCGCCACCAAGGCGTTCGTGATCACCTACACCGAGGGGCTGCGCGGCGAACTCGCCGGCACCGGCGTCACGGTCGCGTTGCTGAACCCGGGCCCGGTGCGCACCGAATTCCTCGAGAGCGCCGGCATGGACGAGCGGACCTTCGCCGACGCGTTCCCGAAGTTCATGTGGAAACCTGCGCGGGACGTGGCGCGCGCCGGAGTCGACGCGTTAGACCACGACCGCGCAACCGTGATACCCGGGCTGCCGAGCCAGATCAGCACCAGGTTGTTCCAGTTCATGCCGCGGCGGGTGCTGTTGCCGCTGCTGAAGAACCAGCATCCGGGACTGCGCAGGGACCGCTCAGCGCCCTGACTCCGGCCAGGGCCGCATCCAGCCCTCCACCGGAAGCGCGAGCGCGTTGCACAGCGTGCAGATGGTGCGATACCAGCCGACCGCGGTAAGCAATTCGATCCGCTGCTCGTCGGTCAGGTCGCGGCCCAGCGCGTCCCATGTCGCTTCCGACCACGAGCCGATGCCCTCGAGTTCGTCCACCGCCCCGATCAGCGTCCGCTCGGCCGGGCTCCAGCGCGGGTCGGCAGAGGCATCCTTGCCGCCGGTGACCAGCGCGTCGCACTCGTCGTCGCAGACCCCCGCGATCGGCCCCCAGAACGCCGCCTGCCCGCCCCACTCGTACCGACAGCCCACCAGGGCACAGATGCGAAGGATGGCGATGGTCCGCGTCCGTCCAGGCAAAAGCGCCGCGACATACAGGGATTCGCCGAGCTTGCGTAGCCGGGAGGCGAGCGCCGGGTGGCGCTGCAGGCAACGCACCAAGAGCAGCGGCTCGTAGGTGCGGTCGGGGTGACCCCAGCTGTTGATGCCAGCGGCATCTTCTTCGCTCCACGGCGGGGCGAGCGGTGCGACGCGGCTCACGGATGAGACTGTACGGCCTCAGACCGGCAGCGAGAACACCACGCAGTCGTGCAGGCAGCCCTTGGCCGCATCGGGGGAGTCGGCGTCGCGGTGCAGCAGCGCACGGGTGGGAACCACGCTCAGGCGGGCGGTTTCGTCGCCGGCGTCGGTCACTTCGGCGGTGCCGTCGACGATCAGGGAGTAGCCGCCCGGTGCGGCGGGCGGCCACACCAGGGTCACGTCGGCGCGGTGGGCGAGATTGTTTCGGGTGCGCCCGCCGATGAGTCCGACTTCGAGGGTGCCTTCCCGCAGCTGCGGCTCGACCGTCACGGTGTGCACCCGGTACTCGTCGTCGACCGTGATCAGGTACGCATAGGGGAAGTCGACGAGCGCGTCGGCCAGCGCCTGGAGATCGACCTTTTTCTTGGAGCGCATGATCTCCCAGGATAGGTGCGGCCCGGGGCTACTGCGGTCCCGCGGGCCGCAGGAACCCGGCGATGCGCGACGTGTAGCCGCGGGCGACGGCGCCGGAGCTGGCCGGGCGTGTGACGGCGGTGCTGGTGTTGGAGAAGCCGAGATTCTGCAGCACCTGATTCCAGGGCGGCAACTTGGCCACGGCTGCCGACGCGTCGGCGTGATAGCCGAACATCGCCGCCACGTCCGCGGCCCACATCTGCTCGTAGGCGGCCTCGATATCGGCGATCGCCGCGGTGGCCTGACCCAGGTGATTGTTAGCCGCCAACGCCGACACCAAGGCACGGTTGGCCGCCACCACCGCGGGCTGCACGGTGGCTGCCAGCGCCACCTCGAACGCGGTCGCGATGGCAGAGGCCTGGTGGGACACCTCCTCGGCCTGCGCGGCCGCGGCGCTGAGCCAGCTCACGTATCGGCTGGCCACGGACATCATGGCCGCCGACGACGCGCCCTGCCAGGACCCGGTGGCAAGATCTGTCGTCACCGAAGAAAACGACGACGCCGACGAGGCCAACTCCCCGGCCAGCCCGTCCCACGCCGCCGCGGCAGCAAGCAGCGGCCCGGGACCTGGTCCGGAGAATATTAGTGCCGAGTTGACTTCTGGCGGCAACCACGCAAAATGCGGGTTCGTCACGGACCCAACTTAGCTGGTATATGCCACTTTTGGGGGCGTTATCGCGAGGCTGCGGGGATGGGCTGGCGGCCGCGGACCAACTTCCCGGGGCGGGCGTCGGTGGGAACGCCGTTCTCCGCGATCACTTCGCCGGCCACAATCGTGGCGACATACCCGTCGGCGGTCTGGTCCAGGCGCCGCCCCCCGGCGGGCAGGTCGTAGCTGATCATCGGCTTATGCAGCCGCAATGCGGCGTGGTCGATGACGTTGAGATCGGCCTTGTAGCCGACGGCGACCCGGCCGCGATCACCCAGCCCGGCGATGCGGGACGGCACCGACGTGAGCTCGCGAACCGCCTCGGACACCGTGAACCGTCCGGCCGTGCGGTCCCGCGCCCAATGCGTCAGGAAGTACGTCGAGTAGCTGGCGTCGCAGATCATTCCGTAGTGGGCGCCGCCGTCGCCGAGGCCGAGCACCACGTCGTCGCGGTGCAGCAGCTCGCCGACGGTGTCCAGCGAGTTGTTCTGCAGGTTGCTGGTCGCGACCAACAGCATGGCCCGGCCGTCGTCGTCGAGCAGCCGGTCGTAGGCCTCCTCCATCGGATCCACGCCGCGGGCGCGGGCGCGGGCCCCGATGCTTGTCGACGGGTCGGGCTCGTAATCGGGGGTGTCGCCCAGCGGGAAAATCCAGTCCCACATCTGCGCCACGTACAGGATCGGGTGCCCCTGCCCGGGCTTGTCGGCCAGGATGCGGGCGCGAACCTCGGGCTTGCGCATTTCGGCGACCCGCTCGGCCAGCGGCAGGTGGGCGATCTCGCGGTAGCTGGGGTAGAGCACGAACGGGTTGGCGGTCAGCTGCAGGCCGATGATCAACCCGATTGGGCGCGGCAGCAGTTGCGCGGTCACGTCGCCACCGGCGGCGTTCGCCTTCTCGATCATGGTGATGGCGTCCGGCCAGGTCGGGTCGCCCGAGTTGGCGACGACGAGGGTGAAGGTGACCGGCAGCCCGACGTCCTCGGCGACGTCGAACACCGTCTGCAACACGGGCTGGTAGCCGCCCGAGGGGATGTCGGGAACGAACTGCAGCAGCCCGCCGCCGCCGTCGACGACGCCGCGGGCGATCTCCTCGATCTCCTCCCGCGCGGCCTCGTAACTCGGGATGGGCGAGCCGCTTTCGGTCTTGTGGATGGTCAGCCGCGACGACGCGAAGCCCAGCGCGCCGACCTCGATCGCCTCCTTGGCCAGCGCCCGCATCTTCGCCAGGTCCTCGTCGGTGGCCGGCTCGCGGTCGGCGCCGCGCTGCCCCATCACGTACACCCGCAGCGGCGAGTGCGGCAGATACGCCGCCACGTCGATGTCCCGCTTGCCCGCGTCGAGCGCGTCCAGGTATTCGGGGAACGTTTCCCACGTCCACGGCAGGCCGTCGGTCATGACCACGCCCGGAATGTCCTCGACACCGGCCATCACGTCGACCAGCACGTCGTGGTCGGCCTGGCGGCAGGGCGCGAAGCCGACCCCGCAGTTGCCCATCACCACCGTCGTCACCCCGTGTGCCGAGGACGGAGTCAGGCGCTCCGACCAGATGGACTGGCCGTCGTAGTGGGTGTGCAGGTCGACGAAGCCGGGCGTGACCAGCAACCCGGTGGCGTCGATCTCCCGCGTCGCGGCTTCTCCGTTCACGTGCCCGACGGCCTTGATGACGCCGTCTTGCACGGCCACGTCACCGACGTACGGCTCACCCCCGAGCCCGTCGACGATGGTGCCATTGCGGATGATCAGGTCGTAAGTCATCCAAACAATCTACGACCGTTTCGGTAGGTCGTGCCAGGTCATTTGGCTCCCGTAGTGTCGGAGACATGGCGAATCCCGACGCATGCGTTCAAGAACTGCTCCGCGACGCGTTCACCCGGTTGATCGAACACGTCGACCAGATCACCGAGGGGTTGACCGACGAGGTGTCCGGCTATCGGCCGGCCCCGGGCGCCAACAGCATCGCCTGGCTGCTTTGGCACAGCGCGCGGGTGCAGGACATCCAGTTGGCCGATGTCGCCGGCGTCGAGCAGGTGTGGTTCCGCGACGGCTGGGTGGACCGGTTCGGACTGGACCTGCCGCGCGGCGACAGCGGTTATGGGCACGGGCCCGACGACGTGGCCAAGGTGAAGGCGCCCGCGGATCTGCTGTCCGGCTACTACCACGCGGTGCACAAGCTCACCCTCGAATACCTCGCCGGGGTGACCGCCGACGAGTTGGCCCGCGTCGTGGACACCAACTGGGACCCGCCGGTGACGGCCAGCGCGCGATTGGTGAGCATCATCGACGACTGCGCCCAGCACCTCGGGCAGGCCGCGTACGTGCGGGGGATTGCGTAGATTCGCAGGCGTGCGATTCGCGGCGACCGTGCTGTTGTGGTTCATCACCACGCTCGCGCTTGCGGTGGCGGTCCCCGCCGCGTGGACGCAGCTGCATGTCGTTGACGCCGACGGCTACGCGGCGATGGCGCAGCGCGCGGCGGCCGATCCGGCTCTGCAGTCGGCCATGGCGGCCGAACTGAGCGCCCGGGCAATGGCTCTCATCGCCGAGCACGGCGGCGGCCGTTATCCGATCGACGGTTCGCAAGTGCACGAGGCCGCCGGCGCCTTCACCGCCGGGCCGGCGTTCCCGCCACTGTTCGCCCAGGCGAACCGGGCGGCGCACGGCTGGTTGTTCAGCGACCCGGGCGCCGGCGGGGACGGCAACCAGTGGGCGGTCGACGTGGCACCCATGCTCAACGACGGCTCGATGCAGCCGCTACTGAGCCGCCACAACGTAACGGTCCCCGCGAAACTGACTGTCCCGCTGACCGTTTCGGTCCCGCAATCGAAAGGACGGCTGAGCCGGCTGTCCACCTGGGGCCCGTGGATCAGTGTGGGGGCGGCGGCGCTGTGCGGTGTCTGCGCGCTGCTCACGGTGGCCGCCGCCCGCCGCCGAGGCAAGGCGCTGAGCAGCCTGGGGGTCTCGGCCCTGCTCGTCGGTGCGGCCGGGTGGGCGGGCATCGAGGTCGCCGGTCGCTATGTCAACGATGCGCTCAACCGCACCACCGGCAACGTCCGGCGCGTCGCCGAGGTGATGGTCGAACACGCCGAATCCGGTCTGCACCAATGGCTCAACGCCACGTTGCTCGCCGGCGCCGCCCTGGTCGCGCTCGGTGTGATCACCGCGATGCTGGGCGGTGTGGTGAAGAAGTCGTGAGCCCGGCTGCTACCCGAACGTGAACGAGAACACCTGCAGGCCCTTGCTGACCCCCATGTCCAGCTGATCGCGGTGCGCGGAGTCGTCGGCGACGATCCGGTGCAGCGTGGGCGCCCCGCCGATCGGCGTCGTGGTGGTCTTGCCGTCGCGGGTCACGGTGAGGGCGCCGGCGCCGCCGACGACGGCGTAGACGTCTTTCGCGGTGTAGTTCAGCCGGACGGCGGAGTCGTCGCCGTCCGCCGTCGCCCCCTGGTCGTCCAGGGTCCAGCGGCCGCGCAGCGCGAACTTGTCCTCGGTCAGGTTCGGCGGGAAGCTCAGCGTGGCGGCGCCCTCCTTGTAATCCCCGCCGCCGCCGTAGTTTCCGGACTTGCCGACACCCAGGTAGGTCTCGGGGGTGAGCCTGGTCTGCGGCGTCATATCGGGCGAGTTCGTCGGCGCGGGCAGCTGGACGCCGGGGTGGGCGTCGAGGAGAAGCTTGCGGATCAGCTTCTCGGTGCCGTCATAGTCGCTCTCACCGAACTTGGTGTGGCGCACTTGCCCATTCGCGTCGATCAGGTACTCGGCCGGCCAGTAGAGGTTCTGAAAGGCGTTCCACGTCGCGTAGTCGTTGTCCAGCGCGATGGGATAGGTGATGTGCAGGTCGGCGGCGCCGCTGGCCACGTTGGCGGGCACCCGCTCGAACGCGTACTCGGGCGTATGCACCCCGACGACCATAAACCCGCTGTCGCGATACCGGTTGTACCAATCGATTACGTGCGGGATGGCACGTTGACAGTTGATGCACGAATAGGCCCAGAAGTCGATCAGGATCACCTTGTTGCGCACCGACGCCGGCTCCAGCGGTTTGCCGTCCGGGGTGTTGAGCCACCCGGTGACGCCCGTCAGGGCGGGTGCCGGTCCGCACTGTTGCAGGTCGGAAGAGCCGCTGGAGCAGTCGCTCAACGCCCCGTCGACGGTGGTGCTGGGCGGGCTCAGCTGCAGCCCGCTGCCGTGGTTGGGCTGCTGGGTGGGGGCGGGGCCCAGGCTGCGCTGAATGTCGTTGGCCCCCAGCTTGTTCTGCATCGCCGTCGTGTAGTCGGGGACGGCTCGCTGCAGCATCGCGGGCAGGTTGAACACCAGCGCCACGGCCAGCACGATCATCGCGATCCCGCCGGCGATCTGTATCGCGCGCTGCCGACGGCGGAACGCGGCCACCCGTTCGGTGACGCGCCGCCCGGCCAGTGCGAAAGCCAGGAGCGGAAGCGCGTTGCCGATCGCGAACGTCGCGGTCAGCACGAGCGCGCCGGGGCCGATCGACGAGGTCCCGCCGGCCACCACGATGGCGGCCAGCACCGGCCCCGCGCACGGCACGTACAGCGCACCCAACGTCAGTCCCAGGCCGAAACCATCTGTCCCCGAGCCGACTTGGCGTTGCGGGAAATACGCGAACGGCCGCTCGATCAGGTGCTGCACCGGCGGGAAGATCAATCCCAGCCCGATCAGGATCAACACCACCAGCGCGGCCCACCGGATCGCGTCCTGCGGCAGGTGCAGCGCCGTCAGCAGTGCGGAGCCGATCAGCGTGGCCAGGCTGAAGCTGCACACCAGGCCCGCGATCACCAGGTACGGTCGCGCCGCGGAACTCACGCTGCGCCGGCGGGCTCCGGTGTCCATGCCGGACAGCAGAATCACCGGAAGCACCGGCAGGATGCATGGCGAGATGCCGGTGATGAGCCCGCCGAGAAACCCGATCAGGGCGATGGTCTGCACGGGCTAGTCGGAGGGGCTCGAAGGACGCCGGGCGGTGCGCATGGCTACACCTTTACCTGTTTCGGCGCCGGAGAGTGACCGCGGCACAAATCATGTGACGTGCGTTATACAAATCACGCGTTGTGCGTTACGCTCAGCCGGTGGCGCAACTAACATTCCAGCGCGCCCGCACCGAGGAAAAAAAGCGCCAACGTGCGGAGGCCCTTGTGGAAGCCGCACGCTCGCTGGCGATGGAGGCCGGCGTCGCGTCGGTCACCCTGACCGCAGTCGCCACCCGCGCCGGGATTCACTACTCGGCGGTGCGCCGGTACTTCACCTCGCACAAGGAAGTTCTGCTGCACCTGTCCGCCGAGGGCTGGGTGCGATGGTCAAACACGGTGTCCGAGAAGCTGGCCGAGCCCGGCGCGAAGTCGCCCTCGCGCATCGCCGAGACGCTGGCCGAAGCCCTGGCCGACGACCCGCTGTTCTGTGACCTGCTGGCCAACCTGCACCTGCACCTCGAACACGAGGTGGACGCGGAGCGGGTCATCGAGGTCAGGCGGATCAGCACCGCCGCCACCCTGTCGCTCGCCGACGCGATCGGCAGCGCGCTGCCGGAACTCGGACGGTCGGGCTCGCTCGACATCCTGCTGGCCGCGTACTCGCTGGCGGCCACGCTGTGGCAGGTCGCGAACCCGCCGGAGCAGTTGACCGACGTCTATGCCGAGGAGCCCGAAGTCGTTCCGCCCGAGTGGAATCTGGACTTCGCGTCCGCGCTCACCCGCCTGCTGACGGCCACGTGCATCGGCCTCATCTCGGAATCCTCATGAACTCAGAAAGGGGGGAGCGCTATGGCTTGGCGAATTGCAACCGGTGAAAGACTTGAAGCGCCCATGACGACGACTGAGCCAAGGACCGAGCCGCTGATGAAGCAGGGTTCCGCCGGCAGCGAGGGCAACGAAGTCGGCCCGCAGCGTGCCAGGAAAAAGGGGCTTCTGGGGCGTTTCTGGCTGGTGCTCACGATTGCAGCTGTCGTCGCGGTCTCGGGATTCGTCGTATACCGATTGCACGGGGTCTTCGGCGTTCACAAAGGTTCGTTCGGTGGTGGCACCTCGGGCGAGGTCCTCGATGAGTTCAACGCCAAGACAATCACGCTCGAGGTCTGGGGCCCACCGGGCAGCACGGCAACCATCAACTACCTCGACGAAAACTCCCATCCGCAGCAGGCTCTCAACGTGCCCTTGCCCTGGAGCAAAATATTGAGTTCAACGAAGCCCGGCATTCCGGCAAACCTGGTGGCGCAAGGAGACGGCAGTTGGATCGCCTGCCAGTTCGTGGTGAACAAGCACGACGGCAGCGGTGACGTCATCAAGACTCCGAACCGCTCAGATCCCAACCAAACCGTGAACGCCTTCGTCTACTGCCTGGACAAGTCCGCATGAGCGAGGCAGTCGAGGCTCCGCCGCGCGTCGATCAGCCGCTGATCCCGCCGTTCCTGCCGCGGATGATCCACCGGTTGGCGCTGCCGATCGTCCTGGTGTGGTTGGGCATCGTCTTTATCACCAACACCGTGGCGCCGCAGCTGGAGGTCGTCGCGAAAACCCACTCGGTGTCGATGAGTCCGACCGACGCGGCATCCTTTCAGTCGATGATGCGGGTCGGATCGACGTTCAAAGAGTTCAACTCCGACAACTCGGCCATGATCTTGCTGGAGGGCGACAAGCCACTCGGGGCCGAAGCGCACCGCTACTACGACGAGATCGTCAGGCGCGTCGAACAAGACAGGGAACACGTTCAGCACGTCCAGGATTTCTGGAGTGATCCGCTGACGGCGGCGGGTTCCCAGAGCCACGATCAAAAGGCCGCGTACGTCCAGGTTTACCTCGCCGGCAACATGGGCAGCGGGCTGGCGAACGAGTCTGCCGAGGCCGTCCGCAAGATCGTGGATTCGGTGCCCGCGCCGCCGGGAATCAAGGCATACGTCACCGGCGCGGGTCCGCTGTTCGCCGACCAGTCCCACTCGGGGCAGAAGGGCGTCGCGGTCGTCACTCTTGTCACCTTCTTAGTGATCGTGGTGATGCTGCTTTTCGTCTACCGGTCGCTGAGCACCATGCTGATCATGCTGGCGATGGTGTTCATCGAGCTGGCCGCCGCCCGTGGCGTCGTCGCGACGCTGGGCAATTACGGGATCATGGGGCTGTCGACCTTCGCCAACAACATGTTGGTGCTGATGGCGATCGCCGCCGGGACGGACTATGCGATCTTCGTGGTCGGCCGCTATCAGGAGGCCCGTGGTCTGGGCGAGACGCGCGAAGAAGCGTTCTACACCATGTTCCACAGCACCGCGCATGTCGTGCTGGGATCCGGCCTGACCATCGCCGGCGCGATGTACTGCCTGAGCTTCTGCCGGCTGCCGTACTTCGAGTCGCTGGGGGTGCCTTGCGCGGTCGGCATGCTGGTCGCGGTGTTGGCGGCTTTGACGCTGGGTCCGGCGATTCTGACGGTGGCTTCGTTCTTCAAGCTCATGGATCCGAAACGCAAGCTGCAGACCCGGGGCTGGCGTCGCATCGGCACCGCGGTCGTCCGCTGGCCCGCACCGGTTCTCGCGGTGACCATCGCGGTCGCGTTGGTTGGTCTGCTCGCCCTGCCCGGTTACAAGACGGACTACGACAACCGCCACTTCCTGCCGGCGGACACCCCGGCCAATGTCGGCTATGCCGCCGCGGACCGGCACTTCGACCAGGCTCGGCTCAATCCCGAGCTGTTGATGATAGAGACCGATCACGACCTGCGTAACCCGGCCGACTTCATCGTCCTGGACAAGGTCGCCAAGGCGGTCTTCCACATCCCCGGTATCGGCCGGGTGCAGACCATCACCCGGCCGTTGGGCACGCCGCTCGATCACAGCACCCTCGGTTTTCAGATGGGTGCCCAGGCCGCAGGGCGGATCCAGACCCAGCACTATCAGGACGAGCAGGCGGCGAACCTACTCAAGCAGGCGGACGAGCTGCACAAGACGATGGCAACGCTGCATGAGCAGATGCAGGTCACCCAGGATCTGAGCAACACCACGCACGAAACCACCAGGCTCACCAAAGAAACCGTGCAGATCACCGAGAAGTTGCGCGACGACATCGCGAACTTCGACGACTTCCTCCGGCCGATCCGCAGCTACTTCTACTGGGAGAAGCACTGTTACGACATCCCGGTCTGCTGGGCACTGCGGTCGGTCTTCAATGCGCTCGACGGCATCGACCAGGTGGCTGAGAACATCGTGAACCTCAGCGCGAACCTCGACAAGCTGGATCGGATCCAGCCCAAGCTGGTGGCGCTGATACCGCCGCAGATCGAGAGCCAGCAGCGCAACCTCGACACCATCATGTCGAACTATGCGATCACGCAGGGTCTTAACGAACAGGCGAGAGCGCAGTCCGACAACGCCACCGCGCAGGGCGATGCCTTCGACAAAGCGAAGAACGACGACACCTTCTACCTGCCGCCGGAGGCGTTCAAGAGCCCGGATTTCGCGCGGGGTCTCAAGCAGTTCATCTCGCCGGACGGGCACGCAGTCCGGCTGATCATCTCCCATGAAGGCGACCCGGCGACTCCTGAAGGCATCAACCACATCGCACCGATCAAGCAGGCCGTGCACGAGGCGATCAAGGGCACCCCCTGGGAGGGCGCCAAGGTCTACCTCGGCGGCACCGCCGCGACGTACAAGGACATGCACGACGGCTCCAACGTCGACCTGATGATCGCCGGAATCGCCGCGGCCACTTTGATTTTCGTCATCATGCTGGTGATCACCCGAAGCGTCGTGGCGGCCGTCGTGATCGTCGGTACGGTGTTGCTGTCACTGGGCGCCTCGTTCGGACTCTCCGTCCTCTTATGGCAGTACATCCTGGGTTTGAAGTTGCACTGGATGGTGCTGGCGATGGCGGTCATCCTGCTGCTGGCGGTGGGCTCGGACTACAACCTGCTGCTGATATCGCGGTTCAAGGAGGAGATCCACGCCGGACTCAAGACGGGGACGATCCGCGCGATGGCCGGTTCGGGCTCGGTGGTGACCTCCGCCGGTCTGGTGTTCGCCGCCACCATGGCCACATTTATGTTCAGCCCGCTGCTGGTGATGGCCCAGGTGGGTACGACGATCGCGCTGGGTCTGCTGTTCGACACCTTGATCGTGCGGTCGTTCATGACGCCGTCGCTGGCCACCTTGCTCGGGCGCTGGTTCTGGTGGCCGCAGCACGTGCGTCCACGGCCGGCCAGCACCATGCTGCGTCCGTACGGACCGCGTCGCGCCGTGCGCCAGCTGATCCTCAACGACGTCGACGCGCACCCACCGGGCGGAGTGGTACAACCGCGCTGATCTCACGCGGCGCGTCAATGTCGAACTGCGGCGGCCACGGCGCCGCACTACCGACGGAGGTCGGTCACGCGCAGGGCCTGACTCAGCTTGTGTACGGGTCTGCCGCAGGTCAGGCAGTAGGCATGCGGGGTGGACCTGATGCGGTCGAGCTGCCGCAGCACCTCGGTCTGCAGGTCGCGCAGGCAGCCGGTGCACAGAATGCCGACGGAATTGCCGAGCGGGTCGAGGGCGGGCCGATTGCAGCCGTCCACGGCGTGCCGGTGCACGACGTGGCTGGCGCGGCTGGTGCAGCCGGCGTCGGATTGGCAGGTGATTTCATGCCAGTCGAGCGTCGCCAGGATGCCCGCGAATCCGTCGCGGTGGGCCTCGCCCCGGGATGACTCAGCGCCTGTGCTGTGCATGGCACAACTATCCCGCGGCGAGGCGCGGCGGACCATCCTGTCAACGGATGATTGGGATGTCCCCCGATCGGGGGACGGCGGCCTGAGAAGGCGTTACGCCCAGTTCCACACCGACATGTCGCCGGCCGGATACGTGTTGCAGATGTCGGTGGCCTTGGCCACCACGCCCTTGTTGTTCCAGAAGATCTTCATGTGGTTGGGCCAGGCCACCCACAGCGGGTCGGAGACGGGCGCATAGAAGTTCTCGGAGTAGTTCCGGCGGTCCTGCGGCGACAGCGAGAAGAACCAGTGCGCCTTGTCGATGGTGGCCTGCTGGACGTTCGGGTGGTTGTTGAAGTCGATCATGTAGCGCTGGTAGTACACCGGGCTGGTGTCCCGGGAGGCCGCCAGGATCTGTTCGGCGTCGCACGTCGTATTGATCATCCGGCGGGGGATCGGGAAGTCCTCCGTCGAATCGGCCCCCGCGGTCGACGGAAAGATCGCAGCGGTGATACCCAGAGCTAGGAACGCGGCGCCTGCACGCAGGCCAGTACTCAGCCGAGACATAGCTGTTACGGTAGCACTTTTTGGCTGGCCTGGGACAGTTCCCAGCTCACTGCCAGGATTTCGCTAGTGCATCTCAGTATCAGTCGCGATCAGGGGCGATGACGTGCGTCGGGTCGGGCCGCAGCTCCGGCGGGGCCTGGCTGTAGTCGCCGAACGGGCCGTCGCGGCGCTCGACGGCGGCCCGCACGCCCTGGGTTTGCGCGGTGTCGATGAAGGCCAGCGCGTCGGGGGTGTTGCGCATCAGGCCGTCGAGGATCCCGCCCAGCGTCTGGGTGGACGCCAGCCCCATGTTCTCGTAGGCCTGGTTGACGATCAGCTTCTGCGCCTGCAGCTGCGACAGGGGGATCTGCGCCAGCTCGGCGGCGATCTCGGCGACGCGCGCCTCGAGCCGCTCGAACGGCACCGCCTCGTTGATCAGCTCAATCTCGGCGGCCTGCGCGCCGGTCAGCGGCCGGCCGGTCAGCGAGTGCCACTTCGCCTTGGCCAGGCTCAGCCGGTAGAGCCACATCCCGGTCAGATACGCCCCCCACATCCTGCTGTAGGGCGTGCCGATCACGGCGTCTTCGCTGGCGACGACCAGGTCCGCGCACAGCGCGTAGTCGCTGGCCCCGCCCACACACCAGCCGTGCACCTGGGCGATCACCGGCTTGGACGCCCGCCAGATGGCCATGAATTTCTGCGTCGGCCCGGTCGCACGGGCACTGACCATCGCGAAGTCCTTGCCCGGGTCCCACTTGCCGTCGGTCATCATGGCTTCGCCCCAGTGCTGGAACCCGCCGCCGAAGTCGTACCCCCCGGAGAAGGCGCGGCCCGCGCCGCGCAGCACGATGACCTTGATCGCCGCGTCGCGCTCGGCCAGGCCGATGGCCGACTCGATCTCGTCGGGCATCGGCGGCACGATGGTGTTGAGCTGCTCGGGGCGGTTCAGCGTGATGGTGGCGACCGGACCGGCCGTCGTGTAGAGCAGCGTCTCGAAGTCTTGCGGGGTCATTCTGGATCGGGCTCCCGATTTTCCGGCGAGGAGGCGTAGATGTGCCCGTTGATCTTCAGATACGGCGTGGTGAGGTAGGCCGAGAAGGCGACGATGGCGGAAAAGACCGCCGCCGAGAGGACGCCGTTCGGCCAGAGCTGGCCGGTCCCGAACGCAAAGCAGACGATGCCGACGATCGCGGTCGCCCAGTAGAACCGGCGCCCGGCGCGACGGTGCTTGATGAACCGATAGCGCGCCTGGGCCGCCGAGACCAGGATGAAGATCAATCCCGTCGCCAGCAGCGTGAGTTCGATGCGTTGGATCGCTGACACGCTGATGATCTTAGGGGCGGGCGAGCATCTGCCACAGGAACGAATAGGTCAGCGCCGACTTGAATGCGACCTGCTCGTTGTCGGCCGCGCCGGCGTGCCCGCCCTCGATGTTCTCGTAGTAGAAGACCGGATGACCGGCGGCCTGAAGTGCCGCGGTCATCTTGCGGGCGTGACCCGGATGCACCCGGTCATCGCGGGTCGACGTCGTCATCAGCACCGGCGGGTAGTGGCGCGTCGCCGAAACGTTCTGGTACGGCGAGTATTCGGAGATGAACGCCCAATCCTTCGGATTGTCCGGGTCGCCGTATTCGGCCATCCAGGAGGCGCCGGCGAGCAGCAGGTGATAGCGCTTCATGTCCAGCAACGGAACGCTGCACACCAGGGCGCCGAACCTGTCCGGGTACTTGGTCAACATGATGCCCATCAGCAGGCCGCCGTTGCTGCCGCCCTGCGCGCCGAGCTGGTCGACCGTGGTGATGCCGCGCTCCACCAAATCCGTTGCCACGGCGGCGAAGTCCTCGGCCACCTTGTGCCGGCCCTCGCGCATCGCCTGGGTGTGCCAGGCCGGGCCGTACTCGCCGCCGCCGCGGATGTTGGCCAGGACGTAGGTGCCGCCGCGGGCCAGCCACAGCCGGCCCAGCACACCGCTGTAGCCCGGGGTGTTCGACGATTCAAAGCCGCCGTAGCCGTAGAGCAGGGTGGGCGCCGGGCCGTCGGACGCTTGCGGGCCGCCGGGACGCACCACGAAGTAGGGGATCGGCGTGCCGTCCTGTGAGGCGACGAAATGCTGTGCCACCGTGATATTTTCGGCATCGAAGAAGGCCGGTGCGGACTTGATCTGTTCGAGTTGCGCGCCGTCGGTTCCGCGCATCAGCCGCGACGGCGAGTCGAATCCGCTCGAATCCAGGAAGAATTCGTCGCCGGTGTCGTCGGCGGAAACGACGACGGTGTTGGTCGCGGCCGGAATGCCGGCCACCGGCTCACGCCGCCAGCTGCCGGGCGTGACGATCTCCACGCGGCTGGCCACGTCGGCCAGTGAGACGATCAGCAGCCGCTCCTTGGTCCACGCATAGTGGTTGAGGGCCGTGTGCGCGTCGGGTTCGAAGACGACCTGCAATTGCGCTGTGCCGGCGAGGAATTCCTCATAGTTGGCGGCCAGCAGCGACCCGGCGGTATAGGTGGCGTTGCCCAATAACCAGTCGCTGCGCAACTCGATCAACAGCCACTCGCGGTGCAGGCTCACGCTGGCGTCGGTGGGGGTGTCGATGCGGATGAGCTCCGGGCCGCGCAGTTCGTAGACCTCTTCGTTCCAGAAGTCCAAAGCCCGGCCGATCAGGGTGCGCTCGTAGCCGGTAATCCGGCTGGTGCTTGCCACCACGTTCACGTCCGAACGTGCCCCCTCGAAGACCGTTTCGGCGTCGGCGAGGGGGGTGCCGCGGCGCCACCGCTTGACCACCCGCGGGTAACCGGAATCGGTGAGCGAGTCGGCGCCGAAGTCCGTGCCGACCAGCACGGTGTCCGGGTCGTCCCAGCTGACCTGCGACTTGGCTTCCGGAAGCTCGAACCCGTCGTCGACGAATTCCCGTGTCAGCATGTCGAATTCACGCACGATGGAGGCGTCGGAGCCGCCGCGGGACAGGCTGACCAGCGCGCGGGTGTATTCGGGGTAGATGACGGTGGCGCCGGCCCACACCCATTTCTCGCCGTCGGCCCGGCCCAACTCGTCGACGTCGATCAGCACATCCCACTGGGGGGAGTCGGTGCGGTAGCTGTCCAGCGTGGTGCGCCGCCACAGCCCGCGGGGGTTGGCCGCGTCGCGCCAGAAGTTGTAGAGGTACTCGCCGCGGCGGACCACATACGGGATGCGGGCGTCGGTGTCGAGCACTTCGAGCGCCTCGACGCGCATCCGCTCGAAATTCTCGTCGCGGAAGCGCGCCAGCGTCGGCTCGTTACGGGCCCGCACCCAATCCAGCGCCTCGTCACCGGTGACGTCCTCGAGCCACAGGTACGGATCTTCGTTGTCGTGCGGGGCGGCGTGAGCTTGCGACGTCATAGAAGCCATAGAAATCCATTGTGGCTCCGGCGGTAGTGTGAGGTGAATTACACAGCCGAACGAGGGGTGAGAGCAGATGACTGTTTTCGCACGTCCGGGTTCTGCCGGGGCATTGATGTCATATGAATCCCGCTACGAGAACTTCATCGGGGGGCAGTGGGTTGCGCCGGCGAAGGGACGCTACTTCGAGAACCCGACCCCGGTCACCGGCCAGACGTTCTGCGAGGTGGCGCGCTCCGACGAGGCCGACATCGAGAAAGCGCTCGACGCCGCGCACGCTGCGGCTCCGGGCTGGGGCAAGACGGCACCCGCCGAGCGGGCGGCGATCCTGAACAAGATCGCGGACCGCATCGAGGAGCACACCGCCGCGCTGGCGGTGGCCGAGGTCTGGGACAACGGCAAGCCGATCCGCGAGGCGCTGGCCGCCGACATTCCGTTGGCCGCCGACCACTTCCGGTATTTCGCCGGGGCGCTGCGCGCGCAGGAGGGCTCGCTGTCGCAGATCGACGAGGACACCGTGGCCTACCACTTCCACGAGCCGCTCGGCGTGGTCGGGCAGATCATCCCGTGGAACTTCCCGATCCTGATGGGCGCGTGGAAACTGGCGCCCGCGCTGGCGGCCGGCAATGCGGTGGTGCTCAAACCCGCCGAGCAGACACCGGTTTCGGTGCTCTACCTGATGTCACTGATCGGTGATCTGCTGCCGCCCGGGGTCCTCAACGTGGTCAACGGGTTCGGCGCAGAGGCCGGCAAGCCGCTGGCGTCGAGCAACCGGATCGCCAAGATCGCGTTCACAGGAGAGACCACCACCGGGCGACTGATCATGCAGTACGCATCGCAGAACCTGATCCCGGTCACCCTGGAACTCGGGGGCAAGAGTCCCAACATCTTCTTCTCCGACGTGATGGCCAAGGCCGACGACTATCAGGACAAGGCGCTGGAGGGCTTCACCATGTTCGCCCTGAACCAGGGCGAGGTGTGCACGTGCCCGTCGCGCAGCCTGGTCCAGGCCGACATCTACGACGAGTTCCTCGAACTGGCCGCGATCCGCACCAAGGCGGTCCGCCAGGGCGACCCGCTGGACAGCGAGACCATGCTGGGTTCGCAGGCATCCAACGACCAGCTGGAGAAGGTGTTGTCCTACATCGAAATCGGCAAGGACGAGGGCGCCAAGATCATCACCGGCGGCGAACGCGCCGAGCTCGGCGGCGACCTGTCCGGCGGCTACTACATGCAGCCGACGATTTTCGGCGGCAACAACAAGATGCGCGTCTTCCAGGAGGAGATCTTCGGGCCGGTGGTGACGGTGACGTCGTTCGCCGATTACGACGACGCGATCTCGATCGCCAACGACACCCTCTACGGCCTGGGCGCCGGGGTGTGGAGCCGCGACGGCAACACCGCGTATCGGGCCGGGCGCGACATCCAGGCCGGCCGGGTGTGGGTGAACTGCTATCACGTCTATCCCGCGCACGCGGCGTTCGGCGGCTACAAGCAGTCCGGCATCGGCCGGGAGAACCACAAGATGATGCTCGATCACTATCAGCAGACCAAGAACCTGATGGTGTCCTACTCCGAGAAGGCGCAAGGGTTCTTCTGATGCGCCGGCGACGATAGACGGAGCAGAGCGACCGGAAAAACGGAGGAGGATGGGCGTCATGGGTCTCCCGCCAGCCGGGGTGGTTATCACGGCCGGCGCCGCCGAGCTGCTCGCGCGCCTGCAGGACCGCCACGGCCCGGTGATGTTCCACCAGTCCGGCGGCTGCTGCGACGGGTCGTCGCCGATGTGTTACCCGCTGGGCGACTTTCTGGTCGGCGACCGCGACGTCTTGCTCGGCGTCCTCGACGTCGGGACAGACGGGGTGCCGGTGTGGATTTCGGGTCCGCAGTACACGGCCCACTATCGCGACAAGCACACCCAACTGGTCATCGACGTGGTGCCGGGCCGCGGCGGCGGTTTCAGCCTGGAGGCGCCCGACGGGGTGCGGTTCCTGTCCCGCGGCCGGGTCTTCACCGACGAGGAACGGACCGCGCTGGCCGCCGCGGCGGTGATCACCGGCGCCGATTACGAACGCGGTGAACGCCCCGCGACCCGGGGTCCGGTGGTGGCCGACGCGGCGACGGGGACGAGCCCCCTGCGCCGGTAACCGCAGTACAGTCGGGAAAGTGATTCCCCTTCCGCGTCCGTGGTTGTTGGCCAGCGCCATGTTGATCGGCAGTGCGGTCGGACTCTTGGCGGGTGTGGCGTGCGCCGTGGCGATCCACGGCAGTGTCCGCCCGGGCGTCGCCCTCGCGTCGGGGGTCGGCATCCTCAGCGTGGTCGGGCTGGCGACGATCCTGTTTTCCGGACGCCGGTGGGTCACCATGCTGGGCGCGTTCCTGTTGTCGGTGGCGCCGGGCTGGTTCGGCATGTTGGTCGCGTTGCGGGTGACCGCCGGTGCCTGACGACAAGGCGCCTGAAGACGACGCACCTGGCGGTAAGGACGCCTCGAGCCCCGGCACCGAGGCCTTCGTGCCGGACTTCTCGGATGGCGAAGACGACTCCGAGCACACCGGCACCCAGTCATGGGTCCCCGATTTCGATGACGACACCGGCGAGCACCCCGTCGCGACCGAGCCCGCGCCCTCCACCGAGACCGCGGAGGACGGGGACACCACGCCCACGCCGGACGCCGACGAAGCGCCGCCCGAGCCCGCCGGCCCGGTGCAACCGATCAACGTGCCCGGCCGGTACCTCTACCTCAAGTGGTGGAAGCTGGCCCTGGTGCTCTTCGGCGTATGGGCGGTGGCGGCCGTGATCGGGCTGGGCCTGTTCTATTGGTGGTACCACTCGGCCGACAAGACTGCGGCGCTGTTCGCGGTCCTGGCCTACGTGGTGGCGTGCATCGTCGGCGCGGTGATGCTGGCGATGACCCAGGGCAGGCCGCTGGTGTCGGCGCTCTCGGTGGCGGTGATGTCCGGCCCGTTCGCGGCGCTGGTCGCCGCGGCGCCCCTGTACGGCTACTACCACTGCGAGCGAGTGGGGCACTGTCTGGTCGGCGTCATTCCGTATTGACGCCTCGCCCGGGCGGCCACCAGGGGTCACGGCGCACTAGGGTGGGCTCGTGACTTCTCACTATGACGTCGTCGTCCTCGGGGCCGGTCCCGGCGGATATGTCGCAGCCATCCGCGCCGCGCAATTGGGCTTGAACACCGCAGTCGTCGAACCGAAGTACTGGGGTGGGGTCTGCCTCAACGTCGGCTGCATCCCGTCCAAGGCGCTGCTGCGCAACGCCGAACTCGTGCACATCTTCACCAAGGAGGCCAAGACCTTCGGAATCAGCGGCGAGGCGACCTTCGACTACGGGATCGCGTTCGACCGCAGCCGCAAAGTGTCCGAGGGCCGCGTCGCCGGCGTGCACTTCCTGATGAAGAAGAACAAGATCACCGAGATCCACGGGTACGGCCGGTTCACCGACGCCAACACGCTGTCGGTCGACCTCAACGACGGCGGCACCGAGACCGTCACGTTCGACAACGCCATCATCGCCACCGGCAGCAGCACCCGCCTGGTTCCCGGCACGTCGCTGTCGGAAAACGTGGTCACCTACGAAGAACTGATCCTGTCCCGGGAGTTGCCGGAATCGATCATCATCGCCGGCTGTGGCGCGATCGGCATGGAGTTCGGCTACGTCCTGAAGAACTACGGCGTCGACGTGACCGTCGTCGAGTTCTTGCCGCGCGCGCTGCCCAACGAGGACGCCGAGGTCTCCAAAGAGGTCGAGAAGCAGTTCAAGAAACTGGGCGTCAAGATCCTGACAGGAACGAAAGTCGAGTCCATCAACGACAACGGCTCCGAGGTGACCGTCGTCGTCAGCAAGGACGGCAACTCACAAGAACTCAAGGCCGCGAAGGTGTTGCAGGCCATCGGTTTTGCGCCCAACGTCGAGGGCTTCGGCCTGGAGAAGGCCGGTGTCGCGCTGACCGACCGCAAGGCCATCGGGATCACCGACTACATGCGCACCAACATCGAACACATCTACGCGATCGGCGACGTCACCGGCAAGCTGATGCTGGCCCACGTCGCCGAGGCCATGGGGGTGGTGGCCGCCGAAACCATCGCCGGCGCCGAGACTTTGGCGCTCGGCGACTACCGGATGCTGCCGCGCGCGACGTTCTGCCAGCCGAACGTCGCCAGCTTCGGACTCACCGAGGAGCAGGCCCGCGACGAAGGCCACGACGTCGTGGTGGCGAAGTTCCCGTTCACCGCCAACGCCAAGGCCCACGGCGTGGGCGACCCCAGCGGGTTCGTCAAGCTGATCGCCGACGCCAAATACGGTGAGCTGCTGGGCGGACACCTGGTCGGCCACGACGTCTCCGAGCTGCTCCCGGAGCTGACACTCGCCCAGAAGTGGGATCTGACCGCCACCGAGCTGGCGCGCAACGTGCACACCCACCCGACCATGTCCGAGGCGCTGCAGGAATGCTTCCACGGCCTGGTCGGGCACATGATCAATTTCTGACCCGCCGATCATGCGCACCGTCAGCCCCCAGACCATCGCGGGTGCCGTCGCCGGCCTGGCGACCGGTTATGTCCTGTGGTTGCTGGCCATTTCGAACGGCGACAACGCGACGGCCGGCCAGTGGGGCCCGCTGGTGCTGCTGGCATCGGTGGTGCTGGGGATCGGCGCGGCGGTGTGGGGCGTGCGGCAGCGACGGCGCGGCAAGCAGTCCTGGGGCGCGTTCGCCTTCGCGCTGCCGGTACTTCCGGTGATCCTGACGCTGGCCATCCTCACCGACGTCTATCTATGACCGGTGCGGGTTGTCCAGCGGAATCTCGAGCGCGGACATCGTCGCGGCAAGTCCATCGTATTGGCTTGCCAGCAAGCAGAATTCGATCAGCTGCCGCCGATCCAGATGAGTCGCCAGCTGACGCCAGGTATCGGCGGTGACCGTGCGGTCCTGGACGAACTCGTCCGTCGCCGCCAGCAGCGCCTGCTGACGCACGGTCAGGCGGGCCTCGACCGGGTCCAGCTGCTCGGGCCAGGCGAAGATCGCGGTCTGCAGGTCCGCATCCAGCCCGGCCGCCCGCGCCATCCGGCGATGGTGCTGCAACTCGTATTCGCATGCGCGCAGGTGCGCCACCCGCAGGATCACCAATTCGGTGTCGATGGTGGGAAGCTTGCCGCGCAGCAACCGGCCCCCGTACGCCAGCCACGTCCAGAACAACAGCCGGCGCTGGCCCAGGGTGGTGAACAGGTGCATCTCCGGGGCGCCGACGGTGCGCGCACCCAACTTCGCGACCACCCAATTGATCGGCCCCAGTTCGCGAAACCGGCCCGACGGGATGCGGCCGTCCGGTGCGGTACTCATGGTTGGGTCACCAGGTAGGGGGACACCGTGCTGCGGTGCTCGTCGAGATCGAGCGCGCGGCCGAGCGCCGGGAAGGCGCGCTGCGGGCAGTTGTCGCGTTCGCAGACCCGGCAGCCCGCGCCGATCGGTGTCGCTATTTCCCCCGACAAGTCGAGTCCTTCCGAGTAGACGAGCCGGTGCGCGTGGCGAAGCTCGCAGCCCAAGCCGATCGCGAAGGTCTTACCCGGCTGACCATACCGGGCCGCGCGACGTTCCACGGTGCGGGCCACCCACATGTAGTTGCGGCCATCGGGCATCTGGGCGATCTGCACCAGGATCTTGCCCGGATTGGCGAACGTCTCGTAGACATTCCACAGCGGGCAGGTGCCTCCGCTGGAGGAGAAGTGAAAACCGGTGGCGGACTGACGTTTTGACATGTTGCCGGCCCGGTCGACCCGGACGAACGAGAACGGCACGCCGCGCATCGAGGGCCGCTGCAACGTCGAAAGCCGGTGCGCGATGGTCTCATAACTGATCGAGTAGAACGACGACAGCCGCTCGACGTCGTAGCGGAAATTCTCCGCGACGTCGTGGAACTGGCGGTAGGGGAGCACGGCGGCCGCGGCGAAGTAGTTGGCCAATCCCAGCCGGGCCAGCGTGTGCGACTCGTCGCTGGTGAACTTGCCCTCCTCCACCAAAGTGTCGATGAGATCCCCGAACTCGAGGTACGCCAGCTCGGCGGCCATCTTGAACACCTGCTGCCCCAGCGACAGGTGATTGCTGAATTCCAGCGTCTTGGTCTCGGGGTCGAAACGGTGCAGCACGGTGTCGCCGAGATCGATCCGGCGGTTGATGTGCACCCCGTGCACCTCGGTGAGCCGACGGGTGAGCTCACGCGCCAAATCGCCGTGGTGCAATCGCATTTTGATGGTCAGGTCCTCGGCGGCGGTGTCCAGCTCGTGCAGGTAGTTCTGCCGCTGATAGAAGTAGTCGCGCACTTCCTCGTGCGGCATGGTGATCGACCCGCTGCCACTGCCGTCGGAGTACCGCTCCTCGGTGGCGGCCGCCAGCTGCGCCGTGGTGATCCGGTAGCGCCGGTGCAGGTTGACCACCGCACGGGCGAACCCGGGATGGGCGTTGACCATCTCGGCGACCTCGGTCGGGTCGACGTCGATGTCGAGATCCCGGTCCATGGTGACCTCGCGCAGCTCGGCGACCAGCCGGGTGTCGTCCTGAGAGGAGAAGAAGGTCGCGTCCACCCCGAAAACCTCGGTGATGCGCAGCAGCACGGCCACCGTCAGCGGGCGAACGTCGTGCTCGATCTGGTTGAGGTAGCTCGGCGAGATCTCCAGCGTCTGAGCCAGGGCGGCCTGGGAGAACCCGCGTTCGTTGCGCAGCTGGCGAACGCGGGAGCCGACGAACGTTTTGGACACTTCTCCGAGGTTACCGGCTATGCGAAGGTCTGGTTCGCAGAGTTGGCAGCAAGCACGGTCGCGTCGCAATTGGTTTTTGGCCCAGGTCGTTGGCATGATTCGCAACGGAGGCCCGAGGACTGGCCTGGGGTGCCCACGAGGAGGAAACGGGGAGCGAAGCCGTGAGCCTGGACAAAGAACTGATGCCGGTTCCCGACGGCCACCCCGACGTGTTCGACCGCGAATGGCCGCTGCGGGTGGCCGACATCGATCGCACGGGCCGGCTGCGCCTGGACGCGGCGTGCCGGCATATTCAGGACATCGGCCAGGACCAGCTGCGCGAGATGGGCTTCGAGGAAACCCACCCGCTGTGGATCGTCCGCCGCACGATGCTCGACCTGATCCGCCCGATCGAATTCCAGGACATGCTGCGGTGCCGGCGTTGGTGTTCGGGCACCTCGAACCGGTGGTGCGAGATGCGGGTCCGGGTCGACGGCCGCAAGGGCGGGCTGATCGAGTCCGAGGCCTTCTGGATCAACATCAACCGGGAAACCCAGATGCCGTCGCGCATCTCCGACGACTTCCTGGCGGGCCTGCACAAGACCACGTCCGTCGACCGGCTGCGGTGGAAGGGCTATCTGAAGCCGGGCAGCCGCGACGACGCGGTCGAGATTCACGAGTTTCCGCTCCGGGTCACCGACATCGACCTGTTCGACCACATGAACAACTCGGTGTACTGGAGCGTCATCGAGGACTATCTGGCGTCGCACCTGGCGTTGATGGCGCGGCCGCTGCGCATCACCATCGAGCACGAGGCGCCGGTGGCGCTGGGCGACAAGCTGGAGATCATCTCGCACATCCATCCGGCCGGATCGACCGAACAATTCGGTCCCGGGCTCGTCGATCGGCCTGTTACAACGCTCACATATGCGGTCGGCGACGAGACCAAAGCGGTCGCCGCGCTCTTCAATCGCTAACCGGACAAGCGTCCCGTTAAATTGCCAGCTGACCTGCGGATTCCGGTTACTGGCGGGTAGCTTCTGAAACGGTTCAGTTACCGTTCATCTTCGCAAAATTTGCAATTTCGCGCGAAGCCGTTGCCGAAATTGGCAAATGAAACGGGTGGAAATGCATGGTCAGGCTGTGCCATCTTCGAGTTAGCACACCAGTGAAGTTGAGCCGCTAGCTACGGCCGGTGAAGCATCCAGCAACTCAGTAGTGAAGATCGTGAAGGAGCATGCCCAATGTCTGTCGTTGGCACCCCCAAGAGCGCCGAGCAGATCCAGAAGGACTGGGACACCAACCCGCGTTGGAAGGGTGTCAACCGGACCTACAGCGCCCAGGACGTCGTCGCGCTGCAAGGCACCGTCGTCGAGGAGGCTACGCTGGCCCGCCGCGGCGCCGAGGTGCTCTGGGAGCAGCTTCACGACCTGGAGTACATCAACGCGCTCGGCGCCCTGACCGGCAACATGGCCGTGCAGCAGGTCCGCGCCGGCCTGAAGGCCATCTACCTGTCGGGTTGGCAGGTCGCCGGTGACGCCAACCTGTCCGGCCACACCTACCCCGACCAGAGCCTCTACCCGGCCAACTCGGTGCCGCAGGTGGTCCGCCGGATCAACAACGCGCTACTGCGCGCCGACGAGATCGCCAAGGTCGAGGGTGACACCTCGGTGGAGAACTGGCTGGCCCCGATCGTCGCGGACGGCGAGGCCGGTTTCGGTGGTGCGCTCAACGTCTACGAACTGCAGAAGGCCATGATCGCCGCCGGTGTGGCGGGATCGCACTGGGAGGACCAGCTGGCCTCGGAGAAGAAGTGTGGCCACCTGGGCGGCAAGGTGCTGATCCCGACCCAGCAGCACATCCGGACCCTGACCTCGGCCCGCCTGGCGGCCGACGTGTGCGACGTTCCGACCGTCGTCATCGCCCGGACAGACGCCGAGGCCGCCACCCTGATCACCTCCGACGTCGACGAGCGCGACCAGCCGTTCATCACCGGGGAGCGGACCAAGGAAGGCTTCTACCGCGTCCGCAACGGCCTGGAGCCGTGCATCGCGCGGGCCAAGGCCTACGCGCCGTACTCCGACCTGATCTGGATGGAGACCGGAACTCCGGACCTCGAGCTCGCCGCCAAGTTCGCCGAGGGCGTCAAGTCCGAGTTCCCCGACCAGATGCTGGCCTACAACTGCTCGCCGTCGTTCAACTGGCGCAAGCACCTGGACGACTCCACCATCGCGAAGTTCCAAAAGGAGCTTGGCGCAATGGGATTCAAGTTCCAGTTCATCACGCTGGCCGGCTTCCACGCCCTGAACTACTCGATGTTCGATCTGGCCTACGGCTACGCCCGCAACCAGATGAGCGCGTACGTCGAGCTGCAGGAGCGCGAGTTCGCCGCCGAGGAGCGTGGCTACACCGCCACCAAGCACCAGCGCGAGGTGGGTGCCGGTTACTTCGACCGCATCGCCACCACCGTGGACCCGACCTCGTCGACCACCGCGCTGACCGGCTCCACCGAAGAGGGCCAGTTTCACTGAGGACGAGCGGGCCTCGGCCCGCGAGGACGAAGTGAAACCGACGGCTTGAGTCACTGAGCCCGCGAGGTCGCGGCGCACGCCGCCGCCGAAAATGAGATGAAGTAGCGTAGGCCCCGCCCGGCTAAAGCTGGGCGGGGCCTATTGCGGTGCAAGACGATACGACACCGGAGAAGACAGTGAGTGATGCAACGATTCAGCGGGTAGGCGTTGTCGGGGCCGGCCAGATGGGGTCCGGCATCGCCGAGGTCTCCGTCCGCGCCGGTGTCGACGTGACGGTGTTCGAGACCACCGAGGCCCTGATCACGGCCGGACGCAACCGCATCGTGAAGTCGCTGGAGCGCGGCGTCAGCGCCGGCAAGGTGACCGAGCGGGAACGCGACCGGGCGCTGAGCAAGCTGACCTTCACCACAGACCTGAAGGACCTTGCCGACCGCCAGTTGGTCATCGAGGCGATCATCGAGGACGATGCGGTCAAGGCGCAGGTGTTCGCCGAACTCGACCGGGTGATTACCGACCCCGAAGCGGTGCTGGCGTCCAACACCTCCAGCATCCCGATCATGAAGATCGCCGCGGCCACCAAGAACCCGCAACGCGTGCTCGGTCTGCACTTCTTCAACCCGGTCCCGGTGCTGCCGTTGGTCGAGTTGGTCAGCACGCTGGTCACCGATGACGCCGCCGCCGCCCGCACCGAGGAATTCGCGAGCGCGGTGCTGGGCAAGCAGGTGGTGCGCTGCTCCGACCGATCCGGGTTCGTGGTCAACGCGCTCCTGGTGCCCTACCTGCTGTCGGCCATCCGCATGGTGGAAGCCGGCTTCGCCACCGTCGAAGACGTCGACAAGGCCGTGGTGGCCGGGCTGTCGCACCCGATGGGCCCGCTGCGGCTGTCCGACCTGGTCGGTTTGGACACCTTGAAGTTGATCGCGGACAAGATGTTCGAGGAGTTCAAGGAACCGCAGTACGCACCGCCGCCGCTATTGCTGCGTATGGTGGAGGCCGGCCGGCTCGGCAAGAAGGCGGGCCAGGGGTTCTATACCTATTGAGTAACGTCTCACTACCCGTCCGTGCCCAGACGGCTGGCCACCGGACGGTCGGTTAGTATGCTCGCGTTGAATAGGACGAAAGGTCTACATCGAGCATGACAAGTTTGGAACCGTACTACGAGGAGTCGCAGTCCATCTACGACGTCTCGGATGAATTCTTCGCATTATTCCTAGACGCGACAATGGGCTACACCTGCGCCTATTTCGAGCGCGACGACATGACGCTCGAAGAAGCTCAAATCGCGAAGTTCGACCTGGCGCTGGGAAAGCTGAACCTCGAGCCCGGGATGACGCTGCTGGACATCGGTTGCGGCTGGGGCGCCACGCTGCGGCGGGCCATCGAGAAATATGACGTCAACGTCGTGGGCCTGACGCTGTCGGAGAACCAGGCGGAGCACGTGCAGCAGTCCTTCGACCAGATGGATACCTCCCGCACCCGACGTGTGCTGCTGGAAGGCTGGGAGAAGTTCCACGAGCCGGTGGACCGCATCGTGTCGATCGGCGCGTTCGAGCACTTCGGCCGGCAACGCTACGGCCGCTTCTTCAAGATGGCCTACCAGGCGCTGCCGCCCGGCGGAGTGATGTTGCTGCACACCATCGTTCGTCCGTCGTTCAAGGACGCCCGGGCCAAGGGCATGACACTGACCCACGAGATCGTCCAGTTCTCGCAATTCATTCTGGCCGAGATTTTCCCCGGCGGCTGGCTGCCGACCCCGCAGACCGTCGGCGAGTATGGGGTGACGACGGGCTTCGAGTTGACCCGCGTCCAGTCGCTGCAATTGCACTACGCCAGAACCCTGGACCTGTGGGCCGAAGCCCTCGAGGCCAATCGCGAGCAGGCCCTGGCGATCCAGTCCCACGAGGTCTACGACCGGTACATGAAGTACCTGACCGGCTGCGCGAAGCTGTTCCGTGAGGGATACACCGACGTCAATCAATTCACGCTGGAAAAGTAACCGGACCACAACGAGCAATCAGCCCCGAACGAATCACGTTCGGGGCTGAATTGCTTTGTCCTACTTGACCATCGTGAACTGCCCCACATTGCAGACGCCCTTGCGGAAGAAGTTCTCGCACCCCGTCAGGTAGTGCATGTAACGGTCGTAGACCTCTTGCGATTGGACAGCGATCGCCTTGTCCTTATTGGCTTCCAGATTGGCCGCCCATATGTTGAGGGTCCGCTCGTAATGCTTCTGCAGCAACTGCACCCGTTCGATCGAGAAGCCAGCAGCCTCACCGAACTTGAAGATATCCTCCTGCGCCGGCAGCTGTCCGCCGGGGAAGATTTCCTGGCCGATGAATCGCATGAAGCGCAAATCGCTCATCGTGATCGAAACACCGCGCTCATGCTGCTGCTTTTGGGAATACGCCAAAATCGTGTGCAACAGCATGCGGCCGTCATCGGGAAGGATGTCGTACGCGCGCTCGAAAAATGCCGAGTAGCGCTCCATCTTGAAAGCTTCGAAGGCGCCGATCGTGACAATCCGGTCGACCTTGTCTTCGAACTCTTCCCAGCCTTGTAGGCGCACCTCGATGTTGCGGTCGGTCGGCAACGCGGCCAGCTTGTTCTTGCTGTACTCGAACTGATTGCGGCTCAGCGTGATTCCGATGACGTTGACGTCGTACTTCTCGACAGCCCGCTTCAGGGCGCCGCCCCAGCCGCAGCCGATGTCCAGCAGCGTCATCCCGGGCTCGAGGTTCAGCTTTCCCAGCGCCAGGTCGAACTTCGCGATTTGAGCTTCTTCGAGCGTCATGTCGTCGCGCTCGAAGTAGGCGCAGGTGTA
>NZ_LZJP01000065.1:0-37174 GCF_001667865.1 Mycobacterium mantenii | reverse complement strand
CATCTCCACTAAGCCCGGAGGTCCTCCCTTCTCACAGCCGAATCGTCAACAACGTCCCTGCCGGGTACAACTAGCGGACGCCCAGGGTGCCGGCGAGGTATGCGGCCCGGCAGGCCCTGCGGGCCAGTTTGCCGCTGGTGGTCCGGGGGATGGCACCGGCGGGCAGCAGACGCACGTCCGAGACGGTCAGAGCGTGCCCCCGCCCGACGGCGGTGCGGATCGCCTCGATCGCCGGGCGAGGATCCTGGCGGCTGGTGCCGGCGGCCCGTTCGGCGACCACGACGAGCCGGGCATCATGCGGGTCATCGTCGGCCGGCACGGAGAACGCCGTCACGTAGCCGCGCCGGACCACCTCGGAGGCGGCGGCGACGGTGGACTCGATGTGCTGCGGGTAGTGGTTGCGGCCGTCGATCGTCACCAGGTCCGCGATCCGGCCGGTCACGTAAAGCTCGCCGCCGAGGTACACGCCCAGGTCGCCGGTGCGCAGCCAGGCGCGTCCGGGATCGGCGCCATCGGCGTGGCCGCCGTCGGTGAGCCGCGATCGCAGAACGGCGCCGAACGCCCGCCGCGTTTCCTCCGGCAGTCCCCAGTAGCCGCGTCCAACATTGTTGCCCTGCAACCAGATTTCGCCCACCTTGCCATCCGGCAACTCGGATCCGCTGGCGGGGTCGACGATGACGGCCCATTCGCTGCGCGCGACCTGACCGCACGACACCTGCGCGACGGCGTTGGGAGAATCCGCGTCGACGCGCACCGCGTGGCCGGCGCCCAGCCGTTCGGAGTCGAAGTACACCGCCGTCGCCTCCGCGGAAGGGGCGACGGTCGCGACGAACAGCGTTGCCTCGGCGATGCCGTAGGACGGCTTGAACGCGGTGCGCGGCAACCCGTAGGGCGCGAACGCCTTGTTGAAGGTCCTGATCGCGTCGATGCTGACCGGTTCGGAGCCGATGATCATCACCACGTTGCGCAGATCGAGGTCCGCGCCGCGGGCGGGCAGGCCGCGCTGTGCGGCCCACTCGTACGCGAAGTTCGGTGCGGCGGTGACGACGTTGCCCCGCCGCGACCCGTCGGACAGGGCCCGAATCCATCGCTGGGGTCGTCGTACGAATGCGGTGGGAGACATCAGCGTGGAATGGCCGCCGTAGACCGCCGGGAAGCCGATCATCGACAGACCCATGTCGTGGTAGAGCGGTAACCAGCTGACGCCGTGGGTGTTTCGGTCCAGCAGGTCGATCGACAGAATCATCTGCACCAGGTTGGTGCCCACCGCGCGGTGGGTGATCTCGACGCCGACCGGCGGCCGGGTGGAGCCCGACGTGTACTGCAGGTGGGAAACGTCGTCCATGCCGAGTTCGGTGGGCACGAACGACTCCCCCGCCGAGTCGGGTATCTGGTCGATCGCGATCACCTGCGGCCGGCGCAGGTGTGGGTGGCCGGCCAGGAACTTCTCGACCGCCTCTTCGGCGGCCGTCGTGGTGAGGACGACGGTGGGCTCGGAATCGCGCAGCGCGGTGTCAAGGCGTTCGGCATGCCCGGGCAGTTCCGGGGCGAACAACGGCACCGCGATGGTTCCGGCCTTGACCGCCGCGTAGAAGCCGGCGACGTAGTCGATGCCCTGCGGCGCGAGGACCGCAACGCGTTCACCGCGACTCGCGGCCCGCTGGATGCGGGCGCCGATGGCTTCCAGCCGGACGCCGAACCGGGTCCACGTCACCTCTTCGGCGTCGCCCTCGGCCGAACGGCTGTAGTCGAGATATCGGTACGCCACGGTGTCACCCACGTTGGCGATGTTGCGGTCGATGAGCGAGATCAGGTTGACCCCGGGCGGCATGACGACAGCGCCACCGGCGTCCAGGCAGTCCTCGATCCGAAGCAGGCCATCTGGGCCGTCGTGCCGCGCATCGCGATTCATGACTGCAGTCTAGGCAGGCCGGCGCGACGGTCCCCCGCGATGAATTGGCAAACATCAAGAGCGGCGGGCGCATTCGCCGTCCCCTGCAGGCCGTCGATCAAGGAGCGAACAGCGACGCTCAACCCGATCCGGCTCAGGACCGGCGCGGGCGGTAGCCTACCGGCGAGCGATGTCCAGGGCCGTCCGTTTGCTACCACCAGGAGTTGTCATGCCGGGCCGGAACTTTTCCTTCGAGATCAACCGCACCAGCAGTGCGCCCGCCGCGACGCTGTTCCGGCTGGTGGCCGACGGCGCCAACTGGTCGCGGTGGGCCAAGCCGATTGTCATGCACTCGAGTTGGGCCCGCCAGGGCGATCCCGCGCCGGGCGGCATCGGGGCCGTCCGCAAGGTGGGCATGTGGCCGGTCTACGTGCAGGAGGAAACGGTCGAGTACGAGCAGGACCGCCGCCACGCCTACAAGCTGGTGGGGCCCGCCACCCCGGCCAAGGACTACGCCGGCGAGGTGGTCCTCACACCGAACGCGGCGGGCGGAACCGACATCCGCTGGACCGGTTCATTCACCGAGGGCGTTCGCGGGACCGGGCCGCTGATGCGCGCCGCAATGGGCGGGGCGGTGCGGTTTTTCGCCGCCCGGCTGGTGAAGGCGGCCGAGCGCGAATCCAACGCCGGGCGCTAGCTTTCTGGCACGGCGCATGGCGGCCGCGCACGCCGGCCGCCACGCTTCGGTGCACGAACTACGGGTTGTTGAACTGGTTCTCGTACGTCTGCTGCTGCTGCATGTCCTGATTGAACTGCTGCTGGGCCTGTTCGTTTTGCTGTTCGGCCTGTTGCATGGACTGCTGCAGCTGCTGCTGGTTCAGCTGCTGCTGCAGCTGGGCTTGATCGTCGTCGTCATCGGCGGCGAAGCCGCCGCCGGCAATACCCGGCGGCGCCTGGGGTGAGACGGCCAGATCCGTCGGGCGCACCGATCCGGATCCCGGCATGATTCCGGCGGTCTGGGGCTGCGCGGCGTCGTACAGGGCCAGGACGGCCAGGACCGCGGCGCCGGCCAGTCCGAGCAGTAAACGTCGCCGGCGTCCGCCGGCGACGGTGGGGCGAGGGGTGTTGGTGGTCATCCTCCAGATATGCGCCGCGCCCCTGGCCGCCCCCTGAGACCAGGCTGTCTTCTGGGTATGAAGCCGGGCGCGGAATGCCCGGGCTGCGAATCGCGGTGTGCGGCGCCCGAGCCGCTACTTCGCGTCGACCTCGTCCTGATACTTCTTGGTCATGTGCGCGACGGCGTCCAACTGCGACTGCGCCAAGCTTTCCCGGGCCTGCCCGGCGCGTGCGGCGGCATCCAGGGTCGGCTGCGCCTGACCCTGGAAATGCGGCATCACTTCGGCGGCGAACAGTTCGGCGGAGCGTCTGGTGGCGGCCGGATTGGCCCATTCGTGTCCCATCTGCAGCATGCAGCCGAACCCGCCGGACTGATCCCACAACCGTTGCACCTGCTCCCGCGCCCGCTCGGGAGTTCCGATCACGCCCGCCCCGTTGTCGTTGATGACGTCGATCATCTCGTCGAGCTGGTCGCCCGGCATCGTCATCTGCGGGAACGCGGCGACCTTTTGGAAGTACCGGAACCACGGCTCGATGCCGAACTTGATCTCCTCGCGGGCCTGCTTTTCGGTCTCGGCGAGGTGGAACAGGCCGACCAGGCTCCAGTTCTTGCGGTCGACCTGCGCACCGAATGCCGCGGCGCGCTCCTCGACGATGCCCCAGTGGTAGGAGAGGGCGTTGAAACCCTCAACAGTCAGGGTCGCCCCGATGGAGAGCAGGCCGATGCCGTGCTTGCCGGCCAGCCGTGCACCCGTCGGCGATGCGACCGCGGCGACGGACAGCGGGATCCCGCCGTCGGAGTACGGGGCAAGCTGCAGCTTGGCGTCGAAGAGCTGATGGGTGGCCGTCTTAGCGCTGACCGTCTCCCCCGCCAGCAGCCGCACGACGATATCGAGGTTGGTTTCCAGCAACTCTCGGGTGTCGGTGGGGGTGAGTCCGATCATGGACGAGTCGCTGGGCAGCGAGCCCGGCCCCACTCCGCCGATGATGCGGCCGTGCGTGAGGTGGTCCAGCAGCATCAGCCGGTCGGCGACCCAGAGCGGGTTGTGATACGACAGCGAAATGACCCCGGTCCCGAACCGGATTCGCTTCGCGCGTTCGGCGGCGGCGGCGATGAAAACCTCCGGGGAGCTGATGATTTCGCTACCGGCCGAGTGGTGTTCGCCCAACCAGACTTCGTCGAAGCCGAGGGCGTCGAGGTGCTCGATGAACTGAAGATCGCGTTGCAGGGCCAGCGTCGGGTTGGTACCCGCGCGGTGGAACGGGGCGATGAAGTATCCGAACCTGAGCTTCGACATTGAAGTCCCCTTGCATCCGAGTTGCGGAGAACCATAACTCGGATGGCGGGTTCGGCCCTAGGCCCACAAAGGGTTCAGCCGATGGGGCCAGGTAATCCCGGCCCCACCGGCTAGGTAACAAGTCTTTTGGTCGCCCGACACACGGGCTCAACGGGACTCGGCGTCAGTAGCCGCCGCAGACGTTGCCGACGCAACCGCCGCCGCCGCCCGGTCCGCCGCCGCCACCGCCGACGCCGGGAATGCTGCCGCCCCCGCCGCCGGGTCCGCCGCCACCGGTCGGGCCGCCGGGCACGCCGCCGCCGCCACCGCCGGGTCCGCCGCCGCCGGTCGGGCCGCCCGGTTCACCGCCGCCGCCACCGGGCGCAGTGGAAGGCGCGACGCTGGACGACGGCGTGGTGGTCGAAGTGGTGGTGCTGCTCGGGCCCTGCTTGTGACCGCCGCCGCAGGCGACCGACAGCACCAGCATCGCCGCACCGCCGAACAGTGCGACCGCCGTCCTCGGTCCAGACCTCATCAGATCCCCCAATCTCCACTTGCGTCACTTCCCGCCGCCCACTTTTTGTTACCCCCGGGAGTCACCGCGCAAACAGTTTTCGGCGGCCGGATTGCGCAATACGAAGATGGCCCATCACGCTGGGGTGATGGGCCATCGCACACGGTGGTCCGCTAGCAATTCGCTCCCGGCACGCAGCCGACGAGCGTGGCGACATGCACGCCGGCCGCGGCCGGGCCGGGCTGGATCGGCGCGGCGCTGGACGACGAATGCATGGTCGCCGGCGGTGCGTTGTCCGCCGGGCTAACACCGGCGGGGCCGAATCCGACCGCCAAAACAACCGCTGCCGCACCACCGAACGCGGCGATCGCCTTCTTGATTGTGATTCTCATCAGGCGCTCCTTCCAGTTCCGGCGCGTTTGTTAAATCTGAACGCACGTTTGTTACAAGCTAAATCCTACACTTGTGCAACTGTACGCAGAGTGAATTCTTTGCTTGACGCGCTCCAATAAGCCGAGACGGGTCGGGGTCACGCACAACGGGCGCGGCGGCGAGGACGCGCTTGACGCGGCCGGCATGTGCCGGCGCCGGATCGGATGCGAACCGTCAGCGGCCGCCACGTCGATCGATGTGACGGCCGCGGTCGGGCCGCTGGCTAATCTTCCTTGGTGATCAGCTTGCGCAGCGCGACCCGGTCGGGCTGCAGCAGTTCGGCGATGCGGGGCCGGTTCACCTCGGCGACGATGATCTCGCCGACCTCCTGATAGACCTCGCTGAAGATGCCGTGCGATTTCATCTTCGAGGTCTGATATTGGTTGTCCTCGGTCGGCGTCACGTAGATCACCGCGTCGGCCTTGAAGCGGTGCACCAGCCACAGGTGAATCAGGGTCATCAGCCGCTTCTGCCGTAGCTTCTCGGCGAAGGTGTTCTGGTCGCGCACCTGAAGGATGCTGCGGCCGTGCCGGTCCTTGATCGGGTCGACGACGACGTTGGCCAGCTGCTCGTCGTCATTGCCGTAGATGCCGAGTTCCAGCACGTCCGAGCCGGCCCGGCGGGGCCGCAGCTGCACGCGGAGCTTCTCGCCGAGGCTGTAGTTCTCGCTCCACATCGCCAGCCACTCCTCGAGCAGCTTCTTCGGCACCTCGGTCTGCACCAGGTGCTGGTGCTGGGTCGAGCCCTCGCCCATCGCCTTGGTGGTTGCGGTGCGACCCGACGAGGCGGACAGCGCGGCATCGCTGCGCGGGCCGCCGACCAGGGTTTGCGGTGTGCGGTACGGGGATTCGACCAAGCGCATCTTGCGCTGCAAGCGGGCCAGCGCCAGCATGCCGTCCTGCTGCAGCGAGGTGGCGAACTCCTCGGCCGCCACGCCGTCGATCTGGTGCCCGCCGTAGGTGATGAAGTTGAAGACGAAGCCCATCTTGCCCAGTTCCTCGGGGAACTGCTTCATCTGGTCGTCGGTCATACCGGTCGTGTCCCAGTTGAACGACGGCGACAGGTTGTAGGCCAGCATCTGGTCGGGGAACTCGGCGTGAATGGCGTCGGCGAACTGCTTGGCGTCGGCCAGGTCGGCCGTCTTGGTCTCCATCCACAGGATGTCGGCGAACGGCGCCGCCGCCAGTGACTTCGCGATGGCGTACGGGATGCCGCCGCGGATCTGGTAGTAACCCTCGGGGGTCTTGGCCAGCTCGCAGTCCCAGCCCGGGTCGACGCCCAACTCCTTGGCCTTCTTCTTGGCGGAGTAGAGCGACGCGCGCGACGCGAAGGCCCGCCACTCGTCGGCGCTCATGTCGGCCGGCTCGCCCTCGCTTGCGTCGAATTCGAGCACGTCCGCCACGGCCTGGCCGTAGGTCATCAACCCGGCGTCGTCTTCCCACGCTGCCACGAATCGCGACTCGACCTGGTCGAACAAGTCGTCGATCGACTGTTCACCGTTCTCGCGCCAGGCGTTGACGGCGTCGGAGATCACGCCCTGGATGCCTTGGCGCTCAAGCCAGGCCGCGGCCTGGGCGTACTCCCCTTCGGGCAGCGCGTAGAGCAGATGGCCGTTGAGGTCTTTGACGCCCAGCTCGTAGAAGCGGCGCACCATCGCCAGGAAGCACGACTTGTACGACGGGATATTGAGGTTGGTGGCGCCGAGCAGGAACGGCTGGTCGCGCTCGTCGGCCCTGCTGTCGAGCAGGTTGGCAGCCTCGGCGTCGGTGCGGGCGACGATGATGCCCGGCACCTTCATGATGTCGAGCTGAAAGCGCGCGGCATTGAGGCGTTTGATCTGCTCGTCCGACGGGACCAACACCTTGCCACCCTGGTGGCCGCACTTCTTGGTGCCGGGCCGCTGGTCCTCGATGTGGTATCCCGGCACGCCGACCTCGACGAAGCGGCGGATCAGGTTGCGCACGTGCGGGTCGCCGCCGTGGCCGGTGTCCGCGTCGGCGATGATGAACGGCCGGTAGTCGTATTCGGTGGCGGTGGCCCGCTGCTGCTCGCTCATGCGCAGGCGCAGGTACTGCTGGTTGCGGTCGGCGGTCAGCAGCGCGCGCACCAGCACCGCGGCGTCGTCGGGAACCTGGCTCAGCGGGTAACTGGCGAGGTCGGGTCCGGGGTCCTCGGTGGTGGAGCCCTTGGCCGACGTCGCCCAGCCGCCCAAGTAGATCCCCTCGATACCCATCCGCTTCATCGCCACCGCCTGACCGGGCGAGTACGGGCCGAACGTGGTGATGCTCTTCTTCTCGGCGAACAACTCGCGCAGCCGCTCGTAGAAGGCGGCCGCCGCGTTGCGGGCAACGGTGTAGTCGGTGGGGATGGTGCCGCGCTGCTCGGCTACCTGGCGGGCCGTGAAGAGGCGGGTGATGCGGGAGAAGCGCGGGTCGTCGAAGTATTGCTGCGTGGCAGCGACCTCGTCGTCGAACGATGGCCGGACTTGCGTGTCCCTGTCGATGATCGCCATGTCTTACGCTCCTCTGCAGCAAGATTCCACTGAACGTGAGTCTATCCCCGGAAACGGCCGTTCAATCAGGGGCCGAAAGTCTCAAAACCAAAACTGTTGCCGCACCCTGTAGTTGCGCGAGCGTTTCGGTGGCGGGGCGGTGATCGGGGCGGATCGCGCTGCCTCACACGGCGGTCCGCCGGCGGTGTCGGGCCGCCGTGCGGCTTCAATGCCCTGGGAGACAATACCTTTCGATATGGTATGTGCTCAGGGCGCGGCTGCGTGCCGGGCCAACCAGTCCCGCTGGCGACGGACGAACTCCGCATCGACGACCTTGCCATGGCCCGGGACGTAGATCGCCTCGGGACCCCCGACCGCCAGCAGCCGGTCAAGAGTCGTAGGCCAGGCCGCGACATCGGAGTCGGCGTCGATCGCGGGATCCGCGGACTCCTCCACCAAATCACCGGTGAACACCACGACCCGCTCGCCCTCATCCGTCGGCGGCGCGATCACCACCAGGTCCGACGAGGTGTGCCCACGCCCGAGGTGGGCGATGGTCACCGTCCGGTCTCCCAGGTCGACGACGGCGTCGTAGCCGCCGACGCGCGGGGGCCGCAGGGCGGCGATCGCCGCGTCTATCTCGGCGGGATCGGCTCCGTATTGCAGCGCGTCGGCGCGGATGTCCTGGGTGGCCGAGGAGAGGTATTCGACCACCTCGGGCGCGCAGTGCACCTGCGCCCCGGAGAACAGCGACGAACCCAGCACATGGTCGAAGTGCTTGTGCGTCAGGACAATATGGCTCACGGGGCGTCCGGTGAGCAACCGGATGTCGGCGTCGACGGCGGCCGCCTCGGCCAGCGTGGTCCCGGTGTCGACCAGAAGCGCTCCGGTGCGGCCACGCACGAACCCGATGGTCACGTCGCAGAACGGAAGGCGGCAGCGATGCACACCGTCGGCCAGCCGTTCCCAGACGAAATGCACACCCAGGAAGGTAGCCGCCACGGGTTCCGGCGACCAGCGCATTCCCGCCGCGTCTAATGTCGGAAATAGTTGACATGTTGGAAATATCCGACGTATGGTGCCGAGCGTGGCCAGCGCCGATCGCGTCTTTCTCGCCTTGGCCAACCCGGTGCGGCGCGAACTGCTGGAAATCCTCGTCGACCGACCACGGTCGGCGGGGGAACTCAGCGACCGGTTCGCGCTGAGCCGGCCCGCGGTCGCCGAACACCTCAAGGTGCTGCGTGACGCGGGGCTGGTGACCGACCAACAGCACGGGCGCCATCGCATCTACCGCCTGACCGCGGAGCCATTGGCGGAGCTCGGCGACTGGCTGCATCCGTTCGAGAAGTTCTGGCGTGCCCGACTGGGCAAGCTCGCCGAGGTAGCAGAGGAGCTGGAATGACCGAAACGTCACGGTTCGCGACGATCCGGGTGGATCAATTCGTCGCGGCGCCGCCGGCCAAGGTGTGGCGACTGCTGACCGAACCCGAGCTGATGAAGCTGTGGTGGGCCGAGGGGCAGGTGGCCGCGGTGGTGGGACACCAGTTCACCCTCGACATGCCGGGCTATGGCAAGCAGCCGTGCACGGTGCTCCGGGTCGACCCGCCGCACCTCTTCGCCTACACGTTCACCGCCGCCTGGACGCTGACCTGGAGGCTGGAAGCCGAAGGGGACGGTACCCGAGTGTTTTTGGAACACAGCGGCTTTGACCTCGACGACAGCCGCATGACTCAGGCCTTCGAGCGCATGGGGCAGGGATGGCGCGACGTCGTCCTCCCCCGCCTCGCTCGCCTTGGTGCACAACCAATTCCCTGACGCGACGTGCCACTGGTTTCGACCCGCACCGCGCTGGCTATCTTCCCGGCATGGCTATCACCGACTCCCGCGAGGTCGTCATCGAGGCGACACCCGACGAAATCATGGAGGTGTTGTTCGATATCGAATCCCTGCCCGAGTGGTCGTCGGTGCACAAGAAGATCGAAGTGCTCGAGCGCGACGACCAGAATCACCCGGCCAGATCCAGACAGGTCGTCAAGCTCGTCGGCGTCAGCGACGAACAGGAGCTGACGTACACCGTTCACGACGACGGTGTGGGCTGGAACCTGGTCAGCGCCAAACAGCAACGCGCCCAAGAGGGTCGGTACACGCTGACACCCGAAGGGGATGCCACCCGGGTCCGCTTCGAACTCACCGTCGACCTGGTGGCGCCCGTGCCCGGTTTCCTGGTCAAGAAGGGGACCAAGAGCCTGATGGACACCGCCACCGAGGGGCTGCGCAAGCGGGTCCTCGAAGTCGCCAAACGCGACAAGTAACGTCAACGGGCCCGCGTGAAGATCGGGTCCTTCCCGAGCGCCGTCGCGCGAGTCAGACTGTTCTTCATGGAATCGACGCTGGCGGGCACGCTTCACCGGATCGGGGCGATCATCAGTGCGCTGGCGATCGCGCCGGCGTTGGCCGGCTGCGGGGGCCACGGCGATAGCCACCCGACGACACCGTCGACCCCGAAGGTCACCACCCTCGGTCGCACGGCACCGAACGCGCCGGCGGGCGGGCCGTTGACGATCAGCAGCCCGGCTTTCGCCGACGGGGCGCCGATTCCCCCGCAGTACACCTGCAAGGGCGCCGGCATCGCCCCGCCGTTGGCGTGGTCGGCACCGTTGGGCGCCGCCCTGATCCTCGACGATCCCGATGCCGTCAACGGGCTCTACGTCCACTGGGTCGTCGTCGGCATTCCCCCCGGTTCGGGCAGCACCGCCGACGGTCAGACCCCGGCCGGGGCGACCGCGCTGCCGAACACGGCCGGCCAGCCCGCGTACATGGGTCCCTGTCCCCCGGCGGGTACCGGCACACATCACTACCGGTTCACCCTGTACCAGCTGCCGAATGACTACCAGCTGCCCGGCGGCCTGGCCGGGGTTCGGGCGGCGCAGACGATCGCCGGTGCCGCGACCGCACAGGCGCAGCTCACCGGACTGTTCGGCGGCTGAACCCGAGCGGGCCCGCGATGCCAACACAATCGACGTTCGACGTAACGCGGGCAATACAATTCGCCCAACTCGTCAATGCGACCTACGCGACGCCACCCGATGACCTGACGAACGCGGCCGGTCGGCCCCTGCGCGCCGGCGGCGTCGACTACACCGTGGTCACCACGATCTATGCCAACGATCTGGCGACCGACATGAACCCGGCCCGGGTCGGCGACGAAGTATCCATCGGGCTGATCTGCCAGGAGAACAAAACCGGCGACGTGGCGGTCGCAATCCGCGGGACCGTGGGGATCCTGGAATGGATTCACGACGCCGAGTTCGGGCTGGTGCCCTGTCCCTTCCTGGCCGGCGCCGGCCACACCGAAGACGGTTTCACCGACATGTACTCCTCGCTGCGGACCGGGGCCGCGCCGGGTTCGCCGACGGTGGTCGACGCGCTCGCGAAGCTCCCGCAACCCGTCACCTCCGTGACGATCTGCGGGCACAGCCTGGGAGGCGCGCTCGCGACGATGCTGGCCCTCGACGTGGCGGCCAACACCGTGTTCACGGCGCCGGCCGTCTACACCTACGGCAGCCCGCGCACCGGCGATTCGCTGTTCGCAAGCACCTACGACCAGGTGGTCAAGAACTCGTATCGGGTCACCAACCGCCTGGACGTCGTCACCGCGCTACCTCCCACGTTCGTCGGCTACGAGCACGTGCTCACCCCCGACGAGCTGAACCCGGTGAGGTTGGTCAAATGCACTCTGATATGCGAACATTCGCTTGCGACCTACCTGTATCTGCTTTCGCTGCAATCCGGTGGCCCGGTGCTTGCCCTGGAACCCGCCTGCAAACCCTGAAAAGTCACGACGCGTCGTCGAGCACCTGGTAGGCGGCGTTGTACCCGGGAGTGAAGGTGATGCCCGGCCCGCCATGGCATCCGGCGCCGGCGAGATACAGGCCTTCGATTCCGAGGGGCACATCGAGGAAGCCCTTCGGGCCGGGCCGGTTGGGTCCCATCAGGTCCGGGTGCAGCAGCCCGTGGCAGAAGTCGCCCGAGGGTGCGCCGAACATTGTGTTCATGTGGTAGGGCGCGAACGTGATGTGGCGTATCACGATGTCCTTGAAGTTGGGCGCCAACCGGGCGATCTTGTCGATAACCCGTTGCGCCATCTCGTTTTTCAGATGACCGTGCTGGTCGCGAGGCACTTCGACCGGGAAGGCGTAGGCGTAGGCGCTCGCCGCGTGCTTGCCGGGCGGCGCCATGTCGGGATCGTGCACCGACGGGATCTGCATGCCCATCGACGGGCTGTCCGGAACGATGCCTCGCCGGCAGTTTTCCCAGTGCAGCTGTTGCTCCTCGGGTGAGCCGAAGATTCCGACGGACTGTTGCATGCCTTCCTCGTTGAGGAACTCGTACGGCGGGGCGAACTCGGGCAGCCCGTCCAGGGCGAAGTGGATCTGCACGAACGAGGCCCGGTGGTCGCGGCCGGAGACACGCGAAACCAGCTGCGCGGGAACGTGTTCGAGTGCGATCAGTTCGGTGAGCGTGACGTCGGGCGACAGGTTGGACACCACGATCGGCGCCGAGATCGTCGACCCGTCGCGCAGTCGTACGCCGGTCACTCGCTCCTGGTCGACCAGGATCTCCTCGACCTTGGTGCGGAACCGGATCTCGCCGCCGTGGGCAACGAACAGCTCTCGCAGGTGTTCGGTGAGCGCGCCGATGCCGCCCTTCAACTTGGTCATCATCGCGGTGCTGTTGTCGGGTACCGCCAGCGCAAAGGCCAGACAGGTCGCGCTGCCCGGTGTGTACGGGCCGCGGTAGGTCGAGTTGACCGCGAGGAATGCCAGCATCCCGCGCATGACCGCGTGCTTGTCTTTGTCCGGCAGGTAGCGGTCGATCACGTCCATGGCCGAGCCGAACAGCATTTCGTGAATCGCCCGGCGTTCGTCGTCGTTGGTCGCGCAGGCATACATCTCGTCCAGGGTCTTGGGTGGCCGGCGCACGTCGAAACGGCCCAGCGCCTTCGCCGGACCCTGGCTCCAGCCGATCAATTCGGCCATGCCGGTGACCGCCTCGAACCCGTGCTTGTCGCTCAGATGCGTCATCAGCCGCATCGGGTCGCGGTAGAAGATCATCGGCTCTTCGCCGTGTTCGCCGATGTTGGTCGACATGACGTCGGGCTCCACCGCCGGCAGGGTGTCCAGCCCGAGGTCCTTCGCGAGTTGGCTCGCCATGGGAAACTGCACCGAACCGGCGATCTCGTACCGGAAGCCGTCGATCAACTCGACCGTCGCCGCCATGCCGCCCGCGTAGGTGTTGGCTTCCAGGCACACCGTGCGCAGGCCGGCGCGTTGCAGGATCGCCGCCGCGGTCAGCCCGTTGTGCCCGGCGCCCACCACGATCGCGTCGTAATCCGTATTGCCCATGGTCTTGGCCCTCGCCTCCATCGGGTAACCGCGTGCCAAGAATATGTCAGTACTGACACAATTGGAAGACGTCAGTTCTGCCGTGGCCTGGGATACGATCACCGCTGAGATGACTGCCCCGGGCAACCGTCATGAACAACGACGACGATCGACGCATGAGGCGCTTCGTCGAGCGGCGCTGAAGAGCTTCGCCCACAAGGGGTTTGCGAACGTCACCGTCACCGAGTTGGCCCGCGAGGCCGGTGTCACCGAACGCACCTTCTTCCGGCATTTCCCGACCAAGGAAGCCGTGCTCTTCCAGGACTACGAGACCCAGCTGGAATGGCTGGCCGAAGCGCTCGCCCAACGTCCGCCCTCGGAACCGCTGTTCGACGCGGTGCTGGCCAGCGTTGCCGCATTCCCGCACGACCTCGAAGTGGTTCGCCAGGCCGCGGCCGCCCGGGCGGAGCTGATCAGCGCCGAGCGCATCGCCGGTCACCTGCGCGTCGTGCAGTCCTCGTTCGCCCGCGTGCTCACCGACTTCGTCAGGGCGCGGAATCCGGACCTGGCGAACATCGATCTGGCCGCCGAGGTCGCGGGTTCGGCGATCGCCGCCGCGCTGGTTGCGGCAGTGGAGAACTGGGGCCGCAGAGGTTGTTCCGGCGACCTCGGCCAAGACGTGACCGCGAGCCTGGATCTGGTGCGCTCCGGCCTGGCGCCGCTTGCCTGACGGTGCCCGCGCCGTCGGGGCACCCTTCGTCACTGGTCCGCCGCGGTCTCCACTGCCACCGCGATGAAGCGACGAAGCGCGGGGCCGTTGGCCCGCTTCACAAACGCCAGGGCGACGGGAATGTCGGGTGCACCCTGCAGGGCGACGAACCGCACGCCCGGGTGGATGTTGCGCCGGATGGCGACATCGGGGATGACCCCGATGCCCCGGTCGGCCGCGACTGATTCGATCCACTCATCGAAATTCTTTGTCTCGACCACGGTTTCGGGTCCGACTCCCGCGGGCCATGACCAGGGTCCAGTGGTGCCGCTGGCGGTGTTGACCACCAGCGGCCACCGTGGCACCTCGGCCCAATCCAGTGCCCCTCGTTTGGCCAGGGGTGAATGAACGGAACACACCGCCACCCGTGGCTCGTCGAAAAGGTGCACGATTCGGACGGCGGTCGATGTCACGTGCCCGCGCACCAGGGCGACATCGACCCTGCCCTGCTGGACCGCACCGAGCGCGTCGTCGGTGCGGATCAGGTTGACGGTGGTCCGGGCGGCCCGCTCGAAACGCGCCACGGTGTCCTGCGCCCACGGATCGGGCAGCAGCCAGCTGAACCCCAGGCGGATGCTCGCCTGCTGCCGGACGGCGTCGACACCGCGCCCCAATTCGGCGAGGACCCGCTCGACGTAATCGAGGAAGACCCGCCCGGCCTGGGTGGCGGTGACGTGTCGCGAACTCCGGTCCAGCAGCGTGGCTTCCAGTGCGTCTTCGAGTTGCTGGACGGTTCGACTCAGCGCGGGCTGGGTGATGCTCAGTTCCTGGGCGGCCTGCGTGAACGATTCGAGGCGCGCCACCGCTTCGAACGCCCGAAGGTGACGCAATTCGACTCGGCCGGCCTGCACCACGTCCATGCGTGATGAGCATAGATGTCCTACAGAAGGCATTTCACGCGGGAGTACCGGGCACCTAACGTCGGTTGCAAAGGACGCGCAATCCGCGCTGTCGTTCGCAGGAGGAAAAATGCCGCTGCTGTATGTCGACCTCGTCGAGGGTCGTACGCGGTCCGAAGTTCGCGCACTGCTGGACGCGATCCACGAGACGGTGGTAGAGGCGTTCGGTGTCCCCGAGCGGGATCGCTACCAGGTGGTGCACACCCACCCCGCGCACGAGATCGTCACGCTGGATACCGGTCTCGGCATCGATCGTTCGTCGCGCCAGGTGGTCTTGCACGTCGTGAGCCGACGCCGTCGCCGTGAGCTCAAGCAGAAGTTCTATGAGTTGCTGGCGGCCCGTCTCGCCGACCGCTGCGGCCTGGACCCGGCCGATCTGATCGTCTCGATCACCGAAAACGGGGACGAGGACTGGTCTTTCGGCCACGGTAGGGCGCAGTTCCTGACCGGCGAGCTCACGTGAGCGCCGCGATGGGTTTGCCGACACGGCTCACCGAGTTGTTCGGGATCGAGCAGCCCATCCTGCTCGCGCCGATGGCCCTGGTCTCCGGGGGCAGGCTCGCGGCGGCGGTGACGCGGGCCGGCGGCCTGGGCCTCATCGGCGGGGGCTACGGCGACACCGAATGGCTGCAGTCCGAGATCGGGCAGGCCGACGGCACCCGGGTCGGATACGGGTTCATCACCTGGAGCCTGGCCCGCAATCCCGGAGCGCTGGACATGGCGCTGGCCCAGCGGCCGGCGACCGTGATGCTGTCGTTCGGCGAGCTGCAGCCGTTCGCCGACCGCATCCACGCGGCCGGCGTCCCGCTCATCGCGCAGGTGCAGAACCTCGATCAGACGCGCCGTGCCGTCGACGCCGGGGCGCAAGTCATCGCGGCTCAGGGCGGCGAGGCCGGTGGACACGGGATGAGCGTGCGGTCGACGTTCACCCTGGTGCCCGAGATCGTCGACCTCGTGGCGGATCGCTCACCCGACACATTGGTGGTGGCCGCCGGCGGCGTCGGTGATGGCCGCGGGCTGGCGGCCGCGCTGGCGCTCGGCGCCGACGGCGCGGTCGTGGGAACCAGGTTCTGGGCGACGCCGGAGGCGCTGGTGTCGCCGAGAGCCCAGCAGCGGGCCCTGTTGGCCGGCGGAGACGACACCGTGCGTACCCGCGTCTATGACGTTGTGCGCCACCTCGATTGGCCCGCCGGATACGACGCGCGGGCGCTGAGCAACGCCTTCACCGACACCTGGCACGGCAATGAGGCCGCGCTGTCGGCGCGACTGCCCGAGGCGATCAGCACCTACGAGAAGGCCGTCGCCGCAGAGGATTTCGACACCGCCGCCATCCTTACCGGCGAAGGGGTGGGGCGCATCCACGAGGTCCGTCCCGCCGCCGAGATCGTCGCCGACATGGTGAGTCAAGCGAAGCGCATCCTCAACCGGGCTGGCCCCTCGGCTCAGTAGAGGGGTGACCAGTCCGAGGTGCGCAGCAACCGACTCTCCCATTGATCGCGGAACTTCAACGCTTCGAACATGTAGCTGCCCGGCGCCCGGTGCTCGGGCGGGATCTCGGTGGTGAGCAAGTGGACGAGCGCCGCGTAGTTGTTGGCGTCGTCAATCCTCTGCCACAGCATCGCTTCTCGCCGTCGATGGCTGCCGTGCGCGACCTGGAAGCACGCCTGAATATCCAGGATCCGCATCCGCGCGGGTGCCCGAGACAGTGGCCGATAGTAGATCTCGTCCCAGGAGCGGATGTAGTCGTCGAGCGGCGCGTAGGGCCACCCGGTGTCTTCCATGAACAACGTCAGCCCGTGCGTGGACCCGTCGGTGGGCACGGTCGTCAAGTCCACGGTCTGAAGCGGTGACCACGGAACCGGCAGCAGGATCTTGCCGCTGACTTCGTGGCGCAGGTTGTCCAGCTCGCGCATCCAGGGTCGGAGGTCACCGCTCTGCGCTCGGCGTGCGAGTCGCTCCCAGGCCGCGCCGTCGACGATGCCGGTGATCGTGACCACGTTGTACGACATCCCGGACCCGTGGGCGTGATTGGTGTACCAGAGCAGTCGAGCGTCGTCCTCTTCTGCCAGTGTCGGCATCCATCCCTCGCGGTATGCGGCCTCGAAATCGTCTTGGCGCGCACCGACCACGCTGTGGGTCTCGTGAAGGAACAGCATGGGAACTCCAGGGGTTCAGGCGTCATTCGCAATCAGCGCGGCGAGCTCGCGGCGATTGATCTTCCCGGTTGAGCTGTAGGGGATGTCGTCGACGATCACCAGCCGCTCGGGCAGCTTGAAGTAAGCGATCAGCTCGCGACAGTGCGCGCGCAGCTCGTCGAGAGTGACTGGTGTGCAGGCAGATACGACGGCCCCCACCCGCTGACCGAGTTCGTCGTCGGCGACGCCGACGACTGCGACGTCGAGCACTGCCGCGTGGGAACGCAGCGCTTCCTCGACTTCGGTCGGACCGAACTTCTCTCCCCCGCGGTTGATGGTGTCACTCAGGCGGCCACTCGGGAAGATGTAGCCGTCGGGGTCCTGGCGGGCCAGATCGCCGGTGTGCAGCCAGCCCGCGGTGACATTCTGGGTGGTGTTCACCCACAACTCGCCGACCGTTCCGGTTTCGACGTCGCTGCCCGTGTCCGGATCCACGACGCGCACGTCGACCCCGGGTAGCGGTCGGCCCACGGAACCCGCGCGAGCGGGATCGCGGTGATCGTCCGGCATCAGGGTCGTGTACGCGCCGAGGGTCTCGGTCTGGCCGAACACGTTGGCGAAAGCCACATGTGGAAGCGCGGTCATCGCCCTGCGCACCAATCTGACGGGCGCTGCGGCGGCGCCGTAGGCGATGGCGACCAGCGACGTCAGATCCGTACCCGCGAAGTCGGGATGGTCGAGGATGCGCTGCAGCATCGTCGGCACCATGAACGTGGTGGTCACGCGGTGCTCTGACACCAGACGTAGCCACTCGCCGGCGTCAAATCGCTGCTGTATCACCGAGGTGTTGCCGGAGTACAAGCTCCCGAGGATGCCCAGTGCGCCGCCGACATGGAAGAAGGGGACGCACATCATCCCCACCGCCGGTCGGGCCTGCGCTTGAAATGGTGCCGCCATCCCCTTGATCCGTCTCGTGAGCTGCTTGCTCGTGATGGCGACGGCCTTGGGCAGTCCGGTTGTCCCGCTGGTGAAAAGGATCAAGGCGTCCCGGTCGTCGGCGCTGTCGGTGGGTTCGTCGCCGGGCCGACGGGTGGTCATGATCAGATCCGCTGCGGTCAGCACCGCGGGTATGCCGGCGTCGCGGAGCCGGTCGGCGTACGGCGCCCCCGCCACGGCCACCCCGGCGCAACCGGCGTTGTCGACGAGCCCGTGGATCTCGTGCGGGGTCAGCGCGGGATTCATCAGCGCGGCCGCCGCACCGATGCGCGCCGCCCCGAGCAAGGCCGCGATCGACAGCAGACTTCCGCCGTCGAGGACAGCGACACGCTGGCCGGCCCGCACTCCGCAGGCGGCAAGTCCCGCGGCGCACTGGCGGACCGAATCCGCCACCTCGCCGTAATCGATGGGCCGCCCGTCGATGATCAGCGCGGTCCGAGCGGGATCGCCGGCCGCGGCGGTGTCGAGGATCGTCCCGATGTTCATGCGCGCCGCTCAGTACCAGGGCGACCACGCGGAGGTGCGCAACAGCCGGCTGGTCCACTGGTCGCGCAGCTCCAGGGCGTCGTGCATCCAGGTTCCCGGGGCGCGGTATTCGTCGGGAATCCGGGTTCGGAGCAATCCGAGCAGTTGCTTGGGGCGCTGGATGCGCTGCATCAAAACGACCTCGCGGCGAAGGTGGCTGCCCAGGGCGGGCTGGAAAGCCGCCTGGATCGCCAGCATTGCCGAGGGGCGTTCGAGGCCTGCGGCATACACATCCCCGCAGCGGGCGACGTATTCCTCGAACTTGTCTTGGTAGGGCCACATGGTGTCTTCCATGTAGAGGCTCAGTTCGTGCTCCCGCCCGTCGGCCGGTACCTCGTTGAACGCCACGTCCCGCAGCGGCGACCACGGGAGTGCCACCAACAGTTTGGCCTCGACCCCGTGCCGTAGTTCGTCCAGTCCGCGCATCCATGTCTGCAGATCGCCTCGTTGCACGCGGAGCGCGAGACGCTCCCACGCGGCTCCGTTTCTGACGGCGGTGACGGTGACGACCGTGTAGGACGGGCCGCTGCCCTGGGCGTGGTCGGCGTACCACAGCAGCCGCGCATCGTCGCCGGCGGCGAGCATGGGCATCCAGCCGTGCCGGAACGCGGCCTCGAAGTCGTCTTCGTGGCGGCCGCGCACCGTGTGCACCTCGTGCATGAACAGCACGCCGAGACGGTAACTCCAAACCGTTTGCCGGGTCTATGCCTGGCCTCGGCGACCATGATCTGGTTGGCTCGGGTCAGTACCTCTTTTCACCGGGCAGGAGTTCGCTGATGGCCCGTCTCGACGTGCCCGATGGCCCCGGCGGCGAAGCCGCCATGATCTGGACGCTGCGACCACAACTGGGCGGCATGGTCGAACGCATGATCCGCGGCGCGTATCAGCAGAGCATCCTGCCGGCCGAGGAGCGCGAGCTCGCCAGAATGCGCATCGCCATGATCAACGACTGCGTCGCCTGCGCGGACTTCCGCGCCCCGTCCGTGCTGGACGCGGGTGTGGCGCCCGAGCTGTACGACAACGTCCGCGCATATGCCAGCTACCCGGGATACACGCCGCGCCAACGCCTTTGCATCGAGTACGCCGAACGCTTCGCCACGGACCACGCGTCGATCGACGATGCGTTCTTTCAACGACTTCGGGAGTCCTTCTCCGATGAGGAGATTCTGGATCTCACGCTGTGCGTCGCCGTCTTCCTCGGCCTGGGGCGCTCCCTGAGCGTGCTGGGCGTCGACCAGTCTTGCGCCATCGACCTCTGATCACACCACTAACCACTCTGATAATCACGTTTCTGGTCACGCATCGGGAAGGAACACATGGACGTCGCCACCGTCGACGAATTGTTGAGCACCACGCGGGCGGTTCGCAAACGCCTCGACCTGACCCGCCCGGTCGGTCGCGACGTGATCCTGGAGTGCATCCGGTTGGCGATGCAGGCGCCCACGGCCAGCAACACGCAGAACTGGCGCTGGCTGGTGATCACCGATGCCGACAAGCGGGCCGCGATCGCCGAGATCTATCGCAGCATCGGTGCGCAGTACCTCGCGTACGCGGCCGACAACGCGAGCGACGCGCAGACCCAGCGGGTGTACCAGAGCGCGATGAGCCTGACCGAGACGCTGGCCGAGGTACCGGTGCACGTCATTCCCTGTCTCGAGGAGCGGATCGACACCGCTGAACCGGGTATCGCCGCGGCGGCCTGGGCATCGATCATCCCGGCGGGCTGGAGCTTTCTGCTGGCGCTGCGCTCGCGCGGACTGGGTTCGGTCTGGACGACGATGCACCTGTTCAAGGAGAAGGAGGTTGCCGAGTTGCTCGGCATTCCGCCCACCGTCATGCAGGCCGCGCTGTTCCCCGTCGCCTACACGATCGGCACCGACTTCCGGCCGGCCAAGCGGCCGCCCGCGGAGACCATCACTTTCTGGGACGGCTGGGGAGAACCCTGATGCAGTCCTACACCGTGCGATTCCACGTCGATGCTCCGCCGCAAAAAGTCTGGCGGGTGCTGCATCCGCCGGTACCGCCGGACGCCCCGCGCCCGCGGGTGCTCGAGTGGCCGGGCGGCAGCATGAAAATCCTCAACGAAGGCAACGAGGCCGGCGAGGGGCTGGTCCGCACCTGCGTATACAAAGTGCCGAAGTATCTGCTGTCCGGCGGCAGGGCGCGGTCGTGGGAGACGGTGACCGAGGCCGAGCTGAACAAGCTGTCGCGATACACCGCGGTCGGCGCCCCGCTCTGGTCGCGCGCCGAGGGCTATCACCAGCTCGAAGAGCAGCCGGACGGCACGACCGTGCTGACGTTCCACGAGACCTATCACGCCTACAACCCGGTGCTGCGCTTCTTTCTGGAGCGCCCGGTGCACGCGAAGATTTCCCGCGACAACCTCGAGACCTACGAACACGCGCTCGGTTACGCCGGCCGAGTGCGGCGGCTGGCTTAGGCGCTCTCTGCCGCCCGGTTTGCCGCCCGGGGAGATTTCACAACGATGTGAATTAGGTTGTTGACCCCGGTACCCTCGATTTCTATGGGTGGAGTACCTACTGCGGCACGGATGGTTGCTGCGAGTCTGATGGTCGCGGGCTGGGCCGCGTCCACGGTCGTTGCGAGCGCCGACCCGGACGAGACACAGGGCCCGGCGCCGGGTCCGGCACCTGCGGCGTCGCCGTCCCCGAACGCGGCACCGGGGGCCACCCCCGCCCCAGCGGGCCCGAAGACGTCCATCGACAAGGACGGCATCTACGCAGTGGGAAGCGACATCTCGCCGGGCATCTACAGCTCGGGCGGACCCGTCGGCGATGGCACCTGCTACTGGAAGCGGACCGGCAACCCGGACGGCGCCCTGATCGATAACGCGATGTCGAAAAAGCCGCAGGTGGTGCAGATCGAACCGGGCGACAAAGCGTTCAAGACCTCGGGCTGCCAGCCCTGGCAGCTGACTCCGGATGCTGCTCTGCCTCCGAGCGCGCCGCCCGCGGGTGTGCAGGGCACGCTCGGCATCCTCAACAGCCTGCTCGGTGGGAACAACCCACAGCAGGCCCCGGCTCCGAAGTCGCCCGCCGCGTCCCCGGCTCCGCAGGCTCCGGCGGCCTCACCGGCTCCGGCGTCCCCGCAAGCTCCGGCATCGCCGGCCCCGCAGGCCGCGCATTCCTGATCGGTCCTGATCGCGCCCGCCGCTGACTTAACCGCGGCCCGCGACCGGCTCGTTTTCGCTACCGTGGCGCCGTGGCACATACGCAGCAGATCGTCGTCGTCGGTGCCGGCGTCAGCGGATTGACGTCGGCCATCTGTCTGGCCGAGGCGGGCTGGCCGGTGCGGGTATGGGCGGCGACGATGCCACAGCGGACGACCTCGGCGGTGGCGGGCGCCGTCTGGAGTCCCCCGCGACCCGCCGAACGCGCCGCCGAGACGCTGGGCTGGACCGAGCACTCGCTGCAGGTGTTCACCGAGCTTGCCGGGGATCCCGACTCCGGCGTGCTGCTGGCGCCCGCGCTGGCCGTCGGCGAGCTCACCACGAGCGAGGCGATGGCGTCGGCGGCGACCCTGATCCCCGACCTGCGCCCGGCCGCCCCGGGCGACGTCCCCGAGGGCTTCGGCACCGGATTTCGCGCCACCGTGCCGATGATCGACATGCCGCACTATCTCGACTATCTGACCCGGCGGCTGACGGCCGCCGGCTGCGAAATCGAGGAGCATCCGCTGCGGTCCCTGGACGAGGCCGCCGACGCCGCTGGAATCATCGTCAACTGCGCGGGCCTCGCCGCCGGCGCGCTGACGGGCGACGACACCGTGCGGCCGCTGTTCGGCCAGCATGTCGTGCTGACCAATCCCGGTCTGCGGCAACTGTTTCTGGAACTCAACAGCGGCCCGGAATGGACCTGCTTCTTTCCGCACCCGCAGCGAGTCGTCTGCGGCGGCATCAGCATCCCCGGCCGCTGGGACACCACGCCGGATCCCGAGGTGACCGGGCGCATCCTGCAGCGTTGCCGGCGCATCGAGCCGCGCCTCAACGACGCCGAGGTGATCGAGGTGATCACCGGACTGCGGCCCGACCGTCCGTCGGTGCGGGTGGAAGCCGAGCCGCTGGGGCCTGCGCGCAAACGGGCATTGTGCATCCACAATTACGGCCACAGCAGCAACGGCGTCACCCTGTCCTGGGGGTGCGCCCGCGACGTGGTGAGCCTGGTCGATGGGGTTTCGGCGTGAGCATCGATTACCGGCTGGACGAGCGCATCGCCACCATCACGATCAATCGTCCCGAGACGCGAAACTCGCTGGACATGGCCCATTTTCGCGACCTGGCCCACGCCTGGGCCACGTTCCGCGACGACGATCGGGCCTGGGTCGCGGTGGTCACCGGCATCGGCCGGGACTTCTGCACCGGGGCCGACCTCAAGAAATTCATTCCGGAGCTGACGGGTGAGCTGCCCAGACCCGACGGGTGGAACAAGGACGACGCCATTCACGCCGTTCTGCATCGCTTTCCCGTCTACAAACCGATCATCGCCGCGGTGAACGGTACGTGCGTCGCGGGCGGCTTCGAGATGTTGAGTTCAACCGATATTCGAGTGGCGGTGCCCGAAGCGCGATTCGCGGTGATGGAGCCGAAACGCGGCTTGTTCGCCGGAGGCGGAACCACCGTGCGGCTGCCACGTCAGATGCCCTACCCGTTGGCGATGGAGTTCCTGCTGACGGCCGACATGGTCGACGCCGAGCGGGCACTCGCCATGGGACTGATCAACCGGATCGCCCCGGCGAGCCAGCTGATGGATACCGCGTACGACTACGCCGAACGCATTGCGGCCAACGCGCCGCTGGCCGTCTCCGCGACCAAACAATCCGTCGTGGAGGGTTTGGCGCTAAACCTCGAGGCGGCCTACGACAACGAAACCCGGCACAGCGACCGCATTTTCGAGACCGAGGACGCCAAGGAAGGGCCGCGCGCCTTCGCGGAAAAACGACCGCCGCGATGGCACGCCCGCTGAGCTTTCAGGCGCGGGTGCGGCGAATCACCAGGGACAGCAACCAACTCACGATCGACAGCACGATCGCGGCCCAGATCGCCGTCCACCAGAAATGGTCGATCGCCAGGCCCCAGTGGGTGGTGTGGTCGGTGATCCAGGCGGTGATCCACAACATCAACGCGTTGACGACGACGTGGAACAGGCCGAGGGTCAGGATGTACAGCGGGATCGACAAGAGCTGAACGATCGGCTTGATGAACGCGTTGACCAGACCGAAGATCACGGCGACGACGAAGATTATGCCGACCCGTTGCAGCTTGGTGTCACCGCCGACGAACGTGATCCCGTGGACGAACTTCGTGACGAGCCATAGCGCGAAACCGGTCAGTGCGGCGCGAAGCAGAAAAGGGCCCATGCCCAAATCCTCTCACCAGCCGTGTGAAAGGGCAGCCCGTTTAGTTCACCGTGGGAATTCCTCGGCGCAAACAGGAGCTTTCCGATCGCTGCCGCTAAGCGTCGTCCCGCATCTCCGACGCCAGGTACTTCACCATCTGGCACAGGTTGACTACAGCCGCGCTCAACTTGTAGATGGTGGCGTCCCGATCTGCCACGCACGACTGCCAATCGGGGAACTCCTGCGGTGGTTTCTGGTTGTCCGCGTTGAGGTGGATTTTCTGCTCGATCTGGTCACACAGATCCGCGAGGGTCAACTGTCCCGGCGCGCTGATATCGGAGAACCATTTATCTGTCATCTCAGATCGTCGCCTTTCAAGAATCCCGGTGTCTGACGAGGCTATCGGGCCGTCTGCCGCGAGGATTGTGCAGCCGTTCAATTCAGGTTGTAGAAGCGTTGCGCGTTCAGGCCGCCGATCTTCGCCCGGGAGTCCTCGCTGATATCGCTCCGCGTGCGCAGGTGCTTGGTGCTCTCGGGCCATTCACCGTCCCAGTGCGGGTAATCGCTGGCGAACATGATGAAATCGTCGCCCAGCACGTCGATCACGCCGGGCAGGATCGGTTCCTCCGGCTCGCACGTCACCCAGATGTTGCCGGCGGCCAGATACTCGTGCGGATCGCGACGCCAGCCGCGTTCCACCCAGTCGCCGCGCTTCTCGTAATGCTCGTGCAGCCGATCGATGAAGAACGGCACCCAGCCCGCGCCCGCTTCGAGGAAGGCGACCCGCAACTCGGGGTGGCGCTCGAAGACCCCGCCCGAGACCATCGCGGTCATCGCCGTCATCTGGTCGAACGGAAAACTGATGCAGTGCACCTGAATGTAGTTCGTGAAGCGGTCCACCCCGATCTTGGGCAGATGGATGCCCGGGGCGCCGTGCACACCCAACGGCATGCCGAGGTCGACGGCGGCGGCGTAGAACGGGTCGAGGTCGGGGTGGTCGAGGTTGCGGCTCTTGAGCGCCGGCGGCACCAAAGTCGCAACCAGCCCAAGCTCTTTGGCCTCGGTCATGACGTCGATGGCCGCTTGGCCGTGCTCGATCGGCGTCACCGCGACGCCGCGCAACCGGCCGCCGGAGGAGGCACAGTAGTCCGCGATCCACTGGTTGTACAGGCGGGAGAATCCGGCGGCGAAATCGGGATCTTCGAGGCTGGGCGCGCACAGGCCCATGCTCGGATACAGCACCATCGTGTCGATATGATCGCGATCGGCGTCGCCCAGCACCCCCTCGGGTGAGCGGCAATTGATGTCGGGTGCCTTGCTGATCCCGTGCTCGGGTGGGCATCCCGCCCCCGGGCCCTGGTCCTCGGGATAGTTGCGGCCTTCGAGCGTCAAGCCGAGCCGACCGTGTGTGCTGGGTTTGACGTGTTCCGGCCATCGCTTGATTGCTTCGGTTGCCAGCGAAGAATTCTCGGCGACGTGTCCGTCGGCATCGATGATCCGCATGTATCCGGAACTTACTCCCGGACCGCGGATGTTGAAACAGGTCGCGCCGACGCGCTGTGTAGGCCACGATGCTGACGTGACCAACCCTCGACAGAAGTTGACCACCGATCAGCGAAACTCATTCGTCGCGGCTCTACTGGGCTGGACGATGGACGCCTTCGATTACTTCATCGTGGTGCTCGTCTACGCCGATATCGCCAAGACGTTCCATCACAGCAAGGCGGAGGTCGCGTTCGTCACCACGGCCACCCTGATCATGCGCCCGGTCGGCGCGCTGCTGTTCGGGCTGTGGGCCGACCGCGTCGGCAGGCGGCTGCCGCTGATGGTCGACGTCATGTTCTATTCGGTGGTGGGGTTCCTGTGCGCCTTCGCGCCCAACTTCACCGTGCTGGTGATCCTGCGGCTGCTGTACGGCATCGGCATGGGCGGTGAGTGGGGGCTCGGCGCCGCGCTCGCCATGGAAAAGGTTCCCGTCGAACGACGGGGATTCTTCTCCGGACTGCTGCAGGAGGGGTACGCGTTCGGCTACCTGCTGGCGAGCGTCGCCTCGCTGGTGGTGATGGATTGGCTGGGGCTGTCGTGGCGGTGGTTGTTCGGCCTGAGCGTCATCCCCGCCTTGATCAGCCTGATCATCCGCTACCGGGTGGAGGAGTCGGAGGTCTGGGAAGCCGCGCAGGACCAGATGAAGCTCACCAGCACCCGGATCCGCGATGTGCTGCGCAGCGGCGCGATCATCCGGCGGTTCGTCTACCTGGTGTTGCTGATGACGGCCTTCAATTGGATGAGCCACGGGACGCAGGACGTCTACCCGACGTTCCTGGGCGCCCACGCCAACCAGGGCGCCGCCCTGTCCAGCACGACGGTCAAGTGGATCGTGGTCGTCTACAACGTCGGCGCCATCTTCGGGGGTCTGGTCTTCGGGACGCTGTCGCAGCGGTTCAGCCGCCGCTACACCGTGGTCTTCTGTGCGATTCTGGCGCTGCCGATCGTCCCGTTGTTCGCGTACTCGCGCAGCGCGGCGATGCTGTGCCTGGGTTCGTTCATGATGCAGCTTTTCGTGCAGGGCGCATGGGGCGTGATCCCCGCCCACCTCACCGAGATGTCCCCGGATGCCATTCGCGGCCTGTACCCGGGCGTGACCTACCAGCTCGGAAACCTGCTTGCCGCGTTCAACTTGCCGATCCAGGAACGCCTTGCCGAATCGCACGGCTACCCGTTCGCGTTGGCGGCGACCATCGTGCCGGTGCTGATCGCGGTCGCGGTGCTGACACTGATCGGGAAGGACGCCACCGGGATCCGGTTCGGCACCACCCAAAGCGCTTTCCTTGCAAGCGAAGTGACGTGACGCTATTCGTCGTTGGCCAATAGCCGCCGCAGCAGGTGCATGGCCACCGTCGTCGAGCGCTCCCGGATATCCGATCGGTTGCCGGGAAGCCGCAGTGTGCGGGTATCGGTGCGGCCGTCGGCCTGCACGCTGAAACATACTGTGCCCACCGGCTTTTCCTCGGTACCGCCGCCCGGGCCGGCGATTCCGGTGATCGCGACCGCGGTGTCGGCCCCGAAGCGCTGCAACGCCCCCGCGGCCATCGCCTCGGCCACCGGCTCTGAGACCGCGCCGTGCGCGGTGATCAGCGCCGGGTCGACGCCGAGCAGCTCCGTCTTCGCCTCGTTCGAGTAGGACACGACGCCGCCGGCCACATAATCCGATGAGCCGGGCCGATCGGTCAGCCGCGCCGCCAGCAGTCCCGCGGTGCAGGACTCCGCCGTCGCGATCCGGTGCCCGGTCAGCAGTTGCGCCACCAGATCGTCGACGCGCGAGCCGTCCTCGGAGTAGAGCTGCTGGCCGTGCTTCTCCCGCAGCAACTTGACCAATTGTGCGTACGCGTCCGCCGCATCGGGCTCGTACCGGGTGACCATTTCGATCTCGCCGCGTCGCAGGCAGGTGGTGATCTCGAGTTGCGCGAAGCCGGGCACGGCGGTTTCGGCGTCGCGCAGCGTTTCGGCCAGCCCCGACTCGGGCAGCCCGAACATCCGCAGCATTTCCTGCCGGTACTCGGTCCGGCCGGATATCGCGTCCTGCGCTGCGGGTGTCTCAATGGCCGTGTGCCACATGGGCTGCAGCTCGCGCGGCGGACCCGGCAGCACGATCACCGTCGGCTTGCCGGGGACGACGACGCCGGGCGCGGTGCCGACCGGGTCGAGCACCTGAGCCCCGGCGGGAATCATCGCCTGTTTGCGATTCGCGGCGCGCAGCGACTCGAAAGTTCCGGGATCCAAGGCGGATTGGAACGCGGGGTTGCGCGCCATCAGCTTCTTGAGGATGTTGGCGATCTTCTCTTCGACCTCGGCGTCCAGCACCAGCTCGCGTCGGCAGAAGCGGGCCACCACCTCGACGGTCATATCGTCGGCGGTCGGCCCCAGACCGCCACTGGTGACGATAAGGTCCACACCCTGGTCGGCCAGGAACCCAAGCTGCGCCTCGATGTCGGCGGGCCGGTCGCCGCAGATCGTGATGTGGGCCAGCTCGACGCCCAGCTCCAGCAGGCGATCGGCGATCCAGGGGCCGTTCGCATCTTGGACCCGTCCGGTGAGGACCTCGGTTCCGGTGACAACGATTCCTGCGCGTGCGCTCACCGCCATGAGCCTACTGGCAGGCTCAGCGCTGGCGGGCCGCCTCCTGGGCGAGCTGTACGCGCGACGTCACGCCGACCTTCGTATAGACGTGGGTGAGGTGCGTTTGCACGGTCCGTGGCGAGACGAAAAGCCGGGCGGCGATGTCTTTGTTGGTGAGCCCCTCGCCGACCAGGCGAACGACATCGAGTTCGGTGGGTGTCAGCGACGCCCAGCCGTTCGACGGGCGTCTGCGTTCGCCGCGCCCGCGTTGCGCGTAGGCGATCGCGTCCTCGGTGGACAGCGCAGCCCCTTCTGCCCAAGTGACATCAAAGTCATCCTGTCCCAACGCATCCCGGATTACCGTGATCGCGGCGTTCAGGCCGGCCTCATGCAATGGCCAGCGCATCTGTCCGGCCTGCTGCCGGATAGATGCTGCGGCGCCGAGGATACGCGCCGCGTACTGATGGGTCCCACTTGCGGCAGCGATGCGCGCGAGGCATTCCAGGAGGTCGGGAAGGCGCAGATAACCCCGCGTCTCGGCGACGATCCTCAGCGCCACATGCGCGTCGCGCTCGGCTTGCTCCGGCTCGCCCTGGGCCAGCGCGACGAAGGCCCGCGCCGTCAATGCGGCCATCCGGTACCAACCGGGCGCCACGGCAACGGTTTCGTCTGCCCAGCGGCGGGCGTCGGCGAGGTCACCACACGCCAGCGCCGCCTCGGCCATCGGGCTCATGCTCCTGACGAAGATCTCGCGGAATCCGACGGTGTGCCGCCAGGCTGTCTCGCATGCCAGCTTCGCCCCGTCGGCGTCACCGTTCGCCAGTGCGGCGTAGGCGAATACGGCGTAGACCGTATCGCTATAGAAACCGCCCATCGCCGCCGCACCCTCTTCGGCGGCTTCCGCAGCAGCACGGGCAGCGGCTGCCTGGCCCTGGTGGGCGAGCACAACCCCGCGACCAATATGACCATTCACCTTGTTGGTCAACTCGTTCGCCGTCGTGGCGTCGTCGGCCAAGGAGGCGAGCGATCGATCGGCGGCGCCGAGTTCGCCCTGCATCCACAGCGCCACTCCCAGCCATATGCGAGAGTTCCGTGAGATGAACCGGTCGCCGAGGGCGTCGGCGATTTCTCGTGCTTCTTCGGCGGCATTCCGCGCATTGATCGGATCACCCGCGAAACACGCGGTGACTGCTTGCAGGTTGCGGATCTGCGCGATCTGCGCCCGGTCACCGGCCATCTCAGCTTGCTCGATCGCCTCGATCAAGAACGGCTCGGCGAATTCGGCGCTGTAGAAAGCCAACATGCCGCAGGCGGTGAGGATCAGCGCGACCAACGCCGGGTCGTCGAGTTGACGTGCAATCGCGAGAGCATCATGCGCCCGCTTCGTGCTGGCGGTGCCGGCCGCCGCCGCCGCGAGGACTCCGTGGTCGGCGACTGCACGCACCCACACCGCCGGTTCGATTCCCTCGTGGCGTACGTCGGTCAAGACGCCGTCGAACCCGGCAATGCCTTCCGCCAACCGCCCTCGCCTGTTCCAGAAGTTGACAAGCGACGAGACCAGCCGCAGTGCCGCGTTGATATCACCAATCTCGCGGCTCCACACGTACGCGGCCCGTAGATTGTCGATCTCGACTTCCGCCCACTCCAGCAGCCGGTCGAACGTCGGCTTGGCCGCCGATTCAAGGCGGGCTGCGGTGGCCGTGTAGTAATCACGGTGCCGCGTGCGCACCTCGTCGGCCTCGCCGGACTCACCGAGCTTCTCCAAAGCGTATTGCCGCACCGTCTCCAACAGCCGGTAACGCATCGCGCCCCGGGCGTCTTCGGCGACCACCAGCGACTTGTCGACCAGGAGGCCGAGCTGGTCCAGGATCTGGTAGACCTCCACGTCGCCGCCGGTGCCGATCGCCTGTGCGGCGTCGAAGTCGAACCCGCCCATGAAGACGGCCAGCCGGCGCAACAGGATCCGTTCGGGATCGGTGAGCAGCGCATGCGACCAGTCCACCGAGGCGCGCAGCGTCTGTTGGCGTCGCACCGCGGTGCGCGCGCCGCCGGTCAGTAGCCGGAAGCGGTCGTGGAGACTGTCGACGATCTGGGTTAGTGAGAGCGCCCGTACCCGCGCCGCCGCCAGTTCGATGGCCAGCGGCATGCCGTCGAGGCGGCGGCAGATTTCCAGCACGAGCTCGGCGTTGTCGTCGGTTACGCAGAAGTCGGGGCGGGCGCGGCGGGCCCGGTCGGTGAACAGCGCGACCGCCTCGTCGGCCAGTGACAACGACGGCACCCGCCAGATCGCCTCGCCGGCGATGCCCAGCGGCTCGCGGCTGGTGGCGAGAAATGTCAAATGCGGGCAGGCGTTGAGCAGTTCAACGGTCAGCTGTCCACATGCGTCGAGCAAATGCTCACAATTGTCGAGCAGCAACAGCATTGTGCGCTCCCCGAGGAACCGCACCAGCGTGTCCGTCGTGGACCGGCCCGGTTGGTCGGGCAATCCGAATGTGCGGGCCACGGCGATCGGCACAACGCGCGGGTCTGTGATCGGTGCGAGGTCGACGTACCACACGCCGTCACCGAACTCGGTTGCGAGTGCAGCGGTGGCCTCCACGGCGAGTCGGGTTTTGCCGGCGCCGCCGGCCCCGGTCAGCGTCACCAACCGGTTGTCGAGGACAATCCGGCGCACGGCCGCCATTTCAGCTTGGCGCCCAATGAAATTGGTCAATTGAGCCGGAAGATTGCGCACGACAGGCGCCGTCGATGTTCGAAGCGGCGGAAACTCGTTGCGAAGGTCCGGATGGCAGAGCTGCACTACGCGTTCGGGGCGAGGCACACCACGCAATGGGTAGCTACCCAGGTCGCTCAGCCAGGCGTCGGCCGGGAGCCGATCGGCGACCAGGGCCTCGGAGGTGCCCGAAAGAACGGTTTGGCCGCCATGGGCCAGGTCGCGGATGCGTGCGGTGCGGTTGATGGTGGGGCCGATGTAGTTGGCTTCGCCGCGTAGCTGGATCTCGCCGCTGTGCACGCCGATGCGCAGACGGATCGGGGCCAGGGGTGCGCGCTGTAACGCCAACGCGCACGCGACCGCGTCGCTGGCCCGGGTGAACGCAATGACGAAGCTGTCACCCTCGCCTTGCTCGACGGGGCGCGCTCCGTGGTGTGCGTCGATGACCTCGGACAGGGTGTGGTCCAAGCGCACGACAGCGGCCGTCATCTCCTCGGACTGGCTTTCCCACAGCTGGGTGGAGCCCTCGACGTCGGCCAAGAGCAACGTCACCGTTCCGGTCGGCAGTAATTCACCCACGCCCAAGTCGCTCCAGTCACTGCTGTTCAAGGCCGGCGTGTCCGCGCGTTCGATCATGGTAGCCAGCATCGGCGCACCCCGTGGGGCGAACATCCGCAAATGTGCGTATATCGCGGGAGCGGTCAGAGCAAAAGCGACGGTCGACGCCGTCCAGGCCTAGCCCTCGGACAGGTAGCGCTCGACAGAGGCGACCTTCTGCGTCATCGCGTCGCTGACCCCGGCCCGCAGATCCGCCTTGATCACCGTGCTGACCCTGGGCGCACGGGCCGCCACGGCCTCGACCGCGCGCTGCACGACGGCCATGACCTCTTCCCAGGTGTCGCCTTCGATGACGGTGAACATCGAATCCGTCTTGTTGGGCAGCCCGGAATCGCGAACGACCCGAACCGCTTCGGCGACGATCTCGCCGACGCCCTCGCCCACCCCCATCGGGGTGACGGAGAACGCGACGAGCACGGACATTCACCGAGCGTACCCAACCCCGCCAACGCCAATCTGGCACCATCGAGGCCCATGCGGGTGTTGGTGCAACGGGTCTCCTCGGCAACCGTCTGGGTCGAGGGCACAGTGGCCGGTGCCATCGATCCGGACGGACAGGGCCTGTTGGCATTCGTCGGCGTCACCCACAGCGACGATCGCGAAAAGGCGCGGCGGCTCGCTGAGAAGCTCTGGCAATTAAGGATTCTCACCGATGAGCGGTCCGCGGCCGACGTCAACGCCCCCATTCTGGTGGTCAGTCAGTTCACCCTGTACGCGGATACCGCCAAGGGCCGCCGCCCGTCATGGAACGCGGCCGCTCCGGGAGCGGAGGCCGAGCCGCTGGTGGCGGAGTTCGCCGAAGCGCTGCAGCGCCTGGGTGCCGAGGTGCAGACCGGGGTGTTCGGCGCGAACATGCAGGTCGAGTTGGTGAACGACGGGCCGGTCACGGTGTTTTTGGAACTCTGAGGCCGCCCCGCAGGTACCGTGGGAATGTCGGCCGTTCACGGCCGATGTCTACGGGAGGGGCGGCCATGGGCACGACGCCGGAATTCGGGTCGCTCCGCTCCGACGACGACAACTGGGACATCGTCAGCGGCGTGGGGTATACCGCGTTGCTCGTGGCGGGATGGCGGGCGCTGCATGCGGTCAGCCCGCATCCATTGGTGCGTGACGAATACGCGAAAGTGTTCATCGCCGCCTCGCAGGACCCCTATCTGGCGGGGGTCCTTGCCAATCCGGGTACCTCCGACGACGAGCTGGCCTTCCCGCGTTTGTACGGGGTCCAGACCCGGTTCTTCGACGACTTCTTCGATGCCGCCGGCGCGGCGGGCATCCGTCAGGCGGTAATCGTCGCCGCCGGCCTGGACTCGCGGGCGTATCGGCTCGAATGGCCGCAAGGCGCAAGGGTCTTCGAAGTCGATCTGCCCAAGGTCCTCGAATTCAAGGCCCGGGTTCTCGACGAACACGGCGCGACCCCGAAGGCCGGCCGCATCGAGGTCGCCGCCGACCTGCGCACCGACTGGTCGCGGCCGTTGGAAGCGGCCGGCTTTGACGTGGAGAGTCCGAGCGCCTGGTCGGTGGAGGGACTACTGCCCTACCTGACCGACGAGGCGCAACACGCGCTGTTCACCCGGATCAGCGGGCTCAGCGCATCGGGCAGCCGGATCGCCATCGGCGCGCTGGGGACCAGACTGGACCACGACCAGCTCAACGCTTTGGAGACGAACCACCCAGGGGTCAATGTGTCCGGCAATGTGGACTTCTCGGCCCTGACCTACGAACCCCAATCGGACCCTGCGGAGTGGCTGACGGCCCACGGATGGACCGTCGAACCCGTGCGCAACACCCTTGACCTGCAAGCCGGTTACGGCATGACCCCGCCGGAGGTTGACGTGAAGATCGACAGTTTCATGCGGTCCCAATACATCACGGCGACGCGGTGAGGCGGCGGTCGGCATGGCTACGTCCGCGTCGGAGCCCACTCAGAAGACCACGAAGGTCGCCAGGCTCTCCCCCGCCGAGGCCATCGCGGAAATTCGCGCGGCTACCCCGGGGCCGCGAATCGGCGCATTCTTTGATCTAGACGGCACGCTGGTCGACGGCTTTACCGCGGCCGCGCACCTCGGCGATCGAATCAGGCGCCGGCAAGCCGGAATTGGTGAACTGCTCGGGGTATTCGACGCGGCGCTGCGATATCGGTTCGGGCGCTTGGAGTTTGAGCGCCTCATCGTGCGGGCGGCGGGCTATCTGCGTGGCCAGTCGATCAATGACCTCGACGAATTGGGTGAGCGGTTGTTCGTCGAGCGGGTCGCCTCACGCCTCTACACCCACATGCACGAAATCGTGCAGGCCCATCAACGGTGCGGACACACCGTCGTGCTGAGTTCCTCGGCGCTGTCCATCCAGGCCCTGCCCGTAGCCCGTTTTCTCGGGATCGCCAACGTCCAGTGCAACCGATTCGAACTCGACGAGCACGGGCGACTGACCGGCGACATCGTCAAACCCATCGTGTGGGGCCCGACCAAAGCCGACGCCGTGCGGCAGTTCTGCATAGCCAACGACGTTGCCGTGCAACGCAGTTACTTCTACGCCGACGGCGACGAGGACGCGCCGTCGATGTCACTGGTGGGCTATCCGCGCCCGGTGAACCCGCGTTCCGGGCTCGCCGCCGCGGCCGCCGTGCACGGCTGGCCGGTGATGTGCCTGGCGTCGGGTCGCCGCCGGCCGGTGCGGACGCTGCGCCATCTGGCCAGGCATGTCCGCCGCGAGAAGGACTAGGGCTTCAGTAGGATCTTCACATCGTCGCCCGAGCGCGACTCCGCGGTGGCGTAGCCCTTGGCCGCTTCGTCCAACGGCATTGTGGTGGTGAAGATTCCGTCGACGTCGAGTCGGCCCGATTGCAGCAGCGGGATCAATTCGGGCCAGGTGCGCTGCACCGGCGCCGTGGTCATGCGCAACGTGATGCTGCGAATCAGGCAGCCCAGGGCGTTGAGGGGAAACGGATTCATGTCGTGCACACCCACAACCGAGACGGTGCCGCCGGGCCGGACGGCGTTGAGCGCGTCGGTCAGGGAGGCGTCCGTGGCGACGGCGTCGATCACCGCATCGGCACCGCGGCCGCCGGTGGCGGCGAGGATGGCCTCGAGCGCCGGGGCTTTGAGCGGCGTCGCGCCCCACCGGGCGGCACGCTTGAGCCGGCCATCGACCTGGTCGACCGCGAAAACCGTTGCCGCGCCCTGAAAAAACGCGCTGCGCAGCGAACACAGGCCGACCGCGCCCAGGCCGATGACCGCCACCGTGCCACCGAAGGGGATGTCAGCCCGCTGCGCCGCAGCCCAGCCTGTCGCGAGGTTGTCGGTGAGGAGCAGTGCCTGTTCGGTGCTGATCCCCTCGGGCATCTTCAGCAGCTGGAAGTTTGCGGCGGGCACCGCGAGTAGATCGGCCTGCGCACCGCCGAGCACACCGCCGCCGAAGATCTGAAAGCCGGAGTGACACATGACCGGATCGCGGGTGGCGCAGCCCGCGCACGCGCCGCATCCGGTCACCGACGACACCATGACCTGGTCGCCGACCTTGACGTTGCGCACCTCCGGCCCGGCTTCCACGACCGTGCCGATTGCTTCGTGGCCGAGCGCAATCGGGTCGGGCATCGGAAAGTCGGCTTCGTAGAAGTGCAGGTCGGATCCGCAGATACCGGCGGCCGTCACCTCCACGATCGCTCCGTCGGGCCCGGGCAGCGCTGGATCGGGGCGGGTGTCGACCCTGATGCTGCGCGGGCCATCGACGACTACGGTGCGCATATCGGCGGGCTCACTCTCTTTGTTGCGCTCACTTCTTTGTCTGGCTCATTTGTCTGTTGCGCTCACTTCTTTCGTACGCACTGAAAATTGTGACCAATCGGGCTCGCGCACCGCCGACCAGTATTCGTTGAGACGCCATGGGCTCACGGTGTGGATCTCGCCGTCGGCGTTCCTGAAATACGAGTGCTTGACGGCAGGATGCGACCACACCATCTTCTTGATTTGCGTCTGCGTTCGCCGGTGCCAGTCGGTGGCGGCTTCGGGTTTCGGCTCGATGGAATGCACGTTGGGTTCGGCCAGTCGAGCCAGGCACTGGTCGACGTAGCGCATCTGCAGTTCGGACTGGAAGATCAGGCTGCCGCCGTGGGCCAGGTGAGTCCCCGGCCCGTAGACGATGAAGAAGTTGGGGAACTCCGGGACGGTGATGCCAAGGTAGGCATACGGCCGGCTCCCCCACATCTCATGCAGGTCGGTGCCGTTTCGGCCGCTGACCTTCAGTGGCCACAGCACGTCGGTGTGCCGAAAGCCGGTGGCGTACACGATGACATCGACGTCATGAGTCAGCCCGTCTGCGGTGACGATGCCATGCGGGGTGATCTTGGCGGTCGCGGTGCGCACCAATTCGACGTTGTCGCGCTGCAGCGTCCGCAGCCAGCTGCCGTTGTCCTGCAGGGTGCGTTTGCCGCAGGCGGGATAGTCCGGCATCACCTTGGCCAACAACTTGGGGTCTTCGCTGACCTGGCTGGTGATCCATTGGGAAAACATCATGTGCGCGGCGGCATTGATGTCACTGACGGCGTGGTCTTGGTCGGCGTAACCCGGGTCGCCTTCGGCCGCGTCCAGGCCTTTGTCCGAGCCGGGCCAGAGCACCAGGAAGCGGTACCACCTGCCGTAGAACGGGAGATGGCGCATCGCCCAGCGCACGCCGTCGCCGACCTCGTCGTGATACATCGGGTTGGGGAACATCCACTGCGCTGTCCGCTGAAACACGGTGAGGTGCTCGACGTCTTCGGCGATGGCGGGGGCGATCTGGAAGCCGCTGGCGCCGGCGCCGACGAGCGCGACCCGCTTGCCCTTCAAGTCGACCGAGTGGTCCCAGGCCGCCGAGTGAAACGACGGTCCCTCGAAGGTGTCCGCTCCGTCGAAGGCGGGAATGTTGGGTCGGTTCAGTTGTCCCACCGCGGTGATGAGCGCACGTGCGCGCACGGTTGTCGTCTTTCCGTCGGCCGAGCGCAGCGAAACGCTCCACGTGCCGTCGGGATCGTTCCATTCGGCCGCGATGACCTCGGTCCGCCAGCGGACATGCTCCGCCAGCCCGTGGGTGTCGATGACTTTGGTGAAATAGTCCTGCAGCTCGTATTGCTCGGCGAAGAAATGTGTCCAGTCGTTGTTGGGTTCGAAGCTATAGCAATAGAAGTGGTTCGCCACGTCCACTCGTGCACCGGGATAGCTGTTCTCCCACCATGTTCCGCCGGGCCCCGCGTTCTTCTCGACGATGGTGAACGGAATGTTGGCCTGCTTGAGGCGAACGCCGGCGAGGATGCCGGACTCGCCGCATCCGACGACCAAAACCGGAAGCTCGGCGGTGCGCTCCGCCGGCAGCGGGGCGGGCCGCCGGGGGTCGGTGCCGTCGAGGTCGAGCTCTTCGGAAACCAGCGACAGGTAGTCGTCGGGGACGTGCTCGCAGGCCGCCCAGTCCAGCATTTCCCTGACGAGTTCGGCGCTCAGTGGCTGCGGTTCAGGGCAACCGCGGTCCCGATACTCGGCGATCACCGACAGGGCCTCGGCGCGGGCCCGGGCCTTGTCCTCTTCCGACATGAACCCCTGGACTTCGTTGAGGAAGATTCCCATCTGCTTGTAGTCGCGGATGAAGCGGGGGTCGCCGGTGATGTGGACGAGCGAGAGCAACAGCGTGGGGACGCTGACATCCTCTAGCGCGGCGGCGATCTCGGGCGTGGACGTGGTGAAGGGATCGCCGGCGTAGCGGCTGCGCATCAAGCCGATCCTCTCGACGGATTGGAAGCCAATTACGCTACGCGTAGTTTCGTAATTGGCAGCACTACGGTACCCGGTCGCTCGGCACGCGATCAAGGGATGGGCCGCTACGGGCCGTCTTCGTCGTCTTTTTCCGCGAGGAGTTTCTCGGGGTGGTGGAAGGTGTTGGTGCGGGGTTGGCCGCGGTCGAGGTGTGGTGGTGGGATCC
>NZ_LZJP01000064.1:0-716 GCF_001667865.1 Mycobacterium mantenii | reverse complement strand
GAGCCAGCCGCGTTGACCTCGAACACTCCGATGTCGCTGATACCGAGTCCGGCCCGCCACAACACCATCTCGGAGGCAGGAATCGGTGCCGTCAGCATCAGCACCGGGTCTGCACCGGCCACCGCTCCGGCGACGTAGCGGGCCATCGGAGTCAGCCCCAGATCGGCGGCCCTGTCGGCGGTGGTGATCAGCAGGGCGGCGGCGCCGTCGGAGATCTGTGACGAATTACCGGCGTGGATCAGCCCGTCCTCGATGAACAACGGCTTGAGCTGTCCGAGGGTCTCGATGCTGGTGCCACGGCGCAACCCCTCGTCGGTATCGAATTCTCCGGTCTCCGTGGAAAGTACGATGATTTGCGCGTCGAATGCACCGGAGTCGATAGCCGCGGCGGTCCGCTGATGCGACGCTGCGGCGTAGGCATCGAGATCGACCCGCGTCAATCCCCACTTTCGTGCCACCGCCTCGGCGCACAGTCCCTGATTGAACGAGAAATCGTCAAACCGCTGCATAACCCTCGGGCCGTATGGGAATCCACTTTGCCGCGTTACGCCAAGCGGCAGTCGGCTCATGGATTCCACCCCACCCGCTACTATTACGTCGCAGGCGCCGGCGGCGACCGCTTGGGCGGCGAAATCCACTGCCTGCTGGCTCGATCCGCACTGCCGGTCGACAGTGGTCCCCGGTACCGTCTCGGGCCAACCGGCGGACAGCACCGC
>NZ_LZJP01000063.1:0-6713 GCF_001667865.1 Mycobacterium mantenii | reverse complement strand
GTGGTGCTCGACGAGTTCCCGCTGACCTCCTCGGGCAAGATCGACCGAAAGGCGCTGCCGGCACCGGTATTCGCCGCAACGCCCTTCCGGGACCCGCAGACCGAGACCGAAAAGATCGTCGCCGAGGTGTTCGGCGAGGTGCTGGGGGTGGATCGGGTCGGACTCGATGACGACTTCTTCGCCCTGGGCGGGGACTCGTTGATCGCCACCCAGGTCAGCGCGCGGCTGCAGTCGGCGCTGGGCAGGGACGTGTCGGTGCGATACCTGTTCGAAGCCCCCACCGTCGGCGGGCTGGCCGCCTATCTGCACCGGCACCAAGCCGGGGCTGCCCGCCCGCCGTTGCAGGCGATGCCGCGCCCGGAGCTGATCCCGTTGTCGTATGCCCAGCAACGGTTGTGGTTCATCGACCAGGTGCAGGGGCCGTCGCCGGTCTACAACATGGCGGTGGCGCTGCGGTTGGGCGGCAACCTCGATGCCGAGGCGTTGGGGGTGGCGCTGGCCGACGTGGTGGGCCGCCAGGAAAGCCTGCGCACCGTGTTCGCCGCGACCGAGGGAACACCGCAGCAGCTGGTTGTGCCCGCTGAGCGGGCCGACTTCGGCTGGCAGGTGGTTGATGCGACGGGCTGGTCGCAGGCGCGGCTGGAGGAAGCCATCGGCGCGGTGGCGCGGCACAGCTTTGACCTGGCCACCGAGATCCCGTTGCGCGCCAAGGTTTTCCGCGTCAGCGAGGACGAACACGTGCTGGTCGCCGTGGTGCACCACATCGCCGCCGACGGCTGGTCGATCACCCCGCTGGTGGCCGAGCTCGGCGTTGCCTACGCCAGCCGGTGTGCGGGGCAGGCCCCCAACTGGGCGCCATTGCCGGTCCAATATGCCGATTACACGCTGTGGCAGCGCGAATACCTGGGCGACCTGGCCGATCCCGGCAGCCGCATCGCCGCGCAGCTGGCCTACTGGGAGCAGGCGCTCGCCGGGCTACCCGAGCGGCTGATGCTGCCCACCGACCGGCCGTATCCGCCGGTAGCCGATCACCGCGGCGCCGGAGTGGTAGTGGACTGGCCGGCGGAGTTGCAGCAGCAGGTTGCCCGGGTGGCGCGCGAGCACAACGCGACCAGCTCCATGGTGGTTCAGGCCGCCCTGGCTGTGCTCTTGTCTCAGATCAGCGCCAGCTCCGATGTCGCACTCGGGATCGCCAGCGCCGGGCGCGGCGACCCGGCGCTGGATGGGTTGGTCGGGTTCTTCGTCAACACCTTGGTGCTGCGGGTGGACCTGGCCGGAGATCCGACGATCGCCGAGTTGCTGGCGCAGGTGCGGCAACGGGGCTTGGCGGCCTACGAGCACCAGGACGTGCCGTTCGAGGTGCTTGTCGATCGGCTGAAGCCCACCCGGAGCCAGACGCACCATCCGCTGGTTCAGGTGATGTTGACCTGGCAGAACCTGCCCTGGAACAGCAGCGGGCCGGCGGGCGGCCTGGTATTGGGCGACGTGGAGGTTACGCCGCTGCGGGCGGACACCGAGACCGCCCGGATGGATTTGGTGTTTTCGCTGGCCGAACGTTGGACGGAGGCCGGCGACCCGGCCGGGATCGGGGGAGTCGTGGAGTTTCGCACCGATGTGTACGACGCGGACAGCGTCGAAATGCTGATCGAGCGGCTGCGGCGGCTGTTGGTGGAGATTACCGCCGGGGCGGGGCAGCGGTCATGACTGCCGATCTGACGCGGCGATTGTCGTCGATGGATGTGCTGGATGCCGATGAGCTAGCCCGGCTGGACGAGTGGGGCAACCGGACGGTGTTGACCCGGCCCGCGACGGGGGCGTCGATTCCGGCGTTGTTCGCCGCGCAGGTGGGGCGCACGCCCGAGGCGGTGGCCCTGACTTGCGGGGAGCGCTGCCTGACGTATCGCGAGCTGGACGAGGCCTCCAACCGGTTGGCGCACCTGTTGGCCGCGCACGGCGCTGGGCCGGGACAGTCTGTGGCGCTGGTGTTTTCCCGGTCGGCCGAGGCGATCGTCGCGATCGTAGCGGTGCTCAAGACCGGGGCGGCCTATCTGCCGATCGATCCGATGGTGCCGGATGCACGGATGCGGTTCATGGTGGCCGATGCCGCGCCGATTGCCGCGGTCACCACCGCGGAGCTGCGCTCGCGGCTGGATGGGTGCGACTTGGCCGTCGTCGATGTCCGCGACCCGCGCATCGATACCCAACCGGGCACCGCGTTGCCGGCGCCGGCGCCCGATGACCTTGCCCACATCATCTACACCTCGGGCACCACCGGTGTGCCCAAAGGCGTGGCGGTCACCCACCACAACGTCACCCGGCTGTTCGACTCGCTCGACGTCGGTCTGGAACTGGGACCGGGACAGGTCTGGACGCAGTGCCACTCGTACGCCTTTGACTACTCGGTATGGGAGATCTGGGGCGCGCTGCTGCACGGTGGGCGGCTGGTGGTGGTGCCCGAAGCGGTGACGCGCTCACCGCAGGACTTCCAGGCCCTGCTGGTCGCCGAAAAGGTCACGGTGTTGAGCCAGACCCCGTCTGCGGTTGGGGTGCTCTCGCCCGAGGGGTTGGAGTCGGCGACGTTGGTGGTGGCCGCGGAGGCCTGCCCGGCCGAAGTGGTGGATCGGTGGGGGCCCGGCCGGGTGATGATCAACGCCTACGGCCCGACCGAGACGACGGTGTACGCCACGATCAGCGCGCCGTTGGTGGCCGGGTCGACGGTGGTGCCGATCGGGTCACCGGTGCCGGGCGCGGCGCTGTTCGTGCTCGATCGGCGGTTGCGTCCGGCGCTGGCCGGTGTGGTCGGCGAGTTGTATGTGGCCGGTACCGGCGTGGGCGTCGGGTATGTGGGCCGCCCCGGACTGACCGCGTCACGGTTCGTGGCCTGCCCGTTCGGCGGGCCGGGCGCGCGGATGTATCGCACCGGCGATCTGGTGCGGTGGAGTGCCGACGGACAGCTGCGGTATCTGGGGCGCGCCGACGAGCAGGTCAAGATCCGCGGGTATCGCATCGAACTCGGTGAAGTCCAAGCAGCCTTGGCCGCGGTTGATGGGGTGGACCAGGCGGTGGCGATCGCCCGCGAGGACCGCCCCGGCGACAAACGTCTGGTGGGCTACATCACCGGCACGGCAGACCCGGCCGAGATACGCGCCGCGCTAGCCGAGCGGCTCCCCGCCTACATGGTCCCCACCGCGGTGATGGTGTTGGAGGCGCTGCCCCTGACCGTCAACAACAAACTGGACACCCGCGCCCTCCCGGCACCGGCCTACACCGACGACGACCACTACCGGGCCCCCACGACCCCTACCGAGGAGATCCTGGCCGGCATCTACGCCCAGGTCCTCGGCCTCGAGCGGGTCGGGGTCGACGACTCGTTCTTCGACCTGGGCGGGGATTCGCTGTCGGCTATGCGGGTGATCACCGCGATCAACACCACGCTGGACACCCGCCTTGCGGTGCGCACGGTGTTCGACTCGCCCACGGTGGCCCAGTTGGCGCCCCGCATCGGCGAGGGCTCGGGCGGGCAAGAGCCGTTGGTGGTCCAGCAGCGGCCCGCGGTGGTGCCGCTGTCGTTCGCCCAGCAGCGGCTGTGGTTTATCGACCAGTTGCACGGGCCCTCACCGGTTTACACAATGTCGGTGGCCTTGCGGCTGAGCGGCAAGCTCGATGCCGACGCGTTCGGCACGGCGTTGGCCGATGTGGTGGCCCGCCACGAAAGCCTGCGCACGTTGTTCGCCGCGCCCGACGGCATACCCCAGCAGGTGGTCATCCCCGCTGAGCGGGCCGAGTTCGGTTGGCAGGTGGTCGACGCCAGCGGCTGGCCGGCGGATCGGCTGGGTGACGCCATCGACCCGCTGGTGCGTCACAGTTTCGATCTGGCCAACGAGATCCCTTTGCGGGCAACACTTTTCCGCATCACCGAGGATGAACACGTGTTGGCGGCCGCGGTGCATCATATCGCCGCCGACGGCTGGTCGATCACCCCGCTGGTGGCTGATCTGGGCGCGGCCTACGTCAGCCGGTGTGCGGGGCACGCCCCGGACTGGGCTGATCTGCCGGTGCAGTATGTCGATTACACGCTGTGGCAGCGCGAGCGGCTGGGTGAGTTCGACGACAGCGACAGTCCCATCGCCGCGCAGCTGGCCTACTGGGAACAGGCGCTGGATGGCATGCCCGAGCGGCTGGAGTTGCCGACCGATCGGCCCTACCCGCCGGTGGCCGACTACCGCGGCGCCAGTGTGGCGGTGGACTGGCCGGCGGAGTTGCAACAGCAGGTGGCGCGGGTCGCACGGGAGCACAACGCGACCAGCTTCATGGTGGTCCAGGCCGCCCTGGCGGTGCTGCTGGCCAAGCTGAGCGCCAGCCGTGATGTGGCGGTGGGATTCCCGATCGCCGGGCGCGGCGACCCGGCGCTGGACGATTTGGTGGGCTTCTTCGTCAACACCTTGGTCCTGCGGGTCGACCTGGCCGGAAATCCCAGCGTCGGCGAGCTGCTGGCCCAGGTGCGCCAGCGCAGCCTGGCCGCTTACGAGCATCAGGATGTGCCCTTCGAGGTGCTGGTGGAGCGGCTCAACCCGACCCGATCCCTGACGCATCACCCGCTGGTGCAGGTGATGCTGGCCTGGCAGAACTTCCCCTGGCAGGACTCCGCGGCCGGGGTGGCGTTGGGTGACGTGCAGGTCGCCCCGATGCCGGTAGACACCCAGACCGCCCGCATGGATTTGACGTTCTCGTTGGCCGAACGCTGGGGTGAGGCCGGTGAGCCCGCCGGGATTGGCGGGGCGGTGGCGTTTCGCACCGACGTGTTCGACACCGAAACCATCGAGGCGCTGATCGAGCGGTTGCAGCGGGTGCTGGCGGCGATGACGGCCGACCCCGCACGGCGGTTGTCGTCGGTGGATCTGCTCGATGCCGGTGAGCATGCCCGCCTGAATGACATGGGCAATCGGGTGGTGTTGGACCAGCCCGCGACGCCCGTGTCGATTCCAGCGTTGTTCGCTGCGCAGGTGGCGCGCACACCCGAGGCGGTGGCGATCAGCTTCGAGGGCCGCTCCATGACCTATCGCGAAGTGGATGAGGCCGCGAACCTGCTGGCGCACCTGCTGGTCGCGCACGGCGCGGGCCCGGGACAGTGTGTGGCGCTGCTGTTTTCCCGATCGGTCGAGGCGATCGTGGCGATTGCGGCGGTGCTCAAGACGGGGGCCGCGTATCTGCCGATCGACCCAGGGGTGCCGGATGCGCGCATCCAGTTCACGGTGGCCGACGCCGCGCCGGTAGCCGCCGTCACCACCGCCGAGTTGGCCGAGCGGCTGGACGGGTGCCACCTGCTGGTGATCGATATCAACGACCCCCGCATCGACGGCTTCCCGGACACGGCGTTGCCGGCGCCGGCGCCCGATGACATCGCGCACATCATCTACACGTCGGGCACCACCGGTGTGCCCAAGGGCGTGGCGGTCACCCACCACAACGTGACCCAGCTGATGCAGACCCTGGATGCCGGCCTGACGGTGCCGGGGCCGGCGAAGGTGTCGACGCAATGGCACTCCTACGCCTTCGACGCCTCGGTCCGGGAGATCTGGGGTGCGCTGTTGCATGGCGGGCGGATGGTGGTGGTGTCCGAGCAGGCCGCAGCCTCTCCGGACGACTTGCACGAGCTGCTGGTTGCTGAACAGGTCGACGTGCTCACCCAGACCCCGTCCGCGGTGGCGATGCTATCGCCGGAGGGCTTGGAGTCGGCGGCGTTGGTCGTAGGCGGTGAGGCGTGCCCCACCAGCGTGGTGGATCGGTGGGCGCCCGGGGGGCGGGTGGTGATCAACGCCTACGGCCCGACCGAGACCACGGTCGACGTGACGGTCAGTGCGCCACTGTCGGCCGGGGCCGGGGTCGTGCCGATCGGGTCACCGGTGTCGGGGGCGGCGTTGTTCGTGCTGGACGGGTGGTTGCATCCGGTGCCAGTCGGGGTGGTCGGGGAGTTGTACGTGGCCGGCCGCGGCGTGGGCGTCGGGTATGTGGGCCGGGCCGGGTTGACCGGGTCGCGGTTTGTGGCGTGCCCGTTCGGGGGGTCTGGGGCGCGGATGTATCGCACCGGGGATTTGGTGCGGTGGGGTGCCGATGGGCAGCTGCAGTACCTGGGGCGCTCCGACGAGCAGGTCAAGATCCGCGGGTATCGCATCGAGCTCGGTGAAGTGCGCGCGGCGTTGGCCGGGCTCGACGGGGTGGAGCACGCGGTGGTGATCGCCCGCGAGGACCGCGCCGGCGACAAGCGCCTGGTGGGCTATGTCACCGGGACAGCGGATCCGGCCGGAATACGCGCCGCGCTGGCCGAGCGGCTCCCGGCCTACATGGTCCCGGCCGCGGTGATGGCGTTAGACGCGCTGCCGATGACGGTCAGCGGCAAGTTGGACATCCGGGCCCTGCCGGCACCGGAATACACCGCCGGCGGGTATCGGGCGCCGGGCACTCCCACCGAGGAGATCCTGGCCGGCATCTACGCCCAGGTGCTCGGACTCGAACGCGTCGGGGTCGACGACTCGTTCTTCGATCTGGGTGGGGATTCGCTGTTGGCGATGCGCCTGATCGCCGCGGTCAACACCAGCCTGGATGCCGGGCTTGCGGTGCGCACCCTGTTCGAGGCGCCCACGGTCGCCCAGCTGGCGCCGCGTATCGGTGGAGACGGGCATCGACGTAAGCCTTTGGTGGCCGGCCCGCGGCCC
>NZ_LZJP01000062.1:0-646 GCF_001667865.1 Mycobacterium mantenii | reverse complement strand
CCTGCTGGCTCGATCCGCAGGCCCGGTTGACCGTGGTGCCCGGAATGGTCACCGGCCATCCAGCGGCCAACACGGCGGACAGCACCGCGTGGCGGGCGATATTGCCAGTCTGCTCACCGACCTGACCGACACAACCCCAGATGACGTCATCGATGCTGCCGGGGTCGATGCCCGTGCGATCGGCCAAGGCGCGCAACACCAATGCCGACAACTCCCCGGCGGCGATTCCGGCCAGCGCGCCGTGACGGCGCCCCACCGGAGTGCGCACGGCACCTACGATCACGGCGTCCCGGTCCAGCGGCCTCTGGTTCACGGTCTCTCGATCCCCTCATTTAGGATACTGTTTGAGATGATTAGATAGCAGTCGAGTGCCATTGGCAAGTTCACGGTGAGGTGAGGGCATGCGCGATGTGGTGATCGTCGATGCGGTACGAACAGCGATCGGAAAGCGCGGCGGGTCGCTGGCGCAGACGCATCCGGTGGACATGTCCGCCGATGTGCTAAGCGCGTTGATGACTCGTACTGGTCTCGACCCCGCCAGCATCGACGATGTCATCTGGGGATGCGTGTCCCAAATCGGTGATCAGTCAAGCAACATCGCGCGGTTCGCCGTGTTGGCCGCTGGATGGCCGGTGACCATTCCGGG
>NZ_LZJP01000061.1:0-771 GCF_001667865.1 Mycobacterium mantenii | reverse complement strand
TTCCGCGAGGAGTTTCTCGGGGTGGTGGAAGGTGTTGGTGCGGGGTTGGCCGCGGTCGAGGTGTGGTGGTGGGATCCATTCGGTGTCGCCGTTGGCGCGTTTTCGGGTGGTCCAGCCGTTGTCGAGGAGTCGGTGGTGGGGTCGGCAGGCCAGGGTGAGTTGGTCGATGTCGGTGCGGTAGGTGTTGGCCCAGTCTTCGACGTGGTGGACCTCGCAGTAGTAGCCCGCCACATCGCAGCCCGGTGCGGTGCAGCCGCGGTCCTTGGCGTACAGGACGATTCGTTGCCCGGGTGAGGCCAGGCGTTTGGCGTGATACAGCGCCAGCGGTTTGCCCTTGTCGAAGATCGCCAGATAGTGATGGGCGTGGCGGGCCAGCCGGATCACGTCCGACATCGGCAGCAGGGTGCCCCCGCCGGTCAACCCGGTGCCGGTGGTGCGTTCGAGTTCGGCGAGCGTGGTGGTCACCACGATCGAGGCCGGTAGCCCGTTGTGCTGGCCCAACTGTCCGCTGGCCAGGATGGCGCGCAGCGCGGCGTTGAGCCCGTCATGGTTGCGTTGGGCGGCACTGCGGGTGTCGCGCTGCACCGCCTGCTCAGAGGGGGCGCCGTCCACGACCGGGGTGTCCTCGTCGGGGTTGGCATGCCCGGGGCGGCCAGCTTGGCCAGCACCGCCTCCCAGCTGGCCCTGGCTTCTGGTGTCAGCCATCCACGCACACGTGACATGCCGTCGGCCTGCTGGTTGCCCAGCACCAGCCCGCGCACCCGCGCCCGG
>NZ_LZJP01000060.1:0-153287 GCF_001667865.1 Mycobacterium mantenii | reverse complement strand
ACTATGCGGAGGCCGAAGAGCCCGAAGCCGAAGAGCCTGAAGCGGAAGCTGAAGAGCCGGAAGCCGAAGAGCCCGAAGCCGAAGAGGCCGAAGCGGAAGCCGAAGAGCCCGAGGCCGAAGAGCCCGAAGCGGAAGCTGAAGAGCCCGAAGGTGAAGAGCCGGAAGCCGAAGAGCCCGAAGAGCCCGTAGCCGAGGCGGAAGCCGAACCAGCCACCGAGGATTCGGACGCCGAGCCCGTCGCCGAAACAGCCGACACGTCCGACGCAGACTCTGGGGTGGCCGCTGAACCCGAACCCGCAAACGCCGCGGAAGAGGCCGCAAAGACGGCGCCGGCTCAGCCGGAGACCCGTCGGCGATGGGGCTCACGACTGAGGAACCGGCTGTCGGGCCGCTGATCGCCGAACCACTCCGATTCCACGGGGCGGTGGGCTCGGGATCTGGCATGCTGAAAAGCGTGACCAACGCGAGGTCAGCCGTCAGGTGATGCAACCTCAACCTCACCCACCCACGCACGCTCCGGGGCGGCCTCATCCGCACGGCCCGCGGCGTCATCGCCTCTACCTCGCGGCCGGCACCGGGGTGATGCTGGGCGGCGCGCTCGGCTACGTCGCGCTGGCCGACCCGCACAGCCCGAGTTCGATCTACCCGCTGTGCCCGTTCAAGTGGCTCACCGGCTGGAATTGCCCGTTTTGCGGCGGGCTGCGGATGACGCATGACCTGTTGCACGGCGGCCTGACGGCGGCCATCCACGACAACGTTTTCCTGCTGGTGGGGATCCCGCTGCTGGCAGCGTGGGTGCTGCTGCGCCGCGCCCGCGGCAAGGTATTGCTGTCCAGATCGGCGTTGCTGATGGTCGTGGTCGCCACGATCGCGTGGACCGTGCTGCGTAACCTGCCCGCCTTCCCCTTGTATCCCACCGTTCTTGGTGGGTAAGAGCACACTGCGCGGCGTCGGCCAAGTGCGGGCCGTGGGGGTTGCACACGACTATGCTGGGTCGGCGTGAGTAGACGCGGAAAGATCGTCTGCACCCTTGGCCCTGCGACGAATTCGGATGAGTCGATCCTGGCCCTGGTTGAGGCCGGAATGGACGTCGCCCGGCTGAACTTCAGCCACGGCGACTACGCCGACCACAAAGCCGCGTACGAGCGCGTCCGGTCCGCCTCCGACGCCACCGGCCGCGCCGTCGGCGTGCTGGCCGACTTGCAGGGCCCCAAGATTCGGCTGGGGCGTTTCGCCACCGGGCCCACCTACTGGGCCGACGGCGAAACGGTTCGGATCACCGTCGCCGACTGCGACGGCGACCATGACCGGGTATCGACCACCTATAAGGACCTGGCCAAGGACGCCACCGTCGGTGACCGGATCCTGGTCGACGACGGCAAGGTCGGCCTGACCATCGACGGCATCGAGGGTGACGACGTCATCTGCACGGTCGTCGAGGGCGGCCCGGTGAGCAACAACAAGGGCATCTCGCTGCCCGGCATGAACGTGTCCGCACCGGCGTTGTCGGAGAAGGACGTCGAGGATCTCACCTTCGCGATGGAACTCGGCGTCGACCTGGTCGCGCTCTCCTTCGTGCGTTCGCCCTCCGACGTCGAGTTGGTGCACGAGGTGATGGACCGGGTGGGGCGGCGCGTGCCGGTGATCGCGAAGCTGGAAAAGCCGGAGGCCGTCGACAATCTGGAAGCCATCGTGCTGGCCTTCGACGCGATCATGGTGGCCCGCGGCGACCTGGGCGTCGAGCTGCCCCTGGAAGAGGTCCCGCTGGTGCAGAAGCGGGCCATCCAGATGGCGCGGGAGAACGCCAAACCGGTGATCGTGGCGACCCAGATGCTCGATTCGATGATCGAGAGCTCACGGCCGACCCGGGCCGAGGCCTCCGACGTCGCGAACGCGGTCCTCGACGGCGCCGACGCGGTGATGCTGTCCGGGGAGACCTCGGTGGGGAAGTATCCGCTGGCGGCCGTTCGGACCATGTCCCGCATCATCTGCGCGGTCGAGGACAATTCCACGGCCGCTCCGCCGCTGACGCATGTGCCGCGCACCAAACGCGGGGTGATCTCGTATGCGGCCCGCGACATCGGCGAGCGGCTCGATGCCAAGGCGCTGGTCGCATTCACCCAGTCCGGCGACACGGTCAAGCGCCTGGCCCGCCTGCACACTCCGCTGCCGCTGCTGGCCTTCACCGCCTGGCCCGAGGTGCGTAGCCAGCTGGCCATGACCTGGGGCACCGAAACGTTCATCGTCCCGATGATGACCTCGACCGACGGCATGATCCGCCAGGTCGACAAGTCGCTTCTGGAACTCGGCCGCTACCGGCGAGGCGACCTGGTGGTCATCGTCGCCGGCGCGCCACCTGGCACAGTAGGGTCAACAAACCTCATCCATGTGCATCGGATCGGGGAGGACGACGTCTAACTGAGGAGAGCGTGTGCCGGCCGGCTGTGAGTCCGAAGAGCCGAATGCGGTAGCAGCGGCCACACCGCGGACCCATCCGGATTTCGCGGAGCTGCTGGCGACGCTCGACCTCGATCGCGTCGACGACGACCTGTTCATCGGGTCGCATCCCAGCAAGAACCCGATGCGAACCTTCGGTGGCCAGCTCATGTCGCAGGCGTTCGTCGCGAGCAGTCGCAGCCTCCTGCGTGAGGGCCTGCCGCCGAGCGCGCTGTCGGTGCACTTCATCAACGGGGGAGACACCGCCAGGGACATCGAGTTCCGCGTGACGCGGCTGCGGGACGAGCGCCGGTTTGCCAATCGGCGGGTGGATGCGATGCAGGACGGCACGCTACTGTGCTCGGCGCTGGTCTCCTACATGGCAGGTGGTCGCGGCCTGGAACACGGCATCGCGCCCCCGGAGGTGGCCGAGCCGCACTCCCAGCCCACGATCGGCGAACTGTTGCGCGGCTACGAGGAGACCGTCCCGCACTTCGTCAAGGCCCTGCAGCCCATCGAATGGCGCTACACCAACGATCCGGCGTGGGTGATGCGCACGAAAGGCGACCGGCTTCCGCACAATCGGGTCTGGGTCAAGGCCCTGGGAGAAGTCCCCGACGACCCCATATTGCACACGGCAACAATGGTCTATTCGTCGGATACGACGGTATTGGACTCGGTTATCACGACGCACGGCCTTTCCTGGGGATTCGACCGCATATTCGCCGCGTCAGCCAATCATTCCATTTGGTTTCACCGGCAGGTCAACTTCAACGACTGGGTGTTGTACTCCACATCGTCGCCGGTGGCGGCCGATTCGCGGGGGCTGGGCACGGGGCATTTCTTCGACCGGTCCGGGCAGCCGCTGGCCACGGTGGTGCAAGAGGGCGTCTTGAAATATTTCCCCTCTTCGGGCCGCTAAATCGTTACCCGATAGCCGCAAATAATCCCCCCGCATTCGGGTCCTATGCGGCCGCGATCGGGCGTAACTTTGACGTAGCCGGGTAGTCGGTGCGGAGGCGGTAGTGAAAGTCGCCAAGCTGTTGTCAGCGCATCGGGAGGTGAATGTGAACGGGCCAGTGGTGGACGTCACAGTAGCAAGACCCCGCGCGCGCGAACGCGTTGTCGTGTCGGTGGATTCACTGGCGGTCCGCCTGCTCGGCGCATTGGCGGTGTTCGCCGCGGCTTGCTGGTTCATCGAAATTCTCGCTCGGCACCACAGGCACCCGGACTGGGACTACACCGATCGGTTGGCCTGGTCGCTGACGGTGCTGGTGGCGGTGGCGTGGATTGCCCGCGGTATTTTCCTGGGCCGCCCGGTTACGACGATGCACGCGGTGGCCGCCGCCTTGTTCGTGCTGGTGGGGCTGGGACTGCATGTGTTGTCCTTCGATCTGCTCGGTGACCTGGTGATCGCCAGTTCGGGCATGGCATTGATGTGGCCGACGACCTCGCATCCCCGGCCCGATGACCTGCCGCGCGTGTGGCAACTGGTCAACGCGACCGGTGGCGACGCGCTGGCGCCGTTCGCCATGCAGACCGGCAAGAGCTATCACTTCACCCCCGATGGAACCGCGGCTCTGGCCTACCGGACGCGAATGGGAATCGCCGTGGTCAGCGGCGACCCGATCGGGGATGAGGCCCATTTCCCAGAACTGGTCGCCGATTTCGCCGCCACCTGCCACGCGCACGGATGGCGCATCGCCGTGGTGGGGTGCGGCGAACGCCGGCTCAACCTGTGGAATGACTCGACCGTGTTGGGACAATCGTTGCGGCCCATACCGATTGGCCGCGATGTGGTCGTGAACGTGTCCAGCTTCGACATGGTGGGCCGCAAGTTCCGTAACCTGCGTCAGGCGGTGAAGCGCACCCACAACTGTGGTGTGACAACCGAAATCGTGTCGGAGCAGGAACTCGACGACAAGCTGCTGGCCGAGCTGACCGGGGTGGTGCGGGAGTCATCCAAGGGGGCCCACGCCGACCGCGGATTCCACATGAACCTCGACGGCGTGCTGGAAGGCAGATTCCCCGGAATACAGCTCATCATCGCCCGGGACGCGACGGGCAAGGTCCAGGCGTTTCACCGCTACGCCACCGCCGGCGGCGGTAGCGACATCACCCTCGACGTGCCGTGGCGCCGGCGCGGTGCCCCCAACGGGCTCGACGAGCGCCTCAGCGTCGACATGATCATGGCCGGCAAAGAGGTTGGGGCGCAGCGGGTATCGCTGGCGTTCGCCGCGTTCCCGGAGATTTTCGACGACAAGAACCGCGGTTGGCTGCAGCGCATCTTCTACGGGTTGACCCACGTTCTGGACCCGTTGATCGCCCTGGAGTCGTTGTACCGGTACGTGCGTAAGTGGCATGCCCTTGACGCCCGGCGCTACGCGCTGATCTCCATGACTCAGATCGTCCCGCTACTGTTCGTGCTGTTGTCGCTGGAGTTCATGCCGCGCCGGCGGCACCTCTGAGCGCGCAGCGGGCCGTCGATTCTCCTCGATCTTCACTTCCCGAACGTCAATCCCCTCGGGTAGGTGGTGCGTGGCCACCACCACCGTCCGCTCCGGGGATAGCAACCGCGAATCCGGGGCCAGCAGATCGCGGAGGACCGCTTCGGCGTCGCTGACGTCGAGGTGCTCGGTGGGCTCGTCGAGCAGCACGATCCGGGCGGGCGATATCACCGCCCGGGCCAGCAACAGCCTTCTGCGCTGGCCGGCCGAAAGGGCTTGCGCGCCACCGGTGAGCACCGTGGACAAGCCGTCGGGCAGGCCGGCGAGCCACGCACCCAGGCCGACCGCGTCCAGTGCGGCCGTCAGTTCGTCATCTGAGCAATCGCCGCGCGCGACCAGCAGGTTGTCCCGGACGGTGGTGGCAAAGATGTGCGCGTCCTCGGCGAAAAACCCGATAGCCCTGCGCAAATCTCCCTCGTCGAACTCGTGCGGGGCGCTGCCGTCCAGCGTGACCCGCCCGTCCAGGGGCGGCAGCAGGCCGGCGAGCGTCATCAGCAGGGTCGTCTTTCCGGAACCGCTGGCGCCGGTGATGGCCAGTCGAGCGCCCGGCGGCAGGTCCACGGCGATCCGGGCTGAGGGTGCCGCGTCGTCGTGGCCGCATCGCACGTCGGCCGACAACCTGCCGGTGCCGGCCGGTGCGGGCGTGTTCGTCGGTGCACGTTCGGGTTCGGGCGGGGTCAGTTCGAGCAATCGACGTGCGGCGATCCGTGACCGCGTCAACTGGACGGCGGCCGCGGGCAACGGCGTCATCGCTTCGAAGGCGGACAGTGGCAGCAGCATGAGCACGGCCAGCGTGGTGGGCGCGACGGCGTGCGCCAACTCGATCCCGGAGACCACCGCGCCGAGCACGCTGACCCCGATCGCCGCGGTGGGCATCGCCTCGGCAATGGCCGCCGGCCTGGCGGCGACATCCAGGGCATCGCCCCAAACGCGTTGACGGCGTTGCGATTCCGCGATGACATCGGGGAGCAGGCCCGCGACCCGCAGCTCGGGGGCATGCTCGAGAGCAAGCATCGCCGATGTGTCGCGTTCGGAATGGTGCTGGCGCGCAAGGTCTTCCTGGGTCGCGGCGGCCCGGCCCGCAAGGCGGGGAGCGACGAAGCCGGCGATCAGCAGGCAGATGGCCAGCACCACGGCCGCCGCCGGTGAAATGGCGGCGACGACCGCGGTCGCCGCCAGCGCCAGCACCACCGCGACGCCGATCGGCACCAGGGCCCGCACCAGAACGTTGGCCAGTTCGTCGACGTCCGCACCGACCCGGGCCACCAGTTCCCCGCTGTGCAGCCGGACGGCGGCCGCCGCCGGTCCGCGCGCCAGCCGTCGGTAGATCTGTACCCGCGCGGTGCCGGCCGCGCGCAAGGCCGTGTCGTGGGTGGCCAGTCGCTCGCAGTAGTGCAGCACGGCCCGCGAGATCGCGAACAGCCGGACCGCGACCGCCGCGACCGACAGGTCCAGCACGGGCGGCATCTGCCAGGCGCGCGTGATCAACCACGCCGACACGCCGGCCAGGGCGAGCGCGCTGCCCAGCGAGAGCACGCCGAGCGCGATCGCGGCCAGGACCCGCGGCAGCCGCGGGCGTAACAGCTCGGCGCCGGCCAGCAGCAGGTCGTGGCGGGCCGGCGCGAGTTGGTGGCGGCGACCCACCGCGGGATCAGGCCGGGGCATACGTCACCCCCCGCTCGGCGGCCACCTCGACGATCTGGTCGCCGATGGCCAGGACGGGGGCACGGTGGCCGACGACGATCACGGTCGCACCGGCCCGGGCTCGCGCCACGAGGGCCCGCAGGACGCGTTGCTCGGTGGCCGCGTCCAGGTGTGCGGTCGGCTCGTCCAGCAACAGCACGCCGGCCGTCGAGCCGAGCGCTCGGGCCAGGCCCAGCCGTTGTCGTTGTCCCAGCGACAACCCGGCACCGCCGCGCCCCAGCACTGTTCCGCCCCCGCGGGGCAGTTCGGCCAAGACCGCATCGAATCCGGAATCGGCACAAGCTGTTTCGGCGTCGTCGAGGTTTCCGAACAGCATCAGGTTGTCATCGACGGTGCCCGGCACCAGCACCGGGCGCTGCGGCAGCCAGGACAGCTGCGCCCACCACCGGGTCGGCTCCAGGTCGGCGACGTCGACGCCGTCCACGATGACCCGGCCCGACGAAGGCACGGTGATGCCGGCAATCGCCTGCAGGGTGGTGCTCTTGCCGGCGCCGTTACGCCCGGTCAGCACCGTCACCGTGCCGGGCTCGATGACCGCGCTGAGATCGCGTGGCGCCTGGCCGTCGCGGCCGTCCACGGCCAGGTGCTCGAGGCGCATCCGCGCACCGCGCGCGGTGACCGTCCGAGTCTTGGCCTTCGACGCGGCCGGCTCGCCGATCAGGTCGAACGCCGCCGCGGCGGCGGTTTTGCCGTCTTGAGCGGCATGGAATTCCACGCCGACGCGGCGCAGCGGCCAGTACACGTCCGGCGCCAGCAACAGGACCGTCAACCCGGCGGTCAGGGTCATCCCACCGAACACCAGACGAAGGCCTATCCCGACGGCGATCAACGCCACCCCCAGCGTGGCCAGCAATTCCAGCACCAACGCCGACAAGAACGCGATCCGCAATGTCGCCATGGTCGAGCGCCGGTGCGCGGCAGCCAGTTCGGCGATGCGGTGTTCCGGGCCCGAGCTGCGTCCCAGCGCCCGCAGCGTGGGGATGCCGGCGATCAGGTCCAGCAACCGGGCCTGCAGGGTCGTCATCGCGGCCAGTGCCGCCGCCGAGCGGTCGGCGGTGGCCAGCCCGATCAGCACCATGAAGATCGGTATCAGGGGCAGTGTGATCGCCACGACCACCACCGATTTCACGTCGTAGGCCGCGATCACGGCGACCGTGGCCGGGGTCAGGACGGCCGCGAGCAGCAGCGTCGGCAGGTAGCCGGTGAAGTAGGGGCGCAAGCCGTCCAGTCCGCGGGTGACCACGACGGCGGCGGCGTCGCGTTGCGCGGCGAGTTCACCGGGCTGCCTGGCGGTGACCGCCGTCAGCACCTGACCGGACAGGTCGGCGATGACGGCACTGGCCCCCCGTTGGCCGAGCCGGGCCTGAAGCCACTGCGTCACGGCGCGGACGACCCAGAGCGCCAACAGGATTGACAGCGGCCCCAGCCAGAGGTGCAGGGTCCGTGCTGAGGGATCGCCGACCACGCGGGCGACGATGCCCGCCAACACGATCGCCGAGCCGATCGCGCAGCCGGAGATCAGCACACCGCAGCCCACCACGGCGACCAGATAGCGGCGCAGTGCCGGCGAAAATCGCCACAGTCTGGGGTCTAGTGGCGCACGGCTGGTGCGGTCGGTACCGCTCAGGACGCGCGCCTTGCCAGACCGATCGGCGCCGGTATCCGGTCAGCCGAGATCCGTTGCCGGAAGATCCAATACGACCAGGCTTGGTACACCACGGTGAGCGGGGCCATGAACGCCGTCACCCAGGTCATCACCTTGAGGGTGTAGTGGGTGGAGGAGACGTTGTAGATGGTCAGGCTCCATTGCCTGTTCAGCGTCGAGGGCACCAGGTTCGGATACAGCGCGCCGAAGAGCAGGATCACCACGGCCGCGACCACCAGCGCGACGCAGGTGAACGCCCAGCCGTCGGACGCGCGCCGCCACACCAGCAGCACCGCCGCCAGTTGCGCCACCACCGCCACGGCCAGCACCAGCCACGTCCAGTCTTTGCCATAAGCCAGTTGCGTCCAAAGTCCAAAGCCCGCAACCAATCCGGTGACCGGCAGCGACAACCAGACCCCGAATCGGTACGCGTCGTCGCGGATGGCGCCGGAGGTCTTCAACGCCACGAAGGTCGCTCCGTAGAACAAGAACAACCCCGCGGTGGCCAGGCCGCCCAAGAGCGTGTACGCGTTGAGCACATCGGTGATCGACAGCTGAATGTGGCCGTCGGCCTGCACCGGGAGCCCGCGCACCAGGATCGCGAACGCGACACCCCACAAGATGGCCGGCAGCCACGAGCCGGCCGCGATGCCGACATCGGCCCAGCCGCGCCATTTCGTGTCGTCGATCTTGCCGCGCCACTCGATCGCCACGGCGCGCACGATCATGCCGAACAGGATGGCCAGCAGCGGCAGGTACAGCGTCGAGAACACGGACGCGTACCAGCCGGGGAAGGCGGCGAACATGGCTGCGCCGCCGACGATCAGCCAGACCTCGTTGCCGTCCCAGACCGGCCCGATGGTGTTGAGGGCCGTGCGGCGCAATGGTTCGGCTTCTCCGATCCCGACGCGCGCGAACGGCTCCATCAGCATGCCGACACCGAAGTCGAAGCCCTCGAGGATGAAGAAACCCAGGAACAGCACACCGATGATGCAAAACCACAACTCCTGCAGTCCCACCGTGTCAACTCCTTTCGGTGTCGGTCAGCCGTCAATAGGCGAACGACAGCGGTGCCACCTCGTCGTCGCTCGGTGCCTGCGGGGGAGCCGGTTCCGCGTCGTGCTCCAGCGGGCCCTCGACGACGTAGCGCTTGAGCAGGAAGAACCAGAGGACCGCGAGCACCGCGTAGATGAGCGTGAAGGTCACCAGGGAGGTGATGACAATGCCGGGCACGTGATGCGACACCCCCTCGCGAACCGTCATCCGAATCAATTGGTCCCCAGTGGGATTGGGTGCCACCACCCATGGCTGGCGGCCCATCTCGGTGAACACCCAACCCGAGATGTTGGCCAGAAACGGCGTGGGGATGGTGAGCAGGGCGAACCAGGACACCCAGCGGCTCTTGGGGGTTCGCCCGCGACGGGTCACCCACAACACGGTCAGGGCGAACAGCACCGGGATCGCCAGGAATCCGATCATCGCGCGGAAGGACCAGTAGGTGACGAACAGGTTGGGCCGGTAGTCGTCGGTTCCGAAGCGCTGCTGGTACTCCTGCTGTAGATCGTCCACCCCGCGCAGCGTCACACCGCTGAGTTTGCCTTCGGCCAGGAACGGCAGCACGTAATGCACCTTGATCACTTCGGCGACGCTGCCGCAGTTGTTGTGCGTGCCGATCGTCAGCACCGAGAAGTCGGGGTCGGTTTGCGTGTGGCACAAGGCCTCCGCCGAGGCCATCTTCATCGGCTGCTGGACGAACATCAGCTTGCCCTGCCGGTCACCGGTGAAGAACAGGCCGACCGTGGCGAGCAGCACCACCCCGCATCCGAGGATGGCCGCGGGGCGAAACATGGTGCGGGCATCGGTTTGTGCTTCGGGGGTGGTGGACCCGGGCTTGCCTGAGCGCACCATCCACCATGCGCTGACCGCGGCGACGAAGGTGCCCGCAACCAGCAGCGCCCCCGTCACGGTGTGTGAAAACGCCGCTTGCGCAGTGTTATTGGACAGCAGCGCGAAGATGTCATTCAGCTCGGCGCGCCGCGTCGCGGGGTTGTAGTGCGCGCCGACCGGGTGCTGCATGAACGAGTTCGCCGCGATGATGAAGAACGCCGATGCGTTGACGCCGAACGCCACGATCCAGATGCAGGCCAGGTGGATGAGTTTCGGCAGTCGACTCCAGCCGAAGATCCACAGGCCGATGAACGTGGATTCGAAGAAGAAGGCGAACAGCCCCTCCATCGCCAGTGGCGCACCGAAGATGTCGCCGACGAACTTGGAGTACTCACTCCAGTTCATGCCGAACTGAAATTCCTGGACGATCCCGGTCGCCACGCCGATGGCGAAGTTGATCAGGAACAGCTTGCCGAAGAATTTGGTCAGCCGGTACCAGGCGGTGTTACCGGTTGCCACCCAAACCGTTTGCATGATGGCGAGCAGCGGCGCCAAGCCGATCGTGAGCGGCACGAAGATGAAGTGGTAGACGGTAGTGATACCGAACTGCCACCGCGAAATATCGACGACATTCATCTGTCATCTCCCGAGACTGCGGAGGCCCGATCAACGGCTACGACAGAGTGTAGTAGATGAGTCGGCGCCAGCGCTACGGGCGTCCTCCTCAGCTGGTGAGGGTTTTGGACGCCTTGCGGATTCCGAAGGACGAAATGATCTCGAACACCCCAATGACCACGAACCAGGCGCCGACCACGATCGCCAGGGTGACGATCGATTGGAACGGTGACGCCAGGACGACGATGCCGGCGAGCAGGCTGATCACACCGACGAAGATGTTCCATCCTCGGCCCGGCAGGCCTGGATCGCTGACGGCCGAAATCGTTGTGGCAACGCCGCGGAAGATGAACCCGATGCCAATCCAGATGGCCAGCAGCAGGATTGCGTTGCCGAAGTGGCGGAACGCCAGCAACGCCAGGATCAATGACGCTGCGCCACTGATGAACAGCAGGATCCGGCTACCCGCCGAGACATGAAGCGAGAACGCGAAGATGACCTGCGCGACACCGGTTATCAACAGATAAACGCCGAAGGCGACGGCGGCGACCAGGATGGAAATTCCCGGCCACGCCAGCACCAGGACACCGAGGACAAGAGACAGAATTCCCGACAGCAGAGCGGATTTCCACAGATGCGGCAGCAGGCTTGGAACGGGATGGGTTCCAGGAGAGCCAGGGGAGATAGTCATGGCCGAAGTCTGGCACAAACGCGGGCCGCGGTACAGGGACTTTGGTCAGACGTGGACCGTGCGAGGATCTGCGGCACGCAGGTCGGTGGGTTCCTCACCCGCCTTGCGGCCGATGAGGTACCAGGTGCGCATGACGCCCTTGCCCTTGATTTCGATGCGGCCGCGCTCCTGGAGCACGAATTCGTGTTTGAGGCGCTGGTACATCGCCTCGGGCACCTGAATTCGGCCCACCGAATCGGTGGACTCCATCCGCGACGCGACGTTGACGGCGTCGCCCCACACGTCGTAGAAGAAGCGGCGCGAACCCACGACTCCGGCGACGACTGGTCCGCAGGCCATACCTATCCGCAGCGGGACGGCGTGGCCGTGCGGATCACTAAGTGCCGCCGCAACATTGGACATGTCGAGTGCGAAGTCGGCCAGAGCGAAGGCGTGATCCGGCCGCGCCCGCGGAACCCCGCTGACCACCATGTAGGAGTCGCCGCTGACCTTGATCTTCTCCAGTCCGTGTTTGTCCACCAGTTCGTCGAAGGCCGTGTACAGCCGGTCCAGGAACCGCACCAAATCCGCCGGCGCCGTGCTGCTGGCGCGTTCGGTGAAGCCGACGATGTCGGCGAACAGGACGGAGGCCTCGTCGTACTTGTCGGCGATGACGTTTCGCTCGGCACTCTTGAGACGCTCGGCGATGCTGCCCGGCAACATGTTGGCCAGCAGCGCCTCCGAGCGCTGGTACTCGGATTCCATTACCGCCTCGGCGCGGGCGGTGTCGCGCAACGCGAACCACAGCGTCACGACCACCATCACGACGCTGGAGATCGCGGTGACGACGAAGCCGGTCGACTGGACCCAGGCCGGCTGCAATCCGGTGCTGCGGGGGACCAGGAACTCAACGGCGATGATCAGGCCGGCGGCGACGGCCGCCAGGGCGGATGCCAACACGATGTGTTCGATGCCCAGCAACAGCACGACTATGCAGGCGCCCACCAGGAAGAAGAACTGAGCGCCCGCGCCGGTACCCACGTCCAGGCAGCTGGCGAACACCGAGACGTAGGCCGCGACCAGAAAGGTAAGCGGAGCAATGAGTTCCCCGAATCGCTGCAACCACGGAACCGCCGCGAAGACCATTGCGCCGACGACGTTGATGCTGCTGACCTGCCACAACCAGGTTCCGCTGACGATCTGCACGACGACGAAGCTCACGCTCACCATCACGGCCAGCCATGCGGCGATGGTGAGGATCCGGGCCCGGCGCGCCGCGCTGTCGGCGTAGTGCTGGTTGCGGGCGCGTGACTGATTGCGCGCCGCGGCAACGCAGTCCGGGCGCTTCGACGAGCCGTCTGGCCATCTCGGTGGGGCACCACACTTCTTGGCCGCCACGGGAGTAAGCCTAACCGCTGAGCAGGGAAGTTTGTCGAGTGCGGCATCAATATTGCCGTTTTCGCTTCCGTAAGTTTCGGAAGTCTGATAACAACTCTGTTATCGGGTTGTAATCGGGTTTGCGCATCGTTCGTTTTGGTTATTTAACACGTGTTCGGCGGGGCTGCTGGATACGTGTTCGCCTCGACTAAGGGGTGCCTGATGGCGGGTCTTAAAAGATTCGTGCTTGCGTTAATCCTGGCTCTCGCCGCGGTGCTCATGGACGGCTGTAGCGCCGCCTGCAGCGAGCCGAGTTGGCTACTCCGGGTCGCCGGCGACTCCATCGGCAACGATGCAACGGGGCTGAATGTCTCTGCGTCAGACCAGGTCTGCATCACCAGATCATTCGGCGACTGATCCGGCTACACCTGTCGGGCGGTGTCCTCGCTTGATTCGAGAGCGCGCCCGGGGTCGGAGCATGAACGGGGCTTCGGCGCCTTTGACCACTTGATGGACGCCGTTGCTGGCCGCTTTTCTGTCGCCGTCGGCACGCGTGCCGAAAAATGGGATGAATTCATCGCGCATCTATTGCGCTATTGCTAATGCAATGGGGCGGCTTAATTGCGCGCAGTTTATAAAAAGGGGATAATCCATACCGTTGGAACGTGTTTTATCCAACCAGCAAACCGGTCGGTTTGGCTGAGCCCCTGGTGTGGCAGCTTCGGTACCGGTATACGTCCGTCTGGGGCGTCGACATGGCCCCTCCGGATGGCGGGCCGCGGATACCGCGCACGGCTTCGAACTGGCACTCACGGGACCGGGATCGCGGGCAGGCTCCGAGGAGAAGGTGTTTGCCAACCCCCGATGTTGTTACTGGTGCCCTCGGTGAGATTCGAACTCACACTGGACGGGTTTTGAATCCGTTTCCTCTGCCAGTTGGGATACGAGGGCGTGCGGCCTCTTACCTTAGAGGCAGCCTCCCACCATAGAGGATCAGGAGTGCTCACCCGTCTCACCGCCCCCGAGGTCGCTGGTCTGAGGCGTTCACGACACAATATCCGTCATGACAGGCCCCATGACCGACACCGACGCCGCTGTGCCGCGCCGGGTCCTGATCGCTGAAGACGAAGCGCTCATCCGAATGGATCTCGCCGAGATGCTCCGAGAGGAGGGGTACGAGATCGTCGGTGAGGCCGGCGACGGACAGGAAGCCGTCGAGCTGGCCGAGCGCCATCAGCCGGACCTGGTGATCATGGATGTGAAGATGCCGCGCCGCGACGGCATCGACGCCGCTTCGGAGATAGCCAGCAAGCGCATCGCCCCGATCGTGGTGCTGACCGCGTTCAGCCAGCGCGATCTCGTCGAACGGGCGCGCGACGCCGGGGCGATGGCGTACCTGGTGAAGCCGTTCACCATCAGCGACCTGATCCCGGCCATCGAATTGGCGGTCAGCCGCTTCAGCGAGATCGCCGAGCTCGAACGCGAGGTGGCCTCGTTGTCCGACCGGTTGGAGACCCGCAAGCTCGTCGAGCGCGCGAAAGGCCTGCTGCAGAGCGAACAGGGGATGACCGAGCCCGAGGCCTTCAAGTGGATTCAACGGGCCGCCATGGACCGCAGGACCACGATGAAGCGGGTGGCCGAAGTCGTCCTGGAGACCCTGGACCCGCAGAAGGACGCCTAACCGTCGAGCGTTGAGCCCGTCGAGTGTGACGCCACGGCGTCGAGTGTGCGCTCAGTGCGACGACACGCCGACGGCAGCAACGAGGTGAGGCGCGGCCGTAATCGCCAACGGCCGTTGGCCCTAACGGGCGACGATCACCGACGAGCCGTGGCCGAACAGGCCCTGGTTGGCAGTGACGCCCACGGTGGCGTTCTCCACCTGGCGGCCGGTGGCCTGACCGCGCAGCTGCCAGGTCAACTCGCAGACCTGGGCGATGGCCTGCGCGGGAATCGCCTCGCCGAAGCACGCCAGGCCGCCCGACGGGTTGACCGGAACCCGGCCGCCGATCGCGGTCGCACCGCTGCGCAACAGCTGCTCGGCTTCACCTTTGGGGCACAACCCCAGGTGCTCGTACCAGTCGAGCTCCAGCGCGGTGGACAGGTCGTAGACCTCGGCCATGCTCACGTCCTCGGGCCCGATGCCCGCCTCGGCGTAGGCCGCGTCGAGGATCTGATCCTTGAACACCCGATCGGGCCCGGGCACCACCGCGGTGGAATCCGTTGCGATGTCCGGCAATTCGGGCAGGTGCTGCGGGTACTGCGGCGTGACCGTGCTGACCGCGCGCACCGACGGCACGCCCTCGAGCGAGCCGAGGTGCTTGCGGGCGAACTCGGCGCTGGCCACGATCAGCGCCGCGGCGCCGTCGGAGGTGGCGCAGATGTCGAGCTGCCGCAGCGGGTCGGACACCACCGGGCTGGCCAGCACGTCCTCGACCGAAGATTCCTTGCGGTAGCGGGCATTCGGGTTCTGCAGACCATGCTGGGAGTTCTTCACCTTCACCGCCGCGAAGTCCTCGGACGTCGCGCCGTAGAGGTCCATCCGGCGCCGCGCGAGCAACGCGAAGTACACCGGGTTCATCGCGCCGATCAAGTGGAACCGCTGCCAGTCCGGGTCGTTCTTGCGCTCGCCGCCGACGGGGGCGAACGCCCCCTTCGGGGTGGTGTCGGCGCCGATCACCAGCGCGACATCGCAGAAGCCGGCCAGGATGTGAGCGCGAGCGCTCTGCAGCGCCTGCGAACCGCTGGCACACGCGGCGTAGCTGGAGCTGACCGGCACGCCGTTCCAGCCCAGCTTCTGCGCGAACGTCGACCCCGCGATGAAGCCCGGGTAGCCGTTGCGGATGGTGTCGGCGCCGGCGACCAGCTGGATCTGCTGCCAGTCCAGTCCCGCCTCGGCTAGCGCGGCGCGCGCGGCGACCACGCCGTATTCGGTGAAGTCGCGGCCCCATTTGCCCCACGGGTGCATCCCGGCGCCGAGGATGTAGAGCGGTTCGGGTGTGCTCGTCGTCATTATCGCCGCTCCTCCTCATCGCTGCGCTTTGCATCGTCGCCGGCGTTCGCGGTCCTCCAGGCGTGCACGATGCGTTCCACGCCGTCGTCGTCGGTGAACAGCGGCATCGTGGTCAGTTCCATCTCCATGCCGACCTTCAGGTCGGCCGCCAGCGTGCCCTCGACCACCTTGCCGAGCACGATGATGCCCTCGTGGGCCAATTCCACGGCGGCGATGGCGAACGGCTCGAAGGGGTCCGCCGCCGGGTAGGGCGCGGGTGGCGGGTACCGGTTTTCGGTGTAGCTCCACAGCGTTCCCCGGCTCGACAACGCGACGGACTCTAGGGTGTCGCTGGCGCAGGCCGGGTTGGGGCAGTTGTTCTCCCGCGGCGGGAAGACGTACGTTCCGCATTCGGGGCACTTGCTGCCGATCAGGCGGGGATTTCCGGCGTCATCGGTGGCGAACCATCCATCGATCGCGGGTTCTTGACTGGTGACCTCTGGCACTGGGCCAGACTACCCAGCCCAAACCCAAAACTGAAACGTGTTGCAGTTCTGCTGGTGGCACGGTTGGCCTGCCCGGTTCGTCACACCGGGTGCCTAGAGTGAGACCCGTGCCCGCCACGAAAACCCCTACCAAGGCCAGCGAGGAACAAACCGCGCCGACGCTCATGCTGCTGGATGGCAACTCGCTGGCGTTCCGGGCGTTCTATGCGCTGCCCGCCGAGAACTTCAAGACCCGCGGCGGGCTGACCACCAACGCGGTCTACGGCTTCACCGCCATGCTGATCAACCTGCTGCGCGACGAAGCCCCGACCCATATCGCCGCGGCGTTCGACGTGTCTCGGCAGACCTTCCGCTCCGAGCGCTATCCGGAGTACAAGGCCAATCGGTCGGCGACTCCGGACGAGTTTCGTGGCCAGATCGACATCACCAAAGAAGTCCTGGCGGCGTTGGGAATCACCGTGCTCGCCGAGGAGGGTTTCGAGGCCGACGATCTCATCGCCACGCTGGCAACGCAGGCCGAAAAGGAGGGCTACCGCGTACTGGTGGTCACCGGAGACCGCGACTCGCTGCAGTTGGTCAGCGACAGTGTGACGGTGCTGTATCCCCGCAAGGGGGTCAGCGAGTTGACCCGCTTCACCCCGGATGCCGTCGTCGAGAAGTACGGGCTGACGCCCCAGCAGTACCCCGACTTCGCCGCGCTGCGCGGCGACCCCAGCGACAACCTGCCCGGCATCCCGGGTGTGGGGGAGAAGACAGCCTCCAAATGGATCGGCGAATACGGGTCGCTGCAGGGGCTGGTCGACAACGTCGACTCGGTGCGCGGCAAGGTCGGCGACGCGCTGCGCGAGCATCTGGCCAGCGTCATCCGCAACCGCGAGCTGACCGATCTCGTCAAAGACGTGCCGCTGGCGCAAACCCCGGACACGCTGCGGCTGCAGCCGTGGGATCGCGACCAGATCCACCGGCTCTTCGACGACCTGGAGTTCCGGGTGCTGCGCGACCGCCTGTTCGAAACCCTGGCCGCGGTGGAGCCCGAGGTCGACGAGGGTTTCGACGTGCGCGGCGGCGCCCTGCAAGCCGGCGAACTGGCCGTCTGGCTGGCCGAGCACAGCTCGGGAAAGCGGTTCGGTCTGGCCGTCGTCGGTACCCACCTGGCCTACGACGCCGACGCCACCGCGCTGGCCATCGTGTCCGCCGACGGCGAGGGCCGCTACATCGACACCGCGATGCTGGATCCCGAAGACGAAGCGGCGCTGGCGTCGTGGCTGGCCGACCCGGGCCCGCCCAAGGCGCTGCACGAAGCCAAGCTCGCGATGCACGACCTGGCCGGGCGCGGCTGGACGCTGGCCGGCGTCACCTCCGACACCGCGCTGGCCGCCTACCTGGTGCGCCCCGGTCAGCGCAGCTTCTCCCTCGACGACCTTTCGCTGCGCTACCTGCGCCGCGAGTTGCGCGCCGACAACCCTGAGCAGCAACAGCTTTCGTTGCTCGACGACACCGAGGGCACCGACGACCAGGCGGTGCAGACGCTGATCCTGCGCGCCGTGGCCGTGCTGGATCTGGCCGACGCGCTGGACGAGGAGCTGGCCCGCATCAACTCCACGTCACTGTTGGGCGGCATGGAGCTGCCGGTGCAGGCGGTGCTGGCGGGCATGGAAAACGCAGGCATCGCAGTCGATTTGGACCTGCTGGGCGAGCTGCAAAGCGATTTCGCCCAGCAGATCCGCGACGCGGCCGAGGCGGCGTACGCGGTGATCGGCAAGCAGATCAACCTGGGCTCGCCAAAACAGTTGCAGGCGGTGCTTTTCGACGAGCTGGAGATGCCGAAGACCAAGCGCACCAAGACCGGCTACACCACCGACGCGGACGCCCTGCAATCGCTGTTCGACAAGACCGGCCATCCGTTCCTGCAGCATCTGCTGACCCACCGCGACGCGACCCGGCTCAAGGTCACCGTCGACGGCTTGCTGAATTCGGTGGCCTCGGACGGGCGCATCCACACCACGTTCAACCAGACCATCGCGGCGACGGGCCGGCTGTCGTCGACCGAGCCGAACCTGCAGAACATCCCGATCCGCACCGAGGCGGGCCGGCGGATCCGCGACGCGTTCGTCGTCGGCGACGGCTACAGCGAGCTGATGACGGCCGACTACAGCCAGATCGAGATGCGGATCATGGCCCACCTGTCCAAGGACGAGGGCCTCATCGAGGCGTTCAACACCGGGGAGGACCTGCATTCGTTCGTCGCGTCGCGGGCGTTCGGCGTGCCGATCGAGGAGGTCACCCCGGAGCTGCGCCGGCGGGTCAAGGCCATGTCCTACGGGCTGGCGTACGGGTTGAGCGCCTACGGGCTTTCGCAGCAGTTGAAGATCTCCACCGAGGAAGCCAAGGAGCAGATGGACGCCTACTTCGCCCGGTTCGGCGGCGTGCGCGACTATCTGATGAACGTCGTGGACCAGGCCCGCAAGGACGGCTATACGTCGACGGTCTTCGGGCGTCGTCGCTATCTCCCCGAACTCGACAGCAGCAACCGTCAGGTGCGGGAGGCCGCCGAGCGGGCCGCGCTCAACGCGCCCATCCAGGGCAGCGCGGCCGACATCATCAAGGTGGCGATGCTCGAAGTCGACAAGGCGATCAAAGACGCCGGGCTTTCGTCCCGGATGCTGCTGCAGGTGCACGACGAGCTGCTGTTCGAGGTCGCGCCCGGCGAGCGGGAACAGCTCGAAGCGCTGGCACGCGACAAGATGGGCGGCGCCTACCCGCTCGACGTGCCGCTGGAGGTTTCGGTGGGCTACGGCCGCTCATGGGACGCCGCCGCGCATTAGCGTCGCGATCCGGCCGGTGCCGCGCACCGCGGGGTGTATCGGCTGCTCACACGGTCGCCGGGGGAGACGTCGCGGTAAAAAGTCACCGGAAAGTCGCCGTGGCGTCACCCACGGGGCAACCGGTCGGCCAGAGTCGACGGCGCTGAGTTTGGCCAGCGTGTGCCTAGTCGAGTAGCCTCGACAGGTAAATCCAAGAATTGTCCCTACGACCCAACCTGTCCGGAGCAACCCAACAATATGCCGAGTCCCGCCGTCACCTCGCCGCAAGTAGCCGTCAACGACATTGGCTCGAGCGAGGATTTTCTCGCCGCAATAGACAAAACGATCAAGTACTTCAACGATGGCGACATCGTCGAGGGCACGATCGTCAAAGTGGACCGGGACGAGGTGCTCCTCGATATCGGCTACAAGACCGAAGGGGTCATCCCCGCCCGCGAGCTCTCCATCAAGCACGATGTCGACCCCAACGAGGTCGTTTCCGTCGGTGATGAGGTCGAGGCCCTGGTTCTCACCAAGGAGGACAAAGAGGGCCGCCTGATCCTGTCCAAGAAGCGCGCGCAGTACGAGCGCGCCTGGGGCACCATCGAGGCGCTCAAGGAGAAGGACGAGGCCGTCAAGGGCACCGTCATCGAGGTGGTCAAGGGTGGCCTGATCCTCGACATCGGGTTGCGCGGCTTCCTGCCCGCCTCGCTGGTCGAGATGCGCCGCGTCCGCGATCTGCAGCCGTACATCGGCAAGGAGATCGAGGCCAAGATCATCGAGCTGGACAAGAACCGCAACAACGTGGTGCTGAGCCGTCGCGCCTGGCTGGAGCAGACCCAGTCCGAGGTGCGCAGCGAATTCCTCAACCAGCTGCAGAAGGGCGCCATCCGCAAGGGTGTCGTGTCCTCCATCGTCAACTTCGGCGCGTTCGTCGACCTCGGCGGTGTGGATGGTCTGGTGCACGTCTCCGAGCTGTCCTGGAAGCACATCGACCACCCGTCCGAGGTCGTGCAGGTCGGCGACGAGGTCACCGTCGAGGTGCTCGACGTCGACATGGACCGCGAGCGGGTTTCGTTGTCGCTGAAGGCGACTCAGGAAGACCCATGGCGCCACTTCGCCCGCACCCACGCCATCGGTCAGATCGTGCCGGGCAAGGTCACCAAGCTGGTTCCGTTCGGTGCGTTCGTGCGCGTCGAGGAGGGCATCGAGGGCCTGGTGCACATCTCCGAGCTGGCGGAGCGCCACGTGGAAGTCCCCGACCAGGTGGTCGCCGTCGGCGACGACGCGATGGTCAAGGTGATCGACATCGACCTGGAGCGTCGCCGGATCTCGTTGTCGCTCAAGCAGGCCAACGAGGACTACACCGACGAGTTCGACCCGGCGAAGTACGGCATGGCCGACAGCTACGACGAGCAGGGCAACTACATCTTCCCCGAGGGCTTCGACTCCGAGACCAACGAATGGCTCGAGGGCTTCGAGAAGCAGCGCGCCGAGTGGGAGGCCCGCTACGCCGAGGCCGAGCGCCGGCACAAGATGCACACCGCGCAGATGGAGAAGTTCGCCGCGGCCGAGGCTGCCGGGCACGCCGAGCAGACGCCGGGCAACGGCGGTGCGCGTGAGGAGAAGGCGGGCGGATCGCTGGCCAGCGATGCCCAATTGGCCGCTCTGCGGGAGAAACTCGCCGGCAACGCGTGACGTTTTCCTGACCACGTCATGCTGCGGATCGGGCTGACCGGCGGCATCGGCGCCGGCAAGTCGGCGTTGTCGTCCACGTTCGCGCAATGCGGCGCCGTCATTGTCGACGGGGATGTCATCGCGCGTGAGGTGGTCCAGCCGGGCACCGAGGGGCTGGCGGCGCTGGTGGAGGCGTTCGGCGGCGACATCCTGTTGCCGGACGGATCGCTGGATCGACCGGCGTTGGCCGCCAAGGCTTTTCGTGACGACGAGGCACGCAAGAAGCTGAACGGGATTGTCCACCCGCTGGTGGGCAATCGCCGTTCGGAGATCATCGCCTCGGTGCCCGGGGATTCCGTTGTGGTCGAGGACATTCCGCTTCTGGTGGAGTCCGGGATGGCGCCGCTGTTCCCGCTCGTGGTCATCGTCTACGCCGACGTCGAGGTGCGGCTGCGGCGGCTGGTCGATCAACGCGGCATGCCCGAATCCGACGCCCGCGCCAGGATCGCCGCGCAGGCCAGCGACGAGCAGCGCCGCGCGGTCGCCGACATCTGGGTGGACAACTCCGGCAGCCCGGAGGAGTTGGTGCAACGGGCCCACGATCTGTGGGATAGCCGGATACTGCCGTTCGCGCACAACCTGAGCGCGCGGCGGATCGCCCCGGCCCCGGCCCGGTTGGTGCCGCACGACCCGAGTTGGGCGGACCAGGCGCAGCGAATCCTCAACCGCCTGAAGACAAGCTGCGGTCACCGGGCGTTGCGCGTCGACCACATCGGCTCGACCGCGGTGCCGGACCTTCCGGCCAAGGATGTCATCGACATGCAGATCACCGTCGAATCTTTGGCCGTCGCCGACGAACTCGCCGAGCCGTTGCTGTCCGCCGGTTACCCTCGCATCGAGCACATCGCCGAAGACGTCGCCAAGGACGATGCCCGCAGTACCGTCGACGGCTACGACCACAAGGGCGATCCGGCGTTGTGGTCCAAGCGGATTCACGCCTCAGCCGATCCCGGTCGGCCCACCAATGTGCATATCCGGGTCGATGGTTGGCCCAACCAGCAGTTCGCCCTGCTGTTCGTGGCCTGGTTGACGGCCAATCCCGACGCCCGCGCCGACTATCTGAACGTCAAGCGCGCCGCCGAAAAGGGCGGTGGCGGAGCCAACGCGGCCTATGTCGAGGCCAAAGAGCCGTGGTTGCTCGACGCCTACCGGCGGGCCTGGGAGTGGGCCGACTCGACCGGCTGGAAGCCCTAGCCCGATGGTGGCGACCCGCTGCGCCCGGCTTCGCCGCGCTTGCGATCGCCCCTAGCCCGGCATGGGCGCGCCGCAGGCCAGCGCGCCGTTGTTGGGATCGCCGTTACCGGCCACCGGTCTGACCATCTGGTCGGACTGGACGAAAACGTTGTCGTCGGCGTCGATCTCGCAGTGCACATTGGCCGCGTACGGGAAATGAAGCACGATCCGCAGACCGGCTTGCGCTGGGTCGGGTAGCACCGTGTTGGCCTCGAAAACGTTGCCGGGCATGGAAGGCAGGTTGGTGGTATTCGTCTGGCCGCCGTTGATGATGAAGGTGGCCTGGCTGCCGGTCGTCAGCGCGTCGACCCGGGCACGGTAGGTGATGTTGTGCAGATCCGCCCGTGCCGGTGCCGGATTCGGCAGGAAGCCGGCGGCGACGACCACCACCGCGACGATCGGCAGTAGCCTGCGGCCTGTGCAGCTCATAGCCGCTGACATTACAGCCAGCGTTATTTTCGAACCAGGGTTTGGTCTAAGGCTGGCAGCGCGGACACCACAGCGTCGTCCGGCCACCGACCGCGGCGTGTTGAAGGCGCGTGCCGCAGCGTGGGCAGTGCGGGTCCGGTTCGTCACGCGCCCCGGTGAGCCAGCGCGCCAGGCCCGGCACCCGGCCGTGTCGCACCGCGGTGCGCAGCACCTGCGTCATCGCCCGATGCAAGCTCTTCACGTCGTCGTCGTCCAACCCCGCAACCGTGCGGGTGGGCCGTATCTTGGCCCGCCAGCAGATTTCGTCGGCCAGCAGATTGCCGAGCCCGGCGATCACCGACTGGTCCGTGAGCGTCGGCTTCAGCCGACCCTTACGCCCGGTGAGGGCGTCACGGAAGTCTCGCAGGCCAAGGCCCAGCGCGTCGGGCCCCTGCGGGCCGGTGATCTGTGCGAGGTCGTCCTGGTGGCCGGCCAACCACACCCCGCGCAGCTTGCGCAGGTCGGCGTAGCGCAGTTCGCCTTTGTCGAGCGACACCACCAGCCGTTCATACTTCTCCGGCTCGGCGCCCGCGGCGGCGAAGTACGGGTGTCCGGTCATGCCGCTGTGAATCACCAGCACCGGACCGTCGGTGGGCAGGATCAGCCATTTGCCGTGCCGGCGCGGCGCCGTGAAGCGGTGGCCGGTGAGGCGACGGGTGAGCGTGGCGGCGGAGGCGTTGCGCAGAATTCCCGGGTCGTGGACCCGCACCCGCTGAATCCGGCGTCGCGGCAGCGTGTTCGCCAGCTGACGCCGGAATCCTTCCACGTCGGGGAGTTCAGGCACTCGATGCCGCCAGCCGCTTCATCGGACCCGTCAGCGAGCGGGCATGCCGAGACATGTTTGCCCACGGATCGGGTTGTCCGGCAAGTCGTTTGGAAATGTCGCGGATGGTGAACCGGTCGGCGCGCAGTTGCCGGGTGTCCAGCTCCTCCCACTCCAGCGGCGTCGCCACCGGGGCGCCCGCGCGGGCCCGTACCGAATACGGTGCCACCGCGGTCTGCGCGTACGCGTTTCGCATGATGTCCAGATACACCCGTTCGCCGCGCTTGTCCTTGCGGGCCTCTACGGTTCGGTGTTCGGGGTCGTCGGCGACCACCACTTCGGCTACGCCCCGGGCGAATTCGCGCACGCTGTCGAAGTCGGTGTCGGCCCGCAGCGGCACGACGACGTGTAGCCCGCGCGATCCAGTGGTCTGAAGGTAGTGTGCCAGGCCGAGGTCGTGCAGCACCCCGGCGGTGGCGTGAGCCGTCGCCCGCACCACCGCGAAGTCGCTGTCGGACGGGTCGAGGTCGAAGACCAGCCGGTCGGGCTTGTCGAGATGCTCTCGCCGCGACTGCCACGCGTGCAGCGTGATGGCGTTCTGATTGGCCAGCCACCGCGACGCCTCTCGGCGTTCAGCCACCGCGTGCACCACCGTTCCGCCCTCTTTGGTGACTTGGACGCGGCCCATCCACTCCGGCAGCGCGTCGGCGTAATCCTGCTGGATGAACCCGGTTTCACCGATGCCGCGGGGAAACCTCTGCACGTTGAGCGGTCGGCCGCGCAGGTGCGGCAGCATGGTGTCGGCCACTTCGGTGTAGTAGGCGACGAGATCGGCCTTCGTGATCCCATCGGCCGGAAACAGCACCCGGTCCGGGTGGGTGATCTCGACGCCGCGCTGGGACATGCGAAGGGCATACCCACCGTCGGATCGAGGAAACTGCTAGCGTTCGCGCCACGTCAGCTCGATGCCGTGGTGCGCAAGCCACCGCGACAGGTCATAGCCGTTGCGGGCCAACCCATCGACCGCGGCGACGGCGCGTCGCACCGCCCGCTCGGCGGCCTCCGGACTCAGCAGGCCGTGGCGGACGGCATCCAGCAACTCGTCGACATCGGTGAGTTCGGCTCCGGCGCCGGTGCGGACTTCGATATCCAGGTAATGGTCTTCGGAATGCCACACGTTGGGGCCGGGTAGGTATTCGCCCACATCCAGGTACTGGTCATGGTCGCGCTCGTACCCGGGATTGAAGTGAAAGACCGTGGCGCGCAAGCCCAACGACGGCAGCAGCCACGACTCGAGGTAATGGAACTGGGCGCGACCGGGCGTGGGGCGGGCGACGTAGAGGCCCCACGGATGCACCGCGTACTCGTCGACGGCCCGCACGATGCCCTTGGGATCGGTGTTCGTGCGGGCCAGCAGGTCGAACGTCTCGTGCTTGGGCGGGTGAATGAGCTCACCCTACCGCTGCCGGGCTATTCCTCACCGGCGCAATCGGATCTTCCATCGCACGAAGCCGGCGTAGAAGAGCGACAGCGCGGCCAGCATGCCCATGTCGAGCAGCCAGATCTTCGAGGTGTGTTGCCAGAACCGATCCTGGGAGAGCAGCGAATCGGGCACCAGGTGCCGCAGGTCCACCGTCGACGAGGCCGCGGCGTAACCCCAACGCGCCGGCATCGCCCACGACAGCTGGTTCAAACCGAGCCGGCCGGTCACCGGGACCATCCCGCCGCACAGCACCAGCTGTGCCATCACCGTCACCACGAACAGCGGCATGATCTGCTCGCTGGACCGAACCAGCGACGAAATCGCCAGGCCCAGTATGGCCGAGGCGACGCACGTCGCCGCCACGGTGGCGAACAGTTCGACGGTGGCCCCGACGGTCGAATGGCCGAACAACACACCGCCGCGCGCCGGGGCGCCCTTGCCGATCACCACGATCGCGGTGACGATCGCCGACTGCAGTATCGCGAACCCGCAGAACACCGCGCTCTTGGCGAGCAGGTAGGCGGTGGTGGACAAGCCCACCGCCTGCTCGCGCTGGAAGATGGCGCGCTCGCCGACCAGGTCGCGAATTGTCAAGGCGGTGCCCATGAATGCCGCGGCCGGCATCAGCAGGGCCAGTATCTGCGCGGCCTCGTCGGGTGTGCCCGCGTTGGCCGCGGGAACGTGAAATCCGTTGCTGCCCGGAACGGTCAGGGACAGCGAGCCGAGGATGAACGGCAGCAGCGCCAGAAAGATGAAGTAGGCGCGGTCGGCGATCACCAGGCGGACCTGGCGGCGGGCGATCGTCGAGATCTGGCGCCGCACGCTGGTGTGCACCGGTTCGCCGAGGCTGCTCGGCTCGTCGGTCTTGTCCGGCAGGTACTTCTCGGGCCGCTTCTGGGCCTCGTTTTGTTCCAGGAAGCGGCGGTTGGCTTCCTCCGGGTCGGCACCAACCTGGGTGAAGATCTTCGCCCAGTTGGTGGTGCCCATCGCCCCACCGATCTGGTCGGGCGAGCCGCAGTAGGCCGTCTTGCCGCCGGGGGCCATCAGCAACACCTGGTCGCACACGTCCAGATAGGACAGCGAGTGCGTCACCACCAGCACGACCCGACCGGCGTCGGCCAGCTGGCGAAGCATCGTCATGACCTGCAAATCCAGGGCCGGGTCCAGACCCGAGGTCGGCTCGTCGAGGATCAGAAGCGACGGCCCGGTCAGCAGCTCGAGCGCCACCGAGGCGCGTTTGCGCTGCCCGCCGGACAGCTTCTCGACCCGGGTGTCGGCATGCTTGGTCAGGTCGAGTTCCTCTAGCACCTGGGCGACGACCCTCGCGCGGTCCGCCTTGCCGGTGTCGGGCGGCAACCGCAGCTCGGCGGCGTAGCCCAGCGCCTGGTTGATAGTCAGCTGGCGATGCACCACGTCGTCCTGCGGCACGATGCCGATCCTGCTGCGCAGCGACGCGTATTCGGCGTGAATGTTGTGGCCCTCGAACGTCACCGAGCCCGACGTCGGGGTGGTGTAGCCGGCGATGAGCCGGGCCAGCGTGCTCTTCCCGGCGCCCGAGCCGCCGATCACCGCGGTCAGCGTGCCGGGGCGCGCGATCAGCGAGATGTCGTCCAGCAGTTGCTTGTTGTTGTCGACGACGTAGGAGACGTTGCGCACTTCGAGACCGCCGGTGCGGGAGGCGGCGCCGCCGTGCTCGATCAGGGTGCCGTCGCGGAACACCAGGTCGACATTGCCGATGGTGACGATGTCGTTCTCGGACAGGATGGCCGACCCGACCCGGGTGCCGTTGACGAACGTTCCGTTGACGCTGTTGTCCCGGATCTCGGTGCCCAGCTGGGTGGGCACCAGGGTGGCGTGCTGGCGTGACGCCAGGACGTCGGTGACGACGATGTCGTTCTCGGCGGCACGGCCGATCGTCATGGCGCCGGCCGTGCCCGCTGCCGACGACGCCCGCGGCGAGAGCAATTTCACAAAACGCGTCGCCAGGTTCGACACGTCGGCCGTCTTGGTGTCGATCACGGTGAATTCCGCTGCGGGCGTTGGCGATGCCTGGGCCGGTGCGCCGGTTTCGCCCGGGACGGGCGGTGTGACCTGCAGCCTTGCCGGCGAGCCGGGGTCGATGACGGTCAGCTGCTCGGGTGGCGTGCCTCGCGGCGGTCTCGCCGGCTGCCGGGGTGGCACGGGCCGCGACGGCGCCGCCTGCGGACCGCCGCGGGCCGGCCCCCTGTTCTGGTTCCCGGCGCGGCCGTGCGGGGGACGTGTCGGATTCGTTTGCTCGGCAAGCGCGGACCACGCCACGGTCGGCGGCCCGGAATCGTGGCTCGGCCGGGTCCGGGGCGGATGGCCGGCATGGCCCTGCCGGGGCCCGATCGCGAAGGTCAGGCGCGGACCTTGGGGGTTCCCGACGTGAATGCTCTGGCCGTCGTGAATGTCGACGACGGGCATCCGGTAACCGTTGAGGTAGGTCCCGTTCAGCGAGCCGTTGTCGATCGCCAGCCAACGGCCTTGATCGAACCGCAGGATCAGATGCGCGCGTGAGATTCGCGGATCGGCGATGCGCACATCGGCCTGCGCGTCGCGTCCGACGACCACCTCGTGGCCGGCCGCGAAGGATCGTTGGGACCCGTCATGCCGAATTGTCAGGATGGGCGGGGCGGGTCGAGTCACTACTCAAGTATCGGCCCGCGTCGGCAGTGCGCTCTATTAGACCCAGCTGTGACTTCGCTTTGTTTCGATTCGGCCACTCATAGCGCTTTCATAGCCTGCTGCGACGAATCGCCTACTGCGGTGGGGCATTATTCGAACGGGAGGGGTGCAATCTTCGATTGTGTCCGCGCGCCGAGCACAGCGTTGTGCCGGCGGACGGCGAGACGAGCAGAGGGCCCAATCGCGATGCGCATGCCCGCGGTGTGCGATCCGCATCACAGTGCGGTGACACCGGGGGCGGTGCCGGGAAACGAGGGGGCAAGGCATTGATGAACGAGCACAAGGGAACTACCCGGCGCATCGGCGCCGGGCGGCGGTTGCTGAGCAATCCGCGAGAAGCCCGTGCGGCGTTGCGCGCGGGTTTTCATTCGTTGCCCGCCATGCCCATCGGGCAGCTGTTCCGCCGGATACCGCCCGTCGATTCCGCGCCGAACATGGAACCCGCTGTGGCGCAACGGCACAACGAGCCCAGTGGGTCACGCCTCGCGGTGGGTAACGGTGCGTCGTTCGCCGGCTACACGATTTTGCGGCAGCTGGGCGCCGGCGGCATGGCCGAGGTGTATCTGGCGCTGCATCCCCGGCTACCGCGCCGCGACGTGATCAAGGTCCTCGCCGAGGCGGTGACCGCCGACCCCGAGTTTCGCGAAAGGTTCAACCGGGAGGCCGATCTCGCGGCCACGCTGTGGCACCCGCACATCGTCGGTGTGCACGACCGGGGCGAGTTCAACGGGCATCTGTGGATCTCGATGGACTATGTCGAGGGCACGGATGCCTCCCGGCTGATCAAGGAGAACTACGCCGAGGGGATGCCGATCCGCGAGGTCTGCGCCATCGTGCAAGCGGTGGCGGGCGCGCTGGACTACGCCCACGACCGTGGTCTGCTGCACCGTGACGTCAAGCCCGCCAACATCCTGCTCACCCACCCCGAGGAGGGCGAGCGTCGAATCCTGTTGGCGGACTTCGGTGTGGCGCGCCACCTGGGCGACATCAGCGGGATCACCGAAACCAACGTCGCGGTCGGAACGGTCGCCTACGCCGCGCCCGAGCAGCTGACGGGTTCCCCCATCGACGGCCGGGCGGACCAATACGCTTTGGCCGCGACCGCTTTCCACCTTCTCACCGGGGCACCGCCGTTTCAGCACTCCAATCCGATCGCGGTGATCAGCCAGCACCTGCACGAGGACCCGCCTCGGCTCAGCGACTTTCGTCCGGATCTGGCCGGGCTCGACGAGGTGTTCTCCCGGGCCCTGGCCAAGCGACCCGAGGACCGATTCGAGCGTTGCCGCGCGTTCGCCGCTGCTGTGAGCGAGCCGTTCGACGGGGTCCCCGAAGCCGGTCGCCACGCCACGGCGCCCGCCGACGTATCGCCGCCCCATCGCCGGCGTGGACCCGGGGGCGTCATTGTCGGTCTGAGTCAACGATTTTCGTCGAAAACCCGGTGGGCGACCGCCCTGGTGGGTGCGGTGCTCATCGCCGTCGCGGCGACCTGGTCGCTGCTCTACTCCTTCCAGCCCGACACGCCGCCGGCCAACCCCGCGCTCGCGTCGAAGCCGTCCGTCCCGGCCCCGAGCGCCGCACCCACCGCGGGCGGACCGGTGCTCAACGGGACGTACAAGCTCGACTACGACCAGGCCAAGCGCACCACCAACGGCATCTCGATCCGGCACGCCGGGGCCGCCGCCGGCTGGTGGGCCTTCCGGTCGGTGTGCACCACCAACGGATGTGCGGCCACCGGGACCCAGCTCGACGACGCCACCCACCAGGTGGCGAACACCACCGATGGGGGCCAGACCGACACGCTGCGCTTCGTCGGTGGCTACTGGCAGGGCGCCCCCGCGCAGCAGCGAGTGGGCTGCACCCAGCCCAATGGACAGGTCGGGGCCACCCAGCAGGAGACCATCGCCTGGTCGTTGGCGCCGCAGGCGGACGGCACGCTGCGCGGCACGGAGACCGAGACCGCGCTGAGCAACGAGTGCGGCGCGCAGGGGGCGGTGGTGCGGGTGCCGGTGGTGGCCACCCGGGTCGGCGATGCGCCCGCGAAGGTGACGTTGGGCGATCCCACCCAGATCATCAACACCTCGGCCACCGCGTCAGCCCCGGCGCCGCCGGTGCTCGGCGGGTTATGCAGCGACGTCGGCAAGGTCGCCTACGACCCGACCAACAGCGAGCAGATCGTCTGCGAGGGCAGCAGCTGGGCCAAGGCGCCGATCACGATGGGCGTGCACGCCGCGGGCGGCTCATGCGATCGGCCGGGTACGTCGGTGTTCGCCATGAGCACCTCGAGTGACGGCTATCTGCTGCAGTGCGATCCGGTCACCCGGACGTGGACGCGGCCGGCGGGGTAGCCGGCGGTGCGCCGGGCTCGCGGGGCGATCGGCCTCCGGATAGCCCGTCGCCGGGCTCGCGGGGCGGTCGGTCTCCGGATACCGAGTCGCCGGGCTCGCGGGGCGATCGGTCTCCGGGTACCAAGAGGTGAGTTTCGAACTCGCTAGCGCATGCGCTAGCACGTGTGAGAAAAGCTTTGTCCTTCCGGACAGGTACTGATGTGACGCATGTGGCCGGGGCGCCGCGGCACGGCGGCGCTGACCTGGTAAGACGAGCTCCACGACACTTGTCGGTGATGGGTTCTACCCTGGTGGCATGGCATTCGCCACGGAGCATCCCGTAGTAGCGCATTCGGAGTACCGCGCCGTCGACGACGTCGTGCGCGTCGGCGGCGACTTCGAGGTGGTCAGCCCGCACGATCCCGCCGGGGACCAGCCGGCGGCCATCGACGAGCTGGAGCGCCGGATCAGGGCGGGGGAGCGCGACGTGGTGCTGCTCGGCGCCACCGGAACCGGGAAGTCGGCCACCACCGCCTGGCTCATCGAGCGGCTGCAGCGGCCCACCCTGGTGATGGCGCCCAACAAGACGCTGGCCGCCCAGCTGGCCAATGAGCTGCGAGAGATGTTGCCGCACAACGCGGTCGAGTACTTCGTCTCGTACTACGACTACTACCAGCCCGAGGCGTACATCGCGCAGACCGACACCTACATCGAGAAGGACAGCTCGATCAACGACGACGTGGAGCGGCTGCGCCACTCGGCGACGTCGAGCCTGCTGTCGCGCCGTGACGTCGTCGTGGTGGCGTCGGTGTCGTGCATCTACGGCCTGGGCACGCCGCAGTCCTACCTGGACCGCTCGGTCGAGCTACAGGTGGGCATGGAGGTGCCGCGGGACGGGCTGTTGCGGCTGCTGGTCGACGTCCAGTACACCCGCAACGACCTGTCGTTCACCCGCGGTTCGTTCCGGGTGCGCGGCGACACGGTGGAGATCATCCCGTCCTACGAAGAGCTGGCGGTGCGGATCGAGTTCTTCGGCGACGAGATCGAGGCGCTGTACTACCTGCACCCGCTGACCGGCGACGTGATTCGTCAGGTGGACTCGTTGCGGATCTTCCCGGCCACTCACTACGTGGCCGGCCCCGAGCGCATGGCCCACGCGATCTCGACGATCGAGGCGGAGCTGGCGGATCGGCTCGCCGAGCTGGAGGGCCAGGGCAAGTTGCTCGAGGCGCAGCGGTTGAGGATGCGGACCAACTACGACATCGAGATGATGCGTCAGGTCGGGTTCTGCTCGGGCATCGAGAACTACTCCCGCCACATCGACGGCCGGGGTCCGGGCTCGCCGCCGGCGACGCTGCTCGACTACTTCCCCGAAGACTTTCTGATGGTCATCGACGAGTCACACGTCACCGTCCCGCAGATCGGCGGCATGTACGAGGGCGACATGTCGCGCAAACGCAACCTGGTCGAATACGGGTTCCGGCTGCCGTCGGCGTGCGATAACCGCCCGCTGACCTGGGAGGAGTTCGCCGACCGGATCGGGCAGACGGTGTACCTGTCGGCCACCCCGGGCCCCTACGAACTCAGCCAGTCCGGTGGCGAGTTCGTCGAGCAGGTGATCCGGCCCACCGGCCTGGTGGACCCGAAGGTCGTGGTCAAGCCGACCAAGGGGCAGATCGACGACCTGATCGGCGAGATCCGGAAGCGCACCGAGGCCGACCAACGGGTGCTGGTCACGACGCTGACCAAGAAGATGGCCGAGGACCTCACCGACTACCTGCTCGAGATGGGCATCCGGGTGCGCTATCTGCACTCCGAGGTCGACACCCTGCGCCGGGTGGAGCTGCTGCGCCAGCTGCGGCTGGGCGAGTACGACGTGCTGGTCGGCATCAACCTGCTGCGCGAGGGGCTGGACCTTCCCGAGGTGGCGCTCGTCGCGATCCTGGACGCCGACAAGGAGGGTTTCCTGCGGTCGTCGCGCAGCCTGATTCAAACCATCGGCCGCGCCGCCCGCAACGTCTCCGGTGAGGTGCACATGTACGCCGACACCATCACCGATTCGATGAAAGAGGCCATCGACGAGACCGAACGGCGTCGTGCGAAGCAGGTCGCATACAACGAGGAACACGGCATCGACCCGCAGCCGCTGCGCAAAAAGATCGCCGACATCCTCGACCAGGTCTACCGCGAGGCCGACGACAGCGAGACGGTGGAAATCGGCGGCTCGGGGCGCAACGCGTCCCGTGGCCGGCGCGCTCAGGGTGAGCCGGGTCGCGCCGTCAGCGCCGGTGTGTTCGAGGGCCGCGATACGGCCAGCATGCCGCGCGCCGAGCTGGCCGACCTGATCAAGGACCTCACCGCGCAGATGATGGCCGCGGCGCGCGACCTGCAGTTCGAGCTGGCCGCGCGGTTCCGGGACGAGATCGCCGACCTGAAGAAGGAACTGCGGGGAATGGACGCCGCCGGCCTGAAATGAGTTTGCTGGCAACCGATCTCCGGTTCTGATCGCCGCGCGACCCCATACGGTGGAGGAGTGACCGACGCGGCGACTATCACCGGCGGCTGGCGTGAGCTGCTGGGCGCGAGGTATCTGAGGACTTCCATCCTGCTGGCCGGCGGGGTGGCGCTCTACGCCACGAATGAGTTCCTGACCACCAGCTTGTTGCCCAACACCATTGCCGAGATCGGCGGCAGCCGGCTCTATGCGTGGGCGACGACCCTGTATCTGGTGGGGTCGGTGGTCGCGGCGACGATGGTCAATCCGATGCTGCTGCGCGTCGGGGCGCGGTCGTCATATCTGATGGGACTCGCCGTCTTCGGCATCGCCAGCCTGGTTTGCGCTGCCGCGCCCACCATGCATGTTTTGATTGCTGGACGGGCCATGCAGGGGGTGGCCGGGGGCTTGCTGGCCGGCCTGGGCTATGCGGTCATCAACTCCGCGCTGCCCCGCTGGTTGTGGACGCGGGGCTCGGCGCTGGTGTCGGCGATGTGGGGGGTCGCGACCGTGGTCGGGCCCACGACGGGCGGCCTGTTCGCGCAGTTCGGCATCTGGCGGTGGGCTTTTGTCGCGATGGCCGTTCTGACCGTGCTGATGGCCCTGCTGGTTCCGGTCGCGCTGGCCCGCGTCAACCCGACCTACGGCATCCCGCGGATGAAGGTGCCGGTGTGGTCGCTGCTGATCATCGGGGTGGCCGCGCTGGCGGTCAGCGTCGCACAGATTCCGCGCAACACCGTCGCGACGTTTGGGCTGCTCGCGCTGGGCATCGTGCTGGTCGGCGTGTTCGTGATCGTCGATTGGCGCATGCACGCGGCCATCCTGCCGCCCAGCGTGTTCTCGTCCGGACCCCTGAAGTGGATCTACCTCACCATGGGCGTGCTGATGGGCGCCGCGATGGTGAACACCTACGTGCCGCTGTTCGGGCAGCGGCTGGCCCACCTGACGCCGATCGCGGCCGGTTTCCTGGGGGCGGCGCTCGCCCTCGGCTGGACCGTCAGCGAGATCGTCAGCGCATCACTGGAGAACCCGCGGACGATCGGGCGGGTGGTCATGGTGGCGCCGCTGGTGGCCGCGTCGGGGCTGGCGCTGGGCGCCGTGGCCCGGCGCGGCGACGGATCGGGCGGGACCGCCGCGCTGTGGGCGGTGGCCCTGCTGGTCGCCGGCATCGGGATCGGGATGGCCTGGCCGCACCTGTCGGCCCGCGCGATGGCGTCCGTCGCCGACCCGGCCGAGGGCGGCGCCGCCTCCGCGGCGATCAACACCGTCCAGCTGACGTCCGCGGCCATCGGGGCCGGATTGGCCGGCGTGGTGGTCAACACCGCCACCGGCGGGGAGGGGATGGCAGCACACCTGCTGTTCACCGTGTTCACCGCGCTGAGCGCCGCCGGTGTGGCGGTGTCTTACGCGGCGACGCGCGCCACCCGGCAGGCCCAGCCGGTCGGCGTTGGCGACTGAGCTCGGTCCGGGTCAGCGCGTGGACTTGACGACCTGCGAGTAGTGAAACTGCCAACGCTCGACGATGTGGAAGCCGAGGTAGCCCGGGAAGCGGTACGCGGGGGCGCGTCCGAATGCGCTTCCCGGCGGCAGCGCTAAGCCCGATTGATGATCGGGCAGCGAGTTGTCTTTATTGGTGATCGTCCAGATGGCCGGGCATTTGTTGATTTTGGCCGTCGTCAGCCATACAGCGACGTGCCCGTCCCACAACGATCCGACCTTCGGGCCGTACACGCCGCGTTCGACGTCGATCAACGACCGGAAGGCCGCCGGCCGGGTGGCCAGTAGCGCACGAATCGGTCCGGGCCGCCAGGGCACGGTGTTGTCCACCATCAGACAGTCGTCGGGGGCGGCGTGGCTGCTGATCAGATCGGCGACCTGGCTGTAGTCCCAACCCTCCTTGGCATACGGCCAGCGTTGGACGAACAGGTAATTCGGCACCGCGGCGACGGCCAGCAGCAGCACCGCGCCGGCGATCGGCCAGGGTCGGCGGGCCAGCGTCACGATGCAGAGGGCCAGGACGACGGCCATCGCGGGTGCGGTGAAGATCAGGTAGCGCGGGTAGTAGATCGGCTCGATGACGGCCGAATACACGACGACCAGGGCGGTCGGAATCACCATCCACGCCGCGGCGATGATCGACAACCGGCGCGCGTCACCGGCCGGGGCCGGAACGCCGGCCAGCCGGGCCACCACCGCCGCGACGATCAGGACCCCGCTCGCAATCGCGAAGGCAACGCCGTGGTCGAAGTACTGGCGCAGGATGATGTCGAACGCGTAATGCCAGCTGACGGGGTAGATCCAGTTGACCTGCCACACCTGGTTGTGGGCAAACACGACGAACGGCGTCATGGCCGCGACCGCGACGGCGGAGCTGCCCGCCCACCAGAGCACCGGCGATCTGCGGGCGCCCCTCGGGGCGAGCAGCGGCAGCATCGCGCCGTACACCGGCAGCAACAGCACCAGGTTGAGGTTGAGCAGTATCGACAGCATCAATCCCAGCGCGTACCAAATCCACCCGCGCCGCCTGTTACGCCGGACGGTGACCACGAACAACACCGTCAGCCAGACGGCTGCGGCCGCCACGAAGGCGTAAGGCCGCGCCTCCATGCCCGCCCACGTCGTGCGCGGCAGGATCGCGAAGATCGCGCCCGCGCACACCGCCGTGGGCCGCGCCGAGAACTGCCTGGTGAACACCGTGACCCCCGCGGCCGCGGCCCCGACGGCCAGGGAACTGGGGAAACGCGACCAGAACTCGGTGGGCGGGAACAGCGCGAACCACCCGTGCATCAGCAGGTAATAAGCCCCGTGGACGGCGTCGATGTGGCCCAGCAACCGCCACAGCTCCGGCAAAGTCCGGCTCGCCGAAGCCGATATCGTCGCCCCTTCGTCGAACCAGAGCGAGGGCCGACAAGCCCAGGCGGCGCTGACAACGGTGGCGAACACGGCGATGGCCCAAGGATCGAGCAACCTGCCCCGCGCCCGGCCGGACCCGGTCCCGGCATCGACATCGCCGGCACGCGGCTCGAGGGCGGGCTCGAGGGTGGGCATGGACATGATGCTTGTTACTTTAGGGCGCGTTTCGGGGAGCGGATCACAAATCGCGGCCGGCGCATTCACTCGTGCCGACATTCACGAAAAGCGGCGTAATGCAATGCCTTCCGCGTGGGCGGCGCGCAATTGATTGATTTGCCATTGCCGATATTGTCCGTTGGCGCAGCCAGAACCCGCAAATTGGGGAGACGCCACGCCGCACCCGTGTCGCTGATGTGCCTCCTCAGCGTCGAGCAAACGCGCTAGTGTCTTGGATTGGCTAACCAACCGAAACTGGGAGGGTAAATGGGCGCCTATCGGACTGTGGTGGTAGGAACCGATGGCTCGGATTCGTCGATGCGCGCGGTGGAGAGGGCGGCGCAGATCGCCGGGCCGGACGCCAAGCTGCTCGTGGCATCGGCGTACTTGCCCCAACACGAGGACGCCCGGGCCGCAGACGCCCTGCGGGACGAAAGCTACAAGGTTTCGGGCACCGCGCCGATTTACGCGATCCTGCGCGACGCCAAGGACCGCGCCCACGCCGCCGGCGCGAAGAACATCGAGGAGCGACCCATCGTCGGCGCTCCGGTCGACGCGCTGGTGCACCTCGCCGAGGAGGAGAAGGCCGATCTGCTCGTGGTCGGGAACGTCGGCCTGAGCACGATCGCCGGCCGGCTGCTGGGATCGGTGCCGGCCAACGTCTCGCGCCGGGCCAAGGTCGACGTCCTGATCGTGCACACCACGAACTAGTGGTGATCGCAAGCGCGGCGTAGCCGGGCGCAGCGGGTCGCCACCATCGAACTAGCTCGCCTTGGGGGTCTACCAGCCCCGCTCGCGCCATTCGCCCAGGTGGGGGCGTTCGGCGCCCAGCGCCGTGTCGTCACCGTGCCCCGGATAGATGACGGTGGAATCGTCATACACGTCGAACACCCGGGTGCTGACGTCCTCGATCAACTGGGCGAAATCGCCGGATTGCCACGTCTTGCCGACGCCGCCCGGGAACAGGCAGTCGCCGGTGAACAACTGTGTGACCCCGCCGGTCGCGGGTCCGTCCAGGGCCAGGGCGATCGATCCCGGGGTGTGCCCGCGCAAATGGATGACGTCGAAGGTCAGCTCGCCGATCTGCACGGTGTCACCGCCCGACAGCAAACGGTCCGGTTTGACCGGCAGCGGCTCCGCGTCGATCTCGTTGGCGGCGGTCGGTGCGCCGGTGGCGGCGGCCACCGCCTCCAGCGCCTGCCAGTGATCGAAGTGCTGGTGGCTGGTCACGATCAGCGACAGCTTCGGCGCGTGCCGCCGGATCAGGTCGAGCAGGACGTCCGCGTCGTTGGCGGCGTCGATCAGCAGGGTTTCGCCGGTAGCGGAACAAGTGATCAGATATGCGTTGTTGTCCATGGGGCCGACCGAAGCCTTTAGGATCGTGGCGCCGGGTAGGGTCCGGCGGGCCGCGGTACCGGGGTCGACGTGTCCGGTGTAGTTGTCGTCCACGGAAGTCATCTGCGCCACTCCTCGATCCCGGCTGCGCCGGCATCATCGTCGTCGGCGCAAGTCATAGCGGCCACGTTACTGGTCAAACGTTGCTTGTCGGTATGGGCACATAGCATGGAATGCGCCGTGCGCATCAATGGCTGCAGCACGTAGAGATTCACTGAGAGAGGGCAGCGTGGCTGACCGTCTGATCATCAAGGGCGCCCGCGAGCACAACCTGCGCGGCGTCGATCTCGACTTGCCCCGCGACGCGCTGATCGTCTTCACCGGGCTGTCGGGTTCGGGTAAATCGTCGCTGGCCTTCGACACGATTTTCGCCGAGGGGCAGCGCCGCTACGTGGAGTCCCTGTCCGCCTACGCCCGCCAGTTCCTGGGGCAGATGGACAAGCCGGACGTCGACTTCATCGAGGGCCTTTCCCCGGCGGTGTCCATCGACCAGAAGTCCACCAACCGCAACCCGCGATCGACCGTCGGCACCATCACCGAGGTGTACGACTACCTCCGGCTGCTCTACGCGCGGGCGGGCACGCCGCACTGCCCGATCTGTGGCGAGCGGATCGCCCGGCAGACCCCGCAGCAAATCGTCGATCAGGTGCTGGCGATGCCGGAGGGCAACCGGTTCCTGGTGCTCGCCCCGGTGGTGCGCACCCGCAAGGGCGAGTTCGCCGACCTCTTCGAGAAGCTCAACGCCCAGGGCTACAGCCGGGTGCGGGTCGACGGTGTGGTGCACCCGTTGACCGACCCGCCAAAGCTGAAGAAGCAGGAAAAGCACGACATCGAGGTGGTGGTCGACCGGTTGACGGTCAAGGCCTCCGCCAAGCAGCGGCTCACCGATTCGGTGGAGACCGCGCTGAACCTGGCCGACGGCATCGTGGTGCTCGAGTTCGTCGACCACGAGCACGACGCGCACAACCGCGAGCAGCGGTTCTCCGAGAAGTTGGCCTGCCCCAACGGGCACGCGCTGGCGGTCGACGACCTGGAACCGCGGTCGTTCTCGTTCAACTCGCCCTACGGCGCCTGTCCCGAGTGCAGCGGCCTGGGCATCCGCAAGGAGGTCGACCCCGACCTGGTGGTGCCCGACCCCGAGCGCACCCTGGCCGAGGGCGCGGTGGCGCCGTGGTCGACGGGCCACACCGCGGAGTACTTCATCCGGATGATGGCCGGGCTCGGCGACGAGCTGGGCTTCGACGTCGACACGCCCTGGCGCAAGCTGCCGCCCAAGGCCCGCAAGGCGATTCTCGAGGGCTCCGATCACCAGGTGCATGTGCGGTACCGCAACCGGTACGGCCGAACCCGCTCCTACTACGCCGATTTCGAGGGCGTGCTGGCGTTCCTGCAGCGCAAGATGGCGCAGACCGAGTCCGAGCAGATGAAGGAACGCTACGAAGGCTTCATGCGTGACGTGCCCTGCCCGGAGTGTGAGGGCACCCGGCTCAAGCCGGAGATTCTGGCCGTGACGCTCGCCGCGGGCGGCCGGGGCGCGATGTCCATCGCCGAGGTCTGCGAACTGTCGATCTCGGACTGCGCGGACTTTCTCAACGGGCTCACCCTCGGCCCCCGCGAGAAGGCGATCGCCGGGCAGGTGCTCAAGGAAATCCAGTCGCGGCTGGGCTTTCTGCTCGACGTCGGGCTGGAGTATCTGTCGCTGTCGCGCGCGGCGGCCACGCTGTCCGGCGGTGAGGCGCAACGCATTCGGCTGGCCACCCAGATCGGGTCCGGTCTGGTCGGCGTGCTCTACGTGCTCGACGAGCCGTCCATCGGCCTGCATCAGCGAGACAACCGCCGGCTCATCGAAACCCTCACGCGGCTAAGGGGTTTGGGCAACACGCTGATCGTCGTCGAACACGACGAGGACACCATCGCGCACGCCGACTGGATCGTCGACATCGGCCCGCGCGCCGGTGAGCACGGGGGCGAGATCGTGCACAGCGGCACCTACGCCGAGCTGCTGGCGAATAAGAACTCGATCACCGGCGCCTACCTGTCGGGCAAGGAAAGCATCGAGATGCCCGCGAAGCGCCGCTCGGTCGACAAGCGGCGGCTGACCGTCGTCGGCGCCCGCGAGCACAACCTGCGCGGCATCGATGTCTCGTTCCCGCTCGGCGTGCTCACGTCGGTGACCGGGGTGTCCGGATCCGGCAAATCGACGTTGGTCAACGACATCCTGGCGGCCGTGCTGGCCAACCGGCTCAACGGTGCCCGCCAGGTCCCGGGCCGCCACACCCGGGTCACCGGGCTGGACCATCTGGACAAGCTGGTGCGGGTGGACCAGTCACCGATCGGCCGCACGCCGCGGTCCAACCCGGCCACCTACACCGGGGTGTTCGACAAGATCCGCACCCTGTTCGCCGCCACCACCGAGGCCAAAGTGCGTGGCTATCAACCGGGCCGGTTCTCGTTCAACGTCAAGGGCGGCCGCTGCGAGGCGTGCACCGGCGACGGCACCATCAAGATCGAGATGAACTTCCTGCCCGACGTGTACGTGCCGTGCGAGGTCTGCCACGGCGCCCGCTACAACCGGGAAACCCTCGAGGTGCACTACAAGGGCAAGACCATCTCCGAGGTGCTGGACATGTCCATCGAGGAAGCGGCGGACTTCTTCGAGCCGATCACCGGCATCCACCGCTACCTGCGCACCCTGGTCGACGTGGGGCTGGGCTATGTGCGGCTCGGCCAGCCCGCACCGACGCTGTCCGGCGGCGAGGCGCAGCGCGTCAAGCTGGCCGCGGAGCTGCAGAAGCGCTCGACCGGGCGGACGATCTACATCCTCGACGAGCCCACCACGGGTTTGCATTTCGACGACATCCGCAAGCTGCTGAAGGTGATCAACGGCCTTGTCGACAAAGGCAATACGGTCATCGTCATCGAACACAACCTGGACGTGATCAAGACCTCGGACTGGATCGTCGACATGGGACCCGAGGGCGGCGCCGAGGGCGGAACCGTTGTCGCCGAAGGCACTCCGGAGGACGTCGCCGCGGTGCCGGAGAGCTACACGGGCAAGTTCCTCGCCGAGGTGATCGGTCGTAGCCCGGCGGCATCCAGCGCGCCGCGACGATCCACCCGGCGGCGCAAAGCCACCGCCTGAATTCGGTTCAACCCTGCTCGGGCCGCATCGACTCGCGGATCTGGGCCAGTCGCTCGGCCGCGGCCCGCTGGCGTTCGTCGTAGTGTTCCTCGACCGACCGGCCCTCGGCTGATTCCGCGTCGAGTTCGGCGGCGCCCTGCGCCGCCGCGTACCGGGCCTCGATCCGGTCGCGCACCGACTCAAACGTCGGCACACCGTCGTCGTCGTATTCCGGGCCCGCCCCCGTAGGGATGGGACTGGCTGGTTCGTCGGGCATGCAGTCACGGTACTGCGGCGGCTGATCGAAATTCGCGCCGTTGCCGCGCCGTCGATATCCGCGTCGCGGCACTCCGGCGGTCCCCGCCCGCCAAATCAAATGCGGCACACAGTGCTTTTGTGAGCCATTCCCCTCACGCGGCGGTCGAAATTGTCCTTATATGTCACAATCCCTTTGGCTAATTTGTCGCGAGTCAAATTGGCAAACGGTTTACGACGCGTTTCACGAAATTACTCGTTAGTAACGGCGAATAAGTGGAGGTCACATATGGAAGCCGCGCAACTCACGGAGACCGGGATTGACGGTTTGTGGTCGGACAGCGGGTTCGGTTGGCGCGATCATGCGACGGGGTGTTGGGTCACCGCGTCCACGCCGGCCGCGGAGCCCGATCTGTGGAATCAGTACCTGGACGGCGCGCTGAACAGCTATCGGCGGCATGGCCTGGATTGGGTGCTCGACCTCGACCAGATTCGGGATGGCACCGACACGTCCCTGTTTTTCGCCACGCTCGACCCGCGCGGGCGGGTCGTCGGAGGTACGCGTGTTGTGGGGCCGTTGCGCTCGCCGGAGGACTCCCACGCCCTCGAGGAATGGAAAGGCAACCCCGGTCTTCCGTTGCTGCGCCATATGATTTCCAACCGGCTGCCGTTTGGCGTGGTGGAGGTGAAAAGCGCGTGGACCAATTCCCGTGAATATGGCAATCGCGCCCTCTCCACGGTGCTGGCCCGCACCGCGCTGCCGATGATGACGTTGCTGGGAGTCCAGTTCGTGATGGCCACCGCCGCGGCGCACGTGTTGGAGCAGTGGCAGTCCTCCGGAGGCGTCGTCGCCAACCGGGTGCCGGCGGCGGCCTATCCCAACGAGGACTATCGGACCAAGGTGATGTGGTGGGATCGTCGCACCCTTGCCACACATGCCGATCCGGGACAATTTAAGCTGATGTGCGCCGAAAACACCGAAATCCTCAGCCGCATCTCGGCTTAGGTGAACGCGGGTCTACGCCGTTGGGAGTTGGATGGGTTACAGCTATGAGCGCCACGAGGCCAGCGGTGCAGTGATTCTCGCTGACCACATCGCCGCGGACCGCGATGTACTGGAACGGCTCAGAGCGACCCCGGGTATCGACTTCATCGACCGGTTGGGCCCTGATGCCGCGGGCGCCGATGAAGGCTTGCGGTGGGTGTACTACCCGTGGCGCAACGCCGTCGTGCGGATCGTCGGCCCGCGCGCGTTCAGCGCTGCCCGGCTCGACCGCAACCGGCACCTCATCACCTCCGCCGAGCAGGAACGGCTGCAACGTCTGCGCATCGGCATCGTCGGCCTGAGTTCGGGTCACGCGATCGCATACTGCCTGGCCGCGCAAGGTCTTTGCGGCGCGTTGCGGCTGGCCGACGGTGACACGCTCGAGCTGTCCAATCTGAATCGCGTCCCGGCCGCGGTGCTCGATCTCGGCCTCAACAAAGCCACCGTCGCCGCACGCCGAATCGCGGAACTCGATCCGTATCTGCGCCTGGAGGTCGTCACCTCCGAGGTGACCGCCGAACTCGTCGACGGGTTCCTGGACGGCCTGGATGTGCTGATCGACCAAGCGGATTCGCTCGACATCAAGGTGTTGCTGCGCGAGGCGGCCCGCGACCGTGGCATCCCGGTGCTCATGGCCACCAGCGATCGGGGGCTGCTCGATGTCGAGCGCTTCGACCTGCAGCCGCAACCGTCGGTGATGCACGGGCTGCTCGGGGACATGGACACGACGGCGCTGGGCGGGTTGTCGACCCGGGACAAGCTGCCATACCTGTTGCGTCTCCTGGACGCTCGGCATTTGTCCGCGCGCGGGGCGGCCTCGCTGGTCGAGGTCGGACAGACGTTGGGCGGGTGGCCCCAGCTCGCCGCCGACATCTGGGTGGGTGCGGCGGCCGTGGCCGAGGCCGTGCGCCGCATCGGACTGGGCGAGCCGCTGAGGTCCGGACGAGTTCAGATCGACATCGCGGACGCTCTCGACGGCCTCGTCCCGCCCGCCCCGCGGGATGCCCCGCCGCCCCCGGCTGATGATGCGGCCGGGGCCACCGTCGCGGACGCGACGAGGGCCGGGATCGCCGAAGCCGTTGCGAGCGCGGCGATTCGCGCACCGTCCGGCGGCAATGTCCAGCCCTGGCGGGTCGCTCTGGACGACAACTCGATTCAGCTGCTGCTGGCCGCCGAGGATTCGGCCACCATGGACGTCGAATTTCGGGCCAGCGCGGTCGCGCTGGGCGCGGCCATGTTCAACGCGCGCGTCGCCGCGGCCGCACACGGTGCGCTGGGCCCGGTCCGCTTCCGTGAAGACCATCCGAACACCGCACTGCACGGTGAGATGGTGTGGGGCGACGGCGATGACCCCGAACTGGCGCAGCAATATCGGGCGATGCTGGCGCGGCAGACCAATCGTCACCCGGGCCGCGCCGTGGCGGTGCCACCGGCCGTCGCCGACAGCCTGGCGACCACCACCGCCGATGCGGGCGCGCGGCTGAGACTCATCACCGATCGTGATCAAATCACCACCTTCTCAGGCATATTGGCCGAAGCCGACCGCATCCGTTATCTCACCCCTGCGCTGCACACGGAGATGGTGTCGGAGCTGCGTTTCCCGGCCGACCCCGCACCGGAGACGGGAATCGACGTCCGTTGCCTGGAACTTGATGCCGGTGAGTTTGCGGCCCTGGAGCTGGTCCGGCGTCCCGACGTGATGGCCGAGTTGGCACGCTGGGATGCCGGTGGGGTGCTGGGCGACGTCACCCGCCAACGGGTCACGGCCAGCGCCGCGTTGGCGGTCATCGTCGTGGCGGGCTCCGCGCTCACCGACTACGCCCGCGGGGGCGCGGCGCTGGAGGCCTTCTGGATCGCCGCCGAACGGAACGGCTTTGGCGTGCATCCGGTGTCGCCGGTGTTCCTCTATGCGCACGACGACGACGACTTCCAGACCTTGTCACCCGCTTATGCCGGCGAGCTGAAGGGGCTGCAGAAGGCCTTCCGGGCGTGCGCCGGGCTCGGCGATGGCGAACGCGAGATCCTCGTGCTGCGCCTCGTTTCCGGCCCGCCGCCGTCGGTACCGGCGAGGCGCCGTCCGCTGAGCGCCAGTCTGGCCGCGGAAAGGTAGCGGGCATGGAAAACGGCGCTGCGCCAAAGACTCTCGCCACCATCGTCACCTCGGTGGCGACCAAGCTGATGGGGGCGACCGCGGCCACCGCCGCGGACATCAGCACGGAGATCCTGGCCGAACTGGTGGCGATCCTCGACGTGGACGTGAGCTTCCTGCGCTACAACGATCACAGCATCCACGCCACGGTCTTGGTGGCCGAATGGCCACCGCGCCCGGACATAACCGACCCCGACCCGCTGCATACGATTTACTTCGCCGACGCGGACCCCATCTTCGCCATGTGTGAACATGCCAAAGAACCGATTGTCTTGCGTCCCGAATCCGCGAACGAGGACTACCAGCGCACCATCTCGGAGGCAAGCGGAGTCCCGGCGATCTCCATGTCATCGGTTCCGCTGATATCCGGCGACGTCACCACCGGAGCGCTTGGTTTCGTGAAGTACGGCGACCGGGCCTGGACCCAGGACGAGCTCAACACGCTCACGGTGGTCGCCACGATGTTCGCCCAGGTGCAGGCTCGCCTGATCGTCGAGGACCGGCTGCACTATCAGGCCGAGCACGACGATCTGACCGCATTGCCCAACCGTCGAACCCTGTTGGCGCATCTGGATTCTCGCTTCATCCACGGGCAACCCGGCCCGGTCGCGGTGCTGGTGTTCAATCTCGACCGGCTCAAGGCGATCAACGATTACCTCGGCCACGCCGCCGGTGACCAATTCATCTGTGACTTCGCCACCCGCACTACCGAAGCCATGCAGGGCAAAGGCATGATCGCCCGGCTCGGCGGCGACAAGTTCGTGGTCGTTCCCGCGTCGGCGATGGACCTCGACGCCGCCCGGCGGCTCGCCGAAACGCTGAGAAGCCAGGTGAAGGACCACGTGACCATCGACGGTGTGGTCCTCAACCGCACCGTGAGCGTCGGCGTCGCAACGGGTGTCCCCGGGACGGACTCGAGCCTGGACCTGCTGCGGCGCGCCGATGAGGCGCTGATCGCCGCCAAGGGCAGCGGCGGGGACAGCATCGGAGTGTTCTCCGCCGAGATGCTCACCCGGCGCGAGCTGCGCAACGACATCGAGCTGCATTTGCAGGCCGGTATCGAATCGGACGCGCTGACCGTCGCCTACCTGCCCGAGGTCGACATGCCGACGGGAAAGATCTTGGCGGTCGAGGCGCTGGTGCGCTGGCACCACCCCACTCGGGGGCTGCTGCATCCGGACGAATTCGTGCCGGTGGCCGAATCCATCAACCTCGCCGCGGAACTCGGCAACTGGATGCTCAACGCGGCATGTGCCCACCTGGCCCAGTGGCGGGCAGAGGGCGTGGGGCGCGACATCATGCTGCGCGTCAACGTCTCGCCGGCCCAACTCGTCGCGCACGACTTGGTCAACACCGTTGCCGGCACGCTGGAAAGGTTCGGGCTCGACGGCTCGTCGATCGGACTGGAAGTCACCGAAAGCCTGCTCATCCAAGACCTGGTGAACACCCGCGCCACGTTGTTGGGGCTGACGGAGCTTGGCATCAACATCGCCATCGATGATTTCGGCACCGGGTTCAGCGGGATGGGTCTGCTGCGGACGCTGCCGGTGGGAACGTTGAAAATCGACCGCGGGTTCGTCTCGGATCTCGCCACCTCCGCTGACGGCCTCGCGATCGTGCGGGCGATCATCGGCCTGGCCCAGGCGCTCGGTCTCGACGTCGTGGCCGAAGGTGTCGAATCCGAGAGTGCGGCGCGCGTGCTCCTCAACGAGGGGTGTTCGCGCGCACAGGGTTTCCTGTTCTGCCAACCCATTCCGGCCGACGAGACCAGGCGGCTCCTGGCCGAGGGCTCGGTTGAGGTCCGCATCACTCCCACGCAGCCCTGACCGCCGCAGCGCGACGACGCTGAAAGCCGTTGCCGCGCAGGGCAAGCCAGGCTATGCCGATTGGCGCTCGAGATACCGAACCATCTGTTGCCAGTAGACCAGCGTCAGCGCCATCTGCACCGCCACAGCGAGCAGCGCCGGCCGCAGCCGATGCCGTCGGGCGGCGAAAACCGCCCCCACCGCGGCCGCCGACGTCATCGCGCTGACCAGCATCGCCGCATCGCGGGGCCGGCGGCTGATCCACAGCTCCTCGCCCAGCATCGCCCGCGTCGACCACGCCCGGTGTTGCGCCGGCTCGCCGAAAACCACGGGATTCACCGCCAGCCACAACGCAATCCACACCGCATGGGCCCGTCGCCGCGTCCACACCGGGACCAGGATCAGCGGCGTGCTGGCCCACCGCGTCCAGGCGCTCCACGGATGGCAGTGCCGCGCGAAGACCGCCCGCCGGACGCGCGCGACGGACAGCACCGGCGCTATCGCTTGGCGGAGTTGGAGTGCTCGGCCGGGACGACCATCGGGGTGCCGGCGGCGGGCGCGGCCGCGGCGGGCAACGGCGTCCGCGGAATTCCCGGCGTGCCCAGCTGCCCGGCCAGCCAGGGCAGCGAGGCCGCGAACACGCGGTCCGCGAATGGCCAGTCGTGCTTGCCGGGCTGCGGAATCACCGCGCAGTCGATTCCGTTGGCGCGGCCGAGCGCACACAGCGAATAGGCGGCGGCGGTCTGGTTGCCGGGATTGGCGGCCGCGTCGCGTCCGGCGAGGCGGATGGCGCCGTTGTCGGTCAACTGAATGTCACGGCGCGGCGCCGGCGGTGCGTCGGACGAAATCGCGAACCAGCCGGCCACGTCGCGGTATGGCCCGTGCCGGTTGATCACCGTGGTCGGATCGAATGCCGCCCAGGCGTCGGCGTTTCCACCGAACAGCCGGGCGATGCTCTGGGCCTTGTTGCCGGCGTTCGGGAAGAAATCACCGGCGACGTCGACGAACGCGCTGAACAGATCGGGGTGCATGACCGTCAAATCCACGGCGCAGGTTCCGCCCATGGACCAGCCGGCGATGCCCCAGTTCGCCCGGTGCGGGCTGACCCCGAAGGCCGAAACCATGAATGGCGCAACATCTTTGGTCAGGTGATCGGCGGCGTTGCCCCGAACCCCGTTCACGCACTCGGTGTCGTTGTTGAATGCGCCGCCGGAATCCACGAACACCAGCACCGGGGCCTTGCCGTTGTGCGCGGCCGCGAAGTCGTCGATCGTCTTGACCGCGTTGCCCGCACGTGTCCAGTCCGCGGGTGTGTTGAACTGCCCACCGATCATCATCACGGTCGGCAACGGCGGGGGCGGGGTGGTGGCGAACCATTCGGGCGGCAGGTAGACCAGCTCACCACGGTGTTTGAAGTGCGATCCGTCCGAGGGAATCGCCACGGGCACGACGGTGCCGTGGGATGGCCGGATTCGGCTGGCGGCCATCGCGGTCACGGTGGCCCGGTCGGTCTGGTCGGGCAGCGGGCCCGACGTCAGCTGGTTCCACGCGGACTGCACGGTGGGGAAGTAGCCGACCCAGAGGTTGAGCACCAGCGCCGCGCTGAGCAGGCACAGGGGTACGGCCAGCACCGCGGCGCCCCGGCGCCAGCGGTGCGCGGTGCGCCAACCCAGGACCAGGACCGCAGCCGCCATACCCGTCAGCGCGACCCAGAGCCACAGCGCCGAGGGGGCGGGATCGTCGGAGAGCCCGTGGTCGACGACGTACCAGTGCGTCAGGTAGGCCGCGGCCCCGCCGGCCAGCACGGCCGCCGGCATCCACACCGTGCGCCAGCGGCGCGACCGCCAGCCGATTGCCGACGTCAGCACGACCGCGGCGAGCACCTGGATCGTCGTAGGCACCCAGCCATGCATCAACGAGGTGTGGCTACTTGCCAGGAACTGCGCGGGAGCGCCGTCCGTCGGGTCTGTCACGTGACTCATTGTGATCTATTGGTAACCGGCCTGGAACATATTCACCGAATGTTCGCCCTGGGCTCGCTGGACGTTCGGGACCTCCGCTAATGCGGCTTGGCCAGCGGAAATGGCAGTGTCTCGCGAATGCTGCGACCCGTTATGAGCATGACGAGCCGATCGATGCCCATGCCCAGCCCGCCGGTCGGCGGCATCGCGTACTCCATCGCCTGCAGGAAATCCTCGTCGAGCTCCATCGCCTCGGGATCCCCGCCGGCAGCTAACAGCGACTGCTCCTGCAGGCGGCGACGCTGCTCGACCGGGTCGGTGAGCTCGCTGTAGGCGGTGGCCAGCTCGACACCCCAGGCCACCAGGTCCCACCGCTCGGCGACGCCGGGCTCGCTGCGGTGCGGCCGGGTCAGCGGCGACACCGATGTCGGGAAGTCGATGTAGAACGTCGGCTCCTCGGTCCGGTCCTCGACCAGGTGCTCATAGAGCTCCAGCACCACCGCGCCGGCATCCCAGTGCGCCCGATAGGGGACGTGTGCGGCGTCGGACAGCTTGCGCAGGACCGACAGCGGCGTGGCGGGGTCGATGCGCTCGCCGAGCGCTTCGGACACGGCGTCGTGCACGGTCTTGACGGCCCAGACCCCGGAGATGTCGACCGGCTCCAGCCGGCCGTCGGGCCCGTGAGCGCCGTGCCGCATCACGATCTGCTCGCCGTGTGCGGCCTGGGCGGCGTTCTGGATGAGCTCGCGGCAGCCGTCGATCCACACCTTGTAGTCGGCGTGGGCCTGGTAGGCCTCCAGCAGGGTGAATTCCGGGTTGTGGCTGAAGTCGACGCCTTCGTTGCGGAAGGCCCGGCCGAGTTCGAAGACCCGCTCCACGCCGCCGACGCACAACCGCTTCAGGTAGAGCTCCGGCGCGATGCGCAGGAACAGGTCCAGGTCGTAGGTGTTGATGTGCGTGACGAAGGGCCGGGCCGTGGCCCCGCCGTGGATCTGCTGCAGGATCGGGGTCTCGACTTCGATGAAATCCTTGGCGAACAGCGTCTGCCGCACCGAACGCAACACCTCGCTGCGCGCCTTGATCAACTCGCGCGACTCGGGATTGACCGCGAGGTCGACGTAGCGGGTCCGCACCCGCGCCTCGGGGTCGGTCAGCCCCTTCCACTTGTTCGGCAACGGCCGCAGGCACTTACCGATCATTCGCCAGTCGGCCACGATCAGCGAGCGGCTTCCCTTCTTGGAAAAGCCCATGTGCCCGGTCACCTCGACCAGGTCGCCCAGGTCGATGGCCGCGGTGAAGTCGGCGGTTCGTCCACGCTCCAGCTGCGAATTGTCCAGCAGCACTTGCATTTCCCCCGACCAGTCGCGCAGGTGGGCGAACAGCACCCCGCCGTAGTCGCGGATCCGCAATATCCGTCCCGAGACGGTGATGGTGTCCCGGTCGTCCGCGTCGAGCGCCGTCGCGACGCTGTGGCTGGGCGGAGACCCCACCGGATACGCGTCGACACCGTCGCGCTGCAATATCTTCAGCTTGGCCAGGCGCACCCGAACCTGTTCGGGCAGGCGAGATCTGGACTCTTCCTCGTCGGCGGACTCCCGGCGCTCCCGCAGCCCGCTGACGTCCGGGGCGCTGCCGTCGTGATGCAGGAGTCCGGACTCCGCAAGTCGCGCCGGGACGGCGGGGTAGTGGCCGGTGTGCGTTTTGCGGCGGCTGAAGGGCAACACCAGGAACCCCTCGGCCAGCGCCGAGGCGACGCCGACCCGCGGAATGAGCCGGGCGTCCTCGTAGCAGGCGTAGCGCGGCACCCACTCGGGCTGGTATTTCATGTTGGAGCGGTACAGGGTCTCCAGCTGCCACCACCGTGAGAAGAACAGCAGCAGCCCCCGCCACAGCCGGGCGACGGGACCGGCGCCTAGCTGGGCGCCCTGTTCGAACGCCGAGCGGAACATCGCAAAGTTCAGCGAAATGCGGGTGATGCCAAGGGTTTCGGCGTTGAGCGCCAAATCGCTGACCATCAGCTCGATGGTTCCGTTGGGGGACTGCGGCGAACGGCGCATCAAATCCAGGGAAACGCCGGTGGTGCCCCACGGAACCAGCGACAGCATGGCCACGACGCTGCCGTCGCGGTCCAGCGCCTCGACCAGCAGGCAATCCCCGTCGGCGGGGTCGCCGAGACGGCCCAGCGCCATGGAAAAACCGCGCTCGGTCTGGGTGTCCCGCCAGGCGTCGGCGCGGGCGATGGTGTCGGACATCTCATCGGCGGCGATGTCGCGGTGGCGCCGGATCCGCACGGTCAGTCCCGCCCGGCGGGCCCGGGTCACGGCCTGGCGGACCCCGCGCATGTCGGGGCCGGACAGCTTGAAATCGGCGGTGCGCAGGATGGCTTCGTCGCCGAGTTCGAGCGCGTTCAGACCGCCTTCGCGGTACGCCCGCGCCCCCTGGGTGCTGGCGCCCATCACGCCGGGTGCCCAACCGTAGGCCTGGCACAGGCCCAGCCAGGCGTCGACGGCCTGCGGCCAGGCCCGGGGATCGCCGATCGGGTCGCCGCTGGCCAGGCAGACGCCGATCTCGACCCGGTAGGTGATGGCGGCGCGCCCGCTCTGGGCGAAGACCACCGACTTGTCCCGTCGGGTGGCGAAGTAGCCCAGGGAATCGTTCTTGCCGTAGAGCTCGAGCAGCCCGCGGATGGCCGACTCGTCCTCGCCGGTCAGCGCGTTCTCCGCGCGCTGGGATTGGAAGAGCACGATCGTCGCCAGGATCAGCGCCAGCGCGCCGAACAACCCGAAGATCGCGTTGAGGAACACGTGCGGCCGGCCGGTGAACAGATCCGGATCCGCCAGCGCGAAGCCGACCACCCGGTTGGCCACATACGGCAGGCGGTCCTGGCGGGCGAGGGTTCCCGGGAACAACTCGACCAGGCCCCAGGACACTCCGATCCCCACCACGTCGCCGGCGACCAGCACCGCGGCCGCCTTGACCAGTGCGCCCTTGCGGACCTTGGCCCAGAACTCCCGATAGGCCAGGAGCAGCAGGACGATCGCCACGATGTGCACGGCGAAGCCGAGGTTCTCGCCGAAGATCTCGGCCGGGGTGTTGTCGCCCGCGGCGATGTCGGCGGCGTTCAGCGCCGCGGCCAGGATCATGTTGGCCAGCAACAGCAGCCAGGCGATGCGCTTACGCGCGGTCAGGGCCGCCGCCAGCAGGGCCAGGATGAACGACCACGCGATGCTGGTATCCGGGAAGTTGAACAGATAGTCGTTGATGAACTCGCGGGGGACCTTGATCAGGTACCTGATCAACGGTGACACGCTGCCCAGCAGTGACACGGTGGCGATGACGCCCACGGTCCAGCCGGCCGCCGCCGGCACCCAGCGATACCGCGAGTTCGACCGGCCGCGCGGCCCCAGATGCGGCCCCGAACGAGGGCCCGAATTAGGCCCCGAATTAGGCGTAGCGAGTGTCACAGACCGCGAGGATATGCCCTCAGTCCGTGAAAAGCTTGTGGAAGCGCCAGGTGTGGTGGGCACCAGTTTGCACATGTTTTTCGGGCCGGGTTGACTCGTCGCGGCGCTGCCCTCCGGGCGAAGTGCTAAAAGCCACCTCAAGGCTGCTAAACTAGCGCCTGCGACCATTCCGGCGAACGCCAGGAACAGTTAAGTGGAGTCCCACTCCCACCGCGAGCCGATGAGATCCCCGTGCGGATCCGCCAAGGTTCAGCGGTCCGGTCACAGGCATCGTGGATGCCTGTTCCGCGAGTGACGCGGGCGGCTCGGGTAATTCCCGGCCGCGATCGGTCGGCATTGGGCCCTGCTTGTGCAGGGCTTTTTTGCTAGTGGTGTGGTGTCTCCGCCGCTGGTTCCCGACCGAGCCGGACATCGGCCGCACCGGACCCAGAAGCCCAACAAGGGAGGCCCCATCAGCACTGAGACCCGCGTCAACGAGCGCATTCGCGTACCTGAAGTCCGATTGATCGGCCCAGGGGGAGAGCAGGTAGGCATAGTGCGCATCGAAGACGCACTGCGCGTCGCTGCGGACGCCGATCTCGACCTTGTCGAAGTTGCCCCGAACGCCAGACCACCGGTCTGCAAGATCATGGACTACGGCAAGTTCAAATACGAAGCGGCGCAGAAGGCGCGCGAATCCCGCCGGAACCAGCAGCAGACCGTCGTCAAAGAACAAAAGCTGCGACCGAAGATCGACGATCACGACTACGAGACCAAGAAGGGTCACGTCATCCGCTTCCTGGAGGCGGGATCGAAGGTAAAGGTCACCATCATGTTCCGCGGACGCGAGCAGTCGCGGCCCGAGCTGGGCTACCGGTTGCTCCAGCGCCTGGGTGCGGACGTGGCCGAATACGGCTTCGTCGAAACGTCCGCCAAGCAGGACGGCCGCAACATGACGATGGTGCTGGCACCGCATCGCGGCGCGAAGACTCGCGCCAAGGCGCGGCATCCGGAAGGACCGGGGGGCGGCGCGCCGGATTCCGATACGGCCGCCGAAGCCGAACCTTCGTCGAACTGACCTAACGCGAGACTCCCGAGCGCTCGGGGGCTTCACCGAGCACTCGAGCACAACGAACAGAGGAAACATGCCCAAAGCCAAGACCCACAGCGGGGCGTCAAAGCGGTTCCGGCGCACCGGAACCGGCAAGATCGTCCGCCAGCAGGCCAACCGCCGGCATCTGCTCGAGCACAAGCCGAGCAAGCGGACCCGGCGCCTCGACGGCCGAATCACGGTGTCGGCCAACGACACCAAACGAGTTAACAGCCTGCTGAACGGCTGACCACCGCGCCGGCCAGACCCGCAGCGCGAGCTGGCACGGCGACCCGACCAACTAATTGTGAACGAGAGTAGGAACATCTGATGGCACGCGTGAAGCGGGCGGTCAACGCCCACAAGAAGAGGCGCAGCATCCTGAAGGCCTCGAAGGGCTATCGCGGCCAGCGATCCCGGCTCTACCGCAAGGCCAAAGAGCAGCAACTTCATTCACTGAACTACGCCTACCGCGACCGTCGTGCGCGCAAGGGCGAGTTCCGCAAGCTGTGGATCTCCCGGATCAACGCGGCGGCCCGCGCCAACGACATCACCTACAACCGGCTGATCCAGGGCCTGAAGGCCGCCGGTGTGGAAGTGGACCGGAAGAACCTGTCCGACATCGCGATCGCCGACCCGGCCGCCTTCACGGCGCTGGTCGACATCGCGCGGGCGGCACTGCCCGAGGACGTCAACGCCCCCTCCGATTCGGGAGAAGCGGCCTAACCGACGACGCTGCGGACCGCGCAGGTGCTGACCGAACGCTCGGCCAGGGTCGCCGCGGCGGTCAAGTTGCATCGCCACGTCGGCCGCCGGCGGGCGGGCCGATTCCTCGCCGAAGGCCCCAACCTCGTCGGGGCCGCCGCCCGCCGCGGCCTGGTTCGCGACGTCTTCGTCACCGAGGTCGCCCGGCAGCGTCACGCGTCGCTGCTGGCGACTCTGGATGCCGCGCGCTGCCCGGTCCACCCGGTCACCGAGCGCGCCGCGAAGGCGTTGTCCGACACCGTCACCCCCGCGGGGCTGGTCGCCGTGTGCGAGACGCCGGAGACCCGGCTTCAAGACGTGCTGGCCGGTTCGCCGCGGCTGGTCGCGGTCGCCGTCGAAATCGGCGAACCGGGCAACGCGGGCACCCTGATCCGCCTCGCCGACGCGATGGGGGCGGCCGGCGTCGTTCTCGGCGGCCACAGCGTCGACCCGTACAACGGCAAGTGCCTGCGCGCGTCGGCGGGCAGCATCTTTTCGGTCCCGGTCGTCGTCGCGCCGGACACGCTCGCCGCCGTCGACGCGTTGCGTGTCGCGGGCCTGCAGTTGCTCGCCACCACCGTGGACGGCGAGACCCGGCTCGACGAGGCCACCGAACTGCTCGGCGCGCCGACGGCGTGGCTGTTCGGACCCGAATCACACGGCCTGCCGAGCGAAATCGCGGCGGCGGCCGACCACCGCCTGCGCATCCCTATGGCCGGCGGTGCGGAGAGCCTGAATGTGGCGTCGGCCGCAGCCATCTGTCTGTATCAGAGCGCGCGGGCGCTGAACCTGCCTACGCGGCCCTAGCCGGCCGTTTCGGGCGGCCCCGCCCGGCACGCAGGCCTGCCAGCGACAGCGTCGTGTGCACCAGGGAGCCGGCGCGTTCCATCAGGGCCCGGGCCGGTTGCAGCGCGGGGTCCAGCGGCGACCTGGGGGGCGGGGGGAAGTAATGCATCGGCAGCCCGCGGCGGTCCCGCGGCGGCGCCATGAACGGCGGGGCCTCGACCAGCGGCGCGTCGCTGGGCAGCCGTCCCTCGGCGCGCCGGTAGGCGGCCAGCGCGCGCGGGTGCAGCCGGATTTCGTCGGGCACCGCCAGGAAGGCCAGTTCGACGACCTTGCCGAACAGGCGCAGCAACACCTCGTCGCCGGGTGTCCAGTGCATTCCGGCCTTCTCGCGCACCGCGGGCTCGAAGAGTCCCGCGGCGATCCAGCGCTGGCCGGCGACCAGCGGCTTGAAGATCTGGTCCCAGATCGGTGTCGGCATCAGCACGAATTTCGGCTTCGGGATTCGCATCTGGAAGATGTCCAGCGTCGCCCGGTTGATTTCCAGGGTGTCGCGGCCGGTGCGCTCCCAGTACTCCTGGAAGTCTTCCCACGATTCGGGCACCGGTCGCATGCTCATCCCGTACATCCGGTACCACTGCACGTGCTCGGCGAAGAGCTGCCTTTTCTCGGCCTCGGTCAGGCCGCCGCAGAAGTACTCGGCCACCTTGACGATCAGCATGAAAAACGTGGCGTGCGCCCAGTAGAAGGTCTCGGGGTTGAGCGCGTGATAGCGCCGCCCGGCGGCGTCGGTTCCCTTGATGGTGTGGTGGTAGCTGGTGATCTGCCGGCCGGTCTGCGATGCTCGGTCGCCGTCGTAGACGACGCCCATGATCGGGTAGACGGACCGGGCCACCCGCTGCAGCGGCTCCCGCAGCAGGATCGAGTGCTCCTCGACTGCCGCGCCGAGTTCGGGATACATGTTCTGGATCGCCCCGATCCACACCCCCATCATTCCGGTGCGCAGATCGCCAAAATACTTCCAGGTCAGGGAATCTGGTCCGAGTGGATCGGCGGATTCAGTCCCGCAAACGCTCACGGTGCCAGTCATCGCGGCCTCCTGCTTCAATTGCGCTCACGATAACTTTGACAACGCACGTTGTCTACGTTTTCGGCGATGTGTCGGCAGGGGTGTTATCGAGCTTCCACATCGGTGTGGCACCACCGTGATCAGGCGGTTTGGTGCGAGATGCGACACATCTGGCCTACCTGTCTTGAACAGTCGTTGCCTGCCTCTGGCGAAACCAAATAACCTGGCCAGGTGGAACTCGCGCGTCGCGATCTGGCCCCGGGCGAGCCCGAAGAGACGCAGGCGCACTCCGCTCCGCAACGCTCTCCACTGTCGGTGCACACCGCGACTGAATGGCTGCACAGCCGCAACCGCAGCCCCGGGGCGGTTGCCTTCATTCGGCGTGCGCGCCGGATGCTGCCCGGCGACCCAGAGTTCGGCGATCCGCTGTCCACCGCGGGCGACGGCGGTCCGCGTGCGGCGGCGCGCGCGGCCGACCGGTTGCTGGGGGATCGCGACGCGGTGTCGCGCGAGTTCGGCCTCGGGGTGCTGCAGGTGTGGCAGGCGCTGACCGAAGGCGTTTCCCGGCGGCCGGCCAATCCGGAGGTGACGCTGGTCTTCACCGACCTGGTCGGCTTCTCGACGTGGTCGCTGAAGGCCGGCGACGACGCGGCGCTGGCACTGCTCCGGCAGGTGGCCCGGGCCCTCGAGCCGCCCCTGCTCGACGCCGGCGGACACATCGTCAAGCGGATGGGCGACGGCCTCATGGCGGTGTTCGGCGATCCGACGGTCGCCGTGCGGGCCGTGCTGGCCGCCAAGGAGGCACTGAAATCGGTCGAGGTCGCCGGCTATACGCCCCGGATGCGGGTCGGGATCCACACCGGGCGCCCGCAGCGGTTGGCCTCGGATTGGCTCGGCGTCGATGTGAACATCGCCGCACGAGTTATGGAAAGAGCCACCAAGGGTGGAATTATGGTGTCGAGTTCAACGTTAGATCTCATACCGCAAAGTGAGTTGGACGCGTTGGGCGTCGAGGCCAAGCGTACGAGGAAGCCGGTCTTCGGGCCGAAGCCCGCCGGCATTCCCGACGATCTGGCGATATATCGCATCAAGACTCTTAAGGAGTTGTCAGGCCCTGATGACACAGCCGAAGCGAAACCACAGCCATAATGGATGCCAATGGTAGGGGGCATCGCGTCCCGGCTCGCCCGGGTCCAATTCACTGTGGGGTATGCGGTGCTGCTGCTTGCCATCAGCTGCGCCATCCTGGCCCTGGGCCCACACGCGCATGACGTCATCGTGCAGCGTGCCAGCACCAACGTGCACAACCTGTCCCACGGCCACGTGGGCACGCTGCTGGGCAGCGCGCTGGTCGTCGACGCTGGTCCGCTCTACTTCTGGCTGCCCTTCCTGACCTGTCTGCTCGCGCTGGCCGAGCTGCATCTGCGCACCATCCGGCTGGTGGTGGCCTTCGTCGTCGGCCATATCGGCGCCACGCTGCTGGTGGCCGCGGCCCTGGCCGCGTCGGTCGAGTTCGGCTGGCTGCCCCTGTCGATCACCCGGGCCAGCGACGTCGGCATGAGCTACGGCGCGCTGGCGGTGCTCGGCGCGATGACGGCCGTGATCCCCTCGCGCTGGCGGGCGGCCTGGGTCGGCTGGTGGGTGGCGGCGGGCATCGCTTCGGCGATCATCGGCGGCGATTTCACCGACGCCGGCCACACCGTCGCCGTGATCCTGGGCGTGCTGGTCTCGGCCCGGTTCCGGCAGCCGATCCACTGGACGCCGGCCCGGTACCTGATGCTGGCGGCGTCCTCGGGCTTCGGCTTCCTGATGCTGGCCCACCATTGGGGGACCATGGCGGCGACGCCCGTATTCGGCCTCGTGGGCGCCTTTGTTGCCTACCGGGTGGCGAAGTTCGCCCGCGGTCGGAGCCTTCCGGCCATGCCGGTCGGCGGCGACGACGCGCTGGCCGGTCCGCAGCCGGCCGTCGCCGGCTGAGCCACTCCACGGCCACCGCCGTGCTTCGGCGGCCCCCAGCCGCCGCCCAACTGCCAAGCGCCCGCCGGGCCCCACGCGCGGAATCACTATGATCAGCACTTGCCGCTGGGCAAGTGCAGCCAACGCTGAAGCAAGGAGAGTGTCGCCGCGTGGGTGATCAACCCGTCGACCTGTCGCCGGAAGCCCTGGCCCACGCGGTCAGCGCCGCCCGGGAGGCTTTCACGCGGGCCGGCGATCTCGACGCACTGGCGCGGGTCAAGACCGAGCACCTGGGCGATCGCTCGCCGCTGGCGCTGGCGCGCCAGGCGCTGGGCGGCGTCCAAAAGGACGAGCGCGCCGATGCCGGGAAGCGGGTCAACGGGGCGCGAACCGAAGCCCAGCAGGGTTACGACGAGCGGCTCGCGGTGCTGCGCGCCGAACGCGACGCCGCGGTGCTGGTGGCCGAAGGCATCGACGTCACGCTGCCGTCGACCCGGCAGCCGACCGGCGCGCGGCACCCGATCACGATCCTGGCCGAACACATCGCCGACACCTTCATCGCGATGGGCTGGGAACTGGCGGAGGGGCCCGAGGTCGAGACCGAGCAGTTCAACTTCGACGCGCTCAACTTCCCGGCCGATCACCCGGCGCGCAGCGAACAGGACACCTTCTACATCGCGCCCGACGATTCCCGGCAACTCCTGCGCACCCACACCTCGCCGGTGCAGGTGCGCACCCTGCTCGCGCGTGAATTGCCCGTCTACGTCATCTCGATCGGCCGCACGTTTCGCACCGACGAACTCGACTCCACCCACACACCGGTCTTCCACCAGGTCGAAGGCCTGGCGGTGGACCGCGGCCTGACCATGGCGCATCTGCGGGGAACGCTGGACGCGTTCGCGCGCGCCGAGTTCGGCCCCGAGGCGCGCACCCGGATCCGTCCGCATTACTTCCCGTTCACCGAGCCGTCCGCCGAGGTCGATGTGTGGTTCGTCGGCAAGAAGGGCGGTGCCGGCTGGGTGGAGTGGGGCGGCTGCGGCATGGTGCATCCAAACGTGTTGCGCGCCGCGGGGATTGACCCAGACGTCTACTCCGGCTTCGCATTCGGCATGGGGCTGGAACGAACGCTGCAGTTCCGCAACGGGATTCCGGACATGCGCGACATGGTCGAAGGCGACATCCGGTTCTCGCTGCCGTTCGGGGTGGGTGCCTGATGCGCGTTCCGTACAGCTGGCTACGTGAGATCGTGGCGGCCGGCGCGCCGGACTGGGACGTCAGGCCCGACGAGCTCGAGCAGGCGCTGGTGCGCATCGGCCACGAGGTCGAAGACGTCGCCACCCTGGGCCCGGTCGAGGGTCCGCTGAAGGTGGGCCGGGTCACCGCCATCGAAGAGCTCAGCGGCTTCAAAAAGCCGATCCGGTTCTGCCACGTCGACGTCGGCGAAGGAGAAGACCGCGAGATCGTCTGCGGCGCAACCAACTTCGCCGTCGGAGACCTCATCGTGGCTGCGCTGCCCGGCGCCACCCTGCCCGGGGACTTCGCCATCGCCGCCCGCAAGACGTACGGCCGCAACTCCGACGGCATGATCTGCTCGGCGGCCGAACTGGGCTTGGGCGCCGACCACGCCGGGATCCTGGTGCTGCCGCCGGGCACCGCCGCCCCTGGAGCCGACGGCGCCGCGGTGCTCGGACTCGACGACGTGGTCTTCCATCTGGCGATCACGCCGGACCGCGGTTACTGCATGTCGCTGCGGGGCCTGGCCCGCGAGATCGCGTGCGCCTACGACCTGGACTACGTCGACCCGGCGGACGTGAAGCCGTTGCCGGTCGACGGCGAGGCCTGGCCGCTGACCGTGCAGCCCGACACCGGCGTGCGCCGATTCGCGCTGCGCCCGGTCACCGGCATCGACCCCGCGGCGGTGTCGCCGTGGTGGCTGCAGCGCCGGCTGCTGTTGTCCGGCATCCGCGCGACCTCCCCGGCGGTCGACGTGACCAACTACGTGATGCTCGAGCTCGGTCACCCCATGCACGCCCACGACCGCAACCGCATCAGGGGAAGCTTCGGCGTGCGATTCGCCCGGCCCGGCGAGACCGTGGTCACCCTCGACGACATCGAGCGCAAGCTCGAGCCCGCCGACGTCCTCATCGTCGACGACGCGGCGACCGCCGCAATCGGCGGCGTGATGGGCGCCGCGAGCACCGAGGTGCGCGCCGACTCGACCGACGTGCTGCTCGAGGCCGCCGTGTGGGACCCGGCCGCGGTCTCGCGCACCCAGCGCAGACTGCACCTGCCCAGCGAGGCCGCCCGGCGCTACGAGCGGGGAGTCGATCCGGCCATCTCGGTGGCCGCGCTGGACCGCTGCGCCGCCCTGCTCGCCGACATCGCCGGCGGGGTGGTCTCCGACGGTCTGACCGACTGGCGCGGCGACCCGCCGCGCGATGACTGGTCACTCCCGCCGATCGACATCGCCGTCGACCTGCCGGATCGCCTCGCCGGGGTGGGCTACGCCCCGGGCACCACCGCCAAGCGGCTCGCCCAGATCGGCGCCGACGTGGCGGAGCGCGGCGACACGCTGACGGTGACCCCGCCCAGCTGGCGGCCCGACCTGGTGCAGCCCGCCGATCTCGTCGAAGAGGTGCTGCGGCTCGAGGGCCTTCAGGCCATCCCGTCGGTGTTGCCGGCGGCGCCGGCCGGCCGGGGTCTGTCCGCCGTGCAGAAGCGCCGCCGCGCCATCGGCAGGTCGCTGGCCCAGTCCGGCTACGTCGAGATCCTGCCGACCCCGTTTCTGCCCGCGGGCGTGTTCGACCTGTGGGGCCTGCCGGCCGACGACCCACGGCGCGCGACCACCAACGTGCTCAACCCCCTGGAGGCCGACCGCCCGCAGCTGGCCACCACGCTGCTGCCCGCGTTGCTGGAAGCGTTGGTGCGCAACGTTTCTCGCGGTCTGGTCGACGTCTCGCTGTATGCCCTGGCGCAGGTGGTCCAGCCGACGGAGCACACCCGCGCGGTGGAGCTCATTCCCGTGCACCGCCGGCCCACCGACGACGAGATCGCCGTGCTCGACGCGTCACTGCCACGGCAACCGCAGCACGTTGCGGCGGTGCTGAGCGGCATGCGCGAACGCCGCGGACCCTGGGGCCCCGGCCGCCGGGCCGAAGCCGCCGACGCGTTCGAGGCGGTGCGCGTGATCGCCCGCGCCAGCGGAATCGACGTGCGGTTGCGGGCGGCGCAATACCTGCCGTGGCATCCGGGGCGGTGCGCCGAAGTCCTCGTCGGCGACACCCCGGTGGGCTACGCCGGCCAGCTGCATCCCGCGGTGATCGAGCGCTCCGGGCTGCCCAAGGGCACCTGCGCCCTCGAGCTCAACCTCGACGCGCTGCCCATCACCGCGACGCTGCCCGCGCCGCGGGTATCGCCGTTCCCGGCCGTCTTCCAGGACGTCAGCCTGGTGGTAGCGGCCGACATCCCGGCTCAAGCGGTGGCCGACGCCATCTGCGACGGCGCGGGGGAGCTGCTCGAAGACCTGCAACTGTTCGACGTGTTCACCGGCCCGCAGATCGGCGAGGACCGCAAATCGCTGACCTTCGCGCTGCGGTTCCGGGCGCCGGACCGAACGCTGACCGAGGACGACGCCACTGCGGCCCGCGACGCCGCGGTCCGCCGTGCCGCCGAGGCGGTGGGCGCGGAGCTGCGCGCCTAGCGGAATGGATTTGCAAAGCACTGCATAACCATGCAGAATCGGCGGAATGGCCGACGGAATGAAGGTGGCGGTTGCCGGTGCCAGCGGCTACGCCGGCGGTGAAATCCTGCGGCTGCTGCTCGGGCACCCGGCCTGCGCGCACGGGCGCCTCACGATCGGCGCGGTGACCGCCGCCGCCAGCGCCGGCAGCACGCTCGGCGAGCACCACCCGCACCTGACACCACTGGCCCAGCGCGTGGTCGAGCCGACCGAACTCGACGTGCTAGCCGGCCACGACGTGGTGTTCCTGGCCTTGCCGCACGGTCATTCGGCCGCGCTGGCCGAACAGCTCGGCCCCGACACCCTGATCATCGACTGCGGCGCCGACTTCCGGCTCACCGACGCCGCCGCGTGGGAGCGGTTCTACGGATCCCCGCACGCCGGCAGTTGGCCCTATGGGCTGCCCGAGCTGCCCGGCGCACGCGAGCGGCTGCGCGGCGCCCGCCGGATCGCGGTGCCGGGCTGCTACCCGACCGCGGCGCTACTGGGGTTGCTGCCGGCGGTGGCCGAGGACCTCATCGAGCCCGCCGTCACCGTCGTCGCCGTCAGCGGCACCTCCGGGGCCGGCCGCGCCGCCAAGACCGACCTGCTGGGCTCGGAGGTCATCGGCTCGGCGCGGGCCTACAACATCGCCGGGGCGCACCGGCACACCCCCGAGATCGCCCAGGGCCTGGGCGCCGTCACCGGCCGCGACGTCACCGTGTCGTTCACCCCGGTGCTCATCCCGACGTCCCGCGGCATCCTGGCCACCTGCACCGCGCGCACCCGGGCGCCGCTGTCGCAGCTGCGGGAAGCCTACGAAAAGGCTTACCATGCAGAGCCTTTCATCTATCTGCTGCCCGGGGGTCAGCTGCCCCGCACCGGGGCGGTGATCGGCAGCAACGCGGCGCACATCGCCGTCGCGGTAGACGAGGCGGCGAGCACGTTCGTCGCGATCGCCGCGATCGACAACCTGGTCAAGGGAACCGCCGGCGCCGCCGTTCAGTCGATGAACCTGGCGCTGGGCTGGCCGGAGACAGAAGGCCTTTCGGTGATCGGGGTGGCGCCATGACTTCCACGACCGAGGCGCGCCTGGTGCGCGAACAGGGCGTCACCGCGCCGGCCGGATTCCGGGCCGCCGGTATCGCCGCCGGCATCAAGGCCTCGGGCAATCGCGACCTGGCGCTGGTCTTCAACGAGGGACCCGACTACGCGGCGGCCGGGGTGTTCACCCGCAACAAGGTCAAAGCCGCACCGGTGCTGTGGAGCCAGCAGGTGCTGACCACCGGCGCGCTGCGCGCGGTGATCCTCAACTCAGGCGGCGCCAACGCCTGCACCGGACCGGGCGGGTTCCAGGACACCCACGCCACCGCCGAGGCCGTGGCGGCCGCGCTGTCGGACTGGGGCACCGAGACCGGCGCCATCGAGGTCGCGGTGTGTTCCACCGGGTTGATCGGTGACCGGCTGCCGATGGACAGGGTGCTCGCCGGGGTGCGCGCGATCGTGCAGGACATGGCCGGCGGCCTGTCCGGCGGCGACGAGGCGGCCCAGGCGATCATGACCACCGACACCGTGCCCAAACAGGTTGCGCTGCACCATCCGGGCAATTGGACGGTCGGCGGGATGGCCAAGGGCGCGGGCATGCTCGCGCCATCGCTGGCGACGATGCTCTGCGTGCTCACCACCGACGCGGCCGTCGACGCGGCGGCCCTGGACTCGGCGCTGCGCCGCGCCACCGCCCGCACCTTCGACCGGCTCGACATCGACGGCGCCTGCTCGACCAACGACACGGTGCTGCTGCTGGGTTCGGGGGCCAGCGGGATCGCGCCCAGCCAGGATGACCTCGACGAGGCGGTGCTGCGGGTGTGCGACGACCTGTGCGCCCAACTGCAAGCCGACGCCGAGGGCGTCACCAAGCGCGTCAACGTCACCGTGCTTGGGGCGGCGTCCGAGGACGACGCGCTGGTTGCCGCGCGCACGATCGCCCGTGACTCCCTGGTCAAGACGGCGGTGTTCGGCTCCGACCCGAATTGGGGCCGGGTGCTCGCCGCCGTCGGCATGGCGCCCATCGCGCTGGATCCCGACCGGATCACGGTGTCGTTCAACGGTTTTGCGGTCTTCGCCGACGGTGCCGGAGCCCCGGGTGCGCGCGAGGTGGACCTCTCGGGGGCCGACATCGACATCGCGGTCGACCTGCGGGTCGGCGACGGCCGGGCCACCGTCCGGACCACCGACCTGTCGCACGGCTACGTCGAAGAGAATTCGGCCTACAGCTCATGAGGCCGGCCACCGAGGGGTTGTCCACCCCGGTCAAGGCGCAGGTGCTCGCCGAAGCCCTGCCCTGGCTCAAGCAGCTGCACGGCAAGATCGTCGTGATCAAGTACGGCGGCAACGCCATGACCGACGACACGCTGCGGCACGCCTTCGCCGCCGACATGGCGTTTCTGCGTAACTGCGGCGTCCATCCCGTCGTCGTGCACGGCGGCGGCCCGCAGATCACCGCGATGCTGCGCCGGCTCGGCATCCCGGGCGACTTCAAGGGCGGATTCCGGGTCACCACACCGGAAGTGCTCGACGTGGCGCGGATGGTGCTGTTCGGTCAGGTCGGCCGCGAGCTGGTCAACCTGATCAACGCGCACGGACCCTACGCCGTCGGCATCACCGGCGAGGACGCCCAGCTGTTCACCGCCGTGCGGCGCAGCGTCACCGTGGACGGCGTGGCCACCGACATCGGCCTGGTGGGAGACGTCGAACGGGTGAACACCGCCGCGGTGCTGGATCTGATTGCCGCGCGGCGCATTCCGGTGGTGTCGACGTTGGCGCCGGACGCCGAAGGCGTGGTGCACAACATCAACGCCGACACCGCCGCCGCGGCGCTGGCCGAGGCGCTGCGCGCCGAGAAGCTGTTGATGCTCACCGATGTCGAAGGCCTGTACACCAGCTGGCCGGACCCCGGTTCGCTGGTCAGCGAAATCGACACGGCCACCTTGTCGCAACTGCTACCCACGCTGGAGGCGGGCATGATTCCCAAAGTCGAAGCCTGCCTGCGGGCGGTGACCGCGGGCGTGCCCAGCGCGCACGTCATCGACGGGCGGGTCGAACACTGTGTCCTGGTCGAGCTTTTCACCGACGAGGGCACCGGCACCAAGGTGGTGCGCGCATGACCCGAGGAGACGCCATGAAGCAGCGCTGGGAAGCCGTGATGATGAACAACTACGGCACCCCCGCAATGGCCCTGGCCGGCGGCGAGGGCGCCGTGGTCACCGACGTGGACGGGAAGGCCTACCTCGACCTGCTCGGCGGCATCGCGGTCAACGTCCTGGGCCACCGTCACCCCGCGATCATCGAGGCCGTCACCCACCAGATGTCGACGCTGGGCCACACCTCCAACCTGTATGCGACCGAACCGGGCCTCGCGCTGGCCGAGGAACTGGTGAACCTGCTGGGCACCGATTCCCCGGTGCGGGTGTTCTTCTGCAACTCCGGGACCGAGGCCAACGAGGTGGCCTTCAAGCTGTCGCGGCTCACCGGGCGCACCAAACTCGTTGCCGCACAAGAGGCCTTCCATGGGCGGACCATGGGCTCGCTGGCGCTGACCGGTCAGCCGAGCAAGCAGGCGCCGTTCGCGCCGCTGCCCGGCGACGTCACGCACGTGCCCTACGGCGACACCGGCGCCCTGGCCGCCGCGGTCGACGACGCCACCGCCGCCGTGTTTCTGGAACCGATCATGGGGGAGAGCGGCGTCGTCGTCCCGCCCGAGGGATACCTGGCCGCCGCGCGCGACATCACCGCGCGGCACGGCGCGCTGCTGGTGCTCGACGAGGTGCAGACCGGAATGGGCCGCACCGGAACGTTTTTCGCTCACCAGCACGACGGCATCACCCCGGACGTGGTGACCATGGCCAAGGGGCTGGGCGGCGGCCTGCCGATCGGCGCCTGCCTGGCCATCGGCCCGGCCGCCGACCTGATGACACCCGGCCTGCACGGCAGCACCTTCGGCGGCAACCCGGTCTGCGCCGCGGCGGCGCTCGCGGTGCTGCGGGTGATCGCGGCCGAGGGCCTGGTTCGTCACGCCGAGGTGCTGGGCAAGTCGCTGCGGCACGGCATCGAGGCGCTCGGCCACCCGCTGATCGACCATGTGCGCGGCCGCGGGTTGCTCTGCGGCATCGTGCTTTCGGCGCCGGTGGCCAAGGACGCCGAGGCGGCCGCGCGGGACGCCGGGTTCCTGGTCAACGCGGCGGCCCCCGACGTCATCCGGTTGGCGCCGCCGCTGATCATCACCGAGGCCCAGATCGACGGCTTCGTCGCCGCGCTGCCGGGCATCCTCGACACGGCGGGAGCCGCGGAATGACGCGCCACTTCCTGCGCGACGACGACCTGTCGCCTGCCGAGCAGGCCGAGGTGCTGCAGCTGGCCGCCGAGCTGAAGAAGGACCCGCTGCGCGCCCGCCCGCTGGACGGCCCGCGCGGGGTCGCGGTCCTCTTCGACAAGAACTCCACCCGCACCCGGTTCTCGTTCGAGGTGGGCATCGCCCAGCTCGGCGGGCACGCCGTCGTCGTCGACGCCCGCAGCACCCAGCTCGGGCGCGACGAAACGCTGGAGGACACCGCGCGGGTGCTGTCGCGCTACGTCGAGGCCATCGTCTGGCGGACGTTCGGGCAGGAACGCCTCGAGGCGATGGCCGCGACGGCGACGGTGCCGGTGGTCAACGCGCTGTCCGACGAATTCCATCCCTGCCAGGTGCTCGCCGACCTGCAGACCATCGCCGAGCGCAAGGGGGCGCTGACCGGTTTGCGGATGGCCTATTTCGGCGACGGCGCCAACAACATGGCCCACTCGCTGATGCTCGGTGGGGTCACCGCCGGGATCCACGTCACCATCGCCGCCCCGGAAGGCTTCGCGCCCGACGAGGCGTTCGTGGCCGCGGCCCGGCGGCGCGCCGAGGACACCGGCGCCTCGGTCGCCGTCACCGCCGACGCCGACGCCGCCGCCCGCGGCGCCGACGTCCTGGTCACCGACACCTGGACGTCGATGGGGCAGGAGGGCGACGGGCTGGACCGCCTCACCCCGTTCAAGCCCTACCAGATCAACGCCCCGCTGCTGGCCCTGGCCGACCCGGAAGCCATTGTGCTGCACTGCCTTCCGGCTCACCGCGGCGACGAGATCACCGACGAGGTGATGGACGGGCCGGCCAGCGTGGTCTTCGACGAGGCCGAAAACCGGTTGCACGCCCAAAAAGCGCTGCTGGTGTGGTTACTGGAGCGGTCGCGATGACGCGCTCGAAGGCCACGCCCGAAACCACCCGGGCCGGGCGCCAGGACCGCATCGTGGCGATCCTGTCGTCGGCGTCGATCAGCAGCCAGAGCGAGCTGGCGGCGCGGCTGGCCGATGAGGGCATCGACGTCACCCAGGCCACGCTCTCGCGCGACCTGGAGGAACTGGGTGCGGTGAAGCTGCGCGGCGCCGACGGCGGCGTCGGGGTCTACATCGTTCCCGAGGACGGCAGCCCGGTGCGTGGGGTGTCGGGCGGGACGGCCCGGCTGTCCCGGCTGCTGGGCGAACTGCTGGTGTCCGCCGACGCCAGCGCCAACCTCGCGGTGCTGCGCACCCCGCCCGGCGGCGCCAACTATCTGGCCAGCGCGATCGACCGCGCGGCGCTACCGTACGTCGTCGGCACCATCGCCGGCGATGACACCGTCTTCGTGGCCGCTCGAGAGCCGATGACCGGCGCCGAGCTGGCCACCACCCTGGAAAAACTCACGTAGAACTCACATAAGCGTTTCAACTAAAGGAGATTGGTTCATGTCAGAACGCGTCATCCTGGCGTATTCCGGCGGTCTGGACACCTCGGTGGCCATCAGCTGGATCGGCAAGGAGACCGGCCGTGAGGTCGTAGCGGTGGCGATCGACCTCGGCCAGGGCGGCGAAGACATGGAGGTCATTCGCCAGCGGGCCCTGGACTGCGGCGCGGTGGAAGCCGTCGTCGTCGATGCCCGCGACGAGTTCGCCGAGGGCTACTGCCTGCCCACCATCCTGTCCAACGCCCTCTACATGGATCGTTACCCGCTGGTGTCGGCGATCAGCCGGCCGCTGATCGTCAAGCACCTGGTGGCGGCGGCCCGCGAGCACGGTGGCACCATCGTCGCGCACGGCTGCACCGGCAAGGGCAACGACCAGGTCCGGTTCGAGGTCGGATTCGGCTCGCTGGCACCCGATCTCGAGGTGCTGGCGCCGGTCCGCGACTACGCCTGGACGCGGGAGAAGGCGATCGCGTTCGCCGAGGAAAACGCCATCCCGATCAACGTGACCAAGCGTTCGCCGTTCTCCATCGACCAGAACGTATGGGGCCGCGCGGTGGAAACCGGCTTCCTGGAACACCTTTGGAACGCCCCCACCAAGGACGTCTACGCCTACACCGAGGACCCCACGCTGAACTGGAGCACGCCCGACGAGGTGATCGTCGGGTTCGAGCGCGGCGTGCCGGTGACGATCGACGGCAAGCGGGTGTCGGTGCTGGCTGCCATCGAGGAGCTCAACACCCGCGCGGGCGCCCAGGGTGTGGGCCGGCTCGACGTCGTCGAGGACCGGCTGGTCGGCATCAAGAGCCGCGAGATCTACGAGGCACCCGGCGCGATGGTGCTCATCACCGCGCACACCGAGCTCGAACACGTCACGCTGGAGCGGGAACTGGGCCGGTTCAAGCGGCACACCGATCAGCGGTGGGCCGAGCTGGTGTACGACGGGCTGTGGTATTCGCCGCTCAAGGAGGCCCTGGAGAGCTTCGTCGCCAAGACCCAGGAGCACGTGACGGGTGAGGTGCGAATGGTGTTGCACGGCGGCCACATTGCGGTCAACGGGCGGCGCAGCGCGGAATCGCTGTACGACTTCAACCTGGCCACCTACGACGAGGGCGACAGCTTCGACCAGTCGGCCGCAAAGGGTTTCGTCTACGTGCACGGGTTGTCGTCCAAGATCGCCTCCCGCCGGGACCAGACCGTAGAGGGCCCGGCCGAAGCGTGAGCACTCGCGAGGGGTCCTTGTGGGGCGGGCGGTTCGCCGACGGCCCGTCGGATGCGCTGGCCGCGCTGAGCAAGTCCACCCACTTCGACTGGGTGCTGGCCCCCTACGACATCGTCGCCTCGCGGGCCCACACCGTGATCCTGTTCCGCGCCGGGTTGCTCGACGAGGAGCAGCGCGACGGGCTGCTGGCCGGCCTGGACCAGCTGGCCTCCGACGTCGCCGACGGCAGCTTCTCGCCGCTGGTCACCGACGAGGACGTGCACGGGGCGCTGGAACGCGGACTGATCGACCGGGTCGGCGCCGACCTGGGCGGGCGGCTGCGGGCCGGCCGGTCGCGTAACGACCAGGTGGCCACCCTGTTCCGGATGTGGCTGCGGGACGCGGTGCGGCGGGTCGCCGCCGGGGCGCTCGACGTCGTCGGCGCGCTGGCCGCCCAGGCCGCCGCCCACCCCGGCGCCATCATGCCGGGCAAGACCCACATGCAGTCCGCACAGCCGGTGCTGCTGGCCCACCATCTGCTGGCGCACGCCCACCCGCTGCTGCGCGACGTCGACCGGATCGTCGACTTCGACAGGCGCGCCGCGGTTTCCCCGTACGGCTCGGGCGCGCTGGCCGGGTCGTCGCTGGGCCTGGACCCCGACGCGATCGCCGCGGAGCTGGGTTTCGCCGCCGCGGCCGACAACTCCATCGACGCGACCGCATCCCGGGATTTCGCCGCGGAGGCCGCCTTCGTGTTCGCCATGATCGGGGTCGACCTGTCCCGGCTGGCCGAGGACGTCATCCTGTGGAGCTCGACGGAATTCGGCTACATCACCCTGCACGACTCGTGGTCGACCGGCAGCTCGATCATGCCGCAGAAGAAGAACCCCGACATCGCCGAGCTGGCGCGCGGCAAGTCCGGCCGGCTGATCGGGAACCTGACCGGCCTGCTGGCCACGCTGAAGGCCCAGCCGCTGGCCTACAACCGTGACCTGCAGGAAGACAAGGAACCGGTGTTCGATTCGGTCGCCCAGCTGGAGCTGGTGCTGCCGGCGATGGCCGGGCTCCTGCGCAGCCTGACGTTCGACGTCGACCGGATGGCCGCCCTGGCGCCGGCCGGCTACACGCTGGCCACCGACATCGCCGAATGGCTGGTGCGCCAGGGGGTGCCGTTCCGGTCCGCGCACGAGGCCGCCGGGGCCGCGGTGCGCGCCGCCGAGCAGCGGTCCGTCGGACTCGACGAGCTGACCGACGACGAATTGGCCGCGATCAGCCCCGACCTCACGCCCGAAGTCCGTGAGGTTTTGACGATCGAGGGCTCGGTTTCCTCGCGTGACGCGCGCGGCGGCACCGCGCCGGTTCGGGTCGCGGAGCAGATCGAAACCGTCCTGGCCAGCGCCGATAGGCTCCAAAGCCAGCTGCGTGGCAACGGTTGAGATGAGCTTGGTTTCCCTGACGGGCCGTGACAAGCGGACTAGACTTCGGCCTCAAAGAGATCCGGTTGAACGTTTCGCGCCGGGTCTTCGTCACCAAGGGGTGGGAGAACAATGAGCGTCGTCGCCGGCGTCTTCGGTGCGCTACCGCCGCACCGATACTCCCAGCGTGAGCTCACCGACTTCTTCGTCAGCATCCCGGAGTTCGAGGGTTACGAGGACATCGTCCGCCAGCTGCACGCCAGCGCCAAGGTCGGCAGCCGTCACCTGGTGCTGCCGCTGGAGCAGTACCCCGCGCTGACCGACTTCGGCATGGCGAACCGGGTCTTCACCGAGCACGCCGTGAAGCTGGGCTGCGAAGCCCTGTCCGGCGCGCTCGACGAGGCGGGACTGCGGCCGCACGACGTCGACGTGCTCATCACCACCACCGTCACCGGCCTCGCCGTGCCGTCGGTGGACGCACGGATCGCCGCGCAGCTCGGCCTGCGCGACGACGTGCGGCGGGTGCCGCTGTTCGGGCTGGGCTGCGTGGCGGGTGCCGCGGGAGTGGCCCGGGTGAACGACTACCTGCGTGGCGCACCGGACGCCGTGGCCGCCCTGATCTCCGTCGAACTGTGCTCGCTGACCTATCCCGGATACAAGCCGTCGCTGGCCGGGCTGGTCGGCAGTGCCCTGTTCGCCGACGGGGCCGCGGCGGTGGTGGCCGTCGGCGAGCGGCGCGCCGAACAGCTGGTGGCCGGCGGGCCCAGCATCCTCGACTCGCGCAGCCACCTGTACCCCGACTCGCTGCGCACCATGGGCTTCGACGTGGGCGCCACCGGCTTCGAGCTGGTGCTGTCCAAGGACGTCGCGGCGGTCGTCGAGCAATACCTCGAAGCGGATGTCACCGAGTTCCTGGGCGCGCACGGCCTGACCACGGCAGACATCGGCGCCTTCGTGAGCCACCCCGGTGGCCCCAAGGTCATCGAGGCGATCAACGGGGCGCTCAGCCTGCCGCCCGAGGCCCTCGAACTCACCTGGCGTTCGCTCGGCGAGATCGGCAACCTCTCGTCGGCGTCGGTGTTGCATGTGCTGCGCGACACCATGGCCAAGCCGCCGCCGAGTGGAAGCCCCGGTCTGATGCTCGCGATGGGTCCGGGATTCTGTTCCGAACTGGTGCTGTTGCGTTGGCATTGATCCTCGCCCGTGCACTTCCGTCCCTACCGTAAGGCGTCGCTTTTTGGGCTTGAATTCTGCGGAAGTAGCGCTGTGAGTAACACGAGAGGCCGCGTTCGATGAACGGCAACACAGAAGAGCTGGTCAACGCTCTTCGGCAATCGCTGAAGGAAAACGAGCGGCTCAAGCGCGAGAACCGCCAGTATCTTGCCTTGGTAGCAGAAAAAGCGACCGAACCGGTGGCGGTGGTCGGCATGGGCTGCCGCTACCCGGGCGGCGTGAATTCGCCAGAGGCGTTGTGGCAGATGGTGGTTGACGGCCGCGATGTGGTCTCGGAGTTTCCCGCGGACCGCGGCTGGGACCTGACGGGTCTGTTCGACGCGGATCCCGACGCGGTGGGCAAGTCGTACGCGCGGTGCGGCGGGTTCCTCTCGGATGTCGGCGATTTCGATGCCGCGTTTTTCGGGATCGCCCCCAGCGAGGCGCTGGCGATGGACCCGCAGCAGCGCTTGCTGCTCGAGGTGTCCTGGGAGGCGTTGGAGCGGGCCGGGATTGACCCCGCCACCCTGCGCGGCTCGCCGACCGGTGTGTTCGCCGGGATATTCCACGGCTCCTACGGGGGGCAGGGCCGGGTGCCGGGACACTTGGAGCGATACGGCCTGCGCGGCTCGACGCTCAGCGTGGCCTCGGGCCGGGTGGCCTATTCGCTGGGTTTCGAGGGCCCGGCCGTCTCGGTGGACACGGCGTGTTCCTCGTCGTTGGTGGCCCTGCACCTGGCGGCGCAGTCGTTGCGGTCCGGCGAGTGCGATCTGGCGCTGGCCGGCGGCGTGACGGTGATGGCCACGCCGGCGATGTTCATCGAGTTCAGCCGGCAGCGTGCGCTGGCCGCCGACGGTCGGTGCAAGGCGTACGCGGGCGCCGCCGACGGCACCGGGTTTTCCGAAGGCGTCGGGGTTTTGGTGCTGGAACGGCTGGCCGATGCCCGGCGTCACGGGCATCCCGTGCTCGCGGTGGTGCGCGGGTCCGCGGTGAATCAGGACGGCGCGTCCAACGGTCTGGCGACGCCCAACGGGCCGTCGCAGCAACGGGTGATCCGGTCGGCGCTGGCCAACGCGCGGCTGGCTGCGGCCGACGTCGATCTGGTCGAGGGGCACGGGACGGGCACCATGCTCGGCGATCCTATTGAGGCCCAAGCGGTCTTGGCGACCTACGGACAGGACCGGCCGGCGGATCGGCCGCTGTGGCTGGGCTCGATCAAATCGAACATGGGTCATACCTCGGCCGCCGCGGGTGTGGGCGGGGTTATCAAGATGGTGCAGGCGGTCCGCCACGGCGTGATGCCCAAGACGCTGCACGTGGACGAGCCGACGCCGCACGTGGATTGGTCGGCCGGCGCGGTGTCGCTGCTGACCGAACAGCGACCCTGGCCGGCGGTGGACCGGCCGCGTCGCGCGGGTGTCTCGTCTTTCGGCATCAGCGGCACCAACGCGCACGTCATCGTGGAGCAGTACTCCCCGGAGCCGGAAAATGCCTCGCGCCCAGGTGATGACGTGGTGGTGCCGTGGGTGCTCTCGGCCCGCTCGGGCGCGGCGCTGGCGAACCAGGCGGCGCGGCTGCTGGCCCGCGTGAAGGCCGACCCGGGCCTGCGGGTGCTGGACGTGGGCTGGTCGCTGGTCTCGACGCGATCGCGTTTCGAGCACCGGGCGGTGGTCGTCGGCGCCGACGGCGCGCAGTTGTTGCGGGGACTGGCGGCGTTGGCGGCCGGTGAGCAGGGCGCGGGCCTGGTGGTGGGCCGGGCGCAGCCGGTGGGCAAGACGGTGTTCGTGTTTCCCGGCCAGGGCTCGCAATGGGCCGGCATGGGCGCCCAATTGCTGGACAGTTCAACGGTGTTCGCCGATCACCTGCAGCGCTGCGACAAGGCGCTCGCCGAATTCGTCGACTGGTCGCTGATCGACGTCATCCGCGGTGTGCCGGGGGCTCCCGGATTGGACCGGGTGGACGTGGTGCAGCCGGCGCTGTGGGCGGTGATGGTGTCGCTGGCCGAATTGTGGCGCTCGGTGGGCGTGTTGCCCGACGCGGTGATCGGTCATTCGCAGGGCGAAATCGCGGCGGCCTATGTGGCGGGGGCCCTGTCGCTTGAAGACGCCGCCCGGGTGGTCGCGCTGCGCAGCCGGCTGCTGGTGCGGTTGTCGGGCCGCGGCGGCATGGTCTCGCTGGCCTGCAGTCTGCCGCGCGCCGAACAGCTGATCGCCGCCCGGGGCGAGCGACTGAATATCGCCACGGTCAACGGTGTTTCGGCGGTGGTGGTGTCCGGCGAGGTGGACGCGCTGGCGGAACTGATGCAACGGTGCGACGCCGACGGCATCCGGGCCCGCAGGATCGACGTCGACTACGCCTCGCATTCCGCGCAGGTGGACGCGATTCGCGAATCGCTCGCCGACGCGCTGCGCGGCCTGGCCCCGCGGTCGTCCGCGGTCGCTTTCTTCTCCACCGTCACCGGCGAGCCGATGGACACCGCGGGGTTGAACGCCGACTACTGGTTCCAAAGCATCCGGCACACCGTGCAATTCGAGCGGGCGGTGCGCAGCGCGTGCGACGCGGGCTATCGGGTGTTCATCGAATCGAGCCCGCATCCCGTATTGATGGCCGCCATCGAAGAGACGATGCCCGACAGCGAGCACGCGTGCGTCATCCCGTCGCTGGGCCGCGACGACGGCGGCCTGGACCGCTTCTGGCTCTCGGCCGCCCAGGCCTATGTCGCGGGCGTGGCCGTGGACTGGCGCGCCGCCCTGGCCGGCCGCGGCGGCCGGCGCGTCGACCTGCCGACCTACGGGTTTGTCCGGCAACACTTTTGGCTTCCGGTCGGATCGACGGGCTCGCACGACGTCGCCACGCTGGGGCTGGCCGGTGCCGAACACGGCTTACTCGGTGCGGTGGTGCCGCGGCCCGATTCCGGTGGTGTGGTGCTGACGGGCCGGTTGTCGACGGCCGCCCACCCCTGGCTGGCCGATCATGCGGTGGGCGAGGCGGTGTTGTTCCCGGGAGCGGGATTCGTCGAGTTGGCCATCCGCGCGGGCGATGAGGTCGGTTGCGGGGTGCTCGAGGAGCTGACCGTGTCGGCTCCGTTGCTGCTGCCGGCGGGCGAGGCGGTGCGGGTGCAGCTGGTGGTCGGCGCACCCGATGAGTCCGGGCTCCGCCGGTTGTCGGTGTATTCCGCTGGCGGGCAGCCGGATTCGGAGTGGGTGTTGCATGCTGAGGGCCTGCTGCGGCCGGGCACGGTGACACCGGCCGCGGACTTCTCGATCTGGCCGCCCGTCGGGGCGACCGCCATCGATGTCACCGGCGCCTACGCGCGACTGGCGGAGCGGGGCTACGAATACGGCGGCGCCTTCCGGGGTCTGCGGGCGATGTGGCAGCGCGGGGACGAGATCTTCGCCGAAGTCGCCGTGCCCGACGACGCCGCCCAGGACGTCGGATTCGGCATGCACCCGGTGCTGCTGGACGCCGCGCTGCACGCGATCGGCGTCGCCGCCGAGCACGACCGGACGGTCCTGCCGTTCTCCTGGCAGGGCGTGTCGCTGCACGCATCGGGTGCTTCGCGGGCGCGGGTCCGGATCGCGCCGGCCGGCCCCGGGGCGGCCTCGGTGGAATTGGCCGACGCGGCGGGGCTGCCAATCCTCTCGGTGCGATCGTTGGCCATGCGCCCGGTCGCGCCCGACCGGTTGGCGGCGACCCCCGCGCGACGCTCGCTGGCCGAGGGACTGCTCGACATGACATGGTCGCCGATCGCGCTGGGCGACGGCAGCGCCGACGTCACGGTGTGGGAGCTGGGCGATCACGGCGGCGACGTGGTCAAGTCCGTGCACGCCGCGACCACCGAGACATTGGCGGTGCTGCAGTCCTGGTTGCGCGACGAGAGCGCCGGCGTTCTGGCGGTGCAGACCCGGGGGGCGGTCGCCCTTGCGGGTGAAGAGGTTTCGGACCTGGCCGGCGCGGCGGTGTGGGGCCTGGTGCGGTCGGTGCAGGCCGAGCATCCGGGCCGGATAGTGCTGATCGACTCCGACGGCTCCGTCGACGCCAACGCGGTCATCGATTGTGGCGAGCCGCAGGTGGTGATCCGCCAGGGTCTGGCTCATGCGGCGCGGCTGCGACCGGTGCGCACCGGCTCGGCGATCGAGCTGCCGTCGGCGGGCTGGCGGTTGGACGCCGGCGTCGAGGGCACGCTGGAGGACCTGGTCGTGAGCGCTTGCCCGCCAACCGAATTGACCGCCGGGCAGGTGCGGGTGGCGGTCGCCGCGGTCGGGGTCAACTTCCGCGATATCCTGGTGGCCCTGGGAATGTATCCCGGCGGGGGCCGGCTGGGCGCCGAAGGCTCCGGCGTGGTCGTCGAGGTGGGGCCCGACGTGACCGGCCTGGCCGTCGGCGACGCGGTGATGGGGTTGCTGGGCGTCGTCGGTTCCGAGGCGGTGGTGGATCAGCGGGTGGTGACACCGGTGCCGCCGGGGGTGTCGCTGGTTGCGGCCGCCGGCGTGCCGGTGGTCTTCCTGACGGCGCTGTACGGGCTGTCGGTGCTCGGTGGGCTGCGCGCCGGGGAGCGGGTCCTGGTGCACACCGCCACCGGCGGGGTGGGCATGGCCGCGGTGCAGCTGGCGCGGCATTGGGGCGCCGAGGTGTTCGTCACCGCCAGCCGCGGTAAGTGGGACACCCTGCGTGCGATGGGATTCGACGACGACCACATCGGCGATTCGCGCACGACCGAGTTCGAGCCGAGGTTCGCAAAGTTCATCGCGGCCACCGGTGGGTCCGGGTTCGACGTGGTGCTCAATTCCCTGGCCGGCGAGTTCACCGACGCGTCGTTACGGCTGCTGGCTCCCCGCGGTCGATTCATCGAGATGGGCAAGACGGACGTGCGCGATCCGCATGCCGTCGCCGAGCACTATCGGGGCGCCCGATATCAAGCGTTCGACCTGATGGAGGCCGGACCCGACCGGACCGCGGCCAAGCTTGCCGACATCGTGGCGTTGTTGGCGGACGGGGTCTTGAAACCGTTGCCGTTGAAGACCTTTGACGTCCGCTGCGCCTCGGCGGCCTATCGGTACGTCAGCCAGGCACGGCACATCGGCAAGGTCGCGCTGACCGTCCCGTCGGGTCCCGGTGAGGTGCTCAGCGGCTGCGGCGGTGGGCTGGCGGGGTCCACGGTGGTGATCACCGGCGGCACCGGGATGGCCGGTTCGGCGCTGGCCCGCCACCTCGTCGACCGCTACCGGGTGGCGCACGTGGTGCTGGTCAGCCGGTCCGGCGGCCGGGCTGCCGGGGTCGCCGACCTGGTGGCCGGGTTGCAGGAGGCCGGCGCGCAGGTGTCGGTGGTGGCCTGTGACGTCGCCGATCCCGAGGCGGCATCGGCGATGCTCGCCGGGATACCGGCGCAGTACCCGTTGCGCGGAGTCGTCCACGCCGCGGGCATTCTGGACGACGGGTTGATCTCCTCGCTGACGCCGGACCGGGTGGACGCGGTATTGCGCGCCAAGGTCGACGGGGCCTGGAATCTGCACGAGCTGACCCGGCACCTGGATCTGTCGGCGTTCGTGGTGTTTTCGTCGATGGCCGGGATCGTGGGAACCCCGGGTCAGGCCAACTATGCGGCGGCCAACAGTTTCCTCGACGGGCTGGCCGCGGACCGGTGCGCCCATGGACTTCCCGGCCTGTCGCTGGCCTGGGGTCTGTGGGAGCAGGCGTCGGCGATGACCGCGCACCTCGGGGATCGCGACAAGGCAAGGATGAGCAGGATCGGCCTGGCGCCGTTGTCCACCGAGCAGGCGCTGGCGGCGTTCGACGCCGCAATGCTGGTCGACAGCCCGGTGCTGGTGGCCGCCCGGGTGGACCGGGCCGCCCTGTCCGACAACATCGCCGCGCTGCCGCCGCTGCTGCGCGAACTCGTGGCCGGCCCGACGCGGCGGGTCATCGACGACACCGACGTCACGGTGTCGACGACCGGGCTGTCGGCGCGCCTGCACGGGCTGAGTCCCGAGGCGCGACAGCGCGAGCTGGTCGACCTGGTCTGCGGCAACGCGGCGATGGTGCTGGGTGTGCCCAATCCGGCGGACATCGACGCCGGCCGCGCATTCCAGGATCTCGGCTTCGATTCGCTGACCGCGGTCGAACTGCGTAACCGGCTCAAAAATGCTACGGGACTTACCCTTTCGCCGACGCTGATCTTCGACTATCCGACGCCCACCGTGTTGGCCGCGCATCTGGACACCCAACTGGCCGGCGCGTCCGGCGACGATCAGCCGGACCTGATGGGTCGTGTCAACGACATCACCCGCGAACTGCAGGCCCTGCTCGGTGCGCCCAGCTGGAGTTCCGACGACAAATCGGTGCTGCGGGCCCGCATCCACCACCTGCTCGCCGCCGTCGGGCCGGCCGACCCCACCGATTCCGAACACCTCGACGACGACCTCGAGGCCGCCACCGAAAGCCAACTCTTTGCGATCCTCGATGACGAACTCGGCCGCTGACACCCCGCAAGGAGCCACGATGCCGGGCACCACCCAGCATGTCGACTACCTGAAACGCCTCACGGCGGATCTCAGGCGGACCCGGCGGCGCGTCGCGGAGCTGGAGGGCCGGCTTTCCGAGCCGGTCGCGGTGGTGGGCATGGCGTGCCGCTACGCCGGTGGAGTCGAATCGCCGGAAGACTTGTGGGACTTGGTGATCGAGGGCCGTGACACGGTGTCGGACTTTCCGGCCGACCGCGGCTGGGACGTCGATGGGTTGTACGACCCCGACCCCGACGCCAAGGGCAAGATGTACACCCGACAGGGCAGCTTCCTGCAGCAGGCCGGTGACTTCGACGCCGGGTTCTTCGGCATCGGGCCCAGCGAGGCGCTGGCCATGGATCCCCAGCAGCGGATGATGCTGGAGATCTGCTGGGAGGCATTGGAGCGGGCCGGCATTGACCCATTCGCGTTGCGCGGCTCGTCGACCGGCGTGTTCGCCGGGGTCATCCACGCCGGTTACGGCGGCGAGGTGAAGGGCGAGCTGGAGGGCTACGGGCTCACCGGCTCGACGCTGAGCGTGACCTCGGGCCGGGTGTCGTACGTGTTGGGGCTGGAAGGCCCGGCGGTGTCGGTGGACACCGCGTGCTCGTCCTCGTTGGTCTCCATGCATCTGGCCGCGCAGTCGTTGCGGTCCGGCGAATGCGATCTGGCGCTGGCCGGTGGCGTGACGGTCATGGCCACCCCCGCGGCCTTCGTCGAGTTCAGCCGCCAGCGTGCGCTGGCCCCCGATGGCCGGTGCAAGGTCTACGCCGGTGCGGCGGACGGGACTTCGTGGTCGGAGGGCGCCGGTGTCCTGGTGCTGGAGCGGCTGGCCGATGCCCGCCGGCTGGGGCACCCCGTCCTGGCGGTGCTGCGTGGTACGGCGGTGAATCAGGATGGCGCGTCGAACGGTTTGACCGCCCCCAACGGGCCCTCCCAGCAGCGGGTCATCCGGGCGGCGCTGGCCAACGCCGGATTGACGGCCGCGGACGTGGACGTGGTCGAGGGCCATGGGACCGGGACGGTGCTCGGTGACCCCATCGAGGCGCAGGCCCTGTTGGCGACGTACGGGCAGGATCGCCCCGCGGACCGGCCGCTGTGGTTGGGGTCGATCAAGTCCAACATCGGTCATACGTCGGCCGCGGCGGGCGTGGCCGGGGTGATCAAGATGGTGCAGGCGATTCGGCACGGGGTGATGCCCAAGACGCTGCACGTGGATGTCCCGTCGCCGCACGTGGATTGGTCGGCCGGCGCGGTGGCGCTGCTGACCGAGCCGCAGCCGTGGCCGGATCACGGCGGGATACGGCGGGCGGGCGTCTCGTCGTTCGGGATCAGCGGCACCAACGCGCACGTGATCGTGGAGCAGGCTCCCGCGCAGATCGAGAGCGAAGCCGAACCGGCCGCGCCCGTGCCCAATTCGGTTATCCCGTGGGTGGTTTCGGCTCGGTCGCCCGAGGCGTTGGCCGGTCAGGCGCAACGGCTGCTGGACCGGCTCAACGCCGACGCGGGAGTGCGGGCGGTGGACGTGGGCTGGTCGCTGGCCACCACCCGGGCGGCCTTCGAGCATCGCGCGGTGCTGATCGGCGCCGACCGGGGGGCGCTGACGGCGGGGCTGGCCGGGCTGGTGTCGGGACGACCGGACCCGGCCGTGGTGGTCGGCCGGACCCGATCGGCGGGCAAGCGGGTGTTCGTCTTCCCAGGCCAGGGCTCCCAGACCCTCGGGATGGGCGCCGGGCTGTACGAACGCTTTCCGGTGTTCGCCCGGGCTTTCGATGAGGCCCTCGCCGCGGTGGACGGTCATTCGCGGCTGCCGTTGCGCGAGGTGATGTGGGGGACCGACGCGGAGTCGTTGCAGAGCACGGAGTTTGCCCAACCGGCGTTGTTCCTGCTGGAGATCGCGCTGGCCGCGTTGTGGCAGTCCTTCGGTGTGACACCGGATGTGGTGATCGGCCATTCGGTGGGCGAGATCGCCGCGGCGTGCGTGGCCGGGGCGCTGTCGCTGCCCGACGCGGCGCGGCTGGTGGTGGCGCGCGGGCGGTTGATGGCGGGGCTGCCGGCGGGGGGCGTGATGGTGGCGGTGACCGCGACCGAGGCCGAGGTGGCCCCCTTGCTGAACGGCGCCGTGAGCATCGCGGCGGTCAACGGGCCGCAATCGCTGGTGCTCTCCGGCGAGCGGGCCGCGGTGGGCGCGGTCGCGGACCGGCTGGCCGCCGGCGGCGCGCGGGTGCACTCGCTGGCCGTCTCGCACGCATTTCACTCACCGTTGATGGAGCCCATGCTGGACGACTTCGCAGCGGTGGCCGCCGACGTGTCGGCGGGTGAACCACGGATCGCCTTGGTGTCCAACCTGACCGGGCAACTCGCCGGACCCGCCTACGGAACAGCCGCCTACTGGGTGGACCATGTGCGCAAGCCGGTTCGGTTCGTCGACGGTGTGCGGTTGGCCGAATCCCTGGGCGCCGGTATGTTTTTGGAGGTGGGTCCGGGGGCGGCGTTGACGTCCGCGGTGGAGCAATCCCTGACGACCGACCGGGCGTCGTCGGTGGTGACGATGGCCAAGGGCCGGCCCGAAGTCGACTCGCTGCTGCGGGCGGCGGGGCAGCTGTTCACGACGGGCGCCGACGTGCGGTGGGCTGCGGCCTTCGCCGACTCGGACGCCCGACGGGTCGAGCTGCCCACGTATGCCTTTGTGCGACGCCGGTTCTGGCTGTCCGGCGATTCGGTGGGTTCGGCGAACATCGCCAGTCTGGGTCTGGCCGAGGCCGAGCATGCGCTGTTGGGCGCGGTGGTGGACCGGCCGGATTCCGGCGGTGTGGTGTTGACGGGCCGGCTGTCGCTGGCCGCTCAGCCCTGGCTGGCCGACCACGCGGTCGGCGGAACGGTGCTGTTTCCCGGGGCCGGCTTCGTGGAATTGGCGTTGCGGGCCGGCGACGAGGTCGGCTGCTCGGCGATCCAAGAGCTCACGCTGTCGGCGCCACTGGCGGTTCCGTCGGCGCCTCCGACCGGTGTGGTGCAGCTTCAGGTCGTGGTGGACGCGGCCGGCGAGACGGGTGGCCGGCCGGTCGCCGTGTATTCGCGTGCCGCGCAATCCGATTGGGTGTTACACGCCGAGGGCGTGCTGAGCGACGACACACCCGCACCGGCCGCCGACCTGTCGATGTGGCCGCCGCTGGGCGCGGATGCGGTGGACGTGACCGGCGCCTATGACGGCCTGGCGGGCCGGGGCTACGGGTACGGACCGGCCTTTCAGGGGTTGCGGGCCGTATGGCGGCGTGGAACCGAGACTTTCGCCGAGGTCGAACTCCCGCAGCAGGCCGGAGTCTCGACCGGTGGTTTCGGCATCCATCCGGTGGTCCTGGATGCGGCGCTGCACGCGCTGGGGGTGGCCGACGTGCGGATCGAGACCGTCCTGCCGTTCTCGTGGCAGGGCGTGAGCCTGTACGCGGCCGGCGCGTCGCGGGTCCGGGTCAGACTGGCGCCGGCCGGTGCCGGCGCCGTTTCGGTCGAGCTGGCCGACTCGTCCGGGTTGCCGGTGCTGTCGGTGCGGGAGCTGGTGACGCGCGCGGTCTCGGCCGAGCAGTTGACCGCGGCCGTTGCGGCCCGCTCCGGCAGCGGTGAGCTGCTCGACGTGGTGTGGTCGCCGGTAACGTTGGAGGGCAACGACATCGGCGAGAACGTCAACGTGTGGGAGTCACCGTCCGCGGGACCGGACGCGGTGACGTCGGTGCGGACGGCGACGCATGAGGCCCTGGGTGTGCTGCAATCCTGGCTGGCCGGTGCCGCTGGCGGGGTCCTGGTGGTGCTGACCCGCGGGGCGGTGGGCCTGGCCGGCGAAGACGTCGCGGACCTGGCCGGTGCCGCGGTGTGGGGATTGGTGCGTTCGGCGCAGGCCGAGCACCCGGGCCGGGTGGTGCTCGTCGATACCGACGGAACGCTCGACGCCGCGACGGTGATCGGTTGTGGCGAGCCCCAATTGGTGGTGCGCGACGGGGTGGCCTACAGCCCCCGGCTGAAACCGGCCGCCCAGCGACCCGTGCTGCGGCTGCCCGGCCCGCCGTCCGTGTGGCGGCTGGCCGCCGGTGACGCCGGAACGCTCGAGGATCTGACGGTGCAGGAGTGCCCGCCGGCGAACCTGGAGGCCGGTCAGGTGCGGGTGGCGGTGGCCGCGGCCGGGGTGAACTTCCGCGACGTGCTGGTAGCGCTGGGCATGTACCCGGGCGCCGCGCAGCTGGGCGCCGAGGGCGCGGGGATCGTGACGGAACTGGGCGCCGGGGTAACCGATTTGACCGTCGGGGACGCGGTCCTGGGGATCTTCGGCCTGGCGGGCTCCGAGGCGGCCGTCGACCGCCGCTTGGTGACCCGGGTGCCGCACGGCTGGTCGATGACGCAGGCCGCCGCCGTGCCGGTGGTGTTCTTGACGGCCTATTACGGGCTGTCCGTGCTGGCCGGATTGCGTGCGGGGCAGCGGGTGCTGGTGCACGCCGCCACCGGCGGCGTGGGCATGGCCGCGGTGCAGCTGGCCCGGCATTGGGGCGCGGAGGTTTTCGCCACGGCGAGCCGCGGCAAGTGGGACACGTTGCGCGCCATGGGGTTTGACGAAGCGCACATCGCGGATTCCCGCACACTGGACTTCGAGCGCAAATTCGCCGACGGCGGCGTGGACGTGGTTCTCAACTCGCTGGCGGGGGAGTTCAACGACGCGTCGCTGCGGCTGCTGGTGCCCGGCGGTCGCTTCATCGAAATGGGCAAGACCGATCTGCGTGACCCGGATGCCGTCGCGCGGACCCACCCCGGGGTGACGTATCGCGCGTTCGATCTGATGGAGGCCGGCCCCGACCGCATCGCCGAGATGTTGGCGGAGTTGATGGGGTTGTTCGCCGACGGGGTGCTGACACCGTTGCCCGTCAAGGCATTTGACGCGCGCAGCGCGGCAGACGCCTATCGTTTCGTGAGCCAGGCGCGCCACATCGGCAAGGTCGTGCTGACCATGCCGGACGGGCCCGGTGGGCTGGCCGGCGGCACCGCGCTGATCACCGGCGGTACCGGCATGGCGGGTTCGGCGGTGGCGCGGCACCTCGTCGCGCGCTACCGGGTGCCGCACGTAGTGCTGGTCAGCCGCAGCGGCGAACACGCCGAGGGAATGGCCGAGCTGGCCGCGCAATTGCGTGACGCGGGGGCATCGGTGGACCTGGCGGCCTGCGACGTCGGCGACCGGGACGCGGTTGCGGCGCTGCTGGCGCGCTACCCGGTGCGCTCGGTTTTCCACGCCGCGGGTGTGCTCGATGACGCGGTGATCGCGTCATTGACGCCGGCGCGCATCGATGCGGTGTTGCGGGCCAAGGTCGACGGGGCCTGGAATCTGCACGAGCTGACCCGCGAGCTGGATCTGTCGGCGTTCGTGATGTTTTCGTCGATGGCGGGCATCGTCGGCGCGCCGGGTCAGGGAAACTATGCGGCGGCGAACAGCTTCCTCGACGCGCTGGCGGCCCACCGCCACGCTCACGGATTGCCGGGACTGTCGGTGGCCTGGGGGATGTGGGCACAGAACTCGACGATGACCCAACACCTGGGCGAGGCGGACAAGGCAAGGATGAGCCGGGCCGGGCTGAGCGCGCTGTCCACCCGCCAGGCGCTGGAACTGCTGGACGCCGCGTTGCTGACCGAGAACCCCATGGTGGTGGGCACCCGGCTGGACAGGGGAGCGCTGGCGCACCACAGCGCCACGCTGCCCCCGCTGTTGAGCCAGTTGGCCACCCGCCCGGCCCGCCGGGTCCTGGAGCAAACCGACATGGTGTCCCTGGCGGGCCTGCGGGCCCGGCTAGAGGGCATGACCGTCGAGCAGCGGCACGGTGAACTGGTGGAACTCGTCTGCAGCAACGCGGCCACGGTATTGGGCCACAGCACCGCGGACGTCAACGCTGACGATGCGTTCGGCGACCTCGGGTTCGATTCACTGACCGCGGTCGAACTGCGCAACCGGCTCAAAATCGCCACCGGACTTACCCTTTCGCCCACGCTGATTTTCGACCACCCCACACCGGCCGCGCTTGCCGAACACCTCGGCACCCAGCTGGCCACCAGCGCCTCCGCGCCGTCCGGCGCCGCGGCCGCCCCGCCATCCGATCGCCTGGCCCGCCTCGACGACATCGCCGCCGAACTGCAGGCACTGCTGAAGGCGCCCGATCTGGGTGCCGGCGACAAGGCTGCGATCCTCGGCCGGCTGGAAAGCCTGCTGAGCACGGCGAGGGGCCCGGCGCCCGCCGGGTTCCTGGAACACCCCGACGACGCGTTCGACGACGACATCGCCACCGCCACCGACAGTCAGCTTTTCGCCATCCTCGACGACGAAGTCGGCCCCTGACCTTGCCATCGACAGACGTAGCGATCATCGGGCTGGCATGCAGGTTCCCCGCCGCGACCGGCCCCGGCGCGTTCTGGCGCCTGATCCGCGACGGGCGTGAGGCGGCCCGGTTCTCCTTTTCGGAGAGGGGCGAATTCGATGCCGACTTCTTCAACCTGTCCCCACGCGAGGCGTGCGCGATGGACCCCCGGCAGCGCCTCGCCCTCGAGCTGGCCTGGGAATTGCTCGAAGACGCCTTCGTGGTGCCGGAAACGCTACGGGGAGAACGCGTCTCGGTGCATCTCGGGGCGATGACGGATGACTACGCGGCACTGACGCTGCGCGACCTCGCCGAGAACCTGGATCACCACACCTTCACCGGCATCAGCCGGGCGATGATCGCCAACCGCATTTCGTACGCCTTCGGGCTGCACGGACCCAGCATGACCGTCGACTCCGGTCAGTCGTCCTCCCTGGTGGCGGTGCACCTCGGCTGCGAGAGTTTGCGCGCCGGGCAGTCGTCGCTGGCCGTCGCCGGCGGGGTACATCTCAACCTGGCCGACGAAATCGCCATGCTGGAACGCGAATTCGGCGCGGTATCGGTGTCGGGTCACACCTACGCGTTCGATCAGCGCGCCGACGGCTACGTGCGCGGTGAAGGCGGCGGCCTGGTGCTGTTGAAGCCCCTGCCGGCGGCGCTGGAAGACGGCGACCGCATCCGCGCGGTCATTCGCGGCGGCGCCGTGGGCAACGCCGGGCACAGCGCGACCGCCCAGACCGTGCCATCGGCTCGCGGCGAGGCGGACGTGATCCGGCGCGCGCTCGCCGAGGCGGGCCTACAGGGCGGCGATGTCGACTACATCGAGGCGCACGGCACCGGCACCAAGATCGGCGACGAGATCGAAGCCCGGGCGCTGGGGGAGATTTTCGCCGGGCGTGCCCACGATCCGGTACGGGTGGGATCGGTGAAGACCAATATCGGCCATGCCGGCGGCGCCGCGGGAATTGCGGGCCTGCTCAAGGCCGTGCTGGCGATCGAACATGCCGAGATCCCGCCCAGCCTCAACTACGCCGGTCCCGGGGTCCACGCGAAAGACCCTGGGCTGCAGGTGAACACCGCCCTGGTGCCGTGGCCCACGACAGATCATCCGCGGCGGGCCGGGGTGTCCTCGTTCGGAATGGGCGGCACCAACGCACACCTGGTCATCGAACAGCCGCCTACCCGGTTGGCAACGGCGCCGACGCAGTCGCCCGCCGACCCGAGCGCCGCGGTTCCCTGGGTGCTGTCGGCCCGCTCCGCCCAGGCGTTGGCCAACCAGGCCCAACGCTTGTTGGACTATGTGGCCGATGGCGACGGCGTGAACACCCTCGATGTGGCCTGGTCGTTGGTCAGCACGCGCACGTGCTTCGAGCACCGCGCTGTGGTGGTGGGCGGCGATCGTGCGGCGCTGGCAGCGGGTCTGGCGGCCATCGCGGCCGGCGAGTCACAGCCGGGCGTTGCGGTGGGCCGCGCGGCGTCGCTGGGCAAGACGGTCTTCGTGTTTCCGGGGCAGGGGTCGCAGTGGTTGGGGATGGGCCTGCAACTCTATGACCGGTTCGAGGTGTTCGCCCGGGCCTTCGATGACGCCGCGGCCGCGGTGGACGCTCATCTGCGGCTGCCGCTGCGCGAGGTGATGTGGGGTGCGGACCCGGAGTTGTTGCGTAGCACCGAATTTGCCCAGCCCGCGCTGTTCGTGCTGGGCATCGCGCTGGCGGCGTTGTGGCAGTCCTTCGGTGTGATACCAGATCTGGTGATGGGGCACTCGGTGGGGGAGATCGCCGCGGCGTGCGTCGCCGGTGTGCTGTCGCTGGCGGATGCGTCGCGCGTGGTGGCGGCGCGGGGACGGTTGATGGCCGGGCTGCCGGCCGGCGGGGTGATGGTGGCGGTCGGCGCCGCCGAAGCCGAAGTGGCTCGGCTGCTGAACGACGGGGTGAGCATCGCGGCGGTCAACGGCCCCAACGCGGTGGTGCTTTCCGGCGCGCAGGCCCCGGTGGACGCGCTCGCGGACCACCTGGCTCGCGCCGGGCGGCGTGTGCATCGGCTGGCGGTGTCGCACGCGTTCCATTCGCCGCTGATGCAGCCCATGGTGGAAAAGTTTTCCGCCGCGGTGGCCGACGTCGAGGTGGGACAACCGCGGATCGGGCTGGTGTCGAACGTGACCGGGCAGCTGGCCGGCGCCGGGTACGGGTCGGCGCAGTACTGGGCGGCCCATGTCGGTCAGCCGGTGCGCTTCTTCGAGGGCGTGCGCGCCGCCGAGGCGGCCGGCGCCGGGGTCTTCGTGGAGCTGGGTCCGGGTGCCGCGTTGACGGCGGCGGTGGACCAATCGCTGAGCGCCGAGCGGGCCATATCGGTGCCCACCCTGGCCAAGGACCGCCCCGAGACCGAATCGGTGCTGGGCGCCGCCGGTCGATTGTTCACCCGCGGCGTCGACCTCGACTGGGCGGGCGTGTTCGGCGGGCGGGGCGCCCGCCGGGTGGAGTTGCCGACGTATGGCTTTGCGCGGCAGAGCTTTTGGCTGGGAGGCGGGGGAGCCGGGACGACGGGGGCGCCGCCCGCCACCGCCACTCGGACGCCCGATCTGGCGCACCGGTTGCACGGACTGACGCCCGACGACCAGCGCCGGGCGCTGCTCGAGCTGGTCTGCGAACATGCGGCGGCGGTGTCGGGGCATTCCGGCGGCCAGGCCATCGACCACGACCGCGCCTTCATCGACCTCGGGTTCGACTCGATGATCGGGGTCGAACTGCGCAACCGCCTCACCAGCCATACCGGACTGGCGTTGTCGCGAACGCTGATCTTCGACTATCCGACACCGGCCGAGCTGGCCGAGCACCTTCGCCGGCAGTTGCTCCATGACGAGTCCGCCGAATCCGACGAGGAAAAAATCTGGTCGACGCTGCGCAAGATTCCGGTGCGCGAGCTTCGAAGAACGGGATTGCTCGAAAAGCTTTTATTGCTCGCCGGCGCCCCGGAAACACCCGTCGCCGACGTAAATGCGGGCGGCGACGACATCGACTCGTTGAGCCCCGATGAGTTAATAGCGATGGCGCTCAGCTCGGCGGATGAGGAAGACACCGAATGATGAATTCCCCGCTGGCGGAAATGATTACGCCAACCGGTAGCCGCGCTAATACGACATATGTTGAATACGAAGAATTTTTGCGAGACCGAACCAAACCGCATAAACTTTCGTGTTCAAGGGGAGCGTTTCTGCTGGTTGGCAATCAAGAGGGTAGAGCATGAGCGTCATCGCGGGTGTTTTCGGCGCCTTGCCGCCGCATCGGTACAGCCAAAGCGAAATCACCGACCAGATCGTCGAGTTCCCCACGCTGAAGGAACACGAAGAGGTCGTCCGGCGCCTGCACGCCGCCGCCAAGGTCAACAGCCGCCACTTCGTCTTGCCCCTCGAGCAATACCACGCGCTGACCGACTTCGGCGCGACCAACGAGATCTTCATCGACAAGGCCGTGGAGTTGGGCTGCGACGCACTGCTGGGCGCTCTCGACGAGGCCGGGCTGCAGCCGCAAGACATCGACATGATCGCCACCACGACGGTCACCGGCATCGCGGTGCCGTCCCTCGACGCCCGGATCGTCGGGCGCCTCGGCCTGCGCCCGGACGTGCGCCGGGTCCCGCTGTTCGGTCTGGGCTGCGCGGCCGGGGCCGCGGGCGTGGGCCGGCTGCACGACTACCTGCGTGGTGCGCCCGACGGCGTCGCCGCCCTGGTCTCGGTCGAGCTGTGTTCGCTCACCTTCCCGACGGTCCGGCCGACCGTGTCGGGACTGGTGGGGACGGCGATGTTCGGTGACGGCGCCGCCGCGGTGGTCGCCGTCGGCGACCGTCGCGCCGAGCGGCTGAATTCCGCGGGACCCGACATCCTGGATTCCCGCAGCCGCCTGTACCCGGAATCGCTGCACATCATGGGCTGGAACATCGGCTCGGACGGCATGCAGCTGGTGATGTCCCCGGAGCTGCCGAAGGTCATCGACCGCTACGTGGCCGACGACGTGAACAGTTTCCTCGCCGGACACGGTCTGACCAAGGGCGACGTCGGCGCCTGGGTGACCCACCCCGGTGGCCCCAAGGTCATCGACGCGATCGCCAAGAGCCTGGACCTGCCCCCGGAGGCGCAGGAACTGACTTGGCGCTCGCTCGGGGAAGTCGCCAACCTGTCGTCGGCGTCGGTGCTGCACATCCTGCGGGACACCATCGCCAAACCACCGCCGGGCGGCAGCCCCGGGCTGATGCTCGCGATCGGCCCCGGTTTCGGCTCCGAACTGGTGTTACTGCGCTGGCACTGAGAGCCTGATCGCATCGCGAAAAGTGCCGCGCGCCAGCCCTATTCGAGTAGCTCGGAGAGCTCCAGCCAGCGACTCTCGGTCGCGGCCACCTCGTCTTCGAGCGCACGCAACTCCTGGGTGAGCCGGGTGATGCCGACGTGGTCGGACTGGTCGTACGCGGCCAGTTCGTTGTGCTTGTCCTCGATCCGGTCCGCCAGCCGCGCGAGCTGGCGATCGACGGAGGCCACCTCTTTTTCCGCGGCGCGGCGTTCAGCGCCCGACATCGCTTGGGGGGCGGGCTCGGACGGCCGCGACGATCCGGCGGTCGCCTCGCCGGTCTGGTGCGCGGCCAGCCGCAGATATTCGTCGACCCCGCCAGGCAGATGCCGCAACCGGCCGTCCAGCACCGCGTATTGCTGATCGGTGATCCGCTCCAGCAGGTAGCGGTCGTGCGAGACGACGATCAGCGTGCCCGCCCACGAGTCGAGCAGATCCTCCATCGCGGTCAGCGTGTCGGTGTCGACGTCGTTGGTGGGCTCGTCGAGCAGCAACACGTTGGGTTCGGACAACAGCGTGAGCATGAGCTGCAGCCGCCGCCGCTGCCCGCCGGAGAGTTCGCCGATCCGCGCCGAGAGCTGGCCCTTCCCGAACCCGAGCCGCTCCAGCAGTTGGGCGGGCGTCACCTCGCGACCCTCGACCTCGTACCCGCCGCGCAGCCTGCCCAGCACGTCGGCGATCCGGTCGTCGGTGAGGCCGGCCAGCGCGTCGCCCTGCTGGTCGAGCACGGCCAGCTGAACGGTCTTGCCGCGCTTGACGCGCCCGGCGTCAGGCGTGACGGTGCCGGCGATCAGCCCCAGCAGGGTCGACTTCCCGGCGCCGTTGGCGCCGACGATGCCGGTGCGCTCGCCGGGGGCGATCCGCCACTCGACATCGCGCAGCACCGGGCGGCCGTCGAAAGCCACCGACACGTCGAGCAGGTCGATCACGTCCTTGCCCAGCCGGGCGGTGGCCAGCTTGGCCAGCTCGACGGTGTTGCGCAGCGGCGGCACGTCGGCGATCAGCTGGTTGGCGGCCTCGATGCGGAACTTGGGCTTCGAGGTGCGGGCCGGCGCGCCGCGACGCAGCCAGGCCAGCTCCTTGCGCATCAGGTTCTGTCGCTTGGCCTCGGTGGCGGCGGCCATCCGGTCCCGCTCGACGCGCTGCAGGACGTACGCCGCGTACCCGCCGTCGAACGGTTCGACGATCCCGTCGTGCACCTCCCATGTCGTGGTGGCGACCTCGTCGAGGAACCAGCGGTCGTGGGTCACCAGCAGCAGGCCGCCGGTGTTGCGCGCCCAGCGCCCGTTGAGGTGCTCGGCCAGCCAGGTGATGCCCTCGATGTCCAGATGGTTGGTGGGCTCGTCGAGCGCGATGACGTCCCATTCGCCGGCCAACAGCCGGGCCAGCTGCACCCGGCGGCGCTGGCCGCCGGACAGCGTGGAAACCGTTGCCTCCCAGGCGATGTCGGAGACCAGGCCGGCGACCACGTCGCGAACGCGGGCGTCACCGGCCCACTGGTGTTCGGCCGCGTCGCCGACCAGCGTGTAGCCCACACTGCGGTCCGGGTCCAGGGTGTCGGCCTGGCTCAGCGCGCCGACCCGCAACCCGCTGCGTTGAGTGACCCGGCCCGAATCGGGGCGCTGCTGGCCGGTCAGCAGCCGCAGCAGGCTGGATTTGCCGTCACCGTTTCGCCCGACGATGCCGATGCGCGCGCCGTCGTTGACCCCGAGCGTGATCGAGTCGAAGACCACCTGCGTCGGATATTCGAGGTGTACGGCCTCGGCTCCAAGTAGGTGTGCCACCGGGCAAAGCTACCGTCCTAATCGAGCGTGAGCAGCGCCTGGTCGATCTGGCTTCGCGTCTCCGCCGATGCCGGCTGATGGACCAGCGCATCCAGGAAGCGGCCGGCGACGTCGCGCAGCTTGAGGTTGGCTTCCTGGGAGCGCCAGACCAGAATGTCGAACGCGTGTTCCGCGGAGATGCCGTAGGCGCCCATCAGCACGCCCTTGGCCTGTTCGATCTGCGCGCGGGCGTTGGCCACCGACTCCAGCACTTTGGTGATGTCGGAGTGCAGCGAGTCGGTGACGTCGACGTAGAACCCCGACGTGCCGATCGGCTCGCCGTCGTCGTCGAGCATCCGGTCGCCGACGACGACAACGCAGCGGGTGCGCCCACCGGTGTCGACGATGCGGTGCCGGCTGCTGAACGGCTTTCCCTGCAACACCCGTTCCAGGACGGCCGCAACGTGTTCGCGATCCTCGGGGTGCTTGTGTTGCAGCAGCAGACCGGTGGTGGGTTCCACCGTGCCCGGGGCATAGCCGTGCATGCGCGCGACGGCATCCGACCACTGCCAGCGGTCGCCGTCGAGAAGATAGCTGAACCTGCCGACCTTCTGCGGGTCGCCGAGGCCGAGGACCAGGTCGACCGCGCTGAGTTCCTCCTCGTCGATGACGTTCGACGCCGGCGTCTCGCGGTCAGCTTCATCCTGGGAATTCACCGTCATCGTGAAATGCCTTCCTAGTCAACTGTCACAGCGCCGGGTTGCTTGTCCCCATGGATACCCATCACGACACCCGGTACCGCTCTGCGTCCTGATGTTTCAATTCCAGGCCGAGGCCCGGCCGTTGTTGATCGGGCCGCAACGCACCGCCCTCCGGCGACAGGGCGCCGTCGAACAGCGTCTGTTCGATGCGATGGTGATCGTGGAAGTACTCCAGGTGCCGCAGGTTTCCGATGGTGCTGGCGACGTGGGCGTGCAGGTTGGGAGCGCAGTGCCCGGAGACGTCCACGTTGGAGGCGGCGGCCACCGCCGCGGCGCGCACCCAGTCGGTGATCCCCCCGCAGCGGGTGACGTCGATCTGCAGGCAGTCGACCGCCTCGGCGGTGAGCATCCGGTTGAAATACGCCAGGTCGTAGCCGTACTCACCGGCGGTGACGTCCGGGCTGACCTGGTCTCGGACCTCCCGCAGCCCGTCCAGGTCGTCGGAGGAGACGGGTTCTTCGAACCACGTGACGTCGTGGTCGGCCATGGCGTGCGCCACCCGGATCGCCTGCTTGCGACGGTAGCCGCCGTTGGCGTCCACGTACAGTTCGACGTGCGGCCCGATCACCTTGCGCGCCAAGCTAATCCGATCCAGGTCGCGGTCCACGTCGGAGCCCCAGGACTCGCCGATCTTGATTTTCACACGGGGGATGTGCCATTCGCCGACCCAACGTTCGAGTTGAGCGCGGGTGGTGCGCTCGTCGTAGGTGGTGAAGCCGCCGCTGCCGTAGATCGGTACCTCGGCATGCGCCATGCCGATCAATCGGCATACCGGTAGCCCCAGCAGCTTGCCCTTGAGGTCCCACAGCGCGGTGTCGAGCGCCGAGATCGCGCAGGCGGCCAGGCCGGGCCGCCCGTTGTTGCGCATCGCCCTGACCATCGACTCCCACCGGGCCGGGATGTCCAGGGCGCTGTGTCCGGCGAGCGCCCCGGCGAGCTTGCCGCCGATCAGCTTGGCGCAGGCGCCGTCGGCGTAGGTGTAGCCGATTCCGCGTCGTCCGCCGGCCGTGACCTCGGCCAGCACCAGGGTGGTCGACGACCAGGACAGGGTGCCGTCGGCTTCCGGTGTGTCGGTAGGGATTTCGTAGACCTGCGCGGTGACCGCCTCGATCCGCGCGGAGGGAGTCATCGCGTCCACCGGCGGCCCGCCCGCGCCGCGAGCCACGCGCCCAGTCCGGCGGCGCCGAGCGCGCCGGCGCCGCTGACGGCGGGATGCTGGGACGCCCACAGTTGCGGGCTGTGGGCGTGCGACTTGTCGTCGAACTGGCCGTGCGGGCCGTGGTCGCTGCCCGGCTCGGAGTCCAGCGGCTGCCACAGGTTGTGGGGCCGGTCGGGACCGACGCGCTCCGCGGTCTGCTGGGAGTCGTATCCGGTGCGCCCGAGGTAGCGGTCCAGCAGCGGCGCGACGAACTTCTGCGCCAGCAGCGTCACCATGGTGGAATCGCCGACCCAAAATTGCTTGCGCCCTGGATGATCGGCGGCATACAGGACGCCGCGGGCGGCTACCTCGGGCTGATAGATCGGCGGCACGGGCTGGGGATGGCGGGGCAGCCGGGACAGCACCCAGGAGAATTGCGGGGTGTTGACCGCGGGCATCTGCACGACGGTGATCCGCACCTTGGAGCCCTCGTGGAACAGCTCGCAGCGCACCGATTCGGTGAAGCCGTTGACGGCGTGTTTGGCGCCGCAGTAGGCCGACTGCAGCGGGATCGATCGCTGACTGAGCGCCGAACCCACCTGCACGATGGTGCCGCGGTTGCGGGGCCGCATCTTGGCCAGCGCCGCCATGGTGCCGTGCACGTAGCCGAGGTAGGACACCTCGGTCACGCGCTTGAACTCCTCGGCGCCGATCTCGCGCAGCGGCGCGAACACGGACGTGAACGCGACGTTGACCCAGACGTCGATGGGACCGAAGGCGGCTTCGGCCTCGTCGGCGGCGGCGACGACCGCCGCGTGGTCGGCCACGTCGGTCGCGATGGCCAGCGCCTTGCCGCCGCCGGCCTCGACGTCGCGGGCGGCGCCGTCGAGCCCGGCGGCGCCGCGGGCGAGCAGGACGACGTTGGCGCCGCGCCGGCCGAACTGCTGGGCGGTGGCGCGGCCGATGCCCGCGCTGGCTCCGGTGATCACCACGTTCTGTGTCATCGCAGTACTGCCTTTCGGTCGGATCCGGTAGTCACTCATGGTGGGAGGCATCGTCGGTGAGGGTGGCCGTGCATTCGAGCATCAGCGCATGCGCGAACGCCTGCGGCAGGTTGCCGCGCAGCTGGCGCTGCCGCACGTCGTACTCCTCGCAGAACAGCCCGGGCGGGCCGCACGCGGCGCGGTTGCGTTCGAACCAGCGCATCGCGCAATGGCCGTGGCCCAGTTGGTCTTCGGCCAACGCCATCATGAATCCACAGAGCAGGAAGGCGCCCTCGGCGTCGCCGAGGTCGCGTTCGTCGTGCCGGAAGCGATAGACGAACCCGTCGTCGGTGAGTTCGGCGCGAACGGCGTCCAGGGTGGCGCGGGTGCGGGGGTCGTCGGCGGGGACGGCGCCGCGCACCGGCGGCAGCAACAGCGACGCATCGACCCCGGTCAGCCGCGGGCTGCGTTGCCAATAGCCGTGCGGGTGCAGGCTGCTCGACGCGGTGTCGGCCAGGATCGCGTCGGCCAGCGAAGCGCAGGTGGCCACCTCGGGACCGGCGCCGGCCAGCCGGGCGATGGCGCGCAACCCGGCCACGCAGGCCAGGCGGGACTGCGTCCAGTGTTCGTCGTCGACCTCCCAGACGCCGGCATCCGGTTCACGCCAACGTTTTTCGATGGCCCTGATGGCCGTCTGCGCGGCGCGCCAGCCCTCGGCGTCGAGCCGGTCGGCGGCCCCCGCCTTGGCCAGCAGCTGCAGCGCCTCGCCGAAGACATCGAGCTGGAATTGCTGGTTGACCCAATTGCCGACCTTGTCGGTGCCGCCGGGGTAGCCGGGCAGGTCGAGCGTTTCCTCGCTGGGCACGGCTCCGCCGGTGACGGTGTAGGCGGGCTTGAGGTTCGGGCCGTCCTCGAGCAGCCGGGCGCCGACGAATTCGACCGCCCGGTCCAGCAATTCGGTGGTGCCGACGGCGGCGGCGGCCATGCCGGCGTACACCTGATCGCGAATCCAGGCGTAGCGGTAGTCGTAGTTCTGATTGGTGTGCGCACGTTCGGGCAGGCTCATCGTGGCCGCGGCCACCATGCCGCCGCCGCTGCTGGTCAGCCCGCGCAGCACCGCGTAGGAGTGGCTTCCGTCGCGGGGGGCGATGCTGCAGTTCAGCCGTGGCACGCTGCGCTGCCAGGCGGCCGCGGTGGCGTCCCAGGCCAGGTCGGGGTCGGGTGGCTGGTCGGGCAGCGTCCGTTCGGACAGCTCGAGCACCAGGTCGTGTTGCCGGCCCTCCTCGAGAGTGATCTCACAGGTGAGCAGCTCGCTTTTGTCGTGCGCCGCTTTGGTGGTGCGCACGTCGCAACCGGCCAGCCAACGCCAGCGCAACCGGCCCGAGCGGCCGCTCCACACCCCGCCCTCCGAGGTGGGCTGGCCGAGGCCGTGCCGGCCGAACCCGGCACTCGGCGCCAGCAGCACCCGTACGCGTGCCGTCCCGCGGCACACCGTGAGGCGCCGCAGCAGCACCACCCGGTCCCGGTCGCCCGGAAAGGCCAGCGCCTCACGGCATTCCACGGTGCCGTCCCGGGTGATCCAGCGGTTGCGCCAGATCAGGCTGCCCGGCTCGTAATAGCCGCCCCACACGTGCCGGACATCGATCGGGGTGATCGCGTAAACACCGCCGCCGCCAATGAGATTGGCGAAGACCGCGTCGGAGTCCCAGTGCGGCGCGCACATCCACGCCAGGTCGCCCTGCGGCCCGATCAGCGCGCCGCGTTCTCCGTCGGCGAGCAGCGAGTACTCGCGCAGCACCCGGGGCGCGAACGTCGTCTCGACGTCAATCATCTTGTCAGCCACGGGCTCTAGCCTCCGACCTCCGTCCCGCGGTGGTATCGATCTTTCCGGCGGCCAGCCGTTCGGCCAGCCGTGAGGCCAGCGCCATGATCGTCAGCGCGGGGTTCGCCGAGCCCTGCGTCGGGCATACCGAGCCGTCGGCGAGGAACAGGTTCGGAACGCCCCACACGCGTTGATCGGAGTCGACGACCGAATTCTCACGCCTGGTGCCCATGCGGGCGCCGCCGATCAGGTGGGCGAAACGCTCGATGGTGAGCACGTCCTGGGCGTCGGCGGCGTGCAGGATGTCGCCGATCACCTTGGTGGAGTAGGCCATGTTGGCCTTGTCGTTGTCGCAGAGCGTGTAGTCGAACCGGGCCACCGGAATGCCGTACGGGTCCTTCTCGTCGGCCAGGGTCACGCGATTGTCCGGCAACGGCAACAGCTCGTTGAGCACGCCCACGGTCGCCCAGTGGTTGTAGTCGCGCATGTACTCGCGCAGGGCGCGGCCCCAATGCCCGTCCGCTAGAACGTGTTCGGCCCAGCCGATGGGCATCGGTGACACCGTCTGGATGGCGAAGCCGCGGGCGAACCCACGGGAGAGGTCGGTCTCGTAGAACTGTTCGGAGGTCACCTCGGGGGGCGGCGCCTTGTACATCCGGACCTCCTCGGACCACCGCCCGGCGGACTGGGTGGCGCCCTGCACCATCACGTAGCGCCCGACCTGGTCGTCGTTGTTGCCCAACCCGTTCGGGAAGCGGTCGCTGACCGAGTTCAGCAGCAGACGCGGCGTCTCGATTGAATATCCGGCAATGGCAACGGCTTTAGCGCGCTGCAGCCGCTCCTTGCCGCCGATCTCGTCGTAGTAGACCACGCCGCGGGCCGCGCCGCTCTCGTCGAGCTCGACGCGGGAGGCCATGCAGTTGGCGCGGATCTCCACGGCGTGGGCCAGCGCGTCGGGCAGGTGCGTGACGTACGGGCTGGCCTTGGCGTTGACCTTGCAGCCCTGCAGGCAGTAGCCGCGGTAGATGCAGTGCGGGCGGTTGCCGAAGGTGCCGTTGACGATCCCGACGGGCCCGACGCGCATCTCGATGCCGAGCTTGATCGCGCCCCGCCATATCTTGGCGGCCGCACCCGAAATGGGATGTGGGGCAAAGGGGTAGCGATGCGGGTCACCCCAGGGCCAGTTCTGGCCGGCCACCGGCAGCTCCAGCTCGACGCGCTCGTAGTGGCGGCGGATGTCCTCGTAACGGATGGGCCAGTCCGCCCCGACCCCGTCCAGGGTGTAGGTCTGAAAATCGCTGGGGTGAAACCGCGGGGTGTACCCGGCGTAGTGCACCATGGAGCCGCCCACGCCGCGCCCGGAGTTGTTCTTGCCCAACTCGATCGGGTCGTCGCCGCCGATGATACGTTTCTGTGTCCAGTACAGCGCGTGGGAGCCGGCCTCGTCGGACACCCAGTCCTCGTCGGGGTGCCAGAACGGGCCGGCCTCGAGGATCACGACCCGCCAGCCCTCGCGCGCCAGCCGCTGCGCCAGCACCGATCCGCCGGCCCCGGCGCCGACCACGACCAGATCGACCTCGTCGTCGTCGGCGTAGCGGCGCATCGTCTTCTCGCCGGGCAGGTCGCGCGTGTGCACGTCGAGCAGGAATCGCGAATCGTTGTCCTTGGGTTCGACCGCTCCCTTGAACAGGCCCCGCAGGAAGTCGCCCATCACAACTCCCCGTTGTTCACGATTTGCACCGGATCCTCGTCGGTGGCGCCGCGGGTCTCGTAGGGTTCGCGCGCGGCGGCCGGCCCGGTGGCGCCGCCGAGGCGCATGAAACCGCGCGGGTAGGCCGGGCCGCCGAACCCGATCTCGTTCCATGCCCACGGGTGGGAGTAGAAGCCCGACAACGTCATTCGCATGCACACCGACCACGCGCGCTTGACGTTCAGGCTCTCCCACGCCCCACCTTGCAGGTCGCCCTGCGAGAACTTGTCGATGATCGCTTCGCGGGTGACGAGGTCGGCGTCGGCGAACCAGGATCCGCCGTAGTGGGTCGACGTCGTCTCGTTCAGCGCGCGCAGCACCAGCCGCCAGGTGTCGCGGTCGTCGGGCATGTCGGCGTACTGGTAGCCGTCGAGGCGCCCGTCGGCCAGCTTGGAGTCGACGGACTCGGCCACCGGCACCCGCGGCTCGGCGTCCTGCGCCAGCACGGTGTCGCAGAACGCGCGCAGGCACGGCTCCTCTTCGGCGGTGAAAAACCGCAGTGGGCCCGGTGATTCGAGCCTGGCCAGCACCACCTTCCGGGTGGCCTCGTCCCACGTGTCGGCGGTTTCCAGCACGTCGTAATCGGGGTAGCGCCCGATCATCTGTGGCGTGACGCCGCGGCGTTGTTTGGGCAGCCAGGACGGGTGCGGCGGCTTGCCGTCGGGGCGCAGGTTGGGCAAATGGTCGGGGCGTGAGGTGTCGGCCATCTCGAGAGTCCCTGCGTCCTAACCCCGGAACCGTTCGCGGCGCAGGATCGATGCCAGCAATCCCATCCCGCCGACCATGCACATCAATCCCGGCGCCGCGATCGGCGGGCCCATCGGCACGTTGTAGGAGGCGTTCTTCCACCCGCCCGGTTTGCGCGCGACCCCGCGCGCGTGCAGGTATTCGCCCATCAGCCCGTTGGCCGTGTAGATGCCCGCGGTGATGGGCAGCCAGACTTTGGCCCAGCGTCGGGAGAACACCCCGCCGACGCCGGCGACGACCACCGGCGGGGTCACCACGATCGGGCTCCACATCCACTTGTTGCCGAAGCTGGCTTTGTAGTGCTCGAAGTAGATTTCGGCCGTCGTGACCAGTGCCGCGATGGCCGTCAGCCCGGACAGTGAGCGTTCGAAACGGCCGTGCGCGACGTCGTACAAAGCCCGCCCGGCCAGATGTTGGACCTCGCCGAGTCCGTCGCCGCCGGCGGTGCGGTCTTTGCGCCGTCCGCCGTTGGTCAGCAACAACATGTGCATCCCTTTCTCGCTCGCACTCGCGCCAAGCCGGTCGATCACCGGCCCGGTGAAATGTGGTTGACGAACGGATCGGCCGCCGTTGGCGCGCCGCGGACACCGGGTGTCCGAATGAATGTGCTGGTGATGTCGCGGGACTGCTCGCCGAGCGAATCCGCCGCCATCGTGCCCATGAGCCACCTCGCCCTCGCGCTGAAGGAACACGGTCTGGCAGGCCTCGGCCCCGGCACTGTCGTGCAGTGACGGTCGCCAAACCCGCCCAGAAAACTGGAGCGCCCAGCTGTGTCTTTCAACCGAGGAGGTCCCGACGACGCGTCGCGACCCAAGCGCAACCGCTGTGTACCCGGCGTCCTGCAGCGCAAACGGGTTCGCGGCCGGTTCTCAGCGTGCTTTCAGCGTTAGGAGTGTCCGGTGGGTAAGCCGCTGCCGCTGAGCAGGATTGCTTCGCGCTTACGTGGGTAAATAGCCGATCATGAAAAAGATTGTGCGCGTAGCAGCGTCAGCGCTCTTCTTGACTGCCGGTTTCGGGCTCGCTGGTTCGGGGGCGGCTGCCGTCGCCCACGCCCATCCCGCGCCTTTTCCCCAGTACCACTGGTGCCCCGGCCAGTGGTGGGATCCGGGCTGGGGCGGTAACTGGGACACGGGGCGTTGCCACGGCGACCACTGGTACGACGGTGAAGCCCACGATCAAGGCCACTGGCACAACGGTCCCTGGGATCCGAACTGGCACTAGGCTCGCGCGATCCGGCGATCGTGTAGCCGGTGGACCGAGATGCTCGCCCGCAAGCCTCGCGGATTACGATGGGACGGAATGCATTTCACGTATGCGCTTGAGCGAGAGCCTTGCGAACCGCGCTGAGATAGTCGGCGACAGGCGGTCCAGGTACCACAGCGCCTTCCACCAGGCCGGCACGATGATGATCGCTTTGTTTCGCAGCACCGCACGAAGGACGCGGGCGGCGAATTTGTCGGGTGCCATCGGCCGCATCGGCTCCCAGAACTCGAGGAGCTCCTCGTCGCTGGCGCCGGTATTGGTCATCCGCCCGTACGTGCCGCCGGTGAGGATCGGGGTCCGGATCGCGCCCGGGCACAGCACCGACACCTTGACGTTGTGGCGCTCGGCCTCGATCCGCATCGCCTTCGACAGGGCGACGACGGCGTGTTTGGAGGCCGTGTAGCTGGCGGTACCGGGACCGGCCAGCAGGCCGGCCATCGACGCCGTGTTCACGATGTGGCCCGAGCCCTGCCGGATCATGAGCGGATACACCGCCTGGATGCCGTGCACCACGCCGTGCAGATTCACGGCGAGCACGTCGTTCCAGTCGTCGAGGGTGTAGGAGTCGACCTCGCCGCCGACGCCGATGCCGGCGTTGTTGAACAGGTAATCGATCCGGCCGGACTGGCGCAGCGCCTCGGCGACCGCTTCCTCGAATGCGGGATAGCTGCGGACGTCGAGTTCGATCGCGTGCGCTTTCCCGGTGCCGCTGTTGAGGCGTTGCGCCAATTCCCGCGCCGCGTCGAGTTGGCGATCGGCGATCCAGACCTCGGCGCCGCCGTCGACCAACTTGGTGGCCAGTGCGGCGCCGATGCCCGAAGCGCCGCCGGTGATGAATGCGACCTTGCCAGAAAACTTCGACGTCATGAGGGCAGGATAGGCCGCCGTCTACGCAGCTAGGGCCGTTCTTTGGGCGCGTGGCCGAAGCAATGTCGTAGGGCGGTGGCATGATCGAACGTATGTTCGCGTCAGGGTCGGGTGCGGGATCGTCGCCGGAGGTGATTGCCCGGTTTGACGAGCTTGTCGAGCGTTGTCACCCGTCGAGGACGCCGGAGTCCACGGAGTTGGTTGACGAGATCCGCGCGGCGGCGCGGGCGGAGAACCGGGCCGCGGCCGCTCAGTTGGTGGCGATCGGGAAGTTGTTCGCCTATCGGCTGTCGCGATGCTCGGAGACCGAGGGCTGGGCGGTCGACACGCAGGAGGCGGTGGCCGCCGAGGTGGCCGCGGCGCTGCGCGTGAGTCAGGGTCTGGCCGCGAGCCGGTTGCGGTATGCGCGCGCGATGCGTGAGCGGCTGCCGAAGGTGGGTGCGGCCTTCATCGCCGGGGATGTCGAGTACTCGATGTTCCAAACGATCGTGTTCCGCACCGATTTGATCGTTGACCCCGAGGTGCTGGCGAGGGTGGATGCCGCGCTGGCGGCGAACGTGGCGCGCTGGCCGTCGATGACGCGGGGACGGTTGGCCGCGCAGGTGGACAAGGTCGTGGCCAAGGCCGATGTCGATGCGGTGCGGCAACGCCAGAAGTTCGTGGCCGACCGGCAGGTGTGGATCGCCGACGGCGTCGGGGGTATCGCCGAAATTCACGGCAGCCTGCTCGCCCCCGACGCGCATGCGCTGGACAAACGGCTCGATGCGTTGGCCGCCACGGTATGCGAGCGCGATCCGCGCAGCCGTGACCAGCGCCGCGCCGATGCCCTGGGGGCACTGGCGGGTGGAGCCGACCGGTTGGGCTGTCGCTGCGGACGCCCCGACTGCCTGGCCGGGAAACGGCCCGCGCCAGCCCCGGTGGTGATCCACGTGATCGCCGAGCGGTCCAGCCTGGACGGGGCGGGTGCCACGCCGGCATCAGAGGTGGGCGCCGACGGACTCATCGCCCCCGAGCTCGTGGCCGAGTTGGCAGCCTCGGCCAAACTGACCCCGCTGGCACATCCGGGTGAGGCCGCCCCCGAGCCCGGCTATGTCCCGTCGAAGGCACTGGCAGATTTCGTGCGGTGCCGGGACCTGACCTGCCGCTCGCCCGGCTGTGACCGCCCGGCCACCGAGTGCGACATCGACCATACGATCCCGTACGCCGCGGGCGGGCCCACTCACGCGTCGAACCTCAAGTGCTTGTGCCGCACTCATCACCTGGTCAAGACGTTCTGGGGCTGGCGTGACCAACAGCTGCCCGACGGCACGGTCATCTGGACCCTGCCCGACGGACACTCCTACGTGACCACCCCGGGCAGCGCGCTGCTGTTCCCCAGCCTGTGCGCCCCGACCGGTGACCCGCCTTTACCCGCCGGACCGAAACCCGACCCGTGCGCCGAGCGCACCGCGATGATGCCGCTGCGCACCCGCACCCGCGCCCAGAACCGGGCCGCGCGCATCGCCACCGAACGCCGCCACAACCGCGACGCCCGACTGGCCCGCGCCGCCCCGCCCGCGGCCCAAACTTGGCCCACCACCTACCCGCCCGACGAGGACCCCCCGCCGTTCTAACGGGTTCGGGACCAGTTCTCACCCGGATGCCGCCGCCCTGGACGGATACTCGATTCGGGGTAACCACCGCCCTCCGAGCTGCCCTGATGTGCCATGATGTCCAAGCTGTCAAGACTCAGGGAGCAGCAGTGGATCTCAATATTTCGATGGTCACACGACCGGTCGAGCGGCTGATCGCCACAGCGCAGAACGGGCTGGAGGTCTTGCGGCTGGGGGGCTTGGAAACCGGTAGTGTCCCGTCGCCGTCCCAGACCGTCGAGAGCGTGCCGATGTACAAGCTCCGGCGCTATTTCCCGCCGGACAACCGGCGCGGCCAGTCGCCCGTCGGGCCGCCGGTGCTGATGGTGCACCCGATGATGATGTCGGCCGACATGTGGGACGTCACCCGCGAGGAAGGCGCGGTGGGGATCCTGCACGCGCACGGGATCGACCCCTGGGTCATCGACTTCGGCGAACCCGACAAGATCGAGGGCGGCATGCGGCGCACGCTGGCCGACCACATCGTCGCGCTCAGCCAGGCCATCGACACGGTCAGGGACGTCACCGGCAGCGACATCCATCTGGTCGGCTATTCGCAGGGTGGCATGTGGTGCTACCAGGTCGCCGCCTACCGGCGTTCGAAGAGCCTGGCCAGCATCGTCACGTTCGGGTCGCCGGTGGACACCCTGGCCGCCCTGCCGATGGGCATCCCGGCAAACTTCGCCGCCCCCGCGGCCAACTTCATGGCCGACCATGTCTTCAGCCGGCTGGCCATCCCAAGCTGGATGGCGCGCACCGGCTTTCAGATGCTCGACCCGCTCAAGACCGCCAAGGCGCGGGTGGACTTCGTGCGCCAACTGCACGACCGCGAGGCGCTACTGCCGCGCGAGCAGCAGCGCCGTTTCCTCGAGCGCGAGGGCTGGATCGCCTGGTCGGGTCCGGCGATCTCCGAACTGCTCAAGCAGTTCATCGCCCACAACCGGATGATGACCGGCGGCTTCGCCGTCAACGGGCAGATGGTCACCCTGACCGACATCACCTGCCCGGTGCTGGCCTTCGTCGGCGAGGTGGACGACATCGGCCAGCCCGCTTCGGTGCGCGGCATCCGGCGGGCGGCCCCCGACGCCGAGGTCTACGAAAGCCGCATCCGCACAGGGCATTTCGGCCTGGTCGTCGGGTCCAAGGCGGCGCAGCAGAGCTGGCCGACCGTCGCCGAATGGGTGCAATGGCTCTCCACCGGCGGCGACAAGCCGGACAGCATCGACGTGATGGCCGACCAGCCCGACGAGCACACCGACAGCGGCGTGGCGTTGAGCTCCCGGATCGCGCACGGCCTGGGGGAGGCCTCCGAGGCGGCACTGGGAATAGTGCGCGGCGCGGCCAACACCGTCGTCGCCGCCAACAAGTCCGTGCGAACCCTGGCCGTCGAGACAGCCCGCACCCTGCCGCGCCTGGTCCGCCTGGGCCAGATCAACGACCACACCCGGATTTCGCTGGGTCGCATCATCGAGGAGCAGGCTCACGACGCGCCGCAGGGCGAATTCCTCTTGTTCGACGGCCGCGTGCACACCTACGACGCCGTCAACCGGCGCATCAACAACGTCGTTCGCGGCCTGATCGACGTCGGGGTGCGGCAGGGCGACCGGGTCGGCGTGTTGATGGAGACCCGGCCCAGCGCACTGGTCGCCATCGCCGCGCTGTCGCGGCTGGGCGCGATCGCGGTCGTGATGCGACCGGATGCCGACCTGGGCGCTTCGGTGCGGCTCGGGGGAGTGACCGAGCTGCTGACCGACCCCGCCAACCTCGACGCCGTGCTGGGGTCCGACCGCCAGGGGCTGCGGCAGGTGCTGGTGCTCGGCGGCGGCGAGGCGCGGGATCTGCACCTGCCCGAGGACTCCGACGTCATCGACATGGAACAGATCGACCCCGACGCCGTCGAGCTGCCCGGGTGGTACCGGCCCAACCCCGGACTGGCCCGGGATCTGGCGTTCATCGCGTTCAGCGCGGCCGGCGGCGAGCTGGTGGCCAAGCAGATCACCAACTACCGCTGGGCGGTGTCGGCCTTCGGTACCGCCTCGACGGCCGCCCTGGACCGCCGCGACACCGTGTACTGCCTGACCCCCTTGCACCACGAGTCGGCGCTGCTGGTGAGCCTGGGCGGTGCCGTGGTCGGCGGCACCCGCATCGCCCTGTCGCGCGGGCTGGACCGGAACCGGTTCGTCCAGGAGGTACGCCAGTACGGCGTCACCGTGGTGTCCTACACCTGGGCCATGCTCCGCGAGATCGTCGACGATCCCGCGTTCGTGCTGCACGGCAACCACCCGGTGCGGCTGTTCATCGGGTCCGGCATGCCGACCGGGCTGTGGGGCCGCGTCGTCGACGCGTTCGCGCCCGCCCACGTCGTCGAGTTCTTCGCCACCACCGACGGGCAGGCGGTGCTGGCCAACGTGTCGGGCGCCAAGGTCGGCAGCAAGGGCCGCCCGCTGCCGGGAGCCGGACGCATCGAGCTGGCCGCCTACGACGTCGAGCACGACCTGATCCTGGAGAACGAGCGCGGCTTCGTGCAGATCGCCGAGCCGAACGAGGTCGGGGTGCTGCTCGCGGCCTCCAACGGCCCGGTCGATCCGAGCGCCTCGGTCAAACGCGGCGTCTTCGCCGCCGGCGACACCTGGATATCGACCGAGTACCTGTTCTACCGCGATGACGACGGCGACTACTGGCTGGCGGGCCGGCGCGGGTCGGTGGTGCGCACCGCGCGCGGCCTGGTGTTCGCCGAGCCGGTCACCGACGCGCTGGGATGCATCACCGGTGTCGACCTCGCGGTGACCTACAACGTGCCGGTCGGCGACCACGAGGCGGCGGTGTCGGCGGTGACGCTGTTGCCGGGGGCCTCCATCACCGCGGCCGACCTGACCGAGGCCTTCGCCAAGATCCCCCTCGGCCTTGGCCCCGACATCGTTTGTGTGGCGCCGGAGTTGGATCTGAGCGCGACGTTCCGTCCGACCGTCAGTGCCCTACGGGCGGCCGGGATCCCGAAGGCCGGGCGCAACGTCTGGTATTTCGATGCCGAGACAAGTCAGTACCGCCGCCTGACCAGCGGGGTACGTTCCGAGCTGAGCGGAGCGCAGTCATGATCGACGATGCACTGTTGAGCATCCTGGTGTGCCCGGACGATCGGGGCCCGCTGCTGTTGGTCGACGACGAACTGCTGTACAACCCGCGGCTGCGGCGCGCCTACCGCATCGAGGACGGCATCCCGGTGCTGCTCATCGACGAGGCGCGCGACGTCGCCGACGACGAGCACGCGCGGCTCATCGCACAAGGCCGTCCGGCAGATCCCCGGTGAGGTAGCGCTGTAGGTTCGGCGCGATGGTTTGCGCGATCTGGTCCGGCGGCAGCGACGCGAACGGCTCCAGTTGCAGGATGTAGCGCGCCATCACCACGCCCACCAGTTGCGACGCGACGAATTGGATGCGGATGATTCCGCTTCCCGGCGGATCGTCCACGCGCGGACCGACTTCGACGGCGATCACGTCCTGGATGAACGTCCGGAACAGGTTGACCTCCGAGCCGGCCAGGATCGACCGGAGCACCGCGATGAACCCGGTGCCCAGTTCGGAATCCCACAGCGGCAACAACATCGACGGCAGCCGGTAGCCGATCTCCTCGACCGGCACCTCGCGCAACGGGCCGATGATGTCCATCGGGTCGATCGGGATGTGCACGGCCGCCGCAAACAGCTTCTCCTTGGTGCCGAAGTAGTGATGCACCAGCGCCGAATCCACTCCCGCGGCCGCGGCCACCGCACGAATCGACGTATTGCGTATCCCCTTGCTGGCAAACAGCTCTCGCGCGCTGGCCAGGATGCGGTTGCGGGTGTCGGAGACCCCGGCCGGCCGGCCCCGCCGCCGGCGCCCGGCGTTGGTGGTCGTCACTGGCGACCCGCCACTAGGGCGTCCGCCGCCGCAGCGTCGCCGCGGCCAGGCACAGCGACGCCAGGGCGAAGCCCAACACCACGACGATGTCGCGCACCGCGATGAACGTCAGTTCCGGGTGCGCGCCCACCTGCTGCAAGGCCTCCAGCGCGTAGCTGGCCGGCAGCACATTGCTGATCCATTGCAGCCAGTGTGGCATCAGCGCGCGGGGCACGATGATGCCGGCCAGCAACAGCTGCGGCACCATCACCAGCGGGATGAACTGCACGGCCTGAAACTCGGTGCGGGCGAACGCACTACACAGCAGACCCAAACCGACTCCCAGCACGGCGTTGACGATCGCGATGGCGAACACCCACACCGGGCTGCCCGCGGTGTCGAAACCTAGCAGCCAGAACGACACGATGCACGCCAAAATGGCTTGCGCCGCAGCGGCGATGGAGAAGGCGGTGCCGTAGGCGATCAGCAGGTCAAGGCGGCGCAGGGGAGTGGTCAGGATGCGCTCCAGCGTCCCGGATGCCCGTTCGCGCTGCATGGTTATCGCCGTGATGATGAACATCACGAACAGCGGGAACAGGCCCAGCAGGATCAGGCACGCATTGTTGAACGGTGCCGGTGTGCCGGGCCGGTGCGGGGCGTTTTGAAACATGAAGTACATCAACGTGATCACCAGCACCGGGACGAACAGGATCATCGCGACGCTGCGGTGGTCGGCCGCCAGCTGGCGCAGGATCCGCACCGTGGTCGCGGTGTAGCCCTTTAGCCCTAGCCGGCTTCGCGCATGGTGCTGCGCTTGATGATGGACAGAAACGCGTCCTCCAGTGACGTGCATCCGGTGTCCTCTCGCAGTTGGGTCGGGGTGGTGTGGGCGACCAACCGGCCGTCGCGCATCAGCAGCAGATCGCCGCAGTGGTCGGCCTCGTCCATCACGTGGCTGGAGACCAGCAGCGTGGTTCCGGCGCGGGCGAGGTCGGCGAACTGCTCCCACAGATCCGCGCGCAGCACTGGGTCCAGTCCCACCGTGGGCTCGTCGAGCACCAGCAGTTCGGGCTGGCAGACCAGCGCGCACGCCAGCGACACCCGGATGCGCTGACCGCCGGAAAGGTTGGCGCACAAGGCGGATCGGTGATCGGACAGCCCGACCCGCTCGACCGCCGCTTCGGCGGCCTTGCGGTCGAACCCGTACAGCGAGGCGAAGTAGCGGACGTTGTCGACGACCCGCAGGTCGTTGTAGATGGTCGGATCCTGCGGCAGGTACCCGACCCGGCGGTGCAGCGCCGGCGACCCGGCCGGATGGCCGAGCACGCTGACGGTTCCCGAGGTCACGATCTGGGTGCCCACGATGCACCGCATCAGGGTGGTCTTGCCGCAGCCGGACGGGCCGAGCAGGCCGGTGATGCTGCCCTTGTCGATCCGCACTGAGAAATCGTGCAGAGCCGGGAGTTTGCCGCGGATCACACGCAGGTGATCGATGTGCACGGCCGGCTCGTGCGGGCCGGCGATTAATTCATCACGAGATGAACTCATCATGCGATGAATAATTGTCCCGTTGCGCGGGGTTGTCAAGGGTCGGAATCTCCGGGAGGCGCAGACAGGCCTAGTTGAAGCGTTCGCCGATGGGAGGGCGGCGCTGCGGCAGATGTCCGTGTACGCCCTCGGCGTAGGCGGTCTCGGCGTGCTGCGTGAGGTCGACGCCGGTGGTCTCGTCTTCGGCGCTGAGCCGGAAGCCCATCAGCCGGTCGATGACCTTCCCCAACACGAACGTCATGGCGAACGCGTAGAGCGCGACGACCCCGATCGCCAGCGCCTGCTTGCCCAGCTGGCCGAAGCCACCCCCGTAGAACAGGCCCTGCGGGCCCGCCGTCATGACCGCCGTCGCGAACAGGCCGATCAACGACACCCCGACCACGCCGCCGACGAAGTGCACGCCCACCACGTCGAGCGAATCGTCATAGTTGAAGCGCAGTTTCGCGCCCACCGCGAACGCGCACACGATCCCCGCCGCCAGCCCGACGACCGTCGCGCCGAGCGTGTTGACCGTTCCGCAGGACGGGGTGATGGCGACCAGGCCGGCGACCACGCCCGATGCCGCACCGAACGTGGTCGGCCGGCCGTCGCGAATCTGTTCGACCGAGAGCCAGCCGAGCATGCCCAGGCACCCGGCGACCAGCGTGTTGAGGAAAATGGCGGCGGCGGTTCCGTTGGCGGCCAAGGCCGAACCCGCGTTGAACCCGAACCAGCCGAACCACAGCAGCCCGACCCCGACGAACAGCAACGGCAGATTGTGCGGGCGCATGGCGTCCTTCTTGAACCCGATGCGCGGTCCGAGCACCAGCGCCAGCGCCAGCGCCGAGGAGCCGGAGACGATCTCCACGACGAGCCCGCCCGCATAGTCGAGGACGCCCAGCTTGGCCAGCCATCCGCCCGGTCCCCAAACCCAGTGCGCGACAATCGAATACACGGTGATCGTCCACACCGGAACGAACACCATCCAGGCGGCGAACTTGGCGCGGTCGGCGATGGCGCCGCTGACCAGGGCGGCCGTGATGATCGCGAACGTCAACTGGAAGGTGGCGTAGAGCAATTCGGGCACCGTGCCGTGCGCGGTGTCGGGGGTGATGCCGAGCATCCCGAAATGCCTGAGGTTGCCGACGAGCCCGCTCACCCCGTCCTCGGAGAACGCGATGGTGTAGCCGACCAGCAACCACGCCACCGTCACCAGGGGGATGGAGATGAAGCTCATCATGATCATGTTCAGCACGCCGGTGGTGCGGACCATGCCGCCGTAGAAGATGGCCAGGCCGGGGGTCATCAGCAAGACCAGCGCGGTGCTGGCCAGCAGCCACGCCGTGGCGGCGGGGTCGATCGCATGCATGAGGTGGGCTCCTTCTCGCGGCCCGGGGGTCACGGACACCGGGATACTGCCACGTTTGGCCTGCCGGTAGGTTCGTTGGGTTAAGAAAAGAGGATTCAGGATCTGATGTGGCCGAGGCTCGAGGGCGATTCCGGGAAGGCACGGCTGCGGCCCCGCTGTTAGTCGACCCGGTCGAGGCCGCCCGCCGGCTGCTGGGCGCCACCCTCACCGCGCGGGGTGTCAGCGGGACGGTCGTCGAGGTCGAGGCCTACGGGGGAGTTCCCGACGGTCCGTGGCCGGACGCCGCCGCGCACTCGTACAAGGGCCTGCGGGCCCGCAACTTCGTGATGTTCGGGCCGCCGGGGCGGCTCTACACCTACCGCAGCCACGGCATCCACGTCTGCGCCAACGTCTCGTGCGGACCCGACGGCACCGCCGCCGCGGTACTGCTGCGCGCCGCGGCCCTCGAGGACGGCACCGATGTCGCGCGCGCCCGCCGTGGCGAGTTGGTGCACACCGCGGCCCTGGCGCGCGGCCCGGGCAACCTGTGCGCCGCCATGGGAATCACCATGGACGACAACGGCATTGACCTTTTCGCGGGCGACGGTGAGGTGACTCTCGAACTGCACGAACCGCTGACCGCGGCGTGCGGCCCGCGGGTCGGCGTCAGCCAGGCCGCCGACCGGCCGTGGCGGTTGTGGCTCCCCGGCCGCCCGGAGGTGTCGGCGTACCGCCGCAGCCCCCGCGCGGCGGCGCCGGGCGCCAGCGACTAGCCGAACCGATCTCGGGTGAAAGGATCTTGGATCATGGGCGACATGATCATCGACGAGCTGGGCTGGCGCGGCCTGATCGCGCAGTCCACCGATCTCGATGCGCTGACCGCCGAAACCCGGCGCGGCCCGATGACGGTGTACGCCGGCTTCGACCCCACCGCGCCGAGCCTGCATGCCGGACACCTGGTGCCGCTGCTGGCGCTGCGCCGCTTCCAGCGCGCCGGCCATCGCCCGATCGTGCTCGCCGGTGGGGCCACCGGCATGATCGGCGACCCGCGGGACATCGGCGAGCGCACCCTCAACGAGGCGGACACCGTCGCCGAGTGGACCGAGCGGATCGGCGGCCAGCTGCGACGCTTCGTCGACTTTGACGACTCACCCACCGGCGCGGTCGTCGTCAACAACCTGGACTGGACCGGCCCCCTGTCGGCCATCGAGTTCCTGCGCGATGTCGGCAAGCACTTCTCGGTCAACGTCATGCTGGACCGCGACACCGTGCGGCGGCGCCTCGAGGGGGACGGCATCTCCTACACCGAGTTCAGCTACATGCTGTTGCAGGCGAACGATTACGTCGAGTTGAACCGGCGCTACGGCTGCACACTGCAGATCGGCGGCTCCGATCAGTGGGGCAACATCATCGCCGGGGTCCGGTTGGTGCGCCAGCAGCGCGGCGCCTCCGTGCATGCCCTGACGGTGCCGCTGGTGACGGCCACCGACGGCACGAAGTTCGGCAAGTCCACCGGCGGCGGCAGCCTGTGGCTGGACCCGGCGCTGACCACGCCGTACGCCTGGTACCAGTACTTCTTCAACACCGCCGACGCCGACGTGATCCGGTACCTGCGCTGGTTCACCTTCCTGACCGCCGACGAGCTCGCCGAGCTGGAGCAGGCGACGGCCGAGCGTCCCCAGCAGCGCGCCGCCCAGCGGCGGCTGGCCCGCGAACTGACCGTGCTGGTGCACGGCGAGAGCGCCACCGAGGCGGTCGAGCATGCCAGCCGCGCGCTGTTCGGGCAGGGCGAACTGGACCGCCTGGACGAGGCCACGCTGGCGGCGGCGCTGCGCGAGACCTCGGTCGCCGAGCTCAAACCCGGTGGCCCGGACGGGATCGTCGACCTGCTGGTCGCCAGCGGCCTGTCCGAGAGCCGGAAGGCCGCGCGGCGCACCATCGGCGAAGGCGGCGTCTCGGTCAACAACATCCGCGTCGACAGCGAGGAATGGGCACCGCAGCCGTCCGACTTCCTGCACGGCAAGTGGCTGGTGCTGCGCCGCGGCAAACGCACCGTCGCCGGGGTCGAAAAGGTCTAGCCCCGCTAGCCCCGCCTGGCCCGGAACCGCGTCCGCAAAACGCGCGCGTGCACAAATCTTTACCCCACCGTGTCATTGACGTGACCGTAAGCGACCACTGTTGTCACGGTGAATTTCGCGACGAGTGTGCGGTTGACCGTCCTGCGGATTCTGGGGGTGATCACCGGCCTGGTGGCGCTTGCCGCGGTCCTGTCGGCGCCGATCCGCGCCGACATGATCGGCAACACCTTCCTGTCGGCCCTGACGAACGCCGGGATCACCTACACCCAGCCGACCGGCACCACGGCGATGGGACAGTCGGTGTGCCCGATGCTGTTCGAGCCCGGCGGGTCGTTCGACGCGGTGACGTCCAAGATGGCCGCGGGCAACGGCATGTCCTACGAGACGGCGGGCAAGTTCACAATCCTCGCGATCGCGACCTACTGCCCGGCGGTGATCGCGCCGCTGCTGGGCAACCGGCCGCAAAGCTAGGCGCGGGGCTGCCCGTATTCTCGGCAGCGTGGTCGACGACAGGCAAAGGCACCGCGGCGAACGGCGGGGGCGGCCGGCATCCACCGGCTGGTCCGGTCCGGGCCGTGCGCGGCCGGCCCAGCCGCAGGGCGCCGGGCGCCGGGACGGCCAGGCCGATCGCGCCCCGCAGGACGGGCCGCCGATACCGCCCGGCGTCGAAGCCAAGCAGCTGGCGCCGGACGTTCGCCGCGAACTGAGCACCCTGGACCGCGCCACCGCCGATGCGGTGGCGCGCCACCTGGTGGCCGCGGGCGAACTGCTGGACGAAGACCCGGAGGCCGCCCTGGGTCACGCCCGGGCGGCGCGCGCCCGGTCCAGCCGGATCGCCGCCATCCGGGAAGCGGTTGGCATCGCTGCCTACCACTGCGGCGACTGGTCGCAGGCGCTGGCCGAATTCCGGGCGGCCCGCAGGATGGGCAGCAAGTCCCCGCTGCTGGCCCTGATCGCCGATTGCGAACGCGGACTTGGCCGCCCGGAGCGGGCGATCGAACTCGCGCGCGGGCCGGAGGCCGCCGAACTCAGCGGTGACGACGCCGACGAGTTACGCATCGTCGCGGCCGGGGCGCGCGCGGATCTCGGTCAGCTGGAGCAGGCGCTCACGGTGTTGTCCACGCCGCAACTGGATCCCGGCCGCACCGGCACCACGGCGGCGCGGCTGTTCTACGCCTACGCGGACACGCTGCTGGCGCTCGGCCGCGATGACGAGGCGCTGCAATGGTTCCTGCACTCCGCGGCCGCCGACGTCGACGGCGTCACCGACGCCGAGGACCGGGTCAGTGAACTCGGCTGACATGACGGGTCCGAATCACGCCGAAACCCTTGCGCAGCAATATGATTGCCTGCTGATCGACCTGGACGGAACGGCGTTTCGCGGCCGCCGGCCCACCGAGGGTGCGGTGCAAGCGCTGGCCGAGGTGCGCAGCCGCGCGTACTTCGTCACCAACAACGCGTCGCGCAGCGCCGGCGAGGTCGCCGCGCACCTGACCGACCTCGGCTTCACCGCCACCGCCGACGACATCGCCACCAGTGCGCAGAGCGCGGCGCGGCTGCTGGCCGACCAGTTGGCGCCGGACTCGCCGGTGCTGATCGTGGGGACCGAGGCCCTGGCCAACGAGATCACCGCCGTCGGGCTGCGCGCGGTGCGCAGCTACGACGACGACCCGGCCGCCGTCGTACAGGGTCTGTCCCAGACCATCGGGTGGCCGGAGCTGGCCGAGGCGGCGCTGGCCATCCGGGCCGGCGCGCTGTGGGTGGCATCCAACGTCGACCTGACCCTGCCCACCGAGCGCGGGCTGCTGCCCGGCAACGGATCGTTCGTGGCCGCGCTGCGGGCGGCCACCGGCGGCGAGCCCCAGGTCGCGGGCAAGCCGGCGCCCGGACTGCTGCGGGATGCCGCGGCCCGCGGCGACTTTCGCGCCCCGTTGGTGGTCGGCGACCGACTCGACACCGACATCGAGGGCGCCAACGCCGCCGAGCTACCCAGCCTGATGGTGCTCACCGGGGTCAATTCCGCGCGGGACGCGGTGTACGCCAAGCCCGCCCAGCGCCCCACCTACATCGGCCACGACCTGCGCTCGCTGCACGACGACGGCGAGCGGCTTGCGGTCGGCCCGCAGCCGGGCTGGCGGGTCGACGTCGCGGACCGGGCGGTCACCGTGAGCGGCACCGGGCCCGACGACGGGGACGGCCTGTCGATCGTGCGGGCGGTGGCCGGCGCGGTCTGGAGCGCCGGGGACGGCGGCGAGGTGCGCATCGAGGCCGCCGACGAGCACGCCCGCGCCGCGCTGCAACGCTGGTCTTTGGTGCACACCGACTGACGGGTGACTAGCGTAGTAACGCGATGACTATCGATCCCGATCAGATTCGCGCTGAAATCGACACCCTGCTCGCCCGGCTGCCCCAGCCCGAGGACACAGAAGACCCCGAGAAGGTGCCGTCGCTCGACGAGCTCGAAGAGATAGCACGCCGCCTGTCCGAGGCGCACGACGTGCTGCTGGCTGCGCTGGAGTCGGCGGAGAAGGGCTGAATGCCCGGATGTCCCGACGCGCCCGCATTGACGCCGAGCTGGTCCGGCGCGGCCTGGCCCGGTCTCGTCAGCAGGCCGCGGAGTTGATCGGCGCGGGGAAGGTCAGCATCGACGGGATGCCGGCGCGCAAGCCGGGCACCGCCGTCGCCGTCACCGCCGCCCTGACCGTCGCCGAGGACGGCGAGCGCGGCTGGGTCTCGCGCGGGGCGCACAAACTCATCGGGGCGCTGGACGCCTTCGAGGTCTCGGTCGCGGGCCGTCGCTGCCTGGACGCCGGCGCGTCCACGGGCGGCTTCACCGAAGTCCTGCTGGATCGCGGGGCGACCGAAGTGGTCGCCGTGGACGTCGGGTACGGGCAGCTGGCGTGGTCGCTGCGCAGCGACCCGCGGGTGGTCGTCGTCGAGCGGACCAACGTTCGCGACCTGACGCCCGAGGCGATCGGCGGACCGGTCGACCTCGTGGTGGCCGACCTGTCGTTCATTTCGCTGTCCACGGTGTTGCCGGCGCTGGCTGGATGCGCCGCACCGAACGCGGATATCGTTCCCATGGTGAAGCCGCAGTTTGAGGTGGGCAAGGGCCTGGTCGGCGCCGGGGGTGTGGTGCACGACCCGGGCCTGCGCGCCGACGCGGTGCTGGCGGTCGCCGGTCGCGCGGCAGAGCTGGGCTGGCACACCGTCGGCGTCGCCGCCAGCCCGCTGCCGGGGCCGTCGGGCAATGTCGAATACTTTCTGCGGCTGCGCGCCCAGACCGATCGGCCGCTGGCCGGCGACGAGCTGGTGACCGCGGTGCGGCACGCGGTGGAAAGCGGGCCACAGTGAACGAACACGCTCCCCGCACCGTGTTGATGGTGGTCCACACCGGCCGCGAAGAGGCCACCGAGACCGCGCGGCGCGTGCAGAAAGTGCTGGGCGACAACGACATCGGGCTTCGGGTGCTGTCTGCGGAGGCGGTTGACAAGGGGTCGTTGCACCTGGCCCCCGACGACATGCGCGCACTGGGCGTCGAGATCGAGGTGGTCAACGCCGACCCCCAGGCCGCGGACGGCTGCGAACTGGTGCTGGCGCTGGGCGGCGACGGCACCTTCCTGCGGGCCGCCGAACTGGCCCGCAACGCCAACATTCCGGTGCTGGGCGTCAACCTGGGCCGCATCGGCTTTCTGGCCGAGGCCGAGGCCGAAGCCATCGACCGGGTGCTGGAACATGTTGTCGCACAAGACTATCGGGTGGAGAACCGGCTGACGCTCGACGTGATCGTGCGCCACGGCGGCGACGTCTCCGTGCACGGCTGGGCGCTCAACGAAGTCAGCCTGGAAAAGGGTCCCCGCCTGGGCGTGCTCGGGGTGGTCCTCGAGATCGACGGGCGCCCGGTGTCGGCGTTCGGCTGCGACGGGGTCCTGGTGTCGACGCCCACCGGGTCGACCGCCTACGCGTTCTCCGCCGGCGGACCGGTGTTGTGGCCGGACCTCGAGGCAATCCTGGTGGTACCCAACAACGCTCACGCGCTGTTCGGCCGCCCCATGGTCACCAGCCCGGACGCCACCATCGCGATCGAGATCGAGGCCGACGGGCATGACGCCCTGGTGTTCTGCGACGGCCGCCGCGAAATGTTGATCCCGGCGGGCAGCAGGCTGGAGGTAAAGCGTTGCGACACACCGGTGAAATGGGCCCGCCTGGACAGCGCCCCGTTCACCGACCGGTTGGTGCGCAAATTCCGGTTGCCGGTGACCGGGTGGCGCGGGAACTGACGACCCCAACTGCAGGTGCTGACTGAATGCTGACCGAAATCCGCATCGAGTCGCTCGGTGCCATCAGCGCTGCCGTCGGGGAGTTCGACCGCGGCCTGACCGTGCTGACCGGGGAGACCGGCACCGGCAAGACCATGGTGGTGACCGGCCTGCACCTGCTCGGCGGTGCGCGCGCCGACGCGACCAGGGTGCGGTCCGGGGCCGATCGGGCGGTCGTCGAAGGCCGTTTCACCACAACCGATCTCGACGAGGCCACGGTGGTCAAGCTGGACGAGATGCTGGACGCGTCGGGCGCCGAGCGCGACGAGGACGGCAGCGTGATCGCGCTGCGCTCGGTCAGCCGCGACGGGCCGTCGCGGGCCTATCTGGGCGGCCGCAGCGTGCCCGCCAAGTCGCTGGGCGACTTCACCGCCGGGCTGCTGACCCTGCACGGGCAGAACGACCAGCTGCGGCTCATGCGGCCCGAGGAGCAATGCGGCGCGCTGGACCGATTCGCGAAGGCCGGCCCGGCACTGGAGCGCTACTGCAAACTGCGCGACGCCTGGCTGTCGGCGCGGCGCGACCTGCTCGACCGGCGCAACCGGATGCGCGAACTGGCGCTGGAGGCCGACCGGCTGAACTTCGCGCTGAACGAGATCGACGCCGTGGACCCGCAACCCGGCGAGGACGACGCTCTGGTCGCCGAGATCCTGCGGCTCTCCGAGCTGGACACGCTGCGCGAGGCCGCGGCCACCGCGCGTGCGGCCCTGTCCTCGGATGAGCCGGATGGGTTCAGCGCGACCGACAGCCTCGGAAAGGCAAGGGCCGCACTGGAATCGACGGACGACGCCAAGCTGGTGGCGTTGGCCGGCCAGCTCGGTGAGGTGCTGACCGTGGTCATCGACGCGGCCGCCGAACTGGGCGGCTTCCTCGAGGAGCTGCCGGTCGATGCCAGCGCGCTGGAATCTAAACTGTCCCGGCAGGCCGAGCTGCGCACGCTGACGCGCAAGTACGCCGCGGACATCGACGGTGTGCTCGACTGGGCCCGCGAGTCGCGGCAACGGCTGGCCCAGCTCGACGTCTCCGAGGAAGGGCTGGCCGCGCTGGCGGCGCGCGTCGACGAGCTCGCGCGCGAATTGGCCCAGGCCGCGGTCGATCTGAGCAACATCCGGCGCAAGGCCGCCAAGCGGCTCGCCAAGGAGGTCACCGCCGAGCTATCCGGGCTGGCGATGGCCGACGCGCAGTTCGGCATCGACGTCACCATCGATACCGCTTCGACCGCCGACGACGCGGCCGCGCTCGTGCTGCCCTCGGGCGAGCTGGCCCGCGCCGGCGCCGACGGCGTCGACCAGGTCGAGTTCGGCTTCGCCGCGCACCGCGGGATGGACCAGCTGCCGCTGGCCAAGAGCGCCTCCGGCGGCGAGCTGTCCCGGGTGATGCTGGCGCTGGAGGTGGTGCTGGCCGCCTCGCGCAAAGAGTCACTGGGCACCACCATGGTGTTCGACGAGGTCGACGCCGGCGTGGGTGGCCGGGCGGCGGTGCAGATCGGTCGGCGGCTGGCGCGGCTGGCGCGCACCCACCAGGTCATCGTGGTCACGCATCTGCCGCAGGTCGCGGCGTACGCCGACGTGCACCTGGTGGTGCATGGCGCCGGGCCCAAGGGGACCAGCGTGGTTCGCCGGGTCGCCGACGACGAGCGGGTGGCCGAGCTGGCCCGGATGCTGGCCGGGTTGGGCGAATCCGACAGTGGCCGCGCGCATGCCCGCGAACTGCTGGATGCGGCGCAGAAGGATGAGATCTGATCGTCGGCATCACTTAATACAGATGTGACTAATGGGACTCTAGATAACTTCTGAGGCTGATGTTACGGCGCGCCTCCCTTGCTCGCCGACGCATCGCGGACAGAATCGCCCCCATGAAGATGTCAGGCCTGCTTTCCCGTAACCCCGCCCGGCCGGGCCTCGTCGGCACCGCCCGCGTTGACCGGAACATCGACCGATTGCTGCGCAGGGTCTGCCCCGGCGACATCGTCGTGCTCGACGTTCTGGACCTGGACCGGATCACGGCGGACGCGCTGGTGGAAGCCGACATCGCCGCGGTCGTCAACGCGTCGCCGTCGGTGTCGGGCCGCTACCCGAACATGGGGCCGGAGGTGCTGGTCAACAACGGGGTGACGCTGATCGACGAGGCCGGACCCGACATCTTCAAGAAGGTCAAGGACGGCGCCAAGATCCGCCTGCACGAGGGCGGGGTGTACGCCGGTGACCGCAGGCTGGTCCGCGGGACCGAGCGCACCGACCACGACATCGCCGACCTGATGCGCGAGGCCAAGAGCGGGCTGTCCGCGCATCTGGAGGCGTTCGCCGGCAACACCATCGAGTTCATCAAGAGCGAGAGCCCGCTGCTGATCGACGGCATCGGCATCCCCGACGTCGACGTCGACCTGCGCCGCCGGCACGTGGTGATCGTGGCCGACGAGCCCAGCGCCGAGGAGGACCTGAAGTCCCTCAAGCCGTTCATCAAGGAGTACCAGCCGGCGCTGATCGGTGTCGGCAGCGGCGCCGACGTGCTGCGCAAGGCGGGCTACCGCCCCCAGGTCATCGTCGGCGACCCCGACCAGATCAGCACGGACGCGCTCAAGTGCGGTGCCCAGGTCGTGTTGCCCGCCGACGCCGACGGGCACGCGCCCGGGCTGGAACGGATTCAGGATCTCGGCGTCGGGGCGATGACGTTCCCGGCCGCGGGCTCGGCGATCGACCTGGCGCTGCTGCTGGCCGACCACCACGGCGCCGCGCTGCTGGTGACGGCCGGCCACACCGCGAACATCGAGACGTTCTTCGACCGGACCCGCGCGCACAGCAACCCGTCGACCTTCCTGACCCGGCTTCGGGTGGGGGAGAAGGTGGTGGACGCCAAGGCCGTGGCCACCCTGTACCGCAACCACATCTCGGCGGGTGCCATCGCGCTGCTGGCGCTGACCATGCTGATCGCGGTGATCGTCGCCCTGTGGGTGTCGCGCACCGACGGCATGGTGCTGCACTGGGTCACCGACTACTGGAACCACTTCACCCTCTGGATTCAGCACTTCGTGAGCTAGGGCTGGAAATGATCTCGTTGCGTCAACACGCGTTATCGCTGGCCGCCGTCTTCCTGGCGCTGGCCGTGGGAGTCGTGCTCGGTTCCGGCTTCCTGTCCGACACCCTGCTGTCCAGCCTGCGTGACGAGAAGCGGGACCTGAACACCCAGATCAGCGGGCTCAACGACCAGAAGAACGTGCTGAACGAAAAGCTCAGCGCGGCAAACAATTTCGACACCCAACTGGTCGGGCGGATGGTGCACGACGCGCTGGGCGGCAAGTCGGTGGTGGTGTTCCGCACCCCGGACGCCAAGGACGACGACGTGGCCGCGGTGTCGAAGTTCATCGGTCAGGCCGGCGGGACGGTGACCGGCACGGTGTCGCTGACGCAGGAGTTCGTCGAGGCCAATTCGGCGGAGAAACTGCAGACGGTGGTGAACTCGTCGGTGCTGCCCGCCGGCCAGCAGCTGAGCACCAAGCTCGTCGACCAGGGCTCGCAGGCGGGTGACCTGATGGGCATCGCCCTGTTGGCCAACGCCAACCCGGCGGTCCCGCCGGTAGACGACATTCAACGCAACACCGTGCTGGCCGCGCTCCGCGACACCGGCTTCATCACCTACCAGGCAACCGATCACATGGGCGCGGCCAACGCCGCGCTGATCGTCACGGGCGGCGCGCTGCCCCAGGACGCCGGCAACAAGGGAGTCAGCGTGGCCCGGTTCTCGGCCGCGCTGGCCCCGCACGGCTCGGGCACCCTGCTGGCCGGGCGGGACGGTTCGGCGACCGGGGGTGCGGCGGTGGCCGTCACCCGCGCCGACGCCGGAATGAACTCGGCGATCAGCACCGTCGACAACGTCGACGCCGCGCCCGGCCGCATCACGGCGGTCCTGGGCCTGCACGACCTGCTGGGCGGCGGTCACGCCGGGCAGTACGGCACCGGTCACGGGGCGACGTCAATCACGGTGCCTCAGTAGCGGGCGTGTTAGCCGCGACACAGCGCGGCTGATGTTAGGGTGGGTTTCCGTGGGTCGGCAGGCCCATCTAGTCATTCGCTAGAACACTTTTCACGCCCTGCCCGTCTTCACGGAGGTCGCCTGTGCGAAAGCACCCGCAATCCGTCACCAAGCACCTCTTCGTCAGCGGGGGCGTCGCCTCCTCGTTGGGCAAGGGTTTGACCGCCAGCAGCCTTGGTCAGCTACTGACGGCTCGCGGGTTGTACGTGACGATGCAAAAGCTCGATCCGTACCTCAACGTCGACCCGGGCACCATGAACCCGTTCCAGCACGGCGAGGTCTTCGTCACCGAGGACGGCGCCGAAACGGACCTGGACGTCGGCCATTACGAGCGGTTCCTGGACCGCGACCTGTCCGGCTCGGCGAATGTCACTACGGGGCAGGTGTATTCGACGGTCATCGCCAAGGAGCGGCGCGGCGAATACCTCGGCGACACGGTCCAGGTGATTCCGCACATCACCGACGAGATCAAAGGGCGCATCATGTCGATGGCCCAGCCCGACGCCCAGGGCAACCGCCCCGACGTCGTCATCACCGAGATCGGCGGCACCGTCGGCGACATCGAGTCGCAGCCCTTCCTGGAGGCGGCCCGCCAGGTCCGTCACGACGTGGGCCGCGAGAACGTGTTCTTCCTGCACGTCTCCCTGGTGCCCTACCTGGCCCCGTCGGGCGAACTCAAGACCAAGCCCACCCAGCACTCGGTGGCCGCGCTGCGCAGCATCGGTATCACCCCGGACGCGCTGATCCTGCGTTGTGACCGCGACGTCCCCGAGGCGCTGAAGAACAAGATCGCGCTGATGTGCGACGTCGACATCGACGGCGTCATCTCCACGCCGGACGCGCCGTCGATCTACGACATCCCCAAGGTGCTGCACCGCGAGGAACTCGACGCCTACGTGGTGCGCCGGCTCAACCTGCCGTTCCGCGACGTCGACTGGACCGAATGGGACGACCTGCTGCGCCGGGTGCACGAGCCGCACGAAAACGTGCGAATCGCCTTGGTGGGCAAGTACGTTGAGCTTTCCGACGCCTATCTGTCGGTCGCCGAGGCGCTGCGGGCCGGCGGGTTCAAGCACCACGCCAAGGTCGAAATCGTCTGGGTGGCCTCCGATGACTGTCAGACCGCGGCCGGGGCCGCGGCGGCGCTGGACGACGTGCAGGGCGTGCTGATCCCCGGCGGCTTCGGCATCCGGGGCATCGAGGGCAAGCTCGGCGCCATCCGGCACGCCCGCGCTCGGGGGCTGCCGGTGCTGGGGCTGTGCCTCGGCCTGCAATGCATCGTGATCGAGGCCGCCCGCGCCGCCGGTCTGGACCAGGCCAACTCGGCCGAATTCGACCCCGAGACACCGGATCCCGTGATCTCCACGATGGCCGATCAGGTCGACATCGTGGCCGGCGAAGCCGACCTCGGCGGCACCATGCGCCTCGGCGCCTACCCCGCGGTGCTGGAACCGGATTCGATTGTGGCGCAGGCCTATGGCACCACGGAGGTCTCCGAGCGGCACCGCCACCGCTACGAGGTCAACAACGCCTACCGCGACAAGATCGCGGAGAGCGGCCTGCGATTTTCCGGGACGTCGCCCGACGGCCATCTGGTGGAGTTCGTCGAATACCCGCCGGAGGTGCACCCGTTCATCGTCGGCACCCAGGCTCACCCGGAGCTGAAGAGCCGGCCCACCCGGCCGCACCCGTTGTTCGTCGCATTCGTCGGGGCGGCCATCGAATACAAGGCGGGAGAGCGGCTGCCGGTGGAAATCCCGGAGCAGTCATCGAACGGCATCCAGCACCGAGACAGCGCTGCGCGGCCGATACCTGAGCCCGCGACCCGTGGCTGACCACGTCTTCGAGACGGCGTCATCCGAAACGCTGTACACCGGAAAGATTTTCGCGTTACGCAGCGACCGGGTCCGGATGCCGGGCGGCGCCATCGCGGTGCGTGAGGTCGTCGAGCACTACGGGGCGGTCGCCATCGCGGCGCTGGACGCCGAGAACAACCTTCCGCTGATCTACCAATACCGGCACGCGTTCGGCCGGCGGCTGTGGGAGCTGCCCGCCGGACTGCTCGACATCGCCGGGGAGCCGCCGCAGCAGACGGCCGCGCGCGAACTCCAGGAGGAGGCCGGCCTGCGCGCCGAGACCTGGCAGGTGCTCGCCGATCTCAACTCCGCCCCGGGCTTCTCCGACGAGTCGGTGCGGATCTACCTGGCCACCGGGCTGAGCGAGGTGGACCGGCCCGAGGCGCATCACGAGGAAGCCGACATGACCATGCGCTGGTTCCCCGTGGCCGACGCGGCGCGGATGGTGTTCAGCGGCGAGGTAGTGAATTCCATTGCGATTGCCGGGATTCTGGCCGCTCACGCGGTCACCGAGGGATTCGCGCGGCCCCGGCCGGCGGACAGCCCGTGGATCGACAGGCCGACGGCGTTCGCCGCGCGAAAAGGTGGGCGGGCCGCGCAATGACAACGGCGCTTGTGCTGGACACGCAGTTGCAGGGCTACCTCGACCATCTCACGATCGAGCGCGGTGTCGCCGCGAACACCCTGAGCTCGTATCGCCGCGACCTGCGCCGCTACACGAAACACCTGTCGGACCGCGGAATTCACGATTTGGCCAAGGTGGGCGAGAACGACGTGAGCGAATTCCTGGTGGCCCTGCGCCGCGGGGATCCCGACACCGGGGCCGCCGCGCTGTCCGCGGTGTCGGCGGCGCGGGCGCTGATCGCGGTGCGCGGCCTGCATCGCTTCGCCGCCGCCGAAGGGCTGGCCGAACTCGACGTGGCGCGCGCGGTCCGCCCGCCGACGCCGGGGCGGCGGCTGCCCAAAAGCCTGACCATCGACCAGGTCCTGGCGCTGCTGGAGGGCGCCGGCGGCGAGAGCCCGGCCGACGGTCCGCTGACGCTGCGCAACCGGGCGCTGCTGGAGCTGCTGTACTCCACCGGCGCACGGATCTCCGAGGCCGTCGGCCTCGACGTCGACGACGTCGACACCCACGCCCGCTCGGTGTTGTTGCGCGGCAAGGGCGGCAAGCAGCGGCTGGTGCCGATCGGGCGTCCGGCCGTCGCCGCGCTGGACGCCTATCTGGTGCGCGGGCGTTCGGAGCTGGCCCGGCGCGGGCGCGGAACGCCGGGCATCTTCCTCAATGTGCGCGGCGGGCGGCTGTCGCGGCAAAGCGCGTGGCAGGTCCTGCAGGACGCGGCCGAACGCGCCGGGATCACTTCGGGGGTGTCGCCGCACATGCTGCGGCATTCCTTCGCGACCCACCTGCTGGAGGGCGGCGCCGACGTGCGGGTGGTGCAGGAGCTGCTGGGACACGCCTCGGTGACGACGACGCAGATCTACACCATGGTCACCGTGCACGCGCTGCGCGAGGTATGGGCCGAAGCCCACCCCCGGGCGCGGTAGCTATCCCGCCGCCGGCTCAGCCCGGTACTCGGATTCCAGCACCAGGTCGGACAGCAGCGTCTGGTACTCGACATGCGTCTTGTGCTCGACGGTGTTGAACCGCTTGCCCTGCTGCAGGTGCATGTACTCGCGGTACTTCGGCGCGCCCGGCACCCGGACGTTGTCGGCCACCACGATCGAGCCGGGATGCAGCCAGCCCCGGTCCAGGATGCTCTTCAGGTCGTTCAGGTAGGCGTCCTTGTCGTGGTCCAGGAACACGAAATCGAGTGCGCCGGCGGCAAACCCGTGCTCGTCGGCCAGCGCATCCAGGGTGCGGCCACCGTCGCCGATGGTGCCGACCACGCACGTCACCCGGTCGGCGACGCCGGCGTGGGCCCAGATCCGGCGGGCGTTGGCCGCGTTGGCCTCGGCGAGTTCGACCGAGAACACCTTCGCCTTGGGGGCGGCCCGGGCGATGCGCAACGCGCCGTAGCCGACGTAGGTGCCCAGTTCGAGCGCCAGCGCGGGAGCGGCCCGTCGCACGGCGGCGTCGAGCAGCTGCCCTTTCTCGTCGCCGACGTTGATCAGCAGCGATTTCTCGTAGGCGAACTTGTCGATGGTGGCCAGCACGTCGTCGATGTCGCCGGCCCGCGCGTTCTGCAGGACGTATTCGACGGCGGCCGCTTCGCGCCCGTCACCGATCTGGCCGGTGGTGGTGATGTTCTGAGCGCCGGCGGCCATGCGCCAGACCGACCAACGCAGTAGAGGTATCCGTCGCTTCAGGTTCATAGACGCCACGATAGGCCGGTGGTTGATCCCGCATCGGGGGCCGCTGCGGTGACTATTGGTCATTCTCGAAAGCGATAGCGCCGGTGCTAGCGCGTTTCGACTCCGCATCGTCCTCGGAAATTGGTGCTGCTGTGACTGAAGTGAACAGGCTGTCGGAATGTGCGTTCTACCACCGATTTTTGCCCATATTGGCTGGTTAATTGCCTGCGGGTCGCCGAGTTTCGCGCGCCGAACCCGTTAGACTTTCCGACGATGTTCACCTCCCGACCACCCTCGCCATGACCGAGCAGCCGGACAGCGGCGTCGAGCTCGGTCTGACCGGGCGGCCGCCGCGGGCGATCCCGGAGCCACAGCCGCGCACCTCGCACGGCCCGGCCAAGGTCGTCGCCATGTGCAACCAAAAGGGTGGCGTCGGGAAGACCACCTCCACCATCAACCTTGGCGCCGCGCTGGCCGAATACGGCCGCCGGGTCCTGCTGGTGGACATGGATCCCCAGGGCGCGCTGTCGGCGGGCCTGGGTGTCCCGCACTACGAGCTGGACAAGACCATCCACAACGTCCTGGTCGAGCCGCGGGTGTCCATCGACGACGTGCTGCTGCAAACCCGGGTCAAACACATGGACCTGGTGCCCAGCAACATCGACCTGTCGGCCGCCGAGATCCAGCTGGTCAACGAGGTGGGACGCGAACAGACGCTGGGCCGCGCGCTGCACCCGGTGCTGGACCGCTACGACTACGTGCTGATCGACTGCCAGCCGTCGCTGGGGCTGCTCACCGTCAACGGCCTGGCCTGCGCGGACGGCGTGGTGATCCCCACCGAGTGCGAGTACTTCTCGCTGCGCGGCCTGGCGCTGCTCACCGACACCGTCGACAAGGTGCGCGACCGGCTCAACCCGAAGCTCGAGATCAGCGGGATCCTGCTCACCCGGTACGACCCCCGCACGGTCAACTCGCGCGAGGTGATGGCCCGGGTGGTGGAGCGGTTCGGTGACCTGGTGTTCGACACCGTCATCACCCGAACCGTCCGATTCCCCGAGACCAGCGTGGCCGGCGAACCCATCACCACCTGGGCCCCGCGCTCCACCGGGGCCATCGCTTATCGCGCGCTGGCCCGTGAGTTCATCGACCGATTCGGCGCGTGAACGCGACCGAAACCGGTGAGGCGCCACAGCAGAACGGCTACGGAGCTGGCTTCCAAGTCCGCCTGACCAATTTCGAGGGCCCGTTCGACCTGCTGCTGCAGCTGATCTTCGCCCATCGCCTGGACGTGACCGAGGTGGCGCTGCACCAGGTCACCGACGACTTCATCGCCTACACCCGCGAGATCGGTCCGCAGCTGGAGCTGGAGGAGACCACCGCGTTCCTGGTGGTTGCCGCGACCCTGCTGGACTTGAAGGCGGCCCGGCTGCTGCCCGCCGGACAGGTCGACGACGACGAAGACCTGGCGCTGCTGGAGGTGCGCGACCTGCTGTTCGCCCGGCTGCTGCAGTACCGCGCGTTCAAGCACGTCGCCGAGATGTTCGCCGAACTGGAGGCCACCGCGCTGCGCAGTTATCCGCGCTCGGTGTCGCTGGAGGACCGGTTCACCGAGCTGCTGCCCGAGGTGATGATCGGCGTCGACCCCGAGCGCTTCGCCCAGATCGCCGCGATCGCGTTCAGCCCGCGGCCCGTCCCGACGGTGTCCGTCGGGCACCTGCACCAGGTCCAGGTCTCGGTTCCCGAGCAGGCCAAGAAGTTGCTGGCGATCCTTCAAGCGCGGGGCAGTGGCGCGTGGGCCACGTTCTCCGAGCTGGTCGCCGACTGCGAGGCGTCGATGGAGGTGGTCGGGCGCTTCCTGGCGCTGCTCGAACTGTATCGGTCGCGGGCGGTAGCATTCGACCAGTCAGAGCCGCTTGGCGTGCTCCAAATCTCGTGGACCGGCGAACGTCCGGCCAGTGAAGCCTTGGTAGAAGTGCGGGACGAATAAGTGACTGAAGAGCTGCCCGACGTCGACGTGTCCGACGTCGATCTCGATGCGGGCATCCCGGACATCGCCGAGGCCGCGCCCATGGAATCCGAGGAACTCGGCTGCGTGCTCGAGGCGCTGCTGCTGGTGGTGGACACCCCGGTCACCGCGGAGGCGCTGGCGTCCGCCACCCAGCAACCGGTGTACCGCATCGTCACCAAGTTGGGTGAGATGGCCGAGCAACTCACCGCCCGCGACAGCGGCATCGACCTGCGGCAGAACAGCGAGGGCTGGCGGATGTACACCCGCTCCCGGTTCGCGCCCTACGTCGAGAAGCTGCTGCTGGACGGCGCGCGATCCAAGCTCACCCGGGCCGCGCTGGAGACGCTGGCCGTGGTCGCCTACCGCCAGCCCGTGACCCGCGCGCGGGTGAGCGCGGTGCGCGGGGTCAACGTCGACGCCGTGATGCGCACGCTGCTGGCGCGCGGCCTGATCACCGAGGCCGGCGCCGACGAGGACACCGGCGCGGTGATGTTCGCCACCACCGACCTGTTCTTGGAGCGGCTCGGGCTGACGTCGCTGGCCGACCTGCCGGACATCGCGCCGCTGCTCCCCGACGTCGACACGATCGAGGACCTCAGCGAATCCCTGGACAGCGAGCCACGTTTCATCAAACTTTCCGGCGGTCAATCGTCCGACCAGTCGCTGACGTTCGACGTGGACCAGGATTGATGGACGAAGCTCAGGGGATCCGGCTGCAAAAGGTGTTGTCCCAAGCCGGAATTGCATCGCGGCGGGCCGCCGAGAAGTTGATCATCGACGGCCGCGTCGAGGTCGACGGGCAGGTGGTGACCGAACTGGGCACCCGCGTCGACCCGGACTCCGCGGTGATCCGCGTCGACGGGGCCCGGGTGGTGCTCGACGATTCGCAGGTGTATCTGGCCCTGAACAAGCCGCGCGGTGTGCACTCCACCATGTCGGATGACCGCGGCCGGCCGTGCATCGGCGATCTGGTCGAGCGCAAGGTTCGCGGCAACAAGAACCTGTTCCACGTCGGGCGGTTGGACGCCGACACCGAAGGGCTGATCCTGCTGACCAACGATGGCGAGCTCGCGCACCGGCTGATGCATCCCTCCCACGAGGTGCCCAAGACGTATCTGGCGACGGTGACCGGGTCGGTGCCGCGGGGGCTGGGCAAGAAGCTGCGGGCCGGGATCGAATTGGACGACGGGGTGGCCAAACTCGACGAGTTCGCGGTGGTGGACGCCATTCCGGGCAAGACGCTGGTGCGGGTGACGCTGCACGAGGGCCGCAAGCGCATCGTGCGCCGGCTGCTGGCGGCCGCGGGCTTCCCGGTGGAGTCGTTGGTGCGCACCGACATCGGGCCGGTCGCGCTGGGAAAGCAACGTCCGGGCACCATTCGGGCGTTGGCGCATCACGAGGTCGGGCAGCTGTACAAGGCGGTGGGCCTGTGACTGACGTCGTGGTGGCCATCGACGGCCCGGCGGGCACCGGAAAATCCTCGGTGTCAAAGGGATTGGCTCAAGCGCTGGGGGCGCGCTACCTGGACACCGGCGGCATGTACCGGATGGTGACGCTGGCCGTGCTGCGCGGCGACATCGACCCGGCCGACGCCGACGCCGTCGCGCACACGGCGGAGACGGTGCGGATGTCGATCGACTATCACCCCGACGGCGACCGCTATTTCCTTTGCGGAGAGGATGTCTCGGCGGAGATCCGCGGCGACCGGGTCACCGCCGCGGTGTCGGCGGTGTCCTCGGTTCCCGCCGTGCGTACCCGGCTGGTCGGCCTGCAGCGCGAGATGGCCGAGGGCCCGGGCAGCGTGGTCGTCGAGGGCCGGGACATCGGCACCGTCGTCCTGCCCGAGGCGCCCGTGAAGATCTTCCTGACCGCATCGGCCGAAACGCGGGCGCGGCGGCGCAACGACCAGAACGTGGCCGCCGGGCTGGCCGACGACTACGAGGCGGTGCTGGCCGACGTCCGCCGCCGCGACCATCTGGATTCCACCCGGGCGGTGTCACCGCTGCGGGCTGCCCCGGACGCCGTGGTCGTCGACACCAGCGAAATGACCGAGGCGCAGGTGATTTCCCACCTTCGGGACCTGGTCAAGCAGCGCAGCGGAGCGGTGCGATGAGCCAAGACGGCACGTGGAGCGACGAAAGCGACTGGGATTCCGTCGAATTCGGTGTGGACGAACTCCAGGAGTCCGGGCCGGCGCCCGTGGTGGCGGTGGTCGGCCGGCCCAATGTGGGCAAGTCGACGCTGGTCAACCGGATCCTGGGCCGACGCGAAGCGGTGGTGCAGGACGTCCCCGGCGTCACCCGCGACCGGGTGTCCTACGACGCGCTCTGGACCGGCCGCCGGTTCATCGTGCAGGACACCGGGGGATGGGAACCCGACGCGAAGGGATTGCAGCAACTGGTGGCCGATCAAGCCTCGGTGGCCATGCGCACCGCCGATGCGGTGATCCTGGTGGTCGACGCGGTCGTCGGCGCCACCACGGCCGACGAGGCCGCCGCCCGGATCCTGCTGCGGTCGGGCAAGCCGGTCTTTTTGGCGGCCAACAAGGTTGACAGCGACAAGGCCGAAGCGGACGCCGCAATGCTGTGGTCGCTGGGGCTCGGCGAACCGTACGCGATCAGCGCGATGCACGGCCGCGGCGTCGCGGATCTGCTCGACGCGGTGCTGGCCGCGCTGCCCGAGGTGTCCGAGGTGGCGCCCACAACGGGCGGCCCACGGCGCGTCGCGCTGGTCGGCAAGCCCAACGTGGGCAAGAGCTCGCTGCTGAACAAGCTGGCCGGCGATCAGCGCTCGGTGGTGCACGATGTCGCCGGGACGACGGTGGACCCGGTGGACTCGCTGATCGAGCTGGGCGACAAGGTGTGGCGGTTCGTGGACACCGCGGGCCTGCGGCGCAAGGTCGGCCAGGCCAGCGGGCACGAGTTCTACGCCTCGGTGCGCACCCGCTCGGCGATCGACGCGGCCGAGGTGGTGGTCGTGCTGATCGATGGATCGGAACCGCTCACCGAGCAAGACCAGCGGGTGCTGTCGATGGTCATCGAGGCCGGCCGCGCGCTGGTGCTGGCCTTCAACAAGTGGGATCTGGTCGACGAAGACCGCCGCGAACTGCTCGAGCGCGAGATCGACCGCGAGCTGGTGCAGCTGCGGTGGGCGCCGCGGGTCAACATCTCGGCCAAGACCGGCCGCGCGTTGCAGAAGCTGGTGCCCGCGATGGAGACCGCGCTGGCGTCGTGGGACGCGCGGATTCCGACCGGCCCGCTCAATTCGTGGCTGAAAGAGGTGGTGGCGGCCACGCCGCCCCCGGTGCGCGGAGGCAAGCAGCCGCGCATCCTGTTCGCCACCCAGGCCACCGCCCGGCCCCCGACGTTCGTGCTGTTCACCACCGGTTTTCTGGAGGCCGGGTATCGGCGCTTCCTGGAGCGCCGGCTGCGTGAGACCTTCGGGTTCGAGGGATCGCCGATCCGGATCAACGTGCGGGTGCGCGAAAAGCGGGGCGCCAGGCGGCGCTGAGCGCCGAGGTTCGCCGTGGCTAGTCGCGCCTCGGGGGTTTTCGGTCCCTCCGGGGTTGAGGTGCTCTCCTCTCCGGAACCAATCGGTGTTTCTCGAGTCAGCTAGCGCATGCGCTAGCGAGCTTGGGATTCACATCATGCTCTCCGGGGGCCCGCGTATCTGTTCCCGCGATATGGAATCTGAAAGCCGCATCACAGGACTTCGCGTTGACATCGAGGGGCCATCGCTCTTAACGTCTCTCGTATAACGGGTGGATATGCCCGTATTGTGGAAATAGCGGAGGCACTAGTGGATACCGCGACGCGCTTCAGCGTGCGAGACAAGTCGATCCTGATCACCGGAGCGACCGGCGCTCTGGGCAGCGTGGCGGCCCGGGCGCTGGCCGATGCGGGAGCCCGCCTCACCCTGGCCGGCGGCAACGCGGACGGGCTGGCCCGCCTGGCCGAAGCGCCCGGCTTCGAGGATGCCGTGGTGGTCGCCCGCCGCCCGGACACCCCCGCCGCCGCCCAGGCCATGGTCGAGGCGGCGGTCGCCCGGCACGGCCGGCTCGACGGCGTCCTGGTCGCGTCGGGCATGAACCACGTCGCGCCCATCACCGAGATGTCCGTCGAGGATTTCGACCGGGTGATGGGCGCCAACGCGCGCGGCGCCTGGCTGGTGTGTCAGGCGGCCGGACGGGTGCTGCTCGAGCAGGCAAGTGGGGGCAGCGTCGTGCTGGTGTCGTCGGTGCGCGGCGCGCTGGGCCATCCCGCCGGTTACAGCGCGTATTGCCCGTCGAAGGGGGCGACCGACCTGCTGGCCAAGGGCCTGGCCGCCGAATGGGGCGCGGCCGGCATCCGGGTAAATGCGCTCGCGCCCACGGTTTTCCGCTCCGAGCTGACCGAATGGATGTACGCGGACGACGAGAAGGGCCGCGCCACCCGTGAGGCGATGTTCGCGCGAATCCCGTTGCGCCGCTTCGCCGAACCCGACGACTTCGTCGGCGGGCTGATCTATCTGCTCAGCGACGCGTCGAACTTCTATACCGGCCAGGTGATGTACCTGGACGGCGGATACACGGCGTGCTGAAAGGAATTGACATGAGCCTCACCTGGCCACTGGGTCAAGCCGAATCGGCGTTGGAGTTCTACGATCTGTCCCACCCGTGGGGTCACGGCGTGCCGGCCTGGCCGTACTTCGAGGACGTCAAGATCGAGCGGCTGCACAACATGGCCAGAAGCCGCGTGCTGACCCAAAAGATCACCACCGTAATGCATTCGGGCACCCACATCGACGCGCCCGCGCACGTCGTCGAGGGCACCCCGTTCCTGCACGAGATCCCGCTGAGCGCCTTCTTCGGCACCGGCGTCGTCGTGTCGATCCCGAAGGACAAGTGGGGCGTCGTCACCGCCGAGGACCTGGAGCAGGCCAGTCCGCAGATCCGGCCGGGCGACATCGTCATCGTCAACACCGGGTGGCACCACAAATACTCCGACAGCGCCGCGTACTACGCCTATTCGCCGGGCTTCTACAAGGAAGCCGGCGAGTGGTTCGCCGCCAAGGGTGTCAAGGCGGTCGGCACCGACACCCAGGCGCTCGATCATCCGCTGGCCACGTCGATCGGGCCGCACGGGCCCGCCGAGCACACCGGCGGCCTATTGCCCTGGGCGGTCAAGGAATACGAGCACGAAACCGGCCGCAGCGTGCTCGACGACTTCCCGGAGTGGGAACCGTGTCACCGGGCGATCCTGTCGAGGGGCATCTACGGCTTCGAGAACGTCGGCGGCGAGCTGGACAAGGTCACCGGCAAGCGGGTCACCTTCGCCGCCTTCCCGTGGCGCTGGGTCGGCGGCGACGGCTGCATCGTGCGGCTGGTGGCCATCGTCGACCCCACCGGCAACTACCGCATCGAGACGGGACAGGTTGCGTGACAACCGAATCCGATGCCCGCAGCGGAGGCATTCAGGTCATCGCCCGCGCGGCGGAGATGCTGAGGCTGTTGCAGGCGCATCCCGGTGGGCTCAGCCAGGCCGAGATCGGCGACGGGCTGGGCATGGCGCGCTCCACCGTCAGCCGCATCCTCAACGCGCTCGACGACGAGGGTCTGGTGGCATCGCGTGGCGTGCGCGGACGGTACCGGCTGGGCCCGGAGATCGCGCGGATGGCAGGTAGCGTGCGGGCCGCTCTGGTGATCGACATGCATCCGTTCCTGGAGAAACTGTCCCGCGAGCTGGGGGAGACCGTCGACCTGTCGATCCTGGACGGGGACCGCGCGACCTTCGTCGACCAGGTGGTCTCACCGCACCGGCTGCGCGCGATCAGCGCGGTGGGCGAGTCGTTCCCGTTGCACTGCTGCGCGAATGGGAAGGCGATGCTGGCCAAGCTGCCGCCCGCCGAGCGCGATCGGGTGCTGCCCAGCCGGCTGGTTGCGTTCACCGCGAACACGATCACGACCCCGGTGGCGCTGCGCGACGAACTGGAACAGATTCAGGCTGACGGCGTCGCCTACGACCGCGAGGAGCAGACCGAAGGGATCTGCGCGGTGGGCGCGGTGCTCGGCGGGCCGAGCGAGCAGATGGTGGCGGTCAGCGTGCCCGTGCCGGCGCAGCGGTTCTACGGTCGGGAGGCCGAACTCGCCGCGGCCCTGCTGAACTGGGTCGAGAGGGCGGGCGCCGCGTCGGGGAAGGTCGATTAGCGGGGTGGTGGGTCGTTTACGGTAGGCTTTCGACCTGCTGCCGGTGCAAGCATCGGCGTGCGGGCTGTGGCGCAGTTTGGTAGCGCACTTGACTGGGGGTCAAGTGGTCGCAGGTTCAAATCCTGTCAGCCCGACCACATGAATTGCCTGTTCGACGCACATTCCTGGTGGGTCTAGCCGCTTAGTCGTGCGATCTCTGTGCGATGCTTCGCCAGCATCGGCCAGCACTCCGGCTGCTGTCCACCGGATGCCGCGCGGCCCGCTGTCTAGTCATCGGCACCGGCAAACCTGGCGCGGTTGCGTACCCGGAACGTGGCCGACAATTACCTTCGACTTTGCCCGAAACGTGCCTAACCGAAACGTATGGCTGCATGCCCTGCGGCAAGATTACCCACCGTACCGGCCCACGCGAGTTTTAGAATCCGGGGTGTCTAGCCATTAAGACAGCAGATCAGGCGGCGGTGGACTGCATCCGACGTTTTTGCTCAAGCATGGCTTTTGCGACGAGCATCGACAACGCGGGCGAGAACCGCTCCAGGTACCAGAATGCCTTCCACCACGTCGGCAACACAATGATCGCGTCTCCCCGCAACACGGCACGAAGGGCGCGCTCGGCGAACCGTTCGGGTTTTGACGTTTCTAGAAAGCGTTCTATTGGTCCTGGTGCCATCCCCCGATGTCTCTCCGTTAGCACCATCGGAGTCGAGACCATGCCAGGACAAAGCACCGATACCTGCACGCCGTGGCGCTCGGCCTCGATGCGCAACGACTTGGAGATCCCGACAACGGCGTGCTTAGTGGCGGCGTAGCTGGCCGGCACTGCGCCGGCGGCGAGACCGGCGATCGAGGCTGTGTTCACGATGTGGCCGGAGTGCTGCCCGATCATGATCGGATAGACCGCCTGGATGCCGTGCACCACACCGCGCAGGTTCACATCGAACACGTCGTTCCAGTCATCGAGCGTGTACGAGTCGACCTCACGGTCGACCAAAATGCCTGCGTTGTTAAACAGGTAGTCGATCCGCCCGGATTGCCCTACCGCCTCGGCGACGGCACGCTCAAACGATGGATAGCTGCGCACATCCAGCTCAATCGCGTGCGCCTTTGTGCCACCCCTGTTGAGGCGTTGCGCCAGATCCTGCGCGGGGCCGATCTGACGATCGGCGATCCAGACCTCGGCGCCCCCATCGACCAACTTGGTCGCCAACGCGGCGCCAATGCCGGACGCCCCGCCGGTAACGAACGCAACCTTCCCCGACACGCTCGATGCCCTTGACGAAGGATAATCGCTCGCCCTTGCGGGGTAATTGCAAGCCTGTCCGTCAGATAGTGGCACCGTCGGCGGCCTCTCGTCCGAAGTTCACGATTCAGCGCACCTGTCCGGCTCGATGTGCTCGTCCGATGATGCGTGCCGTTCGTGGACCGGCAACGACGTCATCCGTGGATAGAGGATCGCTGGACCGAGCCATCGCGCAACAAAGCGGCGTAGTGCGATTCCGTCGCGCTGCCGCTGCCCGGGATCGCTCAGGAGAGAATGCACTGTGCGCAAGGTCATTTCGGCAAGCTCATTGAGCGCGGTGGTGTCGAAGCCGTGAAGCTTCCAATCGACATCGAGGCGGTGGAAGGCCGACAAGCAGAAAATGATCGCTGTGTCGGAGGTGAGCGAGATGGCAGCTTCGCCCTCAGGGGTCTGGGTAAGCAAGCTCTCCAACTGTGGATCGCCGGTAAGGTTTTCAACTGCGAACGAAATTATTTCGACGATCGCACTGACCGGGTCATTGAGGCCGCTGACGTGGTGTACACCTTGGTCGATGAACCCGTTGACCGCACGCATTGCGCTGGCAATAAGGAGCGCGTCGGCGTTGGGAAAGTAACGGTAAACCGTCTGACGAGTGACCCCGAGCCTTCGGGCGACGTCGGCGAGCCGTAGCGCCGACCCGTGTTCAGCAATCACGTCGTCTACCGCATCCAGAATGCGGGCAATTGCCTCCTCGTCCGAGGCGGGTGTGACACCCGCCCAGCCGCGACTACGCATCCGCTGCCACAACCATTTCGCTGTCGAACTCAATCTCAAGTGTCGTTGGGCCGGTCATACCGAGCAGGGATTTCCACGGCGCAGGAGCGGTCCGATGGGGTGCGGTGAGACGTCGGGTGAGGACTATAAGTGCTTCCGCCAATTCCCGGCGTGCGAGGTTCGCCCCTAGGCAGTAGTGCGCGCCACCACCGAAAGTCAGAATCGCGGGCAAGTCCTTACGCGCGATGTCGAACCGATCTGCATTCTCATAAATCGCCGGATCACGGTTGGCTGCAAAGGTGTTTACGACTACCAAGGTCCCCGCCGGGAACGTGTACCCACCAAATTCGGCATCCTCGGTAGCGGCTCGCACCGCGACACAGACCGCCGGCGAGTGCCGCATGGTCTCCTCGACCGCCTGCATCGCAAGCTCTGGCTGGTCGCCCAGCTTCGCCCATTGATCCGGATGCTCGCACAGCACCTGCACCGAGGCGGCCAGTTGGTGTCGGGTGGTGTCCGTCCCCGCCATCAGGAAGCCAGCGACCAGCATGCGCAGTTCTTCGAGATTGAGCCTGTCGCCCTCGCTTTCGGCCCGTATAAGCTCAGACAGCAGATCATCAGTCAGATGGCTCCGGCGTGCAGCGACCATGTCATCGACGTAGGCGTCCAGTTCACTCCACGACCGCATGATCGCGGCTTCATCGAAGTTGGCGTCGGGCTGAATGTTGAAAGCCTTGAAGATTTCATCGGTCCACTGTGCGAAAAGATGCCAGTCTTCCCGAGGCGCACCGATCAGCGCACACATGATCGGGGTGGGATAGGGCCGCGCGATGTCGGTCACGACGTCGCAACGACCGACCTCTACTACTTGATCGATCAGCCCGTTCACCACCTCATGAATCGTGTCCTGTAAAGGTGACGTCGCGCGCGGAGTAAACGCCCTCGACACCACTTTGCGTAAGCGAGTATGTGGCGGGCCATCGAGACCCAGAAGGCTGCTCATCAGCTTGTCGTACAGCGGGCCTGAGGTGACGCCCTGTGCTGCCAGCGACAAGCCGGGTGGCAGCCTGAATCTACTGTCGCGCAGCATATCCCGCGCCAGACCGTAGGACAGTATTTCCGGACCGAGAGGGCCGATTGCGATGGGAGCACACGATTGCGCAATTCGCACGTCTTCGAGGATGTCCTGCGGAGTGGCGGTGAAGTCGTAGCTGAACGTGGGCAGGCCAGCTTCGAAGACGTTGGGAGCGGCGCTACTTACGTTCATCGCGATATCTCACATTCCATTGATGCCCCGACGGGCCGAGGCACGGACAACCGCGTCCACAGTGTATGACCATCACTCTGAGCACGTCAACGCATGACAGTATCCTCGCAGTTGAGCATATGTGCTGCCTGCCGTGGTCATACGGATTATCGCCTGACGTCCGCGTCGCTGCGAGGGCAGTTGTTCATCGAGACCCTCGGTGCGCTCCGTCTCGCGCCAGACTGCCCGACGCCCACTTTCGCATCAGTTTCAAAGCGGTCGCGGCGACGTCGAGCGCAGCCGCGATCCCGGCCGGGTAGGCGCAACGAGGGCCGCGGCCAGAGCGCGCCGTGGCGGCACGACGGCGCAGCGATTCAGCTGCCTCCGCCTCGGTGCGGGCATCGAAAGACCAGCGACCAATCGAGCGTCGTCCGACGCGAGTCGCGAACGCACCTCGGCGTGCAGGGCGCCCGTACCGCCATTTGTACCGCCATTCGGTCAATTTGACCGTGAATTTCCGTGCTTGTTCGTAGCTGTGCTTGGAAACGTTAATCCGTTGTGGCACAACACTTAAGTAATACACCTACGGACGCCTACGGATACTGCCGTTAAGCCTGGGGGTCAAGTGGTCGCAGGTTCAAATCCTGTCAGCCCGACCACCAGCCATACGAGCTTGACGAGGTCCAATCGCTCAACGCCGTTTAGTGGTAGTCGTCATTCAGGTAACGACGCTGGAGCCGATCGATGAGAATTTGTGCCTCGTTGATGTCGCGGCGCAGCACAGCTGCTTTCCACCGCAGCGCGGATGCCCGACTGCCCCTGCTGTTATGGAGACGCTGCCGCTCGACCCAGGCCAACTCAAGGAACATCTCTTCTAACTGATCACGCAGCGCACGGACGAACTCTAGGGCCTGGGCGGCTTCGCGTCGGCCCACGAGACCGTCACGGTCCGTCGCGCGCAACATGATGGCCTCATTTGCCTCTCCACACCAGCGGGCGTCTGCTGGCTATCGCTTGGCTTCAAATATTTGCCATGTTCCGGACGAGGACCTAGAGCCGAAAGCCCCATCTATCGGATGACAACCGGCATCCAGAACGCCCTGGTCACAGTCAGTGGTTCCGCAGCTGGGGGTTGATGACGGCTGCCGGCGCGTGCGCGGTCAGCGACGCTCGCCGATAGCCAGAGCCGCGCTGGGATCAGCAGCCGACCGGGCCGCCGCCCGCTGGGCAGGTGGGAATGCTGATGATAGGTACGCAGCTCACCGACGTCGTCGAGACGGCGAACGCGAACAGCAGCGCGAATAGGACCTTTTTCCCCCTCGTCATGACTGAAAAGCGTACGCCCGCCCGGGGTTTCCGGCGGCGGTTTCGGCACGAATGAGAGCGCAACGGGTGCGTGACCCTCGCCCGCAACGGCCGCACGACGCGATGAGAGCATGGGCCCGATGACCATCCACACCTGCATGGGCTGCGGCCTGAAAACCCGCTATTCCTATTGGCGCAACTGCACGCGCTGCGGCCTGGAGACCCGCCGCTCGTACGACGGAGACCGGCCGGATCGTTATCAGCAGGTCGCGGTGGCTTTCGCGGCGCCCGCGCGGATCGTCAGTCTCAGCGAGAAGCATCCGACGGCCGCGTTGACGTTGGTCGTGCCGGGCGCGCTCATCGCCATGGCCGCAGTCGCTGCGTACCCGCTGGTGTTCGTGCCCCTGCTGTTTCTGCTCACCGCGGCTGTGGTGGCGTCCATCCACTACGAGGATTCCCAGACTTCCTCTAAGTGATTCCACACGCCGCCGGCCTACGGCTGGAAGGCGGGAAGAACGTTGCCGGAATCGCGGATCTCCCAGATGCTGGCTTTGCTGATGCCGTCGAAGTTGATCTTGTCCAACGTCGCTCGCGAATACGTGAGGTCGATGGCGACCTGCGTCGAGGTGTTGCCGTACGGGTCGGTCATCGGGAAGGTGCCCTGCACGTTCACCGCGGCCGCGTCGGGATAGGCCGCTCTTGCGTACTTGAGAATGCCGATGGTGTCCAACCGGGCACCGTCCCTGATCAGCTGCTCGGTGTAGTTGTCGCGAATGGCGAATCGGGCGTCCACCACGTCACCGTTCGGGCCCGGAGCGGTGGTGAAGGTGACTCCGTCCGGCTTCTTGGGACCGGCAGGAGCGGCCTCGCTCGGTGCCGGCGCTGCCGCCGTGGCCGAACTGCTCGATGAGCTCGATTGGCCGTTCTTCGTCGGGTCGAAGATCCAGCTTTTGCCGACGACGACGAGGAGAACAAGGACGCACAGCGATGCCACGGCCAGGATCGCCTTTGCGGAGAGGCCCTTCTTCGGCGGCTCGGTGGAGAACGCCCACTCACTGGTCCAGCTGGTGCCATCGAAGTACCGCTGCAGCCCGTGGCCTACCCCGGCGGGATCGGGGTACCAGCCCGGCGCTGATTTGGGCGGGAGCGGCGCCTGTTCAGATGGCATCTGCCCATTTTCGTCGCGACGGAGACATCCCGGCCACTTTGTCCCGATGACCGCTCGAAACGGATCCCGGTCCGTGGCCCGTCATGCCCAACTGTTCAATCCTCGCACTCCGAATGCTTGGCCATCGCCACCTCCTTCGTCGCCGGAGGACTGCCCGCAGCGGCACGGTCTGAAGACCCCGAGGACAGCAGCCGGACTGCGAAAAGCCGTACCGCCAAGCCTAATGCGTCCGGCGACGTGAACTCGAGATGGCCCTGGCGTGACGGTTCGGCGTTCGACGCGTCGGTGCGCCCGGTGCGGGCTATGAATCTAGGGGTGAGCAGCCACCATGTGAACCTGACCCCGCAGGAAAGCTCGTTGATCGGCGAGAGTCATCCCGCGGCCCTCACGCGCATGGACGAGAAGTCGCTGAAGAACCTGCAGAGCCGGCTTCGGCAAGCGCGTGAGAAGAATTCCAGCCTGTTGCGGCGTCAGGGCGCGGCCCGGGTGAAGGCCGAAGGTGCCCGCGGCTCCGCCCAGCCTGCCAACGAAAAGCGCGGCGAAAAGATGGAGATCTTCGACGAGGCACTGGCCCGGATAAGCGAGCGCCTTGGTGCCCTCGGCGGCAGCGAGTAGCGGCGAGGACTCCAACGACCTGACTCTTACGGCGCCTTTCTGAGATCGGCGAGCGAATTTCGAAACCCGCCGTCCATCCGGATCTGTACGGCGGCCACCGCCACCATGATCGCGGCGGTCACCAAGTGCACCACCGCGTCGGTGACGTTGTTGGGGAAGGTGAACACGAACGCGACCTGATGCGAGAAGAAGGCCCAAATGCCCGGCAGCGCACCGGCTATCGCGGCGAGCAGTAGGTACAGCACGGCCCACGACTTGCGCATCGCAAACACCAGGCCGGGAGCGAACAGCGCGAGGCCCGCGACGGCATGCCAGCCGTTGTAGTCCATTCCCAATAGCTGCACGGTCGGCGCGTCGGGCCCGGTCGCAAAGCTGGGATTGATGATGAAGCCGACCACCGCCTGAATGACGTGAACAACACAGATGATCAGCAGCCCGATCTGGGCGAAACTCCACCTCACATTGCACCCCCTTGTGCGCGGCAAGATGGCCCAAATACTACGTTCCGTAGTAGATCGGGTCAACGAAGGCAGCGGTTACGCCGTGCCGTTCCGTTCGATCCAATGGGTGAGCGCATCTTCGAGCGCGGTCGCGACGTCCACGCCGGCGCCGTCGGCGGCCTGCTCGAACCGCTCGACCAAGTCGGTGCGGACCGAGACGCCCAACCTGGAGTGCGACGGTTTCGGCTTCGGCGGCAGGTCGACGGGCACGTGCCGCGCGACGGACGCGTCGACGATTTCGCGAAGTGCCGGTATCTCGCCGAGCAACGCGTCGAGATCGTCGCGTTCGATACGCAGCAACTCGGCCGGCCCCATCGTCGTCACGGTCGCGGAACGCAGCCGCCCACGGTGCAGCGCCGACTCGCCGATCACCTCGCCCGGCCCCAGCGCGGCGACGCGGTCCTGCCCGACGTACACGCCCACCTCCCCGCTGAGCAGGACGTACACCGAGTCCGACGGGGTCTGCTCATGAATGAGCGGCAACGGGGCCGACGTCGTCGTGCGATGGGCTGCTCGGGCGAGACGCTGAAGTTCAGCATCCGAGAAGCTTTCGAACGTGGCGTACCGGCGTAGCCGACGAGCGTCTTCCTCGTATCGCTTCGCGTCTGCCTTCATAGCGGGCCCCTGACGTGCGATGTGCCGCTGACATCGAAGAGCGTAGCGCGAGTAGCCGGGTCGCCGACAGAATTAAATGCGGTCTAGACCGGCTGCGTCAGTTCCGGCCGGGAAGCCGCATTACCGTGCGCACGATGGGCAACAGCGACTTCTGCCAGAGAGTCCCCGGAATGCCAAGCGGCGGATCGAGATTGAACACCCGCGCGGTCGCGATCGTCTGCGATTCGGTGTACTTCAACAGACCCTCGGGGCCGTGCCGGCGGCCGACGCCGGACTGGCCCATGCCGCCCATCGGCGCGCTGAGGCTGCCCCAGGCGAACGCATAGCCCTCGTTGACGTTCACCGTCCCCGACCGCAGCCGGGCCGCGATCTGCTGGCCCTCCGCCGACGAGCCGGCCCACACGCTGGCGTTGAGTCCGTATTCGGTGGCATTGGCCTTCTCGACGGCCTCGTCCACGTCGGCGACGGGGTAGATCGAGACGACCGGCCCGAACGTCTCGTTGGCCGCGCACTCCATCTCCGGCGTGACGTCGGTCAGCACGGTCGGCTCGTAGAACAGCGGCCCGACGTCCGGCCGGGCCTTGCCGCCGGCAATCACCGTGGCGCCCTTGGCTTTCGCGTCATCCACGTGATCCGTCACGGTGTCCAGCTGGCCCGCGGAGATCAAGCTACCCATGTCGACCGAGAAGTCATACGCGGTGCCGAGCTTCATGTTCCGCACCGCGGCACCGAACTTGCCGGCGAAGTCGTCGGCGATGTCCTTCTCGACGTAAATCCGCTCGATGGAGATGCACAGCTGGCCCGCGTTGGAGAAGCACGCGCGGGTCGCCGCCTTGGCGGCCTTGTCGAGGTTCGCCCCCCGGGTGACGATCATCGCGTTCTTGCCCCCGAGCTCGGCCGAGAACCCGATCAGCCGGCGGCCGGCGTGTTCCGCGAGCTGGCGGCCGGTGGCCGTCGAACCGGTGAACATCAGGTAGTCGCAGTTGTCGATGATCGCGGTGCCGACCACCGAGCCCGGCCCGGGCACGACCGCGTAGAGCGCGCGCGGCAGCCCGGCCTTGTACAGAAGCTCGGCACACGCCAGCGCGCAATACGGCGTCTGGCTGTCCGGCTTGAGCACCACCGCGTTGCCGGCCAGCAGGGCCGGCACCGAGTCGGAGGCCGTCAGCGTCATGGGATAGTTCCACGGCGAAATCACCCCGACCACGCCCTTGGGCTGGTAACCGACCGTGGTCTTGCCGATCCCCGGGAGCAGCGACTGCACCGTGCGGGGCTTCAGCAGATCCTCCGACACACGCGCGTAGTAATTCGCGTTCGCCACCAGGTCGACGATCTCTTCCTGCGCGGCCCAGCGCGCCTTGCCCGCCTCCGCCTGCAGGAGATCCATCAGGAACTCGCGGTTTCCGACGACCAGGTCGCGATAGCGGCTGATGATCTCGACGCGCTCGGTGACCGGGCGGTTCGCCCAGTCGGCCTGGGCGGCGCGCGCTTCGGCGAACGCGGCTTCGACGTCTTCGGCCGTGGCGATCGGGATCGTCGTCAGCGGCTTGCCGGTGAAGACCTCGTCGATCGTCTTGGTCTGGCGGGCCGCGGGATCCTTGATCGCGGCCAACTGGCGCAGTCGGTCGAAGACTTCGGCTGACGGTGCGGGCATGTCATTACCTCCCGAGGAATCGCAGGCGTCCCGGACACCAGACTATGGCGCTTCCCGGCGGGCGTGCTCCGCCGCCTGTCGCGCTGCACCGCTGCTCACATCATCGGGGGAAATGGCAGCAGCCAGACCAGGGAGGGATCGATCGAGTCTCTGTGTTGCGGGCAATAGATCGCCACCGAAGCGCCGATGAAGAATCCGGCCTGCTTCAACGAAAGGTCGAACGACGGGTCGTGCGTCAGCTTCAGCGCCAGAAAGCTCGAGTCCTGACCCCTGTCGAATCCGGCGCACACCGCGTGGGCGTGCGCGATCGCACTGTCCCGGTCGCTGACATCGATGCCGTAATTCGCAAGCGCGTTGACGAAAGTATCGTCGGGTGCATCCGCCGATGCGGGCGCCGCGGCAAATAGCGCGGTGGCGGACACCAGAACCGCGCTGATCGCCGACCACTTCCCGCGACTCACCTCCAGTGCACCGCCCGGTGAGCCGGTCAACGCGGCATTGACAGAGGCACCTGCGCCGCGGTCGCGGCTTGCGTGCTCTGGCCGTTCGTTTCCGGGGCGCTCACCTCTCGGAGCTGCACGGGCTGAGAGCGCCAGCCGGCATACCCGAGTGCGGCGCTTATTGCCGTGTAGACAATCGCCTCGGTCCACATGAATCCGACCCCCCACTTCCTACCGAGGAAGATCGGTTCGTCGAGGATCCCTCTGGATGTGGCTACGGCATAGCCGGCGTGTGCGTATGCAATTCCGGCGAACGCTCCGCTGAAGAATTTGCATGCTTCTCGATTCATTTCTTTCTCCTGTTCCCAGGTTGCCACGAACTCGGGTGATCTCACTGTCGGTCCTGCACTCCGACGGGAGGTAGGGGCCAAAGTCCTCCCGCGCCGGACCCTTCGTCGCTTTCTCGGACCGTCGTCTAATGGGGGACTTCGGTCCCTATCGGGGAGTTTCTGCTAAATGGTCGAATTACTGCATCAATCACTCAAATTCGAGCATCTCGGACACAAAGGCTCGGCCGATGCGTCGTCGGACGATCAGCACAAGATGGAGGCGAACAAATGAATTTTTCGCCGAGGGTCGACACCGCGACGCGCATGTTCTCCCGGGTGTTGGGCCCGTACAACGCCATCGTGTGCGTCACCGGACTGCTGCGCAGGCGGTCGGAATTGCCCCTGCTCTCCGACATCGGGATATGGCCGTGGGCGACGGCCGCCCCGCTACTGATGATCGGTCTCGTCATCATCGCCCTGCACCCACACTGGCGAAGCGCGGCGGCGGTCATCGTCTCGGTACTGGGCTGGTTGATGGCCCTGCGCGGGTTCGCCCTGCTGGCCTTTCCCGGGCTCTTCTCGTCGATCGTCGGCTCGGTGACGAACGTCGGGGCACACCGCACGATCTACGCCGTTCTCGGCGTGATCGGCCTGTACCTGACCTACGTTGGCTGGGCGCCCGCAGCGGGTCAATCCGAGCTGCACGAGTTGAGTTCGACGAGGGACGAACATGTCTCGCGTGACTAGGTCGGCGTGAAACGACCCTGGCACAGCCCGCCCTGAGCTTCAACGGATTTGACGGGTTAGGCGCAGCGACGAGGGGGTAAGAGCATAGGCAGTGCGCAACCAAGGTCGGTTCGATGTGATCGCCCGAGAAATGGTCCAGGGGGCTTCGGGCGTGTGTTGCCTGCTCCTCGATCGCGATCTGCGGATCCGCGCGGCCAGCACGGACTACGAGCGCGTCACGCTGCGGCAGCACGGCGAACTTCCCGGGCAGTACCTCTTCGACGCCTTCCCGGACAATCCCAAGGACCCGCATGCCGACGGGACCGCGAAGCTCGCATCGTCGCTGGAGACCGCGATGCAAAGCGGCCACACCCACACGATGCGGATGCAGCGCTACGACATTCCCGATCCCGCCGCGCCCGATGAATTCCTGCCGAAGGTGTGGAGTCCGACGAACTCCCCGTTGCTCGATCACGGCGAGCTGGTCGGCGTGGTGCACCGCGTGGAGGAAGTCGCGCAGAGCCGGCAACTTCTCGACGAGGTGGCGCGCGACATCGATCACGGTGTCGCCTGGGATCCGGCAGACCTGCTGCACACCCTCGCGGCCGTCAGCGCCGTGGAAACCGGCCGTCACCTCCAGCGCCAGCGCGCGTTGGCCACGGAGAACAAGCAACTGATGCGCGCGATCGCGACCCGAGACATGATCGGCCAGGCCAAGGGCATGGTCATGGAGCGATTCAATATCGACGCGGATGAGGCGTTCGGCCTGCTGACCAGGCTCTCGCAGGAAACGAACACCAGGGTTGAGGAGATCGCCCGCAACTTGGTGCACGCGGATCTTCCGCCGCGTTCGAGCTGAGCCGGTTCGCCGGCCGATCAGACTTCGCCGGCCGATCAGAGGACGTGCAGGCCCTGGGCCAGCTGGGAAATCCCGACCACCGTGAACAGGGCCACCAGGATGTGCCGGTGGTAGGTCCGCACCCAGTTGTGCAACACGAGCAAGAAGGCTTGAGTTTTCGCCGGCGTGGCGACGTAGCCGACCAGGATGACCTCGATGACGGCGTACATCAGGAGGATGAACGCCACGGAGGCGCCGGCCTGCGCGGTGACGGAGGCACCCGATGCCGCGATGATGGCGACGATGAAGAGGACGCCGTCGATGGGCACCGAGATGATGCCGATCACCCATGCCACCCACGAGGAGCCGCTGTCCCAGGCGTTGTGCATGCGGACGAGTAGTCGCCGGAATGGGGATGGGTCCTCGGTCGGCTCGTCCTGCACCCGGGTCAGCAACCGCGGCATCGCGATCGGTGCCCCGGAGACCGTCGACAACGCGGGGGATCGGTCGTCCTCGGGTGCGGGTTGGGATCGACGGGTAACGAAGCGCACGGTCATAACTGCGGCGATCGACAGGCCGACCACGCCAAGGCCGATTTGGATCTTCCCGAGGTTCGAGGTCGTCGACTGGGCGGCCGAACCGTGCGCGACGTGTCCGAACATCGGCGTGAAATTCAGCAGGATCAGCGGGATGAGCAACTCGGGTATGCACACCGTCAACCCGCCGAGCCAGTAGGCGAGCAGGCTCGGCCCGGGCCGCGGACGCGAAATCATCAGCAGGGCGAGACCGAGACGGACCGGATTGAGCGCAGCCAGGATCCCCAAACCCAGCACTGACCCCCACATGGTTCCCGGCTCTACCCGCGAACGCGGGGGACTAAACGCCGCCGAAAGGTGGATCAGCGCTGCGAAATCCGTTTCGGCAAAGCTGGCTATGAATCAGCTGTGTGTGCCCAATCGTGATCTCGTTCAACAGTTTTCAATAGCGCTGCGCGACGCGTTGCAGGCCAGGTGAGAGACCGGATCCGCAGGCCGGAATACCGCCCGTCCGCGGTGTGCGCTTTCTGCGGCCAGCGTTAGCCGGCTGGCTTGTCGCCCCGTCGCCGGCGAACCCCGCACATGCCTTAGGTGGGTGAGAACAATCACAAACTGCCTGCGTGCGGGCGTGTCTAGATGCCCGCAGATCGCCCTTAGCAAACCGCGCCGAGGCGGGGCCGACGGCGGATTCCGCTCGCCGGCAGGCGAATGCGCGGACGGATCCTGGGGTCAGGCGGCGCGGGTCACGCCAACTGGTCGCAGCTACGGGATAGTACGCAGTGGCGATCGCCGATCGCATGACACTGGACTCCGAGCTAGCAATCGTCCGTACGTTTTTGCATGGTGGAGGCCTGGCCGATCCGGAGTCCTGCTGCGCCAGTGGTGAATTCGAGATACGCAGCTAGAGGGGGTTGATTCACGTGCTTGGGTTGATTCAACCGGTTGCGTCGTCGTTGCGACCGCCGACATCGGGGACACGGCGGCATCACGAGCAAACACTTTGTGATTGCGTCAACATCATCCCGCCCGGCAGCAACGGCAAACGACGACAGCCGGAGTCCGGCGGCGGGGAGCGGGTCGACGGGGCGTTCGGGACGCGAGATGAACCCGGACGCCCCCGCGACACATTACTTTCGCTAAGTAGCAAAAATCCGGCGGAATAGTAGTGTGAAAGCTGATTGGTTATGTGAGAACGGGATTCGCATGTTTTGTGCAAGAGCGGGTGGGTACCCCGCGACCGTGGATCGCGACGGCGAAAGTCGCGCAATCCGTTCGCCAGGGCTGCACAGCCGGTGAACGGCGACTGTCGCCGAAGGGTCGGGATGGGTACCGCGACCGCCGCGTTGCGGTGCTTCCCCTCACGACTGAGCCCGGCGGTGCAAAAACCCGCCGCGCGGGCCGGTCGACATACTGGCCGAGCCTGACGGCTCAATCCTCAAGCGCCGCAACCAAGTTCGTGCTGCGCGTGCGGCGTAACTTTGTAATTTGCGTCTCGATGTTTAGGGGGTCCATCCGATGCCGCTCAATCCGTTTGATGACGACAATGGCCGTTTTTTCGTCTTGGTCAATAACGAAGAACAACACAGTCTTTGGCCGACATTTACCGACATTCCCGCCGGTTGGAGGGTAGTTTTTGGGGAAGCCGACCGCGCCAGCTGCCTGCAATACGTCGAAGAAACTTGGCCCGATATACGGGCGAAAAGCCTGCGCGACACGCTGAGGGCGCCAGTTTGTGATCAGTAGACCGATGTCGGTATGAAGGGTTTTGGGGTCAAACTTTTGGTGGGGGTCTGTTAGTGGAGCGTGGTGACCGGGCACTTCCGGTGACGCGAGGCCAGCTGGACATCTGGCTGGCGCAGCAAACGGGTTTTTTCGACGTCGCCTGGCAGTTGGGTGTGCTCGTACATATCGAGGGCGCCATAGACGTCGGCCTGCTGCATCAGGCGATGCGACACGTGGTGGCCGAAGCCGAAAGCCTGCGGGCCTCGTTCTTCGAGGAGGACGGCCAGGTCTTCCAGAAGGCCGTCGACTACGACGATGTCGATCTGGTCTTCTACGACCTGACCGACTCGCGCGATCCTGAGCGGGAAGTACGCGAGACGGCTTCATCGATTCAGCGAACGCCGATGTCGCTCACCGGCCCAATGATCAAGTTCGCGTTGTTCCGGACCGCGCCCGACGAGTACTACTGGTTCACGACCTGCCACCACATCGCCATCGACGGGATGGGCATTGCGCTGGTCGGCCGGCGAATCGCAGCGGTCTATTCCGCGCTCGCCTCCGGAAAACCGATTCCGCCTGCCTTCTTCGGCTCGCTGCACGACCTCGTCAGCGGCGAGTTGGATTACGAGGCTTCGCCGAAATACGTTGAAGACAGGGAATACTGGACCGAGCACCGCCCCGAGGGCGACGGTGCGGGATACGCGTCGACCGCGGCCGACGATGGGCGCGACCCGTATTCGCCCTCTCCGCCGGTGCAACTGGATCAGGCGGTTGTCGGCAAGGTCAAAGAGCTGTCCAAAGCGCTTGGCATCCGTCGGTCATCGGTGCTCACCGCGGCGTGCGCGCTGCTGGTGCGCGGCTGGTCCGCCGATGGCTCCGACGAAGTCGTGCTCGACTTTCCGGTCAGCCGGCGCGTCGATCCGGCGTCGAAGACGCACCCCGGAATGCTCGCCGGGGTCGTGCCACTGGTGTTGAACGCTGCGCCGGACACGACGTTCGCCGACTTCTGCCGGCACGTCGACGTGCGATCGCGAGAAGCTCTGCGGCATCAGCAATTCCCGACCCGCACGCTGGACGGCGAGGGTCACTTCAACGGTCCGAGGCAGACGCCCAACCGGGTGGTGGTCAACTTCGTCCCGGCCCGCCTCACGCTGAGCCTCGGCGACGTGCCGGCGACCGCGAAATACACCAGCTTCGGCCCGGTCGGCCACTTCGGGCTGTTCTTCCTCGGATTCGGCGATCAGCAGTTCCTCAGCACGGTGGGCACCGGACAGCCCTTCTCCAATTTCGACGTTTCGGATCTGGCGGAGCGGCTGCAGCGGATTCTGGCGGCCATCGCCGCCGATCCGAGCCTGCGGTTGTCGTCGTTGGATGTGCTCCGCACCGATGAGCACGCCCGCCTGGAAGAGGTTGGTAATCAAGCGGTTTGGACGCGTCCGGCAAGCGCACCGCTATCGGTGCCGGAGCTGTTCGGCACGCACGTAGACCGTTCACCCGAGGCGGTAGCGGTGGTCTGCGAGGGCCGCTCCATGACCTATCGCGAGCTGGACGACGCCGCTAATCGATTGGCGCACTTGCTCGTCGGTCAGGGTGCCGGCCCGGGCGAGTATGTGGCATTGTTGCTGCCGCGTTCGGCCGAGGCCATCGTGTCGATCATGGCGGTGCTCAAAACCGGGGCCGCCTACCTGCCCATCGAACCGACGTCACCGGACGCGCGGATCGGCTTCATGCTCGCCGACGCCGGCCCGGTTGCCGCCGTCACCACCGCCGATCTCGCCGACCGCTTCGACGGCCACGAAGTGGCGGTCATCGACATCGCCGATCCGCATATCGACACCCAACCGGCCACGGCGCTGCCCGGGCCGGACCCGGCCGGCATCGCCTACCTGATCTACACCTCGGGCACCACCGGTGTGCCCAAAGGCGTTGCAATCACTCACCGCAACGTCACCCAGCTGTTGGGCTCGCTGGACGCGGGGCTGCCGGCCGCGGGGGTGTGGTCTCAGTGCCACTCCTACGCATTCGACGTTTCGGTGTGGGAGATGTTCGGCGCACTACTGCGCGGCGGACGCGTGGTGGTGGTGTCTGAGGACGTAGCCCGTTCACCCGAGGAGCTCCACGACGTCCTGGTGGGCGAGGAAGTCAGCGTGCTGACGCAGACCCCGACGGCGGCCGCAATGCTGTCGCCGGAGGGTCTGGACTCGGTGTCGCTCGCGGTCGTCGGTGAGGCCTGCCCCGCCGAGGTGGTGGACCGCTGGGCGCCGGGGCGCGTGATGGTCAACGCGTACGGCCCCAGCGAGACGACGATGTGTGTGGCGATCAGCGCACCGCTGACGAAAGGTTCTGGGAAGCCACCGATCGGGTCGCCGGTCGACGGCGCCGCGTTGTTCGTCCTCGACGGGTGGCTGCGCCCGGTGCCCACCGGCGTGGTCGGTGAGCTGTACGTCGCCGGCCGCGGGGTGGCCGCCGGGTACGTGGGCCGGTCCGGACTGACCGGGTCGCGGTTTGTCGCCTGTCCCTTCGGTGACCCGGGCGAGCGGATGTACCGCACCGGAGACCTGGTGTGCTGGGGCGACGACGGTCAGCTGCGCTACCTCGGGCGCGCTGACGATCAGGTCAAGATCCGCGGATATCGCATCGAACTCGGCGAAATCGAGGCGGCGCTGGCGGGGCTGGATGGGGTAGAGGTCGCCGTGGTGATCGCCCGCGAGGACCGCCCCGCCGCCTTGCGGCTGGTGGGTTACGTCACCGGGACCGTCGACCCCGCCGAGGCGCGCGCCGCCCTGGCCGAACGGCTGCCGGCCTACATGGTGCCGACCGCGGTGATGGTGCTGGAGCAGCTGCCCCTGACGGTCAACGGCAAGCTCGAGACCCGCGCCCTGCCGGCACCCGACTACCACGCGGGCGAATATCGCGCCCCGGGCAACGCGGTCGAGGAGATCCTGGCCGGCATCTACGCCGAGGTGCTCGGGGTGGAGCGGGTCGGCGTCGACGAGTCGTTCTTCGAGCTCGGCGGCGACAGCATCCTGTCGCTGCAGGTGGTCGCGCGGGCGCGGGCCGCGGGCCTGACCTGCCGGCCGCGGGACGTCTTCGTCGAACAGACCGTGGCCCGGCTGGCCCGGGTCGCCGGCGTGACCGACGGGGCATCCGACGTGGTCGACGAGGGTGTCGGCCCGGTGCCGGCCACCCCGATCATGCGGTGGCTGCAGGGCATCGAAAGCTTTGGCGGCCCGATCGATCAGTTCAACCAGACCGTGATGGTCCAGGCCCCCGCCGGGGTGACGGCGGCCGACGTCGCAAAGGTGTTGCAGGCCTTGGTCGATCGGCACGCGATGCTGCGACTGCGCGTCGACAGGGACGAAGCCGGCGGCTGGTCGTTGCAGGCACCCGAGCCCGGCTCGGTGCGGGCCGGGGACTGCCTGCGATCGGTGGACGAGTTGTCCGACGAGGCGCTGCTGGACGCGCGGTCGCGGTTGAACCCGGCCGCCGGGTCCATGCTGAGCGCGCTGTGGGTCGAGCCCACCGGGCAGTTGACGGTGATCATTCACCACCTGGCCGTCGACGCGGTGTCGTGGTGGATCTTGTTGGAAGACCTCAACGTTGCCTGGGCGCTGCACAGCGCGGGGCAGCCGGTGGAGTTGCCGCCGGCGGGCACGTCCTTCGCCAAGTGGGCGACACTGCTGACCGAACACGCCCGCCGCCCCGACGTCGTCCGTCAGGCGGGCGCCTGGAAGAGGGTGACGGCGACTCCCGCCGCGCTGCCCGCGGCCAACCCCGAGCTGGACACCTATGCCTCGGCCGGGCGCATGTCGGTGGAGCTGGATGCCGAGACGACCGGGGCGCTGATCGGTGAGGTGCCGACGGCGTTCCATGCCGGCATCCAGGACATCTTGTTGATCGCGTTCGGCCTGGCCTGGGCCGAATTCCTGGGTGACGCCGCCGAATCGATCGGCATCGACGTCGAGGGCCACGGGCGTCACGAGGAACTCGCGGCCGACATCGACCTGTCCCGCACCGTCGGCTGGTTCACCACCAAGTACCCGGTGTCGCTGGGCGTGGCCGGGTTGAGCTGGGCGCAGGTGGCGGACGGCGACGCGGCGCTGGGACCGGTGATCAAAGCCGCCAAGGAGCAGCTGCGGACCCTGCCGGAGCCGCTGACCTACGGGCTGCTGCGTTACCTGAACACCGAGGTTGACCTGGCCGGGCCCGACCCGTCGATCGCCTTCAACTACCTGGGACGTCAAGGCGCAGCGTCTGATTCGACGGGCGAGGGCTGGCGGATCAGCCAGCAGGGTCTGTCGCTGATCGGTGCGGCCGCGGCGGTGCCCATGCCGCTGACGCACACCGTCGAGCTCAACGCCGGCACCATCGATACCGGCGGCGGCCCGCACCTGCATGCCGAATGGACTTGGGCGCCATCGGTTCTCGACGCCAACCAGATCACCCGACTGAGCCGGCTGTGGTTCGAGGCGTTGGCCGGCGTGTGCGCGCACGTGCGTTCCGGTGGGGGCGGACTGACGCCGTCGGACATCGCGCCGGCCCGCCTGACCCAGCAGCAGATCGACGAGTTGCAGCGTCAGCACCACATCGCCGACATCCTGCCGTTGACGCCGCTGCAGCAGGGCCTGCTCTTCCACTCCAGCACCGCGCAGGGCAGCGACGACATGTACGCGGTGCAACTGGATTTCACCCTCACCGGACCGCTGGACCCCGATCGCCTGCGCGACGCGGTGCACACCGTGGTCAACCGGCACCCCCACCTGGCGGCGCTGTTCTGCGAACAGTACGACGAGCCGGTGCAGATAATCCCGGCCGATCCCGTCGTCGAGTGGCGCTACCTCGAGCTCGACGGCACCGACGCGGCCGAGGCCGACGAGCTGATCGAGCAGCTGTGCGTTTCCGAGCGCGCCGCGGTGCGCGACCTCGCCGGCCAGCCCGCGTTCCGCGCCGCGCTAATCCGCACCGCGGACCGTCGGCACCGGTTCCTGCTCACCAATCACCACATCCTGCTGGACGGCTGGTCGCTGCCGATCCTGCTGCGCGAAATCTTCACCAGCTACTACGGGGAACGGCTGCCCGCCGCCGGCTCCTACCGGGCGTTCCTCACCTGGCTGGCCGACCGGGACCTCGACGCCGCCCGCGAGGCCTGGGGTGAGGTGCTGAACGGCTTTCACACGCCCACCCTGGTCGCGCCGGAGGGCCGACTGGGACAGGGCAGCCGCGGCTTCGAAAAGTCTTGTGTGCCTGAGCAAACCACCAGGGCGCTCACCGAGCTGGCCCGCTCCTGCCACACCACCGTCAGCACGGTGCTGCAGGCGGCCTGGGCGGTGGTACTGACGTCGCTCACCGGTCAGCACGACGTCGTCTTCGGCACCCCGCGGTCCCGCGTCGGGCAGCTGGAGGTCGACGACGCCGAATCGATGGTCGGGCTGCTGATCAACACGGTGCCGGTGCGTGCCAACATCGGCGTGACCACCACCGCCGCCGAGCTGCTGGCCCAGTTGCAGAGCAGCCACAACGACGCGCTCGAGCACCAGCACCTGGCGCTCAGCGAGATTCACCGCGTCACCGGCCACGATCAACTCTTCGACACGCTGTTCGTCTACGAGAACTACCCCGTCGAGAGCGGCATGACGTTGGGCGCCGACGGGCTGGCCATCGCCGAGCTCACCAACCGGGAGTACAACCACTACCCGCTGACCGTGGAGGCCCTGCCGGGCAGCGAGCTCGGTCTGCACATCGAGTACGACGCCGACGTGTTCGACGGCGCCGGTATCGCGTCGCTCCTCGACCGATTCCAGCGCGTGCTGGTGGCGATGACCAGCGATCCCACCCGGCGGCTGTCGGCGATCGAGCTGCTGGATCGCGGTGAGCGCGAGCTGGTGCTGTCGCGGTTGTCGGGCGCCGAGGTCACGGGGCCGGTCGGGGTGGCGCCGCAGCTGTTGACCCAGGCGCTGGCGATCGCCCCGGACGCGCCGGCGGTGGTCGACGGCGAGCGGGAATTGTCGTACCGCGAACTCGACGAGTGGTCGACGCGGCTGGCCCTGGCGCTGATCGAAGCGGGCGTCGGCCCGGAGCGCGCCGTGGGCGTGGCGATGGGCCGATGCGCCGAATTGGTGGTCGCGTGGTGGGCCGTGGTCAAGGCCGGCGGCATCCATGCGCCGGTGGATCTGGACCACCCGGTCGACCGGGTCGCCTCGGCGCTGAACGCCGTCGACGCGGTGTGCGTGTTGACCCGAGGTAGTGACGAGGTCGCCGGCGCGGGGACGCGCCCGGTCCTGCGGATCGACGGGCTGGACCTGTCGGGGCGCAGCTCCGAGGCGATCACCGACGCCGACCGTCTGGCGCCGCTGACCGCCGACGACAGCGCCTACGTGATCTTCACCTCGGGTTCCACCGGCACCCCTAAAGCCGTGCTGGTGAGCCACGCCGGTCTGCTGGGATGGGCTGCGGCGCAATGTGATTCATGCGGGTTGAACACCGATACCCGGGTGCTGATGGTGGCGTCGCCGACGTTCGATGCGTCGGTGGGCGAGATGGCGATGGCCGCGGCGGCGGGGGCCGCGCTGGTGGTGGCACCGCCGCAGGTGTACGCCGGCGAACCGCTGACCGCCCTGCTGCAGAACCAGCGCGTGAGCGCCGCATTCCTGACCCCGACGGTGCTGTCGTCGCTGGATCACGCCCGGCTGCCCGGCTTCGACACGGTGATGGTCGGCGGTGAGGCCTGCCCGAAAGAATTGGTGACCACCTGGGCGCCAGGCCGGCGGATGTTCAATGTCTACGGCCCGAGCGAAACCACCATCTGGGTCAGCCTCACCGCACCCCTGCCGGCCGACGGCCCGGTCCGCATCGGCACCCCACTCGCGGGTGCGTGCGTGTTCGTCCTCGACGCCTGGCTGAAGCCGGTTCCGGTCGGCGTGGTGGGCGAGCTGTATGTGAGTGGGCCGGCGCTGGGGCACGGCTACATGGGCCGGGTGGACCTGACGGCGGAACGGTTCGTGGCCAACCCGTTCGGCGCTGCCGGGTCCCGCATGTACCGCACCGGCGACCTGGCCCGCTGGACCCGCGACGGCGACTTGGACTTCGTCGGCCGCGCCGACAGCCAGATCAAGCTGCGCGGCCAGCGCATCGAACTGGGCGAGATCGAGAACACGCTGCTGGCCTGCCCGCAGGTCACTCAGGCCGCCGTGACGGTGCTGGACAGCGCCACCGGTTCCCATCTGGTCGCCTACGTCACGCTCGATCACACCATCGGCGCCGACCACGACGAGGACAACGTCGAAGAGTGGCAACACCTTTACGACGATCTGTACGGCGCGGACCTCGAAGCCGGATTCGGCATGGACTTCCGCGGCTGGAACAGCAGCTACAGCGGCGACCCGATCCCGCTTGCGGAGATGGTCGAATGGCGGGCCGCCACGGTGGACCGGATCGTCGCCCTGCAGCCGCGGCGCGTCCTCGAGATCGGCGCGGGCTCGGGCTTGCTGCTGGCGCAGCTCGCCCCGCAGGCGCAAGAGTATGTGGCCACCGACTTCTCGCCGGTGGCGATCGAGAACCTGGCCCGCTCGCTGGAGCAGCTGCAGTTGCCCTGGCGCGACCGGGTTGCGCTGCGGACCCAGCCGGCCCACGTCACCGAAGGCCTGCCGCGCGGCCACTTCGACACCATCATCCTGAACTCGGTCGTCCAGTACTTCCCGAACGCGGGATACCTGGCCGAGGTCATCGACAACGCCATGGAGCTGCTGGCCCCCGGCGGGGCGCTGTTCGTCGGCGACGTCCGTAACCACAGCCTGCAGGGCGCGTTCCAGACCGCGATCGCGCTGGCCCGCGGCGGCACCGAGCTCACCGAGGCCGCGGACCTCCGCAAGCGGGTGCGCCACGCCATGCTGGGTGAAACCGAATTGCTCTTGGCCCCAGAGTTTTTCACCACCTGGGCGGTCAACTGTGCCGCGGCCGGCGGCGTCGACATCCAGGTCAAACGCGGATTCGCCGACAACGAGCTGAACCGGTACCGCTACGACGTCGTCATCCGCAAGGCGCCCGCATCCGTGCGTTCCGTGGGCGACGCACCCACCTGGTCGTGGGCCGAGTGCGCGGGCTCCGAAGGGCTGCGCGACGTGTTGGCGTCCCAACGGCCCGCCGTCGTCCGCGTCACCGACATCCCGCAGGCCGGGGTCGCCGCCGACGTCTGCGTCGAAACCGCGCTCGCCGAGGGACAACCCGTGGCCGACGCGCTCGCCCAAGCCGAGTCCGTCGCCGATGCCGCCGTCGCCGAAGAGGTGCACCGCATCGGCGAGTCACTCGGGTATCGCGTCGCGGTGACCTGGGGTGCCCAATCCGGCACTCTGAGCGCCGTTTTCGTCGACGCTGCCGACACCACCCCGTTGACCGACCTCTACCTGCCGCCCACCGGGTCTCGGCGCCGCACCAGCCACGCCAACGATCCCCGCACCAACACCAAGATCGGCGAGGTGCGCGAGCGGCTGAGCGCATGGCTGCCGGAATACATGGTGCCGACACACATTGTGGCGCTTGAGGAATTCCCGATGACCTCGTCGGGCAAGCTGGACCGCAAGGCTCTGCCGGAACCGGAATACCAGGACGTGGATCGTTACCGCGCCCCGGCCACCGCGGCCGAGGAGATCCTGGTGGGCATCTACGCCCAGGTGCTCGGCCTGGAGCGGGTCGGCGTCGACGACTCGTTCTTCGACCTCGGTGGGGATTCCCTGTCGGCGATGCGCCTGATCGCCGCGGTCAACACCAGCCTGAACTCCGATCTCGGTGTCCGGGCGGTGTTCGAGGCGCCGACGGCCGCGGAGCTGGCGCTTCTTGCCGGCGGCGACGCCGATCGGCCCGAGCCGTTGGTGGCGGGGGAGCGCCCGGCGGTGATTCCGCTGTCCTTCGCCCAGACCCGGTTGTGGTTCATCGACCAATTCCAAGGGCCCTCACCGATTTACAACGTCACCGTGGCGTTGCGGCTGTGCGGGCACCTGGACACCGGCGCGCTGGCCGCGGCGCTGGCCGATGTCGTGGGCCGCCACGAAAGCCTGCGCACGGTGTTCGCGTCGGCCGACGGAATCCCGCAGCAGGTGGTGGTTCCCGCCGAGCAGATCGGCTTCGCCTGCGGCGTCGTGGATGCCCGCGGATGGCCGGAGGACCGGCTGCGTGAGCGCATGGCGGCGGCCGCCCAGTACGCGTTTGACCTGTCGAGCGAAAGCCCGCTACACACAGAGCTTTTCACCGTCGACGACGATGAGCACATGCTGGTGGTCGCGGTGCACCACATCGCCGCCGACGGCTGGTCGATCACACCCTTCGCGCGTGACCTCGGGGTGGCGTACGCCAGCCGGTGCGCTGGGCACGCCCCCGACTGGGCGCCGCTGGCGGTGCAGTACGTCGACTACACCCTGTGGCAGCGCGCCTATCTCGGCGACGTGGAAGACAGCGGCAGCCGCATCGCCGCGCAACTCGACTTCTGGGCGGACGCCCTCGCCGGGCTGCCCGAACGCCTGCAGCTGCCCACCGACCGGCCCTACCCGCAGGTCGCCGACCACCGCGGCGCCCGGCTGGCGGTCAACTGGCCGGCGGAGCTGCAGCAACAACTGCGCCGGGTAGCCCGCGAGCACAACGCGACCAGCTTCATGGTGATCCAGGCCGCCTTCGCCGCGCTGCTCTCCAAGATCAGCGCCAGTGACGATGTGGCCGTTGGCTTTCCGATCGCCGGGCGTCCCGAACCCGCGCTCGACGAACTGATCGGCTTCTTCGTCAACACCCTGGTGCTGCGCGTCGATGTCGCCGGGGACCCGACCTTCACCGAGTTGCTGGCCCAGGTGCGCCGGCGCAGCCTGGCCGCATTCGAGCACCAGGACGTGCCCTTCGAACTGCTGGTGGAGCGGCTCAACCCCACCCGAAGCCTGACCCATCACCCGCTGATTCAGGTGCTGCTGGGCTGGGAGAATTTCCCGGGGGAGGTCAGCACCCCCGCCGCCGGGCTGGCGCTGGGCGACCTGCAGGTCACCCCGATGCCGCTGCATACCGACACCGCCCGCATGGACCTGACGTTCTCCCTGGCCGAACGGTTCACCGAGTCCGGTCAGCGCGCCGGCATCGCCGTAACGGCCGAATACCGCACCGACGTGTTCGATGCGGACACCGTCGAGGCGATGATCGGACGGCTGCAGCGGCTGCTGACCGCCGTCACCGCCGAGCCGCAGCGGCGGTTGTCCTCGGTGGATCTGCTGGACACCACCGAGCACGCCCGACTCGCGACGTGGGGCAACCAAGCGGTGCTGGCCGAGCCGATGGAACCGGTGACCGTCGCGGGGCTGTTCGCCGCGCAGGCGGCCCGCACCCCGGACGCGGTGGCGGTGCGGTTCGAGGGCCGGTCGTGGACGTACCGGGAGCTCGACGAGGCGGCCAACCGGTTGGCGCACGTGCTGGCCGGCCGCGGGGCGGGTCCGGGTGATTTTGTCGCGCTGCTGTTTTCGCGCTCGGCCGAGGCGATCGTGGCGATCCTGGCGGTGCTCAAGTCCGGGGCGGCGTAT
>NZ_LZJP01000059.1:0-7650 GCF_001667865.1 Mycobacterium mantenii | reverse complement strand
GGAAAGTCCCGGCCCAACGTTGCGCCCGCCACCCACGGTGTCGTCGCCTCAGCAGCCCACCCCTTCCGCGCCCGCGGCCACGCCGCCCGAGCTGCCCGACCGCGGTTGGCGGCGCGCGCTGCGGCTGGCCACCTTCGGCCTGGTCAACCTCGGCCCGTCACCCGCCCAGCTGCAGGAGGCCCAATTCGAAGCCGCCATCCGCACCCGCCTGTACGGCAACTACAAGGTCGGCGTGCTGGGCAAGGGCGGCGTGGGAAAGACGTCGGTGGCCGCCAGCGTGGGCTCTCTGTTCGCCGGACTCCGTCGGCAGGATCACGTCGTGGCGATCGACGCCGATACCGCTTTCGGCCGGCTCAGCAGCCGGATCGATCCAGCGTCGACGGGCTCGTTCTGGGAGCTCACCGCCGACAAGAACCTCCGGTCCTTCGACGACGTCGTGGCGCGGCTGGGCCGGAATTCCGCGGGTCTTCATGTGCTCGCCGGAGAACCGGCGTCGGGCCCGCGCCGCGTGCTCGATCCGGCGATCTACCGGGAGGCAGCGTTGCGGCTGGACCGCCATTTCACGATCTCGGTCATCGACTGCGGTTCGACGATGGACGCACCCCTCACCCAGGAAGTCCTGCGTGACCTGGATGCGTTGATCGTGGTGTCCTCGCCCTGGGCGGACGGCGCATCCGCCGCCGCGCGGACCATGGAGTGGCTGGCCGATCAGAACCTGGCCACGCTGCTGCGCTACAGCATCGTGGTGCTCAACGATTCCGACGGGCACGCCGACAAACGCACCCGGGAACTGCTCGCTCGCGAGTTCACCGATCACGGCCGGCCGGTGATCCAAGTGCCCTTCGATCCCCACCTGCGGCCCGGCGGTGTCATCGACGTGGGCCGTGAGATGGCCCCGGCCACGCGGCGCAAATTCCTCGAAGTCACCGCGACGATCGCCGGCTACTTCGAAACGCGTTCCGACGGTGCCGGCGAGCAGCGACCGACGGACGAACAGAACTAAGCGCGCGCCGACGGGTCGGCGATCGCCTCGATCTTCATCACCCGGGAATCGCGGATCGTCAACACGATGACGGCGAAGAGGCGTCGCTCGCTGAAGGCCAGCAGCACCGGCCCCCCGGCGGGGCCGCTGACCAGGGTCACGTCCGGCCACAGGTAGCGCAGCAGGTTGGTGGCGACCGCGGCCGGGCCGTGGTTGATCTGTGGTGGCGGTGCCGGGTCCGCGAGGATCGTGCCCACCCCCCACACCGTCGGATCCAGCACGGCGGCCAGCCCGTCGAGGTCACCGTTGGCGCATGCGGTGATGAACTTCTCGGTGACCAACTGGTGCTCGGCCGACGCGACGTCGCTCAGCTTCGGTTGTGCCGCAGAGAATTTGGACCGCGCACGCCGCGCCAGCTGACGGCAGGTGCCGACCGGCCGTCCCACCGTCTGCGAGATCGACTCGAAGGGGACGCCGAAGATGTCGTGCAACACGAAGGCGACCCGTTCCCCCGGACTGAGCCTGCGCAAGACTTCCAGCAGCGCGCTGCGGATCTCGTCGTCGAGGGTGACCCGGTCGGCCGGGTCGAAGCGGCGCGCGGCCGGTTGCTCGGGAACGTCGCCCGGGCGCTCGTAGCGGGCGCGGGCCGAGCGCACCTGGTCGAGGCAGAGGCGGCTCGCCACCACGGTCAGCCAGCCCCGCGCGTCCTCGATCTCGCCGACGTCGGTGCACGAGAATCGCAGAAAGGCCTCTTGCGCAATGTCTTCGGCCTCGCCGACGTCACCCAACATCTGATAGGCGAGGTTGACCAGATACGGGCGGTGGCGGCGCCAGGCCTCGCTGACCTGGTCGCTTGCTGACTGCGACTGGTTCATGACTCTTCGACGATCCGCTGGGGCAAAAAGTTACGGGTTCTCCGATGTAACTTTCCCACCTTTTGTCCCGTCGTTTTCGGCAGTGCAGGAAGTTCATGGAAGGAACCCATCATGACCATCGTCGTCACCGGTGCGACCGGCAACGTCGGACGTCCACTCGTCACCGAACTCATCGCCGCGGGGGCCCGGGTTCGGGCGGTCACCCGACAACCGGCCGGTGCCGGGTTTTCCCCGGAAGTCGAGGTATTCGGTTCGGTTATCGACGCGCTCTCGGGTGCCTCCGCGGTATTCCTGAACTCGCGGGCGCTGGGTGCGCAGTTGGAGGATGTGGTGGCGCAATGCCGGCGCGCCGGAGTCGCCAAGCTGGTCGCGCTGTCGGCGATCAACGCCGACGACGACGACACGCGGCAGCCGTCCCGGTTTCGCGGCGACCGCAACAGGGAGGTCGAGCGCCTCGCGGTCGACTCCGGCCTGGCCTGGGTGAGCCTGCGGCCCACCGTGTTCGCCACGAACTTCGCCGGCATGTGGTCCGCGCAGATCCGCGCCGGCGACGTGGTCGCCGGGCCGTACGCCGCCGCGTCGACGGCGCCGATCGTCGAGGCGGACATCTCCAGCGTCGCGGCACGCGCATTGCTCACCGATTACCTTGATGGACAACGGATCCCGCTGACCGGCCCACAGGCCTTCACCAACGCAGAGCTGGTCGAGGTCATCGGCGGTGTGCTGGGCAGGCCGCTGCAATACCGCGAGGTCCCCGTTGACGCGGTGCGGCAACGCTTTCTCGGGTTGGGCTTCAGCGCCGGCTTCGCCGACGCGTACATCGCCATGCTCGCCGAGACGCTCGACAAACCCGCCGCGGTCACCCAGGACGTGCAGCAGATCCTCGACCGGCCGCCAGTCCCCTTCGCGCACTGGGTTTCCGAACACCGAGAGATGTTCAGCAACGAGAAAGTAGGAATCTGAAATGGCCGATCCGCGTCCCCCGCGCTACCTCAAGGGAATGAACAAGTTCATGATGGCGGTGCAACGCCTCGGCATCCCGACCGGGCCCGCCATGGTGCTTACGGTGCCCGGCCGCAAGTCGGGTCAACCGCGCAGCACCCCGATGACGCCTTTCGATTTCGCGGGCGGCCTCTACGTGGTGGCCGGCTATCCCGGCGCCGACTGGGCGGCCAATGCCCGGGCGGCCGGCGTGGGCACACTGAGCCGGGGCCGGCGATCACGCCCGGTCCGGATCGTCGAACTCTCGGCCAGTGAGGCGCGGCCGGTGCTGCGCGAGTTCCCCGCCAAGGTCCCCGTGGGTGTGGCCTTCGCGAAACGATCGGGGATGGTGCGCGACGGCACGGCCGACGAATTCGAGGCACTGGCGGGGCGGCTCAGCGTGTTTCGCTTCGAGCCGGCCTGACCGTCACCAGACGATGGCCGCCATGTCGCGGTTGTCGGAACATACGCTGCGCACCGCGGCCTGGATGTCGGCCGCGGTGATGATCTGCAGATCCTCGACGGTCACCGGTTGACCCGCACGCTTTTGCGCCACCACCCGGGTGTCCCGAAAGCCTTCGGCGCGTTCGACGACGTTGCGGGCGAACCTACCGTTCTGCATGGCGTCGATGCCGTGGCGCCCGCCGGGGGTGGTGTAGTTGCGGATGGTCGTCGCCGCGTCCAGGAACGTCTCGCGTGCGCCGTCGTCGAGCAGGCTGGCGCGCGGCGAGGCGTAACGGTGCGCGATCTCGACGATCTCGGCCGGCGAATAGGACTCGAAGCGTAGCTTGCGGTTGAACCGGCCGGCCAAACCCGGGTTCACGGTCAGGAAGGCATCCACCTGGTCTTCGTAGCCCGCCCCGATGAAGCAGAAGTCGAATCGGTGCGCTTCCAACGCCACAAGCAGCTGGTTGACGGCCTCCATGCCGATCATGTCGGGCGTCCCGTCCTGATGGCGTTCGATCAACGAGTAGAACTCGTCCATGAAAATGATTCGCCCGAGCGACTTTTCGATCAGCTCATTGGTCTTGGGTCCCGACTCGCCGATGAAGTGGCCGCAGAAATCCGAGCGGCGCACCTCGCGGATCTCCGGGTGCCGCACGATCCCCATGCCGGCGTAGATCTTGCCCAGCGCCTCGGCGGTGGTCGTTTTACCGGTGCCGGGCGGTCCAACCAGCAGCATGTGGTTGGTCTGTCCCTCCACCGGCAGCCCGTGCTCGAGCCGCATCATTCGCACTTCGAGTTGATCTTCCAGTGCCGCGACCGCTTCCTTGACCGCGGCCAGTCCCACCTGTTTGGCCAGCAGCTTGCGTCCCTCGGCCAGCAGCTCGGCGCGCCGGTCCGAGGCGGCGTCGTCGTCGAGCTCGTCGCGGCTCTTGGCCGACGACGCGTCCCATCGATCGGTGCGGCTGTCGATGGTTTGTTCGTCGGTCACCACCAGGTGCAAATTCGGGTCGGCCAGTGCCTCTTTGGCCGCCGCGGTCAGCACCCCGTTGATGGTGGCCTTGGACAGCCAGATCTGGGCCTGGTCCTCCTCGCGCAGCTGCCGGTGCACCATCCCGCGCACATAGGCCAGATCGGCGACCAGCAGCGGAATGTCGGCCGGGCCGATCGACGCCGTCAACACGTCGGCATCGAAGCGGGATGACGACTGGGTGTGCCCGATCACGTCGACGCGGTCCAGCCAGTCCAGAGCGACCCGGCCCTGCCCGAGGTGGGCGGCGGCGTGCGCCGCCAACGCGCAAATCGATGCCGTCACCGCCGACATGACGATGGCGTGCGCGGGCAGCTCCTCGGCGGCCGTCAACAACACGTCCGGCCAGCGCTGCGTCCGGTACATCAAGAACGTCCGGGCCAATTGGTGCCACTGGTAATTGGTCCACGAATCCAGCAGGTCACGGTTGGTCAGCAGCCTGTCCGCCTCGGCGTATTCTCCGGCGATCGTCAACGCGGACGACAACGCCAGCCCGACCTGTGACGCGTCGGTGACGGTGATGCCGATGTAGGGGCCCAGCTGGATCTCCGCGGCCAGCGTCTGTCCGATGCGCGTGGTCTCGCGGTGTAGCCATTCGCTGGTGGCGTACAGCTGCCGCAACGAGGCCAGGTCGCTGTCACCGCACGCGATGCGCCCCAGCCACGCGTCGGCCATCGACGGGTCGGCGTCGGTGGCGGCGGCGAACTCGGGCAGCGCCGCCGCCCGGCCCTGTCGGCTCTTGAGTGCCATGGCACGATCGAAATGCCTTCGGGCAGTTTGCAAATCACCCATCACGTCCCCCGTCCCGAGCACAGTGGTGATCACCGCCGGGGCCGCGGGCAGCCACCTTCGGCCGGATCCGGCTGTCGCCGCAACCGCTACGTGCGCTCATCACACTGTGCCTCAAACTCGCATTACCGACCCGCTACGTGCCGACCGACATGCTGACCGGCTCGAGACTGACATACCGATTCTCGGCGCGGAACATGTCCATCTCGACAAGCCAATCCCTGCCCGCTGCACTGACATTCACCGTCGCCGGGCCGATCTGCTCGATGATCACCTCGTAGCCGTGTCGATGCCCCTCGGAGAGCTCGGCACCCGCGGGTGCGATGGTGATCACGGTTGCCGGTCGCGGCGTGGGTGAGATTGCGGCCTCGATGCCGCCGCCGTCGGGCCCGCCGAAGCTGTTGCCCCGTCGCGCGGCGTACTCGACAACGCTGACCGTGGTTCGTGGTGCGGGGCGCGAGCTGCTCACCACGCTGATCTCCGGCATGCGCACGCTGACCCAGCGCGACAGGTCGCGGGTGTGCACGCAGACCCGTTCGCCGGCACCGGCGGTGCGGATCACGATTCGTTTGGCGATCGGGTCGTCGGCGGCGACGAACACGCGCGACAGCTCGCCGGCGTCGGTAACGGGCATCAGCAGTCGATCACCGTTGCTGAGTTTGCCGATCAGCACGCCCGATGGTCCGATCTCGGTGACCAGCTCCGCGGGCAGCGGACTGCGCCGTAATCCGCGCAGGTGCGGGCGGGGACCGCACATGTTCGCGGCCGCCGCGGCCGCCTGCTCTCCGTTGAGGCGGCGCAGGATCACGCTCGGCGGCGTCGGCGCCGGCGTCGGTGTGCGCACGGTGATGGTCGCGGTGCAGTCACCGTCCGGGTACACCGTCACGTTCTGGATGACCTCGTCGGCGCGCAGCGTCCACGCCTGCGAGAGGTTGCGCGACGTGATCGCCTCGGCGGGATACGCATAGGTGGTCATCCAACCCGCTTCTCCGCGTATCGCTTTCCATCTCTGTGCGGTTCCCGACACCGCGTCCCACCCGAGGCGGCGATCGAGCTCGACCAGGTCGGTGGCGGTGGCCACCTTTGCCCGCATTCCCTGGCAGCGCAACAACCCCGCGATGCGCTGTGCGACCGAAATGGCTGCCGCGCCAACGGTCGTGCGCCACAGCAGGGCTTGGGCGTTGTCGATCACCGCCAGCCGCATGACCAGCCAGGTCTCGCGCCTGCCCGCATAGGGCGGGGTTCCGATCTCGGAGTCGTACACTCGCGGAAAGTCGCCGACGGTGCCGTGCCGGGAGCCGATGGTGACGACGCTGATCGAATCGAGCTGCAGGCCCAGGGCCTGGTGCAGCATCGGCACCAATTCGACTATGTCGAGCACGTTTTCGGTTTCGACGGTCACCGAGCCGGTCACCATGGTGGCGCGGTGCCCCCTGCCGAGCAGCTGCACCGCGACCACGGCGACCCCGTCTTGCACGCGAACGCCGCCACCGGATCGGTTGTTGGCAACGGTAACCGGGGCAGCCCACTCGATCGGTCGCCGGCCGCGCCGCCACAACACCGCCCACGACCACGCCGGCTGGCCCCACCACCGCACGAAGATCAGGGCGATACCGGCCACCACGGCGACAGCCGCGCCGATGTAACCGCCCACCAGCCAGCTCGCGAACGCGAGCACGAACACCACCCAGACGCCGACCACCCGGCGGTTGCTGCCGCGGGAGAAGCCGGTCAGGTCCGGCCTCATCGGGCCCTCCGCAACCGCGCAGCGATCGCGAACACGAGCACACAGGCGGCCACGGTTCCCAGGAATCCGATGGCGATGTTGCGCGCCCGGTGGTCCGGCGGTGGGGGCGGCGGGGCCGGGGTGATGACCCGGCTCCGCGCGCCCGGGGGCATCCGGTCGCCCGGCGGGATGTTGAAGGTCAGCGCCGCGACCGGGTCGACCAGTCCGTACCCGACCTTATTGTCAACGCCCGCAGGTGGATTGTGCGCCGACTGCACGATTCGGTTGATCACCTGATGCGCGCTGAGATCGGGGAATTTCGCACGCACCAACGCCGCGACGCCGCTGACGTAGGCCGCCGAGAAACTGGTTCCCCAGAACGGCATGTTCTTCTCGCCGGGCCGCGACGGCGGGTAGGCGTTGACCGGGCCGGCGCCTTGGGGCGAGAGGCCCATGATGTGGGTCCCCGGTCCGGCCACACCGACCCAGGGACCCGACATGCTCTTGTCGAGCGGGGCACCGCTGGCGTCGACGGCACCCACCGACAGGACGTAATCGGAAAACCACGACGGCGCCGAGACGATCTTGACCTGATGCCAGTCCCGCGGGTCCGACGGATCCAACGGGTCATACATCGGGTTGTTGTTACAGCCTGCTTCTCCGTCGTTGCCCGCGGCCGCCACGATCACCGCGTCCTTGGCGGTGGAGGCGTACCACAGCGCCGCACCCAGCGCTCGCTGATCGGCCGGTGACGCGGCGGGCAGACCGGTGGGCGCGCTCGATCACGAACCGGTGGGCAGCAACCCGTTGCAGTACCTCGACG
>NZ_LZJP01000058.1:0-615 GCF_001667865.1 Mycobacterium mantenii | reverse complement strand
GCAACTGCGCCGGCGGGGGAGGCGTCGAGCTGGGCTGCGGCTTCAGTTCGGGGGCGGTGGTGAACGGCTGCGATTGGGCGTCGTTGAAGCGCGCGCACCCGCTCGTTACCAGCACGAGGGTGCACAACGCGGCGAACCCGCGCCGAATCGACCGCCCCGATCGCCCTAGTCGCATGACCGTCAGGCTACGGACAGTGCGGGCGGCGCCGCCACACACGTCCCCTTTGTCCGCCGATCACGACCGCTTTTCGCTCGGCCCGGCGCCGCGTCGGGCGGTCGGGCAATCCCCGGTCGCGGGCCGTCGGGACGGGCTCCCGAGGCGATTTCGGGCCGATCCGGGCGGGTTTGGCTGGCAAACCACCGATTGCCAGGCGAAAGCGCCGCTCAAATCCCCAATTTGGGACCGAATGCCCTTACCCTGACACCCGTGACCAGTCAACCGAATGACGCACATTGGCAACGGCCCGGCGAATCGCCGGAACCGACCCCGGGACGCCCCGCCTCGGCGCGGCTGGTCGATCCCGAAGATGATCTGACGCCAGTCGGCTATCCCGGCGACTTCAACCCGTCCACCGGGACCACCACCGTCATCCCCTACGGTGGCGCCGCCGCTGT
>NZ_LZJP01000057.1:0-12625 GCF_001667865.1 Mycobacterium mantenii | reverse complement strand
GGATCCCACCACCACACCTCGACCGCGGCCAACCCCGCACCAACACCTTCCACCACCCCGAGAAACTCCTCGCGGAAGAAGACGACGACCCCTGATCAGCCGGCTTGCTTGGCCGGCGGCCGGTAGAAGATGGCCAGCTGACCGATCGCGCCAGCCAGTCCGAGCCCGGCGGAGATCAGCAGGCCCTGCCAGCCGTCCATCCAGTTCTTGCCGAAGATCAGCCAGTCCAGGCTGTATTTGCCGGCCCCCACAGTGGCCACCGCGACGGCGCTGACCGCCAGCACCAGGTTGTATTCCCAACCCTCTTTGACGATGAAGAAGCCGTTCGCGCGGTGCACCGTCCAGGCCGCGACCAGCATCAGCGAGACGAAGCCCGCCGCCGGGATCGGGGTGAGCAAGCCGGCGGCCAGGCCCAGACCGGCGGCCATTTCCGTGCTGGCGGCCACGGTCGCGTGGAACTTGCCGGGCTTCATGCCGATGCTCTCGAACCAGCGCGCGGTGCCCGGGATGCGGCCACCGCCGAAGAACTTGTTGTAGCCGTGGGCGGCCAACGTCACGCCCAACACCAGCCGCAGGATCAGTAACCCGACGTCATGGAACGTGTCATATGAAGTCATATCTGTAAACCTAGATCATCGGCCGGGTGCCAGGGCAAGAGCCGTCGAGCAGCTACGTCGCCGAATCCGCTGGTCCGTGTGGGAACATAGCGGGCGTTCCGATGTTGGCCGATGAGCAGCTACACCATGAAGGGGGTGCACCACGGCTCGTACCGCACGAGGCGGCGCCCACCGACACGCGTCAAGCGCACACGAGGCCCCGCCGATCGAGCATTCCGTGGTGTTGCTGGACGGCAAATCGAGCCACCCGCGGGAGCTGCTGGGCAACAAGGGCCACGGCATCGAGGCGATGCGCCGGCACAGCCTGCCGGTGCCGCCCGCGTTCTGCATCACCACCGCGGTGGGCCTGCGGTATCTCGCCGATCCCGCGGCGACCATGGACGCCATCTGGGACGTCGTGCTCGACCGGATGCGCTGGCTGGAGGCGCAGACATCGCGCACATTCGGGCGAGGGCCGCATCCCCTGCTGGTCAGCGTGCGCTCCGGGGCCACCCAGTCCATGCCGGGCATGATGGACACCATCCTCGATCTCGGCATCAACGATGCCGTCGAGCGGGCACTGGCGGCGGACGGTAGCGAAGCGTTCGCCCACGACACCCGCCGCCGGTTCTCGGACATGTATCGGCGCATCGTCGGCCTGCGCGAACAGGATGGCGAACACGAATCGGTGCCGTCCGACCCGTACGCGCAACTGCGCGCCGCCATCGAGGCGGTGTTCGCCTCGTGGAACTCACCACGCGCGGTCGCCTATCGCGCCCACTACGGAATCGACGATCAGCACGGCACCGCGGTCATCGTGCAGGCGATGGTGTTCGGCAACCACGGCCCCGATTCCGGTGCCGGAGCCTTCTTTTCCCGCAATCCGATCACCGGGGACAACGAACCGTTCGGCGAATGGCTGCCCGGCGGCCAGGGCGACGACGTGGTATCGGGATCGGTCGACGTCGAACCGATCACCGCACTACGCGAGGAGCAGCCGGCCGTCTACGACGAGCTGATCGACGCCGCCCGCCGCTTGGAGCGGTTGGACTCCGACATCCAGGAGATCGAGTTCACCGTCGAGGACGGCAAGCTGTGGCTGTTGCAGACACGGGCGGCGGAGCGCTCGGCGCAGGCGGCGGTGCGCTCGGCGTTGCAGCTGCGGCACGAGGGACTCATCGACGACGCGGAGACACTGCGGCGGGTGACCCCTGCGCATGTCCAGACCCTGTTGCGGCCCGGCTTACAGCCGGAAACACGTTTGGCGGCACCGCTTTTGGCCAAGGGTCTACCGGCGTGCCCGGGCGTGGCCTCGGGCACGGCGTACACCGATGTCGACGAGGCACTGCGCGCCGCCGATCGCGGCGAGCCGGTGATCCTGGTGCGCGATCACACCCGGCCCGAAGACGTATCGGGAATGCTGGCCGCGCAGGGCATCGTCACCGAGGTGGGCGGCGCCGCCAGCCACGCCGCGGTGGTCAGCCGTGAGCTCGGCCGGGTGGCCGTGGTGGGCTGCGGCGACGGGGTGGCGGCAACGCTGGCCGGAAAGCACATCACCGTTGACGGCGCCGAAGGCGAAGTGCGCGAAGGCAATCTGAGCCTGTCGGCGTGGTCGGAAGACGATACGCCGGAACTGCGTGAACTGGCGGACATCGCCCGGGGGGTCAGTCCGTTGCGCGCCCATGCCGCGGGCGACTACCCGCGGCTGAAGGACAGCTCCGAAGCGGCTGTGCGCGCCATGATGGACAGCGGGCAGGCCGATGTGGTCTCGGCGACCCCGTTGGTCGTGATGCTGACCGCGCTGCGCCTGGCATCGACAACACCGTCATGACTGAACTGGCTGTGCTGCAAGGGATACGGCTCAAGGGCCGGGTCAGTCCCGCCGATCTGGCCGCGACGCTGGGCGCGGACCTGGACGACGTCACCCCCGACGTCGAGCGGCTGACCGCCGCGGGCCTGCTGACCGGAGGCGCGACGTTGCGGATCACGCTCAGCGGCAGCGAGCGGCTCGCGGAGTTGCTCGCCGAGGAGCGCGACGGGACGGACCCGGCCGCGATGGCCGCCGCCTATGACGACTTCCGAACCGTCAACGCAGATTTCAAACGCCTGGTGACGGACTGGCAGCTCAAGGGTGGACCGGACGGCGTTCCCAACCCCCACGATGACGCCGACTACGACGCCGCAGTGCTGGCCCGCCTCGACGATGTGCACGCACGTGTGATGCCGATCATCGGGGCCGCCGCGGCGCAACTGCCGCGGCTGAGCGCCTACGCGACGAAACTGGCCGCGGCACTGGACAAAATCAAGGCCGGGGAGACGACGTGGCTGACCCGCCCGTTGATCGACTCCTACCACACGGTGTGGTTCGAGCTGCACGAAGAGCTGATCGTCGCCGTCGGTCTGACCCGCGAGGAAGCGGCCAGATCCGGTGACGCGCAATAGCTCACGCAATAGCTCGCGCAATAGTTATAGCGCGGCGTCGAGCAGCGCCACATAGGTATCGATGTCGGGGACGGCCGACCCGGCGGCGTGCACGCTGATCGCGATGGTGTCGCCGATGCCGTGCACGCCGTGCGTCAGCCCGATCATCGGAGACAGCGCCGGGTATCCCGACGTCAGCACCACGCGGGCGCCGCCGAAGCTCAGATCGGCCGCCCCGCGATTGACGCTGGACACCACGGTGTTGCCGGACACCTGCGTCGCACGTTCCTGAGCGTCGAATTGCGCTATGCCCCAACGCAGCAGCCCGGCCGGCACCGCCGCGAACGCCCGGTCGGCGGCCCGGGTGGCCGGGTGGCCGAAGCGGCGCCGCCCGTTGGCCAGGTCGGCCGCGATCCGCTCGGCGCGGGCTTCCGGCCCGAGCTTCGGGTACAGCCCCACCACGACGTTGCCGAAGTGGTTGTAAGCGTGCGGTGTACCGGGCTTGGCCATCGGAACCTCGGCGCCCAGCGAATCGGCCCGCTCCCCAAGGAGATTGGACAGCGCCTCGGATACCGCGCTGAGCACGCCGACGGTGACCGTAGGACCTGGCAGCTGCGAACGGCGTCGCACCAACGTCCGCACCGCGCGGGCGCCGTCGGGACGCGCGTTCGTCGGAAGCAACGGACGTGACCCGGCGCCGGGGGCGAGCAGGCCCGCGCGGATGTCGCGCTCCCGCCGGCGATGGGTGCGCCCCGCCTCGACGGCGCGCCAGGGCAGGAATCCCGGCCGTGGGCTGGCCACCAGGGGCACGGGGTCGGGCCGGCCGAACAGCCATGCCGCCATCGCCGCGGAGCGGGCGCCGTCGGCCAGCGCGTGCGCGACCTGCAGGACCGCGACGGCGCCGCGCCCGGCGACGCCCGGAATGCCGCGCACCGGGGTGAAGGCGTGCAGCCGCCAGGCCATCCGGCGAACGTCCAGTTGGTCATCGGCGAGGCCGGCGACGGCCGCCAGGACGTCGTCCCAACTTTGGTCGGCCAAGTCGTGGCGGAGCACCTGCTCGGGCGTGACCGCCGCGGGCACCCATCGCGGGTAGCGCCATCGGCTTCGATCCAAGACCCGAATGGTCAAGGCCGGCTCGGCGTTGGCCCGCTCGCACAGTTGCTCGACGGCGCGCGGGTAATCGGCGGGCTCGCCGTCGAACGCGTAGAGCAGGAACTCGTCGTTGGGGATTTTGGCCGACATCCAGTAGAACTGCGCATCGACGGCCGCCATCCGGTGTCCCGACACGACCCGACCCCGTGTCAGCCGGGTGAGCCGATGAACCCGAGCACCAGATCGGCGACCTTGTCGGGTTGTTCGAGCTGCAGGAAATGGCCGGCGTGTTCGACGACGGCGACCTCGCTGCCCGCGGGCAGCACCTTCTCCGCCCAACGCGCGAAAGCCGGTGTCATGCAACCGTCGTCACGGCCATGCAGGTACAGGCATGGCAACACGGGTTCTTGGGTCCACAGCTCGTTCAATCCGGCATACCGCGCCGACGGCCGGGTGTTGCGAATGGTGGCGCGGTACGGTCCCAGCGCCGCGCGCCAGCTCTCCGGCGCCCCGATCGCGGCGTCGACGTGCCGCAAATCCTCGTCCGCGCGATAGCCCGGCGACCACCGCCGCCACAGCAGCGGCAACACCCAGGACGCGGAACGTTCTGGCAGCCAAGGCAATTGGAAGTACATGATGTACCAGCTGCGAAAGACCTGCCGCGCCAGATGGGCGGCCAGCCGGCCCCGCTCCCCCGCGCTACCGCCGCGCCGACGGAACGCCGCCGATGGCGGCACCGACATGATCACCGCCTTGGTGAAGGGGCTGTCGGGCATGGCGGCCAGGCCGGTGCTGGCGATCGCACCCCAGTCGTGCCCGATGATCACGTCGTTGTCGGTGCCGCCGGCGGCCGAGCGCACCCGCAGGGCGTCGTCCATCAGCGCGCCGACCTGGTAGCCGCCGTCGACCGGAATCGACGACGGCGCGTATCCGCGCATGAAGGGCGCGACCACCCGCCATCCCGCCGCGGCAAGCCGGGGAGCCACCTTGCGCCAGCCGTAGGGCGTGTCGGGGAAGCCGTGCAGGCACAACGCGAGGGGGCCGTCTTTGGGGCCCCAGGTGAGGGCCTTGAGGTCCCCCGCGGGGCCGGTCACGTCGATCCAGCCTGGTTCAGCCATGTTCACTCCCTGCTCGACGCCTCCGCAGGGATCAACCTAACCTGTGCGGCCGCAAGTCGCACCGACCCGGGTCGATAGGGCGTCAAAACATCACTGTGCCAGCCGTTTTCACCTCTACAACGCGGCGGCCCGTTCCAGCTCGGCGATGTCGATCTTGCGCATGCCGTACATCGCCTGGGTGGCCGCCGCCGCGCGCGCCCGATCGGGATCGCCGATCAGTTCGTAGAGGCGGTCCGGGACGATCTGCCAGCTCAGGCCAAAGCGGTCTTTGAGCCAGCCGCATTGCGATTCCTCGCCGCCGTCGGTCAACCGCTCCCAGTAGTAGTCGACCTCGTCCTGGTCCTTGCAGTGGATCGTGAACGACACCGCTTCGTCGAACGAGAAGTGCGGACCGCCGTTGATGCCGATGAACCGGGTGCCGTCCAGCACGAAGCTGCCCGACAGGACGGTACCCGGCCGACCCGGTCCGGCGTCGGTGGTCTGGTTGAACCCCTCGATGTGGGAGTTCGGGAACACCGACGTGTAGAACTTCGCGGCCTCCTCCAGGTTGTCGTCGAACCACAGCGACGGGGTGATCGATGGCATGTCCGGGGCCTCCTTGATGGGTCGTGGGTCTTCGCCATGGATAGACCCCGCCGCCGACAAAAACTCACCGCGTCGTCCACCCGCGGAACAGTGCTTAACCGGCCTATGTAACGTCAGATCGCATGAGTACCGTCAGTAGCAGTCCCGAGACGGTTGAGTTTGCCGGTGTCGACGGGGTCACCCTGGTCGCCGACGAATGGAACCGCAGCTCCGACGGTGCCGGGCGACCGAGCATCCTGATGTTGCACGGGGGCGGCCAGAACCGGTTTTCCTGGAAAAACACCGGCCAGACGCTGGCCGATGAGGGCCTGCACGTGGTGGCGCTGGATTCGCGGGGGCATGAGGACAGCGCACGCTCCCCCGACGCCGACTACGAGATCGAGACGCTGACGGCCGACGTCATGCGGGTGCTGGACACGATCGGGCGGCCGGTGACGATCATCGGGGCCAGCATGGGCGGGCTGACCGGAATCCTCGCCGCTCACCGGGCCGGACCTGCGAAGGTGACCCGATTGGTGCTCGTCGACGTGGTCCCCCGATTCGAAAAGGGCGGCAGTGCCCGCATCCGCGATTTCATGTTCAGCGGCCTCGACGGCTTCGACTCGCTGGAGCAGGCCGCCGACGCCGTCGCCGCCTACCTGCCCTACCGGAGCAAGCCTCGCAGCCCCGAGGGGCTGAAAAAGAACCTGCGCCTGCGCGACGGCCGCTGGTACTGGCACTGGGACCCGGCGTTCATGACCAAGCCGGGCGACGATCCCGAACTGCGCACCGAGAGCTTCGAGCAGGCCGCCAAGAATCTGACCATCCCCGTCTTGCTGATCCGCGGCAAGCTGTCCGACGTGGTGAGCCCCGAGGGCGTGCGCCACTTCCTGGCCACCGTGCCGCGCGCCGAGTTCGTCGAGCTGTCCAACGCCGGGCACACCGCGGCCGGCGACGACAACGACGCCTTCAGCGACGCGGTGGTCGCGTTCGTCAACCGCCGCTAGTTCGCCGGCTTCTCGGCGTGGCCGCCGAATTGCTTGCGCATCGCCGAGAGCGCCTTGTTGGCGAAGTCGTCGAGCGAACGCGAGGCGAAGCGGGACTGCAGCGCGGTGGTCAGCACCGGCGAGGGGACGCCCTCGTCGATCGCCGCGATGGCGGTCCACCGGCCCTCCCCGGAGTCGGATACCCGTCCGGAGAACTCCTTGAGGTCGGGCGACTCGTGCAGCGCGATCGCCGTCAGGTCCAGCAGCCAGGATCCGATGACGCTGCCGCGCCGCCACACCTCGGCGACCTCCGGGATGTCGAAGTCGTATTGATAGAACTCGGGGTGCTCCAGCGGCGCGGTTTCGGCGTCACCCTCCTGCACCTGGTTGCCGATGTCGGCGTTGCGCAGAATGTTCAGCCCCTCGGCGAGCGAGGCCATCATGCCGTACTCGATTCCGTTGTGCACCATCTTCACGAAGTGCCCGGCACCGGCCGGCCCGCAATGCAGATAGCCCTGCTCCGAACGAGCGACCTCGCCATCGCGACCGGGTGTGCGGGCCGCAGCGTCGACGCCCGGAGCGACGGTGGCGAAGATCGGCTCGGCGTGCAGGAAAGCCTCGTCATCGCCGCCGATCATCAGGCAGTAGCCGCGTTCCCGACCCCACACGCCACCGCTCGTGCCGCAGTCGAGTAGGTGAATACCCTTCTCCGACAGCGTCTTTGCATGGCGAATGTCGTCGCGGTAGTAGGAGTTGCCACCGTCGATGACGATGTCTCCTGACTCCAGCGTCTTGGCCAGTTCCTCGATGACGCCCGTCGTGATGGTGCCGGCCGGCACCATGACCCAGACGACCCGCGGCGCCGTCAGCTTCTCGGCAAGCTCCTGCAGCGAGCCCACCCCCGTGGTCCTCTCCTCCCCCGCCATCGCCTTGACCGCGTCGGGATTGTGGTCGTAGACCACACACTCATGTCCGTCGTTGACCACGCGGCGGACGATGTTCGCGCCCATCCGGCCGAGGCCGATCATCCCAAGCTGCATCGTGTCCCGTCTCCTTAGTGTTGGCTGGGCGTGCTGCGCGGCAACCACGGCTCTTGCCAGTTGTGGTGACCACGCACCAGCGCGTGCGCGGCCTCGGGTCCCCAGGAGCCCTGGTCGTAGTGGTGGATTCGGCCCGGCTTGTCCAACACGGGCTGCACGATGCGCCACGTCTCCTCGATGGCATCTTCACGGGCGAACAGCTGGCGATCCCCGTTGAACGCGGCGTACAGCAACCGCTCGTACGGCCGGACCGGCTCGCCGAGATCCTCGGCGAACGACGAGTCCAGGTGAACGTCGTGCCACGAATCGCCGGCCTGGGCGGACAACTGCAGCCGCATCCCGGGGTCGGGGTCGATGCGCAGCACGATCTGGTTGCACTCGGGCGGCCGGCGGTTGGGCAGGAACGAAAACCCGGGAACGTGGTGCAGAAACATCCGGACCTCGGTGACCTTCTCCGGCAATGCCTTTCCGGCGCGCAGGAAGATGGGCACTCCGGCCCAGCGCCAGTTGTCGATCTCGGTCCGCAGCGCGATGTAGGTCTCGGTGGTCGAATCCTTTGCCACGCCCGCGACTTCGGTGTAGCCGCGGTACTGTCCGCGGACGCAACGCTCCGGATCCAGCGCCGGCATCGCCCGGAAAACCTCGGCCTTCTTGTCGTTCAGGTCGTCGGCGGCCGCACCGACCGGCGGCTCCATGGCGACCAGCGCCAGCACCTGCAGCAGGTGGTTTTGCACGACGTCGCGGAGTGCGCCCACCGCGTCGTAGAACTTGCCGCGATCCTCGATGCCGAAGTCCTCGGCCATGGTGATGTGGATCTCGGAGATGCTGTCGCGGTCCCACAGCTTGGCCAGCCCCTTGTTGGCGAACCGCAGGTACTGCAATTCTTCGACCGGCTGTTTGCCCAAAAAATGGTCCACACGCAGGATTTGGTCTTCGTCGAGCACCGCGCGCAGCCGCGCGTTGAGGTCGCGCGCGGAGTCCAGGTCGTGGCCGAACGGCTTCTCCACCGCCACCCGCGCCCGCTCCAGCAGGTCCGCTTTCGCCAGGTTCTCCACGATCGGCGCGAACAAGGCCGGCGGCATTTCCAGGTAGTAGAGCGGACGGGAATCCGAGTGGATCTTCTTGGCGAGCTGCTTGTAGAGGCCGGCGTCGGTGACGTCGCCGTGCAGATAGGACAGTCGGCCAGCCAGCCGGTCGAAGACCGCGTCGTCGAACGTCTCCCCGGACGCCTTGATGGCATCGCGCGCTCGATCCTGCAGCTGCTCGAGGGTGATGTCGTCGCTGGCCACACCAACGATCGGATGGTTCAGCTCGTCGCGGCGCTCGAGCCGGTACAACGCGCGAAACGTCATTTTTCGCGCCAGATCGCCGGTGATTCCGAAGATCACCAGCAGGTCAGATGGGCTACTGTCGTCCTCGGCCAACACCGCTCCTCCCGAAAGTCACCTGATCGGCTCCCTTGAGATCACTACCCGCGGCCGGCGGACTCAACACTAGACACTGCCGATAGGGCCGACAAGCTGGGTGGACCGCAGCCTTGAAAGGATGACCGGCATGCCTGACGCGCTGCACGTCGCGGTCTACATCCTGGCCGGGATCGCCGCGATCGAAGGCGTCGCGCTGATCGTGTTGTGGCAGTTGCTCGTGCGCAGTCAGCGGGAACTCGACGAGTTGCGTCAGCGAACCGATGCCCGCAATCAGCTGCTGTCGGGTGGTCGCGAGGCCGTCAAAAGGGTGTGGAACACCGCCAACCTGATGCGCAAGGAGGGTTTCGGCGCGGCGGTGCGCAGCAGCATCGAGGACCTCGCGGACTGGGCGGAAGTCGAGCGACCCGACCTCGCCCGCGTCACCCCGGACGGCCGGGTGGTGATCTTGTTCTCCGACATCGAGGAATCCACCGCGCTCAACGAGCGGATCGGCGACCGGGCGTGGGTCAAGCTGATCAGCTCGCACCACAAGCTGGTCTCGGATCTGGTTCAGCGGCGGTCCGGTCATGTGGTGAAGAGCCAGGGCGACGGATTCATGATCGCGTTCGCTCGCGCCGAACAGGCGGTGCGATGCGGCATGGACCTGCAGCGCGCGTTGCACAGGGATGCGAATCGCAAGCGTCGCGAGGAGATTCGCGTCCGGATCGGCATCCACATGGGACGCTCGGTGCGCCGCGGCGAAGATCTGTTCGGCCGCAACGTCGCGATGGCGGCCCGCGTTGCCGCACAGGCGGTCGGTGGCCAGATCCTGGTGAGCCAGCCCGTGCGAGACGCGCTTTCCGACTGCGATGGGATCCGGTTCGACGGCGGCCGCGATGCGGAGCTGAAGGGCTTTTCGGGCACCTACCGCTTGTTCGCCGTCGAGTCTCCGGCCGATTCCGAGCCGGACTGAAGGCCGTCCCCGTTGTATTCGGCCAACCGCTGATGCAGGCGGTCGCGGACCTCGTCGGCGGTGTATGCGCGTCGCTTGCGTTCGTCGCGAACCACCAGCACGCCCCCGGCGACGACGCCGGCGGCACCGGCCAATCCCAGCCACTTCCATACATTGCGCATGACACGAGGCTATGCGCAGCCGAGTCGGTATGGCCCGGTTGTGATTGACTTGTTTGCCCGCAACGTACCGCAAACGCATCGCGCGTGACGCACCGCCGGGCTGGTATTGGCGAGAATAGTGGCGAAAGCCGCAGTGGCGAACGGGCTTACACGACGATGCTCACCTTGAACCAGGCGCTCGAAGAGACCCGCACCGGCGACCTTTGGCTGTTTCGCGGCGGCTCGGGGCCCGACCGTGCCATCCAGACGCTGACGAACAGTCCGGTCAACCACGTCGGCATGACGGTGGCCATCGACGACCTGCCGCCGCTGATCTGGCACGCCGAACTGGGTGACAAGCTCGTCGACGTCTGGACCGGAACGAATCATCGTGGCGTGCAACTCAACGACCTCGCGCAATCGGTGTTGCAGTGGTCGCAGCGCTACCACCAACGGTGCTGGCTACGCCAGCTGACACCGGCGGCCAGCCGGGAGCAGGAGAACAAGCTGCTGCGCGTGATCGCGCGGATGGACGGCACCGCGTTTCCCACCACGATGCGCCTGACCGGCCGGTGGCTGCGCGGCCGGCTCCCGAATGCCTACGACTGGACGCGTGGAATCCCGTTGGTGGACAAGACGGTTCGAGAATCGACGCAGCGACGCAAAGAGCGCCAGCGACTTGGCCTGGAGGTCGCCTACTGCGCGGAAACGGTGGCCATCACCTACGAGGAAATGGGGTTGCTGACCACCGAGAAGTACTCCAACTACTTCGACCCGGGATCGTTCTGGAGCGGGGACAAGCTTCCACTCACGACGGGCTACGCACTGGGCGACGAAATCGAGATCGCGGTCGGCTAGTCGAGGACTACTCGACTGCCATCTCGCCCATCTCCGACCAGCCCGTGGCGTCGACGGTCTGGTTGATGATCTTGGGCGTGGACGTCAGCGCCTGCGGGACCTCTTGGATGAAGCGCTTGAAGTGGTCGCTGTTGACGTGGACCCCGCCCGCCTCATCGTCGCGGAAGGCCTCCACCAAGACGTACTCCGCCGGGTTGTCCAGGCTGCGCGACCAGTCGAACCAGAGATTGCCTTCCTCGGCCCGAGTCGCCGCGGTGAACGACGCGACGAATTCGGGCCAGCGGTCGGTCCACTCGGGCTTGGTCTCGAACTTGACGACGATGAAGATCATGCGGCCCCGCCTCGGTTCGCTGTTCCGGTTACGCCCGCCCGGTCTCCGCGGGCAGCGCCAGCCTATCGGCCGGGAACGGGCCGTGGCCGTCGCGCGGCAGGACGGCGAGCCGGAACTTTGCGAAGTTAATGATTACAGCAAAGTGTGCTCATGCGTCACAGATGGCACACGAGCACACTTTTGCCGCAATACAGCCACGCGCCACTGGTGGCGTGGCTCACACATTGGCCGACAACAGGCGCATTTCACAATTCGCCAGACAATCGAACCGCCAGGTTCTCCGGCGATACAACCGACCATTTATCGTGCGCGCGAATGCGGCCTATTTGTTATCGACAAGCAATTCCCGCGCAGCCGGTAAAAGAGACCGGGTCGCCGATCAGCGCGATCGGATCGCGGACGAGCGCGAGCGGTTGGCGGATGAGCGGGAGCGGCTGGCGGACGAACGCGAGGGCTCGGCCGCGGCGCGCGAACGCGAGCGACTGCAACGCATGGAAGAGCAGGGCAAGCGGGTGCGAGCCCGCGCGAGGCGTGAGCAAGCCGACGTTGACCGTGAGACGGCGCAGAGCGAACGCGGCCCCAACCACGCTTAGTCTGTGACCGTGGAAGGCGCCCACGGCAAACTGCAGGGTCGGCCCGAAATCACAGGTATTTTGCTGCCGAAAATATACCGGTGTGTAATAAGTTTGCTCTACGTGCGGCGCAGGTCATTGTCCTTTTAGCGAATGACCTGCGCCACAAATTTTGGTTCGCAATAAATGTTATTGCTAGCCTCCCTGGCCATGGTCGTTATTGCAACTTTGATGTCGTTGATCGGTCAGGTCTCCGGCACGCCCTATATTCCGGGTGGAGATTCGCCCGCCGGGACCGATTGTTCCGGACTCGCATCGTGGATCGCGAATGCGGCAACCGATAGGCCTGTTTTCGGAAATCGATTCAACACCGGAAACGAAGAAGGTGCATTGCTGGCACGCGGCTTCCAATACGGAACCGCCCCCAATGCGTTGGTCATCGGCTGGAACGGCGGCCACACCGCGGTGACACTGCCGGATGGAACGTCGGTCTCCAGCGGTGAGCGAGGCGGCGTCCACGTCGGTGGT
>NZ_LZJP01000056.1:0-17752 GCF_001667865.1 Mycobacterium mantenii | reverse complement strand
CCACCGACGTGGACGCCGCCTCGCTCACCGCTGGAGACCGACGTTCCATCCGGCAGTGTCACCGCGGTGTGGCCGCCGTTCCAGCCGATGACCAACGCATTGGGGGCGGTTCCGTATTGGAAGCCGCGTGCCAGCAATGCACCTTCTTCGTTTCCGGTGTTGAATCGATTTCCGAAAACAGGCCTATCGGTTGCCGCATTCGCGATCCACGATGCGAGTCCGGAACAATCGGTCCCGGCGGGCGAATCTCCACCCGGAATATAGGGCGTGCCGGAGACCTGACCGATCAACGACATCAAAGTTGCAATAACGACCATGGCCAGGGAGGCTAGCAATAACATTTATTGCGAACCAAAATTTGTGGCGCAGGTCATTCGCTAAAAGGACAATGACCTGCGCCGCACGTAGAGCAAACTTATTACACACCGGTATATTTTCGGCAGCAAAATACCTGTGATTTCGGGCCGACCCTGCAGTTTGCCGTGGGCGCCTTCCACGGTCACAGACTAAGCGTGGTTGGGGCCGCGTTCGCTCTGCGCCGTCTCACGGTCAACGTCGGCTTGCTCACGCCTCGCGCGGGCTCGCACCCGCTTGCCCTGCTCTTCCATGCGTTGCAGTCGCTCGCGTTCGCGCGCCGCGGCCGAGCCCTCGCGTTCGTCCGCCAGCCGCTCCCGCTCATCCGCCAACCGCTCGCGCTCGTCCGCGATCCGATCGCGCTGATCGGCGACCCGGTCTCTTCTACCGGCCTGAAATTCGCGTCGCCTGAGTTGGGCCTCGCGATGGTCCAGAGATTCCTCGCGTTCGTCGAGCGCGTGATCCTGGCCTTCCAGCTCCTCCGCTGGCGGCTCGACATGGTTCTCAAGAGCCACGACTCACCCTAACGCCGGAGGTCCCGCAATTCGACCCACCGTTGCCGCCGATTTGGACCGACGGGGTCGGATCAGATGGGAGTCCATATCCCGTTGTTCCAGATTCCCCAGCTGCCGGCGCCCGTGGGGTTCCACATCATTTGCGCCCCGGGCGCCCAGGCCGGTTGGGGCGGCTGCGGCGGTGCCCACGCCGGTGGGGGTCCCCAGGGCCCCCACCCCGCCGGGGCCGACGGGCCGCCCGGGCGTTGCCAGTCGTGGCACTGGTTCCAGTCCCAGTCCGAGACCTTGCCCCAGGCCGGGTTCCATGGATCGCCCGGGCACCAGTGACCGGTGGGGGCCGGAGCCGCCTGGGCGACGGTGCCGCCGGCCAGACCGAGGGCGGACAGCGCCAGCGCGCCACCCACCAGCACACTCGTAGACCGCTGCACCGCCCGCTTTACAGTCGCCATGCCTTCAGAATTTCCCTCGACGGGGATCGGGGCAAGTAGTAATTCGGATTTTGCGGGCCCGCGCCGCCCTTCGCCGACGGTCACACTCCGAACTTGGCCCGCGCGTCCTCGGTCACCGGGGTGAACAGGTTGACCAGGTTTCCGTCCGGATCCCGGAACAGCAACGCGCGGTTTCCCCAGGGCATCGTCGTCGGCTCCGTCACAACCTCGTCCACGTGCTCGCGCAGCCGCTCGTACTCGGAGTCCACGTCGTCGACGATGAACTCCAGGATGGCGCTCCGGTTGGCCGCGGGCTCGGCGGATCCGTCGCCGAACAGCGGGACGGTTTTGTCGCTGCCGATGGCCAGCGTGCCGATCGGCGTCGGGATTTCGGCGAACAGCTCGTTGCCCCAGATCGCGGAGACCCCGGTGACCCTCTCGTAGAAACCGACGAGCCGTCTCACGTCGGCCGTGATGATTCTGGTCGAGATGAACTTCATGCGGTCTCCCTAGGTCACTGCTTGCCTGCCTGAGCACCGAATGCTAACCGCCGCCTCCGACAACCAAGGCGTCCTTCGAGGGGGTGCGACGAATGCGCCGAATCATTCGGGCCGCAGGGTCCTCCTGGCCTGTCGGGCGACGCCCGGCACCGCGTTCGCTAAATCCGGCCGGCTCTTGGCGAACGCACGAATGGTGCGATAGAACGACCAAAGTTGGCGGGGTGTAGGAACTTTCGGTATCCACGCCAACTCCCAATGAATCCCGTTGATCGGGTCGTCAAAGAACACCGCGTAGTACCCGGGCCAGTATTGCGGGTACTCCCGTGGCTCGTCGGTGACCGGGATACCGCGCCCAATCAAAAAGTCGCGATGGAATCGGTCGACCTCTCCCCTGCTTCGCGCCCAGAGCGCAATGTGGTTGATGCCGACCGCCTGGTCGGTGTGCGTCAGCTTCCCGCCGGTGCGGGCCGGCTGAATGCCGATGTAGCTGTGCGGGTTAACGTTTCGCGTCATGTAATACGTCGACTGGTATTCCATGTTCAGCGACGAGAAGCTGCTGTAACCGAGCCAGCCGAACAACGCGTCGTAGAACGCGATCGAGTCGTCATAGTCCAACACCGCGAACTCGACGTGACACACACCCCGCCACCGCATCGTGCCTCCTCAAGTCTCGACCCTAGTCATCAGTGAAATCGATTGCCTTGCCGCGTATTGCGGCGATGGCCTTAAGGCATAGCGCGGTCGCCGGAACGGCGACAAGAGCCGCTATCGCGAGCGCGAGAGCCGGATCGAGCCAATAGAACCGTCCGGTCATTGCAATCACTGCGCCGGCGATGGCCACCGCCCCAGCCGCGGCGGCATCGGCCAGCGTATCCAGCAGGACGGACCGCATATGAAGGTCTTCGCTGGCGGCGGAAGCGCCCAGCACCCAAGCGCCGGCCAAGAGAATCGCCATCGTCACCGCGCTGACAATCAGCACCGGCAGGCCGTGCACCTCCGGGACGCCGCCAGTCAGCCTGCGTATCGCTTCCGCCACGATGAGCACGGCGACTACCAGAAGCGCAACGCCGTTGGTCAAGGCGACCACAGGTATCGCCCGCGAGCGCCAGGCAAAAGCCGTCCGGTCCCGCAGAACGACGGCGATCAGACCAAGAACCAGAGCAACTGAGTCCCCGGCGGTGTCGCCCGCAGCAGCGATAACGCCTACGGAATGCGCGGCCGACCCGACGATGACGAGCGCCGCGATAAGCGAGACGTTGAGTGCGAGAACGATCCCGAGACGCCTCTGCTGACTCACACCATGCTCGATTTAGACGTTGAAGCGGAACTCGACCGGGTTACGCCACCGATAAACATCCCGCCGCTTTGCAAGTAGTGCACCCGGGAGTCGCCACGTCAGCCCGGCAACTCGCACACCAGAAGATGGAAGGCGCCTTGGCCATCACCGACGCGCCTGTCCTCAATCTGACCAAAACCCGCCTCGCGGATAATCGGCACAAGTTCGTCGATTTGACGCAACCGGAATCCATGGCGGGTGAAAGGCATTTTGGACATCTGATCCGGATCACCAACTCCGATTACCAGTCGCCCGCCCGGCCGCAGCACTCTAACTAGCTCACTCAGAGCTGCGGCGAGGTCCGGTACGAAATAGATCGTGTTCGTCGAGATGATCGCGTCAAGTGCGGAATCTTCGAGAGGCAGGCTCTCCATCCGACCGGAATACAGACGTAACCGCCCGCGAGCTATGTGGTCAGAGAACCGGCGCCTTGCTTCAGTGAGCATCGTCTCCGACATCTCGACGCCGTGAACAACCGTGCCGTCGCAATCGAGCAAGATGTCGAGTCCGACGCCTCCGCCAAATCCGATGTCGGCGACTTCGGCCGCTGGTCCGCAACCCGTGGCGGCGACCGCAGCGGCGACAATTGACCGATTGCCACGGTTGAGTAGCCGTCCGACAACCCGGCCTGCGAACCCGGTTGGCTCACCGAGCTGGCGAGCCAGCGCGGTAAGCGCACGTTCAACAAGCGGCATGGCGATCATTAGACCAGCTGCCGTGACCCGTGTCGCCGAATCTCGGTGCCGCGCGATGCCTACTTGCGCACGTTGAACCGGAACGTGACTAGACGTTGAAGCGGAACTCGACCACGTCACCGTCGGCCATGACGTAATCCTTGCCCTCCATGCGCACCTTGCCGGCCGCTTTGGCCGCGGCCATCGACCCCGCGGCGACCAGGTCGTCGTAGGAGACGATTTCGGCCTTGATGAAGCCCTTCTCGAAGTCGGTGTGAATCACCCCGGCGGCCTTCGGCGCGGTGTCGCCCTGGTGAATCACCCAAGCGCGCGCCTCTTTTGGCCCTGCCGTCAGGTAGGTCTGCAGCTTGAGGGTGTGAAAACCGGCCCGGGCCAACGCATCGAGTCCACGCTCGGTTTGCCCGATCGACTCCAGCAGCTCGGCAGCCGACTCGTCGTCGAGCTCTTGCAGTTCGGCCTCGATCTTCGCGTCGAGGAACACCGCGTCGGCCGGTGCGACCATCGCGCACAGCTCGGCCTTGCGGGCATCGTCGGTCAGCACGGACTCGTCGGCGTTGAACACGTACAGAAACGGCTTGGTGGTCATCAGATTCAGCTCGCGCAGCAGTGACGCGTCGACGCCGGCCGCGAAGAGCGTCTTGCCCGAATCCAGTACGGCCTGGGCGGCGACGGCCGCCTCGTGCACGGGCTTGCGCTCCTTATTGTTGCGGGCTTCTTTTTCCAGCCGCGGCACCGCACGCTCTAGCGTCTGCATGTCGGCGAGGATCAGCTCGGTCTCGATCACCTCGATGTCCGAGGCGGGATCGACCTTGCCATCGACGTGCACCACGTCGTCGTCGGAGAACACCCGCACCACCTGACAGATCGCGTCACACTCGCGGATATTGGCCAGGAACTTGTTGCCCAGCCCGGCGCCCTCGGAGGCGCCCTTGACGATGCCGGCGATGTCGACGAACGTCACCGGCGCGGGCACGATCTTCTCGGAATCGAACATCTCGGCCAGCTTGTCCAGCCGGGGATCGGGCAGCGGGACAACCCCCTCGTTGGGCTCGATCGTCGCGAACGGATAGTTGGCCGCCACCACGTTGTTCCGGGTCAGCGCGTTGAACAAGGTCGACTTGCCGACGTTGGGCAAACCCACTATTCCCAGGCTCAGGCTCACGGGGAACCAAGTCTAGGGGTCTTGACGCCGACGGGCGCCGGGGACCATTGGTCGCCGGCGATCGCGCGCCCCGGGCGTGGCGCGCCCGTGATCCCTACGAGGTATTTACGGGCCTTTCGGCCCATTCCCGGTACGGTCTACATGTGTCAGCACAGCGGGCTAGTTCGGCGGTGGAGGGTGCCCACCGTTCGATCCATCCGAAAATCCCAGGTGTCCCCTGGTACGCAGCGCTGCTTATCGCCGTCACCGCGACCGCCATCGGCTACGGAATCGACGCTGGTCACAAGGAACTGACCCACGTCTTCGCCGGCTTCTATATAGCCGGCTGCGTGGCGGCGGTGCTGGCGGTGCGCCAGGATGGCATCTTCACCACGATCATCCAGCCGCCCCTGATCCTTTTCGGCGCGGTCCCGGGCGCCTATTGGCTGTTCCACGACGCCAAAATGGGCCGGCTCAAAGACCTGCTGATCAACTGTGGCTATCCGCTGATCGAGCGCTTCCCGCTGATGCTGGGCACCGCGGGCGCGGTGCTGGCGATCGGGCTGGCCCGCTGGTATTTCGGAAACGCTTACACGCCAAGCACAACCGCGGATACCGCGGAGGACACCGCCGGCGGCGCGGGTGCCGGCGTGAAGTCCTTCTTCAACGGCATCGTCGCCAAAGCGCAGTCCGTGCTGCACTCCGGCGCCGACGCGGACGACGCCGACGACACCACCGATTCCCGCCGCCGCACGTCGGGGTCCACGTCGCGGACCCGCCGCACGACGCGCAGCACCCGCACCCCCACGCGTTCGGCCCGGACCCGTTCCCGGCATGCCCGCGAGCCACTGAGCGACGGGTCCGAACCGGTCGAGCGGCCCGAGCGGCCGAGGCGCAGCACCCGCCGCGGCACCGCATCGGCCCGCGACTACGACGCCGCGACCGGCCGCGATTACGACGCCGCCGAGCCGCCCCGGCGGTCCCGCCGCCGGCCCCGGCCGGACGCCGACCCCGATCCGCGCGGCGGGCGCGAAGCCCGTCGCGAGCCGCGCACCCGCCGCAGCCCCTACGAACGGCCCACCCCGCGGAGCAGCCGTTTCGACGGCTTCGAGTCCTACCGGGACAGGTATGAGCCGCCGAGCGGCCCGAATTCCGCGGGCCGGTATGACAGCCGCTACGACAGCCGCGAGCCCTACGAGCCGTCCTATGAACCGCGGCGCCGGCGGCCCCCGTCGAACGGGTCCACCGGGACGCATCACCCCATCTCGCAGGTCCGCTACCGCGGCGCCGGTTCGCAAGACCCGCCGCGCGAGCCGCACACCGAGCGCCGCAGCCGCACGCGGACACCCGGACGGTCGCACGGGCGGCCGCCGGCGGAATCCTGGGAATACGACGTCTAGCGGCGGGTCGCCACCAACGGTCTGAGCGCTCGCCGGCTCAGCGAACCGACCGGATCTCGCGCGGCAGCGCGAACACCAGGGTCTCCTGCGCGGTCGTGACCGGCTGCACCACGTCGTAGCCGCACTCGGCGAGCCGCGCCAGCACGCCTTCCACCAGGACTTCGGGTACCGACGCCCCCGATGTGACGCCCACCGTGGTGACGCCTTCCAGCCACGCCGGGTCGATGTCGTCGGCCCAATCGACCAGGTGTGCGGCCGCGGCCCCGCCGCCCAGCGCCACTTCCACCAGCCGCACCGAATTCGATGAATTGCGGGAGCCGACGACGATCACCAGCTCACACTCGGGCGCCATCGCCTTGACCGCGACCTGCCGGTTCTGCGTCGCGTAGCAAATGTCGTCGCTGGGCGGGTCCTGCAGCTTCGGGAACCGTTCCCGCAGCCGCTCGACGATCTCCATGGTCTCGTCGACCGACAGGGTGGTCTGTGAGAGCCACACCACCTTTTTCTCGTCGCGCACCGTCACCTTGTCCGCGCCGGCGACCCCGTCGACCAGCTGCACGTGGTCGGGCGCCTCTCCGGCGGTGCCGACGACCTCCTCGTGGCCCTCGTGGCCGATGAGCAGGATGTCGTAGTCGTTGCGCGCGAATCGCCTGGCCTCGTTGTGCACCTTGGTCACCAGGGGGCACGTGGCGTCGATGGTGTGCAGGTTGCGGTCCGCGGCCGCGGCGTGCACCGTCGGCGCGACGCCGTGCGCGGAGAACACCACGATGGCGCCTTCGGGCACCTCGTCGGTCTCCTCGACGAACACCGCACCCGCCTTTTCCAGCGTGCTCACCACGTGCCGGTTGTGCACGATCTCGTGGCGCACGTAGACCGGTGGACCGTGTTTCTCCAGGGCGCGTTCCACGGTCTCCACGGCCCTGTCGACGCCCGCGCAGTATCCGCGCGGCTCGGCCAGGAGCACTCGCTTACGGGCTGGTTCGCCGGCTACCGATCGGACCGCGCCGGGAATCCCCATGTCGATGGTCGGCGGCATGACGTCCAGGGTACTGACTGCGGACACGGGGTTGCCAGCTCGCGCCGGTGGGCTTGGAGTTAGCCGCCGCTTAGGGCAATCTTGGACCCATGGGCACTGCACCGTATGGAGTTCGGCTGCTGGTCGGCGCGGCGACACTCGCCGTCGAGGAGACCATCAGGCTGCCGAAAACCATCCTGATGTACCCGATGACACTGGCCAGCCAGGCGGCGCACATCGTGATGCGCTTTCAGCAGAACCTCGCGGAGCTGGCGATCAAGGGCGACAGCACCCTTGAGTCGATTTTCCCGCCCCGGGACGAGAAACCGGAATGGGCGACCTTCGACGAGGACCTCAACGACGCGATCGAAGGGGCTTCGACCGCGTCGCAGGACGGCGGTGAGGACGAGCGCAGGGCCGAGGGTCGGTTCGCGCTGTACTCGGTGGCCGACGCGCACGAAGACGCCAGCGCCCTGACCAAGGGCGCCAGGCAATCGAAGAAGCCGGCCGCCGACGCGTCGGTTCCGCAGCCGGCGGTGGTCGTCGAACTGGACTACACGTCACTGACGCTGGCGCAGCTGCGGGCCCGTCTGCAATCGCTGCGCGTCGACGAACTCGAAGCCCTGCTGGCCTACGAGCAGGCCACCAAGGGCCGCGCACCGTTCCAGACGCTGCTCGCCAACAGGATCACCCGCGCGAACGCGAAGTGACCCCGGCCGTTACCTCCGAACCGAACTCCGCCGAGAATCCGTTCCCGGTACGCGCGGTGGCCATCCGGGTCGCGGGCTGGATCGACAAGCTGGGCACCGTCTGGGTCGAGGGCCAGCTGGCCCAGATCTCGATGCGGCAGGACTCCAAAACCGTGTTCATGGTGCTGCGCGACCCGGCCGCCGACATGTCGCTGACGGTGACGTGCCCGCGCGATCTGGTGCTGAACGCGCCGGTGAAGCTGGCCGAGGGCACACAGGTTGTGGTGCGCGGCAAGCCGTCTTTCTACACGGGCCGGGGCACATTCTCCTTGCGGCTCACCGAGATTCGCGCTGTCGGCGTGGGCGAGCTGCTGGCCCGCATCGATCGGCTGCGCCGGCTGCTGGATGCCGAGGGGCTTTTCGATCCGCGGCTCAAGCGATCGATCCCCTTCCTGCCCAACATGATTGGGTTGATCACCGGCCGGGCCAGCGCCGCCGAGCACGACGTGACGACCGTGGCGGCCGCACGCTGGCCCGGCGTGCGGTTCGCGGTGCGCAACACCGCGGTGCAGGGCCCCAACGCGGTCGCCCAGATCGTCGGGGCGCTAAGCGAACTCGATCGTGACGCCGAGGTCGACGTCATTGTGATCGCCCGCGGCGGCGGCAGCGTGGAGGATCTGCTGCCGTTCTCCGACGAGACGCTGTGCCGCGCCATCGCGGCGTGCCGCACCCCGGTGATCAGCGCGGTCGGCCACGAACCCGACAACCCGCTGTGCGATCTGGTCGCCGATCTGCGTGCGGCCACGCCCACCGACGCCGCGAAGAAGGTGGTGCCCGACACCGCCGCCGAGCAGCGGCTCGTCGACGACCTGCGCCGGCGCAGCGCGCAGGCGTTGCGCAACTGGGTATCCCGCGAGCAACGGGCGCTGGCCCAGATCCGCAGCCGCCCGGTGCTGGCCGAGCCGCTGGCGGCGTTGACGGCGCGCGCCGACGAGGTGCACCGGGCGCGATCGGCAATTCGCCGGGACATCACCCGGCTGGCCGCCACCGAGACCGAGCGGGTCGGCCACCTGAGCGCGCGGCTGGCGACGTTGGGGCCGGCGGCGACGCTGGCCCGTGGTTACGCCATCGTGCAAACCACCGCACAAGCCATCGGGGCGACGACGAGCCACGTGCTCCGTTCGGTCGACGAAGCGCCGGCGGGCACGCGGCTGCGGGTGCGGGTGGCCGACGGCGCCGTGGCCGCGGTGAGCGAAGGACCCACCGATGGCGCGTAAGAACGGCGGGGACGGCTCCCCCACCCCGAACGAAGGCGAAGTCATTACACCTATTAGTCACCTCGGCTATGAGGCGTGCCGCGACGAACTGATCGAGGTCGTCCGCATGCTGGAGCAGGGCGGCTTGGACCTCGATGAGTCGCTGAAACTCTGGGAAAGAGGCGAACAACTGGCCAAACGCTGCGAAGAGCACTTAGCTGGAGCCCGCAAGAAAATCGAGGACGCACTCGCGGCGGGCGAGGCCGAGGATGGCTGATTTCGGTGGCATCGGGGGCTCCGATTGAACACTCTTTGCCAAATTGGAACACGTTGCAGTTATGCTCTCAGATATGGGTGATGCATCGCTGACGGCCGAACTCGGCCGCGTCCTGGTCACCGGGGGCTCCGGATTCGTCGGCGCGAACCTGGTAACCACCCTGCTCGACCGCGGGCATCAGGTCCGCTCCTTCGACCGCGCGCCCTCGCCGTTGCCGCCACACCCGCGGCTGGAGATGCTGCAGGGCGACATCACCGACACGGCCGTGTGCGCCCAGGCGGTCGACGGCATCGACACCGTCTTCCACACCGCGGCGATCATCGACCTGATGGGCGGTGCGTCGGTGACCGACGAGTACCGGCAGCGCAGCTTCGGCGTCAACGTCGGAGGCACCGAGAACCTGGTCCGCGCCGGCCAGGCGGCCGGGGTGCAGCGCTTCGTCTACACCTCGTCCAACAGCGTCGTCATGGGCGGCCAGAACATCGCCGGCGGCGACGAGACGCTACCCTATACCGCCCGGTTCAACGACCTCTACACCGAGACCAAAGTGATCGCCGAGCGATTCGTATTGGGCCAGAACGGTGTTGACGGCCTGTTGACGTGTGCGATTCGGCCCAGCGGCATCTGGGGCCGGGGCGATCAGACGATGTTCCGCAAGCTGTTCGAGAGCGTGATCGCCGGGCACGTCAAGGTGCTGATCGGCCGCAAATCGGCCCGGTTGGATAACTCTTACGTGCACAACCTGATTCACGGTTTCATCCTGGCCGCCGAGCATCTGACGCCCGGTGGCACCGCGCCCGGCCAGGCGTACTTCATCAACGACGCCGAGCCGATCAACATGTTCGAGTTCGCCAGGCCGGTGGTCGAGGCCTGCGGCGAGAAGTGGCCACGGGTCCGGGTGAACGGCCCCATCGTGCGCGCGGCGATGACGGGTTGGCAGCGGCTGCATTTCCGATTCGGAATACCGGCGCCGCTGCTCGAGCCGCTTGCCGTCGAGCGGCTGTACCTGGACAACTTCTTCTCCATCGCCAAGGCGTCGCGCGACCTCGGTTATCAGCCCCTGTTCAACACCGAGCAGGCGCTGTCGCAATGCCTGTCGTACTACGTCGAGATGTTCAACCAGATGAAACGACAAACGCTGGCGGACAAGGCATCCGCCTAGCGGAAGCTCACCATCTCGCTGCCCCACGCCGCGCGGATGTTGGCGTCGACATCGTGGGCGAGGGCGTCGCTGCCGTCGATGATCAGGCAGGAACGGTCGTTCTGCGCATATGGCGTCCATTCCGGCTCGCCGGCGGGGCCGGCGGGCTTGAAGTGTGCGGCGAAGTTGGTCCATCGGGTGCGCACCCTCTTAGATACCGCCTTGGCGGTTTTGCTGCCGCCGAGTTTCAGCGTGGGATCCCTGGGCGCCCCGAGAGTGCCCCAGACGTAGGGCAGTTCGGTGGCGTGCGCGGCGTTGACCAACAGCAACTTCATTATCGGGGTGGCGTAATCGAACCGGTACAGATACACCGGCGCCCCCCGGCTGTGCCCCTCGGCCAGCCACACCGACGGCATCCGGAAGCCGACGTCGGTCGCGATGCTCAAACTCCTTGTCTTGCGCCGCATTCGCGAATACGCCGAGCCGATTACTTCTTCGGTGGGCAACTGCAGATCGGGTTGTTCGGCGGCGATCTGGTTGAACATCGACGTGATCGCGCTCGGAGTGATCGGCATCAGCCGCGACCGCATCAACCGGAAGAGCGCCGCCTCGTGTTTGTTGGTGCCGATGATCAGCGGGACGGGATGTGAGCGGCCCTCTTGCGCGAGCTTGACCGGGTAGTCGGTCAGCACGTCGCCGTCGACGATCGGGACGAAGGCCAGCGTTCCCGGGTTGCGCACCGGCACTTCGTCGAACACCTGCTGCGACGCGGCCAAGATGGCGCTCATCGGCATGTCGACCAGTCGCCGGGATTCCGACGGCGAGATTCCCAGCCGGTCGAGGAAGGCCTGGGCCACCCGGCCGGCGCGTTCGCGGTCGTAAACGGAAGTGGCAGGCGAGCTTTGCGCGATCGCCCCGGCGAACAGCCCCCTGGCCGGCGGGCTGGCCAGCAGCGTGGTGACTATCCCGGCCCCGGCGGACTCGCCGAACAGCGTGACGCGCCGCGGATCGCCGCCGAAGGCAGCGATGTTGTCGCGCACCCACTCCAGCGCCGCCAGTACGTCGCGCAGCCCGACATTCGATTCGAAATTCCGTCCGGCGGTGTCGACCGACGACAGGTCGAGAAAGCCGAGCGCCCCGAGCCGATAGTTGACGCTCACCACGACGACGTCACCGTGGCTGACCAGTCTGCGGCCGTCATAGAGCGTCTGGCTGCTCGACCCCAGGACGTAGGCGCCGCCGTGCACCCAGACCATCACCGGTTTGGCATCACCGGCCCGGGTGTCAGAGGACGCCCAGATGTTGAGCCGCAGGCAGTCTTCGCCCTGCGGCGCGCCCAAATCCAATGGCATGTTGGGGAATACGGGTTGCGGACAGGCGGGCCCGAAAGCGGTGGCGTCGGCGACCTCGGTCCACCGCGCGGGCGGTTGCGGCGCCCGGAAACGCAGCTCGCCGACGGGGGCCGCCGCGTACCGAATGCCCTTCCACGCCTTGACACCGTCGTCTTCGATGCCCCGGACCGGGCCGTAGTCGGTTTCGACCACAAGGTCGTCGATCGCCATGCGCGTACAAAATCTCCTGAAACGAACTTAGAAAAGGCGTTGCGTGAGGAACTCGACCACTCGCTTGCGGGCTTCGAAGGCGGGATGGCCGTCGACTTCGCGGACCTCGTCGGTGAGCACCGAGTGCGCCATCTTGCCGAAGCCGTGCTGATTGCCGGGGCCCGAATCGATGTCGATCACCTCGAAGGCGTCGCCGAGGCGCTGCTTGAGCGTCGCGAACCGCTCGCCGGGTGCCATCTTGTCCTCGCTGAACCGCAGGCCCATGGCGCACAAGCCATCGTTGGCGCACCGATCGGCCACGGTGGCCAGCTCGGATTCGCTCAGGCCGGGGTCGCGGCGCCGTGCGGCGCCCAGCGGGAATGGGACCGACGGCTGCGAGAGCACCGGCGCCAGCACGCTGTCGTCGACCGCGGCGGCAAGCGCGAACCCGCCGGTGAAGCACTGGCCGATCACGCCGACGCCCTTGCCCGGCGTCGATGCGTTGAGGTCGCTGGCCAGCGCACGCAGGAACAACGCCACCGGCCGCTGCTTGTTCAGTGCGAGCGCGGCGAATTCCCTTGCCACACAGGCTCGCCCGATGCTGCCGAGGATGTAGCCGGCCGTCTTGGCCTTGCCCGGCTCGCCGAACAGTGACGGCATCGCGACGGTGAAGCCGTTGTCCACCAGGTGATTACCCAAGGCGAGCACACCCGGATGGATCCCGGGGATTTCGGGAATGAGCACCACCCCGGGGCCGCTGCCCTTGCGGTAGACGTCATGGGTGTATCCGCCACCGCTGAACGGTGCCACCGACCATCCGGACAGATCAGCCTCTGGTGCAGTCACGTTGACAGATCCCTTTGCTTGCGCGGGCGGGCTAGCGGCTTGGCAAAGGCGGTTGCGATTGCGTCGCCGACGCCAGCGTACGGAATTGATCGGTGTTTCCGGCGCCGGTTATCGCAATTTGGGTCGCGCCCCCGGGACCACCGAGCCGGGTCGTCCATATCGGCTCGGCGTCCGCGCCGTTCTGGCCGGCACCCTGATAGACCACCCACCTGGTCCCGCCGACGTCGACCGTTCCGGTCGGGTAGGCGGACTGATGAATCGAATTGACGAGCTTGTCCTCGTCGGCGTTGCTCTGGGTCAGGCTCAGGTACATCCCGGTCGGACTGATGTAGCCGACGACCGAGACGGGCGCGTTCACCCGTTGACCGCCGGCGGGATCGGCCCGCCCGCCCTGGATACCGCCGCGGTGGCCGGAGTTGGCCCGCCAGCCGGCGGGCAGCTGCGGTTGGCGGATGGGAAAGCCGAGCGTGGAAGCGTCCGCACGCAGGGCCGCCCCCGCGTCATAGGGCGGGACGGGGCCTTCGTGGTTGCCGAGCTGAAACGAGCACATGCCCAGCATCCCGGCCAGCACGATGCACCCGATGACCAGCGGAATCAGGGACCAGAACATGTCCCGGCCGTCCTGCAACAGCCGGGGTTTGGCCGGCTTCGGAACCGGGCGGGCCGCCGGTCCGGCCTGCGGAGACGGCGTGCCGGCCACGTTCCCATCAAGCTGGGCATTCAGCGGTGGCTCTTCCGTCATCCCCCAAGTATCCCAGTTCCAGCGGACCGATCCGCTTCTGGGACAATCACCAACCATGACAGTTGAGGGCGAACGCTCGTCCGCCGCCACCGGGCGGGCCCCAGCGCAGGGGCGACCGCGCGGTGAGGCGCCTGACCGCAACCTGGCTTTGGAACTGGTCCGCGTCACCGAGGCCGGTGCCATGGCCGCAGGTCGCTGGGTCGGCCGCGGCGACAAAGAGGGCGGCGACGGGGCGGCCGTCGACGCGATGCGCGAGCTGGTCAACACGGTGTCGATGCGCGGCGTCGTCGTCATCGGCGAGGGCGAAAAAGACCACGCACCGATGCTCTACAACGGCGAGGAGGTCGGCAACGGCGACGGCGCGGAGTGCGACTTCGCCGTCGACCCGATCGACGGCACCACGCTGATGAGCAAGGGCATGCCCAACGCCATCTCCGTGCTGGCGGTGGCCGACCGCGGCGCGATGTTCGACCCGTCGGCGGTGTTCTACATGAACAAGATCGCCGTCGGGCCCGAGGCCGCCAACGTGCTCGACATCACCGCGCCGATCGCCGAGAACATCAGGGCCGTCGCCAAGGTCAAGGCGCTGTCGGTGCGCGACATGACCGTGTGCATCCTGGACCGGCCGCGGCACGCCCAGCTGATCGACGACGTCCGGGCCACCGGTGCCCGCATCCGGCTGATCACCGACGGCGACGTCGCCGGCGCGATCTCGGCCTGCCGGCCGCACTCGGGCACCGACATGCTGGCCGGGATCGGCGGCACGCCCGAAGGCATCATCGCCGCCGCAGCCATCCGCTGCATGGGTGGCGCCATCCAGGCGCAGCTGGCTCCCACGGACGACGCGGAACGCCAGAAGGCCATCGACGCGGGCCACGACGTGGACCGCGTGCTGACCACCGAGGACCTGGTGTCCGGCGAGAACGTCTTCTTCTGCGCGACCGGAGTCACCAACGGCGACCTGCTCAAGGGTGTGCAGTATTACCCCGGCGGCTGCACCACGCAGTCGATCGTGATGCGGTCGAAATCGGGCACCGTGCGCATGATCGAGGCCTACCACCGGCTTTCGAAACTCAACGAGTACTCCGCGATCGACTTCACCGGCGATAGCTCCGCCGCCTATCCCCTGCCCTAGACCCGGAACCACGCCTTAAAGACAAGGACTGCTACCTATGGCCGATAGCGCCGCCGACACCGAATACCGCATCGAACACGACACCATGGGCGAGGTCCGGGTGCCCGCAAAAGCGTTGTGGCGCGCCCAAACCCAACGCGCGGTCGAGAACTTCCCGATTTCGGGCCGCGGCCTGGAACGCACCCAGATCCGCGCCCTGGGCCTGCTGAAGGGCGCCTGCGCGCAGGTGAACAAGGACCTCGGGCTGCTGGCGCCGGAGAAGGCCGACGCGATAATCGCCGCGGCGGCCGAGATCGCTGACGGCCGGCACGACGACCAGTTCCCCATCGACGTCTTCCAGACCGGTTCGGGCACCAGCTCCAACATGAACGCCAACGAGGTGATCGCCAGCATCGCGGCCAGGGGCGGTGTGACGGTGCATCCCAACGACGACGTCAACATGTCGCAGTCGTCGAACGACACCTTCCCCACCGCAACCCACATCGCGGCCACCGAGGCCGCCGTGCGTCACCTGATCCCGGCGCTCGAGGTGCTGCACGACGCGCTGGCCGGCAAGGCCCGCGAGTGGCACACCGTGGTCAAGTCCGGTCGCACCCACCTGATGGATGCCGTCCCGGTCACGCTCGGACAGGAATTCAGCGGTTACGCCCGACAGATCGAGGCGGGCATCGAGCGGGTGCGTGCGACGCTGCCGCGGCTGGGTGAGCTGGCCATCGGCGGCACCGCGGTGGGCACCGGCCTGAATGCCCCCGACGGCTTCGGCGCCAAGGTGGTCGAGACGCTGATCGCCTCCACCGGCTTGAGCGAATTGCGCACGGCGGCAAACTCGTTCGAGGCGCAGGCGGCGCGCGACGGACTGGTCGAGGCTTCCGGCGCGCTGCGCACCATCGCGGTGTCGCTGACCAAGATCGCCAACGACGTTCGCTGGATGGGCTCCGGCCCGCTGACCGGCCTGGCCGAAATTCAGCTGCCCGACCTGCAGCCGGGCAGCTCGATCATGCCGGGCAAGGTGAACCCCGTTCTGCCGGAAGCTGTTACCCAGGTCGCCGCGCAGGTGATCGGTAATGACGCCGCGGTGGCCGTCGGCGGCCTGTCCGGCGCTTTCGAGCTCAACGTCTACATCCCGATGATGGCCCGCAACGTCCTGGAGTCCTTCAAGCTGCTGACCAACGTGTCGAGGCTGTTCGCCGAGCGCTGCATCAGCGGGCTGGCGGCCAATGTCGAACACCTGCGCGAGCTGGCCGAGTCGTCGCCGTCCATCGTGACGCCGCTGAACTCGGCGATCGGCTACGAGGAGGCCGCCGCGGTGGCCAAGCAAGCGCTCAAGGAGCGCAAGACAATTCGCCAGACCGTGATCGACCGCGGCCTGATCGGCGACAAGCTGTCGGAAGAGGAGCTCGACCGGCGGCTCGACGTGCTGGCGATGGCCAAGGTCAAACCCGAGGACTGAGCCGGCCGTCCGGGGGTGACGGCGGTGGTCGACGAGAGTGAGGGTGGTTTTCTATGACGGTTCCTCCCGGCGGTCCCTACGGTCAGGGGCCCTACGGAAGCAATCCGTATGGGCAGGAACCGAATTGGGGCGGCCAGCCGCCGGCCGGCGGCCCCGGTCCCTATCCGCAGGGTGGTCCCGGTCCTTACCCGCCCGGTGGTCCCGGTCCTTACCCGCCCGGTGGTCCCGGTCCTTACCCGCAGGGCGGTCCGTACGCCTACCCCCCGGGGGGCCCGTACCCGTACCCGCCACCCGGCGCTCCCTACCCGGGCCAGCAGTATCCCCAACCCGGACAGCAGTTTCCGCCGGGTGGACCGGGCGGCCCCTATCCCCCGGGACCGCCGCCGGGCGGACCGGGCTCGAAGCTGCCGTGGTTGATCATCGGTGGACTGGTCATACTGGCGGTCATCGCGCTGGTGGCGACGCTGCTGGTGATGAACAGCGGCCATGACAACAAGTCGGCCTCGGCTCCGTCGACCACGAGCACCTCGGTCTCGCAGCCGAAGAACTCCGCGCAGAACGCGACGGACTGCACCCCGAACGTGTCCGGCGGGGAGATGCCCCGGACCGACTCGATCGCCGCCGGCAAGCTGTCGTTCCCGGCCAGTGCGGCGCCGGGCGGGTGGACGGTGTTCTCCGACGACCAGGGACCAAACCTGATCGGCGGCCTGGGCGTCGCCCAGGACGTGCCCGGGGCCAACCAGTGGATGATGACGGCCGAGGTCGGCGTCACCAATTTCGTTGCCAGCATGGACCTTACGGCGCAAGCGACGAAGTTGATGCAATGCATCGTCGCCGGCCCCGGTTACGCGAACGCGCAGCCCACTCTCGGACCGACGAAGTCGTCGTCGATCACCGTCGACGGCACCAAGGCCGTCCGGGTCGACGCCGACGTGACGATCGCCGACCCCAGCCGCAACGTCAAGGGCGACTCGGTCTCCATCATCGCCGTCGACACCAAACCGGTCAGCGTCTTCATCGGCAGCACACCCATCGGCGACGCGGCGTCGGCGGGTCTCGTCGGCAAGATCATTGCCGCGCTGAAGGTTTCGAAGTCCTGACGGGAGTCGCCCCGGCTAGCCAGCCGGGCCCGCCGGGGCCGAGACGTGGGTGGCCTCCGATCGCCCACGCAGCACCGTGGAATAGCACTCGGCCCACTGCGCGCGCTCGGCCTCGCCCGCGGCGTCGACGGCGCCTGCAGAACACAGGATCCGCCGGTCGGAGGTCTTGGCTAGGTCTGCCAGCCGGGCGG
>NZ_LZJP01000055.1:0-551 GCF_001667865.1 Mycobacterium mantenii | reverse complement strand
GCGATATGATGCACCACCACCACCAACACATGCTCATCGTCGGTGACGCGGAAAAGCATTGCCCGCAACGGGATCTCGGCAGCCAGATCAAACGGGTGATGGGCCGCAGAGTCGATGGCTTCGTTCAACCGCGGTGTCGGCCAGCCGCTGGCATCGACGACCTGCCACCCGACATCGGCCCGCTCAACCGGTACCACCACTTGTTGCGGTGTGCCCTCGGGCGCCGGGAACAGCGTGCGCAGGCTTTCGTGGCGGGCCACCACATCGGCCAACGCCGCACCCAACGCGTCGGCGTTCAGGGAACCGTCCAGCCGCAACACCGCGGCCATGTTGTAGACCGGTGACGGACCTTGGAACTGGTCGAGGAACCACAACCGGTTCTGGGCAAACGACAACGGAACAACCGCCGGGCGCTCCCCCGCCACCAGGGGCTGCCCTCCATCGGTGCCCTCCCCGATCCGCAGCGCCAACTGCGCCACCGTCGGTGCCTCGAACACCGCACGCACCGAAAGGCCTTCATCCACAGCGGCATTGATGGCCGCGATCAGCCG
>NZ_LZJP01000054.1:0-96893 GCF_001667865.1 Mycobacterium mantenii | reverse complement strand
CTCGATGTCCACCCACTTGCCGTGGAAGTCGCGGTGATGGACGGGAATAACGAACTCGCAGAGCAACAGTCGCGCTCCGGTGCGGGCCGCGGTGCGGACATTCTTCAGGATGCGGACCGCGTCTTCCTCGGGCCAGTCGTGGATGACGTTCTTGAGCACATACGCGTCGCCGCCCTTCGGCGCGTAGTCGAAGAACGAGCCCTCTTCGATCCGGACGCGGTCGTCGACACCGTACTTGCGAAATAGCTCCGGGGCGCCCGCCACGACCTCCGGAAGATCGAACAGCACGCCGCGCGAATTCGGGGCCGTCTCAAGGATTGCCGCCAGCAGCCTGCCGTGTCCGCCACCGATGTCCACGATCGTGTCGAACGCACTGAAGTCATAGGCGGCGGTCAAGGGCACGGTCGCGAACTCGGACACATTGGTCATTGCGGAGTTGAAAATTCCCCCTAGCTCCGCTTCGTCAGCCAGGTACTCGAAGACCGGTTTGCCGCGAAGCTCTGGGACCACCGGATATCCGGTCCGGATCGCGTCCGTCAGCTGGCTCCAGTGCTCGCGATGCTGAGGCGACCCGACCCATCGCGCCATGCCGGCCATGGACACGGGCGCGTCGGTGCGCAGTGTTTCCGCAAGCGGCGTAAGTGCATAACGCCCGTCGCCGCGCTGGTGGAAGATCCCGATGCCGATCAACGCGCGCATGAGCCGTCTCAGCGCGTCGGCGTCCGCGCCGACCCGCTCTGCCAGTTGGTCCCCCGACAGGGGGCCATCTGCCAGGACGTCCGCCACACCAAGGTCCGCTGCCGACGTGATCGCTTGAGCGACCCAAGCATTCAGGATCAATTCCATCATCGCCGCCGCGGGCGGCGCGGAGCGTTGGCGCAGCCGCGACAGGTGGTGGCGGACCCGTTCAACGGCTCGCGCGACCGGGACCGGCGGAACCTTCGTCGTCAAGTGACTCCCCTTCTCGTTCATCTTCGCCACGATGCACCGTACTTGTTCGCCCGGGCACTGCTGCCGCGCGGCCAATCATTCTGTCCGCGTACGAACTATGCCCGCAAATGCCGTTTATTTCAATATCTATTGAAATAAACGGCGGCTTTGTCTACAGTTCCGGACAGGGGGCCCGATGAAGGGAGAGCCGTCATGTCACGTCTCGCCACGAAGGTCGTCGTCGCGGCGATGCTCGCTTTTACCGCCGTCACAGCGACCGGATGCATTTCCACGGCCACCGTGGACCCACCCCTGGGGGTCGCAGCGGGTTAACGCGGCATCGAGTCGAATCCCCCGCTCTGCAGCCGTTCAGATTAGGGGACAACCGGTTTCACCATCGGCTGGCGTGGAGCACGTCGACGAGGACTTGCGCCGACCAGGCCCGAATCCGGTGTCGTTCATCGTAGGCTTTGGGCATGCGTTCGTTTTGTTGCGCCGCCGGGGTGATCATCAGCGTTGTAGCGACTGGCGTTGCCGCGACGGCGTGCACCAAGAGCACCGCCGGACATGCGGCACACAGCACTAGCGGTGTGGGCATCACTTCGCAGATCGCGACGTCGCCGCCACCGGGGGCCACGTCGGTGCCGCCAACCGGCCAGCCGGTCGGCACCGCGGTAATGAGGGTCAGCGGCGGCAGCTCCCCCGTGATGATTCGGTACCGCATCAACGGAGGCCCGGAGCAGACCGAGTCGAATGTGCCACTGCCGTGGGAAAAGCAGTACCCGGTCTACAACGAACTGGAGTCGCAGGTAGCCGCCGACGGCGGAGACACCGCCCTGACATGCACGATCATCATGGATGGCGACAAGGTCGTGTCTCTCAAGAGCGAACCGCGGCCCACCTGTAAGTTCGCCTACTGGGGCTGACCCCCGACGCCATCAGGTCCCTGCCCGGGAGGGTCGCCGTCAGCGGACCGCTCGTAGGCCGTCAAGGGCGGCGGCGGTATCGGAGGTAGTCCGCCGCCATATATGTCGAGATATGGTGCGGCGTAAGGGTTTTTCCATGGCTGCACGCCGGCGCGGCGCCGGCGTACGTAAGTCACGATGAGGACGCCGCCGGCCACGACAAGAAACGCCAGCAACAACGCCTTGCCGACCAGCAGCGCAGTCATGAGCGAATTTTAGCCGTCCCGAAGGAGGGAGAAGGGTGTGCCCTGGTAGCACCCGCACCCCACCGCGGCGTCCGTCGCCGTCGAACCCCGGTCGTGACCACTGAGGCTTGAGCGATGCCTGGGACGACTGTGATGGACCGACGCAATCCATCCCCCGACACCCCGCCCGCCGAACGGTGATTGTCGCCGCCGTGCCCTATCTTGGAGCGTCCGAGGCATGACGGAACGAGACGGAGGGCGCGTGCTGGACGACGACACAACGCTGTCGCCTGCCGACCTGCTCGAGTTGAATCGCGACCTCCAGGGCTCGCCGACGATCCGCCTCCTGGCCACGCTGAACCTGAACCTCTATGCCACCTTGATGGAGCGCCGGCTCAGCGGCGGCGTGGTGCCCGAGACCGACCTCGTCGTGCGACTCGAGCGCGACCTGGCCGAACTCGACCAGGCCGGCGAGCAGTCAGGCCTCGCCCTGATCAAGTCCTGGGCCAGCCAGGGCTGGCTGCACCGGGTCGCCGACCAGCGCTCCGGCGTTGAACGCAACCTCTGTTACCTGACCCAGGAGGCGCGCCGGGCGCTCGACTTCCTGCGGGGCATGCGCCGGCAGGACACCATCGCCACCGGCGGCTCGATCAACGGCATCGCGTCCCGGCTCAAGCAGGTCGCGTTGCGGGTCGGCAACGACCCCGACCGCATGCGCGCCAACATCGAGGCCGAAATCGCCGCGCTTCAAACCGAACTCGACGCCCTGGCCCGAGGCGACAGCTCAGATGACCACAGCCAAGACGTCGACCTCACCGACGCCTACGACGAAGCCCACGCCATCGCCCTCCAGATGGAACGCCTGATCACCGACATCGGTCAATACGGGACCATGATCGAACGGGCCACCGCGGCCCTCGACGATCCGATCGACAGCAACGTCGAATACCGCGACCGGCAGCGCCGCATGTACGCCGACTACGAGGCCGCCTGGGACTCCCAGGGCCGCGACTCACACCGCGCCTTCCTGCGCATGATCAACGACCCCGATCAACGCTCGGAGTTCGAAGCCGACGTCGCCGCGGTCGCCGAAGCCCTCCCGGCGCTGGACCCCGCCCTGCGCAAGGTGATGGCCGGCTTCTTCGAATTGGTCGGCCACCAGATCGACGAAGTGGAACGCATCCAACAGCGCTGCGCGCAGCGCGTCAAACGGTTCACCGCGTTCGGCACCCTCGAGCAGAGCCGCGGCGTGGCCCGTCAGCTCAACGAGGCGATCGGCGCCGCCCGCAACCTGCTCAAGGCATCGCTGACCGACTCCCGGCTGGATATCGAACTCCCCCTGGCCCGCCACGCGTTCAGTTCCATTGGCGCACTGAGCTTTCGGATCGGCGATTTGTCCAACCCGAAGCCCGCCCTCCTCGCCGAGGGTGAGGTCGATCTGACCAGTTTCGCGGCGCTCACCACCCAGGTCGACGCACCCGCAATGTCCGAGATGATCAACACCGCGATCCGCTCCGGGTCGACATTGTCGCTGCCGGACGCGGTCGCCATGCTCGACTCGCCCTACCTTGGGCACGTCATCGTGCTGTGGTCGTGGGCGCTCAAACAACCGGAAGCCGCACAGGTTTCCGAGTCGATCACGGTCCGCTTTCAGTCCCTGGACGGGCGTGACCGCGAGATGGAGGTGCCGCACCTGATGTTCACCGAACCGGTTTCCACCCTGCTGGGAGCAACCGCGTGACCGTCGACGAGGCCACCAGAGAGCCCACGGACTACAGCGGGTTCTCCGCGCTCCCCCAGGTCGACCAAACCGCCCGCGCGCCGCACCAGCGCCGGCCCCGGTTCGACGGCGACGTGTCCGAGCTGCCCGACCGTGCCTGCTGGGCGCTGCAGCAGCTGCTGACGCGCCGCTACATCAGCGCCGAAGCCGACCGCGACGTCTACACCTGGGTGCTGGAGTACCGCGCGCAGTTGTCCGTCAGACTGTCCGAACTGGATCTGTTGCTGCGCATCGTCGAGGGCGCTGACGTCGCGTTCGTCGAACAGGCGCGCTACGAATCCGCCCGGGGCGTCAAGCTTTTGCGCCGTGAACCGCTGGGCACCTACGACTCGATCCTGGCGCTGCACCTGGCGCAGATGATGCGTGCCTCGGGTGATCAGGCCGTCGTGATCAGCCGCGACGAGATGCACGGGCTGTTCTCCGGCGTGCTCAACGACGTCGACCGCGACGCCGTCACGTTCACAGCGCGCATCGACGGTGCCATCGCGCGGCTGGCGTCTCTGGAGATCTTGCGCAAGACCCGCGATGACGAGGACAGCTACACCGTCAGCCCGGTCATCAACGCCGTCATGACGGCCTCGGTGATCACCGAGCTGCAGAGGCAGTTCGAGATCCTGCTGGGCGGCGGGGTTCCCGAGGAGCCGGGCCACGACGAGGAGGAACTCGAGGATGACTGAACAGTTCCACCTGTCACGCCTGCAGGTCATCAACTGGGGTGTCTTCGACGGGTATCACTCGATCGGATTCAGCGAAGGCGGCGCACTGATCGCCGGCGCCTCCGGAAGCGGCAAATCCTCACTGCTGGATGCTATTTCGCTCGGCTTCCTGCCGTTCAACCGCCGCAACTTCAACGCCTCCGGCGACAACACCGCCGCCGGGTCCAGCGCGGGCCGGCGGACCGTCGACAAATACGTCCGCGGCGCCTGGGGCCAGCGCAGCGAGGCCGGCGCCAGCAAGGTCATGTACCTGCGTGGCGACGGCACCGCCTGGTCGGCGATCGCCGTCACCTACACCAGCAACACCGGCCGCACCGTCACCGGCCTGGTACTCAAGTGGCTCACCGGCGAATCCCGGTCGGACTCCTCGAGCCGGTTCGTGCTGGCCGACGGCGACCGCGACATCGAGAGCGTCTGCAACCGCTGGGCCGCCGGCCGCTTCGACGCCGCCGTGTTCAAAGACGACTGGCGGTTCTCCACCAAGGTGGAATCGCAGTACCTCGCCCAGCTGTACGCCACCATCGGCATCCGCGCGTCCGATGCCGCGCAGCAGCTGCTCGGCAAAGCAAAATCGCTGAAAAGTGTTGGCGGGCTCGAGCAGTTCGTCCGGGAGTTCATGCTCGACGAACCCGCTAGCCTGACCCGGCTGCCCGAAGCGCTCAAGCAGATCGACCCGCTAGTCGACGCCCGTGAACTGCTGGCCGTCGCGCAACGCAAACGCAAGATCCTCGGCGACATCGAAAAGATCCAGCAGCGCTACGCCTCGGAGTCCTCCGACCTGGGCATCATCGATCTCGTCGACCAGCCGATGGTTCGCGCGTACACCGATCACGTCCGGCTCGCGCAGTGCCCGGCGCAGATCGAATCGCTCGACGCCACCATCGACCAACTCGGCAACGAATACGAAGACGTCACCCGCCAGCTGAATCTTGCCAAGGCCGAAGGTGATTCGCTCAACGCGCAGATCAGCGGATCCAGCACCAGCCTCGGTCCGTTGCAGTCGCAGGTGGCCGGCGCCGAGGCGCATGCCGAGCAGGTGTCGCGCCGGCGCACCGCCTACGAATCCATGCTCAACACCCACGGTCTCGCCATCCCGGACACCGCCGACGAATTCTGGAACCTGCGCGAAGAACTCAGCACCCGCGCCACCGAACTGCTGGCCAAACTGGATCGCGGCCGGGAAGCCTCCACCGATGCCGAATACGCCCAGAAGGTCGCCCGCATCGCCCGCGACGACGCCGCCGAGGAACTCAAACGGGTCGAGCGCGTCGGTTCGGCCCTTCCGGAGTTCGCGCTCACCATGCGCGAACGCATCTGCGCCGCCGTCGGTATCGATCCCGGTGAGCTGCCCTATATCGCCGAGCTGATGGATCTGCGGCCCGAGCAGAGCCGGTGGCGCGTCGCTGTCGAGAAGGTGCTGCGCGGCGTGGGTCTGCGGCTGCTCGTGCCCGACACTCACTATGCGGCGGTGCTGCGGTTCGTCAACGAGACCAACATGGGCGGGCGGCTGCAGCTGCATCACGTCCGCGCCAGGTTCGTCGGCGCCGAGGTCACCGAGGCCGGCCCGAACACGTTGGCCGGCAAGCTGTTCGTGGTCGACCCGACCCATGACTGCGCCGCCGAGGCCGCCGACGTCCACGCCGCCGCCGGTGATCACATCTGCGTCGACACCCCGGATGTGTTTTCCCGGTTCCGGCGGGCCGTCACCGACACCGGCCTGTACAAGGACTCCGAGCGCCTGGCGATCAAGGACGATCGCCGGCCCCTCAAGCAGGCCGACTACATCTACCAGGGCGACGTGGCCGCCAAGATCGACGCCCTGACCGTCGATTTGGCCAACGCCGAAGAGGCGTTTCGCCGGGCCCGCGCGGTCGCCGACGACATCGCCGCCGAGCGTCAGCAGTGGCGGGACCGGGCCGCGGCGTTCAAGGCGATCTGCGATCAGTTCGAGCAGTGGACCCACGTCGACACCGAGACCGCCGACGGGCACGCCGACCGGTTGCGCGAGCAGTTCGAGCTGCTGCTGGCCGAGAACCCCGATATCGAGGCGCTCACCGCCCGCGCCGAGGAGTGCTGGGAGCAGATCCAGGCCCTGATGACCCGTCGCGGCGCCATCCAGACCCGACGCGACGATCTCGACGGTCGCCGCACCCGGCTGCTCGAGCTGCAGGAACGGCTCGCCCCGGCGTTCGTGTCCGAGCCGCTGACCGAGTTGTTGAATCGCTACGCCGCCGACGTGCCGGTGTCGCTGGACATGCTCAATCCCGAACCGCACCGCGATGCGGTCTTCACCGCGATCCGCCGCGAACGCGAGCAACTGCGCGAAAGCCGCAGGCGCTCATACGATGAGCTCGCGCGGATCCTCAACACGTTCGACACCGCGTTCCCCGATGCGATCCCCAACGACAGCGACGTGTTCGACGAGCGGGTGCACGATTACGTCGCGCTGTGCCGCCACATCGACGAGCGCGAACTGCCCGAGGCCTACGAGCGGATGCTGCGACTGGTCACCGAGCAGGCGCCCGACGCCATCCTGACCCTGCACCGGGTCGCCGAGCAGGAGGCCCGGCGTATCAGTGAGCAGATCGAACGGGTCAACACCGGGCTGGGTGCGGTGGAGTTCAACCGCGGCACCCGGCTGACGCTGCGCGCCACCTCGCGCAGCCTGACCGCGGTCGCCGAACTCACCGAGATCGTGCGCGCGATCTCGCGGCGCATCGCCGAAGTGGGCCTCGGCGACAAGCAGGCCATCTTGGACCAGTACGCCGACATCTTGCGCCTGCGCAACCGATTGGCGTCGACCGCACCGGAAGACAGGGCCTGGACCCGCGACGCCCTCGACGTCCGCAACCGGTTCACCTTCGACTGCGCCGAATGGGACGTCGCCAGCGACGAACTGATCCGCACGCACAGCAACTCGGGCGACAACTCCGGCGGCGAGCAGGAGAAGCTGATGGCCTTCTGCCTGGCCGGCGCGTTGAGCTTCAACCTTGCTAGCCCGGAAAGTGCCGACAACAAACCGGTTTTCGCCCAGCTGATGCTCGACGAGGCGTTCTCCAAGTCCGATCCGCAGTTCGCCCAGCAGGCTTTGCAGGCCTTCCGCAAGTTCGGGTTCCAGCTCGTCATCGTGGCCACCGTGCAAAACGCCACCACCATCCAGCCCTACATCGACAGCGTGGTGATGGTGTCCAAGCGTGAAGCCACCGGCCGCAACGCCCGCCCGGTGGCGACCGTGGCCACGAAGACGATTACGGATTTCACCGCGCTGCGCCACGAGATGCGGACGACGGCGGCGCTGGTCCCGGCCGGGGTGTGACGCACCAACGCAATTGCAGGAAACCGGGCCGCCGCTGAGCGGGCCCGACTTAAACGGCAGCCGCAGCAAGCGTACGTATCAGCCGGCTGGAGGTGCCACCGGCGGACGGCATTCGTTGGCGCCTGGATCCCACCACCAGCCGTTGTCGCAAGCGAGCGGTTGCGGCCCGACACCCAGGGGTCGGCACACGTTGGCCGTCGGGTCCCACCACTGGCCCGGGTCGCACGCCAAGGGCTGCGGCCCGACTCCGAGGGGGCGGCAGACCTTGCCCGTCGGATCCCACCACTCGCCGTCCGCGCAATCGGCCTTGCTCACTGCCGGCGTCATGACCGTCACGGCGGCCATCGACGCGAACGCCAACATGACGATGACTACGAATTGGCGAATGAACGTCCTCATTGTGGACCTCCCATCGGTTATCCAATATCGAACCCAGCCCCGGGCGTCGAGGTCAAGGGCGTTTTTTGCGATCGAGTAGAAATCGGGTCCATGTGCCGATGAATTTCGGGTGGGCCACGAGTCAGACCTTTCGAATCAACAAATCGAGCGCAAAGGTGGAGCCATGTCCCGCGAAAGCACGGCCTTGCCGCCGGTCGTCGATCACCAAACCTGGCGCGCGGCCCTCGACGAGCTGCGCACCCGGGAGAAGGCCGCCACCCGCGAATTGGATGCGATCGCCGCGCAGCGGCGACGTCTTCCGATGGTCGAATTGACCGACTACACCCTGATCGGCGCCGAGGGGCCCGTCCGCCTGGCCGACGTGTTCGACGGCCGGTCGCAGCTGATCGTCTACCACCACATGTGGTCGGACGGCGCCGAGTGGCAGTGCGCCGGGTGCACGGGGTTTACCTCGCAATTCACCCGGCTGGACTTCCTCGACAACTACGACGCCCGGTTCGTCATCGTGACCAACGGACCGATCGAGGAGGCACTCGCCTACAAGCGCAAGGTCGGCAACCGGATGGACTGGTATTCGTCATCGCAGAGCCCGTTCGGCACCGACATGGACGCGCCGCCCGGTGGCGGTTTCGGACTCAACGTTTTCCTGCGCGACGGCGACACCGTGTACCGGACGTGGCATACGAACGGGCGAGGCACCGAGCAACTCAGTCACTCGTTCGGGCTGATCGACATCCTGCCGTGGGGTCGCCAAGAGGAATGGCTCGATTCGCCCGAAGGGTGGCCCTCGCGACCCACATACTCGGGGTGGCTCGACTCCCCCGCCATCGCCGCCGCGTACGGATCCACGACAAGAGAGGACCACGCATGAGCGCCAACGCCGAACGGTACGTCGTCACCCGCACCATCGCCGCCGCACCGGCCGCGATTTTCGCGGTCCTCTGCGACCCGTCCCGTCACCACAACACCGAGCCGACCGACTGGGTCCGCGACGCCGTGGACACCGCGCCGATCACCGGAGCGGGCCAGATGTTCGCGATGAACATGTACCTGACCCAAGCGGGCGGCGACTACGTCACGCACAACCGGGTCAATGTGTTCGAAGTGGACCGCGCCATCGGCTGGATGCCGGGGGTGATCGACGACGCGGGCAACCACTCTCCGGGCGGTTGGTTCTGGCGCTACGACCTAGCCCCGAACGGTGATCGCACCGACGTCGCCCTCACGTACGACTGGAGCGGGACACCGCAGTCTTTCCGGGAGCGCGTTGGCGAGATGCCCGTCTTCGGCGAGGATTACCTCGACGCGTCGCTGGCCGCTCTAGAACGCTCAGTCGAGAGCTGAAGATCGGGCTACCGCAGGCTGACGAGTTGTTCGACCGAATCCCTGGGTAGTTCACCGTCGGCCACCGCGGTGACCGTCATATTCTGCAATGTGATGGCGCCCTTGTGGTTGTCCAGGAATGCGGTGTCAGCGGCGTCTCGACCGGTGGCAATCCGCACCATCGACTGCCGTGGCGCCAGGCACGTGGCGTCGACGACCCGCCATGCGCCGTCGACGAATGCCTCGGCCACGGCGTGGAAATCCATTGGCTGGCAACCCGGTGCGTACACCGCCACCAAGCGGGCGGGCACATCGAGCGCGCGCAACATGGCGATGACGAGATGCGCATAATCGCGACACACACCGGCGCCGGCAAGGAGTGTGTCGGTGGCGCCGTCGATCGGATCGCTGGACCCCGGGACATACTTCAGTCGCGTGCCGACCCATGACGAGACTCTTTCGAGAAGCGTGACCGAGCAGCCGTACTGCTGAAATTCGGTCGTGGCAAAGCCGAGGAACTTGTCGGACTCCGCATACCGGCTCGGGCGCAGATAGACACTCAGGTCGACATCACTGACCGGCGGCGCGTCGGCTTGGCCAGCGACCGTCGCCGAGTACGACGCGGTGACGGTTCCCCTGCCCGCCCGCACAACATGAATCCGCGTTGAATGCTCACCGAGGACTTCGCGCGGTTCAATTGGCTTGCCGTTCAATTCGATTGCCAATGACTCGTCGACGGTGATGCCTGGTTGACGGCTGACCGCGATCTGAAAATCCAATGTCGTCGGTTCGGTGACTTCGACTTCGATATCGGCGCCGACTCTACGGACGGTGATCGTCGAACTCGAATCGGTTTCGGCGGTGCGACGTTTCCATGCAGGCATACGGTGCGGCCCTCTCTGCTCAGCCAGATCCCGCTCGCTGCTTGGCAGGGCCTTCGTGTGCGCACTTTTCCAACAGCTTAGTCGCAGAGTCCCGCCGCGTCGCGGCGGTGGCGGCGGCACCCATATCCCGCGATCACCCGCGATTCGACGAAAATATCGGGTTAACCGGTACGAGTTTGGCGTGGTTTCGGCTGTCTCTCAACGCGTCTGCTGCCTGGGGCCCCCGAAGCCACCGGCATTCCGGCACTCCATTCGTCGACACCGCCACCGACACGGCGCACACTTGTCGAATGCAGGTATGTCATTACATCGCCGTTGCGCTGACCGCACCGCCGCCGGCCGCTCCGCAACCCGCGCGCCGGTCGCGGGCTTCGACGCCACCGCGGACGGCGTGATGGGATCCGAGCCGCGCCGCGTACTCAACGGCCTTTCGGACATACGCGCGTTCTTTCACACCAACAAGGTGCCGCTGTTCTTCATCTCTCCGACCCCGTTCAACCTGCTAGGCGTTGACCGCTGGATACGAAACTTCTTCTACCTGACGTACTTTGACTCCTTCGAGGGCACACACTCGCGCGTGTTCGTGCCTCGCCGACGCGACCGCCGTGATTTTGACTCCATGGACGAGGTGTGCAGCCACCTGCTGTCCGATCCCGAGACGCTCGAGTTCATCGCGGGCCGAGGTCCGGGTGGCAAGTGTTGCTTTGTGATGATGAACGCGGAAATTCAGGCCCTCGCGCGGCAGGCGGGTCTCGAGGTCATGCACCCGCCGACCGAGCTGCGCGAGCGCCTGGGCTCCAAGATCGTCATGACGCGCCTGGCCAACGAGGCGGGAGTGCCGAGCGTGCCCAACACGATCGGGCGGGCCGGTTCGTACGAGGAACTCCTGGCGCTCGCGCAGAGCGCCGGATTGGGAGATGACCTCGTCATCTCGATCGCTTATGGCAACGCCGGCAGCGGGACGTTCTTTGTGCACGGTCAAGGCGACTGGGACAAGTACGCCGGCGACCTGGTGGGGCAGGACTTCAAGGTTATGAAGCGGATCCGCAATGTGGAGGTGTGCCTCGAGGGTGCCGTGACCCGCCACGGCACTGTGGTCGGACCCGCGATGACCAGTCTCGTTGGTTATTCGGAGCTGACTCCGAGCCGGGGCAGCTGGTGTGGCAATGACATTTGGCGCGAGGTGCTGCCGCCCGCCCAGACCCATGCCGCGCGGGAAATGGTGGCAAAGCTGGGCGACGTCATGCGCCGCGAGGGTTACCTCGGCTACTTCGAGGTGGACCTTCTGCATGACCTCGACTCCAACGAGCTCTACCTCGGTGAGGTGAATCCGCGCCTGAGCGGCGCCAGCCCGATGACGAATTTGACCACCGAGGCCTACGCCGACATGCCGCTGTTCCTGTTTCACCTGCTCGAGTACATGGGCGTGGAGTACGAACTCGACATCGAGGAGATCAACTCGCGCTGGGAGCGGGGCTATGGCGAAGACGAGGTCTGGGGCCAGGTGATCATCACGGAGACGTCGCCGGAAATCGAGATATTCACCGCGACGCCACGCACCGGGGTATGGCGTATCGACGACGACGGTCGGGTCTCCTTTTCGCGGACCGCCAACGACTGGGCCACGCTGCTCGACGGCTCCGAGGCCTTTTACATGCGGGTCGCGGCGCCCGGCGACTTACGTTCTGAGGGCGCCCAACTCGGCGTGCTCGTCACCCGTGGACACCTGCAGACGGACGAGTATCAGCTGAGCGAGCGCTGCCAGCGGTGGGTCAAGGGGATGAAGGCGAAGTTCACCTCGACGCCCCTGACGCCCGCCGCGCCGATCGTCTCGCGGCTCGTCGCACGCGCGTGAGCCCCCCGGCCGGTATCTCCCTGGGCAACTGGCTGGCGCCGCCCTATGCGCAGTGGTCCTTCCAGCATGTCGAAGACATGGTTCCGACGGCGGTGATCTCGCGCGGGGCCGGGCCCGTCGCGGCCCTGCCCGCGGCCGGTGCCTCCATCGCCGAGATCCCGGTGACCAACACCAACGGGACGGCCACCACGGTCGGCTCGGTGATGGCCGCGACCGCCACCGACGGGTGGGCCGTCGCCCACCGCGGTGCGATGGTGGCCGAGGAGTACTTCAACGGCATGGCGGCCCAGACCCGGCACCTGATGTTCTCGGTGAGCAAGTCGCTCGTGGCGGCCGTCGTGGCCGCGCTACACGGCTCCGGCGCGATCGAGCTTGACGCGCCCGCTACGAGATACGTTCCCGCCCTTGTGAATTGCGGCTACGCTGGCGCGACGGTGCGTCACCTGCTGGATATGAGGTCGGGTATCGCCTTCTCGGAGGATTACGACGACCCGACCGCCGAGATCCACCTCCTCGACCAGTCGATGGGCTGGGCGCCGAAAAGCAATCCGGACGGGCCTGCCACGGTCCGCGATTTCCTGCTGACCCTGCGGCAGAAGTCGGCGCACGGCGGTCCCTTCGAATACCGTTCGTGTGAAACCGACGTGCTCGGCTGGATCTGCGAGGTCGCCGGCGGCGGGCGGATGACCGAACTGATGTCGGAATTGCTGTGGAGCCGCATCGGCGCCCAATGCGACGCCACCATCGGCGTCGATCCCGCCGGCACCGGTTTTTTCGACGGCGGGATCAGCGCCTGCCTGCGCGACATGATCCGGTTCGGGTCGCTGTTCTTGCGCGAGGGCGTGTCGCTGACCGACCGGCAGGTGCTGCCGGCGGCGTGGATCGCCGACACCCTCGACGGTGGCCCCGACTCGCGGCAGGCGTTCGCCGCCAGCCCCGACCACGACACCGATTTGCCCGGCGGGATGTACCGCAACCAGATGTGGTTCCCGTATCCGGGGAACAACGTGGTGCTGTGCCTGGGCATGTGCGGCCAGATGATCTACGTCAACCGCACCGCGGAGCTGGTCGCCGCCAAGTTGTCCACCCAGCCGCACTCCCACGAGCCGCACATGTTGGACACGTTGCGCGCCTTCGATGCGGTGGCATACCAACTGGCCGGGATCACCGGCTAACCGGCATTCCGCGAATTTCGGCGAGCCGTTTCGGCAGACTTTGGCTATTCTGCTGTGTGTCTTGCTGTGCAGCGGTGCGCTTTTGGCGGCCTTTGACGGCCCCGCCAAGATTGGAAGGGAACCGAATGTTCTCACCTCGAAGGCTGGCCGTCCCCATCATGGTTGCCGCTGCACTCTTCGGTAGCGCCGGCATTGCCGCGGCCACCCCCCAAGATGACGCATACCTCGCGCAACTGCGTGCCGTCGGCCTCACGTGGCCGCCGAAGACGGACGAGGCACTCATCGCCGAGGCGCACGACGTGTGTTACGACCTCACTTGGGGTTGGACGCCCCAACAGATCGCCGACGACCTGCACGCCCGCCTGGACACGAAGGGCGTGACGTTGCTGGACGTCGGGAGTCTGGTCAACGCCGCACACTCGATCTACTGCCCCGGCAATGTGTGCGACGCCCCGAGCCTTTGCACCTAGACAGGCAGGGCTCCCGGTAGAGGGGCGATAAGTGGCTGTAGCGTGACGGCCGTGAACTTTTCCAGGATGTATCCCTGCGCCGCGCTCGCGGCCGCTGTCGCGGCAACCGTCATGACGTTCGCCGGCGCGGGCACGGCCACCGCGGCCGGATCATGCCCGACCGCAGCACCGCAGAACGGTGCGACGCCTGACTGGACGCTGAGCGGTACCACCGGCAGCGTCGCGGTCACCGGATCCACGGATACCACCGCGCCGCTTGTGAAAGTGACCGCACCGTTCAGCGTGAGCCAGACCCAGGTGCATACGCTGCACGCCGGGGATGGGCCGGTGGTCTCGAACACCGCCAGGGTCTCCGTCTGCTACATGGGCGTCAACGGACGTGACGGGTCCGTCTTCGACAGCAGCTACCAGCGCGGCGCCCCGGTGGACTTCCCCCTTACCGGAGTGGTGCCGGGCTTTCAGAAGGCCATCGCAGGGCAAAAGGTCGGGTCCACGGTCGCCGTCGCGATGGTCCCCGCGGACGGCTACCCCGAAGGCCAGCCCAGCGCTGGAATTCAGCCAGGCGATTCGCTCGTCTTCGCGATCAAGATCCTCAGCGCCGCGGGCTAAGTCGACCCGCCAAATCCCTTGCGGCGTAGGTCAATCGGCCAACGGCGCGAACATGAGCGCGGGATCGATACCTAGTTGTCGGGCGACGTCAGTGGTGTCCCAATATTCTCGCCAATGGGTGATCGCACCGTCGCGAACCTCGAAGAGCGCCGTGACATGGAATGTGACGGCGACGCCGTTCATGGCGTTCACGTCGACCCGCTCGACGATGACGGTGTCGGTGTCGGACACGATCGTGCGGATTTCGCTCCCCTCGATCATGCCGGTCGACAGCGTGTTGTGCTTCTCGAGTTCCGCGCGCGCCGCGTCGCGTCCCCGAACGACCGGTGACAGCGGCACGTGGAGTTGCCAGACGAAGTCATCGGCCATGAGCGCGGTCATGGCGTCGACATCCATGCTCTGGCCGTAAGCGGCATGTATGAAATCGACCACGATCTTTTCGTTGTCGTTTTTGGTCGCAACGCTTTTCGCCATCTCGTTGTCCTTCAGGGGTCCTTCAGGGGTCATTGCAGTTCGCTATTCGTCGAACTGTAGATGGCTGACCCTGGAATAGGCGCCGTTGCACGAAGCGCTTAATGCACGTTCAGGGACGAAGCAGCGTGATGATGGTGACGTCGTCGTCGGTGTGGCCGGCGGCCATCGCCGTCCAGATCTGGGACGCCGCCATGTCGCCCGCCCGGCCGAGGGTCTCGGCCAACAGGTCGAGCCCGTCGTCGATCGATTCGCCGCGGCGTTCCACGAGACCGTCGGAGAACAACACCAGGCCGTGTCCGGGGTCGACGGTGAATGCGCTGGGCGCGTACGTCACACCTTTGACGCCGATCGGCGGCGAGAGCTTGATCGGCGCCGGGACCGCCCTCGCCAAGGAGTTCGTCACGTACGGCATCAAGTGGCCCGCGGACGCGGCCTCCACCTGACCCGAGCCGAGATCGACCCGCGCGGCGATGACCGTGGCGAACGCGCCGCGCAGCATGTGCAGGCAGAATTCGTTGAGCTGTTCCAGCGCCTCGGCGGGTGCGGCGCCGGCGAACAACTGGGCGCGCAGGGCGTTGCGCAACGCCGCCATGGTGCCGGCCGCGGCGATGCCATGCCCGGCGACGTCGCCGATCAGCACGATCAACCGGCCGTCGCGGAGCTCGAACGCGTCGTACCAGTCACCCCCGACGTTGTCGCCCGCCGCCGGTTCGTAATGCGCGGACAGGTGCCAGCTGTCGAACGTCGGGATCGATTCGGGCAGCAGGCTGCGCTGCAGCGTCTCGGCCACTCGCAACGCTCCCCGGGTGCGGCGATACAACGATTCGACCAACTGACGCCGCAACGATTCGGCGGATTCGGTCTCGCTCAGCGACCACGGTTCACTGCGCTGGTGAACGATCTCGCGCCACCGGTCGAAGGATTTGCGCGGGCTGAGCCGAAGCTGATCGTCCTCGTTGACCGCGATCGCCTTGTTGTACGGGTCGCCGCCCCAGTCCACCGAGCGCAGCACCTCCCGCCGGAACCAGATGGCGTACTGGCCGTCGGGCAGATTGAGCACCAACGCGCCGGCGGCCACCTGCGGATCGAGATCGAGTTCGGGCAGCGCGCGAGACAGGCATTCGCTGGAGGCGATCTCGTCGTCCGCGTCACGCGCCCAGGCGGCGACGGCGGAGACGATTTCCGGCGGTGGAACCGAGCCACGCATGCGGAGGTCACCCCCGATGTTGACGATCACGCCGTCGGCGGGCACCAGGTCGATCAGGTCGGGCGCGCCGAGCAGCGACTCCGACAGCGGCTCGCTGTCATCCAGCGCGGCGGCGGTGAGCTTGGCGAGGATGGCCTGCGCGGCCAGCCGCTTGTGGAGTTGCTCGTCCTCGAAGCGGTCGACGAGTCGCAGCGACAGGGTCGAGCCGAGGAACTCCGCCGCCGCCCGCGTGCCGAACGGCGGCAGGTGCGGACCGGCGTAGTGGTGGCAGGCGATCAGCCCCCAGAGCCGCCCCTGGCGAAGCAGCGAGATCGACATCGATGCGTGCACACCCATGTTCTGCAGGTATTCGATGTGAATCGGCGAAACGCTGCGCAACGTGGCATACGTGAGGTCCAGTGGCGTGTTGCTCGCCGGGTCGATGCCCGGCATCAGCGGCGCGGGCGTGTAGTCGACGTCGGAGATCAGCCGAATCCAGTTCTTCTCGTACAGTGCGCGCGCCTGCGCCGGGATGTCGGTCGACGGGTAGTGCAGGCCGAGGAAGGAGTTGAGGTCGTCGCGCTTGGACTCGGCGACGACTTCGCCGTTGTATTCCTCGTCGTAGCGATACACCATCACCCGGTCGAACCCGGTCAGATCGCGGACGGCGCGCGCGGCGGTGGCGTACAGCTCGGTCAGCGTGGAGGCGCGGTTCAGCTCCTCCACCGCGCCGCGGACCGACTGGTAGGTGTTCGGAAAGGAGAACGGCCGCTCGCCGTAGGCGATCTCGAGCTCCACCAACAGCACACCGCCCGGCTCACGGTGCAGGATCGCATCGAAGGCCCGCGGCTCCCCGGCGACCTCGATGGTGAACTCGAGCGGGTTGTTTTGGCGCAGCCGGCCGAAGCTCGCCGCCGCTCGCTCGATGCGGGCGGCTTGTTCGGAACCGATCAGTGCCGACAGGTGCTCGCCCAGCACAGCCTCGACGGGACGACCGAGCAGGTCGGCGACGTTGGCGCTGACCTGACGCACCTGGAACGCGGGCTCGTGCACGACCGCGAGCACACCGCGCGGCTGGATGCTGCCGGGAATGTGGATCGGCTCACGCGCACAGTTGTCCAGGTCGATCGGAGTGCCGGTCGGTACGAGATTGTCGACCGGATCCGGGGGTGCCGATGGCGGGAGGCGCCGCCCGTCGCTGGTCACGCGAGGGGCTTTGTCGGAGGAGTGAGGGGTAGCAGCCAGATCTCCAAGCTATCAATGTATGTCGGCATTCTGGACCAGGTCAGCCGCGGTTCGCATGTTCAGGCAGATTCGGCTGCCTCTGATTTTCCAACGCGCTCAAGAATTTTTCCCCTCCGGCTGCGGTACTCCGGCTACGGCTCCGTTGCATAGGCCGCAGTCACCGCCCCTGTTGCAAGCACCAATGTAATCTGAGCAGCTAATGTGCTCGATCGCCGTCCCGACAAGCCGCCGTCTGTCGGTGGCGATGAAGGAGGGCTCGGCGGCCGAACACGACGCCGCGGAGCAGAGCCCATTCATGTCCGAGTTGCTCGCCGGCCGGATCGGCGCGGCGGGCTATTCCGACTATCTGCTCCGCCTGCGCGTGGTGTACGCCGCGCTGGAGGATGCCGTGCGGGCCCGCCGTGACGATTCCATGGTCGCCGCCGTGTACGACCCGGCGCTGGAGCGCCTGACGGCTATCGACGCCGACCTCGAACACTGGCTGCCCCGCGGTGCCGCGCGCGAGGTCGACTCCCCCGCGGCCGCGGCCTACGCAGAGCGACTCGGCGCACTCACGTGGGGTGGTGCGCTGGTGGCCCACCACTACACGCGCTATCTCGGAGATCTCTCCGGTGGCCGGGGCATCGGGAAAATCCTGGATCGCGCGTTCGATCTGCACGGCGCCGGCCTCGCATTTTACGAATTCTCGGTGCGGCCCAAACCGTATAAGGACGCCTATCGGGCTCGCCTCGACGCTCTACGCCCCGACGCCGGCGAAATCGACCGCATCGTCGGTGAGGTGAAATATGCCTTCGGCCTGAACCAGGCCATCTTCGATGAACTCGCCGACAGCATCGCGGATCAGCGGCGGTGAATCACGCCTGGGCGAGCCCGGCCGATCGCACCCGTTGCCGCTGCGGGTGAGTCTGGGGCTCCTCAGACTTGGTTGAAGCCGCCGTCGGCGGTCACCGTGGATCCGGTGGTGAAGCTGGACAAATCGCTGGCCAAAAACACTGCGGCATTGGCGATCTCGGTGGGATCGGCGAAGCGGCCCAGCGGGATCGTGGCGATGCGGCCGGCGCGGAACTCTTCGATTGATGCCCCGGGATCGGTCTGGGCGGCCAATGTGTCGCTGCCGGGGGTGGCCGTGGATCCGGCGACGACGACGTTGACCCGGATGTTGCGGCCGGCGAGCTCGTTGGCCCAGGCGCGGGCCAGCGATCGGACGGCGGCCTTGGTGGCGGCGTAGATGCTCAGCCCGGCGCGGCCGCGGTCGGCGGTCGTGGATCCCGTCAGAATGATGGAGGCGCCGTCGTTGAGCAGCGGCAGCGCTTTTTGCACTGTGTAGACGACCCCCTTGACGTTGGTGGTCAGCAGCGCGTCGAGGTCGTCCTCGGCGATCTCCCCCAGCCGCGCCACCCGGGTCGATCCGGCGTTGGCCATCACGACGTCGAGGCCGTTGCCGGCGGCCGCGACCTCGGTGTAGAGCCGGTCCAGGTCGCCCGGCGTTCCGACGTCGCCGCGCACGGCAATAGCGCGCGGGCCCAAACTCCTTGCCGCATAGTCGAGTTCGGTCTGACGACGACCCGTGATGAACACCCGGTCGGCACCTTCGGCGAGAAACCGCTGTGCCGTGGCCAGCCCGATGCCCGAGTTTGCGCCGGTGATGACAGCGGTCTTGTGGTCAAGCAATCCCATTCAGTTCTCCTGAGGTTTGCGGGCGGTTTCGGTGAGCTACTCCACCGGTATCCCGAAACTGATGAGTCCCGTTGCGGGCTAGGCTATTTGGCCGGCGTCACTCGTTGCCAGGTCAGGCGCCCCCTTCGGAGTTTGCCTTTGATGAGCACGGGCTCGACGGGGCCGAGCTGCAAACGGTCATCGCCGACTTGGGCTGCGCGGTATTGTGTTCCGCCGATCCAGTTCGGCAGCAGACTGACGTCGACGTGGTGGGCGATCGTGCCGTTGTCGTGGACGCTGTACGGGCCCGTGTAGGCCATATACCCCCTGGCCGCCGCGGCCAGTTCGTCGTTGTCGGCGACCTGAAGATCGCCAGAGGCAAACGATGCCCGGCCGGCACGCATGATCTGGGCGGACATGTATCCGTCGGCGGTATACATGATGATTCCGCGGGCGTCCGAACCCAGCGGGTAGCGCACGTTTGAGCCATCCACATCGGAGCTTTCGTAGCATTCCAACGTCCAAGCCCCGATGAGATATTCGCGTAGGTCTTCCTTGCTGAGTGCGGTCATTGCCGGCGGCCCCTGTGTGATGTGCAGTCGCCGCGTAACCTCAACCGCGGCATCGAGACACCTGTGCGCCGTCGACGCCTCGATAATGCCGCGCCGCGCCGGTGTCGGCACCATGGCCCCCGGGTAAACACCGCGGGGCGCGCGATCCTCCGCCAGAGCAATGACTTTCGGCACTAGATCGGTGCGGCGTTCGCGGTTTGGCTGGCCTGGGTAAGCAGCAGGTTTCCCAACGAGGGAGGCCCAGGAATGGCAGTCAACCGTGCGCGCCGGATGAGACGAGCCTCGCCGGTGTGGGCCATCTGCGTCGTCCTGACCGCCCTGCTGAGCCATGTCGTGCTGCCGGCACCGCAGGCGTCTGCCGACTGCACCACGACCGCCGACGACGACCGTTACGTCACCTTGCTGGCCGAAAAGAACATCGTGCATGCGGCCGGTTACACCGATTGCCACGTGAGCGCCGAGGGACGGTGGTTCGCCGATCAGGTGCGAGCGTCACCCGATCCGTTGGGCACTGCCCGTTCCCTGGTCCGGACGGTCATTGCCGGAACACCGTTGAGCGCTGAGCAAGCCGAGTGGGAGGTCGCGGCCGCGATTTACACCTACGCCCCGGAGATGATCCCGGTGATCATGAATCAGGGCGCGGGGCCAGCGGCCTAGGCGCTTGCTGGGCCGGCGGCGCGGGTCAAATTCCGCAGCCACTTGGTACCTGCCTAAGCCTATTATTTCGGTAACGCATCGAGGAGCGGCTCAATGATCACGAAGGTACTGATCGGCGGGGTCATCGCCGTTGCGGCCGCCATGAGCGCGGCCGCTCCGGCGACGGCGGACCCCTCGACCACGACGACCTGCAGCTGCCAGCCACCGGCTCGGGGGGCCGGCACTCCCGCGCCGAGTTCCGAGCAGCTGGACCAGGGTCTGCGGCACGCTCTGTCCGAGCTGCAAGCCGGCCACCAGTAGCCGGAAGGCCGCCTCCTCGCCGGATCCGGCGACATCCGCGCCGTTCCGGCGGCCCGATGGGATGGGGCGCCACGGGACACCAGATCCCTCGACCAGACACGCGCGTGCCTGACTCGTATTGTCATGCACCATGATCGCCGCTTTGATCTCAGTGCGCCGCCCGTTGCGGGTGGCCGCCGGATCCGCGCGCTAGGCCCGGTACAGGCGCGTGGCGGCTCTGGCACTGGCGCTTGCCGGACTGGCGTTTCTCGACTCGCTCAATGTGCTCAACGTCGGGGTGGTCTCGGCCGTCATTTTCGACAGCCGGCTCGGTCGTCGGTCGCCGGTCCCCGGCGCCCTGAGTTACGTCGCGGGCGTGTTCGCGGTGACCACCACGTTCGGCGTGTGCACCGTGCTGGGCATCGGCTTCATCACCGAGGTACTCGACTTCCACCTCACACCGGCCATTCGCTTCCGGGGCGAACTGCTGCTAGGGGCCGTGCTGGTCGGTTTGGCCTTCTTCCCGCTGACCGCGCAGTCGTCGGCACCGGGCTGGGCGCTGGCGGCGATGCGGCAGCGGCCGTGGCTGCTCGGATTCCTGGGGCTGGCGGTGGGCAGTGGCCAAGCTCCGACCGCCGTGCCGTACCTCACCGGCCTGGCGATGCTCGCCGCCCTGCATCCGCGACCGCCGCTCTGGCCGGTGGTGATCATCGTCTACTGGGCGATCGCCCTCTCGCCGCCGTTGCTGATCCTCACTCTCTCGATGAGAAAAACCATGCGAGCCAAGCGCATTCAGCGCGGTATCGTGCGCACCCTCACCCGCTACGGCCCGATGTCGGTGCGGCTGTTGTTCCTGGTCTTCGGAACCGGGCTCATCGCCGATGCCTTCGTCAATCACAGCGCGCTGTGGTGAGGCGCCACAACTTCTCATGCCGTGCACAGCGAGCTGCATTACCTTGTCGCGTGTGACCGATCGTCAAGAACGCGCGATGTCCTTCGGCTCGATCGCCGAGGACTACGACGCGCTGCGGCCGCACCCGCCGCGGCAGGCGGTGGACTGGTTGCTCCCATCCGACTGCGCGGTGGCCGTCGACGTCGGTGCGGGCACCGGCCTGTTCACCCGCACGCTCGTCGGGCGAGCGGCGCAGGTCGTCGCCGTCGAGCCCGACGCGCGGATGCGCGCGGTGCTGGCCGAGCGATCCCCCGGGGTTCGCGCCGTGGAGGGCACCGGTGAGGCGATTCCGCTGCCCGAGCATTCCGCGGACGCGGTGTTCGTCTCGTCGGCGTGGCACTGGATGGACCCCGCACGTGCCGTTCCGGAGATCGGCCGGGTGTTGCGCGACGGTGGACGGTTCGGGCTGATCTGGACCAGTCGAGATCGCGATGTGGACTGGGTGCGCGACCTCGACGTCCTGCCCGGCGACGACACGACCGAGTTGGATGCGCCCGACCGTTTCCGCCGGCGCCACGAGAACGTCGTGCTCCCGGATCCGCAGATCTTCCACAACGTCTCCCGCGAGACGTTCGCATTCGTGCGGAGGATGACGATCGACGATGTGGTCGCGATGCTCGCCACCTACAGCCGGGTGATCATCACCTCGCCGGACGACCGCGCCCAGCGACTCGCCAACGCCCGCGCCGTCTTGGCCGACCGCTTCTCCGGCGCCGAGGCGATCGACGTCCCCATGCAGTCTCGGTGCTGGCGCGCCGACCGCATCGCCCGCGGCCGCTAGGCCGTTCGGCTCGGTCCCATTTGTTGGATCTCGTAGACAGCGTGGGGTTAAGCGCGTAACTTCTGCCGCATTCACGTCAGGAGGAGAAGCATGTCGGTGCAATCGGTATTGGACGAGGTCCGCGCCCGCCCCGGAACCGGCGACGTGATCCCGATCTTCGATCCCTCCACCGAGGAACAGATCAGCTCGTTCACCGACTGCGGAACCGAAGCCGTCAATGAGGCGGTGGCGCGCGCGAAAGCCAGCGCCGAGTCCGGGATCTGGTCCGGAAAGCCCGACTACGAGCGCGCCAAGATCCTGTGGCGCGTCGCCGACCTGATCGACGAGAACGCCGGGCTGCTCGCCGAGCTCGAAATGCTCAACGCCGGAATGTATCCCGCTCAAGCGGAGATGCAGGTGAAGATCGGCGCCGAGTGGTTCCGCTACTACGCCGGCTGGTGCACCAAGATCGACGGCATTGCGCGCGATGTGAACACCGGCGGCCTGACCGGCGTCGACTCGCACATGCACACCTACACGGTGCGTGAGCCCTACGACGTGGTTGGGCTGATCTTCCCGTGGAACGGCCCGGTGTTCAACTTCTGCGCCAAGCTCGCGCCGGCGTTGGCGGCCGGCTGTAACAGCGTCGTCAAACCCGCTGAGGAGACACCACTTTCGGCCCTGGTCCTGATGCGGTTGCTGGCCGAGGCCGGGGTGCCCGACGGGGTGGCGAACCTGGTCAACGGTTACGGGCACACGGTCGGCGCGGCCCTCACCGCGCATCCCGACGTGGAGAAGGTCGCCTTCACCGGCTCGACGGAAGTCGGCCGCGCAATCGTGCACGCCTCGGCCGACAGCAACCTGAACAAGGTGACCCTGGAACTCGGCGGCAAGTCACCGGTGCTGATCTTCGACGACGCCAAACTGAAGAAGGCGATCCCGATGTCGGCGTTCGGCACGTTCGTCCACTCCGGGCAGGCCTGCGTCTGCGGTTCGCGCATCCTGGTGCAGCGCGGCGTCTACGACCAGGTCGTCGAGGGCATGGCGATGGTGGCCAACGCTATGAAAATGGGCGGCCCCAAAGAAGAGGGCACCATGAGCGGCCCGCTGATCAGCCAGAAGCAGCTCGATCGCGTGCTGGGTTACCTGGAGCAGGGCAAGTCCGACGGCGCGGAGATCGTCACCGGCGGGTACCGGCTCGATCGCAAGGGCTACTTCGTGCACCCGACGGTCGTCACCAACGTTGATCCCGAAACCAGCCGGCTGTTCCAGGAGGAGATCTTCGGGCCGGTCGTCACGATCCTGCCGTTCGACGACGAGGACGAGGCCGTCGCGTTGGCCAACAACAGCACCTACGGTCTGGCCGCCACGGTGTGGACCAAGGACCTCGGCCGCTCCCATCGGCTGGCCAAGCGGCTCAAGGCCGGAACCGTCGGGCTCAACTGCGCCTTTCCTTACGACCACTCGATGCCGTTCGGCGGCTACAAGCAGTCCGGCTGGGGCCACGAGTCCGGCAAGGCCGGCATCGAGACCTACCTACAGACCAAGGTCGTCTGGGCGCAGATGTAGCGGCCTCAGGCCTGGGGTCCGTCCGATGGTGGCCAAGCCGTCCCGGGCGACGCCTCGCCGGGGCTTTCGAAATCGCCGCGGGACAGCGGCACCCACCGTTCGCTGGGGGCGGGCTGCTTGGATGACGGAAAGTCGCGCAGGCTGCCGCTCGGCTTGGCGTCCCACTTGGCGAACGTCAACGGTGTCTGCAGCCAGGCGTGCAGAAGGTTGTAGGCGGCTTCCAGCGAATCGATGTGGGTGCGCTCCCAGCCATGACTGCCGTCGAGCCCGAAGCCGACCAGCGCGGCGCGGGTGTTGGCCCCGGCCTCGATAGCCGCCGCCGCATCGGAGCGGTAGTAGCGAAAGATGTCGCGGGCGAACGGGATTCCCTGGTCTTGTGCGAGCCGGCAGAGTTTGCGGGTCAGGTGGTAGTCGAACGGGCCGTGCATGTCCGCCATCGGGATCGTCACGCCGTCCTCGAGGGAATGCTGGCCGGGCGCGCACACCGCGTTGTCCACCGAGACCAGCTCGGCGACGTCCGCGGGCAGGCCGTGGCTGGCCCCGTGGCCCACTTCCTCGGTGATGGTGACCATGATCGTGGTGCGGTGCGGCAGCACCACCTTGTTCTGTGAGAAGTTCTTGGCGAGGGCGAGCGCGATGGCAACGCCCGCCTTGCCGTCCAGGTGCCGGGAGACGATGAAACCGTCGGCGGTGAGCTCGGGGCTGGTGATCAACGCAACGAAGTCACCGACTTGCAGGCCGAGCCGAACCAGGTCCTCCCGCGTGGACACCCTGCGGTCGATGCGGACCTCGACGTGCTTCCAGTCCGTGGGTTGTGTGTCGATTTCGTCGCCGAATGCGTGCCCGCTGGCCTTGAGCGGCATGACCGTGCCGGTGATGAACTCGTCCGGGTCGTCGATGAAGATGCGCACCCGGGCACCGGCGGCGAACCGCGCCGAAAAGGTGCCGACCGGAACGATTTCGAGGCGCCCGTTGTCCTTGAGCTCGCGGACCATGCAGCCGATGGTGTCGGAATGGACCACCACGGCCCGGTCGGTGGTCGCGGACGCACCCGCGAGTTCGGCGGTCAGCGCGCCGCGCCGGGTCAGGGTGAACGGCACCCCGAAGTCGTCGAAAATGTCGCCGATCAGCTGCATCACCGCGTCCGTGCGTCCCGACGGGCTCGGGGTCTGCAGCAGTGCGAGCAGCGTGTCGATCATCCACGCGCGGTCGGCCTCGGCCATGGCCGCGGTCTGGCCCACGTCATCTCCTCTCGAGTCGTCTCCGAACGCGTTCAACCTACCGTGTGGCCGGCACCCAACGCCCGTCGTGGGCGGCCGCCGTGCACCCGCCGCGGCGCGCCCGATATGTCCGCAGGCCCTAGGAAGCGGATTCCAGCTCGGAGATCAAATCCGCGAGGGTGAGGATGCGCTGGGCATCGCGGACGTGCAAGCTCTCGATCATGCGGCCATCGACCGTGATAACGCTGGTTCCCGCGGCCCGCGCCTGCTCATACGCCGAGACGATCTTGCGGGCATCCTCCAGCTCTTTGTGTGACGGACCGAACAGCTCGTTGGCGGGGGCGATCTGCGACGGGTGGATTAGGGTCTTGCCGTCGAATCCCATCTCGCGGCCCTGCCGCGCCTCGGCCCGGAATGCGCCCTCGTCGGTGATGTCGTTGAACACGCCATCCAAGATCACCTTTCCGGCCGCCCTCGCGCCCAGCAGCGCCAGGCCCAGGGCGGGCACGGCGGGCGCGCGACCGGGGACGTGCAGGCCGTGCAGCTCGTTGACCAGATCGTTCGTACCGACCACCAACCCGGCCAGGCGATCGCTGGCCGACGCGACCTCCTCGGCCCGCAGGAAGGCCCGGGGTGTTTCGATCATCAGCCACAGCTGCATCGACTCCGGCGCTCCCAAGGTGTCCAGCTTGGTGGCCAGCGCTTGAACCTGTTGACCTGTCTCGACTTTCGGCACCAGCACACCGTCGGCGGACGATCCGGCCACGGCGGCCAGGTCGTCGTCGTGCCAGTCGGTGTCCAGGCCGTTGATACGCACCACGACCTCGCGGGGCCGGTAACCTCCCGACGAGATCGCCTCGCACACCGTCGCCCTCGAATCGGCCTTCGCGTCGGGGCCCACCGCATCCTCGAGGTCGAAAATCAGCACATCGGCCGGCAGCGTCCTGCCCTTCTCCAGTGCGCGTGGCTTGTTACCGGGCAGGTACAGGGCGGATCGGCGCGGGCGCAGGGTCGGTGCCATGAGGTGCTTCACTTCCTGTCGTCGAGCTCGGCGGGGTTAACGGTCAAATGCCTGCGGGTGTGTGGTGCGCTCGGCATAGGCAGAAAGTACCCTTCGGTACTGGTGGCCTAGTCGCCGGTGGTGAACCGCACCGAGGGCGAATTGGCCGACGCGGTGGGTGGATCCCGGAAGGGGAAAACGAATGTCTTCAACTGATTCGGCGCGTACCGAGGGCGACAGCTGGGACCTGGCCTCCAGCGTGGGCGCGACGGCGACGATGGTGGCGGCATCCCGGGCGCTGGCGTCCCGCGACCCCGACCCACTGCTCGATGACAGGTTCGCCGAGCCGTTGGTGCGGGCCGTCGGGCACCCCTTCTTCACCCGCATGCTGGATGGCCAAATCCCGCTCGACACCGATGACATGCCGATGACCCTGCAGCAGCGGCGCGAGCAGATTACGGTGCGCACCAGGTTTTTCGACGACTTCTTCGGCGCGGCCACCGCGGCCGGGATCCGGCAGGCCGTCATCTTGGCCGCCGGGCTCGACGCGCGGGCCTATCGGTTGTCGTGGCCCGCGGGCACCGTGGTTTTCGAGGTCGACCAGCCAGAGGTCATCGCCTTCAAGACCGACACGCTCGACCAGATCGGTGCCGAGCCGACCGCCGATCGCCGGACCGTCGCGATCGATCTTCGCGATGATTGGCCAACGGCGCTGCGCCACAGTGGCTTTGACAGCAACTCCCCCACCGCATGGATCGCCGAGGGCCTGCTGCCCTATCTACCGCCCGAGGCTCAGGACCGGCTGCTGGACAACATCACCGCGCTCAGCGCGCCGGGCAGCCGGCTGGCCACGGAAAACATCACCGACATGAACGTATTCACCGACGAACGGGCCCGGGCGATGCGCAGCGCCTGGCGTCAGCACGGACTGGACATCGACGTCGCCGAGCTGGTCTGGCTCGGCGAGCGGCGCCCGGCCGCCGAACACCTGGCCGGCACCGGCTGGAACGTCAACCGCCACCCCACCGAACAGGTCTATGCCCAATACGGATTCGTGCTGCCCGACAACGAAGTCCTCAAGCACTTCCGGCACGCGGTCAGTTACCTCAGTGCCGAATTGGGCTGAACCCGAGGTGCTTTCGCGGCGCTTCCGCTAGGACCTGGCCTCCCGCCACTCCCGCTCGAACGGCAGTCGCCACGCATTGGGCGCGATCAATTGATGGATGGCGTTGGGTCCCCACGTGCCCGGCTGATACAGCTTGGCCGGCGGCGGATCGGTGAGGAGATCTTCCGAACGCTCCCACAATGATTCGATGCCTTCGGCCGTATTGAACAGCGTGTGGTCGCCACGCATCGCATCGAGGATCAGCCGTTCGTAGGCCTCCAGCACATCCACGACGGTGTCGATCTCCTGTGAGGAGAACTGCATCGACAGCTTGTCCAGCTTCATCCCGGGGCCGGGCCGCTTGCCGTAGAAGGACAGCGAAACCTTTGAGTTGTCGGCAAGATCGAACGTGAGGTGATCGGGACCCTGGGTCCCGACGCCGGATCCGGGCGGGAACATGGTTCGCGGCGCCTCTTTGAACGCGATGGAGATGATGCGGATTCCCTCGGCCATCTTCTTGCCGGTGCGCAGGTAGATGGGCACCCCGGCCCACCGCCAGTTGTCGATGCCGACCTTGAGCGCGATAAACGTCTCGGTGTCGGAATCCTTTGCCACCCCTTCCTCGTCGCGGTATCCGTTGTACTGACCGCGGACCACATTGGACGGTTTGACCGGCAGCATCGACCGGAACACCTTGTTTTTCTCTTCGCTGATGGCAAACGGTTCGAGCGCCGTCGGCGGCTCCATCACCACGAACGCCATCACCTGAAACAGGTGGGTTACCACCATGTCCTTATAGGCGCCGGTCTCCTCGTAGAAGTTCGCCCGCTGGTCCAGGCCCAGCTCCTCGGGAATGTCGATCTGGATATGGTCGATGAAGTTGCGATTCCAGATCGGCTCGAACAGGCCGTTGGCGAAGCGGAACGCCAAGATGTTCTGCGCGGCTTCCTTGCCCAAGAAGTGATCGATACGGAAAATCTGTGATTCCTCGAAGGTTTCGTGCACGAAGTCGTTGAGCGCCACCGCGCTGGCCAGATCGGTGCCGAACGGCTTCTCCATCACCACCCGTGAGCGTTCCACCAGCTTGGCGTCGCTGAGCATGGTGATCACGGCGCGTGCCGCCTTGGGCGGCACCGACAGGTAGTGCAATCGCCGGACATTGGGCCCCAAGTTGTCCTCGGCCTGCGCCACCGCCTCGGCCAGCGCTTCGGGCCCGGCGCTCTGTGGGACGTAGCGGACGATATCGGCGAAGTTCGCCCACTGTTCGGGCGTGAGCTTGTGGGTGCCGAAGGAATCGATGGCCTCTTTGGCGATTTCCCGGAATTCGTCCTGACTCAGGTCTTCCAACGACGTGGCGACAATCTGGATATTGGGCGCCAATTCGGACTGGTCCAGGTACGCCAGGCCGGGGATCAGCTTTCGTTTCGCCAGATCGCCCGTCGCGCCGAAAAGGACGATGACGTGCGGGTCGAGCGGGTCGGAGTGGTGGCGACGCGGGCGGGCGTCAGCACCCGGGTAAGCGATGGTCTGGGGTTTCTCGGTAGCCACTCTTGCGATACTTCCACCGCAGCGGCGCTGTGTCTCGTCCGTTCCGGGGGCGGCGGGGTCTGGTTAGCGAACGCGCGATCGGGTATTGAATAGCGGCGGGGCCCCGGCGCTGGTGCCGGTCGTCCGCCACCCAGGCCAATGGAAAGCGATATGACCAAACCCGACAAAGACCCGCTGAGCCGCGCTCAGGAGCTGGAACACATCGTCGATCAACTCGAGGAGAAAGTTACCGAGGAAAGCGAGGCCGAAGGCGTTCCCGGTAACCGCAGCGACCGGGAACAAGCGGATGTCCGAGGCTCGGCTAACGAGCCGCCGGACTGACGGGTCGCCCGGACTGGACAGCATCATCCGCTCGGCAGGTCGACGGAGTGCGCCCGCAGCGCCGCCAGCAGCTCGGGTCTCGGCCATTCATTGGCGCGGTAGCGGACCGGATTGATCCCCGAAACGGGAAGGATGCCCACCGCGTCGACGACCGTCGGGAACGGGACGGTGAACTTGTCGTTCGACGGGTCGCCGGCCAAGAAGGTCACGTAGTCGGTCTGCGGCAACTCCCACGGCGCGCCTTGCCCCCACACGGTCGTGGTGCGCGGGCCCCAATCCGTCTCGACCATCTGCGCATCGCCGACGTGCTGCGGGAACAACTCACGCGCGTAGTGCGCCCGCAGGAATTCGGTCTGATGGTTGTATTCCCTTGTGGCCAAAAGGGTTCGAGCCCGTAACGCCAACTCGCGCAAGGGGTGCGGGCCAGCCTGATCGAACGGCGCGATGATGCTGCCCTCGATCGTGTAGCCCTGCGGCGAGATGGGTTGCTCGGCACCGAGATACATCCGCTCGGCTGCCTCGAAGAGCTCTGCGGCGTCGTCGGGCGCGTCGGTGCCGAGCAGCAGAACGCCGTCACCGGGGAAAAACACCAGCGGACGGGGCGCGCCGGGCACCGCGAGCGAACCCAGCCATCCGGCGGCGAGGATCAGGGAATCGATATAGGTGTCGCCGTCCGCGTCTTTCAACAGCAGCTGCTCGCCCGGCGCGAAGACCTGCTGGCGCGCGGAGAGATTCTCCCTGGCCACCGCGAAGGCCTGATCACCGGTGATGGCCCAGGCATCCGTTTCGGCCGGGGTCACCATTGCCCGGACCGTGGGCAGGTCGACCACAACCATCTCGTTGATGAACGGGAACACCGGGCGGACCCAGGGCTGAGCCCCGGTGTTGACCAAGTGGTTGACGTAACTTTGTGGGCGCAGCACAGGCCGGAGCAAGGGTTGAGCCTCGGCCCAATTCACGGGCGGTGTCGGGGGTTGGTCGGTTGCCATGTCCACGGTGCGTGCTTCCTGCTCTTGAACAGCGAACACGCACGTTACACCCTGTGCCACCCGATACAAGTCACCCTTTTTCCTGCGCGCATGCTCCTCACGTCGCGGCGGCGGGCGGCCCGAACCAGGTGGCGAGGGCGTCGCCGAGCGCCGGGTCGGTTCGGGTGCCCACCCACGCGACGTGTCCGTCCGGCCGGATCAACACCGCCGGTGGTGCGCTCACCGGGCCCAGCACCGGAAGCGCAATCGGGTCAACATGATTCGCGTCAATCACGCGCACCCGGTCCGTCCAGGGCCCGATGTCGGTGCGGCCGCTGAACTCGAGCAGCAGCGGGCGCGCATCGCGCATCAGGTCGAACACGCGCAGCGGGCCGTCGGCGGTGACCAGGTCCAGGTCGGGCATCCGGTGCCCCACCAGCGGGTGCCCCGCACCCAGGTCGTAACGGATGTCCAGCCCGGACATCATCGCGGCGAAGCGTTTGCGGGGTCCGTCCATGCCGAGAAGGTCGGACACGGTGTCGCGCAGCGCCTTCGTGCGCTCATCGGGGCGCATCAGCGCCATCTGCGCCAACGCGTTGCGCAGCACGCGCTGCGCGACCGGGTGGCGTTCGGCGTGGTAGCTGTCGAGGAGGGTGTCGGGCGATGTCTTGTTGACCACCTGGCCGAGTTTCCAGCCCAGGTTCACCGCGTCCTGCACGCCGGTGTTGAGGCCCTGGCCACCCACCGGGTGATGGATGTGCGCGGCGTCGCCGGCGAGCAAGACCCGTCCGCGCCGATAGGCCGCGGCCTGCCGCGCCGCATCGGTGAACCGGGAAATCCAAGTGGGGCTGTGGATTCCGAAGTCGGTGCCATATACGGCGACGAGTGCCTCACTCAGGTCGTGCATCGTGGGTTCGGTGGCGGGTCCGAGGTGGCGCTCGGTGACCATGACCCGCGCCGGGCCGCCCTCCTCAACGGTGGACAGGGCATGGACGCCGAGCGCGTCGTGGCGGATGCCCCACTGCGGGGTTGGCCCGGTCGCGACATCCATCTGGACCTCGGCGAGTAGGTAGCTCCTCGTCGGGTCCCACCCCGGAAACGCGATACCGGCCGCCTTGCGGATGACGCTGCGTCCGCCGTCGCACCCCACGAGATACTGCCCGTGCATCACCCGGCCGTCGGACAGGGTGACGTCGACGACGTCGTCGTCCTGCGCGAAAGCCGCGACCTCGGCGCCGCGATAGATCGGCACGCCGAGTTCGCCGACCCAGTCGGCCAGTATCCGTTCGATCTCGTTCTGCCACAGCGCGAGTCCGTAGGGGTGCCGGGTGGGAAAGTCGCTGATGTCCAACCGGATCTGGGAGAAGCCGGCGACCTGCGCCACCTCGCCCTGGGACAGGAATCGATCGGCGATGCCACGCTGGTCGAGAACTTCGATGGTGCGGGAATGCAGACCGCCGGCGCGAGCACCGATCAGGTGCTGGCTGGTGCGGCGCTCGACAATGGCGGCGTCGGCCCCCGCCAAAGCCAGTTCGCCCGCCAGCATCAGCCCCGTCGGGCCACCACCGGCGATGAGCACCGCATGCTCGACGTCGCCGCGCGAGCTCCCCGAGAATCCCGAAACATCCACTTCGCCACCCCGATTCGGCCGAATTCTGGTTGAGGACAGCGATTTTGCATCATCCCCCGGGCCTTGCGGCAAGACCCCCGTTGCGCTATAGGTTGAAAGTGGCGGGGGGAATCGTTCACAAAGCGTCGCGCACGGCGTCGATCGCGCGATAGATCCGCTGCTCGCTGACCGGGCGGGGCGTGCCGAGTTGCTGGGCCCACAGGCTGACCCTGAGTTCCTCGATCTGCCGGGAGATATCGCGCACGCCGGCGGCCGTCTTTGCCGGCTGCGGCAGCTCGCGCACCAGCTCGTCGTAGGCGTCCTGCACGGACAGCACTCGCCGCATGCGCTCCCGATCGGCCTGGATCCCGTGAGCCAAGCCGTCGAGGCGGCGACGGATTCCGAGCAGGTAGCGAGTGAGGTCGGCGAGGTGCGCGGCGCCGGTGGAGGTGACGAACCCGGCAGGCAACAGCCGATTCAGCTGGGCACGGATGTCGGCGATCGCGTCGGCCTGCGCGGGCGGCGGGTTTTCCGGCACCAGGAGTTGGACCTCCTGAGCGGCGGCCAGTACCTTCTCGACGCGGTGCACAATGTCGACGGTGGTGGGCAGCAGGGACTTTCCTGCCCGCTGTTGCAGCGCGACGAACTCCGCGCGGGTCCATACCGGCGCGGCCACGAGGGCGTCGGTCGCGGCGTCGGCGCAGTCCTCCAGCAGCGCGATCAGGTCGCCGTCCGGGTTGCTGCCGAGAGCCAGCCGGGCACGCGGATCAAGTTGACGCGCAATAGCTTTGACCGGTGATGCGACGCTGAGCCGCACCAGCCGCCGGATGCCGGGTGCCATTGTCCGATCCTGCTCCGACGACGTGGCGAACACGCGGAGGTCGACGCCGGCACCCGAGTCGACGAATGCCGGAAAGCCCCGCACGGTGCGTCCATCGATGGTGCGTTGCACCACGCGCGGCAGTTCGTCGAGGTCTTCGGGCCAGGCCCGCAGCCCCGTCCGCTCCAGCTCGCCCGCCACCGCCTGCGCGACGGCCTGCCGGGCCGGCGTGGTGAGCCGTTCCTGCAGTACCCCCAGATCCTTGCCGCGGGCCACCTCGGTGCCGTCGCCGGACTCGACCGCGAACGTGACCCGCAGATGCGATGGCAGCTTGTCCAGGTCGAAGGCGTCGACCGGCACCAAAATGCCGGTGCGACGGCGTAGTTCGCGTTGCAGCGCCGGCAGCAGTGGCTCACCCTCCGGGTCGATTGCGGCCAGCACCGCGCGGGCCGTGTCGGGGGCGGGAACAAAGTTGCGGCGCAGGTCTTTCGGCAGCGAGCGGATGAGCGCCGTCACCAGCTCCTCGCGCAGCGCCGGGACCTGCCAGGCGAACTCATCGCCGCCCAGGCGGGCCAGCACGTCGATCGGCACATGCACGGTGACGCCGTCGTCGGCGGCGCCGGGCTCGAACCGGTAGGTCAGCGGCAGCGCGACGTCGCCCGTCCGCCATGTGTTCGGCCGGTCCGTGTCGGCGGTCTCGTCGGTGCGCAGCAGGTCGGCGCGGGCGAAGGTGAGCAGGTCCGGTGTCTTGTGTCGCTGCCTTTTCCACCAGGAGTCGAAGTGCCGCGCCGAGACGACATCGGCGGGAATCCGGGCGTCGTAGAGCGCATACACGTCGTCATCGCCGACCAGCAGGTCGCGGCGGCGGGCCCGCTCCTCCAGCTCCTCGAGCTCGGCCCGCAGCCGCGCGTTGTCGCGGAAGAAGTGATGGCGGGTGTGCCATTGCCCTTCGACCAGCGCGTGGCGGATGAACAATTCCCGCGCCACCACCGGCTCGATGCGGGCGTATCCGACGCGGCGGCGCGCGACGAGCGGCAGCCCGTACAGCGTCACCCGCTCGTAGGCCAGCACCTCGCCGCGGGCGGCGTCCCAGTGCGGTTCGCTGTAGTTGCGCTGCACCAGGTCGCCGGCGACCCGCTCGACGACCTCGGGCTGCGTGCGGGCCGCCGTCCGCCCATACAGCCGGCTCGTCTCGACCAGCTCCGCGACGACGACCCAGCGTGGTGGCCGTTTGGTGAGCACCGAGCCGGGCGCCAGGACAAAGTGCGAGTTGCGCGCGCCCAGGTACTCGCGGGTGTCTTCGCGGCGCATTCCCACGTGCGACAGCAGCCCCGCGAGCAGCGCCGCATGTACCCGCGCCGGATCGGCCGGCTCATCCGACGATGCGTCTTCGACGATGCCCAGGTCGCGGGCGATGCTGCGCAGCTGCCCGACCAGGTCCTGCCACTCGCGAATGCGCAGATAGTGCAGGAACTCCGAACGGCACATCCGGCGAAACGCATTGCCGGATAAGGACGTCCGTTGCGCACGCAGATAGCGCCACAGGTTGAGGTAGGACATGAAGTCGGAATGCTCGTCGGCGAAACGGGCGTGCTTTTCGCGGGCCGCCTCCTCGCGGTCGCTTGGCCGCTCCCGCGGATCCGGGATCGTCAGCGCCGCGGCCAACACCAACATTTCGCGCACGCACCCCTCGGTCTGTGCCTGCAGAATCATCCGGCCCAGCCTCGGATCGACGGGCAGTCGTGCCAGGCGTCGACCGAGATCGGTGATCGCACCGTGGGAGTCGAACGCGCCGAGTTCGGCCAGCAGCTGCGCGCCGTCGCGGACGCTGCGCCGATCCGGCGGATCGAGGAAGGGAAACTCTTCGATGTCGCCGAGCTGCAGGGCCGCCATCTGCAGCAGCACGGCGGCGAGGTTGGTCCGCAGGATCTCGGGGTCGGTGTAGCGCGGCCGGGCCGCGAAGTCCTGCTCGGAGTAGAGCCGGATGCACACGCCGGGGGCGACGCGGCCGCACCGGCCGGCCCGCTGCGCGGCCGACGCCTGCGAGATGGGCTCGATCGGCAGCCGCTGCACCTTCAACCGGCGGCTGTAGCGCGAAATGCGGGCATTGCCCGGGTCGATGACATAGCGGATCCCCGGGACGGTCAACGACGTTTCGGCGACGTTGGTCGCCAGCACGACGCGGCGCCCGGTGTGTGGCGCGAACACCTTCTGTTGTTCGGCGGTGGGCAGCCGGGCGTACAGCGGGAGCACCTCGGTGTGCTTGAGGCCGCTCAAAGCCTCTGCGGTGTCGCGGATTTCGCGCTCGCCCGAGAGAAAGACCAGGATGTCGCCCGGCGGCTCGGCCTCGAGTTCACCGATGGCGTCGACGATCGCCTCGACCTCGTCGCGGATCTCGGTGCGCACGATCTCGTGGTCGGGGTCGTCGGGATCGTCGTCGGAGGCGGACGGCACGGCGACCTCCAGCGGCCGGTAGCGCACCTCGACCGGATACATCCGTCCGGACACCGCGATGATGGGCGCGTTCTCGAAGTGCGCGGCGAAGCGCTGGGGCTCGATCGTGGCCGAGGTGATGATGACCTTCAGGTCTGGGCGGCGCGGCAGCAACTCGCGCAGGTAGCCGAGCAGGAAATCGATGTTGAGGCTGCGCTCGTGGGCCTCGTCGAGGATCAGCGTGTCGTAGCGCAGCAGGCGGCGGTCGCGCTGGATCTCTGCGAGCAGGATGCCGTCGGTCATCAGCTTGATCAGCGTGCGGTCGCTGACCTGGTCGGTGAACCGCACGGTATAGCCGACGGCGTCGCCGAGCGGGCCGCCCAGCTCGTCGGCGATGCGCTGCGCGACGGTACGGGCGGCCAGGCGGCGGGGTTGGGTGTGCCCGATGGTTCCGCGGATACCGCGGCCGGCCTCGAGACAGATCTTGGGCAACTGGGTGGTCTTCCCCGACCCGGTCTCCCCGGCGATGACGACCACCTGATTCGCCCGTATAGCTTCGGCGATTTCCCGGCGGCGCTCGCTGACCGGCAGCTCGGGGTAGGTGACCGTGGGCACGGCGGCCTGCCGGGCGGCGACGACCTGGTGCGCTGCGGCGATCTGTTCGGCGAGCTGCCGCAGCTTTTCGGGCGGGTTGCCGCGAAGGTTCTTCAGGCGCCGGCCGATGCGGGCGGCGTCGCGCAGGGGTACACCGTCGAGCTGTTTGCGCAGCTGCGCTGCGGACGGTTCGGCCACCCCGCACAGAATAGGCACTCGCGCGACCGCGACCGCACCGCCTCGAGGTGACCGGCGGGGTTGATGGCAGCCGAATTCGGGTATCACCTGGCGAGTGCATCGAATTGGATGCCGGCTTGTGGGGGAAGTGATCGGCGATGGTCGGTTGGCTGGACGAGCTGCAGCGACGAAATCGAATCGTCGGCGTGATCGTCGGCGTCGTGTACAAATTCAATGACGATCAGGGTGGCTACCTCGCCGCCCTGATCACCTATTACGGGCTGGTGTCGCTGTTTCCGTTGCTGCTGCTGCTGACCACCGGCCTGGGGGTGGTGCTGGCGGGCCGGCCCGATCTGCAAGCACAGGTGCTGCACAGCACGTTGAGCCAGTTCCCCGTGCTCGGCGCCCAGCTGCACCATCCCGAGGGGCTCAGCGGGGGCACGGTGGGCGTGGTCGTGGGTCTGCTCGGCGCGCTCTACGGCGGTCTGGGCGTGGGACAGGCGCTGCAGAACGCGATGGACACGGTGTGGGCGGTGCCGAAGCACAAGCGCCCCAACCCGATCCGATCCCGCCTGCGCAGCCTCATGTTGTTGTTGGTGCTCGGTTCGGCCGCCATCGCGGCCACCGTCTTGGCCGCGGCGGGCCACGCTACCGGGGCGCTGGGCGTTTTCAGCAAGATCGGCCTGGTGCTCGTCGCGGTCGCGATCAACGCGTTGATCTGCCTGGTGGCCTTTCGCGTGACGACCGCGCGGGCATTGACGTATCGGCAGGTGCTGCCGGGAGCGGTTGCCGCAGCGCTCATTTGGCAGATGCTGCAGTGGTTCGGCGCCGGCTATGTCGCGCACACGGTCAAGAGGGCCAGCGCCACCAACAGTGTGTTCGCCCTGGTGTTGGGGGCGTTGGCGTTTCTGTTCCTCGCGTCGGTGGCGCTGGTGATCTGCGCCGAGGTCAATGTCGTTCTGGTGGAGCGGCTCTACCCGCGCGCGTTGCTGGGCGCGTTCAGCGACGACGCCGATCTGACGTTGGCGGATCGGCGGACCTACACCAAGAAGGTCAAGGCCGAACGTGTCAAAGCCTTCGAACGGGTCCATGTGCATTTCGATGACGTCAAGCGCATGCCCGCGAAAGCCGTTGGGCGCCTGGCGATATTTCATGATTTCCGCCGCCCTCGGACGCCTTGAAAGGGGCTTGTTCCCGGCTTCAGGCGTGGCCGTGGGCCCCGGCGCAATAGTCTGCAGTCATGAGTCTGGTCACCTATGAGCTGCAAGACCACGTTGCCACCATCACCCTGAACCGTCCCGAGGCGCGCAACGCCATCAACGGCGCCCTTCGCCAGGACCTCAACGCTGCGTGGGATCGCTTCCGCGACGACCTGGACGCGTGGGTCGGGATCCTGACGGCCAACGGCAGCGTCTTCTGTGCCGGCGGCGACCTCAAGGACGGCGAAGGCTCGGTCGGCACCTTCGGCGGCACCTTCTGGGAGAAACCGACAATCAACTCGTTCGAATCCGGCATGGAATTGTTCAAGCCGACCATCGCCGCCGTGCACGGTCCCTGCATCGGCTACGGGGTGACCGGGGTGCTGTTCTGCGACTTCGTCATAGCCAGCACCGAGGCCACGTTCTGCTTCCCCGAGGTATCGATCGGGGTGCCCACCATCGTCGGAGCCATCCGGCTCCCACATCGGGTCGGCTGGGCCAACGCCATGGAGTTGCTGTTGACCGGAAAACCCATGAGCGCCGAGCGGGCCAAGGAAATCGGTCTGGTCTGGAAGCTGGTCGAGCCCGACCAACTGCAGGCCGAAGCCCAGGCCTGGGCCCGGACCCTCACCGAGGCCGCGCCCCTGGCCCAGCGGGCGACCAAGGAGGTCGCATGGCGGACCGCCGACATGGGCTGGATCGAATCCGTGCGCTTCGGCGAGACCATGCGCAAGGTGGCCGGCGCGACCGAAGACGTCGCCGAGGGTCTGCGGGCCTGGGCCGAGAAGCGCAAACCGCAGTGGCGCGGCCGCTGACTGGCCGGGTGCCGCGTCCGAACGGTCCACGAATGGTGGCGCGGGGGCGGCGCGATGGCCTTGACTGGCGGGATGGGTGAGCGATTGCGCGCTGAGCTGGGTCGTGCGCTCGCCGGGGGCGGCCGCGGCGCCGACCACGCCGAGATCGCCCTCGGCGACGGGCCGATGAGTCAGCGGCTCGAGTCGTCGATCCGCGCGCTGGCCGAGCATCGTGGCCCGAAAAGCAGCATCTGCCCGTCGGACGCCGCCCGCGCGGTGGGCGGCGACGGTTGGCGCGAGTTGCTGGACGAGGCCCGGGCGGCCGCACGGCGACTGGCCCGATCGGGTGACGTGCAGATCACCCAGCGTGGCAGCGTCGTCGACCCCGACGGCGACTGGTCCGGCCCCATTCGTATCCGCACCACCCGATCGTGAGCGTAAGGCGTTGCGCTGCAACTGCATTCGCTTGGCCCACGCGGGGCTTGTCGCCGTAGGACCAACCGCCGACACCGCCCTGACCGGCGATATGACAGGATTTCTGCCATGAGTGCACGCAGACTTGCTCGGTTGGTTGGTATCTCGCTGGTGGCGGCGTGGGCGCTGCTGAGTGCACCCATGGGGAACCCGACCGCCGCAGCCGATCCCTGCTCGGATGTCTCGGTGGTTTTCGCCCGGGGCACCCACCAGGAGCCCGGTCTGGGCAACATCGGACAGGCGTTCGTCGACTCGCTCACCTCGCAACTCGGGGGCAAGTCCGTCGACGTCTACGCGGTCAACTACCCCGCCAACGACGACTATCACAACAGCGCCAATGCCGGTGCCAACGACGCGAGCGCACACATCCAGGACGTCGTGGCCAACTGCCCGAACTCGAGGATCGTGCTCGGCGGCTACTCCCAGGGCTCGACGGTGATCGACCTGGCCACCAACGCGATGCCGCCGTCGGTGGCGGACCACGTCGCCGCCGTCGCCCTCTTCGGCGAGCCCACCAGTCAGTTCTCCAGCATGCTGTGGGGCGGCCAACCGCTACCCACGATCAATGCGGCCTACGGCTCCAAGGTCACCAGCCTGTGCGCGCCCGACGATCCGATCTGCTCCGGCGGCGGCAACATCATGGCGCACGTTTCCTACATCGACGCCGGGATGACCGCCCAGGCTGCGACGTTTGCGGCCAACAAGGTCAACCAGGCCGCGCCGCGCACCTGAGCCGCGTCAGTCGGTAGCCCGCTCGTCTTGCTGTTGCCGCTTCACGTTTGCGTTGCCCGGCGGCGATCCGCGCCCGGCTTCTGTGGGCGATAGTCTGGCCCACATGGCCATCGAGTCCACCATGCTCGCCCTCGGTACCGTCGCGCCGGACTTCTCGCTGCCCGAACCGGCCACCGGCCGCACGCTCAGCCGCGACGACCTGACGGGCCCGGCGCTGGTCGTCACCTTCATCTGCAATCACTGCCCGTACGTCAAGCACGTCGCCGACGGGCTTGCCACGCTGGGTCGTGACCTCGCCGGGCAAGGCGTTGCGATGGTGGGCATTTCGAGCAATGACGTGGTCACTTACCCGCAGGACGGTCCCGATCAGATGGTCGCGGAGGCCCGCAGCCACGGTTGGACGTTCCCCTACCTCTACGACGAAACCCAGGACGTTGCCCGCGCGTTCTCGGCCGCCTGCACGCCGGACACCTTCGTTTTCGACGGCGAGCGTCGACTGGTCTATCGCGGCCAGCTCGACGATTCCCGGCCCAAGAACGGCCGACCGGTCACCGGCGCGGATGTCCGCGCCGCGGTTGACGCGGTACTGGCCGGTCGACCGGTCGATCCCGACCAGCGTCCGTCCATCGGATGCGGAATCAAATGGCGCTGAGGCGCGGTTAACAGCATCGATATCGGGTAGCTGGGCTTCCACTACCGCGACCGGAAGGACGCTATGCGAGGAGCAGTCATCTACGGCGCCGGCGATGTCCGATTCGAAGACCTGCCGGAACCCGAGATCGTCGCCCCCACCGACGCGGTCGTCCGCGTCGCCGCCACCTGTGTGTGCGGTTCGGATCTATGGCAGTACCGCGGCCTCACCCCGGTGCCCGAGCCCACGCCCTTCGGTCACGAATACTGCGGGGTCGTCGAGGCCGTGGGTAGCGACGTCAGCTCGGTCAAGGCGGGCCAGTTCGTCATCGGGCCCTTCTTCGCTTCCGATAACACCTGCCCGAACTGCCGCAACGGCGTTCAAACATCGTGCCTGCACGGTCAGTTGATGAGTGGCTGTCAGGCGGAATACGTGCGGGTGCCGGTGGCCGACGGCAGTTTGGTCGCACTCCCCGATCAGCCCGACAAGGAATCGCTTCCCGACCTACTGACCCTGTCGGACGTGATGGGCACCGGGTGGTTCGCCGCCGAGGCCGCCGGGGTCGTTCCCGGCATGACCGTGGCCGTGGTGGGTGACGGCGCGGTGGGGTTGTGTGCGGTGCTGGCCGCGCGCGAAAAGGGCGCCGAACGGATCATCGCCATGAGCCGCCACGCGCCTCGGCAGAAGCTGGCGCGCGAGTTCGGTGCCACCGACATCGTCACCGAACGCGGCGACGACGGTGTCGCGGCGATCAAGGACATGACCGACGGTATCGGCGCCGATGCCGTTCTGGAATGCGTTGGAACGGGGCAAGCCATGCAACAAGCGATCGATTCCGCCCGCCCGGGCGCCTTCGTCGGATTCGTCGGCGTGCCCCACGACGTCAGCATCAACGGCGAGGAACTCTTCGCCAAACAAGTCGGGCTGCGCGGCGGACCCGCCCCGGTCCGGCAATTCCTGCCGTCCCTGATCGCGTTGGTGCTCGACGGACGGATCAACCCCGGCAAGGTGTTCGACCTGAGCCTGCCCCTCGAGCAGGTCGCCGAGGGCTACCGGGCCATGGACGAGCGCCGCGCCATCAAGACCTTCCTGCGGCCCTAGGTGAGGTCGGTCACTGAGCCGTCCGGCCCGGACGGTCGCCGCATTCGTTTCGGCTAACGTCGACCGTATGTCCAAAGTCTCCGGTAATGACCTGATCGACGACGTCACCCCTGGCGACATCATCGCCGTGGACCGCGGCTCGGGTGAACAGCCCTACAAAGTCGTCTTCAAGGACGCCAGCGACTCGGGGTATCTCATCACGTTCGAGGCCGACGGCGGTGAGACCTTCCAGCTCGATCTGGCGGCCGGCACCAGGGTGAAACGCTCGCTCGAGGCGAAGTGGGAGTCTGCGCAGAGTCCCACGCCGAACTCAGAGAGCTAACGGGCATATTCGCGGTCGCGCTCATCGCTGTGGCCGGTGCCGCTGGTGATGAAGATGGTCGGGGCGACCGGCTAGCACGTCGAAACCGCCCACCGCACTTCCTGATTACGTTTGCTCGGTAGTGGGCATAGCCAAAGGCATGGTCGATGATGCCGCGCAGGCGCCGCAGGAGAATCCGGAAAAGGACCGGTCGCAGTGGGTGACCGGCGACGAACCCATGACCGGTCCGCAGCGCAGCTACTTGAACACGCTGGCGCAAGAAGCAGGCGAAGAGATCCCGGACAATCTCACCAAGGCCCAGGCCTCCAGCCTGATCGACGAGCTACAACAACGGACCGGCCGGGGCGGCTCGTGACCATCGGTGCCTGCTGGGGCAGAATCGTTTACGGCCCGACGGCGACTCGGTCACCGACGCGGATGACGCCCTTGGTCACCACCGCAAGGTAGGCGCCCGCGCACGGCTGTGCGCCGTGACCGCCTGTGTCCAAACGATTTTCGGCTGCGGGTATGCGGAGCGCCTGCGGCGCTCGCGGCAGCGGTCCGTGCTCCAGGGTCGGAACCACGCAGCGCGAAGTGGCCGTGAGGACCCGCAGCCGTACCTCACCGATGACGATTTCGCCGCCCACCCAATCGTTTTCGGCATACGGTGGGTAGTCCGCCGGCGTCGTGATCACCAGATTCGGCCGGTAGCGCAGGGCCTCGACACCGATGTGCTCGAGGGTGGCCGTGGTGATCGCGTGCAACGGAGCCTCGTCGGTGAACGACTCGCCCGGGGTGGCCGCCGCGATCCGCAGAATGCGGCCACCGACCTCTGCGTCGAGGCCGAGTTCGAGCAGTTGCTCCGGATCGGGACGCACGAGTGTCGCGCCGTCGGGGCGCCGGGTGACCAGCCGGACCCGCCGCCCCGTCAGCCGGGAGATCAGCTCGTCGACACCGGGATCGTCGGCGGCCACGTCGGTTCCATCGGGCAGGCTGATCCGCACACCCTGGGCATCGGCATGCGCGGTGCACGTCAGCAGGCCACGCCATAGCCGGGGGTTCTTGGCGCTGGCGACGTGCCCGGTTTCGCCGTCCACGAGCGCCAGCCGCCGGTCGCCCTCGGCGCCGCGCTCGTCGACCGGCAGGCGATCGAGTGTTTCGCCGAGCATCGATTTCACCGGGTAGCGAAGCAGCGCCTGAACCCGCATCGGCACGGCGTCAGAAGTCTGGGCGGTCGAGTTGTCCATGAGGCGCCTTCACTGAAGTATTACCGCACACTGTGCCCGAAATCGCTTGGTGTGACCAGTGATCAGCTGGGCGCCGCGGTCACGATGACCGACTGATCGCTGGTCTGCCAGGCCGTCATGAACGTGGCGAAGCCGACCTGTTCGTCCGCGTGGTCGATGCCGGGGTCGTTGAGATGCACGGTCGCTTTGCCGGTGTCGATGCCCGTCACGACCAGGAAATGGTCGGCCTTGGTGCGCTGGTCATCGGCGTTCAGGATGACCGAGGAGTTGACGAAGGCGATGATCTTGCGATCCTTCGCCAGGTGGTGCTCGAGGGCGGGCAACCCGTTCTCATCCCGGTCGGATGCGGAGGTCATCTCCGATTTGATGCCGAAGTGGTCGAGCAGGATGACCAGATCGGACATCGAGATCCCGCTATCGGGGCCGGAGTGGCTCGGGTCGTTGCGTGGCGCGTATATCGGACCGGGATTGGCCCCCGACGGCGTCGACTCCGCAAGGTCCAGCATCTGCCGTTCGGTCGGTGCGTGTCCGGTGATCTCGCCCACCACGTCGGCGATCGACACGAGTCCGCAATTGTCCTCGAGCGATTGCGCGGCCCAATACCTGGCCGCGGCGGCGGGGTCGCCGTACACGCCGGGCGCGGTTGGTGTCGCGGGGCCGGCCCCACGCGCGGGCGACGGATTAGTCTGCGCCGCAACAATTGTGGTCAACGAGGTGGTAGCGGCCGTCGTTGCCGATGGCGCCGAACCGCAGGCCGCGACCAATGGCGCGCCGGCCAGGCCGATGCATGCGGCAGCCACGGCGACGCGGGCTTCGGGAGACGGCCGCAACTTGAGCATGAGCGAGGAACATCCCGTCGACGGTCCAATGGCCAGCAAACGGTAGCACCCACAGTTCCCCGCCGCCTCCGAAACAATCCGCGAACCCTTGCGTCGCGCGCATCCGTCGACGAACGCGCAGCACCTCGGCCCGGATCAGCTTGGCAGCAGCCGCTTTTTCTGCTCTTCGAATTCCTGCTGCGTCAAGATTCCCGCGTCGCGCAGCGACGCCAGTTCGCGCAGTTCGGCGGCGATGCTCGTGATCGGTCCCCCTGCCGGAACCTGCGGCGCTGCCGGGTCGGTCGTCGGCTCCTTGGGTGCCTCGCGCGTCGCCTTCTCGATCTCGCCGCCCCGGGCCCGCTCGCGGCCCAAAGCGCCGCCCGTGCCGGCCATGGCGCGCCCGGCCATGCTTGCCACGGCCATCTGGCCGAACAAACTCCCCGCGCCGCTGGGAGCGGCCGCGGCCGCGGCCTCCGCCGCTGCGCCGGCGGTGGTGGTCGGGAGAACCAGGGCGGCGGGGCGAATTGCGGGGGCGGCCGCCGCCCACCCCGGCGGAACCGACAGGCTGCCGACAGTGTTCGCCTGACCCAGTCCCGCCGACGCCAACGTTCCGAATCCGCCGGCCGGGTTCGTGATGACCGGGAATGGCGATGGCGGCACGGCGCCGGTGCCCGGCCAGGACTGCACCCCGGCCCAACCGCTGACGATGTCGTCGGTGTGGAACCCGGTCAGCGCACCGGCGATGTCGAAGGGGAGGGCAAGCGCGGCCGACGGTGAGTCGACGCCGAGGCCGGCGACGGCGGCCGGCGCGTCAAGGAACACCGTGATGAGATCGGCCTCGAGGTTCAGCAGGTCCGTCGCCGAGGTCGGGGTGGCGGCACTTGGCGCCAGCGAGGCGCTGTTGAGCAGGTTGGGTACGGCGGAGAACGATTGCTGGGTCACGGCATTGCGTGCGGTCCCGGCGGCGGTCCCGGTGGCCTGGGTCACCGCTTGGGACTGCGCGACATCGGAGTTGGTCGTCGGGTCGGGTTGGGCGAATGGTGTCAACCGCGTCGCCGACGCCGTAGCACCCGCGTAGCCGAACATGGCCGCGGTGTCGCGCGCCCACATCTCGGCATACTCCGTCTCGGTGGTGGCGATCGCCGGCGTGTTCTGCCCGAGGATGTTGGTCGCGACCAGGTTCGCCAGCAGGACGCGGTTGGCCGTGACCACCGGGGGAGGCACCGTCTCGGCGAACGCCGTCTCGTAGGCGAAGGCCGCGGCCCTGGCCTTGGTGGCGGCTTCTTCGGCCTGGGCGCCGGTGGTCCTCATCCACTCCAGGTAGGGGGTGATCGCTGCGACCATGGACTCCGCCGACGGGCCAACCCACGGACCGGAGGTCAGGGCCGTGATCTCGGCTTGGTACGAGTTCGCCGTCGATTGCAGCGCGGCGGCCAATTCGTCCCAGGCCATCGCGGCGGCGAGCATCGGTCCCGACCCTGGACCGGCGTACATCCGCGCGGAGTTAACCTCCGGCGGTAGTACTGCGAAGTCCATGTCGCTTCCTTCCGATCAATCTCATGGCCGCTGGCGCATCGACTGGCCCCGATGCGCGTCGTATGTGGATAGCCACCCGAGCAGCAAACAAATCGCTTTCCCTCCGCTGCCAACGGCACCCCGAACCAACACGGCCGAATGAGACCGTTCCCGGCGTTAGCGGACCGGCCTCATAGGTTTGCAGGTTCCCCCACGTTAACGATTACAGCGAAATTGTTGCCTTAGGTTATCGCAAGGTTACCTGCACATGACGCCGAGACCTCACAAGGGTTGGGCTCGGTTTGCGCAAATCACTCTCAGCCGCGCTTCAGCGGGACGTGGAACCGCTTCCCGGCCGGTGTTTGCAGGTCAGGCGGCCGATAACACCCGTGGTCAACGAGCCGGCGCGCGCCCGGCGGGTCTGGCGGCGTCGATTCTGCTTGGATTTGTGGCGTCCCCGCGAGTGAGGTTTGTTGATGAAAATTGTGCTGGCCGCCTACGGCAGCCGAGGCGACGTCGAGCCCTGCGTCGCCGTCGCACGTGAGCTGCACCGCCGAGCACACGACGTCGTCGTCGCGGTGCCGCCCGACAAGCTTGCTGTGGCCGAGTCCGCGGGAGTCGCGGCGGTCGCTTACGGACCCGACAGCCGCGAGCAGATCACCATGGCGACCAGCTTCGTCCGCAACGTGCAGAACCCGGTGAGTGCGTTGCCGCAACTCATCGAGCGGGTCACCACGGTGTGGACCGGAAAGAGCGAAACGCTGGCTTCGCTGGCGGAGGGTGCCGATCTGCTGGTAGCCGGGATGAACGAGCAGCGGCTCGCCGCCAACGTCGCCGAGCGCTTGGGCATACCGCTGGCCGCGCTGCACTTCTTTCCCGCCGGCGTCCTGGAACTCGGACGGCTGCAGTCAGACGTCACCAGCGCGGCCGAAAGGGCGCAGCGCCGGGCGCTCGGTCTGCCCGACAACGCCGGGTCGTCGACGCAACCCGCGCTCGAGATCCAGGCCTACGACGAGCTGTGCGCACCCGACCTGGCACAGCAATGGGGCGAGTCGGGGTACCGACGGCCCTTCGTCGGTTCCCTGACCCTGGGAACGCCGACCGATGCCGACGACGAGGTGCTGTCCTGGATGGCCGAGGGGACGCCGCCCATCTACTTCGGATTCGGCAGTACGCCCGTCACCTCCCCCGCCGAGACCGTCGCCGTGATCAGCGCGGCCTGCGCGCAGATTGGCGAGCGGGCGTTGATTTGCAGCGGCCCAAACGATTTCACCCACATTCCGCCGGTCGACCACGTGAAGATCGTGGAGGCGGTGAATCACGCCGCCGTCTTTCCGGCCTGCCGTGCGATCGTGCACCACGGCGGTGCCGGAACCACCGCTGCGGGCATGCGGGCCGGCGTGCCCATGTTGATTCTCTGGCTCTGGCTCGATCAGCCGATCTGGGCCGAGGCCGTCAGCAGACTGGAAGTCGGCGCGGGGCGGGCGTTCTCGGCCTCCACGCTGGACTCGCTGGTTGCGGACCTGCGCTCGGTGCGCTCTGCGCACCACCTGAGCAGAGCCCGGGAGGTCGCCACCCGGATGACCACGTCCAGCGAAAGCGTCGCCGCGGCGGCCGATCTTCTCGAGGGCGCCGCCCGGCCGGTGTAGCCGGTTCCGCCCGTTCAGCTCTGCGGTGGTGCAAAGCCGGCCGGTCGTGTAGAAGGTTCTGGTGCAGGATCCGCCGAATCGGTCGTTCGACCCGTCGATGCTGCGCGAGGCGATGATCAGGCGGATGTATCGCCGATTGTCGGCCGAGGGCCACATCAGGGTGCCGGCGGTGCCGGGCCTGATCGACGAGTACGTCCAGCTGTGCAACAACGTCTGCGCCACCCTGGGCGTCTGGTGTCCCCCCGAACAGTCCGCACAGCTGCGGGCCGCGCTGCAAGCCGAGCTGGCGAAAGCCTTCAAGGCCTCCCCCCGTTCCGACGTCCTCATCTCGTATCAGGCTCCATTCGGGACCGACGTGAATTTCCGCGTCCAAGCCGATTGGCGCACGATCGAGGCCGACTACGACCAGTGGATGGCCGTCCGCCCGCCACCGCTGTTCGGCACCGAACCGGACGCGCGCGTGCTGGCGCTGGCCGCCGGGGCGACCGACCCGACGACCTATCGAGTGCTGGACGTCGGCGCCGGAACCGGACGCAACGCGCTGGCGCTGGCCCGGCGCGGCTATCTGGTCGATGCGGTCGAGATGACCGCGAAGTTCGCCGAGGTGATCGAGGCCGAAGCCGCTCGTGAATCGTTGCGCGTGAACGTCATTCAGAGCGATGTCTTCACGGCGATGGAGGGGGTGCGCGATAAGTACCAGCTGATGGTGCTCTCGGAGGTGGTGTCCGACTTCCGCACGCCGCACGAGTTGCGTGGCATGTTCGAACTCGCCACGGATTGTCTGGCCCCAGGCGGGCGCCTGGTGTTCAACACCTTCCTGGCGCGCAACGGCTACGTTCCCGACGACGTCGCGGTGCAACTCAGTCAGCAGTTCAACAGCATGATCTTCACGCGCGACGAGTTGACCGCGGCCGCGGCCGGCCTGCCTCTCGAGCCGATCGCCGACGATTCCGCCTACGAATACGAGAAGGCGCAATTACCTTCGGACGCCTGGCCGCCCACGGGCTGGTTCGAGGGTTGGGCCGGCGGCCTCGACGTGTTCGACGTCGAACGTGACGACTCGCCAATCGAGTTGCGCTGGCTCGTCTTTCAAAAGGTGGGTTGAATTCGGCGCCGGTCTACCCGGTGAGATCGCGAGTGGCCGGGCCCTCCAGCAGGGTCCCGTCGGGTGCGAACCGCGACCCGTGCAGCGGACACTCCCACGCCTGGTCGGCGTCGTTCCAGTTCACGATTCCGCCCAGATGCGGGCACACCGGTGAGACGCGGTGCTCGGTCCCGTCGACGCGGCAGCGGGCCTCCAGATGCCACGGCGGGCCGCTCACTACGCCGCCTTCGCCGTCGACGGGGCTGCGCCGGTGGGTACGCAGCGCCGGGGTGATCCAGCCCCTCGTGAGGTTGAAGCCGACCTCGAGGTTGGCCTGCAGGGCCGTCGTCAGGCCCGTAAGCTCGTGTGGACTCCAGCTGGCGAACGCCCGGGCCCAGTCCATCCGGCCCCCCAGGATGCGGCTCGAGAGCGCCAACGCCGCTGCCGGACCGTTGGTCATCCCCCACTTATTGAAACCCGTTGCGACAAGGATACTTTCGGTGTTCGGCAGGATGGGTCCCACGTAGGGCAGATGGTCGATTGGCGTGTAGTCCTGCGCCGACCAGAAGTGGGTCTGCACGGCACCCGGGTAGTGCTTGCGCGTCCACGTCGACAGCTCGTCCAGCGCCTCGGATGGACTCTTCTCACGGCCCACGGTGTGGCCGGCCCCGCCCACGATCAGCCGCTCGCCGTCCGCGACCGGCGCGTACCGCACCGAACGGGTCGGCGAATCGGTGGAGATCATCATCGGCCGGGTGATGTTGCCCGGAACCTTGAAGGCCAGGCAGTAGGACCGGCTCGGCTTCACCCGCGCGAAATAGCCGCCGCGATCCAGGATCGGGATCCCGGTGGCAAGGACCAGTTGGCCGGCCTGAAGTTCGACATCCTGTTGGGCGGCGTCGTTGACATGCACGCGCACCTGCTTGCCGCGCCAGGAGACCCGCCGCACCCGGGTGTGCTCGACGAGCCGTCCGCCGCGGCCCAGCAGCTCGACCGCCAGCGAGTCGAGGAACGGCATCGGGTCGAACTGCGCCTGTTCGGCCAGCCGGACGCCGCCGTGATACGCAAACGGCACGTCGGCATCGTCGGCCCACGTCGCCGGCAGGCCGACCGCCTGGCATGCCGCGAGCTCGGCGCGCGCCGACGGGACTCCCCGCACCGACTGCGCGTAGGTGTAGGCATCCTCGCGCTGCACCGCCACACCGTTGGCCTCACAGTGGCCCAGCACCCACTCCTGACCTTCGCGGTTGCCGTCGACGTACGCCCGCGCCAGATCCCTCCCGTGCCGCGGCAGCACCTTGGAGAGCTGGCTGCCCTGCAGCAGGCTGATTTTGGCGGTGGTATTTCCGGTAGCGCACGCCCCCACCGTGCGCGCCTCCAGCACCAGCACGTCCTTGCCGGCGCGGGCCAGCAGCACGGCCGTCATCAGCCCGGTGATGCCGGCGCCCACGACGATGACATCGGCGGACCCCGAGCCTTGGTCAAGCGGGCTTGCCGCCCAAGGCTGTTCGGTTCGTTCGGTCATCCATAAAGAAGTCACGGCTGAGCTGATACCCCGGCCCGGCCCGGAGAAACGCATCGGCGAACTCACGCCCGCTTCAGCCGCGCCTTCGCTTCCTTCAGGACGTCCGCGGCGTCCCGGGCGGCTTGCTGCGCCTTGTCGTAGTCCTTGCCGGCGCCGCTCAGCTCCCGCTCGGCCGCCCGCAGCGCCCGTGCCGCGTCGTCACGCCGGCGCCGGGCGGCATCCCGTTGAGCGTGCCGCTGCACTAACGCGTCGTCGGCTTCGGCCTTGGCGCGTTCGGCGGCGGCGACGGCCGCGCCGAGTGTTTCTCGTCGTCGGTCCCGTGCCTTTTCTTTCGCCGGCTGCGCCGCGGGCGGTTTCCGCGCCGGTGTGCCCTGCCGCTTCGCCGGCGCGCTGGGGGCATCCACCGATTCCGGCACCTCATCGCCGAAGGCGCCGAAACCCGACCACTGCTCGGGCCGGGTCAACCTACCCAGCCGCGCGCTGATCTTCGGGTCGGCGACGGCAGCCTGCAGCGTGCTGGTCAGATCCTCGCGCACGCTGGCCGACGGTTGCGTCAGGTCGGCCTCCTGCAGCGCCTTACGGGTGAGTTCGTCGATGAGCTTGTGCTGCTCGGCCGACAGGTCTCGGATGCGTCCGCCATCCATCGCCGCGTGCGCGGCGCGCAACCGCTCACCGAGATCCGCCAGCCGCTGCCGGGTGTCCGCGTGCCGGAGCGCCAGCCGGTTGACTATCCAGGCTGCCGTCGTGGGTTTGTTGGCGGCGGAAATCCGTTTCGCGGCTGCGGTATCGCCGCGCTGCTTGGCCGCGGCGGCCAATCCGGTGCGTTCGGCGGTGAACTCCTTCGGCGGCACCTCATAGAGGCGGTCGAGTTCCTCATCGGCCATGAAGCCATGATCTCTCGTGGGCCGCCGGTGGCGGCCCGGGTGACGCCCGCCGGTTTAGAAACCGCACGTCGCGGGATACCTCATCTACAACATCGACATCTACAACATCGACTTCGCCGGCCAGAACTTCCCGCCTGCGAGAAACAGAAAGCAGGGATTCGGCAGCTCCATGACGTCCAAGACCAGCGATCAGTTCGTCGGCCGGGTCCTGCGCCGGCCTCGCCTACTCTTGCTTGCGGTGTTCGTGGTCGTCGCCGCGGTGGGCGCTATTTACGTCGCGTCGGGCCCGCACTGCCCGGATGGCCGTTGCAGTCACGACACTTCGTCCGCGAAAACCGCTGGGCCCGCCCAAATCACGATCACTCCCGGCCCGGACACGCGTGACGTCGACCCGGTCGCCCCGGTCACCGTCAAGGCCGACAACGGCACCCTGACGGGCGTCGACATGGTCAACGAGAGCGGTAAGTCGATCGAGGGCGTCATGACGCCGGACAACACGGTGTGGAAGCCGACGGTCCCGCTGGGTTACGGGCGCACCTACACTTTGACGGTCACCAGCAGTGGCGTCAGTGGCGTTGCGGCCAAGCAGGTTTCGTCGTTCTCCACGCTGAAGCCGTCCAACCAGACCAAGGTGTCGTTCACCACCACGTCGGAGGCCTCGTTGCGCGACGGCGGCACCTACGGCGTCGGCACGGTGATCGTGGCGCACTTCGACGAGAAGATCGCCGATCGGGCCGCCGCCGAGCGGCAGCTGTCGGTGACCACCAACCCGAAAGTCGAGGGTTCCTGGTACTGGGTCGATGACCAGAATGCGCATTGGCGGCCCGAACGCTACTACGCGCCGGGCACAACCGTCACCGCCGAGGCAAAGATCTACGGAATCGCTTTGGGCGACGGCCTATTCGGGCAAGACGACACCAAGGTATCCTTCCGAGTCGGCGACGCACACGTCTCGATCGCCGACGACGCCACTCACCAAGTCAGCGTCTTCAGCAACGGACAGCTGCAGCGCACGATGCCCACCAGCATGGGCATGGGCGGCACCGAGGACGTCGGCGGCAAGACCATCTCGCTATGGACGCCTTCGGGGGTCTACACCGTCCTCGACAAGGGCAATCCGGTGATCATGGACTCCTCGACCTTCGGGCTGCCCAAGAACTCCAGGCTCGGCTATCGGGAGACCATCAACTGGGCCACCAAGATCAGCTCGGACGGCATCTATCTGCACGAGCTCGACGCGACGGTGTGGGCCCAGGGTCACCGCGACACGTCGCACGGCTGCTTGAACCTCAACGCCGACAACGCGAAATGGTTCTTCGGCTTCTCGGTTCCGGGCGACGTGGTCGAGGTCCGCAACAGCGGCGGACCGCCGCTGACGCTGGCCCAAAACGGTGACTGGACGCTGCCCTGGGACCAGTGGCGCAAGGGCAGCGCGCTCAAGCCCACCTGAGGTGGTGATCCAGCTCATTTGTCACCCGCAGTTGTGCCCCACTTCACAATAAAGTCTTGACTCGTTCCAATTAAGTGCGTCATATTGGTTGGCGTGTCATCGACGGTCGATTACGCGGGCAGGTTGCGGATGGCCGATCTGCGGGTGACCCGGCCCAGGGTCGCCGTGCTGGAAGTCGTGGACGCCAACCCGCACGCCGACACCGAGACAATCTTCTCGGCGGTGCGGGTGGGCCTGCCCGAAGTTTCTCGCCAGGCCGTGTACGACGTGCTCAACGCGCTGAGCACCGTCGGTCTGGTGCGGCGCATCCAGCCCCTGGGCATGGTCGCGCGCTACGAATCGCGCGTCGGCGACAACCATCACCACGTCGTCTGCCGGTCCTGCGGGATCATCGCCGACATCGACTGCGCCGTCGGCGATGCCCCCTGCCTCACGCCCTCGGACGACGACAACGTTCTTGATGGCTTCGTTCTCGACGAGGCCGAAGTCATCTACTGGGGCCTGTGCGCCGATTGCTCGACGGCAGGTTCCTAGATCACAGCCCGTGATCGCAACCTGATTCACCCACCCTCGAAAGGAATGCTGTGTCATCTGATACATCCGCCAGCCGCCCTCCCCAGCCTGACGCCGGGTCGGCTAGCACAAGCGAAAGCGAAAACCCAGCAATCCCTTCACCGCAGCCGAAGTCGGATGCTCCACGGACCAACCAGGACTGGTGGCCCAACCAGGTCGATGTGTCCAGGCTGCACCCGCATGTCGCCCAGTCCAACCCGCTCGGCGAGGACTTCGACTACGCCGAAGAGTTCGCCAAGCTCGATGTCGACGCGCTGAAGGCGGACATGGTCAAATTGCTGACCACCTCGCAGGACTGGTGGCCCGCCGACTACGGCCACTACGGAGGCCTGTTCATCCGGATGAGCTGGCACGCCGCCGGCACCTACCGCATCTATGACGGCCGCGGCGGTGGCGGCCAGGGCATGCAGCGCTTCGCCCCGCTCAACAGCTGGCCCGACAACGCCAGCCTGGACAAGGCACGCCGGCTGCTGTGGCCGCTGAAGAAGAAGTACGGCAGCAAGATCTCCTGGGCGGACCTGCTGCTCTTCGCCGGAAACACGGCCCTGGAATCGATGGGATTCAAAACCTTCGGCTTCGCGTTCGGCCGCGAAGACGTCTGGGAGCCGGAGGAGATCCTCTTCGGTGAAGAAGAGGAATGGTTGGGCACCGACAAGCGCTACTCGGGCAAACGCGACCTTGCGCAGCCCTACGGCGCCACCACCATGGGTCTGATCTACGTGAATCCCGAAGGCCCCGAAGGCAAGCCGGACCCGATCGCGGCCGCGATCGACATCCGGGAGACGTTCGGCCGGATGGCGATGAACGACGAAGAGACCGCCGCGCTCATCGTCGGTGGCCACAGCTTCGGCAAGACCCACGGCGCCGGCGACGCCGACCTCGTCGGTCCCGAGCCGGAGGCCGCCCCGATCGAGCAGCAGGGGCTGGGCTGGAAGAGCTCCTTCGGGAGCGGTGTGGGCAAGGACGCCATCACCAGCGGCCTGGAGGTCGTCTGGACGCCGACGCCCACCAAGTGGGACAACTCCTTCCTGGAGACGCTGTACGGCTACGAGTGGGAGCTGACCAAGAGCCCCGCCGGGGCCTGGCAGTTCACCGCCAAGGACGGCGCCGGCGCGGGAACCATCCCCGATCCGTTCGGCGGCCCGGGGCGCGCCCCGACGATGCTGGTCACCGACATCTCGTTGCGGGAAAGCCCGATCTACCGCGACATCACCCGGCGCTGGCTCGACCACCCCGAGGAGCTGACCGAGGCCTTCGCCAAGGCGTGGTACAAGCTGCTGCACCGCGACATGGGACCGGTCACCCGTTTCCTGGGACCCTGGATCCCCGAGCCGCAGCTGTGGCAAGACCCGGTCCCGGCCGTCGACCACCAGCTCGTCGACGACAAGGACGTCGCGACCCTGAAGGACAAGGTGCTCGCGTCCGGTCTCTCCGTCCCCCAGCTGGTCAAGACCGCCTGGTCGGCCGCGATCAGCTACCGCAACACCGACAAGCGGGGCGGCCCGAACGGCGGGCGGCTTCGCCTCCAGCCGCAACGGAGCTGGGAGGTCAACGAGCCCTCCGAGCTGGACAAGGTGCTGCCGGTGCTCGAGCAGATCCAGCAGGACTTCAACGCCTCGGCCTCCGGCGGCAAGAAGATCTCGATCGCCGACCTGATCGTGCTGGCCGGTTCGGCGGCGGTCGAGAAGGCGGCCAAGGATGCCGGCTACGAGATCTCGGTGCACTTCGCCCCCGGGCGCACCGACGCCTCGCAGGAGAACACGGACGTGGAGTCCGCCGCGGTGCTCGAACCGCGGGCCGACGGGTTCCGCAACTACGCGCGGCCGGGTGAGAAGGCGCCGCTCGAGCAGCTGCTGATGGACCGGGCCTACCTACTGGGTGTGACGGGTCCGGAGCTGACGGTCCTGGTCGGCGGAATGCGTGCCCTGGGCGCCAACCACGGCGGCAGCAAGCACGGCGTATTCACCGACCGGCCGGGCGCGTTGACGAACGACTTCTTCGTCAACCTGCTCGACATGGGCACCGAGTGGAAGGCGTCGGAGACCGCGGAGAACGTCTACGAAGGGCACGACCGGGCCTCCGGCGCGCTCAAGTGGACCGCGACCCCGAATGACCTTGTCTTCGGCTCGAACTCTGTGCTGCGCGCATTGGCCGAGGTCTACGCCCAGGACGACGCCCAGGGCAAGTTCGTGGAGGACTTCGTCGCCGCGTGGGTGAAGGTCATGAACAACGATCGGTTCGACCTCAAGTAAGACCGGTCCACGAGAAAACGGCACCCCGCGAGCGGATGGCTCGCGGGGTGCCGTTCTTTCGCGACTCCGCCCGACATCTCCCGACACGTAAACCACGCACCCGACACGCCGCGATCCGTCGCCCTGGTTTACGTCTCGGCGTATCGAAGGGGTGCCGGGTGGTTCAGCGATTGAGGTCCCACTGCCCGAAGTCGGCAGCCAGCACATCGTCGACATCGACATTGATGCCGCCCAGCAGCGGCCCCGGATTTCCCGGGCTGTTGACGATCGTTTGGAAGAGCACCGCCGCGGGCTCGCGATCGCCGTGCGACCACGACCTGGTCTGCCACACCCACTGGTGTCCGGCGCTGGTGGACGGTCCGATGACGCCGTCTCTGATCGCCCACCCGCACACCTGGGCGTCTCCATAGATGCCGGTGCGGCCCACGCCCAGCACCGAGTTGATTCCCCGGAACCATTGGACCGCAGGGCCATTCCAGGTGCCGGCGTCGATGTCGTCGTCGACGCTGAAGAAAATCGGGGCCGAGTTCGGGCCGCCCGCCGCGGAGTGCAGCTGCATGGCCGTATGGGCGTCGGCCACGCCGCCGTCATACCCGCGGGTGAGATCCGACGGGTCGGGCCAGCCGGGCTTGCCGTACTGGAAGTTGCTGACGATGTGCAGCCCCGCCGTGCGGAGCGCATCGGCGTAATCCCGGGTCAGCGGTTTGGCTTCGAAGTTGGCGCCCGGCCGCGACTGCGACACGTAGTTCACCACGCCGTCGTAGCCGGCCGCCTTGATCTCGTCCGGTGCGATCCTGCGCTCGGCGAAATCGATCAGCTTCATGCCGGCGGCCGACGCCCGCGGGCTCCCGCGCAGCGCGCCCAGGCTCAACAGCGCCGGCGTCAGTGCATAGGTGCCGGCGTATTTGAGGAGGTCGCGCCTCGAGGGCGACCGCCGATCGCGGCGCCCATCCGGTCTGGCCGAATCCCGCACCGCGCGATGGTAACAAAAGCCCGGGCTTTCGTTTGGCGGATCTTCGCCGGTCAGCGCCGATCGGCTCCGGCCTCGCGCATTGAGCACCGACCGGTCGGAAAGATGGCCGCCACCGACCAGTGGCATGATCTTTGGGTGCCGGACATCCTGGGGGCCGCCTACCCGCGGTACGGCGGATTTGCGGCTCGTTGCGCTCGATTAGGTCGTCGAACTATAGTCTGGACACATGTCCAGTTTGCTGTCACGGAGTTCGGGAGCCCGTTGACCGCGATGGATTCGGCGCCATTCCGCGGTCATTTTCCAGCAAAGAAGAGTTGAGTATGCGAATTGCCCTGCTGTCCTACCGTAGTAAGACCCATTGCGGCGGACAGGGCGTCTACGTGCGCCATCTCAGCCACGGTCTGGTGGAACTCGGTCACGAGGTCGAGGTGTTTTCCGGACAGCCGTATCCCGACCTACTCGATCCGCGGGTCCGGCTCACCGAAGTGCCGAGCCTTGATCTTTATCGGGAGCCCGACCCTTTCCGCGTTCCGCGGCCGAGCGAAATTCGCGACTCCATTGACTTTTTGGAATTGCTCACCACCTGGACCGCGGGTTTCCCCGAACCGCGAACGTTCACGATGCGGGCCGCCCGGTTACTCGCCCAGCGGACAGCCGATTTCGATGTCGTCCACGACAACCAGAGCCTGGGCACCGGCCTGCTCGACATCGCCGGGGCTGGACTTCCCGTCGTGGCCACCGTCCACCACCCCATCACCCGCGACCGGGTGCTGGACCTGGCCGCCGCGCGATGGTGGCGAAAGCCGTTGGTGCGCCGCTGGTATGGGTTCTTGGACATGCAGCAAGAGGTCGCCCGCCACATCCCCGACCTGTTGACGGTCTCGTCGTCGTCGGCCTCGGACATCATCGCCGACTTCGGCGTCGCGCCGGAACAGCTGCACGTCGTGCCGCTGGGGGTGAACACCGAGCTGTTCAAGCCGGGATCCGGCCCCCGCGAGGCCGGCCGCATCATTGCGATCGCCAGCGCCGACACCCCGCTGAAGGGCGTCCGTACCCTGCTGCAGGCGGTCGCACGCCTGCGCACCGTGCGGGATCTCGAATTGCGGTTGGTCGCCAAGGTGGAGCCCAACGGCCCGACCCACAAACTCATCGCCGAACTCGGGATCTCCGACATCGTGCACATCACCAGCGGGCTGTCCGACGCCGAGCTGGCCGCCTTGTTCGCCTCCGCGGAGGTCGCCTGCATCCCGTCGCTCTACGAAGGGTTTTCGCTGCCCGCGGTGGAAGCCATGGCCAGCGGCACCCCGATCGTCGCCAGCCGGGTGGGCGCGCTGCCGGAAGTCCTTGGGACGGACGGTGCGTGCGCCGAACTGGTGCCGCCCGCCGACGTGGACGCCCTGACCCACGCACTCGGCGAGCTGCTGGACTCTCCGGAAAAGCGGCGCAGCCTCGGCAGGGCGGGACGAAGCCGTGCCGTCAACGTGTTCAGCTGGGAAGCCGTGGCCGCTCAAACCGTTCGGGTCTACGAGCGGGCGATCGCCCGCAACGCGCAGAGCGGAGCGTCATGCTGACGGTCGACTTCGACCGGCTCGGGATCGGGCCGTCGACCACGGTCATCGACGTGGGATGCGGAGCCGGCCGGCATGCATTCGAAGCGTATCGACGTGGCGCCGACGTCGTCGCCTTCGACCGCGACGAGGCCGAATTGCGTTCGGTGGACACCATCCTGCGCGCGATGGGCGAGACCGGCGAGGCGCCCGCCGGCGCGTCGGCGAAGGTGGTCGTCGGTGACGCGCTGAAGCTGCCCTACGCCGACCACACGTTCGACTGCGTGATCGCGTCGGAAATTCTGGAGCACATCCCCCACGACGATGCGGCGATCGCCGAGCTGATCCGGGTGCTCAAACCCGGTGGCACGCTGGCGGTCAGCGTCCCCCGCTGGCTGCCCGAGCAGGTCTGCTGGTTGCTGTCCGACGAATACCACAGCAACGAGGGTGGCCACGTACGCATCTACCGGGCCAGTGAATTGCGCGGCAAGATCCTCGACGGCGGGATGACTCTGACCCATACCCACCACGCCCACGCGCTGCACTCCCCCTTCTGGTGGCTCAAATGCGCTGTGGGCGTGCAGAACACCGACCACCGCGCGGTGACCGCCTACCACAAGCTCCTGGTGTGGGACCTGATGCAGCGACCGAAGATCACCCAGCTGGCGGAGTCGCTGCTCAATCCGCTGGTGGGCAAAAGCGTAGCGATGTACTTCGTCAAATCGCAGGAGGCGAAAAGCCGAGCAACTGAAGGATATTCAGTTGCATCGGTCTAACCCGCCAGCCATTCCGGGGGTCCTGACTCCCGAGCAATGCCGACAGACCGCGCTATCTATCGCCGCCACACAGGAACCCACGGGTGCCATCCCCTGGTTCGAGGGTGGGCACACCGATCCGTGGGATCACATCGAATGCGCGATGGCGCTCACCACCGCCGGGCTGCTGGAGCCCGCGCGGGCGGCCTTCGACTGGAGCCGGCGCACCCAGCGCCCCGATGGCTCCTGGCCCATTCAATTCCGGGCGGGTGTCATCGAAGACGCCAACAGCGACAGCAACTTCTGCGCCTACATCGGCGCCGGCGTGTGGCACCACGTCCTGGTCACCGGCGACCAATCGTTCGCGGCCGAGATGTGGCCGGTGGTACGCAAAGCGATTGACTTCGTCATCGACATGCAGGTCGGCTACGGCGAGATCGGTTGGGCGCGAAGCGAAGCCGGAGTATTGCCGGAAGCTCTGCTGACCGGGTGCTCGAGCATCTTTCACAGTATTCGCTGTGCCCTTGCGCTGGCCGCATTCGTCGGCGATCCGCAGCCGGAGTGGGAATTGGCGCTGGGCCGCCTGGGACACGCCATCGACGCGCATCCCGAGGCGTTCACCGAAAAAGACCGCTACTCGATGGACTGGTACTACCCGATCCTCGGCAGCGCTTTGCGGGGTCCGGCGGCGGCCGCGCGCATCAGGCAGCGCTGGGATGCCTTCGTGGTCGACGGCCTGGGCATCCGGTGTGTCGGGGATCGCCCGTGGGTGACCGGTGCCGAAACCTGCGAGCTGGTGATGGCGCTGGACGCCATCGGGCAGCGCTCCGATGCTCATCGGCAGTTCGCGGCGATGCAGCATCTCCGCGAGAACGACGGATCGTATTGGACGGGACTGGTTTTCGCGGACGGGAAGCGATGGCCCGAGGAGCGCACCACCTGGACGGGCGCGGCGGTGATCTTGGCGGCGGACGCCCTGTCGAACACCACGGCCGGTGCGGGAATCTTCCGCGGCGACGAGCTGCCGGTGGGTCTGCAGACCGACTTCGACTGCGAATGCGTGGTCACCGGCCCGGGCCGGTAGCCCGCATACCCGGCTAGACCTGCTCCCCGGGCTGGCCGCTGACGCGTTCGAGCAGCCGCAGTGAACCGGTGGCCGAAACCTCCCGGAACTGTCCGGAATCGATTGCGCGACAGTAGATGTGATACGGCGGCCGACCGCCGTCCTTCGGGTCGGGGAACACGTCGTGGATGACCAGCCCCCCACCGGGTGCGACCCACTTAACCCAGCCGTCGAAATCCTGGTTCGCGGCGGCTTCGCTGTGGCCGCCATCGATGAACAAGAATTGCAGCGGTGCGCGCCACGCCCGCGCCACCAGAGGTGACTTGCCGACGATCGCGACGACGTGTTCGTCCAACCGGGCGGTGTCGAGCGCACGACGAAACGTCGGCAGCGTATCGAACAGGCCCGTGACCTCATCCACCATCGACGCGTCGTGGTACTCCCACCCGGCCTGGTGTTCCTCGGAACCGTGATGGTGGTCGACCGTGTAGAGCACACTGTCGGTTTGCTGCGCCGCTGCGCCCAGCAACAGGGTGGATTTGCCGCAGTACGTGCCGATCTCGACGCCGATGCCCCCGCCGAGATACCGCAGCGCGGCGTCGTAGAGGGCGCGTCCCTCGTCGGCGGGCATGAAACCTTGTACCTGTTCGGCCAGCGCGAACAAGCGCTCGGGCGCACCCGCGCCGCCGTGACTCATCAGCCGAACCTATCGTCTCGATCGACCCCGTCGACACCGTGGTCGATGTTCGCGCTGAGCGAGCACTCGAAATCGGTATACCGGCCGCCCAGCGGCCGGAGCGGGTTCGTCTTAACATCATGGACGTGCGTGCCTTGCTTGTCCGTGAATCTGCTGGTGTCGGCCTTGCCGCGGTAATGCTCGCGACCGCCCTGGTGCTGGCCGCCGCGGTGCTTCCACCCGGGACGCCGTGGGCGGCGCCTCCGGCCGCCGCCGCGAACTGCCCGCCGGTGCAGATCGTGTTCGCCCGGGGACGCAACGAATCACCCGGGACGGGCGCCTTGGGTAACGCGTTCATCAGCGATGTCCGCGCCAAGGTGAACAAGACCGTCGGCGTCTACGCCGTGCAGTATCCCGCCGATACCGAGGTCGCCCAGGGCGCCAACGACATGAGTCACCACATCCAGGACATGGTCAACAACTGCCCGGACACCCGGCTGGTGCTGGGCGGCTACTCGCTGGGCGCGGCGGTCACCGACGTCGTGCTGGCGGCGCCCATCGGCGCGTTCGGTTTCGACAGCCCCCTGCCGCCGGGCGTCGATCAGCACATCGCCGCCGTCGCACTGTTCGGCAACGGAAGCCAATGGGTGGGTCCGATCACCAATTTCAACCCGACCTACAACGACCGGACCATCGAGCTGTGCCACGGCGCCGACCCGATCTGCAACCCGGCCGACCCGAACACCTGGAAGCAGAACTGGCCGCAGCATCTGGCCGGCGCCTACATCGACGCGGGCATGGCCAACCAGGCCGCGGACTTCGTCGCTGGCAAGCTCTGATCGCCTTCACCCAAGGCTCAAGGACGATCGCGCACGGCGAATCAGCGTGCGGCGCCCGTGGTTCGGGCGCTGCGCCGGGAGTGGTGATCAAGCCACCAGTAGGCCGCGAGCTTGACGCGGTCGTTGAACAAAAACCACACCACCGCGTAGGCCCACACCGCACCGGCCCACCGCCAGCCGAGCGGCGTCATCGCCACCCCGTAGACGGCGATCAGGGTCGCGATTGTCTGCGCGGTGACGACCGCGCCCAGCAGCAGCGGTGCGGGCGCGGGCGGCGACCAGAAGGGGCCACGGGAACGGGTCAGGAAGATGGTCAGCTGCCCGGCGACCGACAGCTTGAGGTAGATCATGGTGCGGATCGTGTCGTGGCTGAGGCCGAAGGCCTTGTCCGCGACGAAGAACAGCGCGAAGGTCGCGACGACGCCGATGACACCCAGCACGGTGGCGATGGTGAGCACCGCCCGCATGTCCCACTTGACTGGCTTGTCCGAGCCGCGCACGTGGTCGTAGGCGATGGACAGGATCGCGCCGTCGTTGAGCAGCGCGAGGAACACGATCATTGCGGCGGTGACTGGGAAGAAGTTCATCGACACCACGGCCAAGGTGATCAGCAGCAGCACCCGGATGGTTTCGGCGATGCGGTAGGTCGCATAGCTGGTCAGCCGGGCGAAGATCTCGCGGGCCAGCCCGATCGCTGCCACGATCACCGACAACCCGGGTGCCAGCAGGACCACGTCGGCCGCTGCGCGCGCCGCGTCGGTGGCTCCGGACACCGCGATGCCGGCATCGGCCTGTTTGAGCGCGGGGGCATCGTTGACGCCGTCGCCGGTCATCCCGACGATGTGGCCGCGTGCCTGCAACAGCCGCACGATGTGGTACTTGTGCTCGGGAAACACCTGCGCGAACCCGTCGGTCGCCTCGACCCGGGCGCCCAAATCGTCGTCGTCAGCGGCGTCGTCGAGGATGGCGGCGTCCAGGATCTGCTCGCCCAGGCCGACCTGGCGGGCGATCTCGCGGCCGATGGCGACCTGATCGCCGGTAACCATCTTGACGTCGATGCCGAGGTCCTTGGCGGCGGCAATGGTCGCCGCGGAGTCGTCGCGGGGCGGGTCCGCCAAGGCGAGCACACCCATCAGCCGCCAGGACCCGCCGCCGTCGGTTTTTGCCACCCCGAGGGACCGGTGCCCGTGCCTGGCAAAACCTTCGACGACCTCGTCGACCAGGGCCGCGGCGCCGTCCCCGTCACACAGCGCGGCGATGACCTGCGGGGCGCCCTTGCTGACCCGAAACGTCCGACCGTCAAAATCACGCACCAGCGCCTCCGTGCGTTTGCTCACCGGGTCGAACGGAACGAACTCGTCGACCCGCGCCGCAGCTTGTCGGCCCGCGGCCGCGAGCACCGCCCGATCGATGACATCGTTGTCCTCGACGCGCGAGGCCAGCGCGGCGGCCGTGAGCAGCTCGTCGTCGCTGATGGCGGCGACGTTCCAGCGCGCGGCGACCGCGAGGCGGTTCTGGGTCAGGGTGCCGGTTTTGTCCGAGCACAGCAGATCGATGCCGCCGAGTTCCTCGACGGCGGGAAGGTGGCTGACTACGGCCTCGTGGCGGGCCAGCTGGCGCGCCCCGATGGCCATGGTGACCGACAGCACCGCCGGCAGCGCCACGGGAATCGACGCGATGGTGACCACCAGCGCGAACTCCAGCGTCTGCAGCACGGGATTGCCCCGGACCAGCGAGACGACGACCGTCAAGGTGACCAGCGCGAGCGCGATTACGATCAGGTAATTGGCGATGCGCAGCACCGCGCGCTGGAAGTGGCTGACCGTGCCCGCGCTCTGCACCAGCGCGGTGGTCTTTCCCATGTACGACGACGGCCCGGTCGTGCACACCAGCGCGTCGGCTTCCCCGCGCACCAGCACGGACCCGGAGTACACGCCGTCGCCCTGCCCGCGGCTCACGGCCAGCGATTCGCCGGTCAGCGCCGACTGGTCCACCTCGAGCGTGACGTCGTCGAGCACCCGCAGATCGGCGGACACCACATCACCGAGGCGCACCCTCACCACGTCGCCGGGCACCAGCTCGCGCACGGCCACGGTCACCCACGCGCCGTCGCGCAACACCCGCGCCGTCGACGCCAGCCGTTGCTTGAGCGCGGCGATCGCGTTGGCCGCCTGGTGCTCCTCGGCATAGGCCACCAGCCCATTCATTGCCAGCAGCACCCCGATGATCACAGCGTCGGTCCAGTGCCGGGTCGTCAGGGATAAGGCCAGCGCGACTTCGATCATCCACGGGATCGGCGCCCAGAAATATCCCAGAAACTCCAGCACCGGATTGCGATGCTGCTCGGCGATCTCGTTGGGACCGTACTTCTGAAGACGCTGCAGTGCCTCCGCGGCCGTCAAACCTGCTGCAGAGCTTTCCAATTCGGACAGCAGTTGGGGCAGCGGCAACGCGGCAAGTTCGTCGGCGGTCTCTGTCAAGACGGGGCTCCCCACAGCGGCTCATCGCATTCCGGTTCACGGTCGCACCTTCGCCGCATGCCGAGTAGGGCCGAACGCCCTTAAATTGCGGTGGACCTGATTCGCCGGCTCCGCCGCCGCGACGTCAACCGTTAGGCACGTCACAAACCGCTTAGAGCGCAGACGGATTCGCGCATCGGACCGTGCGGCGGCAACGCGGTACGCCGTTGATCCCGGCGCCGGCCGGGCCACACCTAACGCAGGTTGGTGGGGTTGAGGTCCTCGGGCATCTGCTGGCCGGCGTCCTCGTAGGCCTTCTTGATCGCGGCCATCGCCGGCGCGCCGTAGTCGCGCTTCTTCGCGACCACCATGTCGTAGCTGGCGCGCAGCGGATCCATGTGCCCGCGGAATTCGGGAATCACGTAGCGGCCCATCAATTCGTAACTGCGCAGCGTGGCCTCGCGGTCCGCCCAGTCGCCGGCCAGCACCAGGAAGCCACCGAATCCGCCGGCGATGTTCTGCAGCCGGTGCAGCGCCTCGATCATGTCGTCGGGCGTGCCCACGATCGCGGCGTCCTCCTCGATCTCCTGGTCCAGGGTGTAGTCGTTCTTCAGCCCCGCGACCCGCTTGAAGTACCCGACACGTTCGGCTTCGCGCCCCTCGATCACCTCGGCCTTGGCCTGTTCCCGGGTGTGCGCCAGATGGGCGCGAATCACCAGGCGCCAGTCGTCGCGGCGGAATTGCTTGCCGCTTTCCGCGGCGGCCTTCTCGCCGAGCGCCCAGTGCGCCGCCAGGTCTTTCTTGCCGCCGATCAGCCCGGCGCCCAGCGACAGCACACCCACTCCGTGCGTGCCCGCGGCCGTCATGCCCGAGGGCGAGGTGCTGGATGCGACGGCGATCGGCATCGAGCCGTTGACCGGAAGCATCTGCAGCCGAGCCTCGTTCAAGGTGAACCAGTCGCTGTGATGGGTGACGACCTCACCGGCGAGCAGCCGGACGATCACGCCGAGGGCCTCGTTCATCCGCGGTCGCTGCGTGCTGGGATCGATGCCCATCATCGTGGCGTCGGAGATCAGCGCCCCGGGGCCGACACCGAGCATCGCCCGGCCGTGGGTCAGGTAGTCCAGCTGCACGAATCGGTCGGCCACCATCATCGGGTGGTGGTACGGCAGGCTGACCACGCCGGAGCCGAGCCTGATCCGCCGGGTCCGCTGCCCGGCGACCGCCAGGAACATCGCCGGGTCGGCGATGTTCTCCCACGCCGCTGAGTGGTGCTCGCCCACCCATGCCTCGTCGAATCCCCACCGGTCGCACCATTCGATCAGTTCGAGGTCGCGCTCGTAGGTGGTCAGCGGGCTCTCGCGGACCGGGTGGTAGGGGGCGATGAATGTTCCGAATCTCAACATGCCGTCCTGCTCCTATAATCTACGTCCACGTTCATGCTCAACTCGTCACCAAGGGGACGCCTGTGATGCTCGATCCCGCCGCATACCGCACCATCGATATCGCCGTGGACGGCGCGACCGCCGTCGCGGTGCTGACGCTGAACCGGCCGGACAAGGCCAACGCCGTCGACGACGTGATGCATTCGGAGCTGTCCCGGGTGTTCGCGGCGGCCCAGGACGACGTTCGGGTGCGCGCCGTCGTGCTGACCGGGGCGGGCCGAACGTTCTCCGCCGGCGGCGACGAGTCCAGCGATCGCCAGTACGCACCCAGTTCGGGACGAACCCCGATCGAGGAGGCGCGCCACATCGTCGACGACATCGTGGCGCTGACCAAGCCGCTGGTGGCCGCGGTCAACGGGCACGCGATCGGATTGGGCGCAGTGCTGGCGACCCTGGCCGATGTCTCGTACATGTCCGAGTCGGCGAAACTCGGCGACCTGCATGTACACGCCGCGCTGCCGGCCGGCAACGGGGCGGCGGTGATCTGGCCGCTGCTCGTCGGACTCAACCGCGCCAAATACCTGCTGATGACGGGCGAGCTCCTCACCGCCGCGGAGGCAGAACGCTACGGCCTGGTCTCCCGTGTTGTTGCGCCGGCCGACGTGCTGCCCGCCGCGATGGCGATGGCAAACCGGCTCGCAACCCTGGCCCCCCAGGCGGTGCAGGGCACCAAGGCGGCGGTGAATCGACTGCTCGCAATGGCGTCGGGCGCGGTGCTGCCGTTCTCCCTCGCCCTCGAGGCGGCGGCGATGGAGCACGACGATTTTCGCGCCGCGATGGCGAAGTTGGGCCGCGCGTGAGGCGTGCATCAGTAGGGACGCTAAAACGCTGCCACCAGTTTGTCAACGTCAACGTTCACGTTGACAGATGCGCTAATCCTCAGGTCAGCCCGCGGACTGGCGTATTTTGACAACACGACACCCGTACACAAGGAGGCCGACGATTCCAGCCGTACGCGACCAGAGCGATAACGCCCGTCGCCGCCATGAGCGGCGCAATGCCGACCGCCGCGCGTCCAACGAGCGGTGGCAGACCATTCTCAAGGGCGCCACCGAAGTGTTCCGTCGCGAGGGATTCGCCCGGGCGCGGCTCGAAGACGTCGCCGTCGAGGTCGGCATCAACCGGGCCTCGCTGTATTACTACGTCGGCACCAAAGAGGAGCTGCTGATCGCGCTCATCGAGCAGCCGGCCTACGAGATGACCCGGCATTGCCGCGAAGCGCTCGAATCCGACGCGGCGCCCGAGGAGAAGTTGCGTCGCGCCCTGGGCTCCTACATCACCGATCTCGCGACGTACCCCGAACTCTTTCTGCTGTTCGGCGAAAGTCAGCACATCGCAACCATTCCCGAAGCGCAGGGCATCGTCACCAACGCCGACGCCTACGGCAAGACGCTGCTGGCGATCATCGAAGAGGGCGTCGCGGCCGGCGCGTTCCGTTCGGATGTGGACCCGCGGTTGGCCATGCTCGGCATCCTGGGCATGCACAACTGGATTCACCGCTGGTATGTCCCCGGTGGACGCAATTCGCTGGCCGAGATCGGTGATGCCTTCGCCGCGATGGTGCTGGCCGGTCTGCGGCCCTGACCCGCAGACTGTACGCAATCTCCCGTTCCGGGTGATCGCGAGCTGCGTTGACGCAGTAGCACGGCCTAGGATTGAATGCAATCTGCAGCCTTGCCCAATGCGCGCCAGCCCGAGAGGAGACGCGATGCCGCGTCTGACGCCGATCCCGCGGGACGAAGTCACCGACGAATTCACCCTGAAGATGTACGACTTCATGTTCGGCGATCGTGACCCGGTGGCCGAGCCCGGGACTGTCGGCGGCACGCCGGGCAACTGGTGGACAGTGATGGCGCAGTCCCCCGCCGCCCTGCGCCATGCCGTGCGCGGCTTCCGCCTCTACCGCGAAGAGGTCTCCATCCGGGCCGATCACCGCGAGCTGGGCCAGATCCGGGCGGGCTGGGTGGTCGGCAGCCAGTTCGTCTTCTCCCAGCACTGCAAGGCGTGCCGGTCGGCGGGACTGTCCGAGGAGAAGATCGAGGCCATACCGTCCTGGCAGACGGCGGACTGTTTCGACCAGACCGAACGGCTGCTGCTCGCCTACACGGATTGCCTTGCGGGACAACATGGCCGGGTGCCGGAGCGGCTGATGACCCAATTGCGGGAAGTCTTCAGCGACACCGAGATCCTGGAATTCACCTACACCACCACCATGTATGTGATGCACGCGATCATGTCCCGGGCATTGCGACTGGAGTTCGATGACGTCGACGACCCGACGGTCGAGGTCGTCGACCCGGAAGGCGGCGGTGTGCTCGACATCGGTGCCGCAACCTCCGGGAACGACTGACGTGAGCGAGATGGATGGCCGCTCGGAGCTGGCATACCGGCTCATCAGGCGTGCCATCGCCGAAGGCGAGTTCGAGCCCGGCTCGCGCCTGGTCGAACAACGCATCGGCGAGATGTTCGACCTGTCCCGCACGCCCGTGCGAGAAGCGTTGCGGGCGTTGGCGGCCGACGGCCTGGTCACCATCGAGCGCAACCGCGGCGCCGTCGTCGCGACCATGTCCGACACCGACATCCGGGACCAGTACGAGCTGCGTGCCCGACTGGAGTCGCTGGCGGCCGAACGCGCCGCGACCCGGATGGGCGATGACGGTATCGCCGCGCTCGACGCCGCCATCGCGGACTTCGATCAGGGCATCGAGCTGATGTCCGGCGGTTCGCCCGACGCCGGTCTGCGTCGTATCACCGCTGCCAACAGCGCTTTTCATCAGGCGATCGTCGTGGGCGCGCAGCATCGGCGGTTGTCCGCGCTGCTGGAACACGCCGTCGATATTCCGTTGGTCTACCAGGTGTTTCGGCACCAGGGGCGGGAAGAACGTGAGCGGTCGAATCTGTTTCACCGCATGGTGCGCGACGCGATCGCGGCCGGCGAGCCGCTGCGGGCCGGCGCGCTGATGGCCGAGCACATCCTGCAGGGCCGCGATTCCCTGCTGATGTTGAGATCGCAACAGGGTCGCGAGACCGAAACGCACGCTTCGTGACCGTCGGCGTCGGCGAACGCTTCCGGTTGGACGACCGCGTCGCCGTCGTGACCGGGGCGACTTCCGAGCTGGGGGTGGCTATCGGGCGCGCACTCGGCGGTGCGGGGGCACAAATCGCCATGGGGAGCCGGCGCCTCGACGAGGCCGAAGCCCGCTGCGCGGTTCTGCGCGAGAACGGCATCGACGCGGCGGCCTTCCGGGTCGACGTCTCCGATCCCGAATCGTGCACGGCGGCAACGGATCAGGTCCTCGACCGGTTTGGCCGGGTAGATGTGCTGGTCAACAACGCCGGTGTCGGCACGGCCGCACCGGCGACGCGCGAAGACCCGGAACAGTTCCGGCGCACCGTCGAGGTGAATCTGATGGGTGCCTACTGGATGAGCCAGGCGTGTGGCCGATTGATGCGACCCGGCTCGGCCGTGGTGATGATCAGCAGCATCCTGGGGGTGACCACGACGACGCTGCCGCAGGCGGGCTACGTGTCGAGCAAGGCGGGACTGCTGGGGCTGACCCGCGATCTGGCCCGACAGTGGACCGGGCGCAAGGGCATTCGGGTCAATGCGGTCGCCCCGGGGTTCCTGTCGTCCGGGCTGACCGAGCTCACCCCGGACGGCTTCAACGATGACTTCGTCGCCACCCGGGTGCCGGCGGCGCGGTTGGGCGAACCCGACGAGGTTGCCGCCGCGGTGCTGTTCCTGGCGAGTCCGGCGTCGTCATTCGTCAGCGGTGCCGTGCTGCCCGTCGACGGCGGCGCCCTGATCACGTGACCGGCGAGCGAACAGCAGGCCGCGCAGGTGTTCGGTGACGGCGGGGTCGATCAAGGCCGGCTCGTAGAGCAGTTCGGGCGGGAAGTACAGCACGATCTCGTCGATGCCCACCTGTTCCCAACCGGCCACCCATTCATCGAAGGCCCCCACCGACGACCAGATCGGGTCCGGTGTGGTCGCGGGGTTGCCGGCCAGGATCTGCCGGCGGATGCTTGAGGGATCGCGGCCCATTTCGGCGCAGAATTCGTCGAGGGCGGCCGATCGCTCGGCGGTGATCTGGTGCAGCCGCGGCGACGACAACCCCCACCCGCCGAAGGAGCTCCAGATGTCGCCGAACCGTGCGACCAGCCGCAGGCTCGAACAATCATGTGCGGCAACGCATATCGGCGGTCGAGGTCGTTGCAGCGGTGCGGGCCGCAACCGAAAGTTGCGGACCTGGTAATGGGTGCCGCAAAAGTCGACCGGTTCGGCGCGCAGTAGCGCATCGACCAACTCGACCGCTTCGGCGAACCGTTTCGCGCGTTCGTCGCGCGTCCAGGGCGCGGTGCCGACGAATTCGTGATCGGTGGGGGCGTATCCCGCTCCGATTCCCAGTTGCAGGCGTCCGCCCGACATGTTCTCGACGGAGACGGCCTGGCGTGCCAGCATCACCGGGTGCCGCAGGATGACGTTGGACACCAGCGGCCCCAGCAGGATCCGGCGGGTGCAGTTGGCCAGGCCGGCCAGCGTGGTGAAGGCTTCGAACCAATTCGACCGGGGCGCTTGCGGATTGGTGCCGTGATCGTCGATCCACAGGCTGCGAAAACCCAATTCCTCGGCACGTTCGCAGCGGTCCACCAGCGTGGCCCAGGCGACGTTGGGAAACAGCAGTGCCCCGAAATCGGTCACTGGCGCGCGTGCAGGGTTTCGATCTGAGCGTCGTTCTCGGCGCGGCGACGGGCGTCCCGCTCCTGCAGAAATTGCTGTGTCGCGCCGACGATCGCGTCGGTGATGCTGCCCATCAACGTTTCACGGTGGAAGATCGTCCAGTCGCGGCTGCGCGCGAGCGGTTCGATGGAATCCTGAAACACCGGCATCACGTAGCGGCTGATCATCTCGTAGGAGCGCAGCGTGGCCTCACGGTTGGCCCATTCGTGCGCCATCAACAGGTAGGTGCCGAAGCCCCCGGACTGCTTTTCCAGCCGGCGGAGCTGGTCGATCGCCATGTCGGGTGTGCCGATCACTCCCACGCCGGTCTCATTCACCGCGGACACGATGTCTTCGCCGGGGTCGAAATCGCCCAAAATTGGTATCGCGCCGACATTCTGGAAATAGTCGACCCATTGCGCCAGACCGATTTCGACGTCTTTGCGGGCCTGTTCCTCGGATTCGGCGATGTGCATCGGCCCGCACATCCGCCAGCCCTGACGGCTCACCGTGGTTCCGTGCGCGGCGGCGGTTTCGGTGGCGGTGCGCCAATTGCGGGCCAGTGCCTCGAACGCCTTCTTCTGGGTGGCCGCGATGGAGAGCAATCCGATGCCGAACTTGCCTGCAGCCACCGGGCCGGACGGGGAGGCCGTTACCGCCACGCTGACCTCGATGTTGGGCTTGCTGTACGGGCGCAGCTGCAATCGGGCGTCGCGCAGCGTGAACCAGTCGGTCTGCCGGTTCACCGGCGCCTCATCGCGCCACAGCTCCAGCACCGCGTCCAGGGACTCGAGCATCATGTCGCGCTGGCGGGTGGTTTCGATGCCCATCATGTAGGCATCCCCCGGCAGCGCCCCGGGCCCGACGCCGACGATCAGGCGCCCACGGGTCAGGTGGTCGAGTTGCACCATGCGGTCGGCGAACATGAATGGATGGTGATACGGCAGCGAGGCCACCCCGGTGCCCAGCCGGATGCGCTTGGTGCGGGCGGCGGCCGTCGCGATCATCAGATCCGGCGCGCCGATGATTTCCGTTCCGCCGGAATGGTGTTCGCCGAACCAGGCCTCCTCGTAGCCGAGGTCCTCGACGGCTTCGACTAGTTGCAGGTCACGCTCGAATGCGAGCGTCGGATTGTCGCCGACCATGTGGTAGGGGGCGATGAAGACACCAAAGCGCATGGCTTGAATCTACGTCTACGTTCACGTTCATGCAAGCACGCGGCGGCGGCGTCGGGCGGGCGATCCCATCGCGCCCTGCAGGGGTTTGCGGTCATGGACTTTGCCGAGTCTTTTGGGGTGCAAACCAGAGGTGCCGATTACGGGCAGCGCAGAAGCTTAGGTCGTTCGGCGTTTCAGTTTTGCGTCACACTGCTCGCAGACGAATGCCGACTCGCTCTGTGGAACTGTCTGCACATGTTGGCACTTGTGGCACCTCACCTTGGTGGACTTGCCCCGCGGAATCACCGCCGTCTCGGGTGCGCTCGAAGGAGTGAAGCGGTAGCCGCAATGCTTGCAGACCTTGGCGGCGGCAAGGATTGTTTCGGCACAGTCTGGGCATTTCTTGGTTGGTCCTCGGACCACGTCTGGTGTTTGCGGCGTGCTGCTGTGCATTGGGCGCGGCGCAAAGTCGGTCCATTCTTTGCCATTCCAGAACCGCTCACTGCCGCTCCCCTCGGGATCGGGATACCAGCCGGATGGCGGCAGGCCGGGCGCTTGAGCGCGCAAGAAAAGTTCGATGATTACACCGAGCACGCCGAGCAAACCACCCAGCAGCAAGCCCTCGGTCCAGTTGCGATTCTTCGACTTCGCGATTGCCGCCCCGATAGCCGCACAGAAAAGCCACAGCAAGATTGCAGTTTCCAAGTTGACTCGTGCCCCCTTTGTCGACCGAGCGTCAAGCGGACGCAATTGGCTGCCGCCGCTTGGCAGTTCGGAGCGTATGCGCTCATGGGCGTACTGACATCCCGAATTGTTTAATTTCCCGCGCGCATCCGAGACGACCGCATTAAAGCCCGGCCAATGAACATAACCCGCGTGGTTGCGCGTTGGTGATCTGCGGAGGACTGGTTACGCTCGTACCATCGGCGCACGCCGATGAGAATGCGTATCTCCCTTGAGGACTTCATTGTTGTGCTCCGGGTTCGTGTCAGCGTGCTTCACGATGAATATTGGACCCGACCTTCACTGCCTCCCAGCTCCTCGCCGAGAGCTACAAGGTTTGCGATCTGATGGCGCAGGTAGACGATGACGCGCTGTACAACATCGTGCAGTCGGATTTGGGCATATCCGGGACTGCGGCGGCAGGGCTGGTCTGTGCAGCGATCGGTGGCTTCGGCTGCTAGGCAGGGATGAGCGCCCGGCAGCGCCGCGCTTGCGGTCGATACGGTCGCGCCTGCGATCGCTAGTCCAGTGCGGCGGCATGCCGCGCCAGGCGCTTGGCGCGTTCCATGTCGTAGTGCTTGCGCGTCACGAGGCGCTGGGCGAACAGCCCGCCGCCGGATTGCACGTTGGTCACCAGATGCCAGCCGCCATAGGAATCGGCAGTGGTGTCGCGGATGGCGTGGAACAGCTTGGCGCGGGCGTCCCCGGAGACGTCGGACGCTCCGGTCAAGTACTTGCGCAACTGCGGGCCGATGTCCGGGTTGTCCAGGTCCGCCATCGACGGAGTGGTGATCACCCCGCCGCCGGCGATGTCGTGCAGATGGCGCACCATCAGGTTGAAGTTCGCCGCGCCAAGGTATTTGGTCGCGTTCGTGTACAGGTCGTCGGGATAGTAGTAGCCCTCGGGCGTGGTGTGGGCGTTGCTGATCGCCGCCTCCATGCCGGCCCGCAGGTTGGTGGCGTGGATCATCATCTCGTCGATCTTCTCCCGGATGTGTGACACCCGGGCGGTCCCGTTGGCTTCGGCCATCAACTGCGCCAGACCCACCATCTCGTCGGCCTGTTCCACCATCACCGCGGTGCCCCCGAGCCGCTCCCACAGACCCAGCGAGTGCGCAAAGATTCCGGCCTGTGCCGCAACGCCATCGAGGAACACGTGTTCGGTCGGGACGAACACGTCGTCGAAGATCACGAACCCGTCCGGCATGCTGCGCCGGGCACTCACCGGGTAATCACGCTCGTCCCCGCCGCGGGCCTGCACGGTGCGGCTGATGATGTGCACCCCGGGGGCGTTGACCGGTACCGCGCAGGCGATCGCGTAGTCCTCCTCCCCCGGCTTCATCGACTTGGTCGGCATCACCATCAGGTGATGGGCGAACGGTGCGGCGCTGATGTGCAGCTTGGCGCCGCGGATCACCACCCCGTCGGCGCGGCGCTCCACCACGCGCACATACTGGTCGGCGTCTTCCTGCGCGGCGGGCGCCTTCGACCGGTCACCCTTGGAGTCGGTGATGCACTCGGCGATGCGGATGTCATCCCGGCGTGCCTGTGCCACATAGGCATTGATGCGGGCGACGAACTCCGGGTGGGCGTCGGCAAGTCGCGCTGCCGCCACCACGAGCGTCATCAGCGATTGGTAGGTGACGTTGAGCAGCAGGTCCATGCTGGTGAGGATCGGCACCCGGTCGCGCAACTCCTCGACGCTGCGCGGCGCCTCCACCAACGGGTTCACCGCGTCGGCGTCCGGCCGGTGGTACTGGTCGTAACCGGCGGCCACCGCGTCGAGCGCCTGCGCCAGCAGCGGATCGGTGTCCATGTCGGCGACCAGCTTGCCGTCCTGGTAGATCCGCCGTCCGTCGCGGAGTGAATTCTTGTACTGCTCGCCGGTCATCATGGTTGGGGAGTCTCCTCTATCGACTGGTCCGCTGGTTGAAGGGTTTGTCGCGATCCGGGTCGGGCTCGCGGGGCAGTCCGAGCACGCGTTCGGCGATGATGTTGCGCTGGATCTCCGAGGTCCCGCCGGCGATGCAGTATTTCTTCATCTCCAGAAAAGACCTTGTGCCCGCAGGCATTTCGGCATCGAGGGGCCAGCCGATGGTGAGCTCGGGCCGCAGGTCGATACGGATTCGGCCCGCGCGCTCATGCAGGTCCGCGCTTTCGAGTTTGCGGATGGAGTCGATGGCCCCGGGGCTGCGGTCCACGGCGACGCTGGCCCGGATGCTGGCGCTCTGCAGCGCACGCTCGTCGACAAGCATGTGCTGCAAGCGATCTCGCACATCGGCGCGCTGCCACGCTCCGCTGTCTACCGCCTCGGCGATGAGCTGGTCGGCCACGCCGGGGCCGACGACGGGAGGCCCGGTGAGGCTGTTGCGTTCCTGCATCAAGGTGCTGATGCCGACCTTCCATCCGGCGTTCAACGGGCCCAGGCGCGCCGAGTCCGGCAGCACCACGTCGGTCAGGAAGACCTCGTTGAACTCGGCGTCGCCGGTCATCTGCCGAAGCGGCCGCACTTCCACGCCCGGCGTGCGCATGTCGAGCAGGAAATACGTGATGCCGGCATGTTTGGGCAGCGCCGGGTCGGTGCGCGCCATCAACAGCCCGAAATCGGCCGTGTCGGCGAAGGAACTCCAGATTTTCTGCCCGTTGACCAGCCAGCGATCGCCGTCGATGCGTACCGCCGAGGTGGACAGCGACGCCAGATCCGATCCGGCGCCGGGTTCGCTGAACAGCTGACACCAGCGGTGGTCGCCGCGGGCCAGCGGCCGCAAGTAGGTGTCGCGTTGCTCGTCGGTGCCCCACTGCAGAATCGTCGGACCCGCCAGCCAGACGCCGACGAAATCCTCCTCGGGCCGGTCGACACCACGGCGCCGCAACTCCTCCACCGCGGCACCGCCCTCGTCGCGCCCCAGGCCGCGCCCGCCGTATTCGGTCGGCCAGGTCGGCGTGGCCCAGCCGGCCTCGCCGAGGCGGCGATACCAGTCGCGGCGCACGGGTGAGTAGTTCTCGCCGCGCGGCGGCGGTGCGTGGTCGTCGGCGATCTCTGCGGTCAGGTTGTCGGCCAGCCAGCGGCGCAGCTGGTCGAGCGCCGGCGCTTCGCCGGGGGCGTGGGCCGATACGGTTTCTGTTGCCGTCGAACGGTTTTCGGCGACAGCCGTGCCGAGCCGGTCGCGGTGCGCCGACGGGGTCCCCCACAGATACTGGTCGGCCTTGGCGCGCCGCAGGTACAGGTGCGCGACATGCTCCCAGGTGTAGCCGATGCCGCCATGCAGCTGAATCATTTCGGCGGCGTTCTGGACCGCGGCTTCCCCGCATGCGGCCGCGGCCACCGTCACGGCGAACTCCGCGTCGGGCGCGCCGTCGGCCAGCTGCCGGATCGCGTACCAGGCGCTGCCGGTGCACAATTCGGCCCGCACCGCGGCGTCCGCCAGACGGTGCTTGAGGGCCTGGAAGGCCCCGATCTGCCGACCGAACTGCCGTCGATCCAACAGGTATTGCCTGGTGAGCGCGACGCAATGCTCGGCGAGCACGGCCGCCTGCTCGGCGGCCAGCAGTGCCGTCGCGCGCAGGCGCACCCGGGCCAGGACGGCCCCGGCCCCGCCCGCCGCGCCGACCTGGCGGGCCGGCGCGCCGGTCAGTCGGAGATTGGCAAGCCCCCGGGTGCCGTCCAACGTGGCCAGTCGATCGCGGTGGACACCGTCGGAGCCGGTCACGGCGTACAGCGTGGCGCCGCCGTCGGTGTCCGCGGCGACCAGGACGACGTGAGCGTCGCCGCCATCGGGAACGTGGTGGAACTCGCCGGAGATCACCCAGGTCGGCCCCCGGCGCTCGGCCCGGCCGGTGCCGTCGGCGAGCGTGGCCGTCAGCTCACCGGCGGCGACCCCGGGCAGGAGCTCCGCGCACGCGGCGTCGTCGCCGGAGGCCAGCAGCGCTTCGGCCGCCAGGCAAACGGTGGACAGATAGGGCACCGCCCCCAATTCCCGCGCGAGTTCCTCGTGGACGACGCCTTGTTCGGTCAGCCCGGCGCCGCTGCCCCCGTACTGCTCGGGAATCGCAATGCCGAGCAGGCCCAGCTCGGCCAGCTCCGCCCACCCCGCCCGGCGTGCGGTCGCCGGGTCGGCATGCCGCATCTCGGACAGGGGAAGACGCTTGGCGACGAGTTTGCGCACCATGGCGCGCAGGTCGTCGAGTTCGGAGGCAGACGACAGCGCGTCGAGCGAGACGGCCATTTTGTATACAGTAGAGCCGAATTGACGGGTGTCAATAACCGTTTGCCAGCCGATTCTATCGACCCGCTGCTAGTTGTATGCAATCGCCCGGCGCGGCCCCCGGCCCGGTTGTGACCAGCCCACCCGATTTCGGCAGAGGCGTGGCATCCCCGGCAGAATGATCGAGTCCGTGGGGTGTAAACGATGGCCGAAGACGGGATCGTGGCCGCGGGATAACCGGACGGCGCGGTGTTAGCGCATCCGCGGACATTGGCCCACCGGTGCGGTGCCGGTGGAGCCGCAAATGCCCCGACCAAAACCTGAAGGTTTTGGCCGGCGCCACGAGTTATTCGTTGATCGGCGTTATCTTTCCGGCGCCCAGTTCCAAACGGGTCACCACAATTTGTGGCGAATTCAGGCCGGAGTGTTGCCGCTCGAGTACAGCTTGAAGTTGCGGACCATCGGAACGGCCGGGCTGCCGGCGGCCGCGGCGCGCTGACGAGCGCGATACGAGGGATGACGTCGCATTGCTTCGTTGCGTTCGCGTTCCCGGCGTTTAGCGGCGGCCCACAGTGGATGGGACTGAAGGAAAATAACCGTGCCTTCTGATGTATTCGCCACGATCGTCACTCCTCTCAGTACCACCCGCAAAAGCTACAACAGTGTGGTTATCGGATCGTGATTCCAGAATGCCCCCCGAATCCTGAGACCAAACCACCGGCCAAGATGAGAATTGGCCGTGAATTCGGGAGCGTAATCCGTTGCCACTGTCGTGCTGTCGTCCGTGCTGGTCCGACCGCGATCTGAACCATAGCGACAGGCACCGACAGAATTCCCGTTTCAACGTTGTGCACGGTTGGCTGCTAGGGTCCCTTGCTTATGCCGGAGATCGATCGCCGCCGCATGATTTTGACAACCGGGATCGGCGTGCTGGCAGCCACGCTGCCGGCCCCCAAGGCCTGGGCCTACCCGCCCCGGCGGGACGAGCCTGCTGGTCGGATACCGCCGCCCGCCGCGCCCAGCAGTCAATCCGGGAACTACATCTTCTCGGACGATTTCGACGGCCCGGCCGGTTCGGCCCCCGATGGGTCGAAATGGGCGGTCGCCAAAGCCCGCGAGACGATCAAGGACCCGACCTTCTGGGAACGACCCGAGAACATCGGGCAGTACCGCGATGATCGGCGCAACGTGTTCGTAGACGGCAAGTCCAACCTGGTGTTGCGCGCCGCCAAGGATGGCCCCACCTACTACAGCGGCAAGGTGCAGAGCCTGTGGCGCGGCGGTGTCGGCCACACCTGGGAGGCGCGGATCAAGCTGGACTGCCTGACCCCCGGTGCCTGGCCCGCCTACTGGCTGGGCAATGAGGACCAGGGTGAGATCGACGTCATGGAGTGGTACGGCAACGGCAAATGGCCGTCGGCCACCACCGTGCACGCCAAGGCCAACGGCGGCGAATGGAAGACGCACAACATCGCGGTGGACAGCGCCTGGCACACCTGGCGCACGCAGTGGGACGAGGCCGGCATCCGGTTCTGGAAGGACTACACCGACGGCGCGGCGCCCTACTTCGACGTGCCGGCCAGCTCGCTGCCGGACTGGCCGTTCAACGCGCCCGGGTACGCGGCGTATCCCGTGTTCAACCTCGCGGTCGCCGGTTCGGGTGGCGAAGACCCGGGCCCGGGCAGCTACCCCGCCGACATGCTCATCGACTGGATTCGCGTCTGGTAGGAGCCGCCCTCAGTGGGTGAGCAGGGCGACCGCACTCGACGATTTGCCGCCCGGACGGCGCAAATCCGGCCGAGGCAGCCAGGCAAGCGGACGCATCCAGAACGGTAGGCGATGCAATCGGTGGGCGGCCACCAGTACCGACTCCGCCTCCACGGTCCGCCAACCAAGGTCTTCGAAAAAGGCCAGGCCGTTGTCGGGTGCGAACTTGAACGGCGCGTTTTCCGAAATTCCGGCGACGTTCTTGTTGATCCGTTTCTTCAGGCCCGGAAAGGCGAAATCGAGCATCCACCACGCGACCTCGGGGCGCTTGATCGCATCCGAAAGCCCGGCGACGGCGGTGGGCTCGAGGTACATCGACAGACCCTCGGTCAGCACGAAGGCCTTCGCGGCACCATCCAGCGCGTCGTTGAAGAACGCGTCTCGGGCGTGCGGGTCGGCGAGGTCAACCGCCATGCGGCGGAGCCGGCAGCGCGGGGTCTGATCGCCGAGTACTTGCGTCTTCTCCTCCAGTAACTTAGGCAGGTCGGCCTCGATCCAGGTGAGATCGGGCGGGAGGTCTAAGCGGTAGGGCCGGGTGTCCAGGCCGGCGGCCAGATTCAGCACCCGGTCGCAGCCGTTCGCGAGCGCTTCGGCGATGGCGTCGTCGATGAGCTTGGTGCGAGCGACCAGCCAAAAACCGCTGCGATCCGTCCAGCGCACGTTGTCGACGATCGCGCGGCCGTGCGCACCGGCGAGGCGTTCCGCGAGTGGGTCGCGGAACAGCGCATCGGGGCGGGCCGATTCGGTCGCCCGGTGCAACGCCGTCCAGCGGGCGGTGTCGGAGACATGGGTGATCGTGTGCGCGTCGCCTGACATACGTTGCGTTATAGCAGCCCCGGCGCCGCCCTACTGACCAGCCCTGCCCCCGGCGAGCCAGGCCTCGGTCACGGTGCGGGTCGCAGGCGGCGGAAGGACGGCGTCGGGTGCGCCGAGGCGACCGACCTTGACGGTCCACGCCGCCGAGGAGCGGTCGATGCAGGATCCGGCGCCCTGGCTGGGCAGCCACAGCACGGCGAGGTCGCTGCCGGCGCCGCCGCATCCGTAGACGCCGACGTAGCCGTCGGCCCGTCCACCCCACGCGCCCCCGTTGCGCAACAGGCAGCGGGTGCCGTCGTCGAGGGTAAGCGCGAACGGGTCCGGGTTGGCGGTCGCGTGCACGGGCGGAAGCTGACCGTCGAACATCACCCGGTGTAGCTGCCTGTCCCACGGATTGTCCACGCACAGCAGCGATCCCGGCGTGGACGGCCAGCAGGTGCCCGCCCCGGCCGCGCTCGGCGAACAGTAGTAGACGTTGTCGGCCACCGCCGACGGTGACGGCTCCGAGCACTCGCTCGCTCGCCCGACGTTGTCCGGCCCGGACAACACGTGATAGCCGTTGATCGCTTCGCCGCCGGGCCCGACGGCCATCACGGCGATCACCTGGGTGGGCGGCGGATCGGCGAACGCGGATCCGGGCTGGACGAAAGCCGCCACTGCGATCGCGGCGAGCGAGACCAGGACAACTCGCGACATCACCTTCATCGAGCGCACCTCCGGTCGAGCGGCCCCCTTTGTGCAGGGTAGAACGCCCGCGTGCGCTGAGGGTACGGTGCGCTAATGACCGGACAAAACCGTCGCTTCCTGCTCCGCGAACGACCCACCGGACGCATCGGCCCAAACACTTTCGAACTGAGCGACGAGGCGATCCCCGAGCTCGGCGATGGCCAGGCGCTCGTGCGGGTCGACTGGATTTCGCTCGACCCCACGAACCGCATGTGGATCAACGACACCCCGACGTACCTGCCCCCGGTCGGCATCGGCGAGGTCATGCGCGCCGCCGGGCTCGGTGAGGTGGTCGCGTCCAAGAGCGCCAGATTCGCGGTCGGCCAGCAGGTGCAAGGCCTGCTCGGCTGGCAGGAGTACGCGATCCTCGACGACACGGCGATGGTGAACCCGGTCGACGTCGCGCAGGGCATCTCGCCGAGCGCCTACCTGGGCGCGCTGGGCATGACCGGGCTGACCGCGTGGATCGGGATCCGCGACATCGGCAAGCCGCGGCCCGGTGAGACGGTCGTCGTCTCCGCGGCGGCCGGCGCGGTCGGCTCGGTCGCGGGCCAGCTCGCCAAGGCCGCCGGTGCTCGTGTCGTCGGCATCGCCGGCGGGCCCGAGAAATGCGCGCTGCTGACCGATCAGCTCGGCTTCGACGCGGCCGTCGACCACCGTGCGAACGACTGGGCCGCCCAACTGGCGGCGGCCACGCCCGACGGCATCGACGTCGACTTCGAGAACGTCGGCGGCGACCTGATGGACGCGATCTTCGCGCGCCTCAACATCGGCGCCCGCGTCGCGCTCTGCGGCCTGATCTCCGGCTACAACGCCGAAGACCCCCCGCCGGGTCCGCGCGCATTCGGCAACCTGCTCATTCAGCGCGCCACCGTACAGGGCTTCATCGTGCTGGATCACTTCGAGCGCGCCCCGGAGGCGATCGGCGAGATCGCCGGCCTGATCGAGGCCGGAAAGCTCACGCCCCTCGAGACCGTCGTCGAGGGGTTCGAGCAGTTGCCGACGGCGATCAACATGCTGTTCGACGGAAAGAACGTCGGCAAGCTGGTGGTCAAGGTCGGTTGAGGCTCAACCGAATTCGAGCAGGGCGTAGATCCCCCGGTAGGGCTTCAACGGCGGGAACCGCCACAACGCGGGGTACAGCGTTCCGAAGAACACGCCCCGCCCCTTGGGCATCGGCACATCGTGCACGGCGCGGATGCCGGGCGTGGTCTGTGCCCATTTCGCCAGTTGACGCGCCGAGAGGCTGAACGGCATCGGCGGCACCCGGTAGCGCTTGGACGAACGCAGCCCGTTCCGCGCGATGCGCTTGACGATCGTCGGCGGTAGGTCGAAGAACATCTGGCCGCCGGGAAAGCTTCTGGCGCACTGGGCGATCAGTTCCAGCGCCTCGCCGGGCTGCAGGTACATCAAGAGACCCTCGGCGGTGATGAACACGCCGTTGCCGGCGTCGACCTTGTCGATCCAGCCGTAGTCGAGCGCGGATTGCGCGAGGTGGGTGATGCGTGCGGAATGCGGCAGCAGGCGCTGTCGAAGTTCGACGACCGGCGGCAAGTCCACCGAGACCCACCTGAATTGCGGGTCGGGCAGCGCGCGGTCCAGGCGCCAGAAGGACGTTTGGAAGCCTTCGGCAAGCGCGACGACGGTCGCCCGGGGGTGCGTGGTCAGGTAGTCGATCGCGCACCGGTCGACGGCCAGCGAGCGCAGCGCCATCTCCTGGCCCTTGCGGCCGAATTTTTCGAAGTCGAAGTCGATGGACTCGACGAGCCTGACGGCCGCCGGGTCGTCGATGATCGGGTCCGGGCGCCCGGCCTGGTATGCCCGTCCGTAAAGGGTGAGAAGCGCCGTTTCCGAGACACCGGTCAGCAGCCCGGCATCGGTGTGCGGGTTGTCCCGAGGATTCATCACGCCAAACCGTAGCCGTGCCGTGCCGGCTAGTCGGGCACCGAGGCCGGATCGACGACGACGGTGATCTCGTTGCGACGCCGCATCGGCACCGTCCACGGCGGATCGTAGAACCAGGCCTCGGGATCGCCAATCGGTTGAATCCCCTTGTCCCGCAATATCGTCAACAGCTCGCCCGTGCGGGCGCTGACCGCCTTGGGGCTGCGGTCGCCGCTGAATCGCAGCACCGCCACGGTCGCGGGCGGCACGGTGACGAGACGGACCCGGTCGTCGTTGGGCGCGGGAAGGGTCTCCATCGTCCACTTGGCGGGCATGAAAAACCTGATGGCCCAGCCACTCTCGGTGCCGGCGGATTGGGCGACGGGTGCGGTCATCGCGATCCGCTCGCCGCCCCGGCTCGATTGCTGGCTGACCGGTGCCGTCATCGAGATCGATTGATCGCGCCGGTTACCGCCGAAGATGTATCCCGCCAATCGGCGGAACCCTTCGTTGCGGGCGCGGTTTTCGTCGGCGTCGACAACCGTCTCGGCGGCGATCCGCGGACCGTAGCGGCGGATCTCGACGGTGTCGGTAAGTCGGCGGTGCGTGTACTGGGGCTCCTCGGTGCCCACCCGGATGCCGCCCACCGCCAGGACCGATTCGGCGACCTGCTCGGCGAGCTTGATCGGATTCATCATGGGACCCTCCCTCGAGTCGAGCGGCGGACGCGATCCCCCGCGATCGCGGTGTTTCAGTTGCATTGACCCACCCGCGCCCGGGTGCCGGCAAGTGAGCTCACTCCCCGATAGCGGTGCCACCCGACCCTTGCCATCCGGCGCGAGGCAGGGGTAGCGCTGCCGTCGTCGCGCGCGGCGGTTGGGATCGGTAGCCGGTTCGCGGGTCTGTACTTGGCGCAACGACGACGCCAACGAGGCGGCGCCCCACGAAAGGAAGACAGCAAATGAACATCGTGCCCACCAGCATCCAGGAACAGATCAACCGTGTCGATCGGCAGCGAAGCCTGTACATCGGGATCAGCACCGGCCTGGTCGCGGTCTGGAGCTTTTTCCGGCTGATCTGGATGCTCTACATCGGATTGACTTTCGGCTGGTTTTTCGGCGCGATGGCTTTCCAGTTGGTGCTGTGGGGCGTGATCGGAACCGCCGCCGCGGTGGCCTCCGTCGGATTCCTCACCCGCTACAACAAGGGATCTTGACCCCTCTGACGGCCGTCGGAAAAGTCCCGGACCTGTTGTGGTCCGGGACTTTTCGCCGCGAGACGACGAATCTAGAGCTGAGCCCAGACCGACTTCGTCTTGAGGTAGATCTCGAGGCCCTCTCTACCGAACTCGTGTCCCCAGCCGGACTGCTTGTAGCCGCCGAACGGCACATCGTGGTCGAAGACCAGCTGGCAATTGACCTGGACACTGCCGGCCTGCAGTCGCCGCATGATCCGGTGGGCCCGGCCGAGGTTCTCCGTCCAGGCGGTGGCCGCCAGGCCGTAGGTGGTGTCGTTGGCCAGGGCCACGGCCTCGTCCTCGTCGTCGAACGGCAGGATGGTGACCACCGGGCCGAAGATCTCCTGCTGGTACAGCCGCATGCTGGTGTCGACGTTGGTGAGCACCGTCGGGTGGACGAAGTAGCCCTTGCGGTCCAGCCGGTGGCCGCCGGTGACCACTTCGACGCCGTCCTTGCGGCCCTCGTCGATGAAGCCCATGACGCGGTTCAGTTGCTTCTGGCTGATCAGTGGGCCGCTGACGCAGCCCTCCTCGCTGGGGGCGCCCAGCTTGAACGAATTCGCCATCATCGCAATGCCTTCCACGACCCGGTCGTAGACGCCGCGCTGGGCGAAGATGCGCGACCCGCACACGCAGCCCTGGCCCGAGTGCACGAAGATGCCCAGCGACGCCATCATGATCGCGTTGTCCAGGTTGGCGTCGTCGAAGATCAGCACCGGCGATTTGCCGCCGAGCTCCAGCGTGACCTTTTTCAGGTTGTCCGCCGAGGCCCGCACGATCTCCTTGCCGACCTCGGTCGACCCGGTGAAGGCGACCTTCTGGACATCGGGGTGCGCGGTGATCGCGGCGCCCGCGGTGTGGCCGTAACCGGTCAGCAGGTTGACGACGCCCTCGGGCACGCCCGCCTCGTGGATGAGCCTGTCCAACAGCAGCGCCGACAGCGGCGTCTCCTCGGCGGGCTTGACGAGCAGGCTGCCCCCCGCGGCCAGGGCCGGCGCGAGCTTCGCGCTGGCGTTGAAGATGGGGCCGTTCCACGGGAAGATCAGGCCCACCACGCTGTAGGGCTCTTTGAGCGTGTACGCGTGCATGTTGACGTAGTTGTCGGTCGCGATGCCGTCGGTCTTCACGTCGTAGGCGACGCCGTTGATCTTCGAACACCAACCGGCGTAGTACCGGAAGAACTCCGAGCAGGTGGACATCTGCAACTGGGCCTGCAGCAACGGCATGCCGGTGTTGAGCGAGTCGAGTTGCGCGAACTCCTCGGCGTGCTCGTCGATCAAGTCACCGATCCGCCACAAGATCTTGGCCCGCTCGCGGCCCGGAAGCTCGGACCAGACACCCGACTCGAAGGACGCCTTCGCCCGCGCGGCGGCCTCGTTGACCGCTTCCTGCCCGCAGTCGGTGAATTCGGTGATCGTCTCCTCGGTCGCGGGATCGATGACCGCGATGACGTCACCCGTTCCGGGGCGCTTGCGAATGTCGTCCAATACCGCCTGCACCGTCATCTGATCCCTTTCGTATGCCACTCGTGGCGCCGCAGCGCCATATGCGCTCAGTGCTGAGCACTTGCTTAGCATTGTGCACACGGCTGGTCAAGCACCCGCAGGCGGATGGGCTCCGCGCAGTTCTCGGATGCAGATGACGTTTCCCCCGGGATCGCGCGCGGCGCGGTCGCGAGGCCGTATCGCTGGTCGGTGGGGCGACCGTGCCCTAGACGCCGACGAGGTCCGGGTGGAATTTCGCCGCCATGCGGCGGAGTCCGTCGCGCCAGTCGACCGACGTGCCGCCGATCAGCTCGTGCATCCGGTCGGTGGTGGTGGGGTTGCCGCGCAACGCCTGTTCGCTCGCCTCGAAGATCGGCTCCGCGCCGACGAGTGAGCCGAGGTAGTCGCACCACTCCTGCAGGCTGACGGTCTGGTCGCCGCACCAGTTGACCGTGGTCGCCGGGACCGACGCGACCTCGAGCAGCTTGGGGATGGTCGCGATGATGTCGTCCTCGTGGATCGGGTTGTAGCGGGCGGGTTCGCCGGGCGGGACCGGAATCGGGATGCCGCCCAGCATCATCTCCATGTGATAGAACGGCCACCCGCCGTTGTCGCCGTAGGGAACGTTGAGCCGCGCGATCGTGGTGGGCAGGCCGACGACGCGCGCCACGGATCGGGCGACGACCTCGCCGGCGATTTTGGAGATGGAGTAGGTGGGAAACAGCGGCTTGTGGTTGTCGCCGAGGGCGGACCGCTCGCTGCGGGGGTCGTCGCCGGGCGGGTCATACACGGCGGCCGACGAGCAGTGCAGGAAGGCCTTCGCGTTGCGGCAGTGGGCCATCAACAGGCCGACCGACTCCGCGTTGGCCGCCAGGTCCTTGTCCCAGCTGCCGCTCTTGGCCACCGCCAAGTTGAGGACGTACTCGAAATCGGTTGGCAGAGCGCTGAAGTCGCCGGCCGCCAGATTCACCTTCTCACAACGAATCCCAGCCTTCTCGAGGCGTTCTCGCGCGGCGGGGTCGGTGAAACGGGCGATCCCCCAGACCTCGTTGTCGGCGGCAAGCGCCCGTGCGATGGGGGTGGCGATTTGACCGGTAGGGCCGGTGATCAGGATTTTCGAGCCGCGCATGCGCGCAATGGTAGCGGTGTTGAGGAGACGTGTTTCCGTTTAGGGCCGATGGACCCTACTTCCCGCCTTGAGTCCGCGACATCATTCGACTCAGGCCCATTTCGCCGGATTAGCGGTCGAATCGGTCTACCCGCCGGAACAATCGCTGTCCGGTAATGACGTGAAATGAGGGCATCATGTCCCGAGAAGCCGGGCAACACTACGAGTGCGAAGAGTGTGGAGCGGTGCTCGTTTACGAAAAGCCGTGTCCCTGCGCGTCGGATACCGAGCACGCGGAGACGTGCTGCAACAAGCAGATGAAGCTCCTGGTGCGCAGTCAGTAGATCTGCTGGACCATCAGCCTTCTGATTGCTGAATTCGGCTGCGCTCTAGTGGGTTTGCGGTGTCCGGACGACTGATCGATCACGGGTTTCCGCGAGGCTCCCTGACCGGGCGGGGCGGGCTACCTACAACCCGGGTTGGTCGTCGATGATGCCCAGCCAGATCTGGGCGACGTCGATGGCGACCTTCTCACTGATGAAGGCGTGCTGGGTGCCGGTGTAGATGTCACGGAAGGCGCGCTCCAGCCGGCTGCCCTCCCGGATCGAGCTGGTCCCGGCGACCAGATGGGCCCATTCGGCGCAGCTTCGGGCCGTGTCGGTGGCGTAGACCGCTGCCACCCGCATGTCGGCGCGGAGCGCCGGTGTCAGGTCCTCCCCCGCCGCCACCGCGCTTTCGGCGCGGGTGAACGCGTCGAGCACCAGGAGCCGCGCCGCACGCCAGGCCGCGCGGTGATGCGCGAGTCCCTTCTGAAACGTGGGGCGGCTGGCCAGCGATGCCATGTCACTCATCCGGAACTTCGTCGCGGCCAGCTCTTGGACGTCGTCGAGCATGCTCTTGGCCACGCCCAGCGCCCACGACGCGTGCCCGCCGGCGGTCACGGGCATCAGTCCCATCCTGGTGGCCGGCGATGTCCCCCGGTAGGGCTGACGCACGAACAGCTCGAACGTGCGGCTCTCGGGTACGAACAGCTCCTGAGCGCTGTAGTCGTAGGAACCGGTTCCCTTGAGCCCCTGCACGAACCAGCCGTCGTTGAAAGTGATCTGCTCCCGCGGAATCACCGCCACCCGCATTTCGGGGAAACCCTCACTGATCCAGCGCATCTCGCCGTTGTCCATCGGAAAGAATCCGGCCGCGATGTATTGGGAGTGCCCGGTGCCCGAGCCGAAGTTCCATGCGCCGTTCACAAGGTAGCCGCCATCGACGGCGGCGCCCTGTCCGTTGGGAAAGAATTGGCCGCCCATGGTGACCCGATTGTCGTGCGCGGTGAAAACCTCGGCGAAGCCGTCGTCGGGCAGGTACGCCGCCGCGGCGAAGGACGACGGCAGGTTGGCGATGCCCACCCAGCCGAATGACCCATCCTGCCAAGCCATCTCGATCCAGGTCTCGATCATCTCGGTGAACGACGGCTCGACGCCACCGGCCGCCACCGGGTTGAACGCCGACATCAGGCCGCTCGCCCACATCGCGTCGACGATCGCCGGGGTGAGGGTGCGCGCGCGTTCGGATTCGGCGGCTTCGGCCTGCACCAGGTCCCGCATGCCGCGGGCCAGCCCGACGACCCGGTCGTCGGTGTCGGCGATCGACGTCATATGGCCCTTCCCATCATCGACTACGGTGCGAGCACATCGGCCCCGAATCTGATATCGGTGACCGTACCAACCGTTCGACGCTTCGAGAACGAATCGCGCCGCTGAGAACCGAGAGAGCCTCATGCTGAACACCGTTGCCACCGTCGTCGTCGTCGTACTTGGCCTGCACATCATCGCAAAGTTCGCGTTTTTCGCGCTGCCCTACCGGCGGCGCCGCGCGCTGCTCGACAAGCAGTACGGCGACAAGCCGTCGGCCACCTCGACGTCGGATCGCGTGTTGATGGTCTTCACCGTGGGGATCGCCGTGCTGGTGTTGTGCCGGGGTATCGACTCCGTCAGCTTCCTGGGCGGGTTGTGGATCGGCGCGACGCTCATCCAGTTGTACTTCCACCAGTTCCACCGGCCGGTGCCGCCGCAGCGCGCCGCTCCGCCGCAAACCTCCCCGCTCAAGGAGATGTCCTATGCGATCCAGGACGCGCCGTGGCGGCCCTGGCCCCAACTGCTCGCGTTGGCCATGCTGGTGGTGCTCAGCCTTATGCTGATGATAGTGAAAGCCGCTGCGGTGCAGTGACTTCAGGCGCTGGTTGGTATTCCGGCGCCCGGTGCGGGTGAGAGCGCCCTCGCGCACACCGACATCCCGCTGTCGTTTCTCTGCGGGATGCGCGACCCGGGCACTGCCGCCAGTCGCGAGATTATCCCCGGTCGAGTGTCCGCCGATATCTTGCGGCGGACCACGAACTAGCGCCCTAACGTATGGCTTGTGCGCTGGATTGTCGACGGCATGAATGTGATCGGAAGCCGCCCCGATGGCTGGTGGAAGGACCGAAATGGTGCCATGGTCACGTTGGTGGAAACGCTGGACCGATGGGCGGCGAGGCAAGGAGAAACGGTGACAGTGGTGTTTGAGCGGCCGCCGTCGGCGGCCATCACGTCATCGGTGGTCGAGATTGCGCACGCACCCAGGGCGGCCGCGAATTCGGCCGACGACGAGATCGTCCGGCTGGTCGCGGCCGACGCCGCGCCGCACGACCTTCGCGTCGTGACCTCCGACCGGGCGCTGACCGAACGAGTGCGAAGCCTGGGGGCATCCGTGCACCGGTCGGAAAGCTTCCGCAATCTCATCGATCCGCGGGACCGATGACTGCCGGCGACCCGGGTCCCGCACCCAACCGGGTCTGCGCGCTCGCGCGCATCGACATCCCGATCATCCAGGCGCCGATGACCTACATCGCCGGTGCTCAGCTGGCCGCTGCGGTGTCGAATGCCGGCGCGCTGGGAATCATCGAGACCACCTCGGATCAGGGTCGAGCCGACCTGCGGCGGGTGCGCGAGCTGACCGGTGGTGCCGTCGGCGCGAACATCGCGCTGTTGTTCAACCGGGACCCGGCGATGCTGGACCTGCTCGTCGCCAACGACATTCGGTTCGTGACCACCTCGGCCGGCAGCCCGTCGGTGTTCACCGAACGCCTGCACGATGCGGACATCACCGTGTTCCACGTGGTGGGCACCCTGGCCGCGGCCAAGAAGGCCGTCGATGCCGGCGTGGACGGACTGGTGGTCGAAGGTGTCGAAGGAGGCGGATTCAAGAACCGGTTCGGGGCGTCGACGATGGTGTTGCTGCCGTTGGTGGCGGCGCACGTCGACGTCCCGATCGTGGCCGCCGGAGGGATCTGCGACGCGCGGTCCATGGCGGCCGCTTTTGTGCTCGGCGCCGAAGCGGTGCAGATGGGCACCCGGCTGCTCGCCTCGGCCGACTCCCCGGTGCACGGCAACCTCAAGCGAGCGGTCATAGACGCCGACGAGACCGGCACGGTGATGCTGCCCCTCGACGGCAAGCGGATGATGCGAGTGATCCGCACACCCGCCGCCGAGCGGCTCGATGCCGCGACGTCTGCCGCCGACGGCGCCGCGGCACTGCAACGCGTGCAGCGGCTCTACTTCGAGGGCGACATGGACGCCAGCGTGGCCAACACCGGTCAGGTGGCCGGGCGCATCCGGGATCTGCCCCCGGCCGCCGACATCATCAAAGAGATGTGGCGGGGTTGCCGCGAGGTGCTGGCGGCCACGTCGCAGCGGGCGGGCCGGCCCTAGCTCGACGCGGCCTGCAGGTCAGCCCGCCGCGGCCAGAGCCGCGTCGTAGTTCGGCTCCTGCGCGATTTCGGGCACCAGCTCGGTGTAGGCGACATTGCCGTCGGCGCCGATCACCACGATGGCCCGGGCGAGCAGCCCCGCCATCGGACCGTCGGTCATGGTGACCCCGTAGTCCTCACCGAAGCTGCCCCGGAACGCCGAACCGCTCGTGACGTTCTCGATGCCCTCGGCGCCACAAAATCGCGCCTGCGCGAACGGCAGGTCCTTCGAGATGTTCACCACGGTCGCCCCGCCGCCGGCGGCGCGCTCGTTGAAGGTCCGCACGCTGTTCGCGCACACCGGCGTGTCGATCGACGGAAAGATGTTGAGCACCACCGGCTTACCGCCGAATTGCTCGCTTGAGACCGCGGCCAGATCGCCGCCGACCAGACTGAAGGCCGGGGCTTTGGATCCGACGGCAGGCAGCTCGCCGACAGTGTTGATCGGGTTTCCACGCAACGTTATCTGTGCCATGGGCAACAGTCTGCCAAGGCCGCCGTGGCAGCCGTGGGGCAGGTCCCATGTCCTAATTCGTGGGATGCATGACGTAGACGACACGCCCCGGCGTGTCCAACACTGAATCCATGCCCCGCAACGTGGTGATCGTCGGCTTTCCCGGCGTACAGGCCCTCGATGTGGTGGGCCCGTACGAGGTGTTCACCGGCGCATCGCTGCTGACCGGCGATGCGTACGACGTCGCGATGGCCTCGGTTGGCGGCCAACCGGTGCAGACGGCCACCGGGCTGGCCTTCGTGGCGGCCCCGCTGCCGGATCCCGGCGACCCGATCGACACGCTGGTGCTGCCGGGCGGCGCCGGTGTCGACGTGGCGCGGTTCGATGCCGCGCTGGTCGCCTGGATCAAGACCGCCGCCACACATGCCCGCCGCGTGGTGACGGTGTGCACCGGCGCGTTTCTCGCGGCCGAGGCGGGTCTGCTGGACGGGTGCCGGGTGACCACCCATTGGGCCTTCGCCGAGAAGTTGGCGAGTGAATTTCCCGCCGTCGAGGTCGATGCCGACCCGATCTTCGTGCGGAGCTCGGACACCGTATGGACGGCCGCGGGCGTCACCGCGGGCATCGACCTCGCGCTGGCGCTGATCGAGGACGACCTCGGCACCGAGGTCGCGCAGACCGTCGCCCGCTGGCTGGTGCTGTACCTGCGGCGACCGGGCGGGCAGACGCAGTTCGCGGCGCCGGTGTGGATGCCGCGGGCCAGAAGGGACTCGATCCGCGAGGTGCAGGAGACGATCGAGGCCGAACCGGGCGGTCTGCACAGCATCGATGATCTGGCGCGCCGGGCCGCGATGAGCCCGCGCCACTTCACCCGGGTATTCACCGCCGAAATCGGTGAGGCGCCGGGTCAATACGTCGAACGCGTCCGCACCGAAGCCGCGCGCCGGCAGCTGGAGGAGACCGACGACACCGTCGTCGCGATCGCCACCCGGTGCGGCTTCGGCACCGCGGAGACCATGCGGCGCAATTTCCTTCGCCGCGTGGGTATTTCGCCCGACCAATACCGCAAGGCATTCGCCTGAAGTCGAAAGGACGACACCGATGACCCAAATCGCCATTGTGGCCTATCCGGGATTCACCGCGCTGGACATGATCGGTCCGTACGAGGTGCTGCGCAACCTGCCGGGCGCCGAGGTGCGCTTCGTGTGGCACGACGCCGGGCCGATCACCGCCGACTCCGGGGTGCTGGTCATCGGCGCCACCCACGCGCTGGCCGAAACCCCTTCTCCCGACGTGATTCTCGTTCCCGGTGGCCCGTCGACACCGGTTCATGCCCGCGACGAGGCGCTGCTCGGCTGGTTGCGCCGGGCCCACGACACCGCGAGCTGGACGACGTCGGTGTGCTCGGGCTCGGTGATTCTGGCGGCCGCCGGCCTGCTCGAGGGCCGGCGCGCGACATCGCATTGGCTGACCGTTCCCGCGCTAAAGGCATTCGGCGCGGTTCCGGTGGCCGACGAACGGATCGTGCATCAGGACGACATCGTCACCAGCGCGGGCGTGTCCGCCGGGCTCGACCTCGCCCTGTGGCTGGCCGCACAGATCGGCGGCGAATCCCGCGCGAAGGCAATCCAACTCGCGCTCGAATACGATCCGCAGCCGCCGTTCGACTCGGGCCACACGTCGAAGGCGTCGGCGACCACGAAGGCCGCCGCAACGGCGCTGCTGTCCCGCGACAGCGTGAAACCCGCCAACGTGAAAGCCACAACCCTGCTCGCCTGGGAGCAGGCGTTGCGCAAGGTCCGGTCGCGGCGGCGCGGGCGCGCGGTCGCCTCCGGCATGGCGTAGGCGAGTCAGACAAAAGCTAGCGCCGGTGATAGCGCTTGGCGCGCAGGCACTATCGTGCGTCACCGCTAGGCGCGTGCCTCGTTGCTAGGCGCCGGGCTGCAGGATCTCGGTCGTCGCGAGCTGCCCGCCGGCCTGCATCCAGGCCGCAACCACTCCGGGAGCGTCACGGTCGGGGTTGTAAATGTCTTCCTCGCTGGAGAACAGCCCGTCGCCGGCGTAGACGAGCCGGGTCCAGTTCGGGAACCAAAACGGCTCACCGTTCGGGTCGGTGGGGTGGTCCAGCAGGTTCTTGATCATGACGACCACCGCGTCGTTGTCCTCGTCGTAGGCGGTCCAGTCGGACGGAAATCGCATCTGCGGAAACGGCGCCATCACCGCGACGATCCAGTCGCGGACCGCCTCGCGCCCGTGAAAGACGCCGTAGTGATGTTCCGTGTAGACGACGTCCTCGGTGAAGAGGTCCGCGAACGGCCGCCAGTCGCCCGAAGCGCTGCACCCCTCAACGACTTTTGTGTAGTTCTCGACTGCTTGATCGATTTCTGCCCTGGTGAATTTGCCCATAGCGGACACACTAGAACGTGTTTCGGTTTTCGGTCGCTCATAGGAATGGGGATATCTGCGCGGCAAGCGGGCGTTGGTCACCGGGGCATCCAGCGGTATCGGCCGGACGGTGGCGCAGGCCTACGTGCAGGCCGGCGCCGATGTGGCGATAGCGGCGCGGAACTTCGAGGCCCTGGCAAGCCTCGCCGAGGAGCTGGCGGCCGACGGCGGTGATTCCCCAGGCAAGGTCGTGCCGATCCGATGCGACGTCACCCGGCCCGAACAGGTGAACGGCATGGTGGACCAGGTGACCGCGGAGCTGGGCGGTATCGACGTCGCCGTATGCAATGCCGGGATCATCGGCGACGTCGCGATGCTGGAGATGTCGCCCGAGGAGTTCCAGCGCATCCAGGACACCAATGTGACCGGTGTCTTTTTGACCGCGCAGGCGGCCGCCCGGGCGATGGTCGCCCAGGGGCGCGGCGGCGTCATCATCAACACCGCCTCGATGTCGGGCACCATCATCAACGTCCCGCAGCGGGTTGGCCACTACTGCGCCTCCAAGGCGGCCGTCATCCACCTGACCAAGGCAATGGCGGTCGAATTCGCGCCCCACAACATCCGGGTCAACAGCGTCAGCCCCGGCTATATCCTCACGGAACTCGTCGAACCCCTTACGGAATACCACCGCCAGTGGGAGCCGAAGATCCCGCTCGGCCGCATCGGTCGCCCCGAAGAGCTCACCGGGCTCTACGTCTATCTGGCCAGCGAGGCCTCCAGCTACATGACCGGTTCGGACGTCATCATCGACGGCGGCTACACCTGCCCGTAGCTCTGTGCTTACCGCACCGGCCGGGGGCGGCCGAAACGCGTTCGCACACCACCGGAATACAGGGCGCGCAACCGCTCGCCGGCCGGGCGCACCCCGGCCGCCTCCACCAGTTCGCTGCTTAACTCGACGATCTCGGCCGCACGTAGCGGCCACTGCCCGTGCTCGTTCGGCACCCACCACGTCCGGCCCGCCTTGCGCGTATGGGCGCCCCACCGGGCGGTAAGCCACGCTTCCAGCGGCGTCGGTTCGACCACGTCGCCAACGACGATCTCGATCCGGCTGCGCAAGCCGCGCCGAGGCCATCGGCGCACGCTGTCGTACGCGATGTGGTCGCCGTCGCGCCGCATCCGCATTCTGGCCCAGGTGTAGGGGACGCCAAGGCCGATGCGCGTGAGGGGTACGACGGCCAGACGCGCCGTTTCCAAAGACCGGAAAAGCACACCGTGGCGCCCGGCGTCGTCGATCGAGTAGAGCCGGACATTCGTTTCCAAAAAACTGCCGAAGTACGGAAGGGGAAGTGCGGAACCAACTTTGGTGCTGCTCATGGCAAACGGGATCAGCCCCACGTACGTCAACCCATCGGCGAAGATGTCGGGACGGGTTCCGGGCGGGTACATCGATTCGATGCTTTCGGGTGCCACCGGCCAGTGGATGAACGTCAGATCGCGCCAGTGCTGGTCGAACGTCACCGGTCGGGCCAGCGGCGGCGGGGTCAGCGGATAGCCCTCGAGACCGCTCGGCTCATTCGGTTCGGTGGCCGGCGGGCCGGGTGTCGCGGTCATCCGATCGTCGGCCCTATCGCTCTAACTCGCCGGAGATCCCGCGCTCGATGTTCGCCTGTACCGCCGAGGGCAACACCAGCAGGCCGTCGAGTTCATTGCGGGCCACCTGGTAGGCGCGCTGGCGTTCGTGCGCCGCAGCCTCCGGATCGGCCGCCACCCGCAACAGGCTCTGCGCCCGCGCGATTCGCTGCTGCTCCGCCCGGGAAAAGTCGTTGCGGCGTCTGCGGATCGCCTCGGCCTCGGCGGCGTTGAACGCGGTCACGTAGTCCTCGACGGCGGCCATGTACTGCGCGGCGCCGTCGCGGTCGTCGAGCAGATCCTCGGCCTTGACCGGCCGCAGGAAGTCGGCTCGGAGCTTGGCCTTGTGAAACGCGATCGTGTTCGGGTCGCGCATGTCGGTCATCAGCGGGAAGTCCAGCAGCTTGGCGACGTCGAGTTCGTACTCGAGCCAGCGCGCATCCGTTCGGTCGTGCTCGTCGAGGATGCGCCGGATCGAGCGCCACTGGGCCGCCTGGTTCCCACCGGCGCGCTCGGCGGCGGGAGGGTCCGGCAGTTGTGTCCGGTCGACGCCCCGCGACTGCTCATCGCTGCGCCGCCGGTAGGAGCCGAACGCGCGTGCGGCGGCGACGATCGCGCCCGTCAGCGGCAGGATGACGATCAACAGCTCCGCCAACCGGAAAACCAAACCCACATGGCCAGGATGCCACCAGGGACGGCCGGCGTCCGGTGCCGTGTTCGAGCACCGCCCGCCCGGGCACCGGGTTATTACAGAATCCCAAAGCCCTGCAGGGCTTTTATGCCAAACCAGATTCCGAAAATCAGGCCCACCACGACCACGATGGGCCGATCGTGGTCCTGTAGCCAGCGCAAACTCCGGTCCAGCAGCGAGCGTGATCGCTGCGGGAAAAACGCCGCCACGCCGATGATGAGCAGATTCATGCTCGCGGCGAGCGCCACGAACAGCACGTATGAACCGATGTTGGCGGGCCGGCTCAAATCCGCGTTGCCGATCACGCTGATCGCCGCCAGCGTGAAGACCCAGGCTTTGACCGACACGGTGATGACGCCGGCGCCGATGAAGAACGCCTTGGTGGGCGTGGCCGATGTCAGCATGGTCATCCATTTCGGCGGCGGGGCGTTGGGATCTTCGCCGCTGAACAGCGCCCGCGCCGCGGTGACCAGGAACAGCAAGGCCACCACCAACAGCACGGTGGACACGATCCAGTGGTGCGGGTGGTCCGAGCCGGCGCCGCGGCGGGCTCCCCAATGCAGGATCGTTCCGAAGATCAGGCCCTGCAGCAGGCGCGTGCTGACGTGTCCCGCGACCCAGGCGCCGGCCGCCCGCACGCGGGACGGGGTGCCCAGCAGCATGATCGTGATGACGATCTCGATCGGTTCCAGCGCGCACCCGAGGATCAACGGGACGAGGCCGCCCCACATGGCGAGCACTATTGCGCTCCCAGCGCCGCGCGCATCTCGGCCTCGGCGATCGCGACGGCCAGATCGGCGGGCTGCGGCCACACGGTGGCGTCGATGCGGTCGATGCGGCCGGTGAACCGGAAATCGTGCCCGTAGGGCGCAACCGGGGATCCGGTGTCGGTGCCGATGTCCAAGGTCTCCCCACTCATCGAGAATCGGAACGGCACCGTATGTTCGACGCGGCCGCGGGCGACCTCGGTGCCGTCGACCCGCAGCGACACCGCGGCGCCCTTGCCCAGCCCACCGCCGTCGTAGTCGAACGAAAGCCCCAGCGCGACGGGACCTTCCGGTAATGACTCGGCGGCCGCAACGGTGGTGAGCTGGTGCCCGAGATAGTTGTAGACAAAGTGCGGGATGTCGTCGCGCAGGTACAGGCTCCATCCGGCCATCGCGCCACCGATGCTGATGACCACTCCCTGAGCGCCGCCCGCCGGTATGGTCAGTTGTGCCCGCAGCTCGAAGGAGGTGCTGGTGTAGCTCAGCGTCACCGGCTCCGGGATGCGCACCTGCCCGGCGTAATAGGTGACCGAGGTGCGCCCGGCCAGCAGGCTCGGCCGATTCGCCGGCAACGCGCGGGCCAGCGTCGCGTCGCTGAGCGGATACACATCGTATTTGCGTGCCTCAGCGTCGAATACGGCCTGCAGCTCGGTGAGCTTGTCGGGGTGTTGCGTGGCGAGGTCGACGCCCTGGCTGAAATCCTCGGCGAGGTGGTAGAGCTCCCAGCGCTCGGTGTCGCCGAACGGCGTTGCGCGCTGGGCGCGTACCCAGGGCAGCCGGCCGTGGAAACACGACGCGATCCAACCATCGTGGTACACAGCGCGATTGCCGAAGATCTCGAAATACTGTGTGGTGCGCCGGCTGGCCACGCCGGAGTCGTCGAACGAATACCGCATGCTGACACCCTCGATCGGCTTCTGTTCGACGCCGTCGACGCGGGCGGGCATCTCGATGCCGGCCGCTTCGAGGATGGTGGGAACGATGTCGACGACGTGATGGAACTGGCTGCGCTGCTCCCCCGCCGCGGTGATGGCCCGCGGCCACGAGATCGCCAGCCCGTTGCGGGTTCCGCCGAAATGCGACGCCACCTGTTTCATCCACTGAAACGGTGCGTCGAGCGCCCACGCCCAGCCGACGTTGTAATGGTTTTCGCATCGGGGTGTGCCGAAGTCGTCGATGTGGGCGAGCAGCCATTCGGGGTCTTCGGGCATTCCGTTCTGGAACGCCGGTGAGCTCCAGGCGCCATGTATCGTGCCCTCGGCGGACGCGCCGTTGTCGCCGCACAGGTAGATGAATAGCGTGTTGTCCCACTGACCTAACTCATCGACGGCGTCGATGACCCGCCCGATCTGGGCGTCGGTGTGGGCCAGAAAGCCGGCGTACACCTCCATCAGCCGCCGGGCTACCGGCTTGTAGCGGTCGTGGTAGTCGGCCCACGCGGGGATCTGCTCGGGTCGCGGCGTCAGCACGGCATTGGGCGGGATGATGCCCATTTCGAGTTGGCGGGCATATGTGTTCTGCTGCAGGGCATCCCAGCCGTCGTCGAATCGGCCGGCGAACCGATCCGACCATTCCGGCCATACCTGGTGCGGGCTGTGGGTGCCGCCGGGCGCGAAGTAGACGAAGAACGGCTTGTCCGGCGCCGACGTTTTCTGCAGCCTGATCCAGTCGATCGCCTTGTCGGCGAGGTCCTCGGTGAGGTGGTAGTGGTCGCGGCCGAGATACGGCTCGACGGGGGTGATCTGGTCGTAGAGCGCGGGTTCGTACTGCGAGGTGTCGCCGCCCAAGAAACCGTAGAAGCGTTCGAATCCGAGTCCGGTGGGCCAGCGGTCGAAGGGGCCGGCGGGTCCGGTCTCCCACGTCGGGGTGAAATGCGCCTTGCCGAACAGGGCCGTGCTGTAGCCGTTCATCCGCAACACCTGGGCGACCGTGGCGGTGCTCCGCGGTATCACGCTGTCGTAGCCCGGGAATCCGTAGGCGATCTCGCAGATGGTGCCCATGTGCGCGCTGTGGTGGTTGCGCCCGGTCAGCAGCGCGGCGCGCGTCGGAGAGCACAGCGCCGTCGTGTGGAATTGGTTGTAGCGCAATCCAGCTCCGGCGACACGGTCTAGCGCAGGTGTGGGGACCGGCCCGCCGAACGTCGACGCGGCACCGAATCCGACGTCGTCGAGCAATACCACGACGACGTTGGGGGCGCCGGCGGGCGGATAGACGATCGACGGTCCTGGCGGCGTCACGTCTGCGCTCGCGCCCCGAGCACGTCGCGAAACAGCGCCTGCCGCAGAGCCAATTCACGAGGATCGCTCCAAAGGTGGAACCCGAGCCGGTTCATGACGTAAGCAAAGCCGACATCGGTGTCCGGGTCGGCACATCCGAACGATCCCCCGAAACCCGGGGTGCCGAAGGCCTTGTCCGACGAGCCGAACACGAACTGCGGGACGGGCTTACAGAAACCGAGTGAATAGGCCACATCGATGTGCATCACCTTGTCGCGCACCCCGCGGCTCGGCGACATCGCCGGTGCCGTCAGCGCCTCGAGGGTGCCGGGGCTCAGCGGAACCTCGGCGCCGCCGCAGGCCGCGCTGCCGTACATACGCGCGACCGACCTGGCGGTACCGATGCCGTTGGCCGACGGGATCTCGACCGCCCGAACGTCGTCGCGGTTGTAATCGCCGTTGAACGGGTTGACACCGCGCGGGACCGCGATGGTGCGGGCCGTCAGGCCGACCGGGTTGAGCGAAGCTCCCAGGAATCCCGGGGGCATGACGCCCAGATGCAGCATCGTTTCCGCGCGCGCCCAATTGTGGATATGCGCCACCCGGGTGCGGTCGACCGCCTCCGGCAGCCCGATGTGCAGGTCGAGTCCCCAGGGCGCGACGAGCTCGTCGGCCAGGAATCGGCCCAGCGTGCGCCCGGCGGGATCGGTCCGGCGGATCAACTCCGATTCGTACCAGCCGAGCGTGATGGCGTGGTAACCGTGCCGGGTACCGGGTTGCCACGCCGGTGCCTGGGCGGCCAGGATCGGGGACAGCCGCTCCGGATCGGCCACGTCGGCCAGCGCCGGCTTCGGTGTGAGCGCACAGACGCCGGCCTGGTGACCGAGGAGTTGGCGGACGGTGACGTCGCCCTTGCCGGCCTGCGCGAATTCCGGCCAGTAATCGGCGACCTTGGCGTCATAGGAGATCAGGCCGCGCGACACCGCCACCGCCACGACCAGGGCGGCGACGCCCTTGGTCGTGGAGAACATATTGACCATGGTGTCGGCCCGCCACGGATCCTTGGTCAACCCGTTCCGGTAGCCGCCCCACAGGTCGACCACTTTGACGCCGTCGCGGTACACCGCGACGGCCGCGCCGACCTCGGCCCGGTCGCGAAAGGTCGTCCGGAACGCGTCGGCCACCTTGCCGTAGCCGGCCGCCATGTCGCCGCCGATCAGATCCGGCGACACCCTCATCTTGAGAACCATCTCGCGCCTCCGAGTGGAGACTAGCCAGCCCGGTTCGTGCGCAGGGCTTTTTGAGCGTACGGCCCGCCCGCTAGTTGTACCCGGCAGGGACGTTGGTGACAGTCGGCTGACCGGGGGTTGACCTCCGATGGCTTAGTGGCGTCGTTGATTGT
>NZ_LZJP01000053.1:0-610 GCF_001667865.1 Mycobacterium mantenii | reverse complement strand
CGTGGTGCCCGGAATGGTCACCGGCCATCCAGCGGCCAACACGGCGAACCGCGCGATGTTGCTTGACTGATCACCGACCTGACCGACACAACCCCAGATGACGTCATCGATGCTGCCGGGGTCGATGCCCGTGCGATCGGCCAAGGCGCGCAACACCAATGCCGACAACTCCCCGGCGGCGATTCCGGCCAGCGCGCCGTGACGGCGCCCCACCGGAGTGCGCACGGCACCTACGATCACGGCGTCCCGGTCCAGCGGCCTCTGGTTCACGGTCTCTCGATCCCCTCATTTAGGATACTGTTTGAGATGATTAGATAGCAGTCGAGTGCCATTGGCAAGTTCACGGTGAGGTGAGGGCATGCGCGATGTGGTGATCGTCGATGCGGTACGAACAGCGATCGGAAAGCGCGGCGGGTCGCTGGCGCAGACGCATCCGGTGGACATGTCCGCCGATGTGCTAAGCGCGTTGATGACTCGTACTGGTCTCGACCCCGCCAGCATCGACGATGTCATCTGGGGATGCGTGTCCCAAATCGGTGATCAGTCAAGCAACATCGCGCGGTTCGCCGTGTTGGCCGCTGGATGGCCGGTGACCATTCCGGGCACCACG
>NZ_LZJP01000052.1:0-599 GCF_001667865.1 Mycobacterium mantenii | reverse complement strand
CTCGAGCCCGGGATGACGCTGCTGGACATCGGTTGCGGCTGGGGCGCCACGCTGCGGCGGGCCATCGAGAAATATGACGTCAACGTCATCGGAATCACGCTGAGCCGCAATCAGTTCGAGTACAGCAAGAACAAGCTGGCCGCGTTGCCGACCGACCGCAACATCGAGGTGCGCCTACAAGGCTGGGAAGAGTTCGAAGACAAGGTCGACCGGATTGTCACGATCGGCGCCTTCGAAGCTTTCAAGATGGAGCGCTACTCGGCATTTTTCGAGCGCGCGTACGACATCCTTCCCGATGACGGCCGCATGCTGTTGCACACGATTTTGGCGTATTCCCAAAAGCAGCAGCATGAGCGCGGTGTTTCGATCACGATGAGCGATTTGCGCTTCATGCGATTCATCGGCCAGGAAATCTTCCCCGGCGGACAGCTGCCGGCGCAGGAGGATATCTTCAAGTTCGGTGAGGCTGCTGGCTTCTCGATCGAACGGGTGCAGTTGCTGCAGAAGCATTACGAGCGGACCCTCAACATATGGGCGGCCAATCTGGAAGCCAATAAGGACAAGGCGATCGCTGTCCAATCGCAAGAGGTCTACGACCG
>NZ_LZJP01000051.1:0-4907 GCF_001667865.1 Mycobacterium mantenii | reverse complement strand
GAATCTTGGTGTTCGTAGGCCGCCAGGCTGCGTTGGCGCACCCGGGCCAACAACTCGGCAACACTGGGATCACCACCCAGATCCACCCGCAACACCAACGTATTGACGAAAAAACCCACCACATCATCGAGCGCGGGATCACTGCGCCCCGCGATCGGAAAACCCACCGCCACATCCGAACTCGCACCCAGCTTGGCCAACAACACCGCCAACGCCGCCTGCACCACCATGAACTCAGTCGCATTGTGCGCCCGCGCCACCGCACGCACCCGCTGCTGCAACTGCGCCGACCACGCAATGTCCACACTGGCCCCGCGATAATCGGCCACCAACGGATACGGCCGATCCGTCGGCAACTCCACCCGCTCGGGCAACCCCGCCAAGGCCTCTTCCCAATAAGCCAGCTGCCCCGCGATCGGACTATCCGAATCCTCCAGATCACCAAACCGGGCCCGCTGCCACAACGTGTAATCCACATACTGCACCGCCAACGGAGCCCACCCCGGCGCCCGACCCGCACACCGACTGGCATACGCAAGACCCAAATCACGCACCAACGGCGTCAGCGACCAACCATCCGCAGCAATATGATGGACCACCGCCACCAACAGATGCTCGTCATCGCCGAGACGGAATAGCTTTGCTTGTATGGGTATTTCGCTTCCCAGGTCGAATGGGTAGCTCGCTTCGGCATGCATCGCCTCCTCTATTCGTGCCGGTGACCAACCGGCTGCATCAATCACATCCGCCCCGACATCTGCCCGCTCAGCGGGTATCACCACCTGGTGCGGTACCCCCTCGGACACGGTGAATACCGTGCGCAAACTCTCATGGCGGGCCACCACGTCGACGAGTGCGGCGCTCAGCGCCGGCACGTCCAGTCGGCCGCGGATCCGCAGCGCCGCCGGCATGTTGTACATCGGCGATGGCCCCTGCAGCTGATCGATGAACCACAACCGGGACTGCCCGAACGACAACGGCACCGCCGCCGGTCGCGGGCCTGCCAGCACCCGCGAAGGCCGATCCGCACCACCGCCGAGTCGTGGCGCCAACTGCGCCACGGTGGGCGACTCGAACAGCGCCCGCACCGAAATCCTGCTGGACAGTGTGGTATTCACTGCCGCGATCAAACGCATCGCCGACAGCGAATCGCCGCCGAGGTCGAAGAAGGAGTCGTCGACACCGACGCGCTCCACACCCAGCACCTGGGCGTAAATGCCGGCCAGGATCTCCTCGATGGCGCTCACCGGGGCCCGGTAGCGGTCGGCGTCGGAGTATTCCGGCGCCGGCAGGGCCTTGGTGTCCAGCTTGCCGTTGACCGTCAACGGCAGCGCGTCGAGCACCACCACCGCCGACGGCACCATGTACGTGGGGAGCCGCCGACCCAACCGGGCCCGAATGTCGGCGGGGTCAGCGGCTCCAGTCACATAGCCGACGAGACGCTTCTCGCCGGCACGATCTTCACGGGCGATCACAGCCGCGTGCTCCACGCCGTCCAAATCGGCGAGCACGGTGCGGATTTCGCCCAACTCGATGCGATACCCACGCACCTTGACCTGCTCGTCGGCGCGGCCCAGATACTGCAGTTGCCCGTCGGCACCCCAGCGGACCAGATCCCCGGTGCGATACATGCGTTTTCCGGGCGCTTCCGCGCCTGCGAACGGGCAGGCCACAAACCGCGAGGCCGACAGGCCCGCCCGGCCCATATACCCGGTCGCCAAACCACCGCCGGCGACGTAGAGCTCACCGGTCACACCAGCCGGCACCGGCCGCAACCAACCATCGAGCACGAAAAACGCCAGGTTCGCCAGCGGCACCCCGATCGGGCTGACGCTGCTGTCCACGTCACCGTCGACGATCTCACGGAACGACGCGTGCACCGTCGTCTCGGTGATGCCATACATATTGATCATCCGAGGCAGGCCCGGGTGGTGGTGCAACCACGTCGACAACCGGTGCGGCTCCAGTGCTTCACCGCCGAAGACCACCGTCTGCAACTTCAGCTGCTCACCCAACTCCGGCGCCAACGCATCGGCACTCTGCAACGCATAAAACGCCGACGGCGTCTGACTCAACACACTGACCTGCTCACGCACCAACAACGCATGCAAGTCTTCCGGCGAGCGGACCACGTCGTCGGGCACGACAACCAGACGCCCGCCCCTCAGCAGTGCGCCGAAAATCTCCCACACCGAGAAGTCGAAAGCCAGGGAATGGCACTGGGTCCAGACCCCGCCCAGGCTCAGGTGAGCATCGATCGCATCCAGGAGCTGGGTGACGTTACGGTGGGCGACCGCCACGCCCTTGGGAATGCCGGTCGAGCCGGAGGTGTAGATCACGTACGCGATGCTGTCCGCGGCCGGCACCGGCAGGCCGGTGGTGGGCTGGCTGCGCACGGCTGGGTCGTCGATGTCGACGATCACCCCGTCGAAACCATCGAGCCGCTCGCACACCTCGGCGGTGGTCACCGCCGCGATCGGCGCGGCATCACCGAGCACGAACTCCAACCGCGCCGCCGGCACACCCGGATCGATCGGCACGTAGGCCGCCCCGGTCTTGAGCACCGCCAGGATCGCCATCACCGCTTCGGCCGACCGTGGGATCACCACCGCCACCCGCTGCCCCGGCCCGGCACCCTGCTCGGTGAGCAAGTGCGCCAACCGATTTGTGGACTCGTACAGCTCGCGGTAGGTAAACGATCGCTCGCCGCAGGTGATCGCCACGGCGCCCGGGGCGCAGGCGACCTGTGCGGCGAACAACGCCGGAATCGACACCAAAGCCATCGGCGGCGCGGTGGTTATCGCTCGGTTGCCGGCCGCGTCGAGCCATTCATGTTCCGCGGCGTCGAGCAGATCGATCGACGAAAGCCGTTGTGCGGGATTGTCGGTCATGGCGGTCAGCACCCGATGAAACCGCTCGATCAGCGTCTCGATGCTCGCGGCGTCGAACACGTCGGCGCGGAATTCCACCGCTCCGCCGATCCCGGCGGGCCGGCCATCCTCGGTCCAGCGTTCGGCGAGTGAGAACACCAGATCCATCCGGGCGACCCGGGTGTCCAGCGGCAGTGGGGTGACCTGCACGTCACCCAGTGCCAGCCCGGCGGCGGGGCCGTCGTGCTGCCAGGGCAGGTTCTGCCAGGCCAACACCACCTGGACCAGTGGGTGGTGCGCCAGGGAGCGGCTGGGATGGAGCCGTTCGACCAGTACCTCGAAGGGCACGTCTTGGTGTTCGTAGGCCGCCAGGCTGCGTTGGCGCACCCGGGCCAACAACTCGGCAACACTGGGATCACCACCCAGATCCACCCGCAACACCAACGTATTGACGAAAAAACCCACCACATCATCGAGCGCGGGATCACTGCGCCCCGCGATCGGAAAACCCACCGCCACATCCGAACTCGCACCCAGCTTGGCCAACAACACCGCCAACGCCGCCTGCACCACCATGAACTCAGTCGCATTGTGCGCCCGCGCCACCGCACGCACCCGCTGCTGCAACTGCGCCGACCACGCAATGTCCACACTGGCCCCGCGATAATCGGCCACCAACGGATACGGCCGATCCGTCGGCAACTCCACCCGCTCGGGCAACCCCGCCAAGGCCTCTTCCCAATAAGCCAGCTGCCCCGCGATCGGACTATCCGAATCCTCCAGATCACCAAACCGGGCCCGCTGCCACAACGTGTAATCCACATACTGCACCGCCAACGGCGCCCACCCCGGCGCCCGACCCGCACACCGACTGGCATACGCAAGACCCAAATCACGCACCAACGGCGTCAGCGACCAACCATCCGCAGCAATATGGTGAGCCACCGCCACCAACACGTGGTCGTCGTCGGCGATCCGCAAAAGCACTGTCCGCAAGGGGATTTCGCTGGACAAGTCGAACCGGTGCCGCGCCGCGGTGTCGATCGCTTCACTCAGGCGGTCTATCGACCAGTCACCGGCATCGATCACCGGCCAGGCGACGTCGACCTGCTCGGGCGGGATAATCACTTGCCGCGGCGTCCCCTGGTGTGCGGGGAACACCGTGCGCAGGCTTTCGTGGCGGGTCACCACGTCGCGCAACGCGGCGCCCATCGCGGCGGTATCCAAGCGCCCGCTCAGCCGCAGGGCGACCGCCATGTTGTGGACGGGAGACGGCCCGTGTAACTGGTCGAGGAACCAGAGCCGCGATTGGGCAAACGACAACGGCACGACGGCCGGCCGGTCGGCGGCCACCACCCGCGCGAGCTTGCTCCCCCCTCCGCACACACGCGGCGCCAACTCGGCGACGGTGGGTGCCTCGAACAGCACCCGCACTCCCAGTTGGGCATCGAGGCCGGTATTGACGGCTGAGACGAGCCGCATTGCCGACAGTGAGTCGCCGCCGAGGTCGAAGAAGGAATCGTCGACCCCGACGCGGTCCACGCCCAGGACCCGGGCGTAGATGCCGGCCAGGATCTCCTCGATCGCGTTTTCCGGAGCGCGGTAACCATCACCGCCCCCGTAGTCCGGGGCGGGCAGGGCGCGGGCGTCCAGCTTGCCGCTGACCGTCAGCGGCAGCGCGTCGAGCACCACCACCGCCGACGGCACCATGTATGTGGGGAGCCGCTGACCCAACCGGGCCCGAATGTCGGCCGGGTCAGCGGCTCCGGTCACATAGCCGACGAGACGCTTCTCGCCGACACGATCTTCACGAACCAGCACCGCCGCTTGTTCAACGCCGTCCAAATCGGCGAGCGCGGTGCGGATTTCGCCCAACTCGATGCGGTAGCCGCGGACCTTGACCTGTTCGTCGGCGCGGCCGAGGTAGCGCAACTGTCCGTCGGGGCCCCAGCAGACGAGGTCGCCGGTGCGATACATCCGGGTGCCCGGTTCACCGAACGGACACGCCATGAACCGCGACGCGGTCAGCCCGGGCCG
>NZ_LZJP01000050.1:0-672 GCF_001667865.1 Mycobacterium mantenii | reverse complement strand
CTGGCCGCCTATGAACACCAAGACGTGCCCTTCGAGGTGCTCGTGGAGCGGCTCAACCCCACCCGAAGCCTGGCCCATCACCCGCTGGTGCAGGTGATGTTGGGCTGGCAGAACTTCCCCGGACAGGTCAATCACCCCACGACCGGACTGCGTTTGGGTGATCTGGAGGTCACACCGCTGCTCGCGGATACCCAGGCCGCGAAAATGGATCTGGTGTTCTTCCTGGCCGAACGCTGGACCGAGGCCGGTGAGCCCGCTGGGATTTACGGAGACGTGGAGTTTCGCACCGATGTGTTCGATGCGGCCAGCATGGAGGCGCTGATCGAACGGTTGCGGCGGGTGTTGGTGGCGATCACCTCCGAGCCGGGGCGTTCGTTGTCGTCGGTGGATCTGCTCGATGCCGAGGAACACGCCCGGCTGGACGCGTGGGGTAATCGGGCGGTGTTGACCGAGCCGGCGACCACACCGGTGTCGATTCCGGCGCTGTTCGCCGCCCAGGTGGCCCGCACCCCGGATGCCGTGGCGCTGGTATGCGACGGCCTGTCGATGACCTACCGCGAGTTGGACGAGGCGTCGAGCCGATTGGCGCACCTGTTGACCGGCCGTGGGGCCGGCCCGGGACAGACTGTGGCGCTGCTGTTTTCCCGTTCGGCCGAGGCGGTCGCGGCGATT
>NZ_LZJP01000049.1:0-551 GCF_001667865.1 Mycobacterium mantenii | reverse complement strand
ACGATATGATGCACCACCACCACCAACACATGCTCATCGTCGGTGACGCGGAATAGCGTTGCCCGCAACGGGATCTCGGCAGCCAGATCAAACGGGTGATGGGCCGCAGAGTCGATGGCTTCGTTCAACCGCGGTGTCGGCCAACCGCTGGCATCGACGACCTGCCACCCGACATCGGCCCGCTCAACCGGCACCACCACTTGTTGGGGTGTGCCCTCGGGCGCCGGGAACAGCGTACGCAGGCTTTCGTGCCGAGCCACCACATCGGCGAAGGCCGCGCTCAGCGCATCAGCATCTACGGGTCCTTGCAGCCGCAAGGCCGCGGCCATGTTGTAGACCGGTGACGGCCCTTGGAACTGGTCGAGGAACCACAACCGGTTCTGGGCAAACGACAACGGAACCACCGCCGGCCGCTCCCCCGCCACCAGGGGCTGCCCTCGATCGGTGCCCTCGCCGATCCGCGGCGCCAGCTGGGCCACCGTCGGTGCCTCGAACACCGCACGCACCGAAAGGCCTTCATCCACAGCGGCATTGATGGCCGCGATCAGCCG
>NZ_LZJP01000048.1:0-546 GCF_001667865.1 Mycobacterium mantenii | reverse complement strand
CAGCGGGTGGCACGGGTGGCCCGGGAGCACAACGCGACCAGTTTCATGGTGATCCAGGCCGCGTTGGCGGTATTGCTGTCCAAGCTGAGTGCCAGTTGCGATGTGGCGGTGGGGTTCCCGATCGCGGGACGCGGTGATCCGGCGCTCGATGAGCTGGTGGGGTTTTTCGTCAACACGCTGGTGTTGCGGGTCGATTTGGCCGGTGATCCCAGCATGGCCGAGGTGTTGGGTCAGGTGCGCCGGCGCAGCCTGGCCGCCTTCGAGCACCAGGACGTGCCTTTTGAGGTGCTGGTGGAGCGGCTCAACCCGACGCGCTCGTTGACCCATCACCCGTTGGTGCAGGTGTTGTTGGCCTGGCAGAACAACGACACCCCAGAACTGGACTTGGGTGATGTGCACGTCACACCGTTGCCGACTGATACTCACACCGCCCGAACAGATTTGGCGTTCTCCCTGACCGAGCAATGGACCCCAGAGGGTGCACCGGCGGGGATCGGCGGGACGGTGGAGTTCCGCACCGACGTCTTCGACCCGGCCAGCATCGAC
>NZ_LZJP01000047.1:0-914 GCF_001667865.1 Mycobacterium mantenii | reverse complement strand
CTGATCGCCGTCGAACACGTCGCGCGACACGAGGCTCACAGCAGTTCCACGATCGTGGCGTTCGCCATGCCGCCGCCTTCGCACATGGTCTGCAGCCCATATTGCAGGTCGCGCTCACGCATGTGGTGCAACATTCGGGTCATCAAGATCGCGCCTGAGGCACCCAATGGGTGGCCCACTGCGATGGCCCCGCCCAGCGGATTGACCCGGGCCGGGTCCGCGCCCAGTTGGGCGGTCCAAGCCAGTGGCACCGAGGCGAACGCCTCGTTGACCTCGAACACTCCGATGTCGCTGATACCGAGTCCGGCCCGCCACAACACCATCTCGGAGGCAGGAATCGGTGCCGTCAGCATCAGCACCGGGTCTGCACCGGCCACCGCTCCGGCGACGTAGCGGGCCATCGGAGTCAGCCCCAGATCGGCGGCCCTGTCGGCGGTGGTGATCAGCAGGGCGGCGGCGCCGTCGGAGATCTGTGACGAATTACCGGCGTGGATCAGCCCGTCCTCGATGAACAACGGCTTGAGCTGTCCGAGGGTCTCGATGCTGGTGCCACGGCGCAACCCCTCGTCGGTATCGAATTCTCCGGTCTCCGTGGAAAGTACGATGATTTGCGCGTCGAATGCACCGGAGTCGATAGCCGCGGCGGTCCGCTGATGCGACGCTGCGGCGTAGGCATCGAGATCGACCCGCGTCAATCCCCACTTTCGTGCCACCGCCTCGGCGCACAGTCCCTGATTGAACGAGAAATCGTCAAACCGCTGCATAACCCTCGGGCCGTATGGGAATCCACTTTGCCGCGTTACGCCAAGCGGCAGTCGGCTCATGGATTCCACCCCACCCGCTACTATTACGTCGCAGGCGCCGGCGGCGACCGCTTGGGCGGCGAAATCCACTGCCTGCTGGCTCGATCCGCA
>NZ_LZJP01000046.1:0-180613 GCF_001667865.1 Mycobacterium mantenii | reverse complement strand
GTCTCCGAGATCGACCCCACCCGGCCGATCTCCACCCCGTTATAAGTCACCTTCGAACCCGGATCCATCACCAACCCAGCCCGCGCCGCCAACATCGTCAACTCCGTCTTTTCGGTGAAGGCGCCGCGAAATTGCCCATACACCAACGCCAAAATCAGCACGCACACTGCAAGCACGGCGACGGCGATCCACTTGTACGGCGGGGTCCGCTGCGAGTTGATCTGCACGGGTGAGCCGGGACCCGAATGTGTCGACAAGACCGCAGCTGCCCCTCTCCGCGGCCGTCCGGGTGCCGCGGCATTCAACCCCCGCCTCTGCCAGGGGCTCCCTACACACATGCAATAGCGAAGACCACTGAAATGTACCGTGGCGGCCGTGCTTGTGCGAACCGCCGTTCACAAAATAGGCGGACTTCCCCGGCCGGTGATGATGATCACCCGACTCCACGGCTCGGGTCTACGCTCAAACAGGACCTCAAACAGGACAAGGAAGGTGCGCGATGCTCGCAGCGTTCGGATTCGAATCCCTGGGTGTGGTCGTCGGCGACATGTATTTCATCGACCCGTCCCCGCTCGAGGGTCAGGAAACCCCGGAGCGGGGAGTCAGGCTGGAACTGCGCCTGGTCGACCGGTCCGACCCGCAGGGCTCGATCTACGCCGGCGTGCCGATCGCCTTCACCCGCCCGGTGTGGCGGGTGGATCTGTTCGGGTCCACCGAGAGCCCGCCCGGGACGCTGGACCGGGCCCATCACCACCCGCGGTTCAACGGCTGGGAACCCAGCCGCCGGCACTTCGTCCCCGAGCTGTCCGCCGACCCGGTGTCTTGGCTGACCGAGCAGCTGGCCGACCCGGCCGCCATCCTGGCCCGCGCCGGCGTCGACGCCGATGAGTTCAGCGAAGCCGACACCACCGGACTCGCGGCGGCGGCCCCGGAGATCGTCGCCGCGGTGAAACGATTGCTCGACGGCGTACGCGACGGCGAATTGGCCCCGGCCCCCGCCGAGCCGGTCGCCGCCGCCCGCACCGGCTGGCTCTGATCTTCGACCCGGCCGATATGGGCGTCAGCCCGACGATGACTGTTCTGGATTGTCGGCCTGCGCCCGGTCCTCGATGCTCCGTAACCGGTTGTCGTGCGCGGCCTGCCAGTGTTGGTCGGCCTGGTCTTGGAGCAGGTCGGGATCGTCCACCCCTTGGATAGCGAATCGCATGGCGGCCTGCTGGTAGTTATTCGCCGCCCGCTCGTGCGCGCGCGCCAACTCCTCGTGTCGCTGGGCGGCGGCGTGATGCGCGTCCTTGGCATTCCGCATCGACTCCTCGGCACGGTGACGCGCCAGGTCGACCGATTCCGGAGATGGCCGTTCGCCTGCCGCCAATTGACCGCGGCGTTGCTGAAGTTCCTGCACCCGCTTTTTGATCTTTGCGGTGCGTTTCGCCAAACTTGGTCGCCCGCCCCCGGATTCTTCAGCCATCGCTCACCTGCCTACGGTTGGCCCGTTCACGCGTATCGATGAGTTCCGCCGTCATTGTGCGCACGTCCCGGGGGCCGGGGTGACGGCACCGCGGCTGGCGAGTTGCTTCTGCGCGCGGCGTAGCTGTTGGGCACTGCGACCGCAGAGTTCGCGGGCCCGGTTCACCGCGGCCTGAGCCCGCCGATGGGTCGTGTCGAGATCGGCCTGGCTGACCCACGATTGCGCACGCGTTCGAAGGCGGCGATGAGATGCCGTCGGCGCAGCGCCGTCGGCCACGCGCACCCGGTGAGCATTTTGCCGACATGCCGATGAGCAGTACAGGGCATCGGAGCGGCCGTAGAAGCCGGCACCACAGACCGCGCAAGCCGACATAACCGCAGCATAGCCGTCACGCAACAGCTTGCGCTATGACCCTATTCGCGGTGCGCGGCGATTTGCTTTTCCGGGGCGCGTCGCCGGATTTCATGGGCGCGCCGCACGGTGCGCGCGGCTCTTTCCCGCGCGGTCCGCGCGGCCTGCCTGGCGGCCTCGGCTCGCGCGAGCGTCTTGCGGACTTCCTCGAGTGTCAAGCTGCGGTTGCCGTCGTCCATGGCGTTCCTTGGGTGCTGCCAACAGACTCAATGGCTACATAACCGGTCGTCGGAGGCGCGAAACCACCGTCGAGCTTCTGGCCACGGTGGGTTAGCGTCGTTGACGTGACACTCAATGACATCGCTTTGACCACCCTCGACGGCCGGCAGACCACGCTGGCCGAATTGTCCGACGGCGCAACGCTGGTCGTCAACGTAGCCTCCAAATGCGGGCTGACTCCGCAATACACCGCGCTGGAGAAGCTGGCCAAGGATTACGGCGACCGCGGCCTGACGGTCGTCGGTGTTCCCTGCAACCAGTTCATGGGCCAGGAACCGGGCACGGCCGACGAGATCCAGGAGTTCTGCTCCACGACCTACGGCGTGACATTCCCGCTGCTGGAGAAGACCGACGTCAACGGCGAGGACCGCCACCCGCTGTACGCCGAGCTGACCAAGACCCCCGACGCCGACGGCCAGGCCGGAGACATTCAGTGGAACTTCGAGAAGTTCCTGCTCGCGCCCGGCGGTGAGGTGGTGAACCGGTTCCGGCCCCGCACCGAGCCCGACGCCCCCGAGGTGATCGACGCCATCGAGGCCGTGTTGCCCCGCTAGACATGAAAACGGCCCCCGGAGAATCTCCGGGGGCCGTCTTACTTGGTAGCGGGGACAGGATTCGAACCTGCGACCTCTGGGTTATGAGCCCAGCGAGCTACCGAGCTGCTCCACCCCGCGTTGGTGAATGCCAGGTTACCGAACCCGCATCACGCCGACCAAATCGCGGGCTCAGCGGGGGTAACGGCCCCGGTTCGTTGCCCGCCTCAATGGGAAGGCGGGTTCAACCCATACCGCTGCGCGATGTCGTCCATCCACACGGGCGACCCGTACGTCAGCCCGTATTTGTCGGCCAGCTCGCCGAACTCGGGCAGCTCGTGCAGCGGCGTGCCGCCGGGGTCTTCGGAGTGCTCGACGAGCAACTCGCCGAGTTCGCGGAAATAGTTCTCGAAGCCGCCCGGCGTGATGACCTCGATGATGCGGCCCGGCTCGCTGCCGGCGTTCCACATCGCATGCATCTGCCCGCGGGGCTTGGTGATGTAGCCGCCGGGCCCCAGGACCACCTCGCTGTCGTCGGAGCGGAAGCCGATCTCACCGGCCAGGACGATCGAATGCTCGTCCTCCCGGGTGTGCCGGTGCGCCGCGGTGAGCAAGCCGACCGCGAACGGGTGCTCGACGATGGACACCTCGCCGCCGTTGGTCTTGCCGGACAGTTTGAACACCGCTCCGAAGCCGGGCAGGGCGACGTAATCGCCCTCCCCTGGCTGCACCACGGTCACCCCGATGTCGTTCAACTCGGTCATGTGACTCACCTTCCTCCGAACCTCCCTGCGCCGCAATGCCTTAATGGCCAAAGCGGCTGCGGCACCTCGACGCCGAACGGCTTGCCCCAGCCGTTGCGGGATGAAACCTCATGCACGGGACGGCGATTGGCCGCCACGCCCCACCTGCCCCGCGGGTAACCGAGTGCCAGCATGGCCGACATCGTCCAGCCTTCCTCGACGGGTACGCCGAGGATTTCGTTCACCTCGTCCTTGAAGTGGCGCAGTGTCATCGTCATGACGCCGCCGACACCTTCGGCGCGGGCGGCGAGCAACGCACTCCAGATCGCCGGGTAGATGTTGGCACCGCCGTAATCGTCGATGGCAAAGACGAAGAGCAGCAAGGGGATCTCTTCGAAATGGTCGGCGAGGTAATCCCCCGAGCCTTTCATCCGGCGCATGGTCGCGGCGTGGGCGACCGGGTCCGCACCCGGCGCCGGGGCCACCATCGTTCCCGTCCTGAAGTTCTCGTATTCCAGGGCGCGGGACTTGCGGAACAGTTGCGCGAACTCGCCGATGAGGTCCGGATCGTCGACGGCCACGAAGTGCCAGCGCTGGGTGTTGCCCCCGTTGGGGGCGCGAACGGCCGCATCGAGGATGCGGGCCTGAGTGTCCAGCGGAATCGGGTCCGGCCGCAACCGCCGCATCATCCTGGTGGTGTACAGCGCTTCGTAGATGTCCATTGCTCTCCGCCTTCGCTACTCGGGCCAGCTGTTGTGCAGGATCTGGTCGACGAAGTCGACGCGCTCAAAGGTCGGATCGAAGTGCGCCAGCACGTCGTCGTTCATGGTGCCGAAGGTGGTCTGCGGCCGGTGCTTCATGCCGCCGTTGAACGCCGCCAGGATCCGGTTCTTGAAGTCCGGGCGCGGGTGGGCGGCGGTCACCGCGGCCAGCGCCTCGGGCGCCAACTGCTCGCGCCCGACGCCGAGCACATCGACTTCCACGCCGGCCTGCAGCAGGGCGACCTCGGGCGCGAGGAACTCGGGCACGCCGGGCGTGGTGTGCAGCGCGATGCCCAGCCACACCTTGTCGGCGCCGGCCTCGTCGACGCCGTGGGCCGTCAAAAAGTCCCGGGCCGCGTTGGCGCCGTCGACCTCGAAGCGATCGCTGGAGCCGCGGTAACGCTCCGTCAGGCCGAGATCGTGAAACATCGCGCCGACGTAGAGCAGCTCCAAATCCGGTTGCAGTCCGCGGCGCAGGCCCCGCAGCGCGCCGAAGAAGAACACCCGGCGGGAATGGTTGAAAAGCAACTCGTCCTCGGTGTCTCGGATAAATTCGGTCGCCTCGCGCACCAGCGCGGTGTCGGGTACGTGGATGCCGGCGATGGTGTCGATCGAGCTGGTGGTCATGTTGGTCGTCTCCTTGTTCGGTGGCCGTCGGTAATGAGTGTGCGGCGGCGCGGACGATCCGACCCGTGCCGTTTGGGCCGTCCTCTCCACAGAAAGCGACACAATGGCTTGCGTGGCTGCAGCCAAAGCGCGTTCGCGGGTGGTGGTGATCGTCGTCTTCGACGGGGTGACGCTGTTAGACGTCGCGGGGGCGGGTGAGGTCTTCGTCGAGGCCAACCGGTTCGGCGCCGACTACCAGGTCAAGATCGCGTCGGCGGACGGGTGCGACGTGACCAGCTCGATCGGGGCCCGATTGGGCGTCACGGACAGCATTGCGGCGATCGATTCCGCCGATACCGTCATGGTTGCCGGCAGCGACGACCTGCCCCGGCGGGCGGTTGATCCCGCCCTGGTCGAGGCCATCCGCTCGGTGTCGGCACGCACCCGGCGCCTGGCGTCCATCTGCACGGGCTCGTTCGTCCTGGCGCAGGCCGGGGTGCTGCGCGGCCGGCGCGCCACCACGCATTGGCACGACACCCGGTTGTTGGCCCGGGCGTTTCCGGATGTCACCGTCGAGCCGGACGCGATCTTCGTCCGCGACGGCGACATCTTCACCTCGGCCGGGATTTCGTCGGGCATCGACCTGGCGCTGGCGCTGGTCGAAATGGACTACGGGACAGGGCTGGTCCGCGACGTGGCCCGCTGGCTGGTCGTCTACCTCAAACGCGCGGGCGGCCAGTCACAATTCTCGGTGCTGCTCGAGACCGATCCCCCGCCCCAGTCGCCGCTGCGGCCCGTCACCGATGCCATCGCGGCCGACCCCGGCGCCGACTACAGCGTAAAAAAGCTTGCGGCCCTAGCATCCTTGAGCACGCGCCAGTTGACCCGGCTCTTTCAATCCGAGCTGGGCATGACCCCGGCGCGCTACGTCGAATTGGTGCGGATCGACTTCGCCCGCAACTCGCTGGAGGCCGGCCGGTCGGTCACCGAGACCGCCGGCATGGCCGGCTTCGGCAGCATCGAAACACTGCGGCGGGCCTTCGTCAATCACCTGGGCATCAGCCCGAAGGCCTATCGGGACAGGTTCCGAACGGCCGGAATGGCCGGGGCCTGATGACTATTTGGTGTTGTTGTATTTGGTGATCGCGTCGTCCAACCGCTGCAGCGCCGCGCCGTAGCCGGCGAAATCGCCCTTCTTCTGCGCGTCCTTCGCCGCACCGATCGCCGCCTGAATCTCTTGCAGCGCAGCGGATTTAGCCGGGGACAGCGTCACAGATCCGTCGGGCACCGGCGGTGCGGCCACTGGCGGCGGCGATCCGGGCGATCCGGGCGTCGCGGCCGGCGCCGGCGTGATGGCCGGCGGACTGGCTGCGGGCGTACCGGATTCGGTGGGCTGGATGCCCGTCGCCGCCGCACCCGCACCCGGACCGAACAGTCCGGTCAGGGCGTCACGCACGGTGGGGCCGTAGCCGATCTTGTCGTTGTACATCATCGCCACCCGGATCAGCCGCGGGTACGACGACGCCGCGTCGCTGGCCCCCGGGGAGGCGTACACCGGTTCGACGTACAGCAGGCCGCCCTGCCCCACCGGCAGGGTGAGCAGGTTGCCCCACCGGATCCGGTTCTGGTTGTCGCGCCCGATCACGCCGAGGTCCTGGGACACCGCCGGATCGGTGGTGATCGCGTTGTTGGCCAGCTTGGGCCCGTTGACCTGACCCGGGATGGTCAGCACGGTGATCCGGCCGTACGTCGCCGGGTCGGAGCTGGCGCTGATGTAGGCGGCCAGGTAGTCGCGCTTGAACCTGTTCATCGCGCTGGTCAGCTGATACGACGCCGTATTGTCGTTCTTCGCAATGTTTTTCGCGACGATGTAGTACGGCGGCTGGTAGCTGCTGGCCGTCGGGTTCGGATCCAGCGGCACGTCCCAGAAATCCGATGTGGAGAAGAACGTCACCGGATCGTTGACGTGATACTTCGCGAGCAGCATCCGCTGCACCTTGAACAGGTCCTCGGGATAGCGCAGGTGCTCGGCCAGCTCCGGGGTGATGTCGCTCTTGGGCTTGACGGTGCCCGGGAAGACCTGCATCCAGGCCCTGAGCACCGGATCCTGTTCGTCCTGCTGATACAGCGTGACGGTGCCGTCGTAGGCGTCCACGGTCGCCTTCACCGAGTTGCGGATGTAGGAGACCCGCTTGTCGGGCGCCAGCTTGTTGAACGCCACCTCGTTGGAGTCCGCGGTCGCCGATTCCAGTGAGGTGAGTTCGGAATACGGGTAGTTGTCCAGCGTGGTGTAGCCGTCGATGATCCACACCAGTCGCTTGTTGACGATCGCCGGGTACACGGCGCTGTCGGTGGTCAGCCACGGCGCCACCGCCTCCACCCGCCGCGCTGGGTCACGGTTGAACAGGATCTTGCTGTTAGAGCCGATCACGTTGGAGAACAAGAAGTTTCGCTCGGCGAACTTGGCGGCGAACACGCTGCGCGACAGCCAGTCGCCGATCGGGACGCCGCCGACCCCGGTGTAGGTGTAGTTCTTGGTTTCGTTGCTGGTCTCGTAGTCGTACTCGCGGTCGTTGCCGTTGCGCCCGACGATCGCGTAGTCGGCCGACGTGTTGGAGATGACCGGTCCGTAGTAGACGCGCGGCTGGTCGAGTTGCGCCGGTCCGTCGGACACCACGCCGCCGTTGGCGCCGACGACGTTGACCAGGAACTCGGGATAGCCACCATTTTGGTTGGGGTCGTTGGCGATTCCGCGCACGGTGTTGGCCGGCGAAGCGATGAAGCCGTTGCCGTGGGTGTAGACGGTGTGCCGGTTGATCCAGTCCCGCTGGTTGTCGATCAGCCGGTCGGGGTTGAGTTCGCGGGCCGCCACGACGTAGTCCCGCAACGCCCCGTTGCGATCCTGGTAGCGGTCGATGGAGAGCTGATCGGGGAAGTAGTAGAAGTTCTTGCCCTGCTGGAACTGCGTGAACGCCGGGCTGACGATCGTCGGGTCGAGCAGCCGGATGTTCGAGGTAGTCGCGCGGTCGTCGGCGACCAGCTGGGCGGTGGCCTGCGCGTCGCCGGTGTAGTTGCGATAGGTGACCTGGTCCGAGGTCAGGCCGTAGGCCTGCCGCGTCGCGGCGATGCTCCGGCTGATGTATTCGCTTTCCTTCTGCGCGGCATTGGGTTTGACGCTGATCTGCTCGACGATCAACGGCCACCCGGCGCCCACGATCAGCGACGACAACAGCAACAGGACCAGCCCGATCGCCGGAATCCTCAAGTCCCTGAGCACGATCGCGGAGAACACCGCGGCCGCGCAGATCAGCGCGATCGCCATCAGGATCAGCTTCGCCGGCAGCACCGCGTTGATGTCGGTGTACCCGGCGCCGGTGAACGGTTTGCCGCCGCGGGTGTGCGACAACAACTCGTAACGGTCCAGCCAGTAGGCGATCGCCTTGAGCAGGACCAGCACCCCGACCAGGGTGACCAGTTGGATCCGCGCCGAACGGCTGAGCGCGCCCGTGCGGCCGGACAGCCGGATGCCACCAAAAATGTAGTGGGCCAACAGATTGGCCAGGAACGCCAGGAAGACGGCAACGAACAGGTAGCTGAGCAGCAGCCGGTAGAACGGCAGCTCGAACGCGTAGAAGCCGAGATCCTTGCCGAACTGCGGGTCCCTGATGCCGAAGTCGCCGCCGTGCAGGAACAGTTGGATGCGCACCCAGTAGCTTTGCGCGACGATGCCGGCCAGCAGGCCGATCGCCACCGGGATTCCGGCGCTCGCCAGTCGCAACCGGGACAGCACCAGGGCGCGGTAGCGCGCCACCGGATCGTTGTCGTTGCTCGGCACGAACACCGGCCGGGTGCGGTAGGCCACCGCCAGCCCGGCGAACACGATGCCGCCCACCAGCAGACCGGCGATCAAAAAGACCACGAACCGGGTGACCAGCACGGTGGAGAACACCGATCGGTAGCCGAGCTCGCCGAACCACAGCCAGTCGACATAGGCGTCGATCAGCCGTGGACCCGCGAGCAGCAGAGCGATCACACCCAGTGCGATCAGGATCAGAATCCGGCTACGCCGAGTCAGCTTCGGCATCCGTGCGGTGGGCCGCATCCCCACTGGCTACGCTCCCTGATCGATTGCTAGACGGTGACAACTCTACGCATGGCGCTACCCGTGATCGCCGAGGTTCGCTAGCAGCTTGGCGGCTGCCCACCCGACCCGATCGCGTGCAGCGCATCCACTGCCTGGCCGAGCGTCTCGACCTTGACCAATCGCAGACCGGACGGATTGTCCGAGCTGGCCTCGAAACAGTTTTTCGCCGGCACCAGGAATACCGTGGCCCCCGCCGCGTGAGCGGCGACCATCTTGTGGGTGATGCCGCCGATCTGGCCGACCTTGCCGTCGGCCGTAATGGTCCCGGTGCCCGCGATGAAGTTCGACTTGGCCAGGTCGCCGGTGGTCAATTTGTCGACGACCGCCAGGCTGAACATCAGGCCGGCCGACGGGCCGCCCACGTTGGCCAGGTTGAAGTCCACGGTGAAGGGCGCCCACGGCGCGTCGAGCACGGCGACGCCCAGGAAGCCGTAGTCGCGGTCTTTGTTGGCACCCAGCGTGATCTGTGCCACGCCGGCCGGCTCGTTCTTGCGGCGGTAGTCGATGGTCGCTACCTGGCCGGGCTTGGTGTTCTTCAGCAATCCGGTGAACTCGTCGACGGTGGCCACCGGGACGCCGTTGACCGCGTCGATGGCGTCGCCGGTCTTGAGCTTGCCCGCCGAAGGGCCCGGCTCGGGGACTTTGGCGACCGTGACGGCCGCCGGGTACTTGAGGTAGCCCAGGGCCGCGTAGGCGGCGCTGTCCTCGGATTGCTTGAAGTCCGCGTTGTTGGCCTTGTCGACATCCTCGCGCGACTTACCGGGCGGGTAGATGAGGTCGCGCGGCACCAGCTGTTCCTGGTCCGAAAGCCACAGCGTCAGCGCCTCGCCCAGCGTCAAATCGTCGCGCTGGGACACCGTGGTCATGTTGAGGTGGCCGGTCGTCGGGTGCGTCTGGGTGCCCTCGATCGCCACCACCTGCTTGCCGTCGACCTCGCCGAGCGTGTCGAAGGTGGGGCCGGGCCCAAGCGACACGAACGGCACCGTCACCACCGCCAGCAACACGCCGAACGCCACGATCGGCACCAGCGCGACCACCAAGGTCAGGATGCGCCTGTTCACGCCGATCACACTAGACGGCGGCCGCGGCGCGGTGTTCAGCTGCAACGTCGGGCTAGCGGGTTCAGCTACAAGCTGACCCGAGGTCGCGCCGTCCGACCCCGTGGTGAGTACCGTTGAGGGTATGGCTGACCTGCCTTTCGGCTTCTCGTCCGGAGACGACCCCGACAAACGCGGGAAAAAAGATCCCGACTCGGGCTCGAACCCGTCCGACCCGTTCGCCGCCTTCGGCATGAGCGGTGAATTCGGCATGGGCGACCTGGGGCAGATCTTCACCCAACTGGGTCAGATGTTCAGCAGCGCGGGCACCGTCGGGCAAGGCGGAACCGCCTCGGGTCCGGTCAATTACGAGTTGGCGCGACGGGTCGCGACGAATTCGATCGGCTTTGTGGCGCCGGTTCCCGACACCACCAACTCGGCGATCTCCGACGCGGTCCGCCTGGCCGAAACCTGGCTGGACGGGGCCACGGCGCTGCCGGCGGGCACCACCAGGGCGGTGGGTTGGACCCCCGGCGACTGGGTCGACAACACACTGGAGACGTGGAAGCGGCTGTGTGACCCGATGGCCCAACAGATTTCGACGGTATGGGCGGCGTCGCTGCCCGAAGAGGCCAAGAGCATGGCCGGCCCGCTGCTGCAGATGATGTCGCAGATGGGCGGCATGGCCTTCGGCTCGCAACTCGGACAGGCGCTCGGCCGCTTGTCCCGCGAGGTGTTGACGTCGACCGACATCGGTTTGCCGTTGGGGCCCAAGGGAATTGCGGCGGTGATGCCCGACGCCGTCGAATCGTTCGCCACCGGGCTGGAACGGCCGCGCAGCGAGGTCCTGACGTTCCTGGCCGCGCGGGAGGCCGCCCACCACCGGCTGTTCAGCCACGTGCCGTGGCTGTCGAGCCAACTGCTCGGCGCCGTCGAGGCGTACGCGATGGGCATGCAGATCGACATGTCCGGAATCGAGGAGCTGGCGCGCGACTTCAATCCGGCGTCGCTGTCGGATCCGGCGGCGATCGAAAACCTGCTCGGGCAGGGCGTTTTCGAGCCCAAGGCGACGCCGGCGCAGACGCAGGCCCTGGAACGCCTGGAAACGCTGCTCGCCCTGATCGAGGGCTGGGTGCAGGTGGTGGTGGCCGCCGCGCTGGGCGACCGGATCCCCGGCGCGGCCGCACTGGGCGAGACGATGCGCCGCCGCCGGGCCAGCAGCGGCCCGGCCGAGCAGACCTTCGCGACGCTGGTCGGGCTGGAGCTGCGGCCCCGCAAGATGCGGGAGGCCGCCGCGTTCTGGGAGCGCCTGACGGAGGCCGCCGGGGTCGACGCCCGCGACGGCATCTGGCAACACCCCGACCTGCTGCCCGACGCCGACGACCTCGACGAGCCGGCGGGCTTCATCGACCGGGTCATCGGTGGCGACACCAGCGGTATCGACGAGGCCATCGCCAAACTCGAGCGGGAGGGTCAGGGTCCCGACGGACCGGGCCCCGACGCCGGCCCTGTGGATAACTGACCGGGCCACCGCCCCGCGCGTGACACAGTTGCGCGGTGACTCAGCAGGGCCAGGCCGTGCTCTCCACCTACGCGCTGGATCCCGCGCTGCCGGTGCTGCTGCGGCCCGACGGCGCGGTTCAGGTGGGCTGGGATCCACGGCGCGCGGTGCTGGTCCGTCCGCCGGGCGGCCTGGCCGCCGCCGAGCTGGCCATGCTCCTGCGATCCATGTGGTCGCCGACCCCGCTCCCGGAGCTGCAGCGCCGCGCGCTCGATCGCGGCCTGACCGACGCCGAGGGTCTGCGAAACCTGGTCGCGCAGTTGGTCGATGCCGGGGTGGCCACCGAATGCGGACGGGCGCGGGGCCGGGCGGCCTCGGTGCGGATCCACGGCCGCGGGCCCCTCTCCGAGCTGCTGGTGGAGACGTTGCGCTGCTCGGGCGCCCGGATCGCGCACAGCAGCCAGCCGCACGCCGCGGTGTCGGCCGACGACGTTGATCTGGTGGTGTTGGCGGATTTCCTGGTCGCCGACCCGCACATGGTGCGCGATCTGCACAACCAGCGCGTCGCGCATCTGCTGGTGCGGGTGCGGGACGGCATCGGGCTGGTGGGTCCGTTGGTGATCCCGGGCGTGACCAGCTGCCTGGGCTGCGCCGACCTGCACCGCCGGGACCGCGACGCGGCCTGGCCGGCCATCTGCGCGCAGCTGCGCGAAACCGTCGGCGTCGCCGACCGGGCCACCGTGCTGGCGACCGCGGCGCTGGCCCTCAGCCAGGTGAACCGGGTGATCGCGGCCGTGCACGGGCAGGAGGCGACGGCCGACCCCGGAGCACCCCAGACGCTGAACGCGACCCTGGAATTCGATCTGCACTCGGGCGCGATCGTCACGCGGCAGTGGGCCAAACACCCGTTGTGCTCCTGCTGAACGCGCGTGCCGCGGGCACTTCCGTTGTGGCGCTTGGGTTGTGGCCCACGGCGCGGCGGGGAGATTGGTGGGCCTGAGCTGCGCCGACAGAATGTGACAACGAGCGTTGTCTATCTCACTCCACATCGCGCTGGCCATCATGGATGATGGGTGTGTGTCAGACATCAAAAGGGGCCGTGCCGCGCGGAACGCGAAGCTGGCCAGTATTCCGGTCGGATTCGCCGGCCGGGCAGCGCTCGGATTCGGTAAACGGCTGACCGGAAAGTCCCGGGACGAGGTTCAGGCCGAGCTCCTGGAAAAGGCCGCCCACCAACTGTTCACCGTTTTGGGTGAGCTCAAGGGCGGCGCGATGAAGGTGGGCCAGGCGCTCTCGGTGCTCGAAGCGGCGATTCCCGAGGAGTTCGGCGAGCCGTACCGGGAGGCGTTGACCAAGCTGCAGAAGGATGCCCCGCCGCTGCCCGCCGCCAAGGTGCACCGGGTGCTCGATGCGCAGCTGGGCACCAAGTGGCGCGAGCGGTTCACGTCGTTCGACGACACCCCGGTGGCCTCGGCCAGCATCGGCCAGGTGCACAAGGGGGTGTGGGCCGACGGCCGTGAGGTCGCGGTCAAGATCCAGTACCCCGGCGCCGACGAGGCGCTGCGCGCCGACCTCAAGACCATGCAGCGCCTGGTCGGGGTGTTCAAGCAGCTCGCGCCCGGCGCCGACGTTCAGGGCGTGGTCGACGAGCTGATCGAGCGCACCGAGATGGAACTGGACTACCGGCTGGAGGCCGAGAACCAGCGCGCCTTCGCCAAGGCCTATCACGACGACCCGCACTTCGCGGTGCCGCGGATCGTGGCCAGCGCGCCGAAGGTGGTGATCCAGGAGTGGATGCAGGGCACCCCGATGGCCGAGATCATCCGGCACGGCACCGTCGAGCAGCGTGACCTGATGGGCACCCGGCTGCTGGAGCTCACCTTCGACGCGCCGCGCCGGCTGGGCATGTTGCACGGCGACGCCCACCCCGGCAACTTCATGCTGCTTCCCGACGGCCGAATGGGCGTGATCGACTTCGGCGCCGTCGCCGCGTTGCCCGGCGGCCTGCCGATCGAGCTCGGGATGAGCATCCGGCTGGCCCGCGACAAGAACTACGACCTGTTGTTGCCGACCATGGAGAAGGCCGGCTTCATCCAGAAAGGCCAGCAGGTGTCGGTGCGCGACATCGACGACATGCTGCGCCAGTACGTCGAGCCGGTCGAGGTCGAGGTCTTCCACTACACGCGTAAGTGGCTGCAGAAGATGTCCGCCATCGAGATCGACCGCTCGGTGTCACAGATCCGGACGGCCCGGCAGATGGACCTGCCACCCAAGCTGGTCATCCCGATGCGGGTGATCATGTCGGTGGCCGCGATCCTGTGCCAGCTGGACGCCCACGTGCCGATCAAGGCGCTGTCCGAAGAGCTGGTTCCCGGCTTCGCCGAACCGGACAGCGCGGTCATTTAGGTCCCGCGCGTCAGGCGGCGGCCCCGTCCTGCCGGTCGCCTTTGCGGGGACGCCCGCGGGGCCGCTTGAAGCTCAGCACCGAGCCGCGGTCGATGATCTCGCCGCCCCACACACCCCAGGGCTCGGCCCGCTCCAGCGCGGCCGCCAGGCACTGGCGCCGGACCGGGCAGCCGGTGCAGAGCGTCTTGGCCCGCTCGAGATCGGCCGGGGTGTCGGCGAACCACAGGTCGGGGTCGCCGACGTGACACGGCAGGGTTTGTCTAGGGACTGTCGATGCCGACATGTCCTACCACCTACTTCCTGGTCTGGGTTGCTGTCCTTGGCAGTGATCCGGACCAGGTCGAAAAGGTGTCGACCTACGACTATGGCCACGGATCCTGGTGACTTCGGGTCCGTGGCCATCTGGGAGAAAACCGGGCTGGTGCTTACCTTGCCTTCGGTGGGCCCCCGACATCTACGGACGCGTCGGTCGCGGCGGCGGCGCGATGCTTACGCGCGGCCGCCGAGGCGGCGGGTGCGGCATGGAAGGTGCCCGCGGGCAGCACCGCGCGGACCACGCCTACACCGAACGCGTCGTTGATCATCGTGGCCACCCTCCTTCTTCCGTAGTGCCGAGTTGCGGTTTCGAGGGTAGACGGTCGCCGCCGATGACCACAACCGATTTTCTGACCTGCGGATTACCGGTCAGCGCCCGCGCACCAGCCCCAACACGTCGGGCCCGTACTGCTCCAGCTTGCGGGCGCCGATGCCGGGAATCGCGATCAGCGCCTCCTCGTCGTCGGGCCGCAGTTCGGCGATGGCGATCAGCGTGTTGTCGGTGAAGACGACGTAGGCGGGCACCTTCTGCTCCTTGGCGACGTCCAGCCGCCACGCCTTGAGCCGCAGCAACAGATCCTCGTCGATGTCGGCGGCGCAGGTCTCACAACGCCGCAGCATGACGGCCGCGGGGGTGGTCAGGTTGTTGTTGCAGATCCGGCAGCGGGTCGCGGTGCCCCGGGGGCGCCGGGCCTTGTTCGGCGCCGCATCGGCCCGCGTCTGCGGTGCGATGCCGTTGAGGAACCGCGACGGCTTGCGGCCCTGGCGCCCACCCGACCTGCGGGCCAGCGCCCAGCTGAGCGCCAAATGTATTCGGGCCCTGGTGATTCCGACGTAGAGCAGCCGGCGCTCCTCCTCGACCGCTTCGCTCTCGGCGCCGTGCGCCAGCGCGTGCGAGATGGGCAGCGTGCCGTCGGCCAACCCCACCAGGAACACCGCGTCCCACTCGAGCCCCTTGGCGGCGTGCAGCGACGCCAGCGCGACGCCTTGCACGACCGGTGGGTGCCGGGCGTCGGCGCGCAGCCGAAGTTCGGCCATCAGCCCTAAAAAGTCCAGCTGCGGACGCTGGGCCACTTCGTCATCCACCAGCTCGGCCAGCGAGCTCAGCGCTTGCCAACGCTCCCGGGCCCGGGTGCCGACCGGCTCCTCGGCCGTCAGCCCCACCGGTTCCAGCACCGCGCGCACCACATCGGGCAGGGGCGTCTCCAGGGGCTCGCCGCCCCCGCGCTCGGCGGCCCGCTGCAGGGCCAGCAGGGCCTGCTTGATCTCCTGACGATTGAAGAACCCCTCACCGCCGCGCACCTGATAGGCGATGCCGGCCTCGGTCAGCGCCTCCTCGTAGATCTCCGATTGCGCGTTGACCCGGTACAGCACAGCGATCTCCGACGGCGGGGTGCCCGATTCGATGAGCCGCTTGATCGACGCCGCGACCGCGGCGGCCTCGGCCGGTTCGTCGGGATGTTCGTTGAACGACGGCGCCGGGCCCGGCGCCCGCTGGCCCACCAGGTGCAGCTTGCTGCCGGCGACCCGGCCGCGCGCCGCGGCGATGGTCTGGTTGGCCAACGAGACCACCTGCGGGGTGGAGCGGTAGTCGCGTTCCAGCCGCACGACCGTCGCGTCGGGGAATCGGCGGGAGAAGTCGAGCAGGAACCGCGGCGAGGCCCCGGTGAACGAGTAGATGGTCTGGTTGGCGTCGCCCACCACGGTCAAGTCGTCGCGATCGCCCAGCCACGCCGTCAGCACCCGCTGCTGCAACGGCGTGACGTCCTGGTATTCGTCGACGACGAAGCAGCGGTAGCGGTCCCGGAACTCCTCGGCCACCGCGGGGTCGTTTTCGATCGCGGCCGCGGTGTGCAGGAGCAGGTCGTCGAAGTCGAGCAGGGTGACGTTGTCGCCGCGGGCCTTGAGCGCCTCGTAGGCGGTGTAGACGGCGGCGACCCGGGCGGCGTCCATCGGGATGTCCCGCGCGGCGGCTGCCACCGCGGCGGGGTATTCCTCCGGCCCGATCAGCGACGCCTTGGCCCACTCGATCTCGCCGGCCAGGTCGCGGACGTCGTCGGTGCTGGCGTTGATCCGGGCGCGGCCGGCAGCCCGCGCCACGACGGCGAACTTGCTGTCCAGCAGCTGCCAACCGGTGTCACCGACCACCCGCGGCCAGAAGTACCGCAACTGCCGGTGGGCGGCCGCGTGGAACGTCAGGGCCGAGACCGCGCCGACGGTGGCGCCCGCGCCCGCCGCGGCGTCGATCATCCGCAGCCTCGAGCGCATCTCCCCCGCCGCCCGCTGAGTGAAGGTGACCGCCAGCACCTGACCGGCCGCGACGTGACCACCGGCGACCAGCTGGGCGATCCGGTGCGTGATGGTGCGGGTCTTTCCCGTTCCGGCGCCGGCGAGCACGCAGACCGGGCCGCGGGGAGCCAGCACGGCCTCGCGCTGCTCGTCGTCCAGCCCGGCTGTCAATGGATCGGCGACCGTCGGCATGGCGTCCATCTTGGCTTCCCATACTGACAGAAGCCCCCGGCGCGCCCGACGCGTCGCCGGGCTTATGCGGCGGGCGGGCGTGTCGCCCCGGCGAGTCGAGGAATTTGGGCAGCATCCCGCTTCGCGGAATGCATCGTCGCCGGGCTCACCCCAGGGCCCGCTCCTCCGCATCCCGCTTCGCGGAATGCATCGTCGCCGGGCTACGTTTACGGGCTATGACCTCTGCCCCGCTCACCGTCTACACGACCTCATGGTGTGGTTACTGCCACCGGCTGATGACGGTGCTCAAGTCCAACGGAATTCCCTACCAGGCCGTCGACATCGAGCACGACGCGGCGGCCGCGGATTTCGTCAGCTCAGTCAACGGCGGCAACAGGACGGTTCCGACGGTGAAGTTCGCCGACGGGTCGACGCTGACCAACCCGAGCGCGGCGCAGGTGAAGGCGAAGCTTGCCGAGGCCGGCAACTAAGCGCCCCGTCAGTCGATCGCGGCCCAGGATTCGATGATCACGCGGGCGATCGAGATCGACCCGGGCAGCAGGAGACTCGCCTCCGACGCGCTCGACCAGTCCCCCGCGGCCAGCGCCGCTCGCACCTCGTCGCGGGTGAACCAGGCCGCCTCGGCGATCTCGCCGTCGTTGAACGAGAATTCCTCGGCCGGGTCGCCGACGGCATGAAAGCCGACCATCAGCGAGCGCGGGAACGGCCACGGCTGACTGCCCAGATATCGCACGTCGCGGACGGTCAGCCCGATCTCCTCACGGATCTCCCGGGCGACGCACACCTCGAAAGATTCACCCGCCTCGACGAATCCGGCGAGTAGCGAGAACATCCGCTCGGGCCACACCGCCTGGCGGGCCAGCACCGCGCGGTCGCCGCCGTCGTGCACCAGGCAGATCACCGCCGGGTCGATACGCGGAAACTCCTCGTGCCCCGTCACCGGGTTGACGCGCGACCAGCCCGCCCGGGCCGGACGCGTCGGCGAACCGTCCACCGAGCTGAAGCGGGCCCTCTCATGCCAATTCAGCAGCGCGACGGCCGCGGACACCAGCTGGCTGCTGATGTCGTCGAAGATCGGCCCGAGACTGCGCAGGTTCACCACCTCGGCGCGCGCATCGGGATCGTCCGGAGCCTGCAGCCCGCCGCGGATGCCCCACACGTGGCGGCCGTCCTCCAGGCGCCCCAGAAACACCGCATCCGACGGCGGCTTGTCGGCCACGTCGGCGGCGGCGCCGAGCACCACCCGGCCGTTGGCGGCCAACACCTGATTGCGCGAATCCACCCGCAGCAGCGCCGCATCCGCCCAGCCCGCGGTGGCCGCCTCGACGTCGGTGCGCAGCTGATCGGCGCGGTCGGCGCCCACGCGGGACAACAGCGGGACGCTGCGCAGCTGAAAGTCCGCGATCGCCATCAGTGGTCGGCGTTTCGGATGTAGAGCAGCCGGTCGTTGGCCTCGATGGCATCCACTTCCGGCGCACCGATGCGCAGCAGGTGGCCGTCGCGCACCACACCGAGCACGATGTCCCGTAGGTGCCGCGGCGATCCGCCGACCTCGGCCTGCTCCACTTCACGCTCGGCGATGGCCAGCCCGACGTCGGGAGTCAGCAGATCCTCGATCATCTCCACGACGCTGGGCGTGGTGGTGGCCAGCCCCAGGAGCCGGCCGGCGGTGGCCGAGGAGACCACCACCGAGTCCGCACCCGACTGCTGCAGCAGGTGCTGGTTCTCGGTCTCCCGGATCGAGGCGACGATCTTGGCGTGGGGCGCGAGCTCGCGCGCCGTCAACGTCACCAGCACGGCGGTGTCGTCCCGGCTGGTGGCCACGATGATGGAGGCGGCGTGCTGGGCGCCGGCCAGCCGCAGCACATCGGCTTTGGTCGCGTCGCCGTGCAGCGTGACCAGGCCGGCGCTTTCGGCGTGCTCGAGGGTGCTGCGATCGGTGTCGACGACGACGACCTCGCCCTGGGCGTCCTCGTCACCGAGGATGGCGGCGACCGCCGTTTTCCCCTTGGTGCCGTAGCCGATCACGATGGTGTGGTTGCGCACTCTGCTCCTCCAACGCTGAATCTTCCACCCTTGCCGGGACCGCTCGGAGAGCACCTCGAGCGTGGTGCCGACCAACACGGCCAGGAACGCGATCCGCAGCGCGGTGAAGATCAGGGTGTGAACCAGGCGCGCGGTTTCGGTGTACGGCGTGATGTCGCCGTAGCCGGTCGTCGACAGGGACACCGCGGAGAAGTAGAGGCAGTCCAGGAAGGTCAGCGGCTCGCCCCGCACGTCGCGGTAACCGGTGCGGTCCAGGTAGACGATCACGGCCGCGGCGAACAGCACCACCAGCGCGATGGCCAGGCGGCGGGTGATGACGCGGATGGGACTCGCATGCTCTTCGGGGATGCGCACCACGCCGATCAGCTGGTGACCGCGCTGAGCAGTCAGGGTTTCGTCCAGACCGCTCAGCTTCCGGGACCTACCGTTGCCCACGGCGGTCCGTCACCGGCTTGACTTCTGCGCACGAGACACGCACGCGTCTTATGTAACCACGGCCACAGCCTCCTCAATACTCGGGCGGCGCAGGTCACATCCGGACAAGGCGGGAACCGTCCGGATCCATCAGCAGGCCCGCGACCTCGGCCTCGCTCGGCAAGTCGTCGGGGATCACGGTGGTGCGAGCACCCACGTAATGGAAGGCGGTGCGCACCGAGGATTCCGGGATGCCGGCCAACGCCGCCCACGCCGAGCGGTACACGGCGAGCTGGACGGCGGCCTGCCGCATCGCATCCGGCCCGCGTGGGGGCTCACCGGTCTTCCAGTCGACGACCGTGGCGCCACCATCGGGGTCGGCGAAGACCGCGTCGATGCGCCCGCGCACCAGGGTGTCGCCGATCGGCATTTCGAACGGCACCTCGACGGCGACGGGAGTGCGTGCGGCCCAGGGTGATTCGGTGAAGGCATGCTGCAACGCGGCCAATTCCGCGCTGTCGCCGACGTCGGAATCCGCCGCGCCCGGCAGATCGCCGAGATCGAACAAACACTCGGCGCCGTAGAATTTCTGCACCCATGCGTGAAAGGCATTGCCCAGCAACGCATGCGGCTCCGGCCGGGACGGCAGCCGATGCCGCAGCCGCTGCGCCGTGCCCGCCGGGTCACGCGCCAAGCCGACCAGCGAGCTGACCGACAACTGGCCGGGCAGGACGCGCGGCGGCGGCTGCACCGCCCGGGCACGCTCGGCCAGCAGCGCGTCCACGTCGGCGGCCCAGCCGTCCACGTCCGCGCCCACGTCGGGCGCGCCGGTGCGCAACGCCTGGGTCACCAGCGCGGCGCCACGCTCGACGTCGTCGCGCCGCGCCGCCAACGGATCGGGCGGCCATATCGCTTCGATGACGTCGTCGCGTAGCGGGTTTCGTTCGCCGTCGGCGGGCGGCGGCGCCCAATGCTCCACCGACCCGCAGGGATCGCCGGCCGCCGCCGAATCGTCGATAACGGCCTTGATTTCGCATAGGAAGTCCGACGGGCCGCGCGGCTTGATGCCGGTGGCCCCCCAGTGGTGCCCGGACACCAGCAGGGTGTCCTCGGCCCGGGTGATGGCCACATACAGCAATCGTCGCTCCTCGTCGATGCGCCGCTGCTCGAGCTGGCGGCGATGCTCGGAGATCTTGTCCGACAGCTGCTTTCGGTTGGTGACGTCCGAGGTATCCATGACCGGGATGCCCAGCGCGCCCTTGGCCGCGCGGTCGCCGCGCAACAGCGGCGGCAGTTCCGCGGCGTCGGTGAGCCAGGTGCTCTTCGATGCCGTCGAGGGGAAGGTACCGCCGGACAGGTGGGCCACAGCGACGACCTGCCACTCCAGCCCCTTCGCGGAGTGCACGGTGAGCACCTGGACGCGGTCGCGGGCGACCGCCAATGGTGCCGGCGCCAAACCGTTCTCGACCGACTCGGCGACGTCCAGGAATGCCAGCAGTCCGGTCACCGACGTGGACGCCGATGCGTCCGCCGGCCCGGTTGCGGCGTCGTCGGTGCGTTCGGCGTAGTCGGCGACGACGTCGGCGAACGCATCCAGGTGCTCGGTGCCGGCCCAGCCGGCCCCGACCCCCGCCGCGGCCCGGACTTCGCAGTCGATGCCCAGCACGCGGCGCACCTCGGCGACCAGATCCGGGAGCGGATGGCCCAGGTGGGCGCGCAGCGCGCGCAGTTCGGCGGCCAGGGCGGTGATGCGCTGATATCCGGCGGCCGAATATGCCTCGGCCGCACCGGGATCGGCGATCGCGTCGGCCAGGCACACCGCGTCGGCGTCGGGGCCGGCCGCACTCGCGATCGACTCGGGCGAGGCCGACTCGGCGGACTGCACGGCCCCGCCGAGCGCACGCGCACGCCGCCACAGCGCCGCGAGGTCGCGGGCACCGAGGCGCCAGCGGGAGCCGGTGAGCACCCGCATCGCCGCCGGACCGGCCGTCGGATCGGCGACCAGCCGCAGCATGGCCACCACCTCGGCGACCTCCGGAATGGCCAGCAGCCCGGCCAGCCCGACGACCTCGACGGGGATTCCGCGGGCGCGTAGCGCGTCGGCGATGGGCGCGGCATCGGCGTTGCGGCGCACCAACACCGCAGCCGTCGGCGGGTTGACGCCCTCGTCGCGGGCCCGCTGATACTGCGCCTCGAGGTGGCCGGCGATCCACTCGCGCTCGGCCGTGACGTCGGGCAGCAAGGCGCAGCGGACGGTGCCGGGCGGGGCATCCGGGCGCGGGCGCAGCGCGTGCACGGCCACCGACCGCCGCCGCGCCTCCGCCGATACCGCGTTGGCCACCCGCAGGGTCCGCGGCGGGTTGCGCCAGCTGGTCCGCAACTCGCACATCGGGGCCGGGGTGCCGTCGGATCGGGGGAAGTCGGTGGTGAATCGGGGGAGGTTGGTCGCCGAAGCGCCCCGCCAGCCGTAGATCGACTGAATGGGGTCGCCGACGGCGGTGAGCGCCAGCCCGTCGTCGACCCCAGCGCCGAATAGCGCTGAGAGCGCGATGCGTTGGGCGTGACCGGTGTCCTGATATTCGTCGAGCAGTACCACCCGGTAGCGGCCGCGCAGGTCCTCGCCGACTTGCGGGAACGCCGCGGCCAGCCTGGCCGCCGAGGCCATCTGCATCCCGAAGTCCATCACCTTCGCGGTGCGCATGCGGTCGTTCAGGGCGTCGAGCAGTGGCACCAATTCCGCGCGCTCGGTCTGGGTGGTCAGCAGCCGCAGCAGCCATTGGCTGGGGCCGCGGTCCCGTTGATAGGGCCCCGCGGGCAGCGAGTGGATCAGCCGCTCCAGTTCCAGGTGGGTGTCGCGCAGCTGGCCGGTGTCCACCAGGTGCTCGGCGAGTTGCCCCCACAGCCGCAGCACCATCGAGGTGACGGCCGCCGGCGTCTTGTCGGTCCGCAATTCCCCCGGATATTCGTTGACCACGTCGAAAGCCAGCTGCCACAACTCGGTTTCGCTGAGCAGCCGCGTATCGGGCTCGACGGGCAGCAACAGCCCGTAGTCGCGCAACAGCGAGCCCGCGAAGGCGTGGTAGGTGCTGACCGTCGGCGCGCCCTCGATGTCGACGGCCGCGTCACCGCCGGCGCTCGGTACGCCCAAACCGACACCGGCCAGCCGGGCCAGTCGGGACCGGACCCGGCGCAGCAGCTGGCCGGCGGCCTTGCGGGTGAACGTCAATCCCAGCACCTGACCGGGCTCGGCGTAACCGTTGGCGATCAGCCACACCACCCGCGCGGCCATGGTTTCGGTCTTGCCGGCACCGGCGCCGGCGATGACCACCAGCGGCCCCGGCGGCGCGGCGATGACCGCGGCCTGCTCATCGGTTGGCGGGAAAAGCCCCAGCGCGCCGGCCAATTCGGCGGGGCTGTAGCGCGGCGGCGGGGTCATCGCTGCGGCCCGTCGACGTGGGCCGGGCAGGACGGCCGGATGGGACAGTGCGAACAGCCGGCGTTGCGCCGCGCGATGAATCGCGGGCCGGACGTCGCGTCGGCCGCTCGCGCGATGACCTCTCGCCATTCGTCGCCGGCAGCCGCGGTCAGCGGATCCTGTTCGCGTTCGGCCACTCCGGACGCCCCGGCCTTGCCCAGGTACACCAGCCGCGCACCGCCGGGCTCCAGATTGTCGGTCCCGTTGCCGACCAGGCCCGCGGCCACCGCCAGCTGATACATCGCCAGCTGGGCGTGTTGTTGGGCGTCGTCCTTGCTGACCGGCGTCTTGCCGGTTTTGATGTCGACGATCACCAGCCGGCCGGCGGCGTCGCGCTCCAGGCGGTCGACCCGCCCGCGCAGCCGCACCTCGCCGCCGTCTCCGGTTGCCACGGTCCCCTCGATCTCGACCTCGACGCCGACCTCGGTCAGCGCGCCCCGGGTCTGCGACCGCCACTCGAAGAACGCCTCCAGCATGGCGCGGTGGCGGGCCAGCTCGTTGTCCGAATGCCATTGCGCCGCAAAGGGCAGCTGCTCCCAGGCGCGTTCCAGCTCGGCCAGCAGTTCCGATTCGCTCTTGTGCGGTTCGGCGATCAGGGCGTGCACCACCGACCCGATCGTCGAGCGCACGTCGCGCGGATTGGATCCGCCGTGCCGTTCGGCCAGCCAGCGCAGCGGGCAGTCGTTGAGGGTCTGCATGGTGGACGGCGTCAGGGTGACGGCATCGCCGCTGTCCCGCAACGGTTCGCTGGTGCTGATCGGGGTCAGGCCGTGCCACCCGGCGGGGTCGGCGCCCGGCACGCCGGCTTTGGCCAGCCGGGCCAATTGCGTTGCCGCGCAGTCGCGGGCGTGCTCGTCGACCGCCCCGTCGGGTGCGCACACCACACCCCGCAGCCGGCCCACCAGCGCGGCCGCGGACAACACCCGTGGCGCCGAGACCGGTGGTGCGCCGGCGATGTCGGCGTCGTCGTCCGCCCACTGCGCGATCTCGGCGAAGAACGCCGACGGCAGCGCGGCCTCGCCCCCGGTCCCACCGGTGTCGCTGTCGACGGCCGTCACCAGCAACCGGCGCCGGGCCCGGCCCATCGCGGCCACCAGCAGCCTGCGCTCCTCGGCCAGCAGCGGCGCCCGCGCCGAGACGTCCGCGCCGACCCCGTCCAGCACATCCAGCAGCCGCTGGGTACCGAGCACGCCGCCACGCGGAACAGTGTTGGGCCACAACCCATCCTGCAATCCGGCGATGACCACGAAATCCCATTCGTGCCCCAGCGCGGCGTGCGCGCTGAGCACCCTGACCTGCTCGGCCGCTGCGACCGGGTCCGGGGTGACACCCGGCAGCGCCAGCGCGGCGATGTGCTCGACCAGGCCGCGCAACGACGCACCCGAGGTGCGCGACACATAGTCGTCGGTGATGTCGAACAACGCGGTCACCGACTCGAGGTCCCGGGCGGCCTGGGCCGCGGCGGGGCCGCCGCGTTCGCTCACCGACAGCCAGCGGCGCTGCAAGCCGGACCGGTGCCAGGCGGCCCACAGGGTGTAGCGCGGGTCGTCACCGGCGCGGTGCGAGCGCGCGGCCGCGTCCAGCACCGCGCGGACCTTGCGCAGCGGGGCGAACTGCGGGCCCGCGGGAAGCGTGTCCGCGGACAGCGCCTCGCGCAACAGTTCGGCGACATCTGCCGACGCGCGATCGGGGTTGGCGCGCTGCAGGGTTCGGCGCAGCTGGCGCAGCGAAACGGGATCGACGCGACCGATGGGGCCGGTCACCAACGCCAGCGCCTGCTGTCCGTCGAGCCCGTCGGCGGTGGCCAGCAGCACGGTGAGCAACGCCCGCGCCGCCGGCTCCTGAGACAGCGGCCCGGGCATCGCGGGCGCGGCCACCGGCACCCCGGCGGCGGCCAATGCGCGCGGCAATCGCGCACCGGCCCGCGGCACCGACCGGACGATGACCGCCATCTGCGACCAGGGCACACCGTCGACCAGGTGTGCGCGCCGCAGCGCATCGGCGATCGTCGCCGCCTCGGCGTGCGCCGACGCGGCGAGACGCACCGTGACCGATCCCTCGCCCTCGCCGGCCCCGTCGATCCGCCGGCCGCCGCTGCCGCCGGGCAACCGGCCGGCGATGCCGCTGACCGCGCGCGCCACGGCCGGGGCGCAGCGGTGTGACGTCGTCAACGTCACCGACGCCGTGTCGCCGCCGAGCAGCCCCGCGGATTCGCCGCCGCGGAAGCCGAACACCGCCTGGTTGGGATCCCCGGCGATCAGCGCCAGCTCGGCGCCCGCCGCGAGCACCCGAACCAGCCGCGCCGCCTGCGGGTCGAGCTGCTGGGCGTCGTCGATCAACAGGACGCGGATCCGGCCGCGTTCGGCGGACAGCAGTTCGGGGTCGACGGCGAACGCCTCCAGTGCGGCACCCACCAATTCGGCGGCGCCCAGCGCGGGCGTGGTGGCCTCCGGCGCGGCCGTGCCCACCGCCGCCCGCAGCAGCATCACCTGCTCGTACTGGCGGGCGAATTGACCGGCGGCGGTCCATTCCGGCCGGCGGCAACGACGGCCCAGCCGCTCCAGTTCCTGAGGATCCACACCGCGTTCGGCGCAGCGGGCCAACAGGTTTCGAAGCTCGGCGGCGAAACCCGCGGTGCTCAGCGCCGGCCGTAGCTGGTCCGGCCACGCCGTCGCGGCGCGCGGGCCGTCTTCGAGGTCTCCGGCCAGCAGTTCCCGGATGATGGCGTCCTGTTCGGCACTGGTGACCAGCCGCGGGGGCGCCTCGCCGGCGCGCTCGGCGGCGCGGCGCAACACCGCGTAGGCGTACCCGTGCACGGTCCGCACCAGCGGCTCGCTCACGGCGGCCCGGCCCGTGTCGGTGGAGCGCGAACGCAGCAACGCCGTCGTCAGGGCGCCGCGTTCGGCCATCCCCATTCGGCCGGAACCGGTAAGCAGCAGAACCGATTCCGGGTTGACCCCCGCGTCGATCTGAGCGACCGCGGCATCGATCAGCAGGCTGCTCTTGCCGGTGCCGGGCCCCCCGAGGACGCGAACGACCCCGCGTGCGCCGGGCGCCAGCAGAGCACCCGCTTCGGCGTCCCAGGTGTGTGGCATGGCTGCATGCAATCACCAGGGTGTGACAAGTTCGCACTGCCGGCGCGGACGCCTGCTCTTACCCTGGACATCGGAGCGGCCCGAAGAATGGTGAGGAGGGTTCGAGATGACGGACGACGAACGCGGCTTTCCCATCGACGAGGCGCCTGAAGGCGACGCGGCGGAGCAACTGCGGCCCGCCGATTCCGACGACGAGACCGGCCTGGACGCCGAGTACCTCGCCGCGGGGGACCGTGAGGCCAACGAGGCCGATGTGATCGAGCAGGCCTACGTCGTCTCCACCGAGGACGATTGGGACGAGGGTGGCTGAGGGCCACCCGCGGCCCCCGGTGGCGGCGGCTGGCACCATCGACGGGTGACCGCGAAGCTGCATGTGCACCGCTACGGCCCGTCCGGTCCGGCTCGGATCCTGGCGTTGCACGGGCTGACCGGCCACGGGCAGCGTTGGCAGCATCTGTCCGGATTTCTGCCCGGGATCGGCATCGCCGCACCGGATCTGATCGGCCACGGCAGGTCTTCGTGGGCGGCCCCCTGGACCATCGACGCCAATGTCGCGGCGCTGGGCGCCCTGCTCGACGAGCAGGCCGACACCCCGGTGGTGATCGTGGGCCACTCCTTCGGCGGCGGGCTGGCGATGCAACTCGCCGCGGCCCGCACAGACCAGGTGGCGGGGCTGCTGCTGCTCGACCCGGCGGTCGGATTGGACGGCGAGTGGATGCGCGAGATCGCCGAGGCCATGCTGTCCTCGCCCGACTATCCGGACGCCGAGGAGGCGCGGATGGAAAAGGTGCACGGCTCGTGGTCCGATGTCGAACCGGCCCTGCTGGACGGCGAGATCGCCGAGCATCTGATCACGCTGCCGAGCGGGCGCTACGGCTGGCGGGTCAGCCTGCCGGCGATGATGTCGTACTGGAGCGAGCTGGCCCGCGACACCGTGCTGCCGCCGGCGAACACGCCGACCGTCCTGGTGCGCGCCGAGCGGACCACGCCGCCGTATGTCACCGACACGCTGACCGACGGCCTGGCGCAGCGATTGGGAGCGAATTTCCGGCTGCGCAACTTCGACTGCAACCACATGGTGCCCTACGCCAAGCCCGACGAGGTCGCCGCGTTGACCCGCGAACTGCTGGAAGCGCGCTGAGGATGGCGCCGGTGACCGACGAGCAGGTCGAGCGGGTGCGTGCGCTGGTCGCCGCGATCCCGCCCGGCCGCGTTTCCACCTACGGCGACATCGCCACTGTCGCAGGGCTTTCCAGCCCGCGCATCGTCGGCTGGATCATGCGGACCGACTCCTCGGACCTGCCCTGGCACCGGGTGATCACCGCCTCCGGGCGCCCGGCACGGCACCTGACGACCCGGCAGCTGGAGTTGTTGCGCGCCGAGGGCGTGCTGGCGACCGACGGCAGGATCGCGCTGAGCGAAGTCCGCTACGAGTTCTGAAGACCGACGCTAGTGGCGATCGCCAGCGCGGCGGAGCCGGGCGCAGCGGGTCGTCACGCGGCCAGGTCAGAGCACCAGCCGGACCAGCGCCGCGGTGCGCGCCAGGCCGGGGAACGCCTCGGCGGTGGAGCGCGGGTGCAGGGCGTGGACCGCGAGGCGAAACATCAACGCCCGCAACAACATCTGCGGCCATTCCGGCAGGGCGTTCCAGCGCTCGATGAGCCCGTCGTCGGCCTCCCCCCACGACAGCGCGTCGATGACGACCACACCGGCCGCCCACGAGGCGGGCCGCCAGTACGGGGTGATGTCGGTGATGCCCGGCGCCGCAGTGCCGACGAAAAGCACTGTGCCGTAAAGGTCCCCGTGGACCAGCTGGTTGGGGCTCTTGGTCGGCTTGCGCAGGGTGGCGAGCTGGTGGAGCAACTCCACCGAGCGCTCGGCGTCGGCCGTCGGAGGGGCCACCCGGGCGCCGGGTGGCACCGAGGCCAACGGACGTTCCTCCCAGGCCGCGCGGTCGGCGGCGATGAAGATGTCGACGTCGCCCCACGGCGCCGTTGGCCCCTGGGTCAGAAAGCGGGGTCGCTCCAGTTTGCCCGTCGCCTCGTGCAGGCGCACGGCCGCCGAGACGACTTCGTCATGGCGGGGCTCCGGGGTCCCCGCCACGAAGGTGTCTGCCCGCCACCCGGAAACGACGTAGCGCCCGTCGGTGGAACGGACCGGGCGGGCCAGCCGAACGCCGTCGACGAACAGGGTCTCGCGGACCCGCGCGGACCAGGCCGCGCGCGCGTTGTCGGCCACCAACGACAGGACGACTTCGCCGCACCGCCAGCCGCCCTCCCAGCTGGCACCCAGATAGACGGGTTTCACGCCGGCCAAGCCAAACGCCGACAGCACATGGTCCGGCGGTGGCTCGACTGTCACACCGGTACTCTAAACGAGTCCAACAAGCGGCGATCGCAAGTGCGGCGAAGCCGCGCGCGGCGGGTCGTCGCCGTCTGACAGCCGTTTTCGGTCAGTACATGACCATGTCGGGTTGCATCTGCTGCGCCCAGGCCACGATCCCGCCCTGCAGATGCACCGCGTCGGCGAATCCGGCCTTGCGCAGCACCTCCAGCGCCTGCGCTGAGCGCACCCCCGTTTTGCAGTACAGCACCGGCAGGCGGTCGGCCGGCAGCTTTGTCAGCCCCTCACCGGAATTGATCGACGACTGCGGGATCAGCTGGGCCCCGTCGATGTGCACGATGTCGAACTCCACGGGCTCGCGCACGTCGATCAGGGCCAGCTTCTTGCCGGAATCCAGCCAGTCGCGCAACTCCCGCGGGGTTATGGAACACGTGGCCTCGTGCGCGGAGGGCTCGGGCACCAGGCCACACAGCTGCTCGTAGTCGACGAGCTCGGTGATCTTCGGCCTCGACGCGTCCGACGGATCCCGGCGGATCGCGATGGTGCGGTAGCTCATCTCCAGCGCGTCGTAGATCATCAGCCGGCCCAGCAGCGAGTCGCCGATGCCCGTGATGAGTTTGATCACTTCGGTGCTCATCACCGAGGCGATGGAGGCGCAGACGATGCCCAGCACGCCGCCTTCGGCGCAGGACGGGACCGAGCCGGCCGGCGGCGGCTCGGGGTAGAGGTCCCGGTAGTTGAGTCCGCGACCGTCCGGGGCGTCCTCCCAGCACACCGAGACCTGGCCCTCGAAGCGGTAGATCGACCCCCACACGTAGGGCTTTTTCGCCAGCACCGCCGCGTCGTTGACCAGATACCGGGTGGCGAAGTTGTCGGTGCCGTCCACGATCAGGTCGTAGCAGCCGAACAACTCGACGGCGTTGGTGGAGTCCAGACGGAACTCGTGCAGCCGCACGTCGACCAGCGGGTTGATCGCGGCGATCGAGTCGCGTGCCGAGCGGGCCTTGGACCGTCCGACGTCGGCGACGCCGTGGATGATCTGGCGCTGCAGGTTCGACTCGTCGACCACGTCGAAGTCGACGATGCCGATCGTGCCGACACCGGCCGCCGCCAGGTAGAGCAACGTCGGCGCCCCGAGGCCGCCGGCGCCGATCACCAGCACCCGGGCGTTCTTGAGTCGCTTCTGCCCGTCGACACCCAGGTCCGGAATGATGAGGTGGCGGCTGTAGCGGGCCACCTCATCGCCGGTCAGGTGGTCTGCGGGTGCCACCAGGGGCGGCAGCGGCGTCGACACTGCGAAACATCTCCTCGGTCGGCCTAGCGGTAAAGCGTCTACCACCATCACAGCAGCCCGCCGGGGACGCGGCAACGCGCGTCGGCGGCGCGGGCGGCAGCGCGCGTCGGCGGGCTAGGCGATCGGGTACGGCCAGGGATTGAACCGGCAGGTCTTGCCGTCGGCCTTGACGACGTCGGGATCGAACTGCGCCGCATCGTTGTTCGCCGTCGAGAACGTCTGCTGCATCATCACCGGCGCCAGGGCGCCCTGCTGCTCGCACGGCTCGTGGTGCAGGTATCCGATGGCGTGGCCGACCTCGTGGTTGATCACGTACTGCCGATAGGAGCCGATGTCGCCTTCGAACGGCACGGCTCCCCGTATCCAGCGCGCCTCGTTGATGAAGACCCGCGCCTCGCGGTTGGCGCCGAACACCGGGTTGTAGCAGGAGGTTTCGAGCCGGAACTCGTAACCGCAGCCCTCGCGCACGGTCACCGGCGACGCCAGCGAGATCCGAAAGTCGGGCTTGCCGCCGGCGGCTCCGTCTACCCGGATGAACGCGAACTGCGGGTTGTGCGTCCAGCCTTTCGGATTGGCCAGCGTCTGGTCGACCATCTGGGCGAAGGCGTCGTCACCGCCGAACATGGTCGGGTCGATGCCGTTCTCCACCTCGACGGTGTATTTGAACACCTTCGCGGTGCCCTGGCCGAACTGCGGCGTGGTGCCCGGCACGACGCGCCACGTCTTGTCACCCGCTTCGGTGAACGGCCCGCCGTCGGGCAGCGTCCCGGCCGGCAGGTTGGCGTCGAACGCGGCGAGCCCGCGCGGCGGGGCGTCGATGATCGTGGTGCCCACCGCGCCGATCGCGGGCGGACTCTGGATGGGCTGATTGGCGGTCGGCTTCGGCGCACCGGTACCGGTCACCGTCTGGTACATGACCACCGCGGTGAGCACCACCAGGACGGGCAGGGCGTAGGCCCGCCAGCCGTAGGTGGAGACGAACCGCCCCAGCCAGGTCTGTTTGCGCCATTGCCGCGGCCGCTCACGGTCGGCCCGGGCCCGTCCGGCCTCCCGCGCCAAGGGGTCGCGCAGCGCCCGCAACGGCTCTCGCCACTCGTCGCGCAACACCGGCACGCGACCTGTGCTGCGCGGGGGCCGCGGGGACGTCATTGCCCCAGGATTACACAGCCCGCCACTCACGCCTCCCGTGGCGCGCCCGAATCGGCCCTCCGACACCGCTTCTGCCTGCGGCGACGACGGCGATGACGATCGCATCGACCCGGTGGGTAGTAAGGTCTGTGCCACGGGCTGCGAGCGGCTGGCCCCGGTTATCGACGGCCGGCCGCGACGAATCAGATGAGGAATCGATGAGCGAACTCGCCAAAGCGCCGGCGCGGCGCGCCGTCAGATCGGGTGACCGCGGTCGGCCGGCGGACGCAGCCGCGGTCTCGAACCGGCGGGGGAACCGGTTGCCCCGCGACGAGCGGCGCGGCCAATTGCTCATCGTGGCCAGCGATGTCTTCGTCGACCGCGGCTACCACGCGGCCGGCATGGACGAGATCGCCGATCGCGCCGGGGTTAGCAAACCCGTTCTGTATCAACATTTTTCGAGCAAACTCGAGCTGTACCTGGCGGTGCTGGCGCGGCACGTGGAGAACCTGGTCTCGGGCGTGCAGCAGGCACTGAACACCACCACCGACAACCGGCGCCGGTTGCATGCCGCGGTGCAGGCGTTCTTCGATTTCATCGAGCACGACAGCCAGGGTTATCGGCTGATCTTCGAGAACGACTACGTCACCGAACCCGAGGTGGCCGCCCAGGTGCGCGTCGCGACCGAATCCTGCATCGACGCGGTCTTCGCGTTGATCAGCGAGGACTCCGGGCTGGACCCGCACCGGGCGCGGATGATCGCGGTCGGCCTGGTCGGCATCAGCGTCGACTGCGCCAGGTACTGGCTGGACTCCGATCGCCCGATCTCCAAGGCGGACGCCGTGGAGGGCACGGTCCAGTTCGCCTGGGGCGGGCTGTCACACGTGCCGCTTACTCGCTCTTGAGGCCCTTGCCGGCGTGCTTGCCGGTTTCGGCGCCGATCCCGAAGCCCACCCGGCGCGCGTCGGCGACACCGATCTCGACGTAGGCGATCTTGCTGGTGTGAATCAGGAAGCGACGGCCCCGTTCATCACTCAACCGGAGCAGGCCCGACCCGTCGCTCAGCGCGGCGCTGACCAATTCCTCGACTTCGGCGGGTGTCTGGGCGCTGGCGAGGACCAGCTCGCGCGGACTATCCGTGATACCGATCTTGACCTCCACGGTCACCCCTTCCATGGGTATTGACGTCTTCCGCAGGCGTTGAGTCCCAGCCCTGTCAGCAGAGGCTAGTGGACGCGGCTGATCACCACCGCCGACAGCCCCACACTTCGCGGTCAGCGAAAGCGGGACCACGGTCGCAGCCCGATAACGATTCGCTTGCAGGTTGTCTCACACACCCGCGCGATAGCCGATCTGTGCTTTCACATGGCTAACTTCGGCACCATGGGTACCACACTGCCGCACCTCGACGACAGGATCCGGGCTTACCCCGACGACGACGACGTCGACGACGCCTGCGATACCGATCCCTACCTGAACGCCGACTACAACTGGACGGGCTGGCCGACCGACTCGCGCTGGCGTCCCGCCACGGCGATCGTGGGCGCGGTGGTGGCCCTGGGCGCTATCGCCACCGCCGTCGTCATCAACAGCGGCGACAGCGCGTCGACCAAGGCCACGCTGGGTGCGCCGGTCCCGCACCCGGTAACCTCGGCGCCCGCGACCACCAAGGCGTCCGTGCCGCCCAGCGCCTCCCCCGGCCCCTCCCAGTTGCCGGCCGAGACCTTCACCACGGTCACCACACCCAGCGCCGCGCCCATCGCACCGCCGGCGGTGGCCGCCCCCACCGTCGCCCCGCCGCTCGCCGCGGCACCGCCGACGGCCGCGCTCAACCCGCGCACCGTCGTCTACAGCGTGAACGGGACCAAGCAGCTGCTGGACCTGGTGAACGTCGTCTACACCGATGCGCGGGGCGTGCCGCAGACCGAGTTCAACGTGTCGCTGCCGTGGTCGAAGGTGGTGGTGCTGAACCCGGGCGTGCAGACCGAATCGGTCGTCGCGACCAGCTTCTACGGTCAGCTCAGCTGCTCGATCTTCAACGCCGCCGGTCAGCGGGTGATCGCGTCGGGGAACAACTCGAACATGGCGACCTGCGCACGCTGAGTCTTATGGCCGCGACCCGCTGCGCCCGGCTGCGCCGCGCTTGCGATCACGGCTGAGCCCTAACGGCTGAGGATCAGCTCAGGCCCAGTTCGTGCATGCGCCGGTCGTGCGTCTGCTGCATGCGGTCGAAGAACGCGTTGAGCTGACCCAGCCCGCCGGCGCCCGCCATCACCAGGTCGACGAGCTCGTCGTGGTCGGCCAGCAGGTACTGGGCCTGGGTGATCGCTTCGCCGAACAGGCGGCGTGACCACAACGCCAGCCGGCTGCGCTGCTTGCCGCTGGACGTCACCGCGGCGCGCACCTCGGCGACGACGAACTGCGAGTGCCCGGTTTCCGCCAGCGCCGCGCGCACCACATCGGCGACCTCGTCGGGCAGCCGGTCCGCGATCTCCAGGTACAGATCGGCCGCCAGGGCGTCGCCCACATAGGTCTTCACCAGAGCCTCCAGCCACGTGCTGGGCATCGTCAGCCGGTGGTAGTTCTCCAGCGCCGAGACGTACTTGGACATCGCCGGCACCACGTCGACGCCGCGGCCTTCCAACGCGTCGCGCAGCCGCTCGTAGTGCTGCATCTCGGCGGCGGCCATGCTCGCCATCGATATCCGTCCGCGCAGGTCGGGGGCCATCCGCGCCTCGTCGGTGAGCCGGTAGAACGCGGCGATCTCGCCGTAGGCCAGGACCGCGAACAACTCGTTGACGCCCGGGTGATCAGCCGACAGCCGCGGGGCGGGCGAATCGCCGATGGGGTCGGCTTCCGGGTCGGCTTGGGAGGGCTCGCAGGAGGGCCGGGTCATGGCAACACTGTAGTCGGCTGACTTAGCGCGAAATGGGAGCCAGCTGTCGACCAGCTATCATGTAGGTAGATGGCGGCTGTATTTATGCCGTAATTGTTTTTTCAAGCCGCTATCGGCGAAATGTGCGTGCACAGCTGGCCCGCCCTGACTGGGGCCCTCCCAGACTGGGCCAGGGCCGGCGACTCGGCGACGTATTCGGAGTCGGAACTCGTGCGCGCGTGACCGCGACAGAGAAATACCGACACCAACCGATACGTCACCGAGAGGCTATCTACCCACGCATGACCACACTCACCAAGACAACTGAACTGACCTTTGCCCAACTCGGCGTTCGCGACGAAATCGTGCGCGCACTTGCCGAAAAGGGAATCGAAAGCCCTTTTGCCATCCAGGAATTGACCCTGCCGATGGCGCTGGCCGGCGACGATCTGATCGGCCAGGCCCGCACCGGTATGGGCAAGACCTTCGCCTTCGGCGTGCCGCTGCTGCAGCGCATCACCGCCGGCACCGCCGCGCGGCCGCTCAACGGCACCCCGCGGGCCCTGATCGTGGTGCCCACCCGCGAGCTGTGCCTACAGGTCACCGGTGACCTGACGCTGGCGGCCAAGCACCTGACCGCCGAAGACGACCGGCCGCTGTCGGTGGTCCCCATCTACGGCGGGCGCCCCTACGAACCGCAGATCGAGGCGCTGCGCGCCGGCGCCGACGTCGTGGTGGGCACGCCGGGACGGCTGCTCGACCTGAGCCAACAGAACCACCTGCAACTGGGCGGGCTGTCGGTGCTGGTGCTCGACGAGGCCGACGAGATGCTCGACCTGGGCTTCCTGCCCGACATCGAGCGCATCCTGCGCCAAATCCCGACCGACCGGCAGTCCATGCTGTTCTCGGCGACCATGCCGGACCCGATCATCACGCTGGCCCGCACCTTCATGAACCAGCCCACCCACATCCGGGCGGAAGCGCCGCACTCGGCGGCCACCCACGACACCACCGTGCAGTACGTCTACCGGGCGCACGCCCTGGACAAGGTGGAGATGGTGAGCCGGATTCTGCAGGCCGAAAGCCGCGGCGCCACGATGATCTTCACCCGCACCAAGCGCACCGCGCAGAAGGTGGCCGATGAGCTGGCCGAGCGCGGTTTCAAGGTCGGCGCGGTGCACGGCGACCTCGGCCAGATCGCCCGGGAGAAGGCGCTGAAAGCCTTCCGGACCGGTGACATCGACGTGCTGGTCGCGACCGATGTGGCCGCCCGCGGTATCGACATCGACGACATCACCCACGTCATCAACTACCAGATCCCCGAGGACGAACAGGCCTACGTGCACCGCATCGGCCGCACGGGCCGCGCGGGCAAGACCGGCATCGCCGTCACTTTGGTGGACTGGGACGAGCTGCCCCGTTGGTCGATGATCGACAAGGCGCTCGGCCTGGAGTCCCCCGATCCGGCCGAGACCTACTCCAACTCTCCGCACCTCTACGCCGAGCTGGACATCCCGGCCGAGGCCGCCGGCACCGTGGGCACGGCCCGTAAGCCGCAGGGTCAGCGCCGCACCGGCGACCGCGACGGCGGGAAGCCGGAGCAGAAGTCGGAGAAGCCCGCGCGCCGCTCGGGCACCCGCCGGCGCACCCGTGGCGGCCAGCCGGTCACCGCGCACCCGTCGAACAACGGGAACGCGGGCAGCAACGGCGAGGCCGCCGCGGAAACGCCGGCCGCCTCGCCCCCGGGCAACGCCGGCTCCACCCGGCGCCGCCGTCGGCGCCGCAAGCCGGCGGAAGGGCAAGCCGCCACGGCGGCCGCCCCGCAGAGCAACTAAAGGCCCGCGCCGACGCATGGTCAAACCCGAGCGCCGGACCAAGGGCGACATCCTCGCCGCCGCGGCCATCGTGGTCGTCGTCGCCGCTGTCGCGGCGCTGATCTGGTGGACCAGCGACGCCCGGGCCACCACCAGCCGGCCCGCTGCCGTCCCGGCACCCAACCCGAGCCCGGCAAAACAGGTGCCGGCCGGTCTGAAACAGCTGTGGAGCGCCGCCAGTCCGGCCACCACCGCCCCGGTCGTGGCCGGCGGTGAGGTCGTCACCGGTGCGGGCCGGCGGATCGACGGGCGCGATCCCGACACCGGGCAGTCCCGCTGGAGCTACGCGCGTGACACCGACCTGTGTGGGGTCACCTGGTTGTACCGCTACGCCGTCGCGGTCTACCGCGACGACCGCGGCTGCGGGCAGGTGAGCACCCTGGACGGCTCCACCGGCCGTCGCGGGCCCGCCCGCAGCGGCTACGCCGATCCGCGGGTGCGACTCTCCTCCGACGGCATGACGGTGCTGTCGGTCGGCGACACCAGGCTGGAACTCCTGCGTTCGGACATGGTCCGCATGCTGACCTACGGCGAGACCGACGCCCGGGTGAAGCCGGCGACGCGCGGACTGCACTCCGGCTGCAAGCTCTTCTCGGCCGCGGCCAGTTCGCAGGCGGTGTCGGTGCTGGAAAGCTGCGCGAATCAGGCCGACCTGCGGTTGGTGCTGCTGCGCCCTGGCAAGGACGACGACGAACCCCAGCAGCACATCGTGGCCGAACCGGGGATCGCGCCCGATTCGGGCGCCCGGGTGCTGGCCGTCTCGGAGAACATCACCGCGATCTACCTGCCGGCGCCGCAGCCCCGAGTCGACGTGATCGACGAAACCGGCGCTACCGTGTCGAGCACGCCGCTGCCCAAGCCGCCGTCACGCTCGGCGGTGACTTCCCATCCGGGCAGCCTGGTCACCTGGTGGACGGGCGATTCGCTGATGGTTTTCGACGCCGGAACGATGGCGCTGCGCTACACGATCGCGGCGGGCGGCACGACGGCGCCGCTGGGGCCCGGGGTGATGATGGCCGGCCGGCTGCTGGTGCCGGTCACCGGCGCGATCGGGGCCTACGACCCGCTCACCGGAGCCAACGAACGCTACATTCCGGTGGACCGGTCGACGAGCGCGCCGCCGGCCGGGAAACCGGTGTTCCCGGCAGTGATCGGATCCCGGGTGCTCGAGCAGCGCGGCGACACCTTGGTCGCGCTGGGCTAGCTAGACCCGATGGTGGCGACCCGCTGCGCCCGGCTCCGCCGCGCTTGCGATCGCCACTAGACCCGATGGTGGCGACCCGCTGCGCCCGGCTCCGCCGCGCTTGCGATCGCCACTAGACCTCCACGGCGAAGGTCGGCAGCGGCTTGCCGCTCTTCCAGTGCTTGAGCAACGCCTTCGCCAGCTCGCCGTAGGCCGACGAACCCTTGTTCTTGCGCCCGGACATCACCGACGAGCCCGAGGCGCTGGCTTCGGCGAAGCGCACGGTGCGCGGGATCGGCGGGGCCAGCACCGGCATGTTGTAGCGGTCGGCGACGTCGAGCAACACGTCGCGGGTGTGTGTGGTTCGCGAGTCGTACAGCGTCGGCAACGCGCCCAGGAGCCGCAGATCCGGGTTGGTGATCTGCTGGACGTCGGCGACCGTGCGCAGGAACTGACCGACACCGCGGTGCGCGAGCGTCTCGCACTGCAGCGGCACGATCACCTCGTCGGCGGCGGTCAGCCCGTTGAGGGTGAGCACACCCAGCGACGGCGGGCAGTCGATGATGACCACGTCGAAGTCATCGGAGAGCTTGGCCAGCGCGCGTTTGAGCGCGTATTCGCGGCCGGCGCGCATCAGCAGCATCGCCTCGGCCCCCGCCAGGTCGATGTTGGCCGGCAGCAGCGTCATGCCCTCCATTGTCGAGACCAACGCGGCGTTGGGCTCGACGTCACCGAGCAGCACCTCGTGCACGGACACAGGTAGTTTGTCGGGGTCCTGGCCCAGCGAGAAGGTCAGGCAGCCCTGCGGGTCGAGGTCGACCAGCAGCACTCGCTTACCCTCGTCGACCATCGCCGCGCCCAGCGAGGCGACGGTCGTCGTCTTTGCGACGCCGCCCTTTTGGTTGGCCACCGCCAATACCCGGGTCCTAGCAACCATAGGCGCGGCTCTCCCCTCTGCGTCGTCGCCATGCGCTCAACAACGCCCATCCTGGCACGTTCGCTCGCCGAGCGCTGCGGCCGACGGGCCCGGCATGTCGTCCGGCACAATCGGTCGATATGGGCTTGCACAACCATCGCCTGGTCCTGCTCCGGCACGGCGAGACCGAGTGGTCGAAATCCGGCCAGCACACGGGCCGGACCGACCTTGAACTCACCGACACCGGCCGCGTCCAGGCCGAGCTGGCCGGCCGCGTTCTGCGTGAACTGAACCTCGCCGACCCGTTGGTGGTGAGCAGCCCGCGCATCCGCGCCCTGACCACGGCCAAGCTGGCCGGGCTCACCGTCGACGAGGTCTCCCCGCTGCTCGCCGAATGGGACTACGGATCCTACGAGGGGCTGACGACGCCACAGATCCACGAAAAGGTGCCCGATTGGCTGGTCTGGACGCACGGCTGTCCTGGCGGCGAGAGCGTGCAGCAGGTCAGCGACCGCGCCGATCGGGCCGTCGCCTTCGCGTTGGAGCACATGAGCCCGCGCGACGTGGTGTTCGTGGGGCACAGCCACTTCTCCCGGTCGGTGATCACCCGCTGGGTGGAGCTGCCCCTCGTCGAGGGCAGCCGCTTCTGGATGCTGGCCGGCTCCATCGCCGTGTGCGGATTCGAGCACGGCGTCCGACAGCTCGCCGCGCTCGGATTGACCAGCCAGCCACAGGCGATCAAACCCGGGTGAGCGACCACGAACCGCCGTTCGCGCTGTGCGGGCCGACGCAAACCCTGCTCGCCGACGGGGTGCGGCGCCGCTATGGCGACGTGGTCGCGGCGCAGGCCGCGCTGCGCTCGGGAGAAGCTTCGATTGTCTTGGGCGCGTTGCCTTTTGACGTCGAGCGCCCCGCGGCGCTGCTGACACCCGACGCGGTGCACCGCACCGACGGACCGCCTGACTGGCCGACCGGCGGGCTGCCGCCGGTGCGGGTGGCCGAAGCCATCCCATCACCGGTCGACTACCGGGACCGGATCCGCCGGGCGTGCGAGCAGCTCGCCGCGGCCGACAACCCGCTGCACAAGGTGGTGCTGGCCCGCGCCTTGCGGCTGGTCGCCGACGGCCCGCTGGATGCGCGGGTGGTGCTGCGCCGGCTCATCGCGGCGGACCCCACGGCCTACGGCTACCTCGTCGACCTGACCGCCGCCGGCGAGGAGTATGCGGGGGCGGCGCTGGTGGGTGCCAGCCCCGAGCTCCTGGTGGCGCGCAGCGGCGACCGTGTCGAGTGCCGGCCGTTCGCCGGCTCCGCACCGCGCGCCACCGACCCGGACGCCGACGCCGCCAACGGCGCCGCGCTGGTCTCCTCGGCCAAGAATCGTCACGAGCACCAGCTGGTCATCGAGACCATCAAAGACGCCCTGGAACCGTTGTGCGACGAGTTGTCCATCGCCGCCGAACCGCAGCTGAGCAGCACCGCCACCGTGTGGCATCTGTGCACACCGATCGGTGGACGGTTGCGTGATACATCAACGACCGCAATCGATTTAGCGTTGGCGCTGCACCCCACCCCGGCGGTCGGCGGGGTGCCGACCAAGGCCGCGATGCAGCTGATCGACGAGCTGGAAGGCGACCGCGGGTTCTACGCCGGGGCGGTGGGCTGGTGCGACGCCCGCGGCGACGGCCGCTGGGTGGTGTCGCTGCGGTGTGCGCAGCTGTCGGCGGACCGGCGCAGCGCGCTGGCGCGGGCCGGCGGCGGCATCGTCGCCGAGTCCGATCCCGACGACGAAGTCGCGGAAACGACAACGAAATTCGGCACCATCCTCAACGCCCTGGGAGTCGAGCAATGAGCCGGCACATCCGTCGTGCGTCGCAGAAAGACACCGCCGCGATCACCGAGATGATCCACGCGCTGGCCGACTTCGAGCACGCCGCCGATCAGTGCACGGTCACCGAAACACAAATCGCGGCTGCGCTTTTCGGCGATCCGCCGACGGTGTACGGACACGTGGCCGAGGTGGACGGTGAAATCGCGGCGATGGCACTATGGTTCGTCAACTTCTCCACCTGGGACGGCGTGGCGGGCATCTACCTGGAAGATCTGTTCGTGCGTCCGGAGTTTCGCCGGCGCGGGCTGGCCCGGGCATTGCTGGCCGCGCTGGCATCCGAATGCCTGCGGCGGGGTTACACGCGGCTGTCCTGGGCGGTGCTGAACTGGAACGCCGACGCCATCACGCTCTACGACGGCATCGGCGGCGAACCGCAGCGCGAATGGACCACCTACCGGCTGTCCGGGCCGCCGCTGGCAGGGTTGGCGGAATCGCCCTGAGCTCCGGCGGCCCAGCGCACCGCGGCGGGACTGAAGAGCAATCCCAGCACGACCAGCGCCACCGCGCCCACCGGAATCCCGAAGCCGGGCTGGTGTGATCCGACCGCGAGGTACCACGCCACCGGCAGCAACAGCAGCTGGGTGATCACGGCCAGCCCGCGGCCCCAGCGCTTGCCGAGGATCAGCGCGCGCCCCGCGGCGATCACCGCCGCACCGACCAGGACGAACCACCCCGCCGTCGCCAGACCGTTGACCACCTGCTGGTCGGCTCCCGCGATCCCACGCACCACCAACACCACCGCCACGATCAACGCCGCAATCCCCTGCAGCACAACGGCCAGGCCGGCGCGGCGAACGGAGGTCGGGGCGGCTGGCGGCGTCACAGCGACAGCGTAGTCAGGGCCGTCGTCCGTGCCCCGGCGGTTCCCCCACAGCGCCGCCTAAGGCACTCCGCATAAGCTCGTCCCTCATGCGGGCCGTGCTGATCGTCAACCCCACAGCCACTTCCACCACGGCCGCCGGTCGCGACCTGCTGGCACATGCGCTCAAGAGCCGCCTGCAGCTCAGCGTCGAACACACCAACCATCGCGGGCACGGCACCGAACTCGCGCAGAAGGCCGTCGCCGACGGGATCGATCTGGTGGTCGTGCACGGCGGCGACGGCACGGTGAGCGGGGTGGTCAACGGCCTGCTCGGCCGACCCGGGCAACTTCCGACCGGCCCGATACCGGCGGTCGCCGTCGTGCCCGGAGGTTCGGCCAACGTACTGGCACGGTCCCTGGGCATCTCCGCGGATCCGGTCGCGGCCACCAACCAGCTGATCCAACTGCTCGACGACTACCAGCGGCGCCGCAGCTGGCGGCGGATCGGGCTGATCGACTGCGGCGAGCGCTGGGCCGTCTTCAACACCGGCATGGGCGTCGACGCCGAGGTGGTGGCCGCGGTGGAGGCCGAACGGGACAAGGGCGGCAAGGTTTCCGCGTGGCGCTACATCCGCGCGGCGGTACCCGCCGTGTGGGCCTACACCCGTCGCGAGCCGATGCTGACGCTCGAACTTCCCGGCCGCGAACCCATCAACGGCGTGAGCTTCGCGTTCGTGTCGAACTCCAGCCCGTGGACGTTCGCCAACGAACGCCCGGTGTGGACCAACCCCGGCTGCAGCTTCGAGTCGGGCCTGGGGGTCTTCGCGCCCACCACCATGAAGCCGATCCCGACCCTGCGCATCGTGCGGCAGATGTTCGCCAAGCGGCCCACCTTCAACTTCAAGCACCTCATCACCGAGGACGACCTGCCGTGCCTGCGAGTTACCTCCACCGGCGGGCCCGTCGCCTGCCAGTTCGACGGCGATTACCTCGGCGTGCGCGAAACCATGACGTTCAAGGCGGTCCCGGACGCGCTGGCGGTGGTCGCCCCTCCGCAGCAGAAACGGCACTGAGCTGCGATAACGATGCGCCGATGGCCCGTGCGGGCGAAATTTTCCGGGGAAGCAGCCCGTGGAGTGTAGTACAACGGAGTAAGGGCTTGGCTACGAGTTGATCAAAGTGAGATAGCCCACGAGCGAACTCACACTATTGACATCTGTTGAGCCTGTGAAACGATCAAAAGGTTGCATGCAGAAATTTACGTAGGAGTCCGGACTCCTTTTCCTCTGCACGCGTAAACAGCCGAAGAAAAATGGCCGTGCGCCTTGCTGCGCACTCAGTAAGGAGTAAAGACGTATGGATTGGCGCCACAAGGCGGTCTGTCGTGACGAAGACCCGGAGCTGTTCTTCCCGGTAGGGAACAGTGGCCCGGCGCTCGCGCAGATCGCTGACGCGAAACTGGTCTGTAATCGGTGCCCGGTGACCACGGATTGCCTCGGTTGGGCCCTGAACACGGGCCAGGACTCGGGCGTCTGGGGCGGCATGAGCGAAGACGAGCGGCGTGCACTGAAGCGCCGTAACGCCCGGACGAAGGCCCGCAGCGGGGTATAACCCACATAGCGCAAAACCGTGCGGCCTCGACGAAAGTCGGGGCCGCACCTTTGCGTGCGGGTCCACCGCTCCTACAGCAGCAGGCGGGTCCGCCGGCCGATCGGCACCCGCAGCACCACGTCGGTGCCGCGGGCGGGCGCCTGGCGCATGCCCAGAGTGCCGTCCAGCTCGGCCGACACCAGGGTCCGCACGATCTGCAGACCGAGGCTGTCGGAGGTCTCCAGGCTGAATCCGTCCGGGAGCCCGCGCCCGTCGTCGTGCACCACCACGTCGAGCCAGCGCGCGGAACGCTCGGCGCGAATCGTCACCGAGCCTTCCTCGGTCGCCGGGTCAAAGGCGTGTTCGATCGCGTTCTGCACCAGTTCGGTGATCACCATGATCAGCGCGGTGGCCCGGTCGGAGTCCAGCACCCCCAGGTCGCCGACGCGGTTGATGCGGATCGGCCGGTCCACCGACGCCACGTCGTTCATGATCGGCAGGATCCGGTCGATCACCTCGTCCAGGTTGACCTGCTCGTCCACCGACATCGACAGCGCGTCGTGCACCAGGGCGATCGACGACACGCGGCGCACCGATTCGATGAGGGCTTCCCGCCCCTCCGCGTTGACCGTGCGGCGGGCCTGCAGACGCAACAGCGCCGCCACGGTCTGCAGGTTGTTCTTCACCCGGTGGTGGATCTCCCGAATGGTGGCGTCCTTGGAGATCAGCGCGCGGTCGCGGCGCTTGACCTCCGTGACGTCGCGGATCAACACCGCCGCACCGGCGCTGGTGCCGTCGACCATCAGCGGCAGCGTGCGCAGCAGCACGGTGGCGCCCCCGGCGTCGACCTCCATGCGCATGCTGCGCCCGCCGGCCACCAGATCCCGCACGTGCTCGGCCACCTCCTGGGCCTCGAACGGGTCTGAGATCAGCGGGCGGGTGACCTCGATGAGGTTGTGTCCCTCCAGCTCGGTGGTCAGGCCCATCCGGTGGTAGGCCGACAGTGCGTTGGGACTGGCGTAGGCGACGACGCCGTGCACGTCGAGGCGGATGAAGCCGTCGCCGGCCCGTGGGGTCGAGCGCGACATGACCACGTCGCCGACGTCCGGGAACGTTCCCTCCGCGAGCATGTGGACCAGATCGGCGGCGCAGTCCCGGTACGCGATCTCCAGCTGACCGGACGCGCGGTCGGCGGCCAACGCGGTCTGATGGTGGGTGAGCACGGCCACCACCTTGCCGCCGTAGCGCACCGGAGACGCCTCGATGTGGGTGCCCGGCAACCACGAATCTTCATGTCCCGCAACGTCATCCCGGTGGGCGGTGCCCGACGCAAAAGTCTCGGCGACCAGGCCCAACCGGTCGGATTCGACGGCGGTGCCCACCGCGTCGGTCAGCAGCGCCGTGGGCGCCGTGTTCGGCCGGCACTGCGCCACGCAGACCAGCACGCCGTCGTCGCGCCGCACCCACATCAGGTAGTCGGCGAAGGACAGGTCGGCCAGCAGCTGCCACTCCCCGACCACCGCGTGCAGGTGGTCCACCGCGTTGCCCGGCAGCATGGTGTGTTCGGCGAGCAGATCACCGAGAGTTGACATCGCTTACTCCCCGGGTCGTTTCCCCGGCGGTTGGTCGAGGGGGCCGACGGCTAGCTGATCACCGCGATGAGGTCGCCCGCCTGGATGACGTCGCCCACCGCGACACTGACCTTGCTGACGGTGCCGCCGACTTCGGCCAGGACGGGGATCTCCATCTTCATCGACTCCAGCAGCACGACGATGTCGCCCTTGCCGATCTCGTCACCCTCGTTCACCACGACTTCGAGCACGCTGGCCACGATCTCGGCACGCACATCCTCCGCCATCTTCACCCCACTCGTTTCGCCTTCGCGCAAGGCTGGCTGCTGGTTCATCACGGTTCTATCAGGCCCATTCAGGCTCGGATACATCGAACCACAGGACCGGTCGGGACCGCGGCACACGGGCCCCCGACAGGCCCCCACGAGGGCGAAGACACTGCACAGGACGTCTCGTGAGACAATGGTCGACAAGCCAACGGGCGCTGGGCGCCTGGTTTGACAAGCAATCACGGAGGATTTTCACCATGGCCAAACGAGGCCGGAAGAAGCGCGACCGCAAGCACAGCAAGGCCAACCACGGCAAGCGGCCCAACGCCTGACGGACGCTACTGCGTCTGCGTACCCCGGATGATCGTGGTGCGCCGGATCTCGAGCCGTAGCCGCTCGCGCAACCCCTCCGGGGCCTTCTCGCCGCGGCATTTGGTGGCGATAAGCGCCTTGATCCGCTCTTCGAGCCCGTAGTGCTTGAAGCAGCCGGGGCACGCCTCGAGATGCTGACGCAGCTGCTCGCGGGTGTCGGGGCCGCATTCCCCGTCGAGCAGCAGCCAGACCTGGCGGATGACCTCTGCGCAGCCGACGCTGCCGTGGGACTCGTCGTTGGGGCAGGCATCGGGCGAAGCACCGCCCTGGCCGGAGAACTCGCTCATGACGACACCTCCTCGTGCGTCTGCTGACCGCGGTTGAAGCCCCGCTCCTTGGCAACGTCGGCCAACAGGCCGCGCAGCTGCCGTCGGCCGCGGTGCAGCCGTGACATTACCGTTCCGATGGGCGTATCCATGATCTCGGCGATTTCCTTGTACGGGAAACCCTCGACGTCGGCGTAATAGACGGCCATCCGGAATTCTTCCGGCAACGCCGCCAGCGCCTCTTTGATCTCGGAGTCCGGCAGCGCCTCGAGGGCCTCGACCTCGGCCGAACGCAGCCCGGTGGACGAATGCTCGGCGTTCGAGGCCAGCTGCCAGTCGGTGATCTCCTCGGTCGGATATTCGGCCGGTTGGCGCTGCTTCTTGCGGTAACTGTTGATGTAGGTGTTGGTCAGGATCCGGTACAGCCACGCCTTGAGATTGGTGCCGGCCCGGAACGAGCGGAATCCCGCATAAGCCTTCACCATGGTCTCTTGCAGCAGGTCTTCGGCGTCGGCGGGATTGCGCGTCATGCGCAGCGCGCCGCCGTAGAGCTGGTCCAACAGGGGAATCGCGTCGCGTTCGAACCGCGCCGTCAGTTCCGCGTCCGTCTCGTCGTGCGCTGCGGGGCCGGGAATCTCGAGCCCCGTCGCGCCGTCGCGGCCATCTTCAGAGTCGGCCATGATCCTCCCGGTCCCTTCTGCGGCGGTGTTACCGGTGAGCACCGAAAGCGCCCCCGGACTCGCAAGGAGGCCAGCCAACAACTCCTCGCCCAACAGGCTCGTCGCCGTTGACACCACGCTGCTCCTCCCAATCTAAAGGCTGACCCCGACACTGTCCGTCCGGGTCCGCTCCACCGCATGTGAAACCGTCTTGATCAACAGCGCGCGCGACCCCGCTATTTCCAGCAATTTCCGGAACACCATCAGGCCGCCCGGCAACCCCGGCCGCCCCGATCGGACCCCGATCCGCCCCGATCGGGCGTGGCGTTAGTGTGACGCCATGTCCCACGAAACGTCCCTGCAGGGCAAGACCATGTTCATCTCCGGTGCCAGCCGCGGTATCGGCCTGGCGATCGCCAAGCGCGCGGCGCAGGACGGCGCCAACGTCGCACTGATCGCCAAGACCGCCGAGCCGCACCCGAAGCTGCCCGGAACGGTGTTCACCGCCGCCAAGGAACTCGAGGAAGCCGGCGGGCAGGCGCTGCCGATCGTCGGGGACGTCCGCGACCCGGCTTCGGTTGAGGCGGCCGTGGCCAAGACCGTCGAACAATTCGGCGGCATCGACATCTGCGTCAACAACGCGTCGGCGATCAACCTGGGCTCCATCACCGAGGTGCCGATGAAGCGGTTCGACCTGATGAACGGCATTCAGGTGCGAGGCACGTATGCGGTGTCGCGGGCGTGTCTGCCCCACATGAAGGGCCGGGAAAATCCGCACATCCTGACGCTGTCGCCGCCGGTGCTGCTGGGCCAGGAATGGCTGAAGCCGACGGCGTACATGATGGCCAAGTTCGGTATGACGTTGTGCGCGTTGGGCATCGCGCAGGAGATGCGCGCCGACGGCATCGCCTCCAACACGCTGTGGCCGCGCACGCTGGTGGCCACCGCCGCGGTGCAGAACCTGCTCGGCGGCGACGAGGCGATGGGACGCGCCCGCAAGCCCGAGATCTACTCCGACGCGGCCTATGTCATCCTCACCAAGCCGGCCAAGGAGTTCACCGGCAACATGCTGCTGTGCGAGGACGTGCTGGTGGACTCCGGCGTCAAGGATTTGTCGGTGTACGACTGCATTCCCGGCTCGAAGCTGGGCGTCGACTTCTGGGTGGACGGCGTGAACCCGCCGGGGTACGCCGGCCCCTAGGGGCTCAGGGATCTACGTCAGCAGAACGTGACGACGACCTTGTCCGCGGCCCCCGGGGTGTGCGCCAGCTCGAGCGCCTCGTCGATATTGTCGAACGGGATCGTGTGGCTGACGATCAGCGCGTACTTCTCCCAGTTTGCGACGAGATCGCTCGTGACCTCGAAGATTTCGTCGGGGTAGCCCATCGAGCCGAGGATGGTGATCTCGTTGCTCATCACGTTGACGAGCTCGACCGGCACCGGCTCCTTGTGCACGCCAACGATTCCCAGGGTGGCACCCTTCTTGGCGGCGGCCAGCGCCGTGTTGACGACGGCGGGCACCCCGGCCGCGTCGAGATAGATGTCGGTGCCTGCGCGTCCGGGTAACCCGGGAATTCCGGCTTCGCCCTCGCCGTGCAATTCGATCAGCCGGGCCACCACGTCCTCCTCGGCGGAGTTGATGACGGCGTCGGCGCCGATCTGCAGCGCCTTGTTCAGGCGGCCCGGGATCAGGTCCGCGACGACAACATGGCTGACGCCAAGGGATTTGAAGGCCAGTACGGCGCCCAGCCCGATCGGCCCCGCCCCGAACACGACGACCTTGTCCGTCGGTTTGGGTTGGCAGCGGTTGGCGCCGTGGCGCGCGACGGCCATCGGTTCGTTGAGCGCGGCCACTTCCCACGGTATGTGATCCGGGATCACTTCGAGACTTGTTCCGCGGACGGCGTTTTCGATGAGCAGATAGTCGGCCAGCGCCCCGCTGGCGCCGCCGTTGCCGATGATGCCGGTGGGCGCGACCATCGGGTTGATCACAACGTGGTCGCCGACGGACAGCCCGGTCACCTGCGCGCCGACCTCGACGATCTCCCCGGCGGGTTCGTGCCCGAGCGGGGTGTGCCCCTGACGCGGCGGGATGCCGCCGATGGTGATGTAGAACGCGTCGGAACCGCAGATGCCGCAGGCGCGCATCCGCACCAGCGCATCGCGCGGGCCGACGCGGGGGCGCTCGGTGTCGAGGACCTCCGCCTTGCCCGGCCCGGTGACCACGGCTGCCTTCACGGCGTGCCCTCCAGTTCGATGTCGAAGGTCTCGAGATACTCGGCGAAGGTCGGCGCGAGCTGTTCGACGCTCAAGCCGTATTCGTCGAGGCGATAGGCGTTGAGCGCGAATCGGTCCTGGGGGTGCCCGGCGAGCCAATTGCGCATGCGCGCTTCGGTTTCGGCGGTCAGCAGTTCGTCCGCCCACTGGTAGATGCGCCGCATCACGTCCATCGGGTCGGTCATCATCTCGTGGTAGTACATATGGAAGAAGCGGTCGTCGCCGATCCGCTCGCGCGCCCGCAGCGGCCGATCGACGTGATAGCGCATCTGCCACATCGCGTTGCGCCCCATTTCCGTCTGGTCCAGCAGTTCGGTGTTCATCACCAGGCTCTGCGGCAGCCGCCACAGGTTGCACAGCGAACCGGTCGCCTTGTACGGATCGCGGTGCGCCCAGATCAGCCGGGCGTCGGGGAACACCTTCAGCAGCGCCTCGATGTGCACCGAGTGCGACGGCATCTTCAGGCTCCAGCTGCCCGGCGCGGTGGACTGCAGGACCTGCAGATAGCGCTTCTGGTATTCGTAGGTGCTGCTCATGTCGGCCTCGTCGAACAGCCATCGCGCGTAGCGATCCGTCGGCAGAAACGAATCCCAGGACAGACCCTTGAAATCCTGGTTGTGGATGAACATGTCCTCGGTCGGGCCGTCGGCGTCCTCCCAGTGCGGCAGCGGCATTTTCGCCTGCGTGACCAGCTCGAGGATCTTGCGCTGCTCCTCCAGCAGGGCCAGGCACCGCGGGTCCGTGCGCAGTGTGTCGGTGCCGGCGGGCGGGATCGGGTCCACGCACTGCCAGTGCAGCAGCGATCGCCGGGCCGGGTCCTGGTCGAGCAGGTAGCTGATCACCGTGGTCCCGGTGCGCGGCATGCCGAGCACGATCAGCGGTCGCTCGACGGGGGTGTCCAGCACCTCGGGGTGCGCCTCGATGTAGCCGTGCACCTGCATGCGCCGCCCCAACGCGTTGGTGACGTCGTCGAGGACCCGTTCGCGGCCGAACGGGGTGAACACCGGCGAGGTGTTGAGCTCGTCGAGGATGAGCTGCAATCCGTCCCGCCATGAGTCGGAGTCGATTTCGGTGAGACCGGTGCGTTTCGCGGCGAGTTTGAAGATGTCGTCCGCGGTGGAAACGTTGTCGAATTCGGCCATGGCTCAGACCGTCAGGTATCCGCCGTCGACGGCGATCGTGCTGCCGGTGATGTAGGAGGCGGCGTCGGTACACAGGAACAGCGCCGCGCCGGTGCAGTCCTGGGGCGTGCCGGGCCTGCCGAGCGGGGTGTGGAAGCCGATCTCGACGTCCATCACCTCGGGAATACCCATGGCCGGGTGGGTCATTCGGGTGTCGATGAGCCCCGGCGCGATGGCGTTGACCCGGATCCCGTCGTTGGCCCACCGGCGGGACAGGTTCATCGTCAGGGCGATCAGGCCCATCTTCGACGACGCGTAACCCGGGACGAAGACCGCCGAGCGGAACGCGGACATCGAGACCACGCTGACGACGCTCGCGCCGCCGGGCGCCTGGCTGGCTTTGAGGCGCTCGTGGCAGCGCATGGTCAGCCGCATCGGGCCCAGCATGTTCTGCGTCACCGACGCGACGTAGCCGTCCGGGTCGTATTCGTCGCCCGCGGGATAGGGGCCGCCCGCGTTGTTGATCAAGATGTCCAGATCGCCCAGCGAACCAGCCAGGGCGTCAACGGATTCGGGATCCTGGATCTGGCACTGCCGGTAGGTGAACGTACGCAGCTCCGCCTCGGGATAGTCGGCGGCCGACCCGCGGGTGCCGGTCACCGTGACCGCGGCCCCGGCACCGGCGAACGCGGCGGCGATCGCGTTGCCGATGCCGCTGGTGCCGCCGGTCACCAGCACGTGCGCGCCGGTGAAATCGAATTGGACGGTGTTCATTCGGTCGTCCTCAATTCGTTGATTGACTTGCTGAGCCAGGCCTTCTCCCAGAAGTTTCCGGTGCCGGTCAGCAGGGCTTCGTGCGCGTCGGCGGCCACCGCCCGCGCGGCCGCATGCAGCGGCTGGGCGGCCCGGATCAGGTCGGTGAGGTGGATGGCCTGCACCGGCCGTCCGGCGGCCAGGTGAGCGCGCGCCGCCTCGGTGAGTGCGTCGGCGCCCGCGGCGCTGACCACGTCCGCGGCGACCGAATCCTGCGCCACGCCATACAGTTCGGTGGTGGAGCGATGCCGGAACCATCCGGTGTACATCTCCCAGATGGCCCGCACATTCCAGGAGGTCTTGCCGTAGCCCTCGCCGATGTCGAGGTGCTCGGGCATCTTGACCTCGCGCATCGCGGTGTGGATGTCGGCTCCGGAGTTCATCAGTTCGACGGTGCGATCGTGCACCGCCTGCATGCCGTCGCGCATCGCGGTGACTTCCTCGGCGATGCGGTCGGCGCCCTCGATCGGAGCGAAGTGGCCCGGGATCAGTCGGCGCGGGCCGTATTCCAGCACGGTGTTCAGCGACTCGATGTAGAGGATCGGATCGCGGTACCTGTCGCCACGGATGGTCATCAGGTTGGGGACGTGGCCGAAAAGCGGACCGAACAGATTGCCGCTGAACAGGATTCGATCCTCGGGCAGCCACACCACCAGCGCGTCGGTGGTCTCGCCCCCGGGCGTCCACGCCAGCTCGAAGGCGCGCCCGCCGACCGTCATTCCATGGCGCTGGTCGAAGGTCGTGGTCGGCTCGGGAAACGAGAAGTCGATGGTCGCCGGGTCGATCGTCTTGAAGTGCTCGAGCACGGCGTCGGAAAACTTCTGGAAGGCGAACGACGTCTTGGGCACCCGGTACCCCATCAGCAGCGCGTTATCGTCGCGCCAGTACCGGTAGTTGCGGTGCATCACCACTTGGGTTTCCGAGTCGCGCAGCGAGTTCACCCCGCCCCAGTGGTCGGCGTGGCCCTGGGTGACGATGACGGCCCGCGTCGGGCCGGGCACGTCGGCAAAAGCCCTGCGGTGCAAGGGTCCTTCGAAGACCAGCCCGCCGTTGACGATGACCCGCCCGTCGTCGGTGGCCACCGCATAGGAGTTGGAGACCCCCGGGGACATCCAGACGCCGTCGCCCAGGGACAGTGCGGGGGTGTCCGTCGCCGCCGCGAGATCGCCGGCCCCGGGGCGCTCCCGATGAATCCCAGCCATGACTGGCGATCCTCTACAGTTCTAGAGGTAAAGTCAATATCTTCCGGATCCGTAAAGCGGGAAGGGGCGCTCATGGCACTGCGCGGTCTGGCCGGCAAGGTCGCGGTCGTCGTCGGCGGCGCCACCGGCCTCGGTGCGGCGACCGCCGCCCGGCTGGGCGAGGAGGGCTGCCGGGTGGTCATAGGTGACGTCGCCGTCGACGCCGCGCAGCAGACCGCCGCGCGCATCGCCGCGGCCGGGGGCACGGCGACCCAGGTGGCCTTCGACCTGTCCGACCCGGCGTCGATCGCGGGCCTGATCGACAGTGCCGCAACCACTTACGGCGGGGTGGACCTGCTGTTCAACGTGGGTGCCGACATGAGCACCATCCGCGACGACACCGACGTCGTCGACATCGACTTCGACGTCTGGGACCGGGTGATGGCGGTGAGCCTGCGCGGATATGTGGCCGCATTGAAATACGCCATCCCGCAGATGCTGAGCCGCGGCAGCGGGGCGATCGTCAACATGTCCTCGGCGGCGGCGTTCCAGGGCGAGCCCGCGCGGCCGGCCTATGCGACCGCCAAAGCCGGCATCGGCGCGCTCACCCGCCACGTCGCATCGCGGTGGGGAAAGGACAACATCCGGTGCAATGCCGTCGCACCCGGATTCACCGCGACCGAGACCATCCGTTCGGTGCCGCAATGGCCGGACCTGGAAGCCGCCGCGCTCAAACGCATCCGGGGACCCCGCGTCGGCCATCCCGGCGACGTCGCCGCGCTGGTCGCCTTCCTGCTCTCCGCCGAGGGCGAATGGATCAACGGCCAGGTCGTCAACATCGACGGCGGCACCGTGCTGCGCTGAGGACGGTCATGGCCACCACCAGACCCCGGAAACGCAACGGTGACGAACGCCGCCGCGACCTGTGCGATGCGGCGATCCGGGTGCTGGCCGAGCACGGGTCGCGCGGGCTGACCCACGGGCAGGTCGACCGGGTCGCCGGCGTCCCGGAGGGCACGACGTCGTACTACTACCGGACCCGCGCGGCCCTGCTGCGCGGGGTTGGCAAGCGCGTCGCGGAGATCGACGTGGCCAACCTGCAGTCGGTGATCGACAAGCCGGTCGATCCACGCTCGCCCTTCGCACACCTGGCCCGGCTCACCATGATGCAGGCCAACGGATCCGGGCTGATGCTGAACAGGGCGCGCCACGAGCTACTGCTGGGCGCCGCCCGCGATCCCGGCCTGGCGGAAACGTCGCAGGTGTTCGTCGCCCGGATCAACGGCATGGCCCGCGACGCCATCGCCCACCTGCAACCGGACACCCGTGACCCCGCCCTGCTGGCCGCGCAGACCTCCGCCGTCACCACGTTCATCGCCGGTGTCTTCACCCGGCTGGCGGCCGGGGACCGAACCGTCGGGGACGCCCGGCAACTCGGTCGCCTGCTGGAAGCGGTGGCCACCGCGGTGGCGCTGCAGCAAGCGTAGCTTCGCGGCGAAAGCACTACGCGGTCTGTCCATTCCGCATACGGTTAATGCCGGTTCGCGCTCCCACAGGAGGATTGGATGGACATGAAGCGTTTTGCCGCCGCGGGTCTGCTGGCGTTGGCCGGCCTGCTCACGGTCGGTGTGGGCGTCAGCAACGCCGACACGATTCAGACCGAGGGCAACTACCCCACGCGGGAGGCGTGTCAGAACGCCGGCCCGGGCGTGAAGGCCACGACGCCGGGAAGCTGGAACAACTTCTGGTGCGTGCCGGACCGCAACGTCAACGGCAACTGGAAGCTGGTGCTCAGCAACTGATTCGAGCAACTGATTCGGTCGGGCGGTAGGTCGTCCGGGAGCGCCATTCATCGCGCTCGAAAAGGCGGTGCCCGAATTGCGTTCCGCGCTCGACGCACTTCTTCCACTGCCCGGGATCAGCGGCCCGGTCGGATACTCGGGCGGGGTGATCGTTCCATCGGAATCCGGCTGGCGGTAGTCGAACCGCGCATCGCGGCCGCCAATTTTTTCGCCGGTAGCTTCGTGCCCTCTTCTATGTTCGACGTGGCCCGTCAGCTCATGGTTCCGCTGCATGTCCTCGGCCCTCAGTTTGCCAAGGCGACGCGGCTCGATTGTTCACTCGGCACGATTGTCCACTCGGCACCTGAGTGAGGCCGAGCCATAGATCAACTGATCGGGGTCAGGACATCTCAAATCACTTGTGTCACTGTGGTTTCAGGAGTCTCTAGCCGACGATTTTTGTCGGTGGGCTCCGATAGTTTCGGGGTATGAGTTCGGACGGCATCATCGATCGGGACGCGATCACTGAGGCCTTCGACGCGCTCGATGACGCACTCGACGGCGTAGGGGATCTGAGTTTCGACGCGTTGACACCCCGAGAATGCCTGGCGCTCTTGGGGCGCTGCGAAAAGGTCCGCCGACGGCTGCCGGTCGCCGAGCATAAGCTGATCAATCACGTTGCCCGACAGGCCACCCCAGCGGAATTGGGCGGCAAGCTGTCCCACGCGATCGCCGAATCGACGTTGATCAGCCGCGCGGAGGCCTCGCGGCGCATCAAGGAAGCCGCCGACCTGGGACCGCGTCACGGGTTGACCGGCGAGCCCATCGCACCGGCGCTGGCCGGCACCGCGGCGGGGCAGCGCGAGGGCAATCTGGGCGCCGGGCAGGTGGCCGTGATCCGCCGCTTCTGGCATCAGCTGCCCGGCTGGATCGACCACGGCACCCGCGAGCAAGTCGAAGCCCGGCTGGCCATCGAGGGCACCCGATACCGTCCCGAACAGCTGGCCCGGCTGGCCGACACGCTGGCCGATTGCCTCAATCCTGACGGGACATACCGCGACGAGGACCGGGCCCGCCGTCGCGGTCTCACGCTTGGCAACCAGCAAGCCGACGGGATGTCGGAGCTGCGCGGCTGGCTGACGCCGGAGCTTCGCGCCACCTTGGAAGCCGTGCTGGCCAAGCTGGGCGCCCCCGGCATGTGCAACCCCGACGATCAGGTCCCCGTAGTCGACGGCGCGCCCACCCAGGACGCCATCGACCGCGACTCGCGATCGGCCGGCCAGCGCAATCATGACGCGCTCAACGCCGCGCTGCGCGCGGTGCTTGCCTCCGGCGAGCTGGGCTCGCACAACGGACTGCCGGCCTCCATCATCGTCAGCACCACCTTGGCAGAACTGGAAGCCGCGGCCGGCCGCGCATTGACCGGCGGCGGCACCATCCTCCCGATGAGCGACGTCATCCGCCTGGCCCGTCACGCCCGGCACTATCTGGCGATCTTCGACAAGGGCAAGGCCCTGGCGCTGTATCACACCAAGCGGCTCGCCTCACCCGGGCAGCGAATTGTGTTGTACGCCAAGGATCGCGGGTGTTCGGCCCCGGGCTGCACCGTGCCCGGCTACTACTGCGAGGTCCACCACGTCACCGACTACGCCAAGTGTCGCACCACCGACGTGGATGACCTGACCTTCGCCTGCGGACCGCAACACCGCCTGCTGCAGCCCGGCGGCTGGAGTACGCGGAAAAACGCCCGCGGCGACACCGAATGGATACCGCCGCCACACCTGGACCGCGGCCAGCCGCGCATCAATACCTTCCATCATCCCGAGAAGCTTCTTCGCGACGAAGACGACGGCGGAGACGACGATGAGGCGGCGTAGCAGCTAGAGCAGCCCCTAGAGCAGCGTCGTCTGCTCGGGCTGCGGCTCGGCCGGCTCGAGCAGTTGCGGCCCGTTGTTGCGGACGTTGTTGACCAACGTCGACACCTCGCGCATACGGATCGCGTGTACGTCGGGCGTGCGGGCCAGCAGGTCCTCGTCGATCGCGGCGTCCGGGTCGAGCCACCGGTCCCAGTCGCGTTCGGGCAGCACGAGCGGCATCCGATCGTGAATCTCGGCGAGCTCCCCCGGCGCATCGGTGGTGATGATCGTGCAGCTCAGCAGCGGCGAGGCGTCCTTAGCTGGTTTCCAGACCGACCACAGGCCCGCCATGAACAGCGGTTCCCCGTCTTCGGAGTACATGAAGAACGGCGTCTTGCGCGTCTTCTTGCCGGCCGCGTCGTCGGAGTTGACCCGCCATTCGTAGTAGCCGTCCATCGGGATCAGGCATCGCTTGGACTTGGCGCTGGTCCGGAAGGCGGGCGAGGTGGTGACCTTGTCCGCGCGGGCGTTGATCAGCATCGGCCCCTTGGTGTCGGGCGCGCCGTCGGAACCGGCCTTGGCCCACGGCGGCACCAGACCCCAGCGCATCAGCCGCACCCGCCGCGTCGGCTGGTCCTCGGGCTCGGAATGCCGACTGACGACGGTCGCGATGGTCGACGTCGGCGCCACGTTGTAGTTGGGGGCGTAGGTGGGGGTGTTCGAACCCGCGTCCGCGCCGGTGGTCTCGTCGATCGCTTTGATCTTCTCGGCCAGCAGGGCCGGATCGGTGGTCACCGCGAACCGTCCACACATAAGTCCATAGTGGCAGAGCCACCGAGTCCTAATCAGTGGCAGAGCCACAAAGTCCCATTGGTGGCAGAAACCGGCGACAGGCGATGATGGACCGGTGACGACATGGACGGCCCCCGTGGCATCTCAGCCGGTGCGCGCGACCGTGACCATTCCGGGTTCGAAGTCGCAGACCAACCGCGCCCTGGTGCTGGCGGCGCTGGCGGCCGCCCAGGGCCAGGGCACCCCGAGCATCAGCGGGGCGCTGCGCAGCCGCGACACCGACCTGATGATCGGGGCGCTGCGCACCCTGGGCCTGCGCATCGACGACGACGGGGACGGTGACGGGACGGAGCTGACGGTCAGCGGCCACGTCGCCCCGGATTCGCCGGCCCAAGTCGATTGCGGCCTGGCGGGCACGGTGTTGCGGTTCGTTCCGCCGTTGGCGGCGCTGGCCGAGTCGACGGTCGAATTCGACGGCGACGAGCAGGCCCGGGCCCGGCCCATCGCTCCGCTGCTGGACGCCCTGCGCGGGCTCGGCGTGCGGATTGACGGCTCCGGCCTCCCGTTCCGGGTGCTGGGTACCGGATCGGTCACCGGCGGAACCGTGGACATCGACGCCTCGGCCTCGTCGCAGTTCGTGTCGGGGCTGCTGTTGTGCGCGGCGTCCTTCGCCGAGGGACTGACCGTGCAACACATCGGGGCAACGCTGCCGTCGGCGCCGCACATCGCCATGACGGTGGTGATGCTGCGCCAGGCCGGGGTCGACGTCGACGACTCGGTCGCCAACCGCTGGACGGTGCGGCCGGGGCCGGTCGCCGCGCGGCACTGGGCGGTCGAGCCGGACCTGACAAACGCCGTTCCCTTCCTGGCGGCGGCGGTGGTCACCGGCGGCGCGGTCCGCATCACCGGCTGGCCGTCGAGCAGCGTGCAGCCCGCGGACCACATCCTGAACGTATTGAGCAAGCTGAATGCCGATGTTACGCAAAGCGATTCATTCCTGGAGGCGCGCGGATCCGGGGACTACGCGGGATTCGATGTCGACCTGCGCGCGGTCGGCGAGCTGACGCCGTCGGTGGCCGCACTGGCGGCGCTGGCGGCGCCGGGTTCGGTGTCGCGCCTGTCCGGCATCGCGCATCTGCGGGGCCACGAGACCGATCGGCTGGCGGCGCTGAGCACCGAGATCAACCGCCTCGGCGGGGATTGCACCGAGACCCCCGACGGCCTGGAGATCACCGCGACGCCGCTGCGGCCCGGAGTCTGGCACGCGTATGCCGACCACCGCATGGCGATGGCGGGTGCGATCGTCGGGCTGCGAGTGACCGGCGTCGAGGTCGACGACATCGGCTCCACCGGCAAGACGCTGCCGGACTTCCCGCGGCTGTGGGCGCGCATGTTGGAGCCCGGGGAAGAGCAGCGCATGTGAAGCCCGGCGACTACGACGAATCCGACGTCAAGATCCGCTCCGGCCGGGGCTCGCGACCGCGGACCAAGACCCGCCCCGAGCACGCCGACGCGCAGGCCGCGATGGTGGTCAGTGTCGACCGCGGCCGCTGGGGGTGCGTGCTGGGCGGCGACGTCGATCGCCGGGTCACCGCCATGCGGGCCCGCGAACTGGGCCGCACCCCGATCGTGGTCGGCGACGACGTCGACGTGGTGGGCGATCTGTCCGGGCGGCCGGATACGTTGGCCCGGATCGTGCGTCGCGGCGAGCGCCGAACGGTGTTGCGGCGCACCGCCGATGACACCGATCCGACCGAACGGGTGGTGGTCGCCAACGCCGACCAACTGCTGATCGTGGTGGCGCTGGCCGACCCGCCGCCCCGGACCGGACTGGTGGACCGGACGCTGATCGCCGCCTACGCCGGCGGGCTCACGCCGATCCTGTGCCTGACCAAGACCGATCTCGCCCCGCCCGAGCCGTTCGCGGAGCAGTTCGTCGACCTGGACCTGACGGTGGTCGCCGCCGGCCGCGACGATCCCCTGCTCGCCGTGGCGGATCTGCTCGCGGGCAAGATCACCGTGCTGCTCGGGCATTCCGGCGTCGGGAAGTCCACGTTGGTCAACCGCCTGGTACCCGACGCGGACCGCGCCGTGGGCGACGTGACCGACATCGGCAGGGGGCGGCACACCTCGACGCAATCGGTGGCGCTGCCGTTGACCGAGCCGCTGGGCACCACCGGCTGGGTGATCGACACCCCGGGCATCCGGTCGTTCGGGCTCGCGCACATCCGGCCCGACGACGTCATGATGGCGTTCTCGGACCTGGCCGAGGCCATCGCGGATTGCCCGCGCGGCTGCGGGCACATGGGCCCGCCGGCCGACCCGGAGTGCGCGCTGGACACGCTGACCGGTACCGCCGTGCGCCGGGTCGCCGCGGCGCGACGGTTGCTGGGCGCGCTCAACCAGACTTCTTAGCCAACCGCATGCCCAGCTCGTCCGGCGGCACCAGATGTCCTTCGGTGCAACGGATTTCGACGCTCGCCTCCGCGCCGCAGCCCAGGTGGGTCAGCCGCAGCCGGTTGCGGCCCGGCAGGTGGTGGCGTCCCCACTCGAACAGCGCCCACACCACCGGCATGAAATCGATGCCGGCCTGGGTGAGCACGTACTCGTCGCGGCTGCGCTGCCCGGGCTCCCGATAAGGCTGGCGCCGTAGCAGTCCCAGCTCGACCAGCTCGCTCAGTCGCGCCGACGTGGCGGCCTTGGTGATGCCCACCCGGCGGGCGAAGTCGTCGAATCGGGTGGTGCCGTAATACGCCTCGCGCATGATCAGCATCGCGGATTTGGTACCGACCACCGCCATCGTCTTCTCGATCGCACACTCGCCCACCGCCGACCACGCGTCGCGGTCGGCCAGCGGTCCTTGCAGCAGTGTCATCTAAATCACCTCCGCACCTGGGTTGCTTTAAGCATACCGAGGTGTTTACCTAGGTACAGCGATGTATACCTAGACGCATGGGACTCGAGGAGGAGTCATGAATCAGTTGCGCGACGCCGTCATCGTCGGAGCCGTCCGCACCCCCATCGGCAAGGGCAAGGCCGGCGGCGCGCTGCACGACGTGTTGCCCGCCGATCTGCTGGCACACAGCCTGCGCGAGCTGGTGGCGCGCACCGGCGTGGATCCGGCGCAGGTCGACGATGTCATCGCCGGGGCCGTCACCCAGGTCGGCGACCAGGCGGCCAACATCGCCCGTAATGCCCTGCTGGGCGCGGGCTTCCCGGAGTCCGTTCCCGGAGTCACGATCGACCGTCAATGCGGCAGCAGCCAGCAGGCCATCAGCTTCGCCGCCCAGGGTGTGATCGCCGGCGCCTACGACCTGGTGATCGCCGGCGGCGTGGAGTCCATGAGCCGCGTGCCGATGGGCACCCAGGTGTCACCTGGCAGCAACCCCATGGGCGAGGACATGACACGCCGCTACCCCGACGGCCTGGTGCCGCAGGGCATCAGCGCCGAACTCATCGCCGCGAAGTGGGACTTCTCGCGCACCCAGCTCGACGAGTTCTCGGCCGGCAGCCACGAGAAGGCCGCCCGCGCCACCAAGGAAGGCCTGTTCGACAACGAACTCATTGCGATCGCCGGGCTGGCCACAGACGAGATCATCCGCCCCGGCACCACGGTCGACACACTGGCCGGATTGCAGCCGGCGTTCTACAGCGAGGCGGCCAACGCCCGCTTCCCGCAGATCAATTGGGAGATCACGCCCGGCAACTCGTCACCGTTGTCCGACGGCAGCGCCGCGGTGCTGATCACCACCAGCGAGGTCGCCAGGAAGCTGGGTCTGCGCCCGCTGGCCCGCATCCACACCACCACCGTGGTGGGCTCCGACCCGCTCTACATGCTGACCGGCGTCATCCCGGCCACCGAGAAGGTGTTGCGGCGCGCGGGTTTGACGCTTGCCGACATCGACGTGTTCGAGGTGAACGAGGCGTTCGCGCCCGTCGTGCTCGCCTGGGCGCAGGACACCGGGGCGGATCTGGCCAAGACCAACGTCAACGGCGGGGCGATCGCGATCGGACATCCCTTGGGCGCCAGCGGCGCTCGCCTGATGACTACTCTGGTCAACGCCTTGGAGCAGCGTGGCGGCCGGTACGGCCTGCAGACGATGTGCGAGGGCGGCGGCATGGCCAACGCGACCATCATCGAGCGGCTGGGCTAGTCCGATGACCGAAATCGAATTCACCGGGGTCCGGGTGCGCTACGACAGCTCCAAGAGCTACGACGAACTGCGCGCCGCGTTGCTCGCCGACATCGGCGAGCAACCGGTGCCGATCAACGACATTGCGGCGACCCCCGGCGACTGGAAGTCATATCAAGAGTGCATCGAACCAATCGTGGGGCCAAGCGGATTCATGTTGTTCGGCGTCGTCGACCACGGGGCGTGGATCACGAAGGCCGGCATCGACCGTAAGGCGCTGCGGGTGATCCTCGGCAACCCGCTGATCGCGATCACGATGCTGCGCCACGACGTCAAGGCCGGATTGTTCGCCCCGGTCGAGCTGCTGATCGTCGACGAGGGCGCCGGCAGCAGCCTGACCTACGTCAAGCCGTCGTCGCTGATGGTCTTCGAGAAGAATCCCGAGTTGCTCAGCGCCGCACAGGGACTCGATGCGAAGCTGGCGGCGCTGGCCGAGAAGGTGACCGGCGGCCGCTGAATGCCGCCAAGACGCGGCCCACCATCACCGTGCGCCTGTAGCGGGTTCGCCTTCGACTTCGCGAAGGTATCGCTCGACGAGTCCGACTATCTCAGCGTGCCCTGCGGTGATGTCGAGTTGGTTTTCCATGAAAAGCACCGGCGGAATCACGGTCATCAGGAATGCCACCGCCATGGGCGGAACGCTCTTTTCATCGACGTCATACTTCTTCAACACCGCGGCGACCATCTCGGCTTGCTCGGCGCGGAACGTCTGCGCGTAGTGGCGTAGTTCGGCTGCGAGTTGCGGACGATGGTTCGCCAGGGCGAGGACCTCGATGGTCCACTTGCTGAAGGGGGCGTCCCGAATCATCCGCCAGAGTGCCCACAGCGGCTGAGGCGATTCGAGGGCTTCGGCATGTGCCGTGGACCCTTTTTCGGCTTGGCGTTGGAAAACCGCTCGAAGGAGGTCGTCCATGGTGCCGAAGTGGTAGTGGACGAGCTGTGAGCCGAGGCCGGCCTTCTCAGCGACGCGCCGGCCCGTGACGGCCGCCCAGCCTTCTTCGAACATCAGTTGCTCGGCTGCATCCAGTATCACGGTGCGCGTCTTCGCGTTCGGCGACGCGATCCGTTTTGGCGATGCCATTCATGCACTCGCATTCTTCGTAAGTACTGACAGGTCAGGTTATCGGGTTGACCGGCTCCCGGGTTCCATGTTAAGCATGTGCTTAAATTTAAGCAGGCGCTTAAAACTATGACCGCAGACCGGTTAGCGACGATTCCGCATGCCGGCCAGCCAGAGGAGCGACGAGATGTCCCGCAACACCACTGGTGAGATTCGTTTCGACCCTTACGACGTCGACCTCGTCGCCGACCCCTACCCCGCGTACCGGCGATTACGAGATGACATGCCGCTCTACTACAACGAGCAGTACGACTTCTTCGCGCTGAGCCGGTACACAGATGTCGAGAAGGCTCTCTTCGATAACAAGACGTTCAGTTCCGCACGCGGTGACATCTTGGAGTTCATCAAGGCGGACATGGAGATTCCGTCCGGGCTTATCGTCGCGGAGGACCCGCCCCGACACGACATCCACCGAAGGCTGTTGTCGCGGATGTTCACGCCGCGCAAGATCAGCGCGTTGGAGCCGCGGATTCGAGAGTTCTGCGTGCGCAGCCTCGACCCGCTCGTCGGTGCCAGCGGATTCGACTTCGTCACCGACTTCGGCGCGGAACTGCCGATGCGGGTGATCGGCATGCTGTTGGGCTTCCCCGACGAGGATCAACTGCGGTCTCGCGACCACGCGAACGCGATTCTGACCACCGACGCGGGTCAGCCCATGGCCAGCGCGGCCACCGGATTCGACGACGGTCAACTGTGGGCGGACTACATCGACTGGCGAGCCGACAATCCTTCCGACGACATCGTCACCGAACTGCTCAACGTGCAGTTCGAGGACGAGCACGGAGTCACTCGCCACTTGGAGCGCGCCGAGCTGCTCATGTACGTCAACATGGTCGCCCTCGCCGGCAACGAGACCACCGCACGGCTTATCGGATGGGCCGCGAAGGTGCTCGCCGAGCACCCTGACCAACGACGGGAACTCGCCGCCGATCCTGGTCTAATCCCTCAAGCGGTCGAGGAGTTATTGCGTTTCGAAGGACCCGCTCCCTTCGTCTCGCGTTACGTCACACGCGACGTCGAGTACTACGGCCAGCAGGTGCCGAGCGGCAACGTGATGACGCTCCTCATCAGTTCGGCTAACCGAGACGACCGCCAATTCGGTTCCGATGCCGAGAGTTTCAACATTCACCGCCAAAACCGGTCACACATCGCCTTCGCTGTCGGCGCGCATTTCTGCCTCGGTGCGGCCTTGGCGCGCCTGGAAGGGCGTGTCGCACTCGAAGAGATCCTGAAACGGTTTCCCGAGTGGGATGTCGACCTCTCGGCAGCGCGGATGTCGACCACATCGACCGTTCGAGGCTGGGAAACCATGCCCGCGCTCATCGGCAAGCGATCGTGACGCGCAGGAAAGGCCCCGTCGCGGGCAATCAAGTCGAATCGGCCTGGCCCGACCACCCGGACTATCGGATCGACATCACACCGTGTCAGCAAACTGGTCGGGTCTGGCATGACGACATACTCGTCGCTGAAAGCAACGGCTGTCTGGTAGTGGCCGAGACCGATCACGTCGACCGACTGTACTTCCCGGAGTCGGATGTCCGCTGGGACCTGTTCACGCCCTCGGACCGCACGACGGAATGCCCGTTCAAGGGCCGCGCCACATTTTGGAACCTCGCAGGTGCCCCCAACTCCGAAGGCGTCGCGTGGACGTATCGCGCCCCGCTTCCCGAGGTAGCGGGGATTGCGGGCTACGTGGCCTTCTATGACAAGCACTTTCGCATCGAAGTCGTCGAGCGGTGGCCTGACTGCCGGGGCGTGCCGGCCTCTTTTCCGGTATGGGGCGACGCTGCTGAGCTGTTGCGGGTCATCGATGTCGAGCCCGTCGGCGAGGGCCGGTTCGTCGGTCCCGCGCACGGACCCACCTGGCGCAACGTTGTTGAGGGTGGCCAACTTGTCGCCGAGTCCATCGTCGCGGTATCCAAGACGCTTGCACGTCAACGAGTTACCTCTGTATCGGCCATCTTCACGAAATCAGCTGCCTTCGATGCGCCCATGGATCTCGCCGTCGACGTGCTTCGGCGTGGCAGAACGTTTTCCACGACGCAAGTTCACGCCACTCAACATGGCGCGCTGTGCTGCGCGGCGATAGTGCTCGCCGACTCCGGCGTGCCCGACCTGATTCGCGATCAACCACCGATGCCCGACGTACCCGGACCCGACGCAGCGGAGGCCTTTACGGGGTTCGGAGTCACCGGACGCGAGATACGAATCGTCAACGGAGCCTACGATCCCGACCCGGACCGCATCGGACCGCCCAACATCGATGTCTGGGTCCGCTTCCGTGACGCGCCTGACGAGTCGTATTTGCACGCTGCCCTTCTTGCCCAATCCACCACACACTGGACCATTGCCGCGGGCCTGTCACCGCATCGCGGTTTCGGTGAAGCTCAGGCACACGACACGATGTCGACCGGAGTCATGATGAGCACCATCGCGTTTCACGACGACGTCGATGTCAGCGACTGGTTGCTGTACAGCAACGACGCCTTCTGGTCGGGGCGTGGACTGATCCAAGGCGACGGCCGGGTGTTCACCCTCGACGGTCGCCTCGCAGCGTCGTACACGGTGCAGGCCATGGCACGCGCCTTCGACCGCACCCCGGCAGCGATGGGCCGCGACGACCGCACCGCGATGTGAGGCAACGGACGCACTGGAGCGCGCAATGACGACTACGGACATCGTCTTCGATCCGTTCTCGGAGGACTTCTTCAACGGGGCCTACGAGACCTATCGGCGCATGCGCGATGAGCAGCCGGTCTACTTCAACGCCGACCTCGACTTCTATGCACTGACCCGCCATGCGGACGTCGCGCCTGCGTTCAAAGACGCTGCGACGTACTCGTCGGCCCGCGGAACGGACCTCGCCTCGATCCGCAACGGGCTACCCGTCGACACCGGCCCCCGAATGATCATCATGATGGACCCCCCCAGCCATCGCGACATGCGCAGCTTGCTCAACAAAGTCTTCACGCCCAGAGCAATCCAAGCCCGGAAGCACATGGTCACCGAGAAGATCGACAAGTATCTCAGCCGGGTCGACCCCGACGGATTCGACGCCGTCGGTGACTTTGCCGCGCCGTTTCCCGTCGAAGTCATCACCAGCATGCTCGGTGCGCCCGCGGAAGACGCACAGATGGTGCGGCACTGGGTCGACTTGTCTTTGACACGCGAGATCGGGCAACTCGAACTGACCGAGGAGGGCACGCAGGCGTCCGTCGACACCGCGATGTATTACTACGGGCTGATCGAGCAGCGCCGCGCCGAACCCCGAGATGATCTGCTAACCAAGCTGTGCGAAGCCGATTTGGTCCGTGATGACGGCGAGAAGACTCGACTCGATGACATCGAAATCGCCGCATTCGCAACGATGCTCGGCGGAGCGGGAGCCGAAACCGTGACCAAGCTCGTCGGCAGCGCGATCTACCTCTTCGCCAAACACCCACACCAATGGCAGAAGCTGCTCGACGATCGCAGCAGGATTCCCGCTGCGGTCGAAGAATTGCTGCGGTACGAGGCACCTGCGCAATACAACGTGCGCGTCGCCACGAAAGACGTTCATCTGCACGGGCATACGATTCCCGAAGGCGCCCCCGTGTTTCTGATTGGAGGGTCTGCCAACCGTGACCACCTGGCATGGACTGACGCCGACACTTTCGACATCGACCGAGACCGCACCGAGGCGCAGAATCTCGGGCTCGGATACGGCATCCACAGTTGCCTCGGCGCCGCCCTGGCTCGGATGGAAAGCGCCATCGCGCTGGACAGTTTGCTCGATTTCATGCCCCGATACGAAGTCGACTTCGACAGGTGCGAACGGGTTCACATGGCGAACGTCGTCGGCTGGAAGACGTTGCCGGTAAGGATCATCAAATAGATCCGTCGATCCTGGTGCGTGTTAGGGGAATCCGGTCGTCAGCTACGTGGCGAGTTGGCTGGAGTACCAGTGGCAGACGTCGTCACCCCGGCAGTAACGCCGGAACCACAGGTCGGCGAACCTCGGGAGCGGTTCTTTGGCGGGATCGTGCAGGGGCGTCTGGCTCATCAGCACGCGGGCGGTAGTGCTCAGCTTTTGCCTCCAGGGCACCGTGTGCAGCGCGGGCCTCGCCCGCTCGTCGCGCCTCGACCCGCGGTCACGGACCTTGCCGAGAAGGCCGCGCAACGGAGCGAAATCGCGTGCGTCCACGCCGCGTTCGGACAGTGGCACGTTGGCGTCGATGCTGTCGAACAGGCTGGTGGAGACCTGCATCAGGTGTTTGACGACGCGGGGCAGCACCCGCATGCGGTACAGCTTGTCGTCGACGACCGCGTTGTACACGACGAGCGCCGAGCTGCGGTGCTCGACCTCTTCGACGAAGTGCCACATCAGCAGCGATGCCACTCGTTCGTCGCCGGGGCGAAACAGCGTGGCCTCGTTGTCGAGCAACATTTTGAAGAACGGCGTGAAAGTTGCTTCCAGGTCCGCGATGTAGGCCAACCGGAAGTTCAGCGGCGTCGTGTCCGTGAGGTGGTCATAGGAGGCGACGGCCTCGTCGAGCGTCTCCTGCAGGCCGGGATGGCGCCGGATCAGCGCCCGCAGGTGCTGGCGGTGGGCGTTGGCGTGTTGGGCCTCCTGCCGCAAGAAGGCTTCCGCCTCGTCGGCGACCGCGGCATCGGTGATGTGCGGCATGGCCTCTCGCACCGCTGACACGAGCATCTTCTCGAAGCAGATCGCCATGATCGAGACCATGTTCATGTAGGTCGAGAAGGCGAGGTTGTCCGCGTTCCACACGAACGGCACGTCGCCGTCGAGATCGAAACGGATGCGCCGAATCTCGAGGCCGGTCATGGCGTTACCTCGTGCCGGACCGGTTGCTTCCGACGGGCCAGCGCCGAGGGACGGCCGGAGCGGATGGTCACCGACATCGTCAGCACGGCGGCGAGCAGGAAGCACACCATCGCGTAAATCAGGTTGCCGGTGGGCGTTCCATCGGACGTGACGCCGTGCGAGGCGTTCCGGTAGGCGGGCATGGCCGACAACCACAGCGCCCCGAGCACGATCAGGAACGCGGACCCGAAGATTGCGACGAACGGATTGCGCGCGCTCGGCGTGAACGCGGAGTTGCGCCACTGCCGCAACAGGATTGGGATCGCCACCACGGCGAACGCAGCGAGAATGGCGAAGTACAGCGTCCGTCGCAGTGCGCTGTCCGGATGCCCGCCACCGGCCAGCAGAATCGGGAGATTGGCGACGACCAGGCCGACGGGCACCAGCACGGCCACGCCGAAGGTGCGGCCGATCAAGGTGATTCGGCTCAACCGCCGGCCGCGCTCGATCGGCCGGGTCACCAGCAGCTGCGCGAACAACGCGACGCAGGCCGGCCCGACGGTGGCGAAAAGCAGGACGCTGCTCATCGGCACCGAGGCCAGCATCGGATGGTTAATCGCGTTGTCGGTGTTCCACGCCCACCAGCGCAGTTGCGGACCCAACTGGTCGAAGATCTCGTAGAAGCAGTTGTGCACGAACCCCACACATACCGCGCCGACGACCGCGCCCCAGTCCCGGAACACGCCCAGGCTGCGCACCACTTCGTAGGCCACCGTCATCATCGCGGGGTACAGCGCGACGATGTAGATCGGCAGCCGGTCATACATGAACTGGACCGTGAAGACGTTGTGCGCGAAGACCGCTCCGATGGAGTCGTCGACGCCGAAGACCGTGGGAAAGTACAGGGGCGGCTCGACGATGAGCAGGTAGATGACCGTGGCAAACCAGATCACGATGTTGGCGGGGTCCCTGTCGCGGCGCAGCCGGCGGATCGCCCACCAGAGCGCCAGCGCCGCACCCGCAACGACCAGCAGTTCGAGCACCGGCAACGTCCAATTCACCAAGTGCAAGGGGTTCCGCAGTGTCATCCATGGCGACGTGTGCTCGCAGCTGAACCCCAGACGGTTGGCGAGGCGTTCGATGTCGTCGCTACATTGACCGCTCATCCGTGGGCGTCCTCAGGGTTGTGGCGTGCGTACGCGGATACGTGCTTACCGAAAGGCTGACGATACATGTCTAGCAAGAGTGTGTCGCCAATGTCCAGCCTCGATTACATTTGCAGCCATGCGGACCCACGGATGGCAGGGAAAACCGCCGAGTAGCGACGAGGACGCCGTCGCGCGGATCGTGGCGGCGGCGGACCGCTGCGTGCGACGCCGCGGCGGGCAGACCACCATCGCCGACGTCGCGGTCGAACTCGGCGTCAGCAGGAAGACGGTGTACCGGTACTTCCCCAGCACCACGGTGTTGCTGCGGGCGGCGGCCACTGAAGGCACGCGAAAGTTCTTGGAAACCATGGCCGAACGCTTGAGCGGGATCGACGATGTCGCCGAGGCCGTCGTCGAGGGGGTCGTCCTGACGGTCACCGCGGTGCCCGACGAGCCCTACCTGCAGCTCCTTCTGGACGAGCCGTCGCACGCGCTGCTGCGCAGCGTCACCTCGGAGACGGCGCGCCGCATCGGGCAGTCGGTTCTCGTCGAGAACACGTCGATCGACTGGGAGCGAACGCCGATGGCGTCGCAGACCTTGGACGAGCTGGTCGAATGGGCGCTGCGCGCCGTGCACTCGTTCATGGCCAACCCCAGCGATCCCCCACGGGACGAGGACGAACTCCGCGGCTACCTGCGGCGCTGGCTGGCCCCGGCGATCAGGGACTGGGCGCAACACTCGGCGGCCGGGGCCCTCGGCTGACGTCAACGCTTCGCTGACGCCCGTCATTGACGACCGTCAGTCATCAAGCGTACGGTGCCTCCATGAAGTCACCCCGCGCGCAGTCCGCGTCCGGGTCGCCGGCCGGGGGTGTCCGCGAAATGCGCCGGCTGGAAACCCGGGCGCGCTTGCTCGACGCGGCACTGGCCGAGATCTCCTGCCGCGGGCTGGCCGGCGCGGATGTCAGCGCGATCGTCGCGGACGCGGGTGTGGCCCGCGGGACGTTCTATTTCCACTTCCCGACCAAGGAGCACGTTCTCCTCGAAGTGGAGCGCGCCGAGGAGACCAGGATCATCAGTGAATTCGGCGACGCCACGGGCGATCTCGAGTCGGTCCTCTCGCAATTGGTGCATCATGTGCTCAGCGCCGAACGCCGTCTGGGCGAAGCGGTTTTCCGGGACATGCTCGGATTGCATTTCTCCTCAACTCGTCCGATCGAAGACGAGTTCGCGCAGCACCCCCTCGGACTATTCGTGGTGGACATCATCGGTCGAGCCCAAGAAGCAGGGCAGGTCAACTCCGCCGTCGACGCGGCCGAACTCGCGACGTTCTTTCTCACCGGGCTTTTCGCGCTGCTCGCGACCGGGGCACACGATTCCGCGCTGTTACGCCGTTACGTGACAACGACCGTCAAGGGAATGGAGAAACGATGAATCGCACCAGTATCGAGGGCTACCGCGACTTCCTGGCAAGGCGTGACGGCGACGCCGATCTGCTCAACAGACGATTGGCCAATCGGGAGCGGTTCTTCACCGACCTCGAATCAAATCCCATCAGGTCAGCCCACCCCGCCGACCGAAGCACCTTCCTGCGCAACCTGCGCCGCCGGCGACCCGAACCCGGCCTCGACGGCAAGATGCTCTTCCTTCTGGCAACCGCCAAGCTGAATCAAGCGGAGCGGTTCGGCGTGGGGCTGGGTGAAACCTACGGACGCAACAGTGACGAAAGCGTGCCGCCCGAGCGCGTGTACGTCGAACTGGAAGAGCACTACCACACCCGGCTGCTGGCATACGCGCTCGACGTGTTCGATCTGACCTTCCAAGTCGTCCCGCCGCCCTTCGTGCTGCGCCAGTTCGTCAAAGCGAACGTGTTCCTGCCCGAACGGCTCGGCTTCATGTTCGTCGGGGCCGCAGAGATGGCGGGCTGCATCATGTTCGACGAATTACGCCGTGCCGGCAGAAGGCTTTTCGCCGACGAACCCCAGGTCGCCGAACGCATCGAACTGCTCTACAGAGAAATCCTCACCGATGAAGTCGGCCACGTCGGCTACTGCGCGTCGCGCTGCACGTCCGCCGAGCGGGCGATCATGCGCCGAATCTATCCGTTCATCGGCAGGCTCTTGGCCCGTCAGACCGCGGAAATAAGCCTGCTGATCGATCCCAAGGAGTTGCACGCACGGCTCGACCGCCCCTTCGACGTCGAGGAACTCACCGCCGACTTGGGCAACGAAACCTATCTCGTCACACACCCCTGACGGTGGCGAAGGACCCCCTCATTCGATGCGTTCAACCCACTGCGCCCGGGACGGCCCAGGCTCGAAAGGATCGGCGAAGTACTGCGTCTCGCGGACCACTTCCCCGCCCTCGAATTCCATGACGCTGACCGTGTAAAACGGCTGTCCGTCATAGGTCAGGACGAGTTCGCTGATCCAGAGGTCACCGCCACCCAGCATGCGTCGGACGTTGAAGCGTTTGGCATTCGGCTGAGCGGCGCGTGACGCCTGGATGTTGGCGCGGCCCCGGATTCGCTCGCCCGATTGCGGATACTCGAGAACAGCGTCGACGCGATATATTTCGTGTTCCGTCGCAAAGTCGTTGGTGTCGGAAGCCGCCCAGTGGCGCAGCAGAGCGTTGCGTACATCGTCATCATTCATGGCCGTCCCCTCGCGAGTGGATGTCATTGATGTTCCGCCATCAGACGCCTGCGCGCAGCCCTTGCGACCTTTACCAGGGCGCATCGCGGGGGTATCGTTCGCGCGTGCAGCCAGGTGTGGTGAGCACGGTCGGAGGTGATGCCCGTGGGTCGTGTCGCGGTGATCACCGGAGCCAGCCGCGGAATCGGTGCGGCAACCGCAATGGTCCTGGCGGAGCAGGGATTTCGGGTCGTCGTCAACTACCGGTCCAGCGCCGAGGAGGCGGACGAGGTGGTCGCGGCCGCCACCGCCGCCGGTGGTGAGGCGATCGCGATCCGGGCCGATGTCACCGCACCCGACGATGTCGCAGCAATGGTCGACGAAACCAATGAAAAGTGGGGCGCGGTAGACGTACTGGTGCACAACGCATTGATTCCATACGATGTCACCTCGTTCGCCGACCTGAGCTGGGAGCAGCTCGGCGGCAAACTGGACCGAGAACTGCATGCAGCCTTCCTGGTGACCAAAGCCGTTGTCCCCGACATGATTTCGCGAAGCTATGGCCGGCTGGTCTATCTCACCACGGTACTGTCCCGCCGGCCCCGGCAGGGCATGATCACGGTGGGCACCGCCAAGGCGGCGATGGACCAGTTCGTCCGGTACGTCGCCCTCGAGCTGGCTCCGCACCAGATCACCGCCAACCTCGTGTCGCCAGCCACGGTCGCCGATCCCACGGCGAACGCATTGTTGACACCCGAGGAAGTGCATCAGCTCGCGGCGACAAACCCCATGGGACGGCTGGTGAGCCCCGAGGAGGTGGCCAAGACGGTGGCGTTCCTGGCCGGCGACGATTCCGGTTTCATCACCGGTCACTGCCTGGAGGTCAACGGCGGCCTCGCCATGGATTGACATCCGGCTACGGCCACTGGGCCTACCGGTTCGTCGGGAAAGGGGATGCGGCGTGCACACGATCGATCTCGCCTACGTCGGGCGTGGCATTCACGAGGAGCTGGTCGCCCACGTCGCCGACCAGGAAGGCTATTTCCAGGACGAGGGTGTCCACGTCGCCATCCACGACGGGATCGGCTGGACAGCCGAGCGGCTGCGCCATGGCGCGGTGATCGGCCTGGGCCGGGCCCTGCTGTCGCGGCTTCACGACGGGATCGGTTGGAAAGCGTTGAGCGTCAACACCGATCGCCCGCTGTTCTGGTTTCTGGGCAACGCCGAGGTGAAGTCCATGGCGGATCTTCGCGGGCGGCGACTGGCCGTACACGCCGCCGACAACCCCCCGGGCACCTTCGCCCGGATCGTCCTGCGTAAGCACGGCCTGGACCCCGACCGCGACCTGCGCTGTGTGGTGCGGCATCCGGGTGACTACCAGATGGACCTGCGCCGGCTGCGCGACGGCTCGATCGACGCCGCCTACGTGGGCAGCACCCTGTCCCCCGAACAGGTCGCCACCGAAGAGGGGTTTCACCTGCTGGCCTGGGTCGGCGATCACTTCCAGATCCCCACCGTGGGCGTCGCCGTGGACCCCGCCCACATCCCCCTGGACAGCCCCGCGCTGCGGGCCCTGCTACGGGCCAATCAGCGCGCACTGCGATTTCTCGCCGAACAGCCAAGCCGTGCAGTCGATTACATCCACTGGTTTCTCGACCGGCTAACGCCCGATGAAGCGCAGCGGCACTACGAGCGCTACGTCGGCCCGTACTTCACCCCCGACTATCGGGTTGACCTGCAGATCGCGCAGCGGGCGATCGACGCGGTGGCCGGCGAACTCGGCGTCGCCCCGATAGATGCTATGAACTTCTATGACTGCGGCACCGGCGCACTTTAACCGGAGAATGCCGATAGTCGCGATCAGACTGGGTACGCGACAGGAATGCCAGCGAACCGACGAATCTCTCGAGTGCTGGACGAACACCGCTTCCATGCGCTCACAGCGGCATTGGCGCCGAAGTCCGACAATTCCGCGCTGATGTTTTTGGACCGCGACCTGTGCATTCGCGGACTGAACGGACCCTACGAAACGATCTCCCTGCGCAAGCGCGACGAGATGCTCGGCGGCTTCGTCGCCGACGTCTTCCCGGAGAATCCCGACGACCCGCAGGCCAGCGGCCTGGAGCTGCTGGTGGCGTCCGTCGAGTCCGCGCTGGGCCGCAATGGGACCGACGTCATGCCGATCATGCGTTACGACATCACCGATCCGCACAATCCCGGCGTCTTCCTGCCGAAACTGTGGACCGCCCGCAACGTTGCAGTCCACGACGGCGACGGGACCATTGGCGTGCTGCACCAAGTTGCCGAGATCACGTCATTCGACCAAGCCCTATCGGCGCTGTCGCTCACCAACGCGGGTGGCCGAGCGTTCGACGGGGCCGAACAACTCCATGTGCTGGCCGCGCTGTCCGCGCAGGCCCGCGCGGGCCCGGACGGTGCGTCGGCAATGGCCCACGAGATCCGGCAACTTCAGCGCGCTCTCGAAACCCGCGACATCATCGGCCAGGCCAAAGGCATGCTGATGGAACGTTTCGACATCGATGCCGCCTCAGCCTTCGATCTGCTGGTGAGGTTGTCGCAAACCTCTAACACTCCGCTGGCCGAGCTGGCCGCCAAGCTGATCCGGATCGACCACCCCAGCAGATGACGGTCCCGCTCGAAAAGCCAACGGGCGGTTAGGCGGCCAGGTCGTCGTTGCCGGCCCGGCCGGCAGCGTCCGCGCGCTTCCCGCGCCGCCAACCACGCACCGCGGCAATCGCGGACTTGAGCCCGCGACGGCGGCCGGTGGCCGGATCCGTGCCCAAGAAGCCGGGCTCGAGTTCGGCGAACATCCGCTCGCTGCGCGTCTCCGGCGCGTTGTCGGCGTCGTCGCGCAGGTACTTGTTCGGCAGCGACAGCTTGGCCAGCGTCCGCCACGTCTTGGCGTACTGGAACAGGAATGAGCCTGTGGTGTAAGGCAAGTCGTACTTGTCGCACACCTCACGCACCCGGACCGCGATCTCGGCGTACCGATTGCTCGGCAGATCCGGGAACAGGTGGTGCTCGATCTGGTGGGACAGGTTGCCGCTCATGAAGCGCAGCGCCGGGCCGGCCTCGAAGTTGGCGCTGCCCAGCATCTGACGCAGATACCACTGCCCCTTGGTCTCGCCGATCATGTCGGTTTTGGTGAATTTCTCTGCGCCATCAGGGAAATGGCCGCAGAAGATCACGGCGTTCGCCCACACGTTGCGAATCACGTTGGCGAGCGCGTTGGCCTTCAACGTGGACATGTAGGTGGCGCCGGGCGACAACGAGGTCAACGCCGGGAACGCGACATAGTCCTTGAGCACCTGACGGCCGGCCTTGGCTAAGAACTCGTCCACGCGTTGCCGGGCGTCGTCGTTGTCCATGCGGCGCTTGGCGATCTTGCCGAGTTCCACATGCTGCAGGCCGACCCCCCATTCGAAAAGCAGCGCGAGCAGGGTGTTGTACACCAGGTTGAAGATGTTGAAGCGCTTCCAGCGCTGGTCGCGTGTGACGCGCAGCAGGCCGTAGCCGACGTCGTCGTCCATCCCGAGGATGTTGGTGTACTTGTGGTGCACGAAGTTGTGGGTGTAGCGCCAGTGCTTGGACGACCCGCTCATGTCCCACTCCCACGTCGAGGAATGAATCTCCGGGTCGTTCATCCAGTCCCACTGGCCGTGCATGACGTTGTGGCCGATCTCCATGTTCTCGACGATCTTGGCCACGCCCAGGGTCGCCGTCCCCGCCCACCAGGCCGAGCGCCGCGAACTGGCGGCCAGCAGCAGCCTGCCGGTCACCTCCAAGGCGCGCTGAGCCGCGATGGTGCGGCGGATGTAGCGGGCGTCCCGCTCGCCGCGCGAGTCTTCCACGTCCTGGCGGATGGCATCGAGCTCAACGGCCAGGTTTTCGATATCGGCGTCCGTCAGATGGGCGAATACGTCGACGTCGGTGATCGCCATCGTCCTTCTTCTCCCTACGGTCGTTTGTCGGTCTTCAACGTGTTCCAGACCTACGCTATCGTAACCTACGAAGCCGTAGGTTACCTATGAGTAGCCTTTATATGTCCAGCACGCAATCGCCGGAAGCGGCGGACACACAGGTCTGCACCCGGGTCCCCGGATCATGCTCCTGACCGGTCCGCAGATCGCGCACGTGACCCTCCACCAGGCCGACCACGCACGACTGGCAGATCCCCATCCGGCACCCGAAGGGCATCTGCACCCCCGCGCCCTCGCCGGCATCCATCAACGACGTCGCGGCATCGGCGGTGACGGTGCGTCCGCTGCGGGCGAACGTGACCGAGCCGCCGGCACCGGTGGGTGCGGCCTTGGACACCGCGAACCGCTCCAGGTGCAGGCGCTCCCCGGCACCCGCGGCCGACCACACCCGCTCGGCCTCGGCGAGCATGCCTTCAGGACCGCAGGCCCAGGTCTGGCGTTCACGCCAGTCCGGCACCTGCTCGTCCAGCAGGGAAAGGTCGAGCCGGCCCTGGGTGCGCGTTTCGCGAAGCCGCATCCGGTAGCCGGGGTGCTCGGCGCCCAGCGCGGCCAACTCGCCACGAAACATCACGTCGGACTCGGTGGGCGCCGAGTGCAGATGGACGATGTCATCGATTTGGTTGCGCCGCAACAAGGTTCGCAGCATCGACATCACCGGCGTGATGCCGGAGCCGGCGGTGAGGAACAGGATCGACGCGGGCGCCGGATCGGGCAGCACGAAGTTGCCCTGGGGCGCGGCCAGCCGGACGATGGTGCCCGGCTCGACACCGGCCACCAGGTGCGACGACAGGAACCCCTCGGGCATCGCTTTCACAGTGATGGTCACGGTGCGCGCCGAGCCGGATCCGGACGTCTCGGCCGGGCTCGACGTGAGCGAATACGACCGCCAGCGCCAGCGCCCGTCCATCAGCAGTCCGATGCCGATGTACTGACCCGGCTGGTAGCCGAAGTCAAAGCCCCAGCCCGGTCTGATGACCAGGGTCGCGGAGTCCTCCGTCTCGCGGCGCACCTGCAGGATCCGGCCCCGCAGTTCGCGGGCCGACCACAGCGGATTGGCCAGATGCAGGTAGTCATCGGGCAACAGCGGCGTCGTGATGCGCGCGGCGAGCTTGCGCAGCGCGTGCCAGCCCGGGTGCCGGTCCGCGCCGGCGACAACAGGTCGCGTGGTGTCGACGACGTTGCCCGTGATGGATGGGTTACGTCTGCCCAGGGGAAGCTCCTGCTCACTACGCGGCGTATGACTGACGCTCACATTGTGATCGATTCTGTGCGCTTCACGAAACCTACGGTACCGTAACCTACGGTTCCGTAGCTAGCTCTGTGGCTCGGAATGCCTCACATTCGGCGTCACATCAGCTCGAGCAGGAATGGCAGTTCCTGGTTGGCGTACCAGGCCAAATCGTGGTCTTGCGCATCGCCGACGATCAGGTCGGCATCCTCATCGCCCAGGTCGGCGGCGTCGACGGCCTCGATGGCCCTCGCCACCGCGGGTTCGGCGCCGGCGTTGTCGACGTAGGCGGCGATCACGTCGCCGATTCCGACCGGCCCCGCCAGCCTGACCACCGCGTCGTCGAGGTCGGGACGGTACGTGACGTCCTCGACCTCGGCTGCCAGCACCGCGCGGCGGGGCGGGGCGGATTCCGAAGACGCGCCGGCCCCCTCCGCCGCTTCGGCCTCCCGGGCCGCGAGCAGGCGCAGCGACGCCAGCGCCGCCTCGCGCAGTGCGACGTCGGCGAGCTCGTCGTCGTCGCCCTCCGCGTAGGCCTCGCGCAACATCGGCGTCAGGGCGAATGCGGTGCCGTTGACCGGCCACAACGAGCCGTCGGCGACGAGCTGCTGCAACATGGGCAGCGTGGCGGGAATGTAGACGACCGTCATACCTATCCCTGCCGACCCGCTGCGACCGGCTGCGCCGCTCTTGCGATCGTCATGAATCCCCGATCAATGTGGCCGCGTAGTCCTCGACGTACTTGGACAGTTCACGCGGCGGGCGTTGGTAGTTCCCGCTCACCACCGGCTCTTTCGGCAGTTTCACGTGCGGTCGCTCGACGTCGTGGTACTCGATCGTAGACAGCAGATGCGCCATCATGTTCAGCCGCGCATGCTTTTTGATGTCCGATTCCACGACGTACCACGGGCTGACCGGGGTATCGGTGTGCACCATCATCTCGTCCTTGGCGCGCGAATAATCCTCGCGCCGATACAGCGATTCCGCATCCATCGGACTGAGTTTCCATTGCCGCACAGGGTCATTGCGCCGCGCCCTGAATCGGCGCAACTGCTCGGCCGCGGAGACCGAAAACCAATATTTGCGCAGCAGTATCCCGTCATCGATCAACATCTGCTCGAAGATCGGGGTTTGCCGCAAAAACAGCACATGCTCCTGCGGCGTGCAAAATCCCATGACTTTCTCCACGCCGGCGCGGTTGTACCAAGACCGGTCGAACAGCACTATCTCCCCTCGGGCGGGAAGGTGGGCGATGTAGCGCTGGTAATACCACTGACCGCGTTCACGATCGGTCGGCGCGGGCAACGCCACGATGCGGGCGACGCGCGGGTTGAGGTACTCGGTGATCCTCTTGATGGTTCCGCCCTTGCCCGCCCCGTCGCGGCCTTCAAAGATGATCACGAGACGTTGGCCGGCGTAGCGCACCCACTCCTGCAATTTCACCAATTCCGTTTGCAGCCTGAATAATTCGGCTTGATATACCTCGTCGGAAATCTTGTGCGGGTTCGGCGCCGTTGGTTTCGCCGGCTTCGCCGGCGCCCCGTCGCTTTTCGCGGTGCTCACAGCACGAATACTAGCCCCACGCAGGGGTTTTCACTGCCGACTAGGACCGGGAGGCCTCCAGCAGTTCGTCGAGCGCTTGATTGAGCAATCCGGGCAGCAATTCGACATCGCTCATCGCTTCGCGGTCGGCGTTGATCCCGTAGTACAGCTCGCCGTTGTACGACGTCACACCGATGGCCAGCGCCTGATTGTGCAGCAGCGGCGGCACCGCGTAGGTCTCCAGCAGTTTGGTGCCGGCGATGTACATCTGCGACTGGGCGCCGGGGGCGTTGGTGATCAGCAGATTGAACGTGCGCCTGGAGAAGCTCGGGAAACTGGTCGCCACCCGGATGCCCATGGCGTGCAGCGTCGGTGGGGCAAAACCCGACAGGGTGACGATCGTCCTGGCGTCCACCAGTTGGGCGGCCGTCGGGTTCGACTCGGTGGCGTGCGCGATCTGCGACAGCCGCACCACGGCGTTGGGCTCCCCCACCGGCAGATCGACCAGGAACGGCATCACCTGGCTGATCGCCTGACCGGGGCCCGTCGCGTCGAAGTCGTCGTCGTATACCGACAGCGGCGCCATCGCGCGCACCGTCGCGGTCGGCGACACCGCCACCCCGCGTGACATCAGCCAGTTGCCCAGCGCGCCGGCGATCACCGCCAGCACCACGTCGTTGATGTCGCAGTCGTAGCGCGCCCGCACGGCGCGGTAATCGTCGAGGCTGCCGCGCGCGACGGTGAAACGGCGGTGCCGCGACACGGTGGCATTGAGCGGGCTGCTGGGCGCGGTGCCCCGGGCCACCGTGCGCACGAAATCGACCGCGCGGCGGCCGACATCGAGCAGCTCGCCGTGGTTGGTCACCAGGCCGCCGATCATCGACCCGACGGACTGCAGCTGGGCGCCGGGGCCCACGACCCACTCACTGATCGCGCCCAGCACCAGCCGGGTGTTCCCGGGGTCGCGCTCCGGTATCCAGATGTCCTCGGGAAACGGCGCCGGGCGCTTGGTCCGATCGGCGATGACGTGGTTGATCTCCAGCGCCGACATGCCGTTGATCAGCGCCTGATGCGATTTGGTGTAGAGCGCGACCCGGTTCTTGGACAGGCCTTCGACCAGGTACATCTCCCAGAGCGGGCGCGTTTTGTCCAGCGGGCGGGCGGCCAGCCGCGCGATCAGCTCGTGCAGCTGCTCGTCGCTGCCCGGAGAGGGCAACGCCGAGCGCCGCACGTGATAGGTGATGTCGAAGTCGTTGTCGTCGATCCACACCGGCCGGGCGGTGCCGACGGGCACTTGCCGAACCTTTTGCCGGTAGCGCGGTATCTGCGGCAGCCGCTGCTCGACCGTGGCCAGCAGCGTCTCGTAACTCAAGCCGGCACGGGGGCGGCGCAGGATCGACAGCGATCCCACGTACATGGGGGTGGCGGTGTTTTCCAGGCGGTAGAACGACGCGTCCGGCGGGGACAAGCGACTCACCATGTGGCGCTGTCCTCCTGGTCAGTTCGTCGCCGCTGCGCCGGGGGGGCCTGCGGGGCCCGGAACCCGATGTCCCGCCCACGGTAATCGGGTGCCCGCGCACAAGTCAGCGTGGGTACGCGTGCGGTCGAGTTGTGCCATGATGACCACTGACTAACCACTGTCTGCCCCTCTCCAGCAGGCTTGAAGGTCCGGCCGAGACTTGGAGAGTGCGCGTTGAACACTAGTCCTGCGAAGCCATCCGGCGCTTTCACCGTCATACCAGTCGTCGACTATGAGCCGCCGACGCAGGACGCGCCGCGCCCCGTTCCGCAGTGCCGGCAATCCTCGCGCCCGCCGTTGCGGCGCCGCAGCGGCCACGCGCCGCCCCGGGCCTACACCGGGGCGCCCAGCAAGCCTGCGGCACCGGATTCCGCCCCGGTCATGTCCGCGCGGCTGCGCCAGGCGGCCGTCTTCGCCGACGCGGCGCTGCGCCGGGTGCTGGAGGTCATCGACCGTCGCCGTCCCGCCGCCCAGTTGAATCCGCTGCTGGCGCCCAGCCTGGTGGATTCGGTGGCCTCGGTTGCCCGTTCGGCCGCGGCTCACGGGGGCGGAAACCGAGGTGCCGCGGTGTTGCGCGGCATGCGGCTGCAGCCGGCCGGCCACCGCGACCCGGACTCGGCCGCTGAAGTCTTCGGTTCCTACAGCCGCGGGAACCGGATCCACGCCATCGCCTGCCGGGTCGAACAGGTCAGCGGGGCGGGCGCAACCCGGTGGATGGTGGTGGCCCTGCACATCGGTTGATCCCGTCGGTCGGAGGCCGCAGGTCAGGTCGCCGCGCCGGCCGGCCGCGGGCCGCCGGCATAGCGAGTGAGCACGGGCCCCGCGATCGCCATGATGAAGACGTAGGACGTCGCCAGCGCCGCCACCGCGGGCAGCGACTTGCCGGCCAAGCCGATGATGATCAACGAGAACTCGCCGCGGGCGATCAGCGCGGTGCCCGCGCGCAGCTGCCCGCGCCGGGCGACCCCGTCGCGGCGGGCGGCGAAGATCCCGGTGGCCACCTTGGTCGCCGCCGTCACCGCGGCCAGGACCAGCGCCACTGGAAGCATCGGAACCAGCTCGTGCGGGTCCACCGAGTACCCGATCGCCAGGAAGAAGATGGCGGCGAACAGATCGCGCAGCGGGCCCAGCACCTGGCGGGCCCGCTCGGCCGTCTCGCCGGTCAGGGTGAGGCCGACCAGGAACGCGCCGACCGCGGCCGAGGCATGCAGGGACTCGGCCATCGCCGCCACGATCAGGGTGATGCCCAGCACCCGCAGCATCAGTTGTTCGGAGTCGGGGTGTTCCACCAGCCGTTCGACGTGGTGGCCCCACCGGTAGGAGGCGGCGAACGCCGCCACCAGGGCGCCCACCGCCACGACCATGCCGCCGACGGCGTGCAGCCATCCGCCGCCGGAAGCCAGGACCGCGAACAGCGGCAGGTAGGCGGCCATCGCGAAATCCTCGAGCACCAGCACCGACAGCACAGACGGCGTCTCGCGGTTACCGAGCCGGTGCAGGTCCTCCAGCAACCGGGCGATGACCCCCGACGAGGAGATGTAGGTGACGCCGGCCAGACACAGGATCGCCACGCCGTCCAATCCCAGCAGCCAGCCGGCGATTGCGCCTGGCGCGGCGTTGAGGACGATGTCGACGGCCGCGGACGGCAGGTGGTGGCGCATGCTGCTGGAGAATTCGGCGGCCGAGAACTCGCACCCCAGGGTCAGCAGCAGCAACACGACACCGATGGGCGCGCTCGTCGTGATGAACTGGCCGCCGGCGGCCAGCGGAAGGATCCCGCCCTTGCCCAGGGCCAGGCCGGCCAGCAGGTAAACGGGTATCGGGGACAACGCGAAACGGCGTGCGGCGGCGCCCAATACGGCCAAGGTGGCCAGGAGGGCGCCGAGTTGCAGCAGCAGCGTCCCCGAAATCTGCACCGGCTCAACCTTTGTCGATAATTTTCTCGACGCCCGCGATGCCTTCTTCGGTGCCGATCACGATCAGAACGTCTTGGGCGTGCAGCGTTTCGGCGGGGCCGGGCGAGGCGAGCACTTCCTCGTTGCGCACGATCGCCACGATGGACGCCCCCGTCCGGGTGCGGGCCTGGGTATCGCCCAGCGGATGATCCGCGAAGGGGCTGCCGGCCGGGATGTGCACCTGCCCCGTCTCGAGCCCCGGTATTTCCCGCGCCAGCTCGGTGAACCGCTCGGCGATCCGCGGCGCCCCCAGGATCTGGGCCACGGCCTCGGCCTCCTGGTCGCTGAGGTGCAGCAGCGGCCGGGCCTCGTCCGGATCCTCGCGGGCATACACGACCACGTCGAAATCGCCGCTCCGCCGCGCGATGATGCCGATGCGGTCACCCCGTTGATCGGTGAATTCGTAGCGGAGACCGACGCCGGGAAGCAGCACCTCCTTGACATCCATACCGTCAATCCTGACAGGTCGCTCGGCGCTACTGTAAGCGGATGGATGGAAACACGGTCAGCGTCGAGCGTGTCATCAAGGCGCCGCCGAGCGCGATCTTCGCGTTGCTGGCCGACGCCGGCAAACACGCCAGCTTCGACGGCTCGGGATCGCTGAACCACGCGTCGGAGAAATCGATCCCCCTGACCACGGGTTCGAAATTTTCGATGGCCATGCGTGGCCGCAAGGAGACGCTGTTCCTGCCCTACCGCACCACCAACACCGTCGTCGAGTACGAACCGGACCGCCGCATCGCGTGGCAGACCGCCGCGTTGGGGGGCCTGGTCGGCGGCCGCATCTGGCGTTACGAACTGACACCGGCCGAAGGCGGCGCCGGCACGTTGGTGCGCGAAACCTGGGACGTGTCACGCGACAAGCAGAAGCGGATGATCACCAGCGGTTCGATGCCTCGTCAAACCGAACAGGGCATGGCCGCGACGCTGGAGCGGATCGCCGCGCTGCTCGAAAGCTAATGCTGGCCGGCCGGTTGGGCCGGTTGGGCCGGTTGCCGACCAAGCCGGCGTTGCGGCCGACGGGCGAAGGGCACCAGCATCGACACACTGCGGCGGTACTCGTGGTAATCATCGCCGAGCACCGTGACCAGATCGCGCTCCTCCAATTGCACCGCGATCAGGATGTAACTCGTCATGCCGATCGAGAAGAGTAGGTGTCCGGCCGTCATGGTCGGCGTCGCCCAGAAGGCGATGAGGAAGCCCAGCATGAGCGGATGACGCACCAGGCGGTACAGCAGTCGAGCGTGAAAACCTATGTGGGTGTAGGGCTTTCCGCGCCACGCCAGATACACCTGGCGCAGTCCGAACAGATCGAAGTGGCTGACCATGAAGGTCGAGGCCAGCGCGATCGCCCAGCCCAGCCAGAACAACGTCCACAGCGCCAGACGCCCGGCCGGCAGCCGCACATCCCAGATGACGGCCGGCATCGTCCGCCATTGCCAATAGAGCAGCACCAGCACAGCGCTTGACAGCACCACGTACGTGCTGCGCTCGATCGACGCCGGCACGAATCGCGTCCACCACGCCTTGAACGCCGGCCGCGCCATCACACTGTGCTGGGCGCCGAACGCGGCAACCAGCAGCACGTTGACCAGTACCGCCTGGCCGATGGGCGCGGAGAGCCCGTGATCGACGGTGCGCGGCACCCAGAGCCCGGCCACGAAAGCGACGAGATATAAGAATGCGGCGAGAAACATCAGATATGCGCCGGCGCCGTAACCGACCGTCAAGTATCGCTTCATAGGCCAAGTGTGGGCCGCCGGCGGGCGCTCGCCTATGGGCCATTTGCCTCATTTTTTCCCTGCCGGGCTCTAGCCAATTTTGACTAGTCCATGTCGGCGCGTCCCCGCCGGCGGACTCTGCGATTTGAGGCAAACGCCTCATGCGAGCACGGTCTCCCCAGACCGATGATCGGCCGGACAAAGCCACTTCGAAAGGCACGGAGGCCAGATCATGACCGAATCGACATGCACCGCAGCGACAATGGATCGGCTCGGTACTCAGCGACCGGATCACGCGGTAAGGGCGCCCGGCGGCGCACGGGTCGACGCGATCGACATCAGCCGGCGGGTGGGCGGGCGCCAACTCCTCCACACCCTGTCGCTGTCGGTGGAACCGGGCGAATTGGTCGCGATCGCCGGCGGCAGTGGCGCGGGCAAGACCACCTTGCTGGAAATCCTCGCGGGCCTGCAACCGCCGAGCGCCGGGGAGCTTCGGCATGACGGCCGTCCGCGCGTCGGCTCCCACGTCGGCTACGTGCCCCAGGACGACATCATCCACCTGGAGATGCCCCTGCGCCGCACGCTGCACTACGCGGCGCTACTCCGCCTTCCCGCGGGCACGTCCGCGGCGGAGGCGGACCGGGTGGTCGAGGAGACCCTGGCCGACCTCGACCTGACCGACCGGGCCGACGTGCCGGTGCGCGCGCTGTCCGGCGGTCAACGCAAGCGGGCCAGCATCGCCGTGGAGCTCCTGACCCGGCCCCGCCTCTTCTTCCTCGACGAACCCACCTCGGGACTCGATCCCTCCACCGCCGCCGAAGTGATGCGCCTGCTGCGCCGCCTCAGCCAACGCGGGGTCACCGTCGTGCTGACCACCCACGAGCCGGCCGGCATCGACCGGTGCGACCGGGTCGTGTTCCTGGCTCGCGACGGCCACCTGGCCTTCACCGGCAGCCCGGCCGCGGCGCGGCGCTACTTCGGGGTGGACACCCTCGCCGAGGTGTACGAGCGCCTGTCCGGCGAGCACACTCCGCGCGGCTGGGCGGAGCGATTCGCCGCGAGCCGCGTGAATTCGGCAAACCGCGGCGGCTCTCCTGGACGGTCGGCACCGACCACCCCGTCCGGCGTCAAGGGCACGGGCGCGATCCGGCAATGGTGGCTCCTCACGCGACGCAATGTCGATGTCCTGGCGCGCAATCGGCTGACCCTGGCGATCCTGCTCGGCTCGCCCGTCCTGGTGACGGCGATGATGGCGACGCTGTTCAAACGCGGCGAGTTCGATGCGGGCAGCGCGGCCGGCGTCGGCCCGGCCCAGATCGTGTTCTGGATAGCTTTCGACGGCTTCTTCTTCGGCCTGACCTACGGCCTGCTCCAGATCGTCGGTGAGATGGCCGTTTTCCGTCGTGAACGCCTGGCCGGGCTCAGCGTGGGCGCTTACGTGGCCTCGAAAGTGACCGCGCTGCTTCCGGTTCTGGCGGGAGTGAGCGCGGTGCTGCTGGTTGTGCTGCGCGCACTCGGTCGGCTCCCCGCGGCCGGATGGGACGTGTACGCCTCGCTGTTCGCGACGATCCTGGTCGAAGCGACCTCGGCGCTGGCGCTGGGACTGCTCGCCTCGGCCGCCGTCTCCAACGCCGCGCAGGCGGCCCTCGCCCTGCCGATGCTGTGCTTCCCGCAGGTGCTGTTCGGTGGCGCAATCGTCCCCGTCGACCGGATGGCCACCCCCGGACGGATGATGAGCCTGGTCCTGTCCAACCGCCACGCCTTCGATGCGCTGGGCCGCGACCTGGGGCTCGACCGCTACACCGCCACGCTGCCGGCGATGTCCGCCTACCGCAGCACGTTCCATGGCGGCACCGCCGCCAGTCTGATCGCGCTGGCCTCGTTCGCCGTCGCGCTCACGCTGGCCACCGCCTGGGTACTGCACCGTCGCTCCCGGCCCGGCGCATCCCGACGGTGATCCCCGCGCGTTCCGGGCCCGCGACACTCAGCAGAGGTCGCGGGCCCGGGCGTTCGGCTCAGGACTTGTGGACGAAGACGTCGACCGGCACTTCGTGTCCCCGCAGGTTCAGCGTGCGCGGCTGCAGGTGGGCGGTCATTTCATCGGCGACCCCCGCGGCGATCAACAACTCGCCGCCGGCGGCGCGTTGCTGCAACCGGGCAGCGGCGTTGACGGGCCGACCGAGGGCGGTGAAATCGACGACGGCGTCGCCGACGTTGCCGACGAAGGCAACGCCCGCGTGCACGGCGACGCCGACGTCCAGCCAGGGACCACCCGGTGTGCCGTACCCGACCGCGTCGAGCAGGTCGACTCCCGCCTCGATGGCCCGTTGCCGGTACCGGGGGCCGCTGATGCCTCGGACGAAAAACGCCATGACCTCGTCGCCGATCAGCTTGTCGATCACCGCGTCGTGGCGCAGCAGTGTCTGCGTGGCGGCGCCGTAGAACCGGTTGAGCAGCGCGGCGAAGTCCGCGGCGGCCCGACGCTGACCCAGCGCGGTGGAGCCGCGAACGTCGGCGAACAGCACCGCGATATCGACCTCCGCTCCCCCGCGCGGCAGCGCATCGCAGCAGCGCATGCACAGGTTCGGGTTCTTGCGCGATCGGCGGAATCCGGCGGCGGCGAAGAGGCGGCCGACGGGGCCGCCGAACGGGTTGTTGCACAGCTTGCATCGCGGTGCGGAGGGCAGGTAGCGGAACGCGTGCCGCGCTTTGACCAGGGACGCGTGGCCGTCGGTGAGCACCTTGTCCCACAGTGCCGACTGGCGTTCGTACGGGAATGCCGCACCGCCGTAGTCGATCTCGTCGCGCTTCGGCAACACGCGAACGCCGCGTGAACCCGGGTTCGGCGAGGGGCGCAGGGTTGCTTGGTGACGGCCGCCGCTGGTCATGCGGAAATGGTCGCCCCGATCCGCCGAACGCACATGGGGCATCCGCCCCAAAACCTCCGCGCGTTCGGCGAGTGACCTCTGGCCGGGTGGCCTCTAGCCGGGTGGGCTCTGGTCTGATGCGCTTCCGGTCAGGCCGTGCCGGGTCGCGTACAGGCTGGCCCCGATCCGGTTCGAGACCCCGATCTTGGCATAGATGTGCTCGACGTGATTGCGCACGGTCTTCTCGGAAATCCAGAGCGCCGAGGCGATCTGCCGGTTCGACAACCCCTGTGCGACGTGGACCAACACCTCGGCCTCGCGCCGGGTCAGCCCGGCCGGCCTGGCGGCTCTGCGCGACGGCCGGTGGCCCGCGGCTTCCAGCACAGCTTCGACCGCGTCGCCGTCCAGGAGCCCGCCGGCCGCCTCACTTCGCAGTTGCCTCGCCGCGGCGTCCCCGTCCCGTGCATCGCGATACGGTCGCGGTTCCATTGAGGCGCAATAACTTTCGGCCGCAGCGAGCAGACGGTCGCCGACGGAAAGGTCCTCGCCCCGCAGACCGTTGGGATAACCCGAACCGTCCAGGCGTTCGTGATGGTTCACCGCGACTTCCCGGACGGCCTTCAGTCCACCGACCCGGGCCAGGATCCGGCCGGTCAGATAGGGATGCAGGTGCACGCGCTCACGCTCCGCGTGGGTCAGTTCACCCGGCTTTTCCCACACCCTGTTCGACACACCGATCCGACCGAGATCGTGAACGTAGCCCGCGCGGCGCAGGACGTCGATATCGTCGGGCGGCAGGCCGGCGCACTTCCCGGCGTTTTCCGCAAGCTGCGCCACGGCGCGCGAATGACCAAGCGTGAAGGGACATTTCAGATCCGCGAAATCCCCCATCGCGCACAGCAGCCGGTCCAGCGCGGGATCGCTCAGCGGCTCACCCGGATCCGGCGCCAGGCCGGCGGCGGTCGACCACACGTCTTCGTTCTCGCGCAGCAGGTCGTCGGCGGCCTCGGTGAACGCCGCGACGATGTCCGGGTCGAACTGTTTGCCGCTGCGGCGGCGAACCTCCGCGATCGCGGCGCTCGCGCCGAACGCGCGATGGTGCACCTCGGCGATGTCGGCGAGTTGCGCCACCCGCATCGCCACCGGTATCTGGCTTCCCGCCGCCCCGTCCGGAAGTCCGTTGCCATCCCAACGTTCGTACGCGTAGGGCAGGGCCTCACACACCTCGGCGCCCAGCCCGATCTCCTCGGCGAGCAGTGCGGCCGAAAGGCAGTGCGACTGCACCAACCCGCCCAGATTCCCGCGGGCGTCCCAGAAAACCTTGGCCGCCAATCGGGCTCGTTTCGGCAGACTCGCACCCCGGCCCAGGTTGCTCACCAGAAAACGCCGGTAAGGCGCGCCGGACCAGTCGATGTAGTGGCTGGCCCGTCGCACCGCGATGTCGTCGCCGAACCACCGCGCATACTCGTGCGAGTCGGCGTGGCAACCGATCCACATCACCAGGCCCGTATAGAAAACCGTCCCGCGGTCACGCTCGTCGAGCCCGAGCCGCTCGGCCAGCCTCGAGCCCATCGCCGCCGACCGGAGCATGTGATCCATCGGCTGCCCAAGCCCAAGGTCGATCGCCAGCGATAGCGCCGCCAGGACCTCGGTCCGCGACACGGCTCCGCCGAAGGGCATGGAACTCGCCCCTTTCTCGACCAGTCAGGGCTGCAGCGTCGGTGTAGCCACACGGAGGCCGATGCCTGATAACCCTAGGGCATCGGCGTTGCTGCCGTATCGAGAAGTGCTCGTCGCGCGAGGGCCTGGCCGCGAATGTGCGGCCAGCCGCACACCGGATGGCGAATGTGCGGCCAGCCGCACACTCGTGCCGAACGTGGGGCGGCTAGCGCCGCTTGACCGACTTGGGCGGCTTGGCGCCGCGGCCCTGTTGCCGCGCCGCCGCGCGCCGCTCGCGCCGGCTGGCGCCCCCGGGGACCCCGGCCGGCGCCTTCGCGCCGTCGCCGCCGTTGCGCTGCACCGCCGCCGAGCCGTCCTCTGACGGTCCGGAGTAGGTCATGGCCGGGGCCTCGTTGTCAATTCCCTTGGCGCGCAACTGGGGTGGGGCCTCTTCGCGCACTGCCGTCCCGGTACCCCCAGTGCCGCCCTGGCCGGCGGCGGCCGTGGCGAATTCCTGCAGCCCCTCCGGCGTCTGGACCGGCGCGACCTGCGGGGGCGGCACCGCCTCGACGGTGACATTGAACAGGAAGCCGACCGACTCCTCCTTCATGCCGTCGAGCATGGCCATGAACATGTCGTAGCCCTCGCGCTGGTACTCCACCAGCGGATCGCGCTGCGCCATCGCGCGCAGGCCGATGCCCTCCTTGAGGTAGTCCATCTCGTAGAGGTGCTCGCGCCATTTGCGGTCGATGACGTTGAGCAGCACGTTGCGTTCCAGCTGACGCATCGCGCCCTCGCCCGCGATCTCCTCGAGCTCGGCTTCCCTTGCGGCATAAGCGTTTTCCGCGTCCTTGACTAGCGCCTCGAGCAACTCCTCACGGGTGAGGTCGTCGCGGTCGGAGTCCGCGTCGTGGTGCGTGAGCGTCTCGTGGCTGATGCCGACCGGGTACAGCGTCTTCAGCGCCGTCCACAGGGCCTCCAGATCCCAGTCCTCGGCGTAGCCGTCGGCGGTCGCGCCGTCGACATAGGCGGTGACCACGTCGCGCACCATGTCCAGCGCCTGCTCCTTGAGGTTCTCGCCCTCCAGGATGCGGCGGCGCTCGGCGTAGATCACCTTGCGCTGCTGGTTCATCACCTCGTCGTACTTCAGGACGTTCTTTCTGACCTCGAAGTTCTGCTGCTCGACCTGGGTCTGGGCGCTCTTGATCGCGCGGGTGACCATCTTGGCCTCGATCGGCACGTCGTCGGGCAGGTTCAGCCGGTTGAGCATCGCCTCGAGCGCGGCGCCGTTGAACCGCCGCATGAGTTCGTCGCCCAGCGAGAGGTAGAACCGCGACTCCCCCGGGTCACCCTGCCGGCCGGAGCGGCCGCGCAACTGGTTGTCGATGCGGCGCGACTCGTGGCGCTCGGTGCCCAGCACGTACAGGCCGCCGGCCTCGATCACCTCGGCGGCCTCGGCGCTTACCTCCTCCTTGACCTTGGGCAGTTCCTCGTGCCAGGCGGCGTCGTACTCGTCGGGCGTCTCGACCGGGTCCAGACCCCGCTCCCGCAGCCGCTGGTCGGTGAGGAAGTCGGCGTTGCCGCCCAGCACGATGTCGGTGCCGCGGCCGGCCATGTTGGTGGCCACGGTGATGCCGCCGCGGCGGCCGGCGACGGCGACGATGGTCGCCTCCTGCTCGTGGAACTTCGCGTTGAGCACGTTGTGCGGCACGCGGCGCTTCTGGAACTGCCGCGACAGGTACTCCGAGCGCTCGACGCTGGTGGTACCGATCAGCACCGGCTGGCCCTTTTCGTAGCGCTCGACGACGTCGTCGACCACCGCGATGTACTTGGCTTCCTCGGTCTTGTAGATCAGGTCGGACTGGTCGGCGCGGATCATCGGTTTGTTGGTCGGGATGGGCACCACGCCGAGCTTGTAGATCTCGTGCAGCTCGGCCGCCTCGGTCTGGGCGGTACCGGTCATGCCGGCCAGCTTGTCGTAGAGCCGGAAGTAGTTCTGCAGGGTGATGGTGGCCAGCGTCTGGTTCTCGGCCTTGATCTCGACGTGCTCCTTGGCCTCGATGGCCTGATGCATGCCCTCGTTGTAGCGGCGGCCGTAGAGCACGCGGCCGGTGAACTCGTCGACGATCAGGACCTCGCCGTCGCGGACGATGTAGTCCTTGTCGCGATTGAACAGCTCCTTGGCCTTCAGCGCGTTGTTGAGGTAGCTGACCAGCGGCGAGTTGGCGGCCTCGTAGAGGTTGTCGATGCCGAGCTGGTCCTCGACGAATTCCACGCCGAGCTCGTGCACACCGACCGTGCGCTTGCGCAGGTCCACCTCATAGTGGGTGTCTTTCTCCATCAGCGGCGCCAACCGGGCGAACTCGAGGTACCAGTTGGAGGCGCCGTCGGCGGGTCCCGAGATGATCAGCGGGGTGCGGGCCTCGTCGATCAGGATGGAGTCGACCTCGTCGACGATGGCGAAGTTGTGCCCGCGCTGGACCAGATCGTCGAGCGAATGCGCCATGTTGTCGCGCAGGTAGTCGAACCCGAACTCGTTGTTGGTGCCGTAGGTGATGTCGGCGTTGTAGGCCACCCGGCGCTCGTCGGGCGTCATCTGGGCGAGGATCACCCCGACGTCCAGGCCGAGGAAGCGGTGCACGCGGCCCATCCACTCGCTGTCACGTTTGGCCAGGTAGTCGTTGACGGTGACGACGTGCACGCCCTTGCCGCCGATGCCGTTGAGGTAGGCCGGCAGCACCGAGGTCAGGGTCTTGCCCTCACCGGTCTTCATCTCGGCGACGTTGCCGAAGTGCAGCGCCGCCGCGCCCATCACCTGGACGTCGAAGGGGCGCTGGTCGAGCACCCGCCAGGCCGCCTCCCGGGCCACCGCGAACGCTTCGGGCAGCAGGTCGTCGAGGCTTTCGCCGTCGGCGTGCCGCTTCTTGAACTCGTCGGTCTTGGCCCGCAACTCGGCGTCGGTGAGCTTCTCGATCTCGTCCGACAGGGTGTTGACGTAGTCAGACACCCGCTTGAGACGCTTGAGCATGCGACCTTCGCCGAGGCGCAGCAACTTCGACAGCACAGCTATGTCCCCTGTTGGTAGGAGTCTTCTTTAAGGCGACTCCCATGGTAGGCGACGACGCCCCGAGGGCCGCCGAACCTCAGGAGAGCCCGATCAGCCCAGCCGGATCAGGCCGTAGTCGTAACCATGGCGGCGATAGACCACGCACGGCCGTTCGGTCTGCTTGTCGTGGAACAGGAAGAAGTCGTGCCCGACGAGCTCCATCTCGTAGAGCGCGTCGTCGACCGTCATCGGCGTGGCCGGGTGTTCCTTGGTCCGCACGATCCGTCCGGGCTCGTGGTCCGTCTCGGCGCCATCGACCGATGCACCGCCTTCAGCGGGCGGCGGCGCGCTGCTCGACGGGGCGGGAGGGGGCACCGCGGTGGCGGCGGCCAGTGACACCGGGGTCTTGTCCCCGTAGTGAACCTTGCGGCGATCCTTCACGCGGCGCAGCCGGTTCTCCAGCTTGTCGACCGCGGACTCGAATGCGGCGTAGAAACTGTTGGCGCAGGCCTCCGCCCGGGTTACCGGACCCCGGCCGCGGGCGGTGATCTCCACGCGTTGACAAGATTTGCGCTGACGCCGGTTGGGCGCGTGCTTGAGCTCGACATCGAAGAGATAGATGGAGCGATCGAACCGCTCGAGACGGGCGAGTTTTTGCGAGACGTACAGACGGTAATGATCGGGGATTTCTACGTTGCGCCCCTTGAACACAACATCGGCGGTGGTTGTCGGCGGGGCTTGCCCATCGGTGACGGGCGGTTGGTCCAGAATCTGACCGGAATCCACGGATAGCCTTGACATACGTGACAACTCGTTTCTCTTTTCACGTCGCACGCGCCCTGCGTGCCCGGCTGCTCAATGCGCCGACGAGGTGGGAGCGGTTCGAGACTGGCTACCGCCGCAGGCTGCCCGCCGGTGCAAGGTGTCGATTACTCACCCCTTCCCGCGAATGGGTCTCACCTGGAAAATCAGCGACCAGTGAGTCAGACCGATGAGTCGTTCTTCGTTGTTCTCGACGTTAGCTCTTGTTCGCCTGCCGATGCCACTGATTTGGTCGAGCTGTTGCGAGTTCTTCACATCCTCTTGGCCGGCTCCTGGGTTTGGCCCAAGCCGCGCTCGGTTCACACGGCGGCGATCGCCAGCACCGCGGTGACCCGGACCCCGGCGGCATGCAGGATCCGCACCGATTCTCGCGCCGTCGCGCCGGTGGTGACGATGTCGTCGACGAGCAACACCTCGGCGCGCGGCGGCCGACCGCGCAGCACCACCCGGCCGGCGATGTTCCGCTGGCGCGCGGCGGTACCCAGGCCCACCGAGTCACGCGTCAGCGCCCTGAGCCGCAACGCCGGCGCGACGGTGATGTCCGGATGCCCTGCCACCGCGGCGCGCACCAGGCGGGCGACGGGATCACCGCCGCGCCGGCGCGCGTCCGCACGCCGAGTGGGCGCGGGCACGACGGACAGCGGGGTCGGCACGATGCCCCACGACAGCAGCCGGTGCACCCCGACGGCCAGCGCACACGCCAGCGGTGCGACGAGATCGGCGCGGCCCTGCTCCTTGAGCGCCAGGATCGCGCGACGGCGCGCGTTCGCGTAGCGGCCGAGCGCGAACACCGGGACTTCCGGGTCGATGCGCGGGTTCACCACGTGCGGCTGGTCGGCGGCCACCGACAGCTCGCCGGCGCACGCGTCGCACCAACGGGTCGACGGCGCCCCGCAGCCGCCGCATTCGGCGGGCAGGAACAGGTCGAGCATGGCGCCAGTGTGACCGACGGGGGTGACATGTGCGGACCGCCGCCAGCCCGATGGTGGCGACCCACTGCGCCCGGCATTTCGCCGGTCAGCCCGGCAGCACGGGGGCCGCCCCGGGCACCGTCAGCCCGGGCACCTCCGACCAGCCCTGCTGACCGTCGGCCGACGGCGAATACTGCAGCACCCCTTGCGGACCCGCGACGTAGGCCGTCGACGGGTTGGCGACCACCGTCGTCACCGGCATCTGCAGACCATGCGGCGGCGCGTCGGAATTCACGCCGTCGATGTTCACGTAGGACACCGGATGGCTGGCGTCGGTGCGGGTCACTACGATGTCGTCGCCGGTGCGCCACGACAGCGACACCACCGAATTGCCCAGCCCGAAACCGAGCCGGCGCGGGAAGGTCAGGGCGTACTGCCCGGCCTGGGTCTGCTCGACGCTGGCGAGGATCACCTGGCCGCCGATCACCATCGCGGCGCGGGTGCTGTCCCGGGACAGCTGCAGGTCGGTGATCGGTCCCGGGAACCGGGTGGCCACCGCCACCGAATCCACCGGAAGGCGCGCGGGCTGCCCGGACGCCGGCTCCTGGATGGCCCGCAACACGTTGTTGCCGTCGACCACCACCCAGACCACGTCGTCCAGCGACCAGGTGGGCCGCGACAGGCTGTGCCCGTCCGCGGCCTGCACCGCTTCCTGGCCGAGGTCACCGATCCACAGGGAGGCGGCCATGTCCGGGGCGCCGCGGTGCAGCGTCACCACCGACGCCACCTGCCGGCCGGTGCGCGACAGCGCGGCGCCCGTCTGGTCGCCCACGCGCCCGAACGCACCGGGCACGGTGACGGTGTGCTGGCCGTCCAGCGACACCAGCGAGCCGTTCACCAGGGCATGCAGCCCCGCACCCGCACCGTCGGCCGCGCCGGGATCGGTGGCCGCGACGTCGGAGGTGGTCCACCCGTCGCGGAATCGGTCGTCCAGCGGTGCACCGTCGGCGCTGATCACATACGGGCCCCGGATGTCGGCCCGGGCCAGCGTCCAAATGATCTGTGCCGCAAGCAATTGCCGGCTGTGCGGATCGGTGGTGGACAGCTTCTCGAGATCGACCCGCGCCCCGCCGTAACCGCGCCCGATGCCGTTCTTGCCGCCGTCGGCCCGGGTCACCGGCCCGCGCAGCCGCAGCGGCGGGGCGAGCAGATTGCGGACCGTGTGCGCCATCTCCGGCCGCGGCCCGGCGATCACCTTGGAGATCAGTTCGGTGGCCAACTGGTCGTGGTCGGGCACCGCGACGTAGCGCGGATCGGGCACCACCGTCTTGCCGGTCGGGTCGGCGAAGTAGAGGGTGTTGCGTTTGTAGGTGGACTGGAACTGCTGCCAGTCCAGGAAGACCCCGTTGGGCAACCGGTCGATGCGCCAGCCGCCGGAGGTTTTGACCAATTCGATCGGACCGGGGTCGGGCAGCACACCCTCGGCGGTTTCGAACACGCCCATGTCGGACAGCGAACCCAGGATGTCGGCCCGCATTGTCGCCGAAACCCGTTCGGCCGCACGGGTTTCGACGAACACCACGTGGTCGATCAGCAGCGCGCTACCGGCGTCGTCCCAGGCGTTGGAGGCCGACTGAGTGAGGAACTGGCGGGCGGCAAGGTGCCGGTTCGCGGGATCGGATGTGGCCTTGAGGAATTCGCGCAGCAGCACGTCGGGGTCCATGCCCGGGGTCGGCTTGGGCAGGTTCGACGGCGCCGGCCGCTCGACGGTGCCGATGGCTTGCGGCGCCGACGAGCTGGGCACTCCCGCGCAGCCGGCGAGCAGCATGGCCAGCATCAGCAGGCCCAACAACCGCCGCATCACAGGGTCCTCTCGGCGTGCTCTCGTTGGCGCGGACGGTCTTTCGCGTGCTGCGGGCCGGACGGGGCCGGCTGCGGTACGGGCTTCATCGGCAGCGGGCTGGTGGTGACCTTGTGTCCGCGAACCAGCGGCAGCGTCAGGCGGAAGCACGAGCCGTCGCCCGGTTCGCCCCACGCCTCCAGCCGGCCCTGGTGCAGTCGCGCGTCCTCGATGCTGATCGCCAGGCCGAGCCCGGTGCCGCCGGAGCGGCGAACCCGCGACGGGTCGGCCCGCCAGAACCGGCTGAACACCAGCTTCTCCTCGCCGGGCCGCAGCCCGACGCCGTAGTCGCGCACGGTGACGGCGACCGTGTCCTCGTCGGCGGCCATCCGGATCTTGACCGGCTTGTGCTCGGCGTGATCGATGGCGTTGGCGATCAGGTTGCGCAGGATGCGCTCCACCCGCCGGGTGTCGACCTCGGCGATCACCTCTTCGGTCGGCAGGTCCACCTTCAGTTCGATGCCGGCGTCTTCGGCCAGATGCCCCACGTTGCCCAGCGCGCTCTGCACGGTGGTGCGCAGGTCGACCGCCTCCACGGACAGCTCGGCGACACCGGCGTCGTGCCGCGAGATTTCCAGCAGGTCGTTGAGCAGCGACTCGAACCGGTCCAGCTCGTTGACCATCAGCTCGGTGGAGCGCCGCAGCGTCGGGTCCAGGTCTTCGCTGTGGTCGTAGATCAGGTCGGCGGCCATCCGCACGGTGGTCAGCGGGGTGCGCAGCTCGTGGCTCACGTCGGATGTGAAGCGGCGCTGCAGATTACCGAACTCCTCCAGCTGGGTGATCTGGCGCGACAGGCTTTCGGCCATGTCGTTGAACGACACGGCCAGCCGCGCCATGTCGTCCTCGCCGCGCACCGGCATGCGTTCGGACAGATGCCCCTCGGCGAACCGCTCGGCGATGCGCGACGCCGATCGCACCGGCACCACCACCTGCCGCGAGACCAGCAGCGCGATCCCGGCCAGCAGCACCAGCAGCACCGCGCCGCCGGTGATCATCGTGCCGCGCACCAGCTGGATGGTGGCCTGCTCGTTCTTGAGCGGGAAGATCAGGTACAGCTCGAGGTTGGCCACCTGCGACGACGCCGGCGTCCCCACGATGAGCGCCGGGCCGGCGAACCCGTCGGTGTGCACGGTGGCGTACTGGTAGGACGCCTGCCCGGCCTTGACGAAGCCGCGCAGGGAATTGGGCACCTGGTCGACCGGACCGGCCGTGGTCGCGGCGCGCGGGCCGTCGCCCGGCACCATCAGCACCGCGTCGAAGGCGCCGGCCATCCCCGCGCCCGACGCCGGGTCGGTCTTGGACGTCAGGGTGTTGCGCGCCAGCTGCAGGCTGCTGTCCAGCGAGCGTGCCTCTTCACCGTTGACGATCCCGCCGACGGTGGTGCGGGCCCGCTCGATCTGTTCGATGGCGGCCTTGACCTTCACGTCGAGCACGCGGTTGGTGACCTGACTGGTCAAGACGAAGCCGAGCGCCAAGATGACCGCAAGCGACAGCCCCAGCGTCAGAGCCACCACCCGCAGTTGCAACGAGCGCCGCCAGGCAGTCCCGACGACTCGGCTCACGGCGCCCATGCCGCGAGTCATCGGGCCAGAACGCCCCCAGCGGCTCCGAGTGCGTCGCCGGGAGCCCCAGATCACGTGAGGCGCTCCTCCTCGCGACGCTCAGCAATGTCGCCGAGGATCACGGAGGTCCGGCCTTGTAACCCACTCCTCGAACGGTCAACACCACGGTCGGGTTCTCAGGGTCTTTCTCAACCTTGGCCCGCAGACGCTGGACGTGCACGTTCACCAGGCGGGTATCCGCCGGGTGTCGATAGCCCCACACCTGTTCGAGCAGCACATCACGAGTAAACACCTGCCGCGGCTTGCGCGCCAACGCCACCAGCAGGTCGAATTCCAGCGGCGTCAGGGAGATCTGCTCGCCGTTGCGTGTGACCTTGTGCGCAGGCACGTCGATCTCGACGTCGGCGATGGACAGCATCTCGGCGGGCTCGTCGTCGTTGCGCCGCAGCCGCGCCCGCACCCGGGCCACCAGCTCCTTCGGCTTGAACGGCTTCATGATGTAGTCGTCGGCGCCCGACTCGAGGCCCAGGACCACGTCGACGGTGTCGGTCTTGGCGGTCAGCATCACGATCGGCACGCCGGAGTCGGCGCGCAACACCCGGCACACGTCGATGCCGTTCATGCCGGGCAGCATCAGGTCCAACAGCACCAAATCGGGGCGCAGTTCGCGCACCGCAGTCAGGGCCTGGGTGCCGTCACCGATGACCGCGGTGTCGAAACCCTCCCCACGTAGCACGATGGTGAGCATCTCGGCTAGCGAAGCGTCGTCATCGACGACCAAAATCCTTTGCCTCATGGAGTCCATGGTGTCACCAGATCGGGACAAAATTGGGGCGCCACACGGGCGTTTCTCGGCTCGATGGGCGATTTTGGATGCAAATTCGGGTAAAAGCGCCTATTCGGCCGCCCCGGCGCGCCCGTCCCGCGCGGTCGCGGCGCCCTCAGTGCCGGTCAACGCGGCGGCCAGCCACCCGGGGTCGACGTCCGGGTCGACGGCCAGCCAGGGGCCACCCCAGCCCGCGGCGGCCAGCTCGGCGTAGACCGCGCCGGTGCGTTGCTGTAGCCCGTCGTCGCGTTCGTAGCTGTCGCGCGCGCGGCCCGGATCGGACTCGGCCCGGCTGCGGGCGCGCTGCCCGGCCAGCTCGGCCGGCACCGCGAGCAGCACCTGCCAGTCGGGCGGCGGTAGCGCGAGGCGCTCGTATTCCAGCGCGTGGACCCATTGCACGGCCGGGCCGTCCGCGCCCTGGTGCAGACGGGCGGCGGTGTAGGCCGCGTTGGAGGCGACGTAGCGATCGAGGATGACCACGTCGTGTTCGCGGCGCAGCGCCTCGATCTCGGCGACCGCCCCGGCACGGTCGAGCGCGAACAGCGTCGCCATCGCATAGACCGACGACGCGAGATCTCCGTGCTCGCCGTGCAGGGCCTCGGCCGCGAGGTCGGCGGTCACCGATTGCCCGTAGCGCGGGAAGGCCAGCATGGCCACCGACTTGCCGTCCGCCGCAAAGAGGTTGCGCAGCTTGTCGGTCAGCGTCCGCTTACCGGCGCCGTCGATGCCTTCGATCGCGATCAGCACGGCGCGAGCCTATCGCCGGTCTGGGTGCACGAGTGTGCGGCTAGCCGCACACTCGGCGCCCAGTGTGCGGCTAGCCGCACACTCGGCCGCGTGCACCTGCTCAGTACCGGTAGTGGTCGGCCTTGTACGGGCCGTCGACGTCGACACCGATGTACTCGGCCTGCTCCTTGGTGAGCTTGGTCAGCTCGCCGCCGAGGGCCTCCACGTGGATGCGGGCCACCTTCTCGTCGAGGTGCTTGGGCAGCCGGTAGACCTCGTTGTCGTACTCGTCGTTCTTGGTCCACAGCTCGATCTGGGCGATGACCTGGTTGGAGAAGCTGTTGCTCATCACGAACGACGGGTGTCCGGTGGCGTTACCCAGGTTCAGCAGCCGGCCCTCGGACAGCACGATGATCGACTTGCCGGTGTCGGGGAAGGTCCACAGGTCGACCTGCGGGCGGATGTTGGTCTTGGTGGCACCGGAGCGCTCCAGCCGCGCGATCTGGATCTCGTTGTCGAAGTGGCCGATGTTGCCCAGGATCGCCTTGTCCTTCATCTGCTTCATGTGCTCGAGGGTGATGATGTCCTTGTTGCCGGTGGTGGTGATGATGATGTCGGCCTCGCCGATCACGTCCTCCACCCGCTTGACGTCGAAGCCCTCCATCAGCGCCTGCAGGGCGTTGATCGGGTCGATCTCGGTGACGGTCACCCTGGCGCCCTGGCCGGCCACCGACTCGGCGGACCCCTTGCCGACGTCGCCGTAGCCGCAGATCAGCACCTTCTTGCCGCCGATCAGCACGTCGGTGCCGCGGTTGATGCCGTCGATCAGCGAGTGCCGGCAGCCGTACTTGTTGTCGAACTTGCTCTTGGTGACCGAGTCGTTGACGTTGATCGCCGGGAAGGCCAGGTCGCCGGCGGCGGCGAACTGGTAGAGCCGCAGCACGCCGGTGGTGGTCTCCTCGGAGACGCCCTTGATGGACGCGGCGATCTTGGTCCACTTGTCCTTGTCGGTCTCGAAGCGCTTGCGCAGCAGGTTCAGGAACACCCGGTGCTCGGCCGAGTCGTCTTCTTCGTCCGGCGGCACCACGCCGGCCTTCTCGTATTGCGCGCCGCGCAGCACCAGCATGGTGGCGTCACCGCCGTCGTCGAGGATCATGTTGGCCGGCTCGTCGGGCCAGGTCAGGATCTGCTCGGCGGCCCACCAGTACTCCTCGAGCGTCTCGCCCTTCCACGCGTACACCGGGACGCCCTTGGGCTCCTCGGGGGTGCCGTGCGGGCCGACGACCACCGCGGCGGCGGCGTGGTCCTGGGTGGAGAAGATGTTGCAGGACGCCCAGCGGACCTCGGCGCCCAGCGCGACGAGTGTCTCGATCAGCACCGCGGTCTGCACGGTCATGTGCAGCGAACCCGAGATGCGCGCCCCCTTGAGCGGCTGCACGTCGTGGTACTCGCGGCGCAGCGACATCAGACCCGGCATCTCCTGCTCCGAGAGTTCGATGTCCCGGCGACCGTAATCCGCCAGCGACAGATCGGCGACCTTGAAATCGATGCCGTTTCGAACCTCGGGGGTGAGTGCGTTTTCGGTCGTCGTCATAGCGTGTTCTTCCTTCTTCGGCTCGCTCGCCTGTGGCTCGCTCGGATGAAAGCGGTAATTAGCTTAGGTATGTTCTTGCGCCACTGTAGTCGCGGGTCGGCGCGCACCTTCGATCAGGGAAGGGACCGGGAAGCGCTCAGGGAACGTTGATGACGCCGTGACGTTCGGCGAACGGCGTCATGAGCCGCGCCAGGTCCGCCGCGACATCGTGGTCGGCCTCGGGCGGCATCGACACGTAGCTCAACGCCAGCCGCACGATGGCGCGCGCCAGCACCCCGGCGTCCTCGTCGCTGGTGGCCACCCAGCTGTGGGTCAGCGCCGCGGTCAGCCGTTCCGACGCGCGGGTGATGATCGGGGCGCTGTCGGTGGTGATGATCTGCAGCAGGTCCGGCTTGGCCACGCCGGTGAGCAGCGAGATCACCAGCGGGTCCGCCGACAACTCGGTGAACAGGTCGCGGAAGCCCTGCAGAAACGCCTCGTAGAGGTTGCCGACGTTGGCTTGCAGCGCGGCGTTGACGGCGTCGACCAGCCGGTCGGCCAGGCGCAGCCCATACCCCTGCGCCAGGCCCTGCCGTGAGCCGAACTCGTTGTAGATCGTCTGCCGGCTGATGCCCGCGGCGCGGGCCACGTCGGACAGCGTGATCGCCGACCAGTCCCGGGTTACCAGCAGATCCCGCATCGCATCCAGCACCGAGTCGCGCAGCAGCGCCCGCGACGCCTCGGCGTACGGCATCCGCTTCACAGGCGCGACAATAGCGGCTTTCGCAATGGCGTTGGTGCCGATCAACGCGCCGCTCCTCCTCATCGCTACGCTCTGCATCGTCGCCCGGCGGTCACGAACGGGCGATCTCCACCATCTCGAAGTCGGTCTTCGCCGCGCCGCAATCCGGGCAGCTCCAGTCGTCGGGGATGTCGTCCCACCGGGTGCCGGGGGCGATGCCGTCCTCCGGCCATCCCTTGGCCTCGTCGTACTCGAATCCGCACTGCACGCAGATGAAGAGCTTGTAGTCGCTCATTGACTCACTCCTATCCCAAATTCTTCGAAATCGGCCTTCTCGCGCACCGCGCAATCGGGGCAGCACCAGTCGTCGGGGATGTCACTGAAGGGCGTGCCCGGCCGAAAACCTTCCCGCGGTGCGCCTTTGGCTTCGTCGTACGTGTAGTCGCAGCCGGGGCAGCGGTAGGCGGTCATGCCGCTTCCCCAGCCGCCCCGTAGCGCGCCAGCACCCGCTCGCGCAGCCGCGGCTGGATGTTCACGCGCGTGATGTCGCCGTCATAGTGCGCCAGCACCCGGTGGTCCATCACCTTGCGCCACAGCGGCGGGAAGTAGGTGAGCGAGATCATCGACGCGTATCCGCTCGGCAGGTTGGGCGCGCCCGTCATGCTGCGCAGCGTCTGGTAGCGGCGGGTGGGGTTGGCGTGGTGGTCGCTGTGCCGCTGCAGGTGGTACAGGAACAGGTTGGTGACGATGTGGTCGGAGTTCCAGCTGTGCACCGGCGCGCAACGCTCGTAGCGCCCGCCGGCGTTCTTCTGCCGCAGCAGCCCGTAGTGCTCCAGGTAGTTGACCGACTCCAGCAGGCTGAAGCCGAAGACCGCCTGGACGATCACGAACGGGATCAGCGCCGGGCCGAAGATCGCGATGAGCGCCCCCCACAGCACCACCGACATCAGCCAGGCGTTGAGGACGTCGTTGGACAGGTACGTCTTGGGGTGCCAGGGGCTGGCGCCCTGCCGGCGAATCCGTTGCGCCTCCAGCCGCAGCGCGGAGCGCAGGCTGCCGAACACGCTGCGCGGCAGGAACTCCCAGAAGGTCTCGCCGAAGCGCGCCGACGCCGGGTCCTCCGGGGTGGCGACGCGGACGTGGTGGCCGCGGTTGTGCTCGATGTAGAAGTGCCCGTAGCAGGTCTGCGCCAGGGTGATCTTGGACAGCCAGCGCTCCAGCGAGTCCTTCTTGTGGCCCATCTCGTGCGCGGTGTTGATGCCGACGCCGCCGAGCACGCCGACCGACAGCGCCAGCCCCAGCTTGCCGCCCCAGCCCAGGGCGCCGTCGAAGCCGAGCCAGTGCAGGTTCGAGGCGGTGAACAGGTAGGCGCCCATGACCACGCTGAGGTACTGGAACGGAACGTAGACGTAGGTGCAGTAACGGTAGTACTTGTCGTTCTCCAGCTGCTCCATCACCTCGTCCGGCGGATTCTGTCCGTCGGGCCCGAACCGCAGGTCCAGGATCGGCAGCAGGACCCAGAGCAGGATCGGCCCGATCCACAGCGGCACCTGCGCGGCGGCGTGCCAGCCCAGCCGGTTCAGGCCCCAGACCAGCGGCAACATCACGAACAGTGCCGTCGGGGCGATCAGCCCCATCAGCCATAGGCGACGCTTCTTGTCCCGCCAGACGACCGGCCCGGTTCCCTGGCTCAGTTGCGGTTCGAATGTGGTCATATGCCAAACCTCCTTGTGAGTCACACCACGTTGAGGTTGGACAATACCGACGTTTGCGTCTCCTGTCTAGACAAAAGGCGGTTTTTTGTAAACGACCGGCGGCTAGGGCACCGGGCTGTGCGGATCGGCCTCGAGGGGTTCGCTGCGTGCGGTCTCCCCCACGTCGCGCCGGCCCTGCACCGAGTGCCAGTAGCCGTACCCGGCGTAGATCGCCGTGCCCACCACCAGCCACACACCGAACCGGACCCAGGTGAGCGCGGTGAGGTTGAGCATCAACCACGCACACGCGGCGATCGATGCGATCGGGAGCAGCGGCACCCACGGCGCCTTGAATCCGCGCTCCAGGTCCGGCCGCGTTCGGCGCAGGACGATCACCCCGGCCGAGACCAGGACGAAGGCGAACAGCGTTCCGACGTTCACCATCTCCTCGAGCTTGGTGATGGGGAACACCGACGCGGTGACGGCCACCACCAGGGCGACCAGCACGGTGATCCGCACCGGGGTGCCGTGCGAACCGGTCTTGGCCAGCGACCGCGGCAACAGCCCGTCGCGCGCCATCGCGAACAAGACCCGGCACTGGCCGAGCATCAGCACCATCACCACGGTGGTCAGGCCCGCCAGCGCGCCGATGGAGATGATCTTGCTGGCCCAGTGGATGCCGTTCGCGGTGAAGGCTGTGGCCAGGTTCGCCTGGCCGTGGCCCGGGACGGTCTTGAGTTGGGTGTAGGACACCATGCCGGACAGCACGATCGCGACGGCGACGTAGAGCAGAGTCACGATGCCCAGCGACGCCAGGATTCCCCTGGGCACGTCGCGCTGCGGATTCTTGGTCTCCTCGGCCATGGTGGCGACGATGTCGAACCCGATGAACGCGAAGAAGACGATGGACGCCCCCGCGAGCACGCCGTACCAGCCGTAGTGGCTGCTGTGCGCGCCCGTCAGCAACGACAAGACGGACTGGTCGATCCCCTTGGCCTCGCGACCGGCCTCGGGTTTGGGGATGAACGGCGAGTAGTTGGCGCGCTTGATGTAGAAGGCGCCGACCACCACGACGAAGATCACCACCGACACCTTGATCGCGGTGATCACCGCCGAGAACCTCGACGACAACTTGGTGCCCAACGCGATCAGGGTCGCCACCCCCCCGACGATCACCAGCGCCCCCCAGTCCACCTGGACCGAGCCGAATTTGGCCGTGCCGCCGGCGAATCCGAACACGGTGCCCAGATAGCTCGACCAGCCTTTGGCCACCACGGCGGCGCCGATCGCCAGTTCCAGCAGCAGGTTCCAGCCGATGATCCAGGCCAGGAACTCCCCGAAGGTGGCGTAAGAGAAGGTGTAGGCGCTGCCGGCCACCGGCAGCATCGAGGCGAATTCGGCGTAGCACAGCGCGGCCAGCGCGCAGGTGCCCGCCGCGATCACGAACGACACCCAGATGGCCGGGCCGGTGATGTCACCGGTGGTCGACGCGGTGACCGTGAAGATGCCGGCGCCAATCACCACCGCGACGCCGAACACGACCAGGTCGCGCCAGGTCAGATCCTTGCGGAGCTTGGTGTCGGGTTCGTCGGTATCGGCGATTGATTGCTCGATCGACTTGGTCCGCCATCGATTGGCCATGCACTCGCCCTTTCCCAGCGCTGGGAGCCGTTGGTCCGTCACAGTACTGGGTACCCTCCGCAAATGCCGGATAGAGCAACGGCCAGGGATCACGCCGTCGTCATTGGGGGAAGCATCGCCGGTCTCTGCGCGGCGCGGGTGCTCTCGGATTCGTATTCGCGGGTGACGGTGTACGAGCGCGACGAGTTGCCGGATGCACCGGCGAACCGGGCGACGGTGCCCCAGGACCGGCACCTGCACATGCTGATGGCGCGCGGGGCCAGCGAATTCGAGAGCCTGTTCCCCGGGCTGCTGGACGACATGGTGGCCGCCGGCGTCCCCAAACTCCACAACCGGCCCGACTGCATTTATCTGGGCGCCGCGGGCCACGTCCTGGGCACCGCGCACACCCTGCGCGACGAGTTCACCGCGTATGTGCCCAGCCGCCCCCACCTCGAGTGGCAGTTGCGCCGCCGGGTCCGCGACCTCGCGAACGTGAACGTGGCGCGGCGCTCGGTGGCCGAGCCGCGGTTCGACCGCGCGCGACAGCGAGTGACCGGTGTGCTGCTGGATCCGGTCGATCCCGAAAGCAAGGACCCGGAATTCATAGCCGCGGACCTGGTCGTCGACGCCGCGGGCCGAGGCACCCGGCTGCCGGTGTGGCTGGCGGACTGGGGATTTCAGCGCCCGGACCAACAGGAGCTGGACATCGGCATCCATTACGCCACCCAGCAGTTCCGCATCCCCGACGGGCTGATCGCGGAGAAGGTGGTGGTCGCCGGCGCCTCCCACGACATGTCCCTGGGGCTGGGCATGCTCGGCTACGAGGACGGCACCTGGGTGCTCACCACGTTCGGCGTGGCCAACGCCAAACCGCCGAAGACCTTTCCCGAGATGCTCGTGCTGGCACAGCGGCTGCTCCCCGCCCACTTCAACGCCGCGCTGGCGCGGGCCGAGCCGCTGGGCGATCCGGCGTTTCACGCCTTCCCCGCCAGCAAATGGCGCCGCTACGACAAGCTGGACCGCCTGCCGGCAGGCATCATCGCCTTCGGCGACGCGGTGGCCAGCTTCAATCCCACCTTCGGGCAGGGCATGACGATGACGTCGCTGCAGGCCGGTCATCTGCGCCGAGCGCTGCAATTGCCCGACGATCAGGTTGTCGCGGCGCTGAACCGGGCCACCGCCAAGAGCACCTTCCCGGTGTGGACGATGAACGCCATCGGCGACGTCACGTTCCACCATGCCGGCACCAAGGGGCCGATCCCCTGGTGGTGGCGGCCCTCAGGAGCGCTGTTCGACCAATTCCTGGGCGCCGCCGAGACCGAACCCGTTCTCGCCGAATGGTTCTTGCGGCGGTTCTCCCTGCTGGACAGCCTTTATATGGTGCCGCCGCCCCGGATCGTCGGCCGCGCGATGGCGCACAACCTCCGGCTCTGGCTGGCCGAGCGGCGTCAGGCCGCCAAAGAAAAGCGCGCCCTCACAACCCAACCGTCGCCCTGAACAGCTTGGTGGGTTCGTGGGCGACCAGCCGGATCGGGGCGTCGTCGGCCGCCACCCACGCGGCCATCCCGCGTTTCAGCGTCAGCGAGCCGGACTTGCCGTGCACCGACGTGCAACCCTGGCTGCACAACAGGATCTGCGGACCGTCGTGGCTGCACGTCGCGTCCACCTCGTGGCCGACATACTCGTCGTCAAGCTGCAGCAGCGCGACGGCGAACTCGTCGGTGGGCGTCTCATAGATCAGCCCGAAGCCCTCGCGGCGGATGCGAGGGCGCAGCTGCTCCTCGGTGGTGGGCGCGAAGTCCAGCACGCGCAGCAGCTCGGGCACATCGACGTGCTTGGGGGTCAGGCCGCCGCGTAACACGTTGTCGGAGTTGGCCATCACCTCCACCGCGAAGCCGCGCAGGTAGGTGTGCAGGTTGCCGGCGGAGACGAAGATGGCCTCGCCGGGGGCCAGGGTGACGCGGTTCAGCAGCAGCGCCGCCAGCACGCCGGCGTCACCGGGATAGCGTTCACCGAGCTCGAGCACCGTCTTGGCCTCGGCCGCGAATTCGGTTGCCCCGGAGCTGAGGTAGGCGATGGCGCCGTCCAGCACGGCGGTCACCAGCACGTCGATGTCGGGCTGCGGCGCGGTGATCCAAGTGGTGAACAACGCGCGCAGGCCGTCGGCGTCGGACTGGTCGTTGAGCAGGTCGATGTAGGGGTCGAGGTCGGAGACGGCCAGGGCGCGCAACAGCTCGACGGTGCGCGAGGCCTGCCGGAATCCGGCCAGCGCCTCGAACGGGTGCAACGCCACCAGCAACTCGGGCTTGTGCGACGTGTCGCGGTAGTTGCGCACCGGCGAGTTCAGCGGGATGCCGACCCGCTCCTCGCGCAGATAACCCTCGGCCGCCTGCGCGGCGCTCGGGTGGGCCTGCAGGGACAGCGGCTCGTCGGCGGCCAGCACCTTCACCAGGAACGGCAGCACGTCGCCGAAGCGCGCCCGGGACGCCGGCCCGAGCTGTCCCTCCGGGTCGTCCATCAGTGCCTCGAGCAACGTGACTTCGCCGTTGTCCGTCTCCAGCCAGGCCGGATCGCCGGGGTGCGCTCCGAACCACAGCTCGGCCTCCGGATGCGCCGCCGGCACCGGGCGTTCGGTGAACTCGGCGATGGCGGTACGCGAACCCCAGGCGTACGTTCTCAAGGCCCCGCGAAGCAGTTCCACTGTTGTATCTATCCCCGCACCAGTCGCATATAAACCGCGGCCATCTCCAGCCGGACGGCCAATACTGCCAGTTGCTGCTCGGGGCGCCCGGGTCCCCCCAGCGCCGGCGATACGCCGTAGCCGGCCGAGCCGCCGGGCCCGTCGGGCACGTCCTCGGCGGCGAGCAGGTACACGTCGTCGAGCCCGGCGGTCCGGGCGGCCACGCCCGGCTGCTCGTCGGCCAGGACGACGGCCAGGATCCGCAACCGCGGCGGCAGGGGTCCGTCGATCTGTTCGTCGTGGAACAGCGCGGCGTCGGGATCCGTCAGGCCGCCCGTCGCGCCGGCGCGCATGGCGACCAGGGCGTCCGCCAGCCCGGCGGCCGGGATCACCTGGTTCGCGACCCGCAACAGCACCGAGCTGCCGTGCCGGGCCAGCGCAAGCGTCGCGGCGGCGTCGCCGGCCAGCGCCAACTGGCGCTCGGCGATCCGCGCGGCCAGCAGCTTGGCCGGATTGGTGAACAGCTCGCGGCCGGCGCTGTTGCGCAGCGCCTCGGCGTCCAGCTCGTCGGCGAGCAACGCGAGGTCGACGTCGGGTCGCGGGTCGATGGCGTGTAGCACGGCCAGCCCGGCGGCCAGGTAGCGGCACAGGCCGAATTCGTCGGGAACCCACAGCCGGGGCGCCAGCACCGCCGCGCGTCCGGCGGTGGCGTCTCGCAACGGGCCCTCGTACGGCGCCGCCACCACCACCCGGGCGCCCCGGCGTAACCCGGTTGCCGCGGCGGCGACCAGCGCGGGATCGCCGGGGTCGCCGCCCGCGACGACCAACACGTCGAGGGGACCCACCCATGGCGGTGCTTCGCCCGCGAGAGTGAAGGGCTCCGAAGCGGTTCCACCTATGGTCGCGGCCAGGATCGTCCCGGCGGTCTCGGCGGTACCGCGGCCGGCCACCCAGATGACGCTGCGCGGGCGATCGTCGGCGCGCAGCGGATCGAGCGCACCCTCCTCGACCGCGGTGGCGATCGCTCGCACCTGGGCGCCCGCCGACGACGCGGCCCGCAGCAGGCCGTCGCGGTCGGCGGCCAGCAGCCCCTCGGCGTCCTGGAGATCGATCGCCCGGGTGGCGCTCACGGCGCGGCCTTCACGCCCGCCCCAGCGGCCGAGGTCGCGGTGATCTCGGCGCTGATCTGGGCGACGACTGCGGCCACGTCCTCGGCCGTGCGCGCCTCCACGTTCAGTCGCAGCAGCGGCTCGGTGTTGGAGCTGCGCAGGTTGAACCAGCTGCCGTCGCCCAGGTCGGCCGTCACCCCGTCCACGTGTTCCAGGGAGTGGATCCGGGTGCCGAACGACTTCAGCACCGCTTCCGTGCATTGCCCGGCGTCGGTCACCGTGAAGTTGATTTCGCCCGACGATTCGTAGCGCTGGTAGTCCGCGGTCAACTCCGACAGCGGGCGGTCCTGCTCGCCGAGGGCGGCCAGCACATAGAGCGCCGCGAGCATCCCGGAGTCGGCGCCCCAGAAGTCGCGGAAGTAGTAGTGCGCCGAATGCTCCCCGCCGAAAATCGCGCCCGTGTCGGCCATCAGCGCCTTGATATAGGAGTGCCCCACCCGGGACCGCAGCGGTGTGCCGCCGCGCTCGGCGACCAGTTCGGGCACCGCGCGCGAGGTGATCACGTTGTGGATGATCGTCGCGCCGATCTCGCGGCTCAACTCGCGGGCCGCCACCAGGCTGGTCACCGTCGACGGCGACACGGGGTTGCCGCGCTCGTCGACCACGAAGCAGCGGTCGGCATCCCCGTCGAAGGCCAGCCCGATATCGGCGCCGGTCTCGCGCACGAACGCCTGCAGGTCCACCAGGTTGGCGGGGTCCAGCGGGTTGGCCTCGTGATTGGGAAACGAACCGTCGAGTTCGAAGTACAACGGCTCCAACGTGATCGAACCGATCGGGCCGAGCACGGCGGGCGTGGTCAGACCGGCCATGCCGTTGCCGGCGTCCACGGCCACCCGCAGCGGACGCAGCCCGGAGGTGTTCACCAGGGAGCGCAGGAAGTCCCCGTAGTCGGCCAGCACATCGCGATCGCTGACGGTGCCGGGCTCCCCGTCGTGGCGGTCGACGCCGGCGATCACGTCGTCGGCGACGAGGCGCAACCCGGTCTCGGCGCCGACCGGTTTGGCCCCCGCCCGGCACAGCTTGATGCCGTTGTAGGCCGCCGGGTTGTGGCTCGCGGTGAACATGGCGCCGGGGCAGTCCAGCAGCCCGGAGGCGAAGTAGAGCTGATCGGTGGACGCCAGGCCGATGCGCACCACGTCCAGTCCCTGGCCGGTCACCCCGTCCGCGAACGCCGCGGCCAGCGGGGGCGAACTGTCCCGCATGTCGTGGCCGATCACGACCTGCCGGGCACCCTCGGCGCGCATCAGTTTGGCGAAGGCCGCACCGAGATCGGTGACCAGCGGCTGGTCGAGCTCTTCGCCGACTAGGCCACGCACGTCGTACGCCTTGACGACACGGTGGACAGTCGCGGCGGGCCGAGACATGCGGGACTCCTGACGACGTGAACTCTTGGCCGTCAGCCTATCGGGCCACGGAGACCTGGGGCCGAGTAGTGGCGAGTGCGGATCTAGTCACTGGGATCGGGCAGCACGCGCAGATGTCCGCGGCGCCGTCCGGACCGATGCTCGGGCGGTGCCAGCAGGCTGCTGCTGGGCGCGGTGGCCTGAGCGCCGCCGTGATGGATGTGCGAATCGGCGAAGCCCTTGACCGGCGTCACGTTGCCGGCGAAGGGCACGCCGCGATCGCCGCCTTCGCGCACCGCGTCGGCGAGGGCGACCAGGTCGTCATCGTCAGGGTGGGCGGGCTCAGAAAGGAGGGGCCCGGCATGGCGCACCAGCTCCCACCCGCGGGGCGCGGTGATCCGGCCGGCATGGTTGACGCACAAGTCCCAGGAATGCGGTTCCCGCGCGGTCGCCAACGGACCGACGACTGCCGTCGAATCCGAATAGACGAACGTCAGGGTCGCCACGGCGTAGTGCGGGCACCCGGGCCGGCAACAGCGACGGGGAACGTTCACGAGCGAAAGGCTATCGTGCGCAAACGCCGCCGAAGCGCCGGACACGCGCAACTCCCCGACCCTCGATGTGCAACCGTTACCATCGGCGCGTGGGCGATTCGCGCAGCTCCCCGCGAAGAGATCGGTATCCAGACGGATCGGCTCCGCGCCGAACCGCTAGCCATCGACTCTTCCGCAGGGGCCGCGAGATGCGCGGCCCGCTGTTGCCCCCGACCGTGCCGGGATGGCGCAGTCGCGCCGAGCGGTTCGACATGGCGGTGCTGGAGGCCTACGAACCCATCGAGCGGAGCTGGCAGGACCGGCTGGCCGAACTGGACGTGGCCGTCGACGAGATTCCGCGGATCTCGGCCAAGGATCCCGACAGCGTGCAGTGGCCGCCCGAGGTGATCGCCGATGGGCCGATCCCGCTGGCGCGGTTGATCCCGGCCGGCGTGGACGTCCGCGGCAACTCCACGCGGGCCCGAATTGTGTTGTTCCGCAAGCCAATTGAACGACGGGCCAAAGACACCGTCGAGCTCGGCGACTTGCTGCACGAAATCCTGGTGGCCCAGGTCGCCATCTATCTTGACGTTGAGCCGTCGGTCATCGATCCCACGATCGACGACGAATAACAGCGCGCGGTGCGCTCAGCGTGCGTCGCGCTCGGGGTGGATCAGATGATGCCGCGCTTGAGGCGGCGGCGCTCGCGTTCGGACAATCCGCCCCAGATACCGAAGCGCTCGTCGTGCTCGAGGGCGTACTCGAGGCACTCATGACGCACCTCGCACCCTAGGCAGATCTTCTTGGCCTCGCGGGTGGAGCCACCCTTTTCCGGGAAGAAGGCCTCGGGGTCGGTCTGGGCGCACAGCGCCCGGTCCTGCCACTGGTCTGCGGCCGGCTCCGGCATGGGCTCGGGCTCGAAAGCGATTGGCGCGTCAGGGACAACGGTCAAATGCGGCCGAGCGGGGCGGTCCAGCGCCGGGGTCAGGTCGGTGTGCGGCGTGCTCGCCATGGCGCCTCGAAAAGTTTCGTAAGACATACGGTCGTCCGCCTCCTCAGCTTGATTGAGAGAGAGTGATTGGTTTCCCACTGTTCTGATGTACAGACAATTCGAACAAGTGATCGAATCTCGGTCTGCGACACCGGAGTCGGCCGGCCAACCGGGAAATGACACTGATGTGATTAGACACGGGTTGATCTGCCGGGTCAAGCACTTCGGCGCATTTCCATACCATCTCGTGATCGAATTTCGGCGTTTCTGTTGTTTTGCGCCTTCGGCGTGTCGATCACAGGGCCATCAACTTTCCCACAAGTTCGCGACAAGCGGTGGGGAACCGCAACTTTGAGGCACCCCCGATGGGCCCGCCGCAGCACCGCCGCCGGGCAGTACTGTCGTGCAATGTGAAGGTCACCGTTCTGGTCGGTGGGGTTGGCGGCGCCCGCTTCCTGCTGGGGGTTCAACAGCTGTTCGGGCTCGGTCAATTTCATACGCGGCGGCATCCGGACACCGGGGCCGGCAGCCACGAGCTTACGGCGATCGTCAACGTCGGCGATGACGCCTGGATCCACGGACTGCGGGTCTGCCCCGATTTGGACACCTGCATGTACACCTTAGGTGGAGGTGTAGATCCGGAGCGAGGGTGGGGGCACCGCGACGAAACCTGGCACGCCAAAGAGGAATTGGCGCGCTACGGCGTGCAGCCGGACTGGTTCGGGCTCGGCGACCGCGATATCGGCACCCACCTGGTGCGCACCCAGATGCTCAGCGCCGGCTACCCCCTGTCCCAGATCACCACCGCGCTGTGCGACCGCTGGCAACCCGGCGCGCGCCTGCTGCCGGCCAGCGACGACCGCTGCGAGACCCACGTGGTGATAACCGATCCCGACGACGGCAGCCGGCGGGCCATCCACTTCCAGGAGTGGTGGGTGCGCTACCGCGCCCAGGTGCCCACGCACAGCTTCGCCTTCGTCGGCGCCGAAAAGGCGGCCGCCACAACTGATGCCACGGCGGCCATCGCGGACGCGGACATCATCCTGTTGGCCCCGTCGAACCCGGTGGTGAGCGTCGGCGCCATCCTGGCCATACCCGGCATCCGCGGCGCCTTGCGCGCGGCGCGCGCACCGATCGTCGGCTACTCGCCGATCATCGGCGGAAAGCCATTGCGCGGCATGGCCGATGCGTGCCTGTCGGTCATCGGGGTCGAATCCACCGCCGAGGCGGTCGGCCGCCACTACGGCGCGCGCCGGGACACCGGCATCCTGGACGGCTGGCTGGTGAGCGAGGACGACCGCGCCGACATCGACGGCGTGGCGGTGCGCTCGGTGCCGCTGGTGATGACCGACCCGGCGGCGACGGCCGAGATGGTCCGCGCCGGGCTGGACCTGGCGGGGGTCACGCCATGACCCCTTCGCCGGGCGAGCACGGCACCGCCGCCGCGATCGAGATCCTGCCCGTCGCCGGCCTGCCCGAGTTCCGGCCCGGCGACGATCTGGGCGCGGCCCTCGCCGCGGCCGCACCGTGGCTGCGCGACGGTGACGTCGTCGTGGTCACCAGCAAGGCGGTGTCCAAATGCGAGGGCCGGCTGGTGCCGGCGCCGCGGGATCCCGAGGAGCGCGACCGACTGCGGCGCAAGCTGGTCGACGACGAGGCCGTCCGGGTGCTCGCGCGCAAGGGCCGCACCCTGATCACCGAGAACCGGATCGGGCTGGTGCAGGCCGCCGCCGGGGTGGACGGATCCAACGTCGGAAGCGACGAACTGGCGCTGCTGCCCGTCGACCCGGACGGCAGCGCCGCGGCCCTGCGGGACCGGCTGCGCGAACGGCTCGGTGTCGAGGTCGCGGTGGTCATCACCGACACCATGGGCCGCGCCTGGCGCAACGGCCAGACGGACGCGGCCGTGGGCGCGGCGGGTCTGGCTGTGCTGCACGGGTATTCGGGGGCCGTCGATCAGCACGGCAACGAGTTGCTGGTCACCGAGGTGGCGGTCGCCGACGAGATCGCGGCGGCGGCCGATCTGGTGAAGGGCAAACTGACCGCGATGCCGGTGGCGGTGGTGCGCGGCCTGTCCTCCCATGTGGTGACCGACGACGGCTCGACGGCCCGGCGGTTGGTGCGGCCGGGCACCGAAGACCTGTTCTGGCTCGGCACCGCCGAAGCCCTCGAGATGGGCCGCCGCGAGGCGCAGCTGCTGCGCCGATCGGTGCGCCGGTTCAGCGCCGAGCCGGTGCCGGCGGACCTGCTGGAAGCCGCCGTCGCCGAAGCCCTCACCGCACCGGCTCCGCACCACACCCGGCCGGTGCGGTTCGTCTGGCTGCAGTCATCCGACGTTCGGCTGCGGCTGCTGGACCGCATGAAGGACAAGTGGCGCGCCGACCTCGCCGGCGACGGCCGGCCCGCCGACTCCATCGAGCGCCGGGTGGCCCGCGGCCAGATCCTCTACGACGCGCCCGAGGTCGTCATCCCGATCCTGGTGCCCGACGGCGCCCACTCCTATCCCGACGCCGCCCGCACCGACGCCGAGCACACCATGTTCACCGTGGCGGTCGGCGCGGCCGTGCAGGCCCTGCTGGTCGCGCTGGCGGTGCGCGGGCTCGGCAGCTGCTGGATCGGCTCGACGATATTCGCCGCCGACCTGGTGCGCGCCGAGCTCGAGCTGCCCGCCGACTGGGAGCCGTTGGGCGCCATCGCCATCGGCTATGCCGCCGAACCGGGCGGCCCGCGCGATCCGGCAGACCCCGGTGATCTGCTGATCCGCAGGTGATACTGAGCCCATGAAGTTCGCGGGCAAGGCGGCGGCCTCGGCCGACAAGGTCCGCGGCGGCTACTACACCCCCGCGCCGGTGGCCCGCTTCCTGGCCGCGTGGGTCCGCGCGGCTGGACCCAGGATCCTCGAACCCTCCTGCGGCGACGGCGCCATCTTGCGCGAGCTGGCCTGGCTCAGCGACCGGGTCCACGGCGTCGAGCTGAGCGCGGACGAGGCGGCCAAGTCGCGCCGGTACGCGCCCGTCGACGCCGAGAGCCTGTTCGCCTGGCTCGCCGGCACCGAGGCCGGCGGCTGGGACGGGGTCGCCGGCAACCCGCCCTACATCCGGTTCGGCAACTGGTCGCCGCGGCAGCGCGATCCGGCGCTGGACCTGATGCGGCGCGAGGGCCTGCGCCCCACTCGGCTGACCAACGCCTGGGTCCCGTTCGTTGTGGCGAGCACCGTCCTGGTGCGCGAGGGCGGACGGGTCGGGCTGGTGCTACCGGCCGAGCTGCTCCAGGTCGGCTACGCCGCACAATTGCGCGACTTTCTGCTCGGCCGATTCCGCGAGATCACCCTGCTGACCTTCGAGCGCCTGGTGTTCGACGGCATCCTGCAGGAGGTCGTGCTGTTCTGCGGCGTCGTCGGCACCGGTCCCGCGCGCATCCGCACCGTCCACCTGCAGGACTCCGACGCACTGGCGCGCGCGGACCTGGACGTCGCACGCCGTCCTTTCGGGCCCGCGCTCCTGCACGAGGATGAGAAGTGGACCAAGTACTTTCTGGACCCCGCCGCGATCCGGCTGCTGCGCGCGCTCAACGGGTCGGGCACCCTGCCCCGGCTGGGGTCGATCGCCGAGGTCGACGTCGGCATCGTGACCGGACGCAACGCCTTTTTCACCCTCACCGACGCCCAGGCCGGCGAGCTGGGGTTGCGCGCGCACTGCGTCCCGCTCGTCTCGCGCAGCGCCCAGCTGTCCGGGCTGGTCTACGACACCGATTGCCGCGCAAGCGATCTCGCCTCCGGACAGCGCAGCTGGCTGCTCAACGCGCCGCGCGAGCCGGCCGACCCCGCCCTGATCGCCCACATCCGCGCCGGCGAGGCGGCCGGGGTGCACCGCGGCTACAAGTGCTCGATCCGCACGCCCTGGTGGAAGACGCCGTCGCTGTGGGAACCCGACCTGTTCCTGCTGCGCCAGATCCACCGGGCACCGCGGCTGACCGTCAACGCCGCCGGGGCCACGAGCACCGACACCGTGCACCGGGTCCGCCTCGCCGCCGGGGTCGACGCGGCCGCGCTGGCCGCGGTTTTCCACAACAGCGTGACGTTCGCGTTCACCGAGATCATGGGCCGCAGTTACGGCGGCGGCGTGCTGGAGCTGGAACCCCGCGAGGCCGAGCGGCTGCCCGTTCCCCCGCCGGCACACGCCGATGCCGAGCTCGCCTGCGATGTGGACCTGTTGCTGAAGGCCAACGAGATCGAGAAGGCGCTCGACGTCGTCGACCGCCGCGTGCTGATCGACGGCCTGGGGTTGCCGGCCGGGGTGGTGGCCGACTGCCGTGCGGCCTGGGTGTCGTTGCGGGATCGGCGGAAACGGCGGAGGTCGCGGTGAGCGTTCGGGAATCGGCGATCGCGATCCTGTCCAGCTGGGAACCCCCCGACTCGGGCCAGGATTCGTTGCGGCACGCGGTGCTGGCGTTCGTGCACGCCCGCGCCGACGCGTGCCTGCGCGAGTGCGTGCCCGGCCACGTCACCGCGTCGGCGCTGGTGTTGGACCACTCCGGCAGCCGGGTGCTGCTGACGCTGCATCCCCGCGTGGGCCGCTGGGTGCAGCTGGGCGGCCACTGCGACGAGGACGACGCCGACATCGTCGCCGCCGCGTTGCGCGAGGCCACCGAGGAGTCGGGGATCGACGGGCTGCACATCACACCGGAGTTGGCGGCGGTGCATGTGCATCCGGTGACCTGCTCGCTGGGCGTGCCGACCCGCCATCTGGACCTGCAGTTCGTCGCGCACGCGCCGGCGGGCGCGCAGATCGCGATCAGCGACGAGTCCGAGGACCTGCGCTGGTGGCCCGCCGACGCCCTGCCGGACGGAACCGACCAGGCGCTGGCACATTTGGTCGCCCGGGCCACCGGCCTCTAGCCGCCGAGTGTGCGGCTACCTTCACACTCGCGCTCGAGCGTGCGGCTAGCTTCACACTCGGCGCAGAAGGGTGGCTCTAGACGTCGGACGAGTAGCGGATGCCGCCGTCGGGAATCGACACACCGGGCCACACCCGGGCGCCGCGCAGCAGTTCGCAGCGCGCACCGATGTCGGCGCCGTCGCCGATCACCCCGTCGCGGATCAGCGCCCGCGGGCCGATGCGCGCGCCGAACCCGATGATCGAGCGTTCGATCACGCTGCCGGCCTCGACCTTGACACCGTCGAAGATCACCGCGCCATCCAGCCGGACGCCGGGGCCGATCTCGGCGCCGCGCCCGACGACGGTTCCACCGACCAGCACCGCGCCCGGCGACACCGCCGCGCCGTCGTGCACCAACTGCTCGCCGCGGTGGCCGTGCAGCGCCGGCGACGGCGCGATGCCGCGCACCAGATCCGCCGAGCCCCGGACGAAGTCCTCGGGGGTCCCCATGTCGCGCCAGTAGGTGGCGTCTACGTAGCCGCAGACCTTGACGTCGGGGTCGGCGAGCAGCGCGGGAAACACCTCACGTTCCACCGACACCTCGCGGCCGCGCGGGATCCGGTCGATCATCCGGCGCGAGAACACGTAGGTGCCGGCGTTGATCTGGTCGGTCGGCGGGTCCTGCGTCTTCTCCACGAAGGCGGTGACCCGGCCGTTGTCGTCGGTGGTCACACAGCCGAACGCGCGCGGGTCGCCGACCCGGACCAGATGCAGGGTGACGTCGGCTCGCTGGTCCCGGTGGAACTCGAGCATCTGGCCCAGGTCGGCCCCGGAGAGCACGTCGCCGTTGAACACCATCACGGTGTCGTGCCGCAGCTGGTCGGCGACGTTGGCGATGCCACCGCCGGTGCCCAGGGGCCGCTCCTCGGTGACGTATTCGATCTGCAGGCCCAGCTTCGAGCCGTCACCGAACTCCGCCTCGAACACCGCGGCCTGATACGACGTGCTCAGGATGACGTGCTCGATGCCGGCCGCGGCGACCCGCGACAGCAGATGCGTCAGGAACGGCAACCCCGCGGTGGGCAGCATGGGCTTGGGCGCCGACAGTGTCAGCGGCCGCAGCCGGGTGCCCTTGCCCCCGACCAGGATCACCACATCGACTTCTGGAGTTCCCACCTCAGTGTCGCCCTTCTACCAGTTTCCGCCGGCCGGATGAGCGCAGCGCACCGCGCACCATCAGGCGGGAACGTACCGCCAGCGACGCGCGCAGGGTCCAGCGCAGCGGAGCGCGCAACCAACCCGAATGCCGGTCGGCCAGAAACATATACGTGCTCTTGTGATGGGCGGCCAGGTGGTTGGCCGGGTCCCCGCCGGTGGAGTGGCCCTTGTGGTGCAGCACCTCCGCCGACGGCACGTAGACGGACAGCCACCCGGCCTTGCCGAGCCGGTCGCCCAGGTCGACGTCTTCCATATACATGAAGTAGCGCTCGTCGAACCCGCCGATCTGGCCGAACGCCGAGCGGCGCACCAGCAGGCACGACCCGGACAGCCAGCCCACCGGTCGCTCGCTGGGCTCCAGCCGCTCCTGGCGGTACGCCGCCGACCACGGGTTGCTCTTCCAGAACGGGCCGACCACCGCGTGCATGCCGCCGCGGATCAGGCTGGGCAGGTGCCGCGCCGACGGATACACCGACCCGTCGGGATCCCGCACCAGCGGCCCCAGCGCGCCGGCGCGCGGCCAGCGCGCGGCGGCGGCCAGCAGCTCGTCGATGCTGCCCGGGCCCCACTGCACGTCCGGGTTGGCGACGATCACCCAGTCGGCGTCGCGGTCCAGCTGCGCGACGGCGCGATTGACCGCGGTCCCGTAGCCGAGGTTGGCTCCGGTGTGGAACAGCCGCACGTTGGGATAGCGCTCGACGGCGGCCTGCGGGGTGCCGTCGGTGGAGCCGTTGTCGGCCAGCAGCACGCACACCTCTCGCTCCGTGGCCAGCGACAGCGAGGCCAGGAAGCGCTCCAGGTGCGGGCCCGGTGAGTAGGTCACCGTCACGACCGGCAGGACGTCAGTCACGCGTAGAGGGTAACGGTCGATCGGCCGCGGCATCGCTATCGGACGCGGCCAGCGCCGCGACAAGCGCAGGGCGCCAGGGTCGTAGCGGCCGCATCCCCGCCGCGACGGACTGGCCACTGGAGAGCGCGGAGTAGGCCGGTCGGGGGGCGGGCCGGGGAAAGTGGTCGGTGGTGACCGGCCGCACCCGCTGCGGGTCGGCACCGCATTCCTCGAAGACGGCGCGGGCCTGTTCGAACCGCGAGCAGGCGCCCTCGTTGGCGGCGTGCAGGATCGGGCCGGGCACGCGGTCGTCGACGATCTGCAGCAGCGCTGCGGCCAGGTCGCCGACGTAGGTGGGGGACCCGATCTGGTCGTCGACCACGTCCACCGGCTTGTCGCCGGCGGCCAGCCGGCGCATGACGGCGACGAAGTCCTTGCCGGTGCCGCCGGTGTAGACCCACGCGGTGCGGACCACGACAGCCTCCGGCAGCGCCGCCAGCACGGCCCGCTCCCCCGCGACCTTGCTGCGCGCGTACACCCCTTGCGGCGCGGTGTGATCGGTGGGCTCGTACGGTCGCGGTGCCGCGCCACCGAAGTCGCCGTCGAACACGTAGTCGGTGGAGACGTGCACCAACTGGGCGCCGGCCTGCGCGCAGGCGCGGGCGATGTTCCCGGGACCGGTTTCGTTGACCGCGAACGCGGTCTTCTCGTCGCTTTCGGCGCCGTCGACGTTGGTGTAGGCCGCGCAGTTGATCACGACGTCGCCGGGCTGCACGATCCGCTCGGCGGCGCCGTGTTCGGTGATGTCCCACTGCGACGACGTCAGGGCCAGCACGTCGCGGCCCTGACTTTGCGTCAACGAGGTCAAATAGCCGCCCAGCTGCCCACCCGCGCCCGCGATCACGATCCTGCCTGACATGGTTCGAGTTTGGCATGGCCTGGCGACGCCGGCGGAAGGGCGGGCCGAGCCCGGGGCGCGCGGGGTCCGGCTACCCGTGAAGCTCCTGTGTCGCAAGTAATGTAGTGGGATGCCTGTGCAACGTGTGGTTCGTGTGATTGCCACCGCGCTGACGCTCGCGGTCGTCCTCGGCACCGGGATCGCCTGGAGCAACGTGCGGTCCTTCGAAGACGGCATCTTCCACATGTCCGCGCCCTCGCTGGGCAAGGGCGGCGACGACGGCGCGATCGACATCCTGCTGGTCGGCTTGGACAGCCGCACCGACGCGCACGGCAACCCGCTGTCGCAGGAAGAACTCGACACCCTGAAGGCCGGCGACGAAGAGGCCACCAACACCGACACGATCATCCTGATCCGCATCCCCAACAACGGGAAGTCGGCCACCGCGATCTCGATCCCGCGCGACTCCTACGTCGCCGCCCCGGGCCTGGGCAAGACCAAGATCAACGGCGTCTACGGCCAGACCCGGGAGGCCAAGCGCACCGCCCTGGTCCGGGCGGGCGACTCCGCCGCCGACGCCGCGGCGCAGGGCACCGAGGCCGGTCGCGAGGCGCTGATCAAGACCGTCGCCGACCTCACCGGCGTCACCGTCGACCACTACGCCGAGATCGGCCTGCTCGGCTTCTCGCTGATCACCGACGCGCTCGGCGGTGTCGACGTGTGTCTCAAGGAGCCGGTCTTCGAACCGCTTTCGGGGGCGGACTTCCCGGCCGGCCCGCAACGACTCAGCGGCCCCGAAGCGCTCAGCTTCGTGCGCCAGCGCCACGAGCTGCCGCGCGGCGACCTGGACCGGGTGGTGCGCCAGCAGGTGGTGATGGCCTCGCTGGCCCACCGGGTCATCTCCGGCCGGACGCTGTCCAGCCCCACCACGGTCAAGCGGCTGGAGGCCGCCGTCCAGCGCTCGGTGGTGATCTCCGCCGGCTGGGACGTGATGGATTTCGTGCAGCAGATGCAGAAGCTGGCCGGCGGCAACGTCGCGTTCGCCACCATCCCGGTGCTCGACGGCGCCGGCTGGAGCGACGACGGCATGCAGAGCGTGGTGCGGCTGGACCCGCATCAGGTCGCCGACTGGGTCGGCAGCCTGCTGCACGATCAGGAACAGGGCAAGACCGAGGAGATCGCCTACACCCCGGCGAAGACCACCGCCAGCGTCGTCAATGACACCGACATCAACGGGCTGGCCGCGGCCGTATCAGACGTGTTGAGCGCCAAGGGCTTTGCCGCGGGTACGGTGGGCAACAACGATGGCGGGCACGTCAAGGCCAGCCAGGTGCGCGCCGCCAAGAGCGACGACCTGGGGGCCAAGGAGGTCTCCAAGGAATTGGGTGGGTTGCCGGTGGTCGCCGACACCTCGCTGGCGCCGGGCGCGGTGCGGGTGGTGCTGGCCAACGACTACAGCGGTCCGGGCTCGGGCCTGTCCGGCAGCGCGACGATCATGCCCGCCCGGGTGTCCACGGCCGGAGCGGTGGCGGCCGACCCCAAGGTTCCCGCGCCGTCGCCGATCCTGACCGCCGGCTCCGACAAGCCGGAGTGCATCAACTGATCACGCTGAGCGGGGCCATCCTCGATCCGATGCTGCGGGCCGACCCGGTCGGCCCGCGCATCACCTACTACGACGACGCCACCGGCGAGCGCATCGAATTGTCCGCCGTGACGCTGGCCAACTGGGCCGCCAAGACGGGCAACCTGCTGCGCGACGAGCTGGGCGCGGGGCCGGCCAGCCGGGTGGCGATCCTGTTGCCGGCGCACTGGCAGACGGCGGCGGTGCTGTTCGGGGTGTGGTGGATCGGCGCCGAGGCGGTCCTCGAGCCGGGCGCGGCCGATGTGGCTTCGGACATAGCACTGTGCACCGCCGAACGTCTGGACGAGGCGGACAAGACCGGGGCCGGTGAGGTGGCGGTGCTGTCGCTGGACCCGTTCGGCCGAGGTGTACCCGACCTGCCGATCGGGGTGACCGACTACGCGACCGCGGTGCGGGTGCATGGCGACCAGATCGTCGCCGAATCGCATCCGGGCGCGGCGCTGGGTGGGCGATCGGCCGACGAGGTGCTGGCCGATTGCCAAAGCTCGGCCGCGACAAGGGGTTTGACGTCGGGTGACCGGGTGCTGTCCAGCGCGTCGTGGTCGGGGCCGGCCGAACTGGTGGACGGACTGCTGTCGATCATGGCCGTCGGCGCCTCGCTGGTGCAGGTGGCCAACGCGGACCCGGCCGGGCAGGCGCGCAGAATCGAAACCGAAAAAGTCACCCGGGTGCTGTGAGGGCCCGCGGCACTGACCGAGCCCGGCCAATACATATTGATATCGCTATATTTCGATGTTAACGTCGTGCAAGCATGGGCTAAACGCTTCAGACGACGGGAAGGTTGCGGCAATGGCGGTGTATGGGCTCCTGGCGAAGGCGGCGGGCACGGTGGTCACCGGGCTGGTCGGCGTGACGGCCTACGAGGCGGTGCGCAAAGCCGTGGCCAAGGCGCCGTTGCACGAGACCGCGGTCAAGGGGGCCGAGCTCGGACTGCGCGGCACCCGCAAGGCCGAGGAAGCCGCCGAGTCCGCCCGTCTCAAGCTCGCCGACGTCATGGCCGAGGCCCGCGAGCGCATCGGCGAGGAGGCGCCCACGCCCGCCGTCGGTAATGGCCACGACCACGACCACTAACCGGTCGTCATGACCCTCGCCCTCACTCGAGAACCAGTACCCACCGAAGTCGCTGCGCTGCAAGTCATTTCGGATGCGGCCGGGCGCATGCGGGTCGCGGTCGGGTGGATGCGCGCCAACGCCCGGCGCGCCGTCGCGGTCGAAGAGGCCGTCGCCAAATGCGCTGGCGTGCGCGTGGTACATGCCTACCCGCGCACCGGGTCGGTCGTCGTCTGGTATTCGCCCCGGCGCTGCGACCGCTCCTCGGTGCTGGCCGCCATCGACGAGGCGGCGCACGTCGCCGCCGAGCTGATCCCGGCCCGCGCGCCGCATTCGGAGGAGATCCGCAACGCCGACGTGCTGAGGATGGTCATCGGGGGTGCCGCGCTGGCCCTGCTCGGGGTGCGCCGCTACGTCTTCGCCCGGCCGCCGCTGCTGGGCCCCAGCGGCCGGCTGTTCGCCACCGGTGTCACCGTCTTCACCGGCTATCCCTTCCTGCGCGGCGCGCTGCGCTCGTTGCGCTCCGGCCGGGCCGGGACCGACGCGCTGGTCTCGGCCGCGACCGTGGCGAGCCTGGTGCTGCGCGAGAACGTCGTCGCGCTCACCGTGCTGTGGCTGCTCAACATCGGCGAGTACCTCCAAGACCTCACCCTGCGCCGGACCCGCCGCGCCATCTCCGAACTGCTGCGCGGCAGCCAGGACACGGCCTGGATCCGGCTGACCGACGGACCCGGCGCTAGCACCGAGGTGCAGGTACCCATCGACACCGTGCAGATCGGCGACGAGGTGGTCATTCACGACCACGTCGCCATACCGGTCGACGGCGAGGTGGTCGACGGCGAGGCGATCGTCAACCAGTCCGCGATCACCGGCGAGAATCTGCCCGTGTCCGTCATGGTCGGCGCGAACGTGCACGCCGGGTCGGTGGTGGTGCGCGGACGCCTGGTGGTGCGCGCCCGCGCGGTCGGCAACCAGACCACCATCGGCCGAATCATCACCCGGGTCGAAGAGGCCCAGCACGACCGCGCGCCCATCCAGACCGTCGGCGAAAACTTCTCGCGCCGTTTCGTTCCCACCTCGTTCATCGTCTCGGCCCTGACGCTGGCGGTCACCGGTGATGTCCGCCGGGCGATGACCATGCTGCTGATCGCCTGCCCCTGCGCGGTGGGCCTGGCCACCCCGACCGCGATCAGCGCGGCGATCGGCAACGGCGCGCGGCGCGGCATCCTGATCAAGGGCGGCTCGCACCTCGAGCAGGCCGGCCGGGTCGACGCGATCGTGTTCGACAAGACCGGTACGCTGACCGTCGGACGCCCGGTGGTCACCAATATCATTGCCCTGCACAAGGATTGGGAGCCCGAGCAGGTGCTGGCGTACGCGGCCAGCTCGGAGATCCACTCCCGCCACCCGCTGGCCGAGGCGGTGATCCGCTCGACCGAGGAGCGCCACATCACCATCCCGCCACACGAGGAGTGCGAGGTGTTGGTGGGCCTGGGCATGCGCACCTGGGCCGACGGCCGCACGCTGCTGCTCGGCAGCCCCGGGCTGCTGCGCGCCGAAAAGGTGCGGGTGTCCAAGAAGGCCTCGGAGTGGGTGGACAGGCTGCGGCACCAGGCCGAGACCCCGCTGCTGCTCGCGGTCGACGGCAAGCTGGTGGGGTTGATCAGCCTGCGCGACGAGGTACGCCCCGAGGCGGTCGAGGTGCTGAAGGAGTTGCGGGACAACGGGATCCGCCGGATCGTCATGCTCACCGGCGATCACCCCGACATCGCGCAGGTGGTCGCCGAAGAGCTGGGCATCGACGAGTGGCGCGCCGAGGTCATGCCGGAGGACAAGCTGGAGGTGGTGCGCGGCCTGCAGGACGACGGCTACGTGGTCGGCATGGTGGGCGACGGCATCAACGACGCTCCGGCGCTGGCCGCCGCCGACATCGGCATCGCCATGGGCCTGGCCGGCACGGACGTCGCGGTCGAGACCGCCGACGTGGCGCTGGCCAACGACGACCTGCACCGCCTGCTCGACGTGCGCGACCTGGGCGCCCGCGCCGTCGACGTCATCCGGGAGAACTACGGCATGTCCATCGCGGTCAACGCCGCCGGGCTGATCATCGGCGCGGGCGGTGCGCTGTCCCCCGTGCTGGCCGCGATCCTGCACAACGCGTCGTCGGTGGCGGTGGTGGCCAACAGCTCCCGGCTGATTCGGTACCGACTGGACGCACCGGGCGGCTCGCTCAACGGCGACCGCGCGGGCTGAAAGATCCAACGCCCCGGCGAGGCCCCGCGGCGCTGCGCCGCCCCGGGCCGCGAGTCCCGCCCCGGCGCTGGTAGTTATTGTGGCTAACCAGTAGATCGGAAGGGATGTCCTGATGGCGCGCACCGACGACGACACCTGGGACCTGGCGACCAGCGTGGGAGCGACCGCCACCATGGTGGCCGCCGGGCGGGCCCGGGCCACCCTGGACGGGCTGATCGACGATCGGTTCGCCGAGCCGCTGGTGCGCGCGGTCGGCGTCGACTTCATGACCCGGTGGGCCGCCGGTGAACTCGCCTCCGCCGACGTCGACGAGCCCGACGCCCCCTGGGGCATGCAACGCATGACCGACATGCTGGCCGCCCGCACCCGGTACATCGACGCGTTCTTCGCCGAGGCGGGGGCCCAGAAAGATCCAGCCATCCAGCAGGTGGTCATCCTGGCCTCCGGCCTGGATGCGCGCGCCTACCGGCTGCCGTGGGCGCCGGGCACCCGGGTGTTCGAGATCGACCAGCCCCAAGTCCTGGAGTTCAAGGCCGCCACCATCGCCGAACTCGGCGCCGAGCCCACCGCCGAAGTGTGCGCCGTTCCGATCGACCTGCGCCACGACTGGCCGTCGGCGCTGCGGCAGGCCGGCTTCGACACCGGGCGGCCCGCCGCCTGGGCGGCCGAGGGCCTGATCGGCTTCCTGCCGCCCGAGGCTCAGGATCGGTTGCTGGACAACATCACCGCCCTGTCCGCCGACGGCAGCCAGCTGGTGGCCGAGGTCTTCGCGAACACCGGGGTCAGCGGCGACGCGCTGAATGCCGCGAGCGAGAAGTGGCGACGCAACGGCCTCGACATCGCGCTGGGCGAACTGGGCTTCCCCGGCGAGCGCAACGACGTGGCGACCTATCTGCAGCACCGGGGCTGGCAGCCGGTTCGCACCCCGCTGAATCAGATGCTGGCCAACAACGGGCTGCCGCTGCAGTCGACCGACCCGGATGCACCCTTCGCGCAGAATTACTACTGCACAGCGGTGTTGCACCGGGCGAATTAGCGGACGCCCCCGGTACTCAGGAAGGCAATGACGATGCCAAACAGCAAGCCCGCCAAGCCACTTGACGGTTTCCGGGTGCTCGACTTCACCCAGAACATCGCCGGGCCGATGGCCGGACAGGTATTGGCCGACCTGGGTGCCGAGGTCATCAAGATCGAGGCGCCCGTCGGTGAGGCGGCCCGGCACATCACCGCGGTCCTGCCCGGGCGGCCGCCGCTGGCCACCTTGTTCCTCCCCCACAACCGGGGCAAGAAGTCGGTGATGGCGGACCTGCGCAGCGACGAGGCCAAGCAGCAGATCCTGCGGCTGGTCGATACGGCAGACGTTGTGCTGGAAGGGTTTCGGCCCGGCGTGATGGAACGCATGGGCCTGGGACCGCAGGAGCTGCAGTCCCGCAATCCCAAGCTCATCTACGCGCGCCTTTCCGCCTACGGCGGCAACGGCCCGGAGGGCAGCCGGCCGGGCGTGGACCTGATGGTCGCCGCCGAGTCGGGCATGACCACCGGGATGCCCACGCCCACCGGCAAACCCCAGATCATCCCGTTCCAACTCGTCGATGCCGCCAGCGGTCACGTGCTGGCGCAGGCGGTGCTGGCCGCACTGCTCAACCGTGAACGCCACGGGATCGCCGACGTGGTGCGGGTCGCCATGTATGACGTCGCGGTCAGCCTGCAGGCCAGTCAGCTGACCATCCACCTGAACAAGCCGAGCGACGCCCCCAAGCCGGACTCGGCACCAAAGCCCAAGCGGCGCAAGGGAGTTGGGTTCGCCACCCAACCGTCGGACGCCTTCAAGGCCGCCGACGGCTACCTGGTGATCAGCGCCTACGTGCCCAAGCACTGGGACAAGCTGTGCGAGATCATCGGCCGGCCCGACATGCGCGACGACGAGCGGTTCGCCGACCAGCGCGCGCGGGCGCTCAACTATCCCGAGCTGACCGAGGAACTCGAGAAGGCCCTGGCCGCCAAGACCGCGGACGAATGGGTCCGGCTGCTGCAGGAGGGCGGCCTGATGGCCTGCCACGCCTACACCTGGAAGCAGGTGGTCGGCACCGCGCTGTTCGCCGAGAACGAGCTCGCCCTGGCGGTCGGCGAGGGCGCGGACGAGGTCACCGTAATCCGCACTCCGGCACGCTATTCCAGCTTCGACGCCGCGTCCGCCGAACCCCCACCGGCGCTGGGCCAGCACACCGAGGAGTACCTGGGCGCACCGCAGCCGGCGCCGTAGCCTCACGGCGTCAGCTTGACCACCCGGTCGTTGCCGCGGTCGGCGACGTAGACGTTCCCCGCGTTGTCGACTGTTACGTCCAGTGGAGTGTTGAGGCCGGTGAACTTCAGCTCCATCGGGGTGTTCGACCCTGCGGCCAACTTCATCACTTTGTTGCTGTCGTGTTCGGTGACGTAGACGTTGCCCGCGCCGTCTACCGCGATACCCCATGGAACGGAGACACCGGTGAACGGCAGCACGGTCTGGGCGCTCGCCCCGGCCGCCAGCTCCAGCACCCGGTTGTTGTCGGTGTCGGTGACGAAAACGTTGCCGGCGGTGTCCACGGCCACCCCATCGGGGTTCTTGAGACCGGTGAACGGGAGCACGTCCTGGGCGCTCGACCCCGCCGCCAACTTCACCACCCGGCTGTTGCCCCGGTCGGCGACGTACACCGCGCCGGCGCCGTCCACCGCCACGCCCTCGGGGTAGTTGAGGCCGGAAAACGGCAGCACGACCTGACTGTTCGACCCCGCCGCCAACTTCACCACCCGGTTGTTGAAATCGGCGACGTACACGGCGCCGGCGCTGTCCACCGCCAGGCCCTGGGGTTGATAGAGGCCGGTGAACGGCAGCACCGTCGCAGTGCTCGACCCGGACGCCAACTCCACCACCCGCCCGTACATGCCCTGGTTGGTGACGAACACGTCGCCGGCCTTGTTCAGCGCTACCCCGCCCGGCGACAGGCGGAAGTCGATTCCGTTGAACGGCAGCACCGATTGGCCTGACGCGGGCGTCGAGGGCTGCGCGGACAGGTAACCGATGACCGCCACGACGAAGGCGACGAGAGCGACGAGAGCGATGGCGCTGACGATGATCCACTGTCTTCGTTTGCCGTCGTCCGGCACAACGGGGCGCCCGAAATCCGGCCCGGGTCTATAGGCCTGGCCGGACGTCGTCGGGGCCGCGCGAATCATCGAAGGTCCCGGGCCCGATCGGTCGCTCCTGCTTGCACCGCCCCCACCCGCGGGCACCGGACCCGCCAGGGTGTCGGCAGCCGGCGACGGGGCCGGAGTTGCGTTCGGATGCATAGTCGCGCTTTCCCCGTCGCGCAGAATCGTGTTGGCCTGCAACTGCTGAGAGCCGGTCAGTGCGTCGTTGGCGGCTGCGGCAAGCTCGCCAGCGCTGCGATAGCGGGCCTCGGGGTTTTTGGCCATGCCCCGGGCTATCACCTCATCCAGCGCCGCCGGAATGCTTCCCGGCCGCAGCTGACTGGGCCGCGGGACGGGTTCCGTCAGATGCGCGGCAACCGCCCGTTCGATGCTGGTGGTCCGATACGGCGGCGACCCGGTCAAACACTCGAGCAACACGCATGTCAGCGAATAGATGTCAGCGCGATAGGTGACGTCGTGGTCGGTGAACCGCTCCGGGGCCATGTAGTGGTAACTGCCCATTGCGACGCCGGTCTGGGTCAGCTGGGGGTCGGCGGCGGCGCGGGCGATACCGAAATCCAGCAGATAGGCGAAATCATCGCGCGTGATGAGAATGTTTTCCGGCTTGACGTCCCGGTGGGTCACCCCGCTGGAGTGGGCAGCGTCCAGCGCGGCGGCGACCTGGCGCACGATGGCCACCGCGCGCGGCGGGCTCAACGCGCCGAAGCGTTTCAGCAGCGTCGACAGGTCGGTTCCGTCGATCAGACGCATGTCCAGATACAGCAGGCCGTCGATCTCGCCGTAGTCGTGGATGGGCACCACATGGGGCTCGGTCAGCCGCCCCGCCGCGTCTGCCTCGCGCTGCATCCTCGCTCGAAATACCGGGTCGCCGGAGAATTGCGCCGAGATGAGCTTCAACGCCACCACCCTGTGTTTTCGGGTGTCCTCCGCCTCGTAGACCTCGCCCATGCCACCGCGGCCCAGCAGCCGCAGCAGCCGATAGGGCCCGAACTGCGACCCCACCCGCGTATCCGACTCGCTTTGCCTCACGGTCGAGCCCCCTTCCCCTGATCAAGCAATCGCGTTCACCGCTGTCGACAGCTTCGATTGGAACGAGCTCGGCAGCGGAATGGATCCGTACTGGTCCAACCCGTCCTGGCCCGGGCCGACCGCGGCCTGCATGAAAGCCTTCACCGCCGCGCCGGTCGCAGAATCCGGGTACTTCGAGCAGACGATCTCGTACGTGGGCTCCACGATCGGGTACGCGCCCGACTGCGTCGGCTTGTAGAACGACGAAGTGTCCAGCACCAAGTCGTTGCCCTGGCCCTTGAACCGGGCCCCGGCGATCGTCTTGCCGACCGAGTCAGTGGTGATCGACACCGGATCCGGACCCGCTGACGTGATGATCTGGGCCATGCTCAACTGTTTGCCCACTGCGAACGACCACTCGTTGTAGGTGATCGACCCGTCGGTACTCTGCACCGCCCCCGACGAGCCCTCGTCCCCGACGGCCCCGTCACCGACACCGCCGTTGAACTTCTCGCCGTCGCCTTTGCCCCAGGCGCCGTTGGAAGCCGCGTCAAGATATTGCTGGAAGTTGGCCGAGTTCGCGGACTTGTCGCTGCGGTAGATGACGTGAATGGGTACTGACGGCAGGTTGACGTTCCCATTGAGCGCCTTGATCGCCGGGTCATCCCATTTGGTGATGCCGCCGTTGAAAATCTTTGCCAGTGTCTGCGCATCGAGCTTCAGCGGATTGACGCCATTGAGGTTGTAGGTGACCGCGATCGGTTCGAACACCGCCGGTAGGTCCCACGCCGGCGAGCCGCAGCGCGCCGTAGCCCGTTCGGGCTCACCCTTCGATGGGTCCAGCGCGACGCCGGATCCCGCGAGATCCGTCACGTTGCTGACGAAATCCTCAACGCCCTTGCCGGAGCCGTTTGCGTTGTAGTCCAGCGTGTAACCCGGGCAGGCGCGGACGTAGGCGTAGACGAATTGCGATACCGCGTTCTCCTGCGCGGTCGCTCCACTGGCGTGCAACAACTTCTTGCCGCCGCACTGCACCGCCGAGGCCGAGGTGTCGGAATCGCCACCGCACCCCGATAGCGCCATTGCGCCCACGGTCAGCAGGCCCAGCAGGCTCACACATCGGTCGAATCTCACGGAACTCCTCTGAAGATTCTCCGGACCCAATATTCACTCTGCCACCGAAGCGACCATCGAGGCGCGTTCCGCCACCCGATGCGTAGCGGTCAGTGAAAGAGTGAACAGAATGTGAATGTACAAACATAGCTGTACAAAATTCTTAGAGCTGAGAGCTCGTTGAGTGGCGCCTTGGAAGATTGACAGAGTCTGAATTGCGCCCGGCCTCGTAAGCCCAGACATCAGTAGCATCGGCTCTAGATGGACCGTTTACAGCTCAAAGCCGAACCCGGTGCCGTGGATGCCGATGTGGCCGCTCCGGTGATCGAGGCGGCGAATCTGACCCTGGGCTTCGGCACCAAAACCGTGCTCGAGAACGTGAGCCTGAAATTTCCGGCGCGCGCGGTGACGTCCCTGCTTGGCCCGACGGGTTCGGGCAAGACGACCTTCCTACGCACCCTGAACCGGATGAACGACAAGGTCTCGGGTTACCGCCATACCGGCGATGTCCGGTTGGGCGGGCGCAGCATCTTCAAAGACCGCGATCTGATGGAATTCCGCCGCAGGGTCGGCATGCTGTTCCAGCGTCCCAATCCGTTTCCGATGTCGATCATCGACAACGTGCTTGCCGGCGTGCGTGCCCACAAATTGGTGCCGCGCAAGGAATTCCGGACGGTCGCCGAGGCCCGGCTCACCGAGGTCGGCCTCTGGGGTGCGGTCAAAGACCGGCTCGGCGATTCTCCGTTCCGGCTCTCCGGCGGTCAGCAGCAGTTGTTGTGCCTGGCCCGCACCCTCGCGGTCAACCCGGAGGTGCTGCTGCTCGACGAGCCCACCTCCTCGCTGGACCCGTCCACGACTGAGAACATCGAAGGGCTCATTCGATCGCTCGCCAGCCGCCTGACCGTGGTCATGGTGACCCATGATCTCGCTCAGGCCGCCCGGATCGGCGACCGGACGGCCTTGTTTTTCGACGGCAGGCTGATCGAGGAGGGGCCCACCGAACAGCTGTTCCTGTCACCGAAGCACGCGGAGACCGTCCGCTACGTGTCCGGACTTTTCGGCGACCGCAGGCTCCTCGGTGTCGTGGTCGGGGCCGACAGCACCACCTGAGGGAGCCAAAAAGAAGAGAAGGGCAAGGACCGTGAGAAATCGTTTGCGAATATTGTTGGCTCTATCCGCCACCGTGCCGCTCGTCATGTTGGCGGCCGCCTGCGCTTCGAACAAACCGGGCGGTCAGTCGAGCCCCGGCGCCAACAACGGCAACCCCGCGACCGCGCCCGCTACCAACAACTTGACGTTGACGGAGACCGGTGCCACCGAGCTGTATCCGCTTATGAATCAATGGGTTTCGGCCTACCACTCGAAATACCCCAACATCACGATCACGACCGGTGCCACCGGCTCGGGCGCCGGCATCTCGCAGGCCGCGGCCCGCGCCGTCGACATTGGCGCCTCGGGCGCTTACCTGTCCGAGGGCGACATGAAGGCACACAAGGGGCTGATGAACATCGCGTTGGCCATTTCGGCCGAGCAGGTCAACTACAACCTGCCGGGTCTTAACGAGCACCTCAAACTGAACGGCAAAATTCTGGGGGCCATGTACCAGGGCAAGATCAAAACGTGGAACGACCCGCAGATCGCCGCGCTGAACCCGGGGGTGAACCTGCCGGCTACCCCGGTGGTTCCGCTGCACCGTTCCGACGGAGCCGGCGACACCTTCGTGTTCACCCAGTACCTGTCGAAGCAGGACCCCGACGGCTGGGGTAAATCGCCTGGCTTCGGCACCACCGTCGACTTCCCCGCGGTGCCGGGCGCCCTGGGCGAGAACGGCGCCGGCGGGATGGTGACCGGCTGCGCCGACACCCCCGGCTGCGTCGCCTACATCGGCAGCAGCTACCTCGACCAGGCCACCCAGAAGGGGCTGGGCGAAGCCCAGTTGGGCAATGCCTCCGGGAACTACCTGCTGCCCGACGCCCACGGCGTTCAGGCCGAAGCCACCGGCTTCGCCGCGCAGACCCCGGCGAACCAGGCGATCTCGCTGATCAACGGCCCGGCCGCGGACGGCTACCCGATCGTCTACTACGAGTACGCCGTCGTCTACAACAACCAGAAGGACGCCGCCACCGCGCAGACGCTGCAGGCGTTCCTGCACTGGGCGGTCACCGACGGGAGCAATGCCTCGTTCCTGAATCCGGTCCACTTCCAGCCGCTGCCGGCTTCGCTGGTCAAGTCGTCCGACGCCCAGATCGCCCAGATCAGCAGCTGAGTCGACGCGGTGACGACGTCCGTGCACCGGCGGGCGCCCGGGCGCCCGGCCATTTTCGCGCGCACCCGGAGCCGGGTCCGTAGCGTCACCCGCGGGGGCCTTGCCGTGCGGTGGGCCGGTGGGATAAGTGCGGTGCTCCCGCTGCTCGCCCTGGTGGCCGTGTTGGCCACGCTCGTCGTCGAGGCGGCGGGTGCGATCAGGGTCAACGGGCTGCACTTCTTGACCGGCACGGAATGGAACCCGGGCAATCTCTACGGCACGAATGCTGTGACCCACGGTGTCTCGCATCCACTCGGCGCCGAATACGGCGCTTTGCCGCTCATCGTCGGCACCCTGGCGAGCTCCGCGATCGCGTTGATCATCGCGGTGCCGGTGTCCATCGGCGCGGCGTTTGCGATCGTGGAAAGGCTCCCGAAACGTCTCGCCGCTACCGTCGGTATGGTGCTCGAATTGCTGGCAGGCATTCCCAGCGTCGTCGTCGGCCTTTGGGGCGCAATGACGTTCGGGCCTTTCATCGCCCACCACGTCGCCCCGGTGATCGCCCGCAACGCTCCAGATGTGCCGGTGCTGAACTACTTTCGCGGCAACACCGGCAACGGCGAGGGCATGCTGGTATCCGGTCTGGTGTTGGCGGTGATGATCATCCCCATCATCGCCAGCACCTGTCGCGACCTGTTCCGGGGAGTTCCGCTGCTGCCCCGCGAGGGCGCCGTCGCGCTGGGGATGTCCGACTGGGAGTGTGCGCGCCGGGTCACCCTGCCGTGGGTGTCCAGCGGCATCATCGGCTCCGTGGTGCTGGGACTCGGGCGCGCGCTCGGGGAGACGATGGCCGTCGCCATGGTGTCCGGCGCGGAGCTGGGTGCAATGCCGCGGAATATCTATTCGACCATGACCACCATCGCTGCTACCGTTGTCTCCCAACTAGATTCGGCGATGACCGACTCCACCAACTTCGCGGTGAAGACGCTTGCCGAGGTTTCCCTGGTGCTCCTGGTGATCACGTTGCTGACCAACGTGGCCGCCCGCGCGCTGGTGCGCCGGGCATCCGGTAGAGCGCTGCCGGTGGGGCGGGGGGTCTGACATGACCCCACTGCGGTCGGTGCGCGTTCGGCGCAAAACCACCAACGCGCTGTTCTGGGCGGCCTGCTTCTGTTGTCTGGCGGTGGTGATCGCCCCGACGTTGTGGATGCTGATCGGAGTCGTCGCCCGCGCGTTGCCGGTGTTCCACTTCAGCGTGCTGGTGCACGATACGCAAGGCAGCGGCGGCGGGCTGCGCAACGCGATCGTCGGGACGGTCGTCCTTTGCCTCGGGGTCACGTTGGTGGGCGGGACCGTGAGCGTGTTGACCGGGATCTATCTATCCGAATTTGCAACTGGCAGAAGGCGGTCGATCCTGCGCGGCGCCTACGAGGTGCTATCCGGCATCCCGTCGATCGTGCTCGGTTACGTCGGCTATCTGGCGCTGGTGGTGAGCTTCGACTGGGGGTTTTCCTTGGCGGCCGGGGTGTTGACGCTGTCGGTCCTGAGCATCCCGTACATCGCCAAGGCCACGGAGTCCGCGCTCGGTCAGGTGCCGACGGCGTACCGGGAAGCCGCGGAGGCACTCGGGCTGCCGGTCAGCTGGACCCTGCGCAAGATCGTGCTGAAGTCGGCGCTGCCTGGGATCGTCACCGGCTTGCTGCTGGCGATCGCGCTGGTGGTCGGTGAGACGGCGCCGATGCTGTACACCGCGGGATGGTCGAATTCCCTTCCGACGGGCCAGATCACCCACTCGCAGGTCGGTTACCTGACCTATCCGATTTGGACGTTCTACAACCTGCCGTCGAAGTCGGCGCAGGACCTGTCGTATGACGCGGCCTTCTTGCTGATCGTGTTCCTGCTGCTGCTGATCATGCTCGGGCGGTTGGTCACCTGGCTATCGGGACGCAAGTCGCGCGGCTAGCCCCCGGCGCCCGGCAGCCGCACCACCTGAACGAAGAACTCGTCGATCTGGCGGACCGCCTTCATGAATTGGTCCAGGTCAACGGGTTTGGTGACGTAGGCATTCGCGTGCAGGTTGTAGCTTCTCAGGATGTCTTCCTCCGCCGAGGAGGTGGTGAGCACCACGACCGGGATGCGGGCCAGGTCGGGGTCGGACTTGACCTTCTCCAGCAGCTGGCGGCCGTCGTATTTGGGCAGGTTCAGGTCGAGCAGGATCAGGTCGGGCCGCGGCGCGTCGGCGAACTTCCCCCGCCGGTAGAGGTAGTCGAGGCCTTCCTCGCCGTCGTGTGCGACGTGGAGCCGGTTCTTGAGCTTGTTGTGCTCGAACGCTTCTCGCGTGATGAGCTCGTCGCCCGGGTCGTCCTCGACGAGGAGGATGTCGATTGCTCTGCTTTCGGGTGTCGTCATTGATGCGCTCCTTCCAAAGCGACCGAGTCTTCTTCGTCGACGGGTCCGGAAATGGGCAAAGTGAATTCGAATCGGGTCCCATCGGTGTAGGACGTGTCGATCCGGACGGTGCCGCCGTGGTGTTCGATGATCTTCTTGACCAGTGCCAGGCCGACTCCGGTTCCGGCGTACACGTCCCGGCCGTGCAGTCGCTGGAAGATGACGAAGACCTTGTCGGAGAATTCCTCCGGGATGCCGATGCCGTTGTCCGCGACGCTCAGCATCCATTCGCCGTCATGCGTGCCGGTGCCCGGCGCGCATTCGACGACGATGCGGGGCCGACGATCCTTGTGCCGGAACTTGATCGCGTTGCCGATCAGGTTCTGCCACAGCATCGTCAGCAGCGTCGGATCCCCGACGATCTGCGGGAGCGGCTGCGCCGGGCGCACGATCTCGGCGTCGGCTTCCTCGATCGCGGCGGCCAGGTTCGACAGGCCGGCATCGAGCGTCGCGTCGAGCTGCACCTCGGTTTCGGTGGTGCCCAGCCGGCCGACCCGCGAGAAGGTGAGCAAGTCGTTGATCAGCGCCTGCATGCGCTTGGCGCCGTCGACCGCGAATCCGATGTACTCGATGCCGCGCTCGTCAAGCTTGTCGCCGTAGCGTTTTTCCAGCAGCTGACAGAAGGACGCGACCTTGCGCAGCGGCTCCTGCAGATCGTGCGATGCGACGTAGGCGAACTGCTCGAGTTCGGCATTGGATCGCCGCAATTCGGCGGCCTGTTCGTCCAGTTGCGCCTGCGCCGACTGCGACACCGCGAGCTCGTCGACGATGCGCTTGCGCATGTTCTCCACGTCGATGGCCATGTTCCGAATGTCCTTGGGCCGCCGGGGAGGTGAGATCGTCTCCTCGAAGTTGCCCTGGGTGATGCTCCGGCAGGCCGCGGCCAGCGCCGCGATCGGCCGGGTGATCGCCGCGCGACTGAGCAGCCCCAACAGCACTGCCGCCCCGATCACGATCAGCACCGTGGTACCCAACACCCAATCGCGCCAGCCGTTGATTTCGTTGAGCTCGTCGATGGCAGCCGTCCTGGCCGCCGACAGGTGCGTGTTCTGCGTGTCGAAAAGCTCACGGAGATGGTCGAATTTGATCTTGCCGATGTCGGCCGTGCGGGGGCTGACGTAGGCCGGCGTCTTGGGGGCGACATTGGCGATCAGTGGCTCGGCATAGGTTGTCCGCCAGTCGGCGGCGGCGGCTTCCACCGCGTCCAAATCGGCCATCAGCTCCGCGCGCCCGCCGACCAGACGCCGAGTCTCCTCGGCCGCAGCCTGTTCGGCGCGCTGCCCGTCGTAATAGGGCGCGAGGAACTGCCGGTCGGCGGCGATCAGGTAGCCGCGCATGCCCGTCTCCTGGTCGCGCAGCGCCGCCTGCAAGTGCGCAGCGGCGACGCGCGCCGGTTGGATGTTGTAGGCCATCTGGCGCGACACCTCGTCGGTGCGATGCAGCAACACCGCACCGACGATCGCCCCGACGAGCACCGTCGCCCCCATGACCCACAGCACCAACGCCAGCCATCCCCGCACGGTGAGCTCGGTGAGCCGAAGCGGGCGCGACGGGTTCACGTGGTGGTCCTCTCGACGCGCAGGACGGCGATGTCATCGGTCAGACCGCCGCGGGGCTGGGCGAGTTCCTGGGCGCCGTTGATCAGCGCGTCGACGAACGCGTGGCCGGGCCGATCCGCGTGCGCGCGGGCCAGGGCAAGCAGGCCGTCCTCGCCGAGGCGCTGCGCGCCCTGCCCCGAATATCCCTCGAAGAGCCCGTCGGTCAGCAAGAGCAGGCCGTGCCCCGCGGGCAGCTCCAGCTCTTCGCGCGGCCAGTCGCCGGCGCGCAGGCCCAGCGCCGGGCCGCCCGACGGTTCGATCCACTCCACGGTTCCCCCGGCCTGCAGCAACATCGGAGGATGGCCGGCGCGGATGACGTTGACCCGCGGGCTGTCGGGCACGATCTCGAGGCTGAGCACGGTCGCGAAGACCCCGGTGTCGGTTCGTTCCGAATACAGGACCCGCTCGAGTTGGCGCATCAGTTCGACGCCGTGCACACCGGCGAAGGTGAGCGCACGAAACGCGATCCTCAATGCCGCGCCCAGCGCCGCCTCGTGCGGACCGTGTCCGGCAACGTCACCGATCAGCACGTGCACGATCCGGTCGGGCGTCTGGACGACGTCATAGAAGTCGCCGCACAGCAACGCGTCTTCGCGGCTCGGCCGGTACCGGGCGACGATGTCGACGCCCGGGTTGTCCAACAGCAGCGGCGAGGGCAGCAGGCCGCGTTCCAGCAGTGCGTTCTCCCGGGCGCGCAGCTGCGTCGCGTGCAGATCGGCGGCGATGAGTTCGGCGCGCTTGCGCTCGATGGCGTACAGCAGCGCGCGGCGCAGCATCTCCGGCTCGACCCGGCCCTTGACCAAGTAGTCCTGGGCGCCGGCGGCGACGGCCGAAGCACCGAAGTACTCGTCGTTCAGTCCGGTCAGCACCACGATCGGGACGGTGCCGTCGACGTTGGCGATGCGGTTCAGCGCGTCGATTCCACTGGCGTCGGGCAGGTGCAGGTCCAGCAGCACGCAGTCGTGCCGGGCGGATTTCAGCTCGCGTTCGGCATCCGCCATCGACTGCGCCCACACCACCCGGATGTCGGTGACCGCATCGGTGATCAGATCTTCCACCAGCACCGCGTCGGCGCGGTCGTCCTCGACCAACAGCAACGACAAGGACTGCCAACTCGCCGTCGGAGTCACCGGGGCGCGCGTCGGAATCAATTCCCGGCCATCTGTAGACGGGCAGGGGCAGTCACGTGTTGCACCGCAGACCCCCTTGCCGCGATAAGACCCTTGCCTCGGCGGTCGGACGTGAGTCGGTGCCTGTTTACCGACCGTCAGTGCGGGCTTCACGCACCGAGTGGAGATCCTAGGCGGTGCGGCTCGGCTTTTCCCAACAGCATCGCCGGAAAGCGTGTCAGCGCAGCAACGCCCGCGACATCACCACGCGCTGAATCTGATTGGTGCCTTCGTAGATCTGAGTGATCTTGGCGTCGCGCATCATCCGCTCGACCGGGAAGTCGATGGTGTAGCCGGCGCCGCCGAACAGCTGCACCGCGTCGGTGGTCACCTCCATCGCGACGTCGGAAGCCAGGCACTTGGATGCCGCGGAGATGAAGCCCAGGTGGGATTCGCCCCGCTCGGCGCGGGCGGCCGCGTGGTACACCATCAGCCGGGCCGACTCCACCTTCATGGCCATGTCGGCGAGCATGAACTGCACACCCTGGTTGTCGCTGACCGGACGGCCGAACTGCTTGCGGTCCTTGGTGTAGGCGATGGCGGCGTCCAACGCGCCCTGGGCGATGCCGACGGCCTGGGCGCCGATGGTGGGCCGGGTGTGGTCCAGCGTGGCGAGCGCGGTCTTGAAGCCGGTGCCCGGCTCGCCGATGATCCGATCGCCCGGAATGCGGCAGTTCTCGAAGTACAGCTCGGTGGTCGGCGAGCCTTTGATGCCGAGCTTCTTCTCCTTCGGACCGACGCTGAAGCCCTCGTCGTCCTTGTGCACCATGAACGACGAGATGCCGTTGGCGCCCTTGTCCGGATCGGTCACGGCCATCACCGTGTACCAGCTCGACTTGCCGCCGTTGGTGATCCAGCACTTGGCGCCGTTGAGGATCCAGTCGTCCCCGTCGGCCTTGGCCCGGGTCCGCATCGACGCCGCGTCGCTGCCGGCCTCGCGCTCGCTCAGCGCGTAGGACGCCATCGCCGAGCCGTCCGCGATCGACGGCAGCACCTGCTTCTTGAGCTCGTCGGAGCCGCGCAGGATCAGCCCCATGGTGCCCAGCTTGTTGACCGCGGGGATCAGCGACGCCGACGTGTCGACGCGGGCGACCTCCTCGATCACGATGCACGCCGCCACCGAGTCCGCACCCTGTCCGCCGTACTCCTCGGGGACATGCACGGCGTTGAACCCGGAGGCGTTCAGCGCCTCCAGCGCCTCGTCGGGGAAGCGGGAATTCTCGTCCACGTCGGCGGCGTGCGGAGCGATCTCCTTCTCCGCCAGCGCGCGGATCGCCGCGCGCAGCTCCTGGTGCTCTGCGGGCAGTTGGAACAGATCGAAGTCGGGGTTTCCGGCCCAGCCAGCCATTGTGAGGGTCTCCTAGTCGTCTTGCTACTCGCCGGTAACTTTACCCTGACGCTGCTGCAGCGCCTCATCCTTGGCCCGCACGCTGCGCGCCAGCTCTTCCTGGAACTCGACGAGTCGCGCGCGCAGCGCCGGGTCCGACGACCCGAGGATGCGCACGGCGAGCAGGCCGGCGTTGCGGGCCCCGCCGATGGAGACCGTGGCCACCGGGACACCGGCGGGCATCTGCACGATCGACAGCAACGAGTCCAGGCCGTCGAGGCGGGCCAGCGGCACCGGCACTCCGATCACCGGCAGCGGCGTCGCGGACGCGACCATTCCGGGCAGGTGCGCGGCTCCCCCGGCCCCGGCGATGATCACCTCGAGGCCGCGCCCGGCCGCATCGCGGGCGTAGTCGAACATCACCTGCGGGGTGCGGTGCGCGGAGACGACCCGGACCTCGGTCGGCACGTCGAACTCGGCCAGCGCCGCCGCCGCGTCCTGCATCACCGACCAGTCGCTGTCGCTGCCCATGATCACCCCAACCCGGGGATTGCTACCCATGCGGATCCCATCCGTCCGTCCACTGCCCGTGTGACAACCAGTGTGCCGCCAGCTCGGCGCGTTCCCGCAGCTTCGTCACGTTTTCGGAATCCGCCGGCCCGGGGCCGACGAAGTTGATGTGCCCGACCTTGCGGCCGGGACGTTCTTCTTTGCCGTAGAGGTGGACCCGGGCGTCGGGCATCCGCGCGAACAGATGATGCAGCCGCTCGTCCACGCTCATCCGCGGGACTTCGGGGGCGCCCAGCACGTTCGCCATCACGGTGAGTGGCGCGAGGGCGTCGGTATCGCCGAGCGGATAGTCCAGCACGGCACGCACATGCTGTTCGAACTGACTGGTGCGCGACCCGTCCATGGTCCAGTGCCCGGAGTTGTGGGGCCGCATCGCCAGCTCGTTGACCAGCAGCGCACCGTCGACCGTTTCGAACAGCTCGACCGCGAGCACCCCGACCACGCCGAGTTCGGCCGCCAACCGCAACGCCAGCCGCTGCGCTCCGGCGGCCCGTTCGCCGGGCAGGTCCGGGGCGGGCGCGATGACCTGCACGCAGATCCCGTCGCGTTGCACCGTCTCGACGACCGGCCACGCCGCGCCCTGTCCGAACGGTGACCGCGCAACCAGTGCCGACAGTTCCCGGCGCAGGTTCACCTGCTCCTCGGCCATCACCGGCACGCCGTCGGCCAGGAACGCGGCCGCGATCTCGCTCGCGTGCGACGGGTCGCGCGCCATCCGCACCCCGCGCCCGTCGTAACCACCGCGCACCGCCTTCACGACCACGGGGCCGCCGATGCGCCGCGCGAAGGCGTCGAGTTCGTCGACGCTCCGGATCTCGGCGTAGCGGGGCACCGGGACCCCGAGGGCCTCGAGCCGCCTTCGCATGACGAGCTTGTCCTGCGCGTGCACCAGGGCCTGCGGCGGCGGCGCCACGTTGACGCCCTCGGCGACCAGCTTCTCCAGCAGTTCGTTCGGCACGTGCTCGTGGTCGAAGGTCAGCACGTCGGCGCCCGCGGCGACCCGGCGCAGGGCCTCGAGGTCGGTGTGTGAGCCGATCAACACGTCGGGTGCGACCAGGGCGGCCGGCTCGTCGGCGGCGGTGGCCAGCACCCGCAGCGTCTGTCCCAGCGCGATCGCCGCCTGGTGGGTCATCCGGGCGAGCTGACCGCCGCCGACCATCGCGACGACGGGGACGGCGCGGGGGACGGCCCGGGTGGCAGCGGGGGGCGTCTCGACGGGGGCGGCGCCCGGCGGGCGTGTACTCGGCACGGCCATCATGGTGTCACGGCGAAACAATGCGGCGCTAAAGGCGTGTTGACCGGGGCCGACACCGAATTGTTATGTAGTATTTTGCGTCGAATTTGTGTCCGTCCGTACACTGACGTGTTGTGTCCTTCGCCGAAGCCACGATCGCGCGTTTACCTAGGGTTATGCAGCCCTATTTGCTGCGCCACCACGAACTGATCAAATTCGCCATCGTCGGCGGAACCACATTCGTCATCGACTCGGCGATTTTCTACACGCTGAAGCTGACAATTCTGGAACCAAAACCGGTGACCGCGAAGGTGATCGCCGGCATTGTGGCGGTCATCGCCTCCTACGTGCTGAACCGGGAATGGAGCTTCCGTAATCGGGGTGGCCGCGAGCGCCACCACGAGGCGCTGCTGTTCTTCGCGTTCAGCGGCGTGGGGGTGCTGCTCTCCATGGCACCGCTGTGGTTCTCCAGCTATGTGTTGCAGCTGCGCGAGCCGACGGTGTCGCTGGCGGTGGAAAACGTCGCCGACTTCATCTCGGCCTACATCATCGGCAACTTGCTGCAGATGGCTTTCCGGTTCTGGGCGTTCCGCCGCTGGGTGTTCCCCGACCAGTTCGCCCGGGACCCCGAGAAGGCCCTGGAATCCGCGCTTACCGCCGGCGGCATCGCCGAAATCTTCGAGGACGAGATCGAGGGCGGCAACGTCACTTTGCTGCGCGCCTGGCGCAACCGGGCCGGCCGGCTGGGTCAGCTGGGCGATTCCTCCGAACCCAGGGTGTCGAAGACTTCGTGATACAGCAGCGCGTGCACCTCGCGCAGCCGCGGAATGTCGGAGAACTCCAACGGATCTTGTGACGCCGATTCGATGATCAGCGTCCCGGTGCGGAACATGCGCTCGATGATCCGGTCGCGGAATTCCACGCTGTTGATCCGGGCCAGCGGGATGTCGATGCCGGTGCGGGTGGCCACCCCGTGCCGAAACATCACCCGCCGGTTGGTCACCACGAAGTGGGTGGTCAGCCAGCGCAGGAACGGCCACAGCGTCAGCCAGCCGACGATCACCAGCCAGATGCCCCAGATCACGCCGTAGATGATGTTCTTGGCGAGCTGCTCCCAGTGCGTCGAATTGAGATATCCCGAGCCGAACGCGGCCAGGCCGGTCACCAGAATGAGCACCAGCACCGGCCAGATCAGCCGCTTCCAGTGCGGGTGGCGGTGCACGATGACGTGTTCACCGGCGGCCAGAACATTATCCGGGTAGCCCATGCCCGCCGACATTAGCTGTGCACCGCCACAATCCGCGGGCAAAAGCGGCGATCGCCACTAGCGCAAATGGTGGCGACCCGCTGCGCCCGGCTTCGCCGCGCTTGCCATCGCCACTAGCGCAAATGCACCACGTCGCCGGCCGCGACGACGACGCTCTGCCCGCCGCTTTCCAGACACAGCCGGCCCTGGTCGTCGATGCCGCTCGCGGTCCCGTCGACCTGTTTGCCGCCGGGCAGGTGCGCGCGCACCCGGGTGCCGATGGTCAGGCTGCGTGCCCGGTAGTCGGCGGCCAGCGCCCAGTCGGCGCCGCGCGCGGCGCGCCAGGCCACGATCCGCCGGCCCAGCTCGCGCAACAGGTCGGACACCAGCCGGGTGCGGTCCGGCGTCGCCACGCCGAGGTCGACCAGCGAGGTCGCATCCTCGATGCCGTCGGGAGCCTCAAACACGTTGAGCCCCAAGCCGATCACCACCACCGGCTTCGCCACCTCGGCGAGGATTCCGGCCAGCTTGCCGGGGGGGTCACCCGCCAGTACGTCGTTGGGCCACTTGAGACCCGCCCGCGCCCCCGTCCCCTCCAGCAGCGGCGTCACGGTGTCGACGACGGCCACGCCGGTGGCCAGCGGCAGCCAGCCCCATCCGGTGGTCGGCACGTCGACGACGCTGACCCCGACCGACATGGTGATCTGGGCCCGCGGCGTGGCCGACCAGCCACGGCCGTGCCGCCCGCGCCCCGCGGTCTGGTGCTCGGCGATCAGCGCCGCACCGGCGACGTCGTCGCCGGACGCCGCGCGCGCCAGCAGGTCGGCGTTGGTGGAGCCGGTCTGCTCGACGACGTCGAGCTTGCGCCAGCCCAGCCCGGTGCCGATCAACTCGGCGCGCAGCGCGCCCTCGTCCAACGGTGCCCGGGGCTGATCTCGTTCCGTCACCGCACCCAGCCTAGAGCTCAGGGCCGACGGTCGCGCATGTCCAGAACGGCCAGATGGCTGAACAGCATGCTGGTTCCGATCGGGTTGCCGCCGCCGGGATACGCGGTGCCGCTGGGCGCGGCCATGGTGTTGCCGGCGGCGTAGAGGCCGGGGATCGGATCGCCGGACGCGTCGAGCACCCGCGCCGCCGAGTCGGTGCGCAGGCCGCCCTTGGTGCCCAGATCGGAGATGCCGAAAGCCGCCGCGTGATACGGCGGGCGGTCGATGGGCACCAGCGGCGAGGCGCCCCCCGAGAACGCGCGGTCGAACGCCTCGTCGCCGCGGCCGAAGTCCTTATCGACGCCGGCGGCGGCGAATTCGTTGAACCGGGCCACCGTTGCGGCCAGCGCAGGCCCCGGCACGCCGATCTTGGCGGCGAGTTCCTCGAGGGTGTCCGCGGTGTGCCAGAGGCCGGCGGCGACGTACTTCTCGGTTTCCACGATGGTGACGTTGGCCGCCTTCACCGGCGGCACCTCGCCCTCTTTGTCGTCGTAGATCATCCAGTACGGCAACGTGATCGACCCGTCGGCCAGCTGCGCGATGATCTCGCGGCCGGCGCGGTCGTAGGCCCGGGACTCGTTGACGAACCGGTTGCCGTCCTGGTTGACGAAGATGCCGCCGGTGAACCACAGCGCGAACGCCGAGCGGCCGTCGGGGTGGGTCATGCCCGGCGACCACCACGCCTGGTCCAGCAGGTCGGTGTCGGCGCCCGCGGCGATGCCGGCCTGCAGCGCCAGGCCGCGACTTCCCGGGCCGCCCATGGTGTCCCGCGACGTTCCCGGCACTCCGTAGCGCCGGCGCAGCTCCTCGTTGGCTTCGAAACCCCCGGCGGCCAGCAGCACCCCCCGGCGGGCGCGGATGGCGCGGCGCTCGCCGGCGGTCTCGACGATCGCGCCCGTCACCCGGCCGTCCGAGACCACCAGGTCGACCAGGGCGGTGTCGCGCCGCAGCGACGCCGTCGGGTACTGCCCGATGGCCTTGAGAAACCGGGCGATCAGCGCGCGGCCCCCGACGTAGTAGTCGGACGGGGGTTCGGCGCCGAGCCGGTCGGCGTCCAGCGGGCCGCGGATCGCCTCGCGGAACTCGGGGGCGGCGGCCACCGCCAGCGGCTTGGCCGCGATGTGGCGCTGACCGTCCAGGCGCGCCTTCGGCGCCGTGCCGTAGTAGTCGGGCCAGGGCAACGGCACGAACTTCAGGTTCGGGTCGGCCTCCAGGTACTCGATCAGCCCGGCGCCGCGGCGCACAAAGGTCTCCTGCAGTTCTCGGGGGGTGCGATCGCCCACCACGGCGCGGTAGTACGTGAGCGCGTCCTCGATGGTGTCGTCGGTGCCGGCGCGGACCAGCACGGGGTTGCACGGGAACCAGACGCCGCCCCCGCCCGAGTAAGCGGTGGTGCCACCGAATTTGGACGTCGCCTCGACCAGCACCACGTCGAGGCCTTCGCGGGCCGCGGTGTACGCACCGGTCACACCGCCGCCGCCCGACCCCGCGACCAGCACCTCGCATTCGGCCGCCCAGTCCGCGGTTCCCAACGGGCGGGCGTCCATCAGCGGAGACTACCTCGCCGCTAAGCTCGACTCCCATGACGAGCGTTACCGACCACACTGCGGAACCCGCCGCCGAGCACACCATCGACATCCACACCACCGCGGGCAAGCTGGCCGAGCTGCACAAGCGCCGGGAAGAGTCGCTGCACCCGGTGGGCGAAGAGGCCGTCGAGAAGGTGCACGCCAAGGGCAAGCTGACCGCCCGCGAGCGCATCCTCGCCCTGCTGGACGAGGACTCGTTCGTGGAGCTCGACGCGCTGGCCCGGCACCGCAGCAAGAACTTCGGCCTGGAGAACAACCGCCCGCTGGGTGACGGCGTGATCACCGGCTACGGCACCATCGACGGCCGCGACGTGTGCATCTTCAGCCAGGACGCCACGGTGTTCGGCGGCAGCCTCGGCGAGGTGTACGGCGAGAAGATCGTCAAGATCCAGGAGCTGGCGATCAAGACCGGCCGCCCGCTGATCGGCATCAACGACGGCGCCGGCGCGCGGATCCAGGAGGGCGTCGTCTCGCTGGGCCTGTACAGCAAGATCTTCCGCAACAACATCCTGGCCTCCGGCGTCATCCCGCAGATTTCGCTGATCATGGGCGCCGCGGCCGGTGGGCACGTGTACTCCCCCGCGCTGACCGACTTCGTGGTGATGGTCGACCAGACCAGCCAGATGTTCATCACCGGACCCGACGTCATCAAGACCGTCACCGGTGAGGACGTCACCATGGAGGAGCTGGGCGGCGCCCACACCCACATGGCCAAGTCGGGCACCCTGCACTATGTCGCCTCCGGCGAGCAGGACGCCTTCGACTGGGTGCGCGACCTGCTGAGCTACCTGCCGCCCAACAACGCCACCGACGCGCCGCGCTACGCCGAGCCGCATCCGCCGGGCGCCATCGAGGACCACCTCACCGAGGAGGACCTCGAGCTGGACACGCTGATCCCGGACTCGCCCAACCAGCCGTACGACATGCACGAGGTGATCACCCGCATCCTCGACGACGACGAGTTCCTGGAGGTCCAGGGCGGTTACGCGCAGAACATCGTCGTCGGGTTCGGCCGCATCGAGGGCCGACCGGTCGGGATCGTGGCCAACCAGCCGACCCAGTTCGCCGGCTGCCTGGACATCAACGCATCGGAGAAGGCGGCCCGGTTCGTGCGGACCTGCGACTGCTTCAACATCCCGATCATCATGCTGGTGGACGTCCCGGGCTTCCTGCCGGGCACCGGCCAGGAGTACAACGGCATCATCCGCCGCGGCGCCAAGCTGCTGTTCGCCTACGGCGAGGCCACCGTCCCGAAGATCACCGTCATCACCCGCAAAGCCTACGGCGGCGCCTACTGCGTCATGGGCTCCAAGGACATGGGCTGCGACGTCAACCTGGCGTGGCCGAGCGCGCAGATCGCCGTGATGGGCGCGTCCGGCGCCGTCGGGTTCGTCTACCGCAAGCAACTGAGCGAGGCCGCCAAGAACGGCGAGGACGTCGACGCGCTGCGGCTGCAACTGCAGCAGGAGTACGAGGACACGCTGGTCAACCCGTACGTCGCCGCCGAACGTGGCTACGTCGACGCGGTGATCCCGCCCTCGCACACCCGCGGTTACATCGGCACGGCGCTGCGCCTGCTGGAACGCAAGATCTCCCACCTGCCCCCCAAGAAGCACGGGAACATTCCGCTATGAGTCGAACGAGCGGAGCGAACGCAGTGAGCGACGGGAGTGAGCCGAACAATCGAGCTATGAGCGACGAAAACGGTTCTGAGCCAACCGAAGCCGCGCCCCAGCCGCACGAGCCGCACATCCAGATCCTCAGGGGCCGACCCACCGTCGAGGAGGTGGCCGCGCTGGTCGCGGTGCTGGGCTGCGCCGGCGGTGCCCCGGAGCCCGACCAGCCCGAGCACACCCGCTGGGGCCTTCCGGTCGACCGGCTGCGTTTCGCGATGACCAACTATCAGCGGCTCACATTCCAGCAAATGACTCACATGAGGCATTGACCCGCCTGGTGCTGGCGTCGGCCTCCTCCGGCCGGCTCAAAGTGCTACGCCAGGCCGGCGTCGATCCGCTGGTCGTGGTGTCCGGCGTCGACGAGGACGCCGTCGCCGCCGCGCTGGGCCCCGATGCGCCGCCAGACGACGTGGTGTGCGCCCTGGCCCGGGCCAAGGCGGAACAGGTGGCCGGCGAACTGGACGGCGACATAGTGGCCGATTGCGTTGTCGTTGGCTGTGATTCGATGCTCTACGTCGGCGACCGGCTGTGCGGGAAGCCCGGCTCGGCCGACGCCGCCGTGAGCCAGTGGCGGCTGATGGGTGGCCGCTCCGGAGTCTTGCACACCGGGCACTGCCTGCTACGGCTGCGCGACGGCGCCATCACCCACCAAGAAGTCGAATCAGTTTGCACCACAGTGCATTTCGCCATCCCATCGGACGCGGACCTGCGGGCTTATGTCGCCCACGGCGAACCGTGGCACGTGGCCGGCGGCTTCACCCTGGACGGCCTGGGCGGCTGGTTCGTCGACGGCATCGACGGCGACCCGTCGAACGTGATCGGCGTCAGCCTGCCGCTGCTGCGGTCGCTGCTGGGGCGGGTCGGGCTGTCGGTGTCCGCGCTGTGGGAGGCTAACGCCGAGCCGGTAAATCGGCGGAGACCCTAGGGTCAAGCCATGACCACGTGGACCGAGTTCACCGCTCAGGCGCCGCGCATCGCCACCATCTTCACCCGTCGTCATCACGCCAGCGGCAACCTGTGCATGCTGGCCACCCTGCGCTCCGACGGGTTCCCCCGGATCAGCCCGATGGAGCCGCGGATCTTCGAGGAACAGCTGTGGCTGCCGGGGATGCCGGCCACCACCAAGTTCCTTGACCTGGCGCGCGACCCGAGGTTCTGTCTGCACACCGCGACCGTCGACACCGAGGTGACCGACGGCGACGCGAAGCTGTGGGGCCTGGCCCGCGTCGTTCCCTACGGCGCAGTGCACCGGCGCTTTGCCGAGACACTGTTCTCCGAGACCGGATTGGACCTGCGCGAGGAGCGATTCGACCTGCTCGGCGCCGAGGTCACCGGGGCATCGGCGGTCGAGGTCCGCGACGGCCACCTGGACATCACCATCTGGAATCCCGGCGGTCCCGAGCGGGTGGTCCGCAAGCACTGACCCGAATAGCCCTTGAGCCCTGGCGGTAGGCTCGGTGGCGTGGCATTACCCCCCGATCCAAGCCCGACATTGTCGGCCTACGCCCACCCCGAGCGACTGGTCACCGCCGACTGGCTGTCCGCCCACCAAGGCACCCCCGGCCTGGCGATCGTCGAATCCGACGAGGACGTTCTGCTCTACGACGTCGGTCATATCCCCGGCGCGGTGAAGGTCGACTGGCACACCGACCTCAACGACCCCCGGGTTCGCGATTACATCGACGGGGCGCAGTTCGCGGAGTTGATGGACCGCAAGGGGATCGCCCGCGACGACACCGTGGTGATCTACGGCGACAAGAGCAACTGGTGGGCGGCGTACGCGCTGTGGGTGTTCACGCTGTTCGGCCACCCCGACGTGCGGCTGCTCAACGGCGGCCGTGACCTGTGGCTGGCCGAGCGCCGGGAGACCACGCTGGACGTCCCCACCAAGACGTCCAGCGGCTACCCCGTCGTCACGCGCAACGACGAACCCATCCGCGCCTTCAAGGACGACGTGCTGGGCATCCTCGGCAGCCAGCCGCTGATCGACGTGCGCTCGCCGGACGAGTACACCGGCAAGCGCACCCACATGCCCGACTACCCCGAGGAAGGCGTGCTGCGCGGCGGCCACATCCCCACCGCGCGGTCGATCCCGTGGGCCAAGGCGGTCGACGACAGCGGCCGGTTCCGCAGGCGCGAGGAGCTCGAGGAGCTCTACGGCTTCATCGAGCCGGACGACAAGACCGTCGTGTACTGCCGCATCGGCGAGCGGTCCAGCCACACCTGGTTCGTGCTGACGCATCTGCTCGGCAAGCCCGGGGTGCGCAACTACGACGGATCGTGGACGGAGTGGGGCAACACCGTGCGCACGCCGATCGTCGCGGGCGAAGAGCCGGGCGCCGTTCCGGCCTGATGGAGCCGCGATGACTCTGCCCGCTCCCCTGGCCGAGGTGGTGTCCGACTTCGCCGAAGTCGAGGGCCAGGACAAGCTCGCCCTGCTGCTGGAATTCGCCAACGAGCTGCCGGCGCTGCCGCCCGACCTCCAAGAGGCGGCCATGGAGCCGGTGCCCGAATGCCAGACCCCGCTGTTTCTGCATGTCGACGCCAGCGACCCCGACCGGGTGCGGCTGCACTTCAGCGCGCCCGCCGAATCGCCGACCACGCGGGGGTTCGCGTCGATCCTGGCCGCCGGCCTCGACGAACAGCCCGCCGCCGACATCCTGGCGGTGCCCGAGGATTTCTACACCGACCTCGGGCTGGCCGCGCTGATCAGCCCGCTGCGGTTGCGCGGCTTGTCGGCGATGCTGGCCCGGATCAAACGGCGGCTGCGAGCTACTGCCGAGTAACCCCCGAATTGCGACACCGCTCGTCGGGCCGAACGGCGCGGCGCTTAGACTTCCCGTGAACTCGTTGTAAGAAATTCTCTTAAAGACGCACGCAGGGAACCTCTCTGCAGATAGGCCAAACAGGAGGCGCAGTGGCCAGTCACGCCAGCTCAAGGATCTCCAAGGTGCTCGTCGCCAACCGCGGCGAAATCGCAGTCCGGGTGATCCGGGCGGCCCGCGACGCGGGCCTGTCCAGCGTGGCGGTCTACGCCGAGCCCGACGCCGACGCGCCGCACGTGCGCCTCGCCGACGAGGCGTTCGCCCTGGGCGGTCAGACGTCGGCGGAGTCGTACCTGGACTTCGGCAAGCTGCTGGACGCGGCGGCCAAGTCCGGCGCCAACGCCGTCCACCCCGGCTACGGCTTCCTGTCGGAGAACGCCGATTTCGCGCAGGCCGTCCTCGACGCCGGCCTGATCTGGATCGGGCCCAGCCCGCAGTCCATCCGCGACCTCGGTGACAAGGTCACCGCCCGCCACATCGCCGCCCGCGCCCAGGCGCCGCTGGTGCCCGGCACCCCCGACCCGGTCAAGGACGCCGACGAGGTGGTGGCGTTCGCCAAGGAGTACGGCGTGCCGATCGCGATCAAGGCGGCGTTCGGCGGCGGCGGGCGCGGCATGAAGGTGGCCCGCACCATCGAGGAGATCCCCGAGCTGTTCGAGTCGGCCACCCGCGAGGCCGTCGCGGCGTTCGGCCGCGGTGAGTGCTTCGTCGAGCGCTACCTTGACAAGCCGCGCCACGTCGAGGCGCAGGTGATCGCCGACCAGCACGGCAACGTCATCGTCGCCGGCACCCGCGACTGCTCGCTGCAGCGCCGCTTCCAGAAGCTGGTCGAAGAGGCCCCCGCGCCGTTCCTGACCGACGCGCAGCGCAAGGAGATCCACGAGTCGGCCAAGCGGATCTGCAAGGAAGCGCACTACTACGGAGCCGGGACCGTCGAGTACCTGGTCGGCCAGGACGGCCTGATCTCCTTCCTGGAGGTCAACACCCGTCTGCAGGTCGAGCACCCGGTCACCGAGGAGACCGCCGGCATCGACCTGGTGCTGCAGCAGTTCAAGATCGCCAACGGCGAGAAGCTGGACCTCACCGAGGATCCGACGCCGCGCGGGCACGCCATCGAATTCCGGATCAACGGCGAGGACGCCGGACGCGGCTTCCTGCCCGCCCCCGGTCCGGTCACCCGCTACGACATCCCGACCGGGCCCGGCGTCCGGCTGGACTCGGGCGTCGAGGCCGGTTCGGTGATCGGCGGCCAGTTCGACTCGATGCTGTCCAAGTTGATCGTGCACGGCGCCACCCGCGAGGAGGCGCTCGCCCGCTCGCGCCGGGCGCTGGACGAATTCCACGTCGAGGGTCTGGCCACGGTCATCCCGTTCCACCGCGCCGTGGTGAGTGACCCGGCGTTCATCGGTGACGACGAAGGCTTCTCGGTGCACACCCGCTGGATCGAGACCGAGTGGAACAACACCATCGAACCGTTCACCGGCGGCGAGCCGCTGGACGAAGAGGACGCCCGGCCGCGCCAGAAGGTGGTCGTGGAGGTCGGCGGGCGCCGGCTCGAGGTGTCGCTGCCCGGCGACCTGGCGCTGTCCAACGGTGGCGCCGCCGACCCGGCCGGTGTCATCCGCAAGAAGCCCAAGGCGCGCAAGCGCGGGTCGCACGCGGGCGCGGCCGCCTCGGGCGATGCGGTCACCGCGCCCATGCAGGGCACCGTGGTCAAGGTCGCCGTCGAGGAAGGCCAGGAGGTCGCCGCGGGCGACCTGGTGGTGGTGCTCGAGGCGATGAAGATGGAGAACCCGGTCACCGCGCACAAGGACGGTGTGATCACCGGGCTTGCGGTCGAGGCCGGTGCGGCCATCACCCAGGGCACGGTGCTCGCCGAGATCAAGTAGCGCGGGCGCACTGATTTCACCGACTACGTTGTAGGGCCCGGCTACCGCGAGTAGGGTTGCGGTCAAGGTTGAGTTCACAGCCGCCCGGGATACGTCTGTGACGTTGGGGGTGGGCGGAATTCCCTCCTTCTCCAGGCTTCTTTCACGTAGCTGACGTATCCGCAGCAGTATTCCCCTGAGTGGGATGGAGTCAGCGATGTCTGTGGCCCAATCCTGGCAGCGAAGCCGCACAGCACAATTCACCGCCCGCTGGGGCCCGACGGGCACCCTGATCACGGTCGATGGTGAACTCGACGCGGCCAACGCCGATCAACTCGCCGCGTACGTGCGGCAGAGCACCAGCCGCTCCAAGCGGTTGATCGTTGACCTACGTGGCCTGAAATTCATTGGTACCGCGGGCTTTTCGGCGTTGCACCGGATCAACGTGGCATGCTCGGGCGCCCAGGTGTCCTGGGCCATGGCGCCGAGCCCGGCCGTGGCCAGGTTGCTGCGTGTCTGCGACCCGGACGCGACCCTGCCGGTGACGACGCCGCAGGCCGAGCCGCTGCTGGAACCGCTCTGGGTCGAAGACGAGCCGCGGCCGCTACTGCAACTGGTCCCGGAGCCGAGTTAGCGACTTCGCCAGCAGCCGCGACACGTGCATCTGGGAGATGCCGACCCGCTCGGCGATCTGGGTCTGCGTCATCGACTCGAAGAACCGCAGCACCAACACAGTCCGTTCCCGCTCGGGCAGCGCCTCGAGCAACGGGCGCAGGGATTCCTGATCCTCGATGCGGTCCAGGCCGGTGTCGACGTCGCCGAGGGTGTCCGCGATCGCGCGGGCTTCCTCTTCCTCGCCACCGCCACCGCTGTCGATGGACAAGGTGTTGTAGGAGCTGCCCGCCACCAGGCCCTCGACGACCTCTTCGCGATCCATGTCGAGCTCCGCGGCCAGTTCGGTCGCGGTCGGCGCCCGGCCCAGCCGTTGCGACAGGTCGGCGGTGGCGGTGCCCAGCCGCAGGTGCAGCTCCTTGAGCCGCCGCGGAACCTTGACCGACCAGCTGTTGTCGCGGAAGTGGCGCCGGACCTCGCCCATGATCGTGGGCACCGCGAACGAGACGAAGTCCGAGCCGGCGTCGACGTCGAAACGGACCACGGCGTTGACCAAGCCGACCCGCGCAACCTGAACCAGGTCGTCCCGCGGTTCGCCGCGTCCCTCGAAGCGGCGCGCGATGTGGTCGGCGAGCGGCAGGCAGCGCTCGACGATTTTGTCCCGTTGACGCTGGAATTCCATGGAGTCGGGTGTGGCACGGGCCAACTCACGGAACATGTCCGGGACATCGGCGTATTCGTTCGGCCGTGAAACCGAACCGCCGGCAGCTCGCGCTGTCACCTGCTGGAGGCCGCCCGTCGCGCCGTCAGCGTGATGCCGAAAACACTGCCGGCTTCGTTGGGTTCGCGACCGTCATGGAAGGTCTGGACGTCGTCGGCCAGCGACGTCAGCACATGCCAGCTGAAGCTGCCGGGCGCCACGACGTCGTGGGTGTCGCACGCCGCGGAGGCTTCCACCACCAATTGATCGTCTTGCGGGTCGACCACGACGATCAACGTCGCGTCGGGGGTGGCCGAACGAATCAACCGGGTGCACACTTCGTCGACCGCGAGCCGCAGGTCCGCCACCGCATCGAAATCCAGATCCTCGAAGGTGCCGATGGCACCGACCAGGGTGCGCAGCATCGCGAGGTTCTCCAGGCGCGCGGCAACGTGAAGCTCGACGGCGCGGTGGCCGCGCGGACGCTTGTCAGCGTGCGATCCAGCATCGTTCATATGGTCTCCCGGCAGTGATTGACTGACACTACTACTGCCTCGCAGTCCGCCGTGGACCTCGCGCTCGAGCCGGTCAGTCATGATCGCCGCCGGGTATTCCGCCCGCCATCGCCGGGGTCACGCTGGTCATATTCATAGTCGTCGCAGTAGGCATCTTTATGTCGCTGTGTTCGTGGTGCTGTGCCCCATGATGGGGTGACCACGCTAACGCAACCGTTCCGGCACTCATCATGGTGCAAACCTGATACCCACAACTTCACGCCGGTAACCTAGCAATTGGCTTTCATGCGCTATTTCACACGCCCGGCGTCGGGGCAGGTCACCCGCCAAAAAGCCGCGCCAGAGATTGGCCGAGGCGGCCTAGCTGGCCGGTCGTTGCCGGTGCACCTCGGGATGTTCGGTGTACCAGCGATCAGCGATCCTGCGAATCCTTCGGTGCTCCACCGCGAGCCAGGCCAGCCCCAGCACCGTGGCGATGGCCGCGACGACGGCCGCGGTCACGCCTTCGTGGTGGTGTCCGCTGGCGAAGGCCGACAGACTGCCGCAGGCGCCGATCACGCCGGCGACGACCAAGAGGTATCCGGGCCACTGCAGGACGTCGATCAGCGACTCGCCGGCGAGCGGTCGCGTTGTCCTCAGATGGTCGACGGGGTCGTGATAGGTGTCTCCCATAGCTGCTCCTAACCGCAATATCAACGTTAGATCGCGGGAGAACAAACCTAAAGAGCCAGTACCGGACCGGCGATCGGGGCGACTCCCATGGCGACCATCAGCGCCATCGCGGTCAGGAGAAACCAGCCCGCGCCGTGCCATCCCCACCAGGTCCCCCGGGCCTTCCACACCAGATAGGTGCGCACGAACGCCCAGATGCCGGCGCCGAGCGCGATGACCGGACCCCCGAACGCCAACAGGGTGCGCTGCGGCGGACCGCACGCCACCGTGTCCACGCTCACCCCCGGGCAGGTACTCACCCACACGGCGGCGACCAACACGAAGCCGACGGCGGCCAGCGTGGCCAGGACGGCAAACCGGACGGCGGCGAGCACCTCGCCGTCCTGCTGGCCCAGGCGGTCACCGCCCGGTCGTTCGTCCGCTTTCTGCATCGTCCCCACAACCCCTCATGGGCACCGTTTCGGGCCCCGCGCTCAATTCATCGCTCGCCACGTCGCATTGGTTACGGCGCCGGTAGCAGCGGAAGAGGCACGAAAACAAATACCCCGTGGCAAACCGCGGTAAACGGGATCGACGTGAGATCAAGTGCTACCTCATATCCCGCAGCGCGGCGCGGATCGCTTGCAGCGCGGCGTCGATCTCCGCGCGCGAGACACTCAGCGCCGGGCGGAACCGGACACCGTCATGACCCGACGGCAGCACGATGACCGCGCGGCGCCATAGCCGGCGGATCAGCTCGTCGCGGTCGGCGGTGGTCGGCAGGCTGAACGCACACATCAGGCCGCGGCCGCGGGGATCGAGCACCATCCCGGGAAATTCGCCGGCGAGCTCCTCGAGGCGGCCGCGCAGGTAGGCACCCTGTTCGGCGGCGTGGTCGAACAGTTCCTCGGCCTCGATCACCTCCAGGATGCGGCGGGCGCGCACCATGTCGGCCAGGTTGCCGCCCCACGTCGAGTTCACCCGCGAGGAGACCGCGAACACGTTGTCGGTGACCTCGTCGACCCGGCGGCCCGCCATGACGCCACACACCTGGGTCTTCTTGCCGAACGCGACGGCGTCCGGCTGCACGCCCAATTGCTGGTAGGCCCACGGTGTTCCGGTCAGGCCGCAGCCCGTCTGCACCTCGTCGAAGATCAGCAAAGCGTCGTATTCGTCGCACAGCGCGCGCATGGCCGCGAAGAACTCGGGCCGGAAGTGCCGGTCGCCGCCCTCGCCCTGAATGGGTTCGGCGATAAAGCAGGCGATGTCGTGCGGGTGGGATTCGAAGGCCGCACGGGCCTGGCACAGCGACTCGGCTTCGGCCGCCGCCATCCCCGCCCCGTCCAGGCCGGGCCGGATGAACGGCGCATCGATGCGTGGCCAGTCGAACTTGGGGAAGCGGGCCACCGTGACCGGCTTGGTGTTGGTCAGCGACAGCGTGTATCCGCTGCGCCCGTGGAACGCGCCGCGCAGGTGCAGCACCCGGGTGCCCAGCGCCGGGTCGATCCCGCGGGCCTCGTTGCGCCGGCTCTTCCAGTCGAACGCCACCTTGAGCGCGTTCTCCACGGCGAGCGTGCCACCGTCGACGAAGAACAGGTGCGGCAGGGCCGGGTCGCCCAGCACCCGGGCGAACGTTTCGACGAAGCCGGCCATCGCCACCGAGTACACGTCGGAGTTGCTGGGCTTGTTGAGCGCGGCCTGCGCCAGCTCCGCACGGAAGTCCGTGTCGCCGGCCAGCGCGGGGTGGTTCATGCCCAGCGCCGACGAGGCGAAGAAGGTGAACATGTCCAGGTATCGCCGGCCGTCGCGGGCGTCGTACAGGTAGGAACCGGTGGAGCGGGCCAGATCGAGCACGAAGTCGAAACCGTCGACCAGAATGCTGCGCGCCAGCACCTCGTGGACCCGGTCGGGCTCGGTGCGCCGACCGGCGCGGGTGAAGCGTTCCACGGCCGCGGTCATGGCGCCCATAGTAGCTGGTTTTTACGGAATCATGAGGAGTACGCCGTATATTTTATGGTATTCGTTGCCTATCAGCGTAAAAAGTATTCAGAATGATGGTGCTTCGCGTCTTGACGTTCGCTGCGGTCCGGATCCGCTGCAGCAGGTCCTCCAGCGCACGGGCGGACTCGACCCGCACCAGCAGGACGTAGCTTTCCTCGCCGGCCACCGAGTGACACGATTCGATCTCCTCGATGTGCTCGAGGCGCGCGGGCGCATCATCGGGTTGAGAGGGATCCAGAGGAGTGATGGCCACGAACGCCGACAGCCGATGCCCGACCGCCTCCGGGTCGATGCGCGCCGAGTATCCCGAGATCACGCCGCGCGCCTCGAGCCTGCGCACCCGCGACTGCACCGCCGAGACCGACAGCCGGGCGCTGGCGGCCAGCTCCGCCAACGTCGCACGGCCGTCGGCGACCAGTTCGCGCACCAGAATCCGGTCGACATCGTCGAGCGTCTCACTCATGGCCGGAGACTATCGCAGGAACGGCCGGCCGTGACCCGCAAGAAATGGCTGCGCACCTGGCAGCTTCGGGAGCGCTTCGCCGCGGGCCTGTCGGCGATGTACGCCGCCGAGGTGCCCGCCTACGGGACCCTGGTCGAGGTCAGCGGGCAGGTCAACGCCGATTACGCGGCGCGTCACGGCAGCGCCGAGCGGTTCGGCTCGCTGCGGCGGGTCACCGCCGAACGCCATGGCGCCATCCGGGTGGGCAGCCCGGCCGAACTGGCCGCCGTCGCCGACCTTTTCGCCGCGTTCGGCATGCTGCCGGTGGGCTACTACGACCTGCGCGGTGCGGCCTCACCCGTTCCGGTGGTGTCGACCGCGTTTCGGCCCATCGACGCAAACGAGTTGTCGCAGAACCCGTTTCGGGTGTTCACGTCGATGCTGGCCACCCGCGACGCGCGCTATTTCGACCGGGACCTGCGCCGCCGCGTCAACGCCTTCCTGGCCCGGCGCCGGCTGTTCGACCCGGCACTGCTGGCCCGGGCGCGGATCATCGCCGCCGACGGCGGATGCCGAGCCGACGCCGCACCCGCGTTCGTCGCGGCAGCGGTGGCGGCATTCGCGTTGTCCCGCGAGCCGATCGAGCGATCCTGGTACGAGGAACTGGCGCGGGTATCCGCGGTGGCCGCCGACATCGCCGGCGTCGGCTCCACCCACATCAACCACCTGACGCCCCGGGTGCTCGACATCGACGATCTGTACCGGCGGATGGCCCGGCGCGGCATCACCATGATCGATGCCATCCAGGGCCCACCCCGCACCGACGGACCCCCGGTGCTGTTGCGCCAGACCTCTTTTCGCGCGCTGGCCGAACCCCGCCGCTTCCGCGACGACGACGGCCGCATCACCGAGGGGACGCTGCGGGTGCGCTTCGGCGAAGTGGAGGCGCGAGGTGTGGCGCTGACACCGAAGGGCCGGGAACGCTACGACGCCGCGATGGCCACCGCCGACCCGGCCGCGGTGTGGGCGGATTACTTCCCGCGCACCGACGCCGAGATGGCCGCCGCGGGGCTGGCCTACTACCGCGGCGGTGACCCGAGCGCACCGATCGTCTACGAGGACTTTCTGCCCGCGTCGGCGGCGGGCATCTTCCGGTCGAACCTGGATTCCGACGCCGGCTTCGAAAACGATTCTGCCGCCGACGATTCCGGCTACGACGCGCTGTGGCTGGCCGGCGCCATCGGCCGCGAGATTCACGACCCGTACCCGCTGTACGAAGCGATGTCCCAGGAGGCACCCTGATGAGCATGCCCACCGCCGGTGACGATGCAGAGCGAAGCGATGGGGAGGAACGGCGCATGCCCACCGCGGACGACTTGCGCGCCCGGGCGCGCGACGCCCTGCGGGCGATGGGATCCGACATCGCACTCGGGGAGCCCGACGCCCACGGGATGGCGGCCAGCACACCGATCACCGGCGAGGTGCTGTTCACCGTCGCGCCCACCACGCCCGAACAGACCGAGCGGGTGATCACCGAAGCCGCCCAAGCGTTTTCGGTGTGGCGGCGCACACCGCCCCCGGTCCGCGGCGCGCTGGTGGCGCGCCTCGGCGAGCTGCTGACCGCACACAAGGACGAGCTGGCCACCCTGGTGACCCTCGAGGTCGGCAAGATCACCTCCGAGGCCGCCGGCGAGGTGCAGGAGATGATCGACATCTGCCAGTTCGCCGTCGGACTGTCGCGCCAGCTCTACGGCCGCACCATCGCCTCGGAACGCCCCGGCCATCGATTGCTGGAGAGCTGGCATCCGCTCGGGGTGGTGGGGGTGATCACCGCGTTCAACTTCCCGGTCGCCGTGTGGGCCTGGAACGCCGCACTGGCCCTGGTGTGCGGCGACCCGGTGGTGTGGAAGCCCTCGGAGCTGACGCCGTTGACGGCCCTGGCCACGCAGTCCCTGATCGCCCGGGCCGCGGCCGATGTCGGCGCGCCCGCCGCGGTGAGCTCCGTGGTGCTCGGGGACCGCGACCTCGGGGAGCTGCTGGTGGACGACCCCCGCATCGCGCTGGTCTCGGCGACCGGTTCGGTCTCGATGGGCCGGGCCGTCGGGCCGCGCGTCGCCGCCCGGTTCGGCCGGGTGCTGCTGGAATTGGGCGGCAACAACGCCGCCATCGTGACGCCGTCGGCCGACCTGGACCTCGCGGTGCGGGCCGTGGTGTTCGCCGCCGCCGGCACCGCCGGTCAACGCTGCACCAGCCTGCGCCGGCTGATCGTGCACCGCTCAATGGCCGACGAGGTCGTCGCGCGCGTCGCGTCCGCCTTCGCCCAACTGCCGATCGGCGACCCGTCCGCGCCGGGCACACTCGTCGGACCGCTGATCCACGAGACCGCCTACCGCGACATGGTGGGGGCGCTGGAACAGGCGCGCGCCGACGGCGGCGAGGTCATCGGCGGCGACCGCGCCCACCCCGGGGTCGTCGAACACCCGAGTTCCTATTACGTCGCGCCGGCCCTGGTGCGCATGCCCGCACAGACCGCCATCGTGACGACCGAAACGTTCGCGCCCATCCTCTATGTGCTGACCTACGACGATCTGGATGACGCGATTGCGCTCAATAATGCGGTGCCACAAGGGCTTTCGTCTTCCATCTTCACCACCGACCTGCGGGAGTCCGAGCGGTTCCTGGCCGAATCCGACTGTGGAATCGCCAATGTCAACATTGGCACGTCCGGTGCGGAGATCGGCGGTGCGTTCGGCGGGGAGAAGGAAACCGGCGGCGGACGCGAATCCGGGACGGACTCATGGAAGGCCTACATGCGCCAAAGTACCAATACCGTCAATTATTCCGGCGAGTTGCCGCTGGCCCAGGGCGTGGAGTTCGGATGAATGCAATGTGGCGGGCGTCTCATGTCGTATGAGTACTATCTGACACATGCCGACAGCCCGCAGGCGCTTGTCCCCCGAGGATCGACGCGCTGAGCTGCTCGCTTTAGGGGCAGAGGTCTTCGGGAAGCGACCCTACGACGAGGTCCGCATCGACGAGATTGCGGAACGCGCCGGGGTGTCGCGGGCCCTGATGTACCACTACTTCCCGGACAAGCGAGCGTTTTTCGCGGCGGTGGTCAAGGACGAGGCCGACCGCTTGTACGAGAACACCAACATGGACGACGCCAGCGGCCTGACCATGTACGAAGAGGTCCGCACCGGTGTGATGGCCTACATGGCCTACCACGAGCAGAACCCCGAGGCCGCGTGGGCCGCCTATGTCGGCCTCGGCCGTTCCGACCCGGTTCTGCTGGGCGTCGACGACGAAGCCAAGAACCGTCAGCTCGAACACATCATGAGCCGGATCACCGACCTCGTGGCCAAGACACCCGCGAGGAAGCTGGAACCCGACGTCGAGCGCGACCTCCGGGTGATCTGTCACGGCTGGCTGGCGTTCACCTTCGAGCTGTGCCGGCAACGCATCATCGACCCCACAACCAATGCCGATCGCCTCGCCGACGCCTGCGCGCACTCACTGTTCGACGCCATCGCCCGGGTCCCCGAGATCCCCGAGGAACTGTCCCACGCGATGTCGACCGCCCGTATCGAGCCGCGCTAGCCGACGCCTTGTCGGTGCCCGTTGGCACCATGGACAGGTGAGCACTCGCGCCGATGCCGGGCCGCCCGGCCGTTCTGACCCGTTGGGCCGGTTCAGCGCGATCACCCGCGAGTGGTTCACCAGTACCTTTGACGCGCCCACCACCGCGCAGGCCGACGCCTGGAACGCCATCGCCGACGGCCACAACACCCTGGTGATCGCCCCCACCGGGTCGGGTAAGACGCTGGCGGCGTTCCTGTGGGCGCTGGACAGCCTGGCCGCGTCGACGGAGCGCCCGCCCGGCACCCGGGTGCTCTACGTGTCCCCACTCAAGGCGCTGGCCGTCGACGTCGAGCGCAACCTGCGCACTCCCCTGGCCGGGCTCACCCGCATCGCCGAACGCCGGGGCCTGCCGGCCCCCGACATCAGCGTGGGGGTGCGCTCTGGCGACACCCCGCCCGCGACTCGCCGCCAACTGATCAACCGGCCGCCCGACGTGCTGATCACCACGCCCGAGTCGCTTTTCTTGATGCTCACCTCGGCCGCCCGCGAGACCCTGGCCGGCGTGCAGACGGTGATCGTCGACGAGATCCACGCCATCGCCGCCGGCAAGCGCGGCGCCCACCTCGCGGTGTCGCTGGAGCGTCTCCAGGACTTGTCACAAGCGCTGCGGGAGGACAAGCCCGCCCAGCGCATCGGGCTGTCGGCGACGGTGCGCCCGCCCGAGGAACTCGCCCGGTTCCTGTCCGGGCAGGCGCCGACCACCATCGTGGCCCCGCCGTCGGCCAAGACGGTCGAGCTCAGCGTGCAGGTGCCGGTGCCCGACATGGCCAATCTGGCGAACAACTCCATCTGGCCCGACGTCGAGAACCGCCTGGTCGACCTGATCGAATCGCACAAGTCGACCATCGTCTTCGCCAATTCACGCCGGCTGGCCGAGCGACTTACCGCCCGCCTCAACGAGATTCACGCCGAACGCGGCGGCGTCGACCTGTCCCCGGATTCAATGGCCGCCAACCCGAAGGTGGCCGGCGGTGCGCCGGCGCACATCATGGGCAGCGGCCAGACCTACGGCGCCGAGCCGATACTGGCCCGCGCGCACCACGGTTCGGTCAGCAAGGAGCAACGCGCTCTGGTCGAGGAAGACCTCAAGCGCGGGCTGCTCAAGGCGGTGGTGGCCACCTCGAGCCTGGAGCTGGGTATCGACATGGGCGCGGTCGATCTGGTGATCCAGGTGGAGGCGCCCCCGTCGGTGGCCAGCGGCCTGCAGCGCATCGGCCGGGCCGGGCATCAGGTCGGCGAGGTCTCGCAGGGCGTCCTGTTCCCCAAACACCGCACCGACCTGATCGGCTGCGCGGTCAGCGTGCAGCGCATGCTGACCGGCCAGATCGAGACGATGCGGGTGCCCGCCAACCCGCTCGACATCCTGGCGCAGCAGACCGTGGCGGCGGCCGCGCTGGAGCCGCTGGACGCCGATCGGTGGTTCGACACGGTACGGCGGGCCGCGCCGTTCGCGACGCTGCCGCGCAGCGTGTACGAGGCCACCCTGGACCTGCTGAGCGGCAAGTACCCGTCCACCGAGTTCGCCGAGCTGCGACCGCGGCTGGTGTATGACCGTGACACCGGCACGTTGACCGCGCGCCCCGGCGCGCAGCGGCTGGCGGTGACCTCCGGCGGCGCGATCCCCGACCGCGGGCTGTTCACCGTCTATCTGGCGAGTGAAGCCGAAAAGCCTTCGCGGGTCGGCGAACTCGAAGAGGAGATGGTCTACGAGTCGCGCCCCGGCGATGTCATCTCGCTGGGCGCCACCAGCTGGCGGATCACCGAGATCACCCACGACCGGGTGCTGGTGATCCCCGCCCCCGGCCAGCCGGCCCGGCTGCCGTTCTGGCGCGGCGACGGCCTGGGCCGCCCAGCCGAGCTGGGCGCAGCGCTCGGCGCCTTCACCGGCGAGCTGGCCAACCTGAAGCGGGATGCGTTCGACAAGCGTTGCGCCGATTTGGGTTTCGACGCGTACGCCACCGACAACCTTCTGCGTCTGCTCGACGAGCAGCGCACCGCCGCCGGGGTGGTGCCCACCGACACCACCCTGCTGGTCGAGCGGTTCCGCGACGAACTGGGCGACTGGCGGGTGATCCTGCACTCGCCGTACGGGCTTGCGGTGAACGGGCCGCTGGCGCTGGCGGTGGCCCGCCGGCTGCGCGAGCGCTACGGCATCGACGAGAAGCCCACCGCCTCCGACGACGGCGTCGTGGTGCGCCTGCCCGACACTTATTCCGATTTCGCGTCCGACGCGGGAACTGATACCCCGCCCGGCGCAGACCTTTTCGTCTTCGACGCCGAGGAGATCGACCCCATCGTCACCGCCGAGGTGGGCGGCTCGGCGCTGTTCGCGTCGCGCTTCCGCGAATGCGCGGCGCGCGCCCTGCTGTTGCCGCGCCGGCATCCCGGCCGGCGCTCGCCGCTGTGGCAACAGCGCCAGCGGGCCGCGCAGTTACTGGAGGTGGCCCGCAAATACCCCGACTTCCCGGTGGTGCTGGAGACCATCCGCGAATGCCTGCAGGACGTCTACGACGTCCCGGCCCTGACCCTGCTGATGACCGGCATCGCCCAGCGGCGGGTGCGGGTGCTCGAGGTCGAGACGCAACGGCCGTCGCCTTTCGCGGCGTCCCTGCTGTTCGGCTACGTCGGCGCGTTCATGTACGAGGGCGACAGCCCGCTGGCCGAGCGCCGGGCCGCCGCGCTCTCGCTGGACAGCACGCTGCTGGCCGAGCTGCTGGGCCGGGTGGAGCTGCGCGACCTGCTCGATCCCGAGATCATCGCCGCCACCGCCCGCCAGCTTCAGCACCTCGCGGCCGACCGCGCCGCCCGCGACGCCGAGGCCGTCGCGGACCTGCTGCGGCTGCTGGGCCCGCTGACCGAGGACGAGGTGGCCGCCCGCACTGACGTCACCGACGGCAAAAACGTTGCCGGCTGGCTGGAGGGCTTGCGTGCGGCCCGCCGCGCGCTCACGGTGTCGTTCGCCGGCCGCAGCTGGTGGGTGGCCATCGAGGACATCGGCCGGCTGCGCGACGGCATCGGCATCGCGGTGCCCCTGGGGGTGCCGGCCGCCTTCACCGAGGAGGTGGCCGACCCGCTGGGCGAGCTGCTGGGCCGCTACGCCCGCACCCACACCCCGTTCACCACGGCCGAGGCCGCCGCCCGGTTCGGGTTGGGGTTGCGGGTGACGGCGGACATCCTGGGCCGGCTGGCCGGTGACGGCCGGCTGGTGCGCGGCGACTTCGTCGCCGCACCCGAACTGCCCGGGGCGCCCGTGGCCGGCGGCGAGCAGTGGTGTGACGCCGACGTGCTGCGCATCCTGCGGCGGCGCTCCCTGGCGGCGTTGCGGGCCCAGGTCGAGCCGGTCAGCACGGCCGCCTACGGCCGGTTCCTGCCGGCCTGGCATCGGGTGGGGACGGCCGAATCATCGCGCTCCCCAGGCTATTCCGGGCTCGACGGGCTGATGTCGGTGATCGATCAGCTGGCCGGGGTGCGGATGCCCGCCTCGGCCATCGAGCCGCTGGTGCTGGCCCCCCGGGTGCGCGACTACTCCCCCGCGATGCTCGACGAACTGCTCGCCACCGGCGAGGTCACCTGGTCGGGCGCCGGGTCGATATCGAGCGGCGACGGCTGGATCGCGTTGCACCCCAGCGAATCCGCGCCGCTGACGCTGGCCGGGCCGGCCGACATCGAATTGGGCGACGCCCACCGCGCCGTGCTGGACACGCTGGCCCCGGGGGGTGCCTACTTCTTCCGCCAACTCACGCAGGGCGGGTTCGGTGAGTCCGAACTCAAAGCCGCGCTGTGGGAACTGATCTGGGCCGGCTGGATCACCGGCGACACGTTCGCCCCGGTGCGGGCCCTGCTCGGCGGCACCGGGACCCGCAAGCGCTCGGCGCCCGCGCACCGGTCGCATCGCCCGCCGCGGCTGAGCCGATACAGCGTCGCGCACCCGCAGTCCCGGCCCGCCGACCCGACCGTGGCGGGCCGGTGGTCGATCCTGCCGGCCCCCGAGCCGGATTCCACGCTGCGTGCCCACTATCAGGCGGAACTCTTGCTGGGCCGCCACGGCGTGCTGACCCGGGGCGCGGTGACCGCCGAGGGCGTGCCCGGCGGGTTCGCCACGCTGTACAAGGTGCTGACCACGTTCGAGGATGCCGGCCGCTGTCAGCGCGGCTACTTCATCGAGTCGCTGGGCGGGGCGCAGTTCGCCGTCGCATCGACCGTCGACCGGCTGCGCGGCTTCTCCGACGGCGTCGACCCGGAACGGCCGGAGTACCGGGCGGTCGCGCTCGCCGCCGCGGATCCGGCGAACCCGTACGGCGCCGCCCTGCCCTGGCCCGCCTCCCGTGGCGACGGCTCGGGGTCTGGGGGGCCGGGGGCTCGGCCGGGCCGCAAGGCCGGTGCGCTGGTGGTGCTGGTCGACGGCGAACTGGCCTGGTTCCTCGAGCGCGGCGGACGGTCGTTGCTGACCTTCACCGACGACCCCGCCGCCCATCACGCCGCCGCGACGGCGCTGGCCGACCTGGTCTCCGCGCGCCGCGTCGCGTCCATCCTGGTCGAACGCATCGACGGGGTGCCGGCGCTGCAACCCCGCGCGGACGGGCCCGGCCCGGTCGACGCGCTCTCCGACGCCGGGTTCGCCCGCACCCCACGCGGAATGCGGCTGCGCTGACATGCCCGAAGGTGACACCGTCTGGCACACCGCCGCCGTGCTGCGCGAGCACTTGCTCGGCGCCACCCTGACCCGCTGCGACATCCGGGTGCCGCGGTTCGCCACCGTCGATCTCACCGGCCAGGTCGTCGACGAGGTGCTCAGCCGCGGAAAGCATTTGTTCATCCGGGTGGGGCCGGCCAGCATCCACTCGCATCTGAAGATGGACGGCAGCTGGCGGGTCGGCAGCCGCCCGGTGCGGGTCGACCACCGGGCGCGCATCATCCTGGAGACCGACAGCGTGCGGGCCGTCGGCGTCGACCTGGGCGTGCTGGAGGTCCTGGAGCGCGAGCGTGACGGCGAGGCCGTCGCGCACCTGGGACCCGATCTGCTGGGCCAGGATTGGGATCCCGCGCTCGCCGCGGCCAACCTGACGGCGGACCCGGACCGGCCGATCGCCGAGGCGCTCCTGGACCAGCGGGTGCTGGCCGGGGTCGGCAACGTCTACAGCAACGAACTGTGCTTTCTTTCCGGGCATCTGCCCACCGCGCCGGTGAGCGACATCGCCGATCCCCATCGGCTGGTTTCACGGGCGCGGGACATGTTGTGGCTCAACCGCCTCCGCTGGAACCGGTGCACCACCGGCGACACCCGCGCCGGGCGGCAGCTGTGGGTCTACGGGCGATCCGGGCAGCCCTGCCGTCGCTGCGGCACCCCTGTCAACTTCGACGACTCCGGAGACCGGGTGACCTACTGGTGCCCGTCCTGCCAGCGCTGAGCGATCGCCGCTAGTCCCGATGGCGGCGACCCGCTGCGCCCGGCTCCGCCGCGCTTGCGATCACAGCTAGTCGCGGGTGTGCGCCAGGAAAAACTGGGCGATGGCCTCGGACCCGTCGAGCGCACGCGTGGTGGGGCCGATGACGGCCGCGGGCAGATACTGTTTGCCGCCCGGCCAGGTGTGCCCGCCGCGGTCGATCTTGTAGAACACCACCTCGGTGTTCGCCGAGCACTGGGTGGACTCGTAGCGGTGCACGACGGTGCCGTCGCGGACGTCGGGCAGCGCCTCCATCGCCGGATCGCCCCGGCACCCATCGGCCGAGCGCCACTTGCCCACCATGGTGTCCACCGAGACGGAGTGGCTGACCCCGCCGCGCCCGCGCACCGCCCCACCCTTGAACGGCACCAAGGGGTCCGCGGTCCCGTGCGCCTCCCAGACCGACACCGGCTTCGACGGATTGCAGGACACGCCCACCCCCAGGGTGCCGGCCACCGGCGCCACCGCGGCGAAGACGTCGGCGCGCTCACACGCCAGCCGGTTGGACATGAAGCCGCCGTTGGACATTCCGGTGACGAAAACGTGCCCAGGCGCGATGCCGTAGTCGTTCTGCAGCTTGCTCACCAGCCCGACCAAAAAGGCCACATCGTCGACATGGCGGCGGTCCGCGGGCGAGGCGCCACGGCCGTCCGCCCAGCTCTTGTCGTAACCGTCGGGGTAGACCACCAACAGGTTGTGGGCATCAGCAACGCTGTCGAAACCCGTCAGGCCGCGCTGCGAGATCCCGGTGCCGCCGCCGCCGTGCAGACTGAGCACCAGCCCGACGGGGTCGCCCGCCGGCACGTGCAACATGTAGGTTCGGTCCATGCCGCCGGATCGAAAGGTGCCGGAAATGTCTCGAGAGCTCGCCGCCGACACGTGCCGCACACCGCAGCCGACCACGCATATCGCCACCACAGCGAACCACCACCACCGCGCGTATGCCATGTCGTCAGATCACCGACGGCGCGTCGACGACGGCTCGCCGGTAACCTGCGTCCGACGGCGGAGCAAACCCTGGTGTGGCACAAACCGCATTATCGGCGATCCGGCACCGGGTGGCACCACGACATGCAAACATTCGAACTAGCCCCGCCTCCAGCAAGCAACGGCACTTCTGTTCCACGGGAGTATCAGAAATGACGAGCACCCAGATTCGCAAGCCCTTCCGGCGGCTGTCGCTGTTGGCGACCGGCGTTACCCCGCTGGCCGGGCTGCTGGGCGTGCTGGCTGCATCCGCGACCGCTCACGCCACAACCGCCGATGACGCATTCCTGGCCGCGCTGAAAGCCAAAGGCATCAACTATGAGTCGCCCGATGCCGCGGTCAACTCGGGGCACACCGTGTGCCACGAGCTCGATATGGGCCAGACACCGGAACAGGTCGCCAACAACGTGCTGTCCAGCAGCACCCTGGACAGCTATCACGCCGGCTACTTCGTCGGGGTCAGCATCAAGGCGTACTGCCCCAAGTACGCGGCGGCGGCGTCTGGCTCCTGAAATTTACAAGCGGTTGACAGCCCCGTGACAGACTCGCGGATAAAATTGAAACATCCGAAACCAGAAGAACCTCAAGGCCAAAATGATCCCGAAACTTTTGGTCGGTGTTGCGGGTGTTGCGATCGCTCTCGGCGCTTCCAGCGGGGCAACGGCATCGGCCGCCATCGACCCTAATCCCTTCAGTATTCTCAGCTGCGCCTGTGCCGATCCGGATCCGCCGGGCAGCCCCGCCCCGCGGGACACGATCAATCAGGGCATCCAGCAAGGACTTTCCGGCGCACCGGTGGTGCAGTAGCCGGATGACGGCCTACAGCCAATCGCGACGCCTGAACATCACGTAGAGCACCACCATCAAGACCGCTATCACGCTGGTGCTGGCCGCGAATCCGGCCGCCGAACCGAAGCCCGGGTAGGGCACGTTTTGCCCGTAAAAACCCGTGATCGCCGTGGGCACGGCGATGATGGCCGCCCACCCGGTCAGCTTCTTCATCACGGTGTTCAACCGAGCGTCCTGCAGCGACAAATTGGTTTCGAAAATGGTCGTGATCATGTCGCGCAACGATTCTGTCCATTCGGACACCCGTAGCACGTGGTCGTACAGATCGGCGTACAGCGGGTCCAGGTGCCGGTCGGAGCCATCCGAAACACGATGGTGCGCAATGGCATTGACGACCTCGCGCATGGGCAGGGCCACCCGCCGCAGGTTCACCAGGTCCCTGCGCAACCGGAAGGTGCGGCGCTGAAAAATCCCCTTGCGCGGCGTGCCGTCGAACAGTTCGTCCTCGATGGCCTCGATGCAGTCATCGAGGGCCTCCACGGCGGTGAAATGACTGTCGACCACCACGTCGAGCAGGCCGTGCACCAGCGCGCCGACCCCGTAGCGCTGGCCGCCGATCTCCTGCCAGCGCCGCGTCACCTGGGCCATGTCGAAGTCGGACGTCAGGCGCACGGTGATCAGCCCCTGCGGCAGCACGAATCCCGAGATGCGCTGCATCGACAGCATGCGCTCGCCCGCGTCGGCGGCATCGGTGGCGACGTCGACGGCGTAGACCGTGAAGAAGGTGTGGGTTTCGTACGCGGTGGCCTTGACCCGCTCGGCTGCCGCCACGGCATCCTCGACCGCCCAACGGTTCAGACCGAGTTCGTCGGCCAGTCCGCACAGGGCGTCGTGGTCCGGTTCGCAAAGATCAACCCACACCAGGGTGTCGGGTTCGGACAGGTAATCGGAGATCTTGCCGAACTCGAAGTCGTCCAGCGGCTTGCCGCCGCGCCACACCTGGCCCTGAATATTCGAAGCGATCTGCACCACCGCATCCTCTCAACCGTTGTTCACGATCGGTAAACCCACCAGCCACTCGCTGGCGCCGCGGTCGCCGATTGCCCGTGATGATCTTGACGTCGGGTCGTGTCAGCCCTTCCGGCGGTGTCGGCGAGCAGGTGGGTGAAAATGGAGCAATCAAACCGGTTGCAGCTCAAGCCTTATCGAGCTGTGTCCGAGCATATCGACGGTGCCTGGTGGCCGCGTTCGACGAACCTGGTCGACGAGCTGCCGTGCCTGGTGGCGTCGTTGTCCGACCGCCTGGGTCAGGTCGTCATGGTGGGCTACCGCCGCAACGGCTGGCACCAGACGCCGGCGCTGGCCGAAATCGACGGGCACACAATCGAATTGCTGGGCTTCACCAGCAACGAGCCGGCCAGCGTCATCGTGATGGCCGAAAACGGCCGCCACATCACCCTGCACGTCATCCGGCCGGACACCGACGAGAACGCCGCCCGCCGGGCACTCGACGCGGTGCGTACGCCCGCCGCCACCCAGGTCTCCCCCGCCGTCCGAGCCACGGTCGGGCGATCGGTGGTAGACGTGGCCGACAAGCTGGCCCGTCACGAGGGGCTGGATGACGAGCGGCGGACCGCCCAGATCCGGCGCTGGTGCGAAGAAACGGCGCAGCGATTCATCGATGCACCGGTGCAGACGTTCGTGCCCATCCTCGTCGAACACATCGTCCGCAACCGCATGATGGAGTCGCCCAAGCAGCGCTATCCCCCCGACGGCGGCTTGTGCATCACGGTCCCCGGCAGCTCCGCGCCGTACTCAATATCGTCGTAGTCGCGTCCCTTGCGCCGCCGATCTTTCGCCGAGCCCCGCACCGGGCGCACCGGAGCCATCGGGAGCAGGGGCGTCTGACCGGCACCCGGCGGCAGCGCGGAGACCGCCGACGTCAACTGCACCGGAGCCGACGAACCCAGCATCCCCACCGTCGCGGGCGGCATGGTCAGGTTGCCGAGCGAAATTCCGATGCCCAGCGTCGCGCGGGGCGCCAACGTCGATCCGACCGCGCCGAGCAGTTGCGCGTCCGCCGCCGACAGGGCGGCCGTTCCCTCGGCGAGGCCGCCGAAGATGTCGGCGCCCACGCCCCCCTGCAGCGCCTGGGCGGCCTGGAGCTGGGCCAGATAGCTGAGCATGTTGACCGGGAATCCGCTCGCGATGAACTGCCATCCCCAAGTGCTGAAGTATCTGAACCAGCCCGAGTCGGGATTCAGCCCGAAGGTGCTGGAGGCGGCGAGGTCTTGACTAGTCCCGGACAGCGTCGCGGCGATCTGCGTCCCGGTACTGCCGGTGTTCGTGGCGGGCAGCAGGGCGGCCTGCGTCGCCACGCCCGACGGGTTGGCCACCTGCGGCGGCGACTCGAAGGTGGGCGGCCTGACGGTGCTCGCAGCGGTCGCGGCGTAGCGCATCATCGCCGCCGAGTTGTTCACCCACATGGTCTGGTACTCGGCCTCGGTTTCGGCGATGGCCGGGTAGTTGATCCCAAAGAAGTTGGTGGCCAACAGCATCGCCAGCCGCGCCCGGTTGGCGGCGACCACCGAGGGATGCACCACCGTCCAGTGCGTCGTCTCGAAGGCCGCGATCATGAGCTCCACCGAGGCGGCGACCTGCTGGCACTGCTGCGCGGTGACGCGCAACCACTCGATGTAGGGCTCGAAGGCCTGGGCCATCGCCAAGGCGGACGGCCCTTGCCAGGTCGTCGACAGCCACAACAACTCCGCGGTGTAGCTGGCGGCAGCCTGCTCGAGCTCCATGCTGAGCTCTTGCCACATGCCGGCGGCTTCGATCCATGACCAGGCGCCGGGTCCGGAGTGGATCAGCGCCGAGGTGACCTCCGGCGGCAGTATCCCAAAATCCATGAACCTTTACCTTGGGGAAGAAGGGGGTGGGGCCAACGCTGCGCGTCGGCCCGTCCGGCAATTCGAGAGTCGATGACAATAGGACTTTTCGGTGTCCCGCTGCTGGTCGCTGTTGACCTACCCGAGGGCGGGATTGGGCGTCCGCTTGCGTAAGGCACCACTTCGGCTTCATCCCGCCGATGGATTTCGAGGCATCACTTTCCCTTTGACCTGCTGGCCGTAGTCGATGTCCTCGTACTTCTGCTGTTTACGTTTTCGCCAGCCGGTGCCCGCTGACGAGCCGGTTCCTGGCGGCACCATCATCGGCATCACCGGGATCCCCGATTCAGCCGCGGGCAGGGGCGAGGCCGCGGATGCGAGCTGCACTCCGGTTTGGGTGCCGGGCAACAGCCCCACCACGGCGGGGGGCGCGGTCAGCTTGCCCAGCGAAACCCCGACGCCCATCGCGCCGCTCGGCGCCATGCCCGCGCCGACATCTTTGACCGCGTTGGACAGGCTCGCCGTGGCCGCTCCGAGGCCCTCCGACAGCCCCGAGCCGATGTCGCCGCCCACGCTTTGCAGCGCGCTGGCCGACGAGTTCTGCGCGAGATAGCTGAGCATGTTGACGGGGAAGCCGGACGAGATGAACTGGTTGCCCCAGGTGCTGAAGTAGCCGAACCACCCACTGTTGGGGTCACCGTTGGCACCGAAGATGCCGCCAAGCGTCGGGTCGGCCGTAAGCAGGTTCTGGCCCACGTTGCCGGCACTCAAAAGCTGTGCTTGGCCCACCGCGACTTGTTGGTTGGCGGTTCCGTTTGGGGTGGTCATGGCGAGCGGCGAGTTGAACTGCGACAGCTGCGTGGTCGCTTGCGACGACGACGCCTGATAGCGGGTCATCGCGGCCGAGTTGTTCGCCCACATGGTCTGGTATTCGTTTTCGGTCTGGGCGATGGCGGCGGTGTTCTGCCCGAACCGGTTGGTGGCGAGCAGTTGCACCAGGCGCGTGCGATTGGCGGTGACGACCGCGGGCGGGACTATCGATGCACGGGCGGCGGTGAAGGCCGACGCGGCGGCGTCGGCCGAGGTGGCCAGCTGCGCGGCTTGCTGCGCGGTCTCACGCAGCCAGAGCAGGTAGGGCTGGACGGACTGCAGCATCGCCATCGCCGAGGGCCCGTCCCAGGACTCGATGAGCGACGACAACGTCGAGGCATACGTGGAGACCGAATTCTCCAGCTCGACAGCCAGCTGCTGCCAGGCACCGGCAGCCTCGATCAGCGAGCCCGCCCCCGGCCCGGTGTGGATGAGCGTCGAGGTCACCTCTGGGGGTGCAAAAAGATCCATCACGTCTCACAATGCCCACGCTGAGAAAGCCTCAGCAAATTTGTGTTAACCAGGCCGCGAAGAACCTTGAAACTCTGCACCTCGAAGCCTGTCACCTGCGGTCGGTACCTCCCAGCTCGACTGCAGCGCGTTAGGACACCCTATACCTTAAGCTGAGAGCGATTTGACATTTGCTGGCCAGGGCCACTTACGCGCTACCGACCGTTTCCTAAACGGTCACCGAGGCGCCGCGGTTCAATGCCACGATCCGGTCCCCCAGGCCTCGGTGCCGCTAGAAGGGCGGCGGGTCGTCGTCGCCGTCGGCCGGTGGAGCGGGACCGAAGTGGGCGGCCACTCGTTCTCGACGTTTCGCTTGCCGGCTTTGGCGGTTCTGCCTGCGCTCGGTGGCCACGCGCGCGGCGCGGTCCTGGGCGCGGGTGCGGCGGCGTTTGGGCATCATGGCCGTGCGGTCACCGCAGTAATCGGGCGCCACGTCGGCCTCGGCGGCCGGCGCCCCGCCAAGGCCGCGGCACAGGCTCGGGAACAGCAGGGCGCTGCCCGGGGTGGTGACATAGGTGCGCCCGGCCGGTGAGGTCAGGATCAGCGTCGCATCCGGCAGCTGCTGTTCGCGCCAGCCCCAGAAAGTCTTCACCAAATGGTGTGTGCGGCAGAGGCATTTGAGGTTCGACGCATGCGTGGGCCCGCCGTCGGCGAACGAAATCGTATGGTCGATGTCGCAGTTGACGGCGGGCTGGTCGCACCCGGGCCAGCGGCACGTCAGGTCGCGGCAGCGCACGAAATCGGTCAGCGCCTTCGACGGCACATAGCCCGGCTCGGGCAGCCCATCCCCCGGGTGGACCAGCGGCGCCAGCCGCGCCGACGCCGCCAGCTCGGCGACCAGGTCCGGTGGGATCAAACCCTCAGCACCCACCTCGAAGGCCGGGGCCCCACCGCGGCCGTCCAGGGACGCGGCCTCGGCGATCACATGGATCACCACCGGTCCCGCGGCGCGCCGCGTACCTGCCGCGCAATCACGACGCCCGCAGCGACATCCCAACCGGTCCGCCCCGCCCGCCAACGCCCCCAGCGCGTCGGCGCGGCGCTGCTCACGGCCGCGCGGATCGTGCTCACACACCGTGGCCGCCAGCGCATCGAGCCGTTTGTCCAGCGCGTGCGCATCCGGGGCGAGCAGGCTGCCCTCGAGGTGTGACAAGCCACCCTCGACATCGACGACCCACACCCGCCGGTCGGCCACCAACTCCTTGCGGCGGCGCACCGCATCCGCGTCGGCCCGCGCCACGATCTTGTCCACCTGCGCGGCCAGCCGACCCCGGGTCATCGACGGCCAGCGCGCCACGTTCACCGCCAGCTCGGCGTCCACCGCCGCCAGCACCTGCGGGTCGTCGATCAAATCGGTGCGGAACACGATCGTCTGGAACATCGAGTAGTCGATATCCCCGTTCGCGAACACCGCGCCGACCTGCGGCAACCGCTCCCGCATCGCCCGGGCATAGCGCACCTTGCTGCCCGCCAGCCCCTGACTGATGCGCAACTCGGCGGCCACCTCCGCGCTCACCGCCGCCTCGGTGTCCACCGCCCAGTCCTCGGTCTCCGAACAGCGCGACAGCCGATGCGCAAACAACTCGCCGATCGCCCTCAACTGCTCAGCCGCCGCGCGGTTCTCCACCCGCGAAAACACACCGACCCGCTCCAGCAGCGCCGCCGACTCCGGCGTCACCGACGGATGGTGCCGCTCGAACAGCTCATCCAGCCGAGCAATCGCCTCTTCGAACACATGTTCGATCATGCCAGCGGGCTACGACAAGTTTCGGCGCAACGGGTGGCCGGCCCGAACGCCGCCGCCGGCGTTACTGGAAACGTGCGGCGCGTCGGCGGATGCGATGCGTGTGTCCGCGCAGCCGGTACGGCTGCGGGACCAGGCGTATCGGCTCGGCGTAGAACATCAGCTTGGCCAACTCGACGAGGACCAGGTAGCTGATGACGAAGGCGCCCAGCACGGCAAAGAATTGCCAGGGCAACAGTGTGAATCCGAGCGTGTGCGCCAGCGGCGAGATGGTGAGCACGACACCGACGGCGACGACGGTGAGGCAGGTCGCCGCCAGCCAAACGCTGGGCCGGCTGCGGAAGAAGGGAACCTTGCGGGTGCGGATCGCAAAGATGATCAGCGTCTGGGTCGCAAGCGATTCCACGAACCACCCGGTGCGGAACTCGATGGCGCCGGCGTGCAGCACGCCCAGCATCAACCCGAAGGTCAAAAAGTCGAACAGCGAACTGATCGGCCCGAAGGTGAGCATGAACCGACGGATGAAGGCGACGTTCCAGTGCGACGGCGCGTGCAATTGCTCCTCGTCGACCCGGTCGGTCGGGATCGCCAATTGCGAAGAGTCGTAGAGCAAGTTGTTCAGCAGGATCTGGCTGGGCAGCATCGGCAGAAAGGGCAGCAACGCCGAGGCGGCGGCGGCGCTGAACATGTTGCCGAAGTTGCTCGACGTACCCATCAGGACGTACTTGATGGTGTTGGCGAAGATCCGCCGCCCCTCGGCCACGCCGGTCGCCAGCACGCTCAGGTCCTTCTCCAACAGCACCACGTCGGCCGCGTCCTTGGCGACGTCGGTGGCGCTGTCGACCGAGATGCCGACGTCCGCCGAATGCAGGGCCAGCGCGTCATTGACGCCGTCACCCAGGAAGCCGATCGATCGCCCGTTGCGCCGCAGCGCGGTGATCAGCCGCGCCTTCTGCTCGGGGGAGATCCGCGCGAAGATGGTGTGGTTTTGTGCGGCGTCGACGAACTCGTCGTCGCCCAACGGGTCGAGCTGCGCGCCGGTGATGGTGCCCTTGGACGCCAAACCCAAGTCTCCGCAGACCTTTTCGGCGACGCGCGGGTTGTCCCCGGTGGCGATCTTCAGCTCGATGCCCAGGTCGGCCAGCTCGGACAGCGATTGCCGCGCAGCGGATTTGGGTTCGTCGGCGAAGACGAGGAATCCCACGAGCGACAAGTCGCATTCGTCGGCCCGGGTGAGCGTCGTCAGCGTCGGCGCGGGTTTGACGGCCACGGCCACCACCCGGCGCCCGGCGGCGAACAACGCCCCGAGGGTTTCGTTCGTCACCGGCGCGACGTTCCGGCACTGGGCCAGCACCTGTTCGGGCGCGCCCTTGACCACCAGCACCCGGCCGCCGTCGTCGTCGACCAGCGCCGAGGTCGCCCGGCGTTCGTGGTCAAACGGCAGCATCGAGACCCGGTGCACGGCGCCGCCCGGCGATTCATGCGCCTGCGAGGCTTCCCACAGCGCGGCGTCGAGCGGATTGGCGCTGGCGCCACCGGTTTCCGGGTCGACGTCGGTGGCGAGCAAGCCGAGGCGCCTTGCCGACTCGCTGTGTGCGCCCGACGCATCGATCGTGTCGACGAGCCGGAGCCGGCCTTCGGTCAGGGTTCCGGTCTTGTCGGTGATCAGGACGTCGATGTCGCCGAGGTCCTCGATGCACACCAGCCGCTTGACGAGCACCTTCACCTTGGCCAGCTGGCGTGACCCGGTTGCCAGCCCGGTGCTGACCACGGCGGGCAGCAGCTGCGGCGTGATGCCGACGGCGATCGCCAGCGAGAACAGCACCGAATCGATGATCGGCTTGCTAAGGAGCAAGTTGCTGGCCAAGATCACCACCATCAGCGCGATGGCGACCTGCAGCAGCAGGTAGGAGAACCGGCGCAGCCCGACCTGGAAGCCGGTTTCCGGCGGGCGCTCATCCAAACCCGATGCGATCCGCCCGAACTCGGCGTTTTTCCCGGTGGCGTACACCACCCCGGTGCCCTCGCCGGCGCTGACGATGGTACCCATGAAGGCCAGGTCGGTCGCGTCGGGCAGGTCGGTTCCGGGCGGCACCGGCTGGGGAGTTTTCTCCGATCCGATCGACTCCCCGGTCAAGATGCCTTCGTCGCACTCCAGACCGCTGACCTCGATGAGCCGGACGTCGGCCGGGACGGCCTCCCCCAGCGACAGCCGAATCACGTCGCCCGGTACCAGCGCGGTGACCGCCAGCGCGACGAACTCCCCGTCGCGGCGCACCACCGCCTTGTGCTGCATGCCCGCGTGCAGCGCAGCGGCGGCCCGCTCGGCGCGATACTCGTTGACGAAGCCCAGCCCGATGCTGGCGGCCAGGATCACGCCGATGATCACCGCCTGCATGCTGTCGCCCAGAAAGTACGAGACGACCGCGGTGCCGGCCAGCAGGATGAGGACCGCGTTGCGCAGTTGACGGCCCAGCACCGCAAGGGGATTGACGCGATGGGTCCGCACCGCGTTGGGGCCGTAGCGCGTCACCCGGGCGGCGGCCTCGGCGCTGGACAGCCCGGCGGGCGAGCTGTCCAGCCAGCGCAGCACCTCGTCGACCGGGGCGGCCGCGATTGTCTTCGTGGTGGTGGCGGCGTCCGGCCGCGTTTGAGTGGTCATGACCGGGCGCAACCAGGGACCCTCAGTAGGTGGATATCTCGTCTTGCGCGGGCAGGTCGCCACTGACCACGAAGATGACGCGGCGGCCGATCTCCACGGCATGGTCGGCAAAGCGCTCGTAGAAGCGGCCCAGTAACGCCGCGTCGACGGCGACCGGAATGTTGTCCGTCCAGTCCTGACCCAACAGGATGCCGAACAAATTCCGGTAGAGCTCGTCCATCGCATCATCTTGTTCACGTAGCCGGGCGGCCTGCCTCGGGTCGCGGGAGATTAGCACCTGCCTTGCGCTGTCGCCCAACGCAATTGCCACTTCGGCCATGTCCGCGAAACACGCGCGGACGTCGTCGGGCAGGACCCGATTCGAGTACTCCCGCCGGGCGATCTTGGCGACGTGCACGGCCAGCGCGCCCATCCGTTCGATGTCGGCGATGATGTGGATGGCGCTGAAAACCGCTCGCAACTCGCCGGCCACCGGTTGTTGCAGCGCCAGCAAATCGAACGCCTCCCGTTCCGCCCGCGACCGCATCACCATCATTCGCTCGTGCTCACCGATGACGCGCTCGGCGGCTTCGAGGTCGGCCTCCAACAGGGCTGCGGTCGCGCGCTTCATGGCTTCGTCGGCCAGGCCGCACATCTCGCCGAGCTGGATGCTCAGATCGGCCAGCTGATGGTGATAAGCGGTTCGCATAGCGCAACCGTGGCCAATGCGAGCGCTTTTCACAAGGGACGAAAGCCCCCCGAAAAGAGCCTGAATGACTTTTTTCATGCCCGTTACCGCCAGTTAAGCTGCCGCTAGCACGACACGAGGACACTCGGACAATCGACCTGAGCCCGGAGAACCCGGTGAGCACACGACACGGCCTGCCCGGCTTGGGCTTGCTGACAGCACCGTTGCGCGTCGCCGCGCTCGGCACCGAGATCGCCGCCGGCACAGCGCTGTTCGGCGGCCAGGTGGCGGCGACCATGGGCCGGTCGCTGGTGCGCGCGACGCCCGACGTTCCGGCGCTGACGCGCGCCGCGGCGGGCGCGGTGCTCGAGGCGGTGGGCGGCCCGCCGGCCCGGCGCGTCAGCGGCAACGGGCCGAGGCACTGGATCGAGGTGCGCGGCCTCGATCGCGACCAGGGTTCGGTGATCGCCGCCGATGTGCTGGCGGCCGTGAGGGCGATGCCCGGCGTGCGGCAGGCCTACCTCAACCTCGCCCTCGCGCGGGTGGTCGCGACCGTGGCCGACGACGGACCGTCGGCGGCCGAGCTGTGCCGCGTGGTCGCCGGCGCCGAACGCGGCGCGGCACGCGCCCCCCGACAGCATTCACCCAGCCTGCCGGGCGACGACGCGCTGCTGATGGGCCGGATGATCGCGGCCACGGCGGCCTCTGTGGGCCTTGGACTTTCACTGACCGGCAGCCTGATGCGGCTGCCCCGACTGCCCGACCTGGTGGCCGTGCCGCCGACGGTGGCCGACCACCTGCCGCGGTTGCGCCGGGAGGTGGAGCGACGCCTCGGGTCCGAGGGCGCCGATCTGTTGTTCGGCGTCGTCAACGCCACCGCCGCGGCGCTGACGCTGTCTCCGACCGCGGCGGCCGCCGAGGCCGCCACCCGCGCCATGCTGGCGGCCGAGGCGTGGAATGGCCGGCTGGCCTGGTTCCGGCATGAACCGGGGCTGGCCGGCGAGCCGGTGCCCGGCGACGCGGCCCCGGCACCCGTGGGCGGCAACCCGGCGCCGCCGGACGGGCCCGCCGAACGCTACGCCAACCGCATCGGCGTCGCCGGCATCGGCGCGGCCGCCGCGGTCGGCCTGCTGACCCGCAATCCGGACGCGGCCGGCGCCGCCGCGCTGGCGGCCGTCCCCAAACCGTTGCGCACCGTACGGGAAGCGTTCGGCTGCACCATGAATCGTGGCCTGTCCACCCGCCACGAGACGCTGGTGCTGCGCCCGCGCGCGTTGCGCACGCTCGACCGGATCGACGCGATCATGATCGACCCGCGAGCGCTGTACACCGACGAATTGACCGTCAGTCGCGTTCTGGGAGTGGACAATTCGGCACGGGCGCACGCCTGGGAAGCGGTTCGGACCGTGCTGGACAACGACGGCCTGGGGCCGGGATGGCACCAGCTGGCCGGGATTCCCGGGGCCGGCGGCGTCGGGGAGGCGCTCATCAGCCCGGTCCGCGATCCTTTTGCGGCGGCGGTGCTCACCGAAGCGCGACGGGCACAGCCACGCGTCTATTCCCTCGACGACGACGGATTACGTTCGCTGGCACAGGGTTTCGATCAACTCTATCCCACGGACGGGTCGACCGACCACGCGGTGGCGGCGGCCATCGCCGAGCTGAAAGCCGCCGGCCACACCGTGGCGCTGCTGACCACGTCGGACATGCGGGCCGCGCACCGGTCCGACGTGACGATCGGCCTGCGGCGGGCCGGACATTCCCCGCCCTGGACCGCCGACGTGATCACGAAAGACCTGACCGGCGCGTGGCGGGTGCTGCACGCGCTGCCCGCCGCGCGCGCCGCCACCGACGGTGCCGTTCGATTGTCGGCGTCGGCATCGGCGGTCGGCGCGTTGATGCTGATTCCCGGTGTGCCCGGGCGCAGTTCGGCGTCGGTCAACGTCGGCATGGTCGCCAGCCTGTGGTTCGGTTACCGGGCGGCCATCAAGACGCTGCGGGATCCGTTGCCGGAGCCGGAAACCAGCCACGACTGGCACGCGTTGCCGGTGGCCGAGGTGCAGCGGCTGTTGCCCCGCCCGGCCGAAGAGAAGCGCGCCAAGGAGATGACCCCGCCATGGCGGCAGGCGCCGCCGCTTCGCGCGCTGCATGGCGCGGCCGTGGCGTCGTGGGGGACGGTCCGCGATTTCGCCGACGAGATGCGCGACAACCTGGCGGACCCCATCACCCCGCTGCTCGCCACCGGCGCGGTCGCCAGCGCCCTGCTCGGCTCGCCGCTGGACGCGGTCCTGGTCGGCAGCGTGCTGTTGGTCAACGCCGCCCTGTCGGCCGAGCAGCAGCTGCACGCCGAGAACACACTGAATCGCTTACTGGCGGTGCAGGATCCGGCCGCCAGGCGCCGGGTAGGCCCGCTGGACGCGCAGCGCCGCGAGAAGGTGCCGACCACGCGGCTGCGGCTGGGCGACATCATCGAAGTCCACGCCGGCGAGGTGGTGCCCGCGGACGCCCGGCTGATGCATGCCTCGAACGTGGAAGCCGACGAGTCGACGCTGACCGGGGAATCGCTTCCGGTGGCCAAACAGACCGAAGCCACGCCGGGCGCCCCGCTGGCCGAGCGGACCTGCATGCTCTACGCCGGCACCACGGTGGTCACGGGCACGGCGGTGGCAGTGGTGACCGCCGTGGGGTCGAGGTCGGAGATGCGCCGCGCGCTGGCGATGGCGCCGAGGAAGCTGCAGGAGATCGGGCTGCAGCGGCAGCTGCGGCACATCACCCGCCGGGCCCTGCCGTTCAGCGTGGCCAGCGGGAGCGTGGTGGGGTTGCTTTCCGTGGCGCGGGGCACCGGGCTGCGCGAGGCGGTGTCCAGCGCGGTCACACTGATCGTCGCCGCCATCCCGGAGGGCTTGCCGCTGGTGGCGACGCTGGCCCAGCTGGCCGCCGCGCGCCGGCTCACCGGCGAAGCGGTGCTGATCCGCAACCCCCACTCGATCGAAGCGCTGGCCCGGCTGGACGTGGTGTGCTTCGACAAAACCGGGACGCTGAGCGAAAACCGGCTGAAGGTCAAGGCGGTGCGCCCGCTGGCGGGCTACACCCCGGCTGCGGTGCTCGACGCGGCGTTGACCACCAGCTACGCCAGGCACAGCCACCGCGTCGACCACGCCACCGACGATGCGATCCACCGCGCCGCCGCCGATCCCGCGATTCGCGGCGACGGCTCCAAGCCGCACCGGCTGACGCGTGACGCGTTCCTGCCGTTCCAGTCCGGCCGCCCGTTCGCGGCCGCGCTCGTCGGCACCCGGCTCACCATCAAGGGTTCACCCGAGGCGCTGTCGTCGGCGCTGCTGCACGACGACCACGCACTGGAGCAACAGGTCGACGAGATGGCGGCCAACGGGTTACGGGTGCTGGCGGTGGCCGAGCGGCAACTCGGCGGCGACGAGGCGGCGGCCGCGGCGGCGGATCCTGACCGGCTGGAGGCCCTGTGCGCCTCCGGGCTCACCCCGATCGGCCTGCTCGGGCTCGCCGACACCCCGCGGCCGGCGGCGCCGCCGCTGCTGGCCGAACTCGCCGCGCGCGACATCGGCGTGCGGCTGATCACCGGCGATCACCCGGCGACCGCGGCGGTGATCGCCCAGGAGCTGGGCATCGACGTCAGCCCCGACCAAGTGATCACCGGCAGCGACTGGGAGGCGCTGTCCGCCGACGGACGGGCCGCGGCGGCGGCGGCGCGGGTGGTCTTCGCGCGGATGACGCCGGAACACAAGATCGACGTGGTGCAGACCCTCGAGCGGGCCGGGCTGGTGACGGCCATGGTCGGCGACGGCGTCAACGACGCCGCCGCGATCCGGGCGGCCAGCGTGGGCATCGGCGTCGCGGCGCGTGGCAGCGATGCGGCCCGCACGGCCGCCGACGTGGTCCTGCTCGACGAACGCATCGAGGCGCTGCTCGACGCCCTCGACGAGGGCCAGCAGCTGTGGCGGCGGGTCCAGTCGGCGGTGTCGATGTTGTTGGGCGGCAACCTCGGTGAGGTCTGCTTCGCGCTGCTCACCACCATCCTGACCGGGCGGTCGGTGCTCAACGCGCGCCAGATGTTGTTGGTCAACATGCTGACCGACGCGCTGCCCGCGGCGGCGCTGGCCGTGAGCCCGCAGATGGGCACCGGGGAGGTCAACCGCGACGAGGCGGCGATGTGGCGGGCGATCGCAATCCGCGGCGCCGCGACCACCATCGGGGCCACGACGGGCTGGACGATGGCGCGCATGACGGGCCCGCCGCGCCGCGCGGCGACGGTCGCGCTGATCGCGTTGGTCGGCGCGCAGCTGACCCAGACACTGGTCGACTCGCGGGCCCCGCTGGTGGTGCTGACGTCGGTCGGCTCGCTGGGCGCGCTCGTGGTGGTGGTCAGCACCCCGGGACTCAGCCAGGTGTTCGGCTGCACGCCCGTGGACCCGCTCGCCTGGGCGCAGGGACTGCTCTCGGCGGCGGCGGCCAGTGGCCTGTCGGCGGCCGCACCCGATCTGCTGCTGCGCGCGTCGCAAAGCGTGCAACGGCGATGGCTCGGCGGCGAGCCGGGGACCGATGGCGAAAGGGCACAAGGTCCCACCCGTTCGGTGCGACCGACCCTGCCGGGTTCGGCAAGCGATGAACACGATTGAGGCGTGCACATGGAAAATCGCTTACAGCTCAAGCCTTATCGGTCCGCGTCGGAGCACATCGACGGCGCCTGGTGGCCGCGGACGACGAACCTGGTCGGCGAATTGCCGGAGTTGCTGACGTCGGTGTCCGAGCGGCTCGGCCCGGTCGCGTTGGTGGGCTACCGCCGCAACGGCTGGGACGAGACGCCGACCTCGACCGAACTCGGCGGCCGAATGGTCGAACTGCTGGGCTTCACCAGCGACGAGCCGGCCAGCGTGATCCTGATCGGTGCGGACGGCCATCACCTCACGCTGCGAGTCATCCGCCCGGACACCGCCGAACTTCTCGCCCGTCAAGCGCTGGAGAAGGCGCGAACGCCCGCCGACGACGGAGCCCCGCGCAGTCGTGCGACGGTGGCGCGGTCGGTGGCCGACGTCGCGGACAAGCTCGCCCGCCATGAAGGGCTCGGCGACGAGCAGCGGACCGCCCAGATCAAGCGCTGGTCCGAGGAGGCCGCCGAGCAGTTCGTCGACGCGCCCGTCCAGACTTTCGTGCCCATCCTCGTCGAACACATCGTGCACAACCGGATGATGGAGTCGCGCGCTCGGTGAACGCCACACTGGTCGACCCCGACCCCGCGCTCCTCGACGCCGCGGCCGTCGTCGGAAAACTCCACACCGACCCGGACCGCGGGCTGACCGCGGCGGAAGCCGCCGACCGGCTCGCCGTGGTGGGCGCGAACGACATCGAGAGCGTGCCGCCGGCGCCGGCCTGGCGAAGGCTGCTGGCGCAATTTCGCAGCCCGCTGATCTACCTGCTGTTCGCCGCGCTGATCGCCTCGCTCGCGGTCTGGGTCGTCGAGGGGGCCGGCGGCTGGCCCGTCGACGCGGTGGTGATCGCCGTCATCCTCGTGCTGAACGCGATCCTGGGTTACGCGCAGGAGGCCCGCGCCGAGCGCGCGGTCGGCGCGCTGGCCCGGATGGCCGCGACCTCGGCGACGGTAGTCCGCGACGGCAGACGGCACACCGTTGCGGCGACCGAGCTGGTGCCCGGCGACGTGCTGCTGCTCACCGAGGGCGATGCCGTCGCGGCCGACGCCAGGCTGCTCTGGGCCGCGGGGCTTCAGGTGTCGGAGGCCGCGCTGACCGGCTTGAGCGAACCCGTGCTCAAAGATGCCCGGACGCTGGCGGAGCCCGCGGCGCTCGGGGACAGGGCGGACATGGTGTTCAAGGGCACCGCGGTCACCCATGGCGCCGGCCGGGCGGTGGTGACCGCCACGGGGATGGCGACCCAGACCGGTCAGATCGCCGGCCTGGTGCGCACCGTCGACCACGAGCCGACGCCGCTGCAGCGCGAGGTGGCCCGGGCCAGCCGGCTGCTGGGCATCGCCGTGCTGGTGATCGCCGTCGTGGTGATCGCGACCATCGTCGGGGTCTTCGGCATTCACAGCGCCCACGACGTGGTCACGGCGGTGCTGCTGGGCGTCTCGCTGGCGGTGGCCGCCGTGCCGGAAGGCCTGCCCGCCATCATGTCGGTCGTGCTCGCCCTGGGGATGCGGCGGATGGCCGGCCGAAACGCCGTCGTCAAGGAGCTGTCGTCCGCCGAGACCCTGGGGTCGGCGTCGGTGGTGTGCTCGGGCAAGACGGGCACGCTGACGACCGGGGAGATGACCATCGTCCGGGTCATCACGCCCCTCGGCGAGGTGAAGGTCACCGGCGCCGGATACCGGCCCGAGGGTCACCTCGAGCGCGGCGGGGCGGCGCTGGACGACGGCGACGAGCTGTGGCGCCAGGCCGCACTGGTGCTCGACGGGGGCGCCGCCGCCGGCGACGCGACGATCGAGGCGCGCGACGGCCGGTGGACGGCGCAGGGCGATCCCGTCGACGCGGCGTTCCTGGTGGCCCGGGGCAAGCTCGGCGACCGGCCGCGCCCCACCCCGGCGGGGGCGATGACGGGCGACCCCGACGAGATGCTCGGCCGGTGCGGGTACCTGTGGGCCGGTAGCCGGCTCGTCCCGCTCGACGACTCGGCGCGGGCGTCGATCCGCGGCGACGCCGCGCGGCTCGCGCTCGACGCGCTGCACGCCGTGGCGGTCGCCGACCGGGTGGACGGGGACCTGGTGTACCTGGGCATGGTCGGCATCACCGACCCGCCCCGGCCGGAGGCGGCGGCGGCGATCGCCGAGGCGCGCCGCGCCGGGGTCAGGGTCGTGATGATCACCGGCGACCATCCGCGGGTGGCGGCGCGCGTCGCCCGCAAGCTGGGCATCGAGGACAGCGAGTCGGCCGTGTCCGGCGCGCAACTGGCCGCCCTGGACGACGAGCAGCTGCGGGAAACGGTGCGCCTGCACTCGCAGTTCACCCAGGTCGAGCCGGCGGACAAACAGCGCATCATCGACGCCCTGCAGGCCGACCACGAGATCGTCGCCGTCACCGGGGAGGGGATCAACGACGCGCCCGCGCTGAAATCGGCCGACATCGGCATCGCCATGGGCCGCAGCGGCACCGACGTCGCCAGGGAGGCGGCGAACATGATCCTGGCCGACGACAACTTCGCGACCATCGTGCAGGCCATCCGCGAGGGCCGGGGCATCTTCGCCAACATCAAGAAGTCGCTGCGCTACCTGCTCTCCTCCAACATGGGGGAAATCCTCACCGTCTTCTTCGGCGTCGTGCTGGCCGGGACGATCGGCCTGACGGAGGGCCATACCGTCGCGCTGCCGCTGCTGGCCACCCAGATTTTGTGGATCAACCTGCTGACCGACGGCGCGCCGGCGCTGGCGCTGGGCGTCGACCCGCAGACCGAAGAGGTGATGAGCCGGCCGCCGCGCTCGGTGTCGGACCGGGTCATCGACGGGCTGATGTGGAACAACATCGTCGTGATCGGCGCGGCCGTGGCGGCGGCCACCCTCGTCACGATCCACCTGTACGCGCCCGGCGGGCCGCTGCCGTCGTCCCTGGACACCGCCCGCACGGCGGGCTTCACCGTGCTGGTGATCGCCCAGCTGATCAACACCATCAACGCCCGCTCGGAGACCCGCTCCGCCTTCCACCGGTTCTTCGCCAACGGCTGGTTGTGGGCGGCGATCGGGTTGTCGGCGCTGCTGCAGGTGGCCGTCGTTCAGCTGCCCGTGCTGAACACGGCCTTCACCACCACGCCGCTGTCGCTGAGCCAGTGGCTGGTGTGCATCGCCGTGGCCAGCACGGTCCTGTGGGTCAGCGAAATCCGGAAACTCATTCTGCGGCACCGGACATCACGGCGGTGATCGCCTCGATGTCGGCGGGGCCGGGCAGGCCCCAGTCGGGCTGGTAACCCAGCAACTCGTCGACTTGCACCGTCTTCATGTCGACGTCGAGAAGTTCGATGGCCGCAGGCGGCACCAGCGCCGGATGGACGTAGCCGCAGGTGCGGGCCAGCTGGAGCAGCTCGAAGCGCAAGGTGGCCAGATAGTTGGCGCAGCGCACCGCCTTCAGGTCGGGGTCGAGGCCGTGCTGCAGCCACGGCGACTGGGTGGCGACGCCCGACGGGCAGCGGCCGGTGTGGCAGCGCTGGGCCTGGATGCAGCCGATCGAGAACATGGCGGTCCGGCCGACGTTGATCATGTCGCAGCCCGCGGCCAGCGCCAGCAGGGCGTTCTCCGGGATGCCCAGCTTGCCCGACCCGACGAACACCACGTCGTGGTGCAGCCCGTGCTCGGCGAAGGCGCGGTAGACCCGCGGCAGCGCCCACTTGAAGGGCAGCGCCACGTGGTCGCTGAAGACCAGCGGGGCCGCGCCGGTGCCGCCCTCGCCGCCGTCGACGGTCACGAAATCGACGCCCGTGCCGGTGCGGGCCATCCGCGCGGCCAGGTCACACCAGAACCGCCCCTCCCCGACCGCCGACTTGATGCCGACCGGCAGACCCGTCTCGGCCGCGATGGACTCCACCAGCTCCAGCAGCCCGTCGACGTCGCCGAACGCGGAGTGCCCGGCGGGGCTCTTGCAGTCCACACCGGGCGGCACGCCGCGGATGGCGGCGATTTCCGGGGTGACCTTGGCCCCCGGCAGCACGCCGCCCAGGCCGGGCTTGGCGCCCTGGCTGAGCTTGATCTCGATGGCGCGGATGGTCGGCGTGGCCGCCACCCGGTCGACCAGCCGGGGCAGGCTGAAGCGGCCGTCGTCGTCGCGGCAACCGAAGTAGCCGGTGCCGATCTGCCAGACCAGGTCGCCGCCATTGTGGTGATACGGCGACACCCCGCCCTCGCCGGTGGTGTGCAGGGCGCCGGCCATCCTGGCGCCCAGGTTCAGCGCGGTGATGGCCGCGCCGCCGAGCGCGCCGAAGCTCATCCCGGAGATGTTGACCACCGACGACGGCCGGAAGGCCTTCGCACGGCCGTGCGCGCCGCCGAGCACCTTGGCGGCCGGCAGCGGCACGGCCGGGTCGGGATGCTCGGGTTCGCCGGCCGGCGAAGCCACGGGGAACGCCGCGTGCTTGATGATCGGATAGTTGTGCACCCGCTCCAGGTCGTTGTCGGTGCCGAAGCCGAAGTACCGGTTGGCCAGCTTCGACGACGTGTACACCCAGCGCCGCTGGTCGCGGCTGAACGGCCGCTCCGCGTCGTTGTCGGTGACGATGTACTGGCGCAGCTCCGGGCCGACGGCTTCCAGCAGGAACCGCAGGTGCCCGATGACCGGGTAGTTGCGCAGGATGGTGTGGCGGCGCTGCACCAGGTCCCAGCCCGTCAGCCCGGCCAGGCCCCCGCCGACCCACGCGGCGACCGCGCGCGGCTTCAACGACCGAGATCCTGCGTGCAGGTGTCACTCACGCCACCATGCTGACCGGAACTCAGCGCCGCCAGCTAGTGACCTGAGTCCTCAATCCGCGTCCATCCGGCCCTAGTTGTACTGACCTGAGAGGTTAGGTACGCGCGTGGCGGGTGGTTGGCCGCCGAGTGCGGTGTGGCCGCGGTGGTGATTG
>NZ_LZJP01000045.1:0-12787 GCF_001667865.1 Mycobacterium mantenii | reverse complement strand
ATACGCCGCCCCGGACTTGAGCACCGCCAGGATCGCCACGATCGCCTCGGCCGAGCGCGAAAACAGCAGCGCGACAACATCGCCCCGGCCCGCCCCACGCCCGGCCAGCACATGCGCCAACCGGTTGGCCGCCTCGTCGAGCTCCCGGTACGTCAACGACCGGCCCTCGAACCGCACCGCCACCGCATCCGGGGTGCGGGCCACCTGCGCGGCGAACAACCCCACCACCGACACCGGCCGCACCGACCGACCCAACGCCGAACCGTTGCCCCACTCGTCAAGCCGGGCGCGCTCGTCGCCATCGACCACCTCGATTGACGAGAGTCGGCGGCGCGGATCGTCGGTCATCGCCACCAACACCCGCTGCAGTCGCGCCGCCAAGTCGGAGGCGCTCAGGCCCGACCAGGGACCCCACCCGCCCGCGGTGCTCAAGAAGAGCTCGTCACCGTCGGTGGTGAAGATGAGTCCGAAGCCGTCCGCCTGACCGGAATTCGTGTAGGACGCCGAGGCCGTGACACCACCGAAGGGCATGGTGAAGGCCGACGGGATGAAGTTGACGCTGACCCGTTCGGGCGATTTGGTCAGGCCGCGAACCTTGCGTTCCAGGGCGTGCACTGGGAATCGCTGGTGCGCCACCGCCTCTTCGATTCGCCTCTCGACGTGTTTGCAGAAATCGGTGACTGACGATCGCGGTGCGGCGGTGAACACCAGCGGCACGACGCCGGCGACCATGCCGGGAAGCGTCTTCAACTCCGGGCGCACTCGCCGGCTGACGGGGAAATCGAGCACCACTTCTGGGCCCTCGGCGCACCAACCGCGCACCAGCAGCGCGCAGGCCGCGGTGATGACCGACGTCGGGGAGACGCCCCAGACGTCGGAGAACCGGTGAACCCGGCGCACGATCGTGGGGTCCAGCGCCACCGGAGCGGACGGCCACGGGTCACGCTCCGCGGCGCTGCCGGGCACGCGGTCCTGACCCCCGCCTTCCGGGGGCAGGTTGGCCAACCAGTAGGCCTCGTCGTCCCGGTAATCGTGAGAGGTTTCGTAGTGCGATTCGCAGTCGATCAGCTCCTGCAGCGAGCCGAAGACGGCCGTCGGGACGGGTCCGGCGGAAACGATCGCGGAGTAGATGGAGGCGATGCGGTGACCGACCAGCCCAACCCCGGTCCCGTCGATCACGATGTGGTGGCAGCACGCGAACAGGAAGAATTCGTCTCGCCGGGTCTGGAAGAGGACGAACTTGAACAGCGGCCCGGAAAGCGGCATGGGCGTCCGCTGGATGGCCAGCGCCCTGTCACGGGCTTCTTGCACAGGATCGGGCAACTCGCTCAGGTCGTGGAACGCCAGCTCGATGTTCGGGTCGTCGATCGACCGCTGGAAGACCTGGCCGTCGATCTCGAAGAAGGCGACCCTGGTCGGTTCTGCTTCGTTCACGGCTTGCCGGATCGCCCACTGCAGGGCGTCGCGCTGGACGGTGCCGTCGATCCGGACGAACAACCCAAGCTGCCACTCCGTGTCGGAGTGACCCGTTTCCTGCGCCAGCCAGATATCCAGCTGCCCGCGCGTCAGCGGAAGTGCTTGATGCTCAAGCTCCATCCGACTCCCCAACCACAGGGTGTTCCTTTCAACCCCCCGGTTGATTTAGGCCGCTCACGCAGACACCACCAGACCGCAGCCTGGTCGGCTTCTGTTTGATGTAGCCCGGGCGCGGTGCGGTCACCCTCGTGGCGCCGCCCGGCATGGGGCGGAGCGTCGGAAAAGGCCAACCGCAACCTCGTTGCGGCTCGTCGTTGGCCGAGGCGACCGAGCCAGCAAGCGCCACCACCGAACGATCGACGCTCGCCCACTCCGAAGACCCCGTAGTCAACATGAGTGCAACAGTTCGGAACGTTAGTAGACGAGCACCCCGCAGGTCTAGGGTTATTCAAACTTAATGTGCTGTGAATTACCTAGGAACCTAGATTTATACTTACAAAAGCGGTCTTATGCGTACTAATAGTACTGACCAGCCCCATGATGGCTGCACACAGTATGGGCCGATTCGAGTCCATTTCTACGCTCGATAGCCCGCACTGCGGTATCGACCGTTATCGCGGGGTTATAGGCGGCACCCTAGGCAGCCGGCGAGCAAATAATGCCTTCTGCGCATTCACGAACGCGGCGCGGTCCGTTATGGACCGCGCCGCGTGTTCGTAACTCGTCGAGAGGGCTTACAACAAACCGAGCAGTTGCAGGTCGGTGACGTACTTGACGATCACCGGCGCGCTCACGTGCGGGATGTCGTTGTCGGGGCCGACTTTCGCTTCCTGCACCGCGGCACGGAATCGATCCGTCGGCGCGAAGGCGCCGCGGGCCGGCTCGGCGGGCTGCAGGTTCTTCGGGTCCCGCAGCAGCAGCGTCAGCATCTGCAGCACCGAGTTCTGCCGCTGCCGTTCCGGTAGGCCGCGCAGGCCGGTCTCGAAGCGTTGCAGCCACTCGCCGAAGTCGTCGACGCGCTCGATCGGGTAGCCCGCCTCGATCAGCCAGTCGACGTACTCGTCAAGCCCGATGCCATCGTCGTGCGGGTTCATCACGTGGTACGTCTCGAACCCGTCCATCACCTGGGCGCCCAGTTTGGCGATCGCCTCGGCGACGAACTCGACGGGCAGGCCGTCGAAGTGCGCGCCCTGCCGGTTGCCTTCGGCATCGAGCCGGTAGAACGACGCGGGGGCGGTGCCGGTGGCCACGACGCTCAGGATCATCCGGGTGAAGATGTCCGCCACGTTGAGCTGACCGGCGTAGGTGGTGTCGGCCAGGATCATGTCGGAGCGGAACACCGAGACCGGCAGCCCGCAGAGGTCGTGCGCCTCACGCAGCAGCACCTCGCCGGCCCACTTGCTGTTGCCGTATCCGTTGGCGTAGCCGCCGTCGATGACGCGGGTGGCGCTGATGACCCGGATGTCGGCGTCCTCGGTGAACGCCGACGGCTCGATCTGCCGGCCCACGTCTGAAGTCGACACGTACGCGTACGGCTTCTTCTTCGTGGTGAGCGCCAGCCGGATCAGCTCCGCGGTGCCCCCCACGTTGGGGGTGAACAGCTCGTTGTAGGGCAGGACGCCGTTGACGACGGCCGCCGAGTCCACGATGAGGTCGACGGTGTCGGCTAGCTGCTGCCAGGTCTCCCCGGCGAGGCCGAGGTTGGCCTGACCCTTGTCGCCGGCGACGACCTGCAGGTGCTCTTCGGCCAGTTCCTGGAAGTGCCGCAGCAGGTCCGGGTCACCGCTGTCGAAGGTCTTCTCCAGACGGCGCCACGCGTCCTCGTCGGACTTGGCCCGCACCAGGCAGACCAGCTTGCCGTCGACCTGCTCCAGCCGCTCGAGCCATTCGAGCACCAGGTAGCGGCCCAGGAAACCGGTCGCCCCGGTGAGCAGGACGGTCCGCACCTCGGCGCTCGGGCCGGGCAGGCTCGGCGCGGCGGCCAGGATGGCCTCGTCGATGAACTTGTCCAGGGTGAGGTCGCGGGCGTACACCTCTTTGGCGTCGGCGCCGTGCACCGCCGCGAAGCCGGGGCCCGCGGCGCCTTCGGTGTCGGCGCCGCTGGTGATCCGGTGGCTCAGGGCGCGCACCGACTGCGAGTCGAACAGGGTGCGCACCGACAGGGCGCCGTCGAGAGCGGTGTTGATCTCGGCGATCACCCGCATGGCGGACAACGAGTCCCCGCCCAGCTCGAAGAAGGAGTCCTCGACCGAGACGCGTTCCACTCCGAGGACCCGGGCGAAGATGTCGGCGACGATCTCCTCGGTGGGGTCGGACGGCGCGATGTATTCACCGCCGCGCTTCTGGTACTCCGGTGCGGGCAGGGCGCGCTTGTCGAGCTTGCCGTTGACCGTCAGCGGCAGCCCGTCCAGCACCACGATCGCGGCCGGCACCATGTAGGCCGGCAGCCGGTCGGCCAGCTGGATGCGGATCCCGACCGGGTCGGCGGTTCCGGTGATGTAGCCGACCAGGCGCTTGTCGCCGGGGCGGTCCTCGCGGGCGATCACCACCGCCTGCTCGACGCCGTCCAGCGCGGCAAGGGCCGACTGCACCTCACCGAGCTCAATGCGGTAGCCACGCAGCTTGACCTGCTCGTCGGCCCGGCCCAGGTATTCGAGCTGACCGTCGTGGCCCCACCGAACCAGGTCGCCGGTGCGATACATCCGCGCGCCGGGGCCGCCGAACGGGCAGGCGACGAAGCGTCCCGCCGTCAGGCCAGGCCGGCGCGAGTAACCCGTGGCCACGCCATGACCGGCGATGTACAACTCGCCGACGACGCCCTCGGGTGCCGGGCGCAGCCACCGGTCCAGCACGAACAGCGCGGCACGCGGCACCGGCGAACCGATCGGCGCAGATCCCGTGCCGCTCTGCAGCGGCGAGCTCATCGCCGCGTAAACCGTGGCCTCGGTCGGGCCGTAGGCGTTGATCATCACCCGTCCGGGCGCCCACCGGTCGACGACCTCGACCGGGCACGCCTCACCGGCCACCACCAGCGCCGCCGACTCCAGGCCCTCCGGCGAGAGCATGCCCACCGCCGACGGGGTCTGGCTCAACACGGTGACCTGCTCGGCGACCAGCAACGCGTGCAGCTCGTCCGGCGCGGCCGCGACCGACTCGGGCACCACGACTAGGCGCCCGCCGTGCAGCAGCGCGCCCCAGATCTCATGCACGGAGACGTCGAACACCAGTGAGTGCCACTGCGCCCACACCCCCGCCTCCGGCAGGTCGGCGTGCAGCCTCTCCACCAGCTGTGCGACGTTGTCGTGGGTCACCGCCACGCCCTTGGGGACGCCGGTGGTGCCCGAGGTGTAGATGAGGTAGGCGATGTTGTCCGACGACGGCGTCGGCAGCGCCGTGCTGGGCTGGGTGGCCAGCTCCGGGTCGTCGACGTCGATGACGGTCGGGCTGCACCCGGCCAGCCGGTCCCGCAGACCCGCGGTGGTGACCACGGCGACGGGCTCGGCGTCGGTGAGCAGGAACTCGATCCGCGCGGCCGGCAGCGCCGGGTCGATCGGCAGGTACGCCGCCCCGGTCTTGAGCACAGCGAGGATCGAGACGATCGCGTCGGCGGACCGGCTGAACAGCAGCGCGACCCGCTCGCCCGGACCGGCGCCCTCCTCGGTCAGCAGGTGCGCCATCCGGTTCGCGGCCTCGTCGAGCTCGCGATACGTCATCGTGCGGCCGTCGAAGGTCAGCGCCGGGGCGTCCGGCGTGCTGGCCACCTGCGCGGCGAACATCGCCGGGATCGACTTCCCGGTGGCCGGCTGGCTCAACACCGCGCGGTTGCCCCGCTCGTCGAGCCACACCTGCTCGCGCTCGTCGACGACGTCCAGGGACATCAGCCGTCGGGCGGGGTCGGCGGTCATCTCCGACAGCACCCGCTGGAACCTCTCGGTCAGCTTCTCGATGCCGGCGGCGTCGAACACGTCGGTGTCGAATTCCACGCGCAGGCCGAGTTCGCGGCCCGGCAGCGCCATCACCGCCAGCGGGTAGTGGTTGTACTCGCGGTTGGTGACATCGGTGATGGCCAGCTCGTGGAAGCCCATCGGGACGCTGGTGTCGATCGGGTAGTTCTCGTAGAGGAACAGGGTGTCGAACAGCGCATCGAGACCGGTCATGTGGTGGATGTCGCTCAGCGCCAGATGCTCGTGCTCGAGGGTGTCGTTGTGGTGCTGTTGCAGCTGGTCCAGCACGTCGGCGACGGTGGTCTCCGCAGTGATGCTGGCCCGCACCGGGACGGTGTTGATCAGCAGACCCACCATGGACTCCGCGCCGGCCAGGTCGGCCGGGCGGCCCGACACCGCGGTGCCGAACGCGACGTCGCGCTGGCCGGTCAGGCGCATCAGCAGCTGCGCCCAGGCGGCCTGCAGCACGGTGTTGACGGTCGTGTGGCACGAGCGGGCCAGCTCGCCCACGGCGCGCGTCGTCTCCGCGGACAGCCGATAGGACTCCACGGCCCGCCGGCCGAGCCGCATCCGGCCGGCCGGGCCCACCAGGGTGGGGGTGTCGAATCCGTCGAGGACCTGGCGCCACGCCGCCTGCGCGGAGGCGCGATCCTGGCCGGCCAGCCAGGTCAGGTAGCTGCGGTAGGTTGCCGGTGCCGGCAACTGGTCCCCGTAGTAGTTGGCGAGGATCTCCCGCAGCAGGATGGGCAGCGACCAGCCGTCCATCACGATGTGGTGGTTGGTGAGCACGAACCGGTACCGGTTGTCCGCGGTGCGGATCAGCGCGGCCCGGAATGCCGGCCGGTTGGCCAGATCGCTCACCGCGGCGCGCTCGGCGGCGCACAGCTCCTCGACCCGCTGCTCGGGGTCGAGATCCTCGGCGCCCAGCTGGATGTACCGCCACGCCATGACCGGGTCGGCCGGGATGACCTGAACCGGCTCGCCGTACTGCGGGCAGAACCGGGCCGCCAGGTTCGGGTGGCGGTTGATCACGTTGTGCACGGCGTCGTGCAGCCGGTGCGAGTCCAGCTCACCGGTCACCGTGATACCGAGCTGCACCGCGTAGACGTCGTCGCCCGGGTCCTGGGCGAAGCTGGCGTGGAACAGCAGCCCCTGCTGCAGCGGGGTCAGCGGCAGGATGTCGGCGACCTGGTGCTCCTTGCTCAGCTCGTCGATCTGCCGCTGGTTCAGGCGCGCGGGCGCGATGTCGGACGGGGTCAACCCGCCGCCGCCGGCCTGCACGTGGGCGCAGATGCCGGTCAGCGCCTCGAACCACAACTGGCTGAGCCGGTTGATCTGCTCGCGGTCCATCGCCGAGGCCGCCCACGTCCAGTTGGCGTGCAGGTGGGGGCCTTCCTCGGTGTCCATGGTTCCGGCGTTGAGGTCGACGGTGTGCATGAGCGGCATCGCCACCGCCGCGGCCGCGCCGCTCAGCGACAAGCTGTCGGGGCTCAGCCGCCACAGCTCACCGGGCAGGTCTGCGGCCGCGCCCAGCCGTCCCAGGTAGTTGAACCCGATCACCGGGTCGGATCCACCCAGATCGATGTCGGGGTTCAGGTAGCGCAGCAGGCCGTAGGTCAGTCCGTCCGGCAGGGCGCGGAGCTGTTCCTTGGTGGACTTGACCGCCGCGCCCAGCGCGTCGTTGCCGGCGACCACGTTGTCCCAGTCCAGCCCGTCGAGCGTCAGCGCCACCGGGTATTTGGTGGTGAACCAGCCCACGGTCCGCGACAGGTCGACGCGCGGGTCCAGCTCTTCCTGGCGGCCGTGGCCCTCGACGTCGATGCCGATCGGCTTGCCGCTACCCAGGAACTGCGTCCAGGCCATCCCGAACGCGATCAGCAGGATGTCCTGCACCCCGGCGTTGAACGCCGCGGGCACCGCGCCCAGCAGCAGGCGGGTCGTCTCGACGTCCAGCGAGACCGACAACTGCTCGGCGGTCTGGTAGGTGTCCTCCTCGGGGCGCACCGCCGGCAGCATGGCCGGGGTCGCCACCACCTCGCGCCATGCGTCGGCCTGCTCGACCACCTCCGGGCTCAGCGCGTGCTCGGCCAGCAGCGAGGACCACCGGGCGAACGAGGTGCCGCCCACCGGCAAAGCCACCGGCTGGCCGCTGTGGTGCTGCGCCCAGGCGATGTTGAGGTCCTCGATCAGGGTCCGCCACGACACACCGTCGACGGCCAGGTGGTGGATGATCAACGCCAATTGGCTTGTCCCGCTTGCCCAGACGGCGCTCATCATCACGCCCGCGCCGGGGTTCAGCCGTGACCGGGCCGCCACCAGTGTCGCGTCGGACAGCTCGTCGACCGACTGCAGGCAGTCGCCGGCCTGCACGGTGCCCGGCTCGGGCGCTTCCAGCGACCAGCCGCCGTTGCCGTCGTCCTCCACGCGCAGCCGCAGCATGGGGTGCCGGTCCAGCAAGGCCTGCAGCACGACGACCACGTCGTCTTTGCCGACGCCCGCGGGCGCCGCCAGCACCATCGTCTGGTTGAAGTCGTCGATCGGCCCCTGCACGGTTTGCAGCCAGTGCATGATCGGGGTGGCCAGCACCGGCCCGATTCCCTCGTCGACCAGGTCGTCCTCGTCGGCGCCGTCGGTGGCCACCCGGGCCAGCCGGGCGACCGTCTGCTCGACGAAGACGTCGCGCGGGCGGCACATCACGCCGGCCGCCCGGGCCCGCGCCACCACCTGCATCGACAGGATGCTGTCGCCGCCGAGGTCGAAGAAGGAGTCGTCCACGCCGACCCGCTCCACGCCCAGCACCTGGGCGTAGATGCCGGCCAGGATCTCCTCGGTGTGGTTGCCGGGGGCACGGTATTGGCCGCCGCGCTTGTGGTACTCGGGCGCGGGCAGGGCGCGCTTGTCCAGCTTGCCGTTGACGGTCAGCGGCAGGGTCTCCAGCACGACGACCGCGGCCGGGACCATGTAGGCCGGCAGCCGCTTGCCCAGCTGGGTGCGCAGCTCGGTCGGGTCGGCGGTGCCGGTGATGTAACCGACCAGGCGCTTGTCGCCGGGGCGGTCCTCGCGGGCGATCACCGCCGCCTGGTCGACGCCGTCCAGCGCGGCGAGGGCCGACTGGATCTCGCCGAGTTCGATGCGGTAACCGCGGATCTTGACCTGCTCGTCGGCGCGGCCCAGGTACTGCAGCTGACCGTCGGCGCCCCAGCGGACCAGGTCCCCGGTGCGGTACATCCGCGCCCCCGGCGCGCCGAAAGGGCAGGCCACGAAGCGCGACGCTGTCAGCCCGGCGCGGCGGGCATACCCGGTGGCGACGCCACGGCCGGCGACATACAGCTCACCGACCACGCCTTCCGGCGCGGGCCGCAGCCACTTGTCCAGCACGAACAACGCCGCACCGGGAACCGGCGACCCGATCGGCGGTGCCCCCGAGTCGCCCGCGAGCGGCGTGCTCATCGCGGCGTACACGGTGGCCTCGGTCGGGCCGTAGGCGTTGATCATCACCCGTCCGGGCGCCCACCGGTCGACCACCTCGGCCGGGCAGGCCTCACCGGCCACCACCAGCGCCGTGTCGTCCAATCCCTCCGGCGAGAGCATGCCCACCGCCGACGGGGTCTGGCTCAGGACGTTGACCTTCTCGGCCACCAGCAGGGCGTGCAGCTCGTCGGGCGAGCCAGCGACGGACTCGGGCACGACCACCAGGCGTCCGCCGGACAGCAGCGCGCCCCAGATCTCCCAGACGGAGACGTCGAAGACCAGCGAGTGCCACTGCGACCAGACCTTCCCCGGCCCGGTCGGCAGATCGGCGTGCAGCGTCTTGACGAACTCGGTCACATTGCGATGCGTGACCGCGACGCCCTTGGGGTTTCCCGTGGTGCCCGAGGTGTAGATCATGTACGCGATGTCGTCGGGCCGCGGCCCCGGCAGCGCGCTGCTGGGCTGGGTGTCCGCGGCGGCTTCGTCGACGTCGATCACGGGCAGGTCGAACCCGTCCAGCCGGGCACGCAGGCTGGCCGTGGTCACCACCGCGATCGGCGTCGCGTCGCCGAGCATGAATTCCATCCGCGCCGACGGCAGGGCCGGGTCGATCGGCAGGTACGCCGCCCCGGTCTTCAGGACCGCGAGGATCGAGATGATCGCCTCGGCGGAACGGGAGAACAGCAGCGCAACGCACTCGCCCGGGCGCGCGCCCTGCTCGGCCAACAGGTGCGCCAGCCGGTTCGCAGCCTGATCGAGGTCGCGGTAGGTCAACGAGCGATCGCCGAAGCTCAGCGCGACCGCCTGGGGTGCGCGCGCCACCTGCGTGGCGAACACCTCGGGGATCGACGCCGCAGCCTTGATCGGCTTGGTCAGCACCGCACGGTTGCCCCACTCGTCGAGTCGATCGTGCTCGCCGCCATCCAGCAGATCGATCGACAACAATCGCCGTCCCGCACCGACGGTCATGACTGCTCCTCCAAGTCCACGGTCATGGCTTCCAGCACCCGCTTAAACCGCTCTACGAGCTTCTCGATCCTTGCCTCGCCGAAAACGTCGGTATCGAACTCGACGCGAAGGCCTATTTCGTGGCCCGGCACAGCTTGAACCGAAAGCGGGTAGTGGTTGTATTCCCGATTCGTGAATCCAGTAATAGTTAACTCGTCCACGGCCGATAGCGCGGCGGTATCGATGGGATAGTTCTCGTACACGAACATTGTGTCGAAAATTTGGTCATGTCCCGTTACACGATGGATATCGTTCAGTGCTAAATGCTGGTGATCGAGCGTGTTCGTATAGGTGCGTTGTAGCTGCTCAAGCAGGTCGGCGATGGTGGTTTCGGCGCCGATGGTCGCCCGCACCGGAACGGTGTTGATCAAAAGGCCCACCATGGCGTCGGATCCGGCCAATTCGGTCGGACGACCCGAAACAGCTGTGCCGAACGCCACATCGTGCTGTCCGGTAAGCCACATCAACAGCTGCGCCCAGGCCGCTTGCAGGACGGTGCTGACGGTGGTGCGGCATGAGCGGGCCAATTCGCCCAGCAGGCGACTGGTCTCCGCGGATACGTGGAACTCGGCAACGCCGCGCGGGCCAAGCCCCATGCGGCCCGTCGGGCCCACGAGCGTCGGGGTATCGAAACCCTCGAGCACCTCGCGCCACGCCTCCTGGGCGGCAGCCCGATCCTGTTCGGACAGCCAGGTGATGAAGCTGCGGTACGGCACCGGCGCGGGCAGCCGCACCCCGAAGTAGCTGGCGAAGATCTCCTGCAGCAGGACCGGCTTGGACCAGCCGTCGAGCACGATGTGGTGGTTGGTCAGCACGAATCGGTAGGTGTTCTCCGCGGTGCGGATCAGCAGGCCCCGGAACGGGGGCTGTCCGGCCAGGTCACAGACGGCGACGCGTTCCGCGGTGGACAACCGCTCGATTTGCTCGTCGATGTCGCCGTCGGCGTCCAGCTCGACGTACTGCCAGGCCAGCTCCGGATCGGTCGACATGATCTGCACCGGCTCCCCGAAGTCCTCGGAGAAGCTGGCCACCACGTTGGGATGGCGGCTGATGACGGTGTGCACCGCCTCCCGCAGCCGGTCCGGGTCGATGGCGCCGGTCACGGAGATGTCGAGCTGCACCGCATAGAGGTCTTCGCCGCCCTGGGCGGTGCCGGTGTGGAACAGCAGTCCCTGCTGCAGCGGGGTCAGCGGCAACACGTCGGCGACTTGGTACCGCTGCTGCAGTTCGTCGAGGTCGCGCTGGGTCATGCGGGCGGGCGCGATGTCGGACGGGGTCAGGCCGCCGCCGCCGTTGCGCACGTGCGCGGTGATGCCGGCAAGCGCGTCGAACCACAGCTCGCTGAGCCGGCTGATCTGCTTCTCGTCGAGGGCCGAAAGCGCCCACGTCCAGTTCGCCTGCAGGTGCGGGCCGTCGGCGGTGTCCATGGTGCCGGCGTTGAGTTCCACCGTGTGCGGCAGCGGCAGCGCCACCGCGCCGGCCGCACCGGCCAGCGCGAAGCTGCCCGGGTCCAGCTGCCACAGATCGGCCGACAACTCGGCGGCACCCCCGCCGAGCCGGCCCAGGTAGTTGAACCCGATGACCGGATCCGAAACATCCAGCCCCCCTTCGGGATTCAGGTAGCGCAGCATCCCGTAGGTGACACCGTCCGGTAGGGCGCGCAGTTGTTCCTTGGCGTCCTTGACCAGACCGCCCAGGGCGTCGTCACCGCCGACCACCTGACCCCAGGACAGTCCACCGGTCCGCAACGACACCGGGTACTTCGCGGTGAACCAGCCGACCGTGCGCGACAGGTCCACCTGCGGGCCCAGCTCTTCGTCGCGCCCGTGGCCCTCCACGTCGATGGCGATCGGCGCGCCGGTGCCCACGAACTGGGTCCAGGCCAACCCGAACGCGATCAGCAGAATGTCCTGGACGCCGGCGTGGAACGCCGCGGGCACCTCGCTGAGCAGCAGCCGGGTGGTCTCGACGTCCAGCGACGCCGAGTACTGTCCGGCCGTCACATAGGTGTCCTCGGGCTGTGCTTGCGGCAACACGGCCGGGACGGTGGCGACCTGCCGCCACTCCTCCAGCCGCTCGACCACCTCGGGGCGGCGCGCGTATTCATCCAGCAGCGACGACCACCGAGCGAACGAGGTGCCGCCCACCGGCAGTGCCACCGGCTGGCCGCTGTGGTGCTGCGCCCAGGCGATGTTGAGGTCCTCGATCAGGGTCCGCCACGACACGCCGTCGACGGCCAGGTGGTGGATGATCAACGCCAATTGGTTTGTCGCGCTTGCCCATACGGCACGTACCAGCACACCGTCGGCGAGGTTCAGCCGCGACCGGGCGTCGACCAGCGCCGCTTCGGACAGCACGTCGACCGACTCCAGGCAGTCGCCGGCCTGCACCGAGCCCGCCTCGGGCACGTCGAGCGACCAACCGCCGATGCCGTCGTCCTCGACGCGCAGCCGCAGCATCGCGTGCCGGTCCAGCAGCGCCTGCAGCACCACCGGCACGTCGTCGAGGGTGACGTCCGCGGGTGCCGCCAGCACCATGGTCTGGTTGAACTGCTCGACGGGGCCGTCCATGTTCTGCAGCCAGCGCATGATCGGGGTGGCCACCACGGGTCCGAGCCCCTCGTCGACAACGTTGTCGTCTTCGCTGGCGACCGTGGCGACGCGCGCCAGCCGGGCCACCGTCTGCTCGACGAAGACGTCCCGCGGTCGGCACACCACTCCGGCCGCGCGGGCACGGGCCACCACCTGCATCGACAGGATGCTGTCCCCGCCGAGGTCGAAGAAGGAGTCGTCGACACCGACGCGCTCCACGCCCAGCACCTGGGCGTAAATGCCGGCCAGGATCTCCTCGATGGCGCTCACCGGGGCCCGGTAGCGGTCGGCGTCGGA
>NZ_LZJP01000044.1:0-74569 GCF_001667865.1 Mycobacterium mantenii | reverse complement strand
CCCTCAAACACCACCGGCGCCAACTGCGCCCGCGCCGCATACAACGCCGCGGTATACCCAGCAGGACCCGAACCAATAACGATCACGTCGTGGATGTCGGTGGAACTCATAACCGGCCACACTACTGCGAATCCGCGAAGTGGCGCGCCAATCCTTCTGGCCGGCAAGACCAAAACGTGAACCCGCGCACACAACAGCGGGTTGTGCCCTCACAACATCCTGACCTCTACTGACGCCCCCGTCAGAAGGGCACTATGGAAATCGCGACCCGTGGGTCCAACGACGAACTTGCGGGTGCCTACAGACCCAACATCATCGCGATGCCGCGGCCCGCCAGCCCCCTGAGGCCGCATGACGGCCCGCTCCAAGCCCGCTCTGCGCCGCCGCGAGGAATGAGAAACCACATGACCACCGCACGTCCCGCCAAGACCCGCAACGACGGTCAGTGGGCACTGGGCGATCGCGAACCGCTCAACCACGCCGAGCAGTTCAAGACCGACGACGCGCCGCTGAACGTGCGCGACCGCATCATCAACGTCTACGCCAAAGAGGGCTTCGACAGCATCGCCAAAGACGATCTGCGCGGGCGGTTCCGCTGGATGGGCCTCTACACGCAGCGCGAGCAGGGTTACGACGGCAGCTGGACCGGCGACGAGAACACCGACAAGATCGAAGCCAAGTACTTCATGATGCGGGTCCGCTCCGACGGCAAGGCCATGACCGCGCACACGATGCGCACCCTGGGCCAGATTTCCACCGAATTCGCCCGCGACACCGCCGACATCAGCGACCGGGAAAACCTGCAGCTGCACTGGATTCGCATCGAGGACGTCCCCGAGATCTGGCGGCGGCTCGATTCGGTGGGACTGCAGACCACCGAGGCCTGCGGGGACTGCCCGCGCGGCATCCACGGTTCGCCGCTGGCCGGTGATTCGCTCGACGAAATTCTCGACCCGTCGCCAGCGATCGACGAGATCGTCCGGCGCTCACTGAACAACCCCGAGTACGCCAACCTGCCGCGCAAGTACAAGACCGCGGTCTCCGGTTTGCAGGACGTCTCGCACGAGACGCACGACGTCGCGTTCGTCGGCGTCAACCACCCCGAACACGGCCCCGGCCTGGACCTGTGGGTGGGCGGCGGCCTGTCGACCAACCCGATGCTGGCCCAGCGGCTCGGCGTGTGGGTGCCGCTCGACGAGGTCGCCGACGTCTGGGAGGGCGTCACCCAGCTGTTCCGCGACTACGGCTACCGGCGACTGCGCGCCAAGGCCCGGCTGAAATTCCTGGTCAAGGACTGGGGCGTGGAGAAATTCCGCGAGGTTCTCGAGAACGAATACCTCAACCGCCCGTTGATCGATGGACCGGCGCCCGCGCCGGTCAAGCACACCATCGACCACGTCGGGGTGCAGCGGATCAAGAACGGCCTCAACGCGGTCGGCGTCGCGCCGATCGTCGGGCGCGTGTCGGGCAGCACCCTGTCGGCGGTGGCCGATCTGATGGAGAAGGCCGGCTCCGACCGGGCGCGGTGGACCCCGTTCCAGAAGCTGGTCATTCTCGACGTTCCCGACGACAAGGTCGACGAACTGGTCGCGGGGCTGGAGGCGCTGGGCCTGCCGTCGCGGCCCTCGTCATGGCGCAAGAACACCATGGCGTGCACCGGAATCGAGTACTGCAAGCTGTCGTTCGCCGAAACCCGGGTGCGGGCACAGACTTTGGTGCCCGAGCTGGAACAGCGTCTGGCCGACGTGGATTCTAGGCTCAACCTGCCGATCAGCGTGCACCTCAACGGATGCCCGAACTCGTGCGCCCGAATTCAGGTGGCCGACATCGGATTCAAGGGCCAGTGGATTGACGACGGCGACGGCAATTCGGTCGAGGGCTTCCAGGTTCACCTCGGTGGCGGCCTGGGCGAGCAGAGCGGCTTCGGACGAAAGCTGCGCCAGCACAAGGTCACCAGCGCCGAACTGGGCGACTACATCGACCGGGTGACCCGCAAATACCTCGACGGACGCCAGGACGGTGAGACTTTCGCTTCCTGGGCACTGCGCGCCGGCGAAGACGAATTGCGCTGAGGCCGACATGGTGGCAATGAACTTCACCGAAGAACAGCTGCGCGAGCTGGCCGCGCGCGGCGCCTCGGAGATGGAAGGCGCCAGCGCTGTCGACGTATTGCGGTGGACTGATGAACATTTCGGCGGCACCGACGGCCCCCGCGACGGAGCCAACTGCAAGTTCGTGGTGGCCTGCAACATGCAGGATGCGGTGATGGTTTCGTTGGCGGCCGATGTGCACCCGGGAGTGCCGGTGCTGTTCCTGGACACCGGTTATCACTTCGCCGAAACCATCGGCACCCGCGACGCGGTCGAGTCGGTCTACGACATCCACCTGCTCAACGTCGAGCCCGAGCACACCGTGGCCGAGCAGGACGAGCTGCTGGGCAAGGACCTGTTCGCCCGCGACCCCAACGAATGCTGCCGGCTGCGCAAAGTTGTGCCCCTGCGCCGGGCGCTGCGCGGATACGCGGCCTGGGTCAGCGGGCTGCGCCGCGTCGAGGCGCCCACCCGCGCCAACGCCCCGCTGATCAGCTTCGACGACTCGTTCAAGGTGGTGAAGGTCAACCCGATCGCCGCCTGGACCGACGAAGAGGTGGACGCGTACATCGAGCAGCACCACGTGCTGGTCAACCCGCTGGTCGAGGAGGGCTACCCGTCGATCGGCTGCGCCCCGTGCACCGTCAAGCCGGCCGAGGGCGAAGACCCGCGCAGCGGGCGTTGGCGGGGACGAAACAAGGTCGAATGCGGGTTGCACGCCTCATGAGCACCCTCGTCCTCACCGCGCACGGCAGCCGCGACCCCCGGTCCGGCGCCAACGCCCACGCCGTTGCCGACCGGCTGGCGATGATGCGGCCCGGCCTCGACGTGCGGCTGGCGTTCCTCGAGCTCAACACCCCAAACTTCGGCGACGTGCTGGCCGGGTTGCCGGACAGCCGCCGCGCGGTGGTCGCCCCGCTGTTGCTGGCCAGCGCCTACCACGCGCGCCTGGACATCCCTAAGCAGATCGCCGAGGCCCGCGTCCACGGCATCCGGCAGGCCGACGTGCTCGGCGAAGACGAGCGGCTGGTGTCGGTGCTGCGCGAACGGCTCGTCGAGGTTGGGGTTTCCCCGCTCGACGACGGCCTCGGGGTGATGGTGGTGGCGATCGGTTCGTCGAACCTCGCCGCCAATGCGCGCACCGCAAAGGTGGCGGCCCGGCTGGCCGCCGGCACCCAGTGGGCCGGCGCCACAATGGCATTCGCCACCCGGCCCGAGGCATCGGTGGCCCGCGGCGCCGAGCTGCTGCGCCGCCGCGGCGCGCGCCGGCTCGTGATCGCGCCGTGGTTCTTGGCGCCGGGGCTGATCACCGATGGCGTGTCAAACTTTGCCCGCGACAACGACATTCCGATGGCGGCACCGTTGGGGGCACACCGGCTGGTGGCCGAGACCGTGCTCGACCGCTACGACGAGGCGATCGCCGACGACGCCGCGGCCTAGCTTTTCGACGCCGCCGTGCGGCTGATGATGTGGCTGAGCAGGTCGCGGATCGCTCCGGCCGGTGGGGTGCGCCCGCCGATCCAGATGGCCCGAAACTTGCGGTGTAGGTCCAGCTTCGGGATGTGCACCGCGTGCAGGCGGCCGACCGCCAGGTCGTCGGCCACCGCCAGCCGGCTCATCGTCGCCGGGCCCGCACCGGCGAGCACGGCAGCGCGCATCGCCGCGGCGGAGGTCAATTCCAGCACGGGCGCGGCCTGTTGCATGTCCTCGCCGAGCACCTTGCGCAACGCCACCGTCAGCGAATCGCGGATGCCCGAATGTGGTTCGCGGGCCACCAGCGGTGTCTGCGCGAGTTCGCGCGCGGTCACCACGCGCGACCGTCGTGCCCACTTGTGATTGGGCGGGACCACGATCACCAGCTCGTCTCCCCCCACCACACAGGTGCCCAAACCCTTTGGTGTACCCGGGTTTTCGACGAACCCAAGATCGGCGCTGCCGTCACGGACCGAGGCGATGGCGTGTTCGCTGTTGGTGGCGGTCAGAATCACCTGGGGCGCGTTGTCGCCGCGCCGCGTCGCCTCGTTCTGCAGGGACAGCAGCCAGTGCGGCATGAGTTGTTCGGAGATCGTCTGGCTGGCCGCCACCCTGATGCGTTCGCGGCCTTCCTTGCGCAGCGAACCCAGGCCCGCATCGATCTCGCCGGCGACCTCGAGCAGTCGGGTCGCCCAATCCGCGACGATCAGGCCCGCGGGCGTGAGTTGGGAGCCGCGCGTGGTGCGGACCGCCAGGGTGACGCCGATCTGGGCCTCCATCGTGGCGAGCCGGCGGGATATCGCCTGCTGGGTCAGCCCGAGTTCGCGCGCGGCCCGGCCGAGGCTGCCGGTCTCGGCGATCGCCAAAAACGCCTCGAACGAGGCGAGTTCGGGCAGCCGAGGGCTGAGTGGCATGGGCGGCAGCTCACAATCAAATCGTGTGACACAACTATAGCTTGTGACACCACAACGCCAAACCTCTACTCACGCCTCGCCCCGGCCGGAACGATGGGACACATGGACCGCGCAGCCGACCAGGTTCAGACCCCGCAGCCTGGGTCTCGCGCTTTTGCGGGCCGCCCAACGCTTCAACCAAGAGGCCGGTAGCCCGCGCGGACGCCGTCGCGCTAAATTAGCCAGCCAGACCGTGTTTTGACGGCTCGCCCCGGCTGACCCCGCTAGCCAGAAGGAAGGACAACACTCGTGGCCTACGTGATCGCCGAGCCCTGTGTCGACATCAAAGACAAGGCGTGCATCGAAGAATGCCCCGTCGACTGCATCTACGAGGGCGCCCGGATGCTCTACATCCACCCCGACGAGTGCGTCGACTGCGGCGCCTGCGAGCCGGTGTGCCCGGTCGAGTCCATCTACTACGAAGACGATCTGCCCGACGAGCACAGCCAATACCTGCAGATCAACGCCGATTTCTTCACCGAACTCGGGTCACCCGGTGGCGCGTCGAAGGTCGGGCTGACCGAGAACGACCCCGCCCCGGTGAAGGAGCTGGAGAGCAGAGCTGAGGCGTCCTAGCCTCCCGGGTCGCTAGTCGAATCCGGAGAGCCCGAACGTATCGCTCGGCCGTCGACCCGACAGCTTCTGCACCACCCACTGGTTCATCGAAACCCCTTGCTCGGTCGCCTCTATGGAGAGGCGGCTGTGCAGCTCCGGGGATGTCCTGACGACGATCGTGCCGCTGTAGTTGCGCTCGGCCATCGGGGTTGGGGGCGTTTCGCCGGTGTTCAGCATGATTTCGACGTGCCGGTCGACGGCCGTCTCGACCGCCTCGACGGCCTCTTGTGCGGTCGGCGCTTCTCGCCGCATGAACCGCAATTCGAGGCAGGAGCCGACGTATTGGCCGTGGTACGGCGACCACGCGACGCGGTAGGTGTAGTGATTCACGCCGGGTTGGTAGCACGGGCGCTAGCGGTTTCGCGAGTCACTTATCCCCAGAGGAGAGGGGCGACAGCCGCACCCCCACCTCTCCGGACCAATATCACCAATCCCAGATCAGCTAGCGCATGCGCTATCGGATCCCAGAGTCGCTTACCCGTTTCGTAAGGTGAGGCAATGCGGAGAGCTCGAATCAGCCACGTCATCCGGCAAATAGGGTCATTGGTGGTCACCGCGGTGACCGCGGCGTCCACCCTCAACGGCTACCGGCCGCTGGCGCGCAGCGGATTCGCGTCGCTGTACTCCTGGATGTTCGGGCTCGTCGTCACCGAACTGCCGTTGCAGACGCTCGTGACCCAGCTCGGCGGGTTGGCGTTGACGGCCCGTCGCCTCAACCGGCCCGTGCGGATCGTCGCGTGGATCGTCGCGGGCATCTCGGCCGCGGGCCTGCTGAACTTCAGCCGCGCTGGACATCGGGCCAACGTGCCGCTGAACGAGGCGTTGGACAGCGGACTGGGAGCCGGCCGGCTCACGGACTCGGCGAGCCTGTGGCGCCGGCCGGCAGGCAGCGGCAGCGCCAAGACGCCGGGACTGCTGCGGATGCTGCGCATCTACCGCGACTACGCCCATGACTCCAACATCAGCTACGGCGAATTCGGCAGCGCGAACCACCTGGACATCTGGCGACGCCCCGATCTCGACCCGGCCGGGAAGGCGCCGGTCCTCTTCCAGATCCCCGGCGGCGCCTGGACGACGGGAAACAAACGCGGACAGGCTCATCCGTTGATGAGCCACCTCGCCGAGCTGGGCTGGATCTGCGTGGCGGTCAACTACCGGCACAGCCCGCGCAACACCTGGCCCGACCACATCGTCGACGTCAAGCGCGCGCTCGCCTGGGTCAAGGAGCACATCGCCGAATACGGCGGCGACCCCGAGTTCATCGCCATCACCGGAGGTTCGGCCGGCGGTCACCTGTCGGCCCTGGCCGCGCTGACGCCCAATGATCCGCAGTTCCAGCCGGGGTTCGAGGACGCCGACACCCGCGTGCAGGCGGCGGTGCCGTTCTACGGCATCTACGACTTCACCCAATTCGACGAGACGCTGCATCCGATGATGCCGGGGCTGCTGGTCAAGTCGATCATCAAGGGCAAACCCTCGACGCACCGGCAGATATTCGAGGCCGCGTCACCGGTCAACCATGTCCACTCCGACGCTCCCCCGTTCTTCGTCCTGCACGGCCGTAACGACTCGCTGGCCTACGTCGAGCAAGCGCGCGCGTTCGTCGAGCAACTGCGGCAAAAAAGCAACCAGCCGGTGGTGTATGCCGAATTGTCGTTCACCCAACACGCTTTCGACATCTTCGGCTCCGCCCGAGCCGGGCATACCGCGGTGGCCGTCGAGCAATTCCTCGCCGAAATCTACGCGGCGCACCTGCGGGCCGACGTCGTCGCAACCCCCGAGGTCTCGTAGACAGCTAGGACTTCGGACGCACGCCGGCGGCGCGGTAGACGAACAGCGGGTCCACCGGAAAGCGCAGCGTCGTAACGGGTAGGTCTTTCAGCACCTCGTCGGGAATTGTCTTCTTGTAGTTGAGCCTCATCGAGCCGCTGAATGCGGGGTCGACTCCGTGAAGGTCGATGTCGATGCCGACGCCCTTGTTGGTGACGGTGGCCCGGCCCGGCCCTTCGTCGGTGTCCCAGCGGCAGTCGATGGACCGCAGGTTGGCCTCGCCGCGCGCGGGAAAGGTGGCGACGATCCGGGCGCCGCTGAATCCGAACCCACCCGTGTATCGGGAGACGCCGGAGGCCGAATACACGCCTGGCACATGGCCACTGAAGTGCCGGACCACCCCGACTCTGCCGGCGCTGAAGATGAGCCCCTCGGCTTCGAGTCCCTCGCGCAGCGCCGCGGGCAGCTGGCCGATTTCGGACAGGTTGCGAAGAAATCCGAACACGCCCAGACCGTAGCCCGACGACCGATCGGCCCGCAGCCTTATCGCACCGTGACGGTCAGCGTGTAGGTGCAGGCCGGTTTGGCATCCTTGGACACGAAGCTGGTGTACAGCGTGCTGACCGTTGTTGTTCCCGGCTTCAGGGCAGCGAACGTCCATTCCTCTTTGCCCGGCGCGCCCAACGCGTCGGACGTGGGCTGGACGAACTCGTGATTGAGCTGCTTGATGACCGAGGCATCGCCGATCTTGGTGTCGGGATTCCACCGGTAGGGAGTGGTGTAGTTCGACCCCAACTCCACGACCAGGGTGTTGCCGACGGCGAGGGTGATGTTCTGCGTGATCTCGCTCTGCGTCAGCACATCGGTCATGGGCACCTGGAGCGTTTTGGTCGACGGCGGGTTCCTGGACGCGAAGTGGCAGCCCACCACCGTCGACAACAAGAGCACGGCGACTGTCACCAGCAGCCTGACCTTCACCACATCCCCCTTCGATTCCGCTCCGGAGCCTAATAGGTTCTCAACCCAGACCGAAGATAGGCGACGACGCCGTCGACCGTCGCGTCCGGCAGGATGGGCTGGTGTTTGGCCTCGTACTGATCGTTGCCCTGGTGTCCACCGTCATCGTGGGGACGGTCATCGGTCGGCGCTATCGCGTCGGTCCCCCGGTGTTGCTCATCTTGCTCGGCGTCCTGCTGGGCCTGGTGCCTCACTTCGGTCAGATACACGTCAACGGCGAGGTCGTGTTGCTGCTGTTCCTCCCCGCAATCCTGTACTGGGAGGGACTGAACACCAGCTTCCGCGAGATCCGCGCCAACGCCCGCATCATCGTGTTCCTCAGCGTCGTCCTGGTGATCGCCACCGCGGTGGCGGTGTCGTGGACGGCGCGGGCGCTGGGCATGGATCCGCACGCGGCCGGCGTGCTGGGTGCGGTTCTGTCGCCCACCGACGCGGCCGCGGTGGCCGGTCTGGCGAAGAAGCTGCCGCGCCGATCGCTGACCGTGCTCAAGGCCGAGAGTCTGATCAACGACGGCACCGCCCTGGTCTTGTTCGCCGTCAGCGTCCACGTCGCGATCGGTGGGGCCGCGATCAGCCCGCCCGAGGTGACCGCCCGGTTCGTCGGCTCCTACCTCGGCGGTATCGCAGCCGGGCTGTTGGTCGGTGGGGCGGTGACGCTGCTGCGCAAGCGACTCGACGCACCCCAGGAGGAGGGGGCCCTGAGTCTGGTGACGCCGTTCGCGGCGTTCCTGCTGGCTCAATCGATGGACTGCAGCGGAGTGGTCGCGGTGATGGTGTCGGCCCTGGTCCTCGCCTACGCCGGCCCCGTGGTGATCCGGGCCCGTTCCCGGCTGCAGTCCACAGCCTTCTGGGACATCGCGACGTTCCTGCTCAACGGCTCGCTATGGGTGTTCGTCGGTGTGCAGATCCCGGGCGCGCTGCGCGGGATCGCGGGTGTGGACGGCGGCATCCGCCACGCGCTGTTCGTCGCGCTGGTGGTCACCGGCGTGGTGATCGTGTCGCGCGTCTTCTGGGGCGAGATCACCACGCTGCTGATCCGGCTGATCGACCGCCGCCAGGTGCAACGCGAACGTCGGGTCAACTGGCGCCAGCGCTTCGTCACGGTCTGGGCCGGATTCCGTGGCGCGGTATCGCTTGCCGCGGCCGTCGCCGTGCCCGTGACGACGCTCAGCGGCGCGCCGTTCCCGGACCGCAGCCTGCTGATCTTCATCGTGGTTGTTGTCATCATGGTGACCGTCCTGGTCCAGGGCAGCACGCTGCCCGCCGTGGTCCGGTGGGCGAAGATGCCCGAGGACGTGACCCACGCAGAGGAACTGCAATTGGCTCGCTGTCGGGGTTCGCAAGCCGCGCTGGCCGCGCTGCCGACGGTGGCCGACGAGGTCGGCATCAGCGACGAGCTGAGGCGCCGGCTGCAAAAGGAATACGAGGAAAAGGCCGCGCTGGTGCTGGCCACCGAGGACGGTTCGCCCGACACCCGCATCCTCAAGGGCCGCGAGAAGGTCCGGCGGGTTCGGCTGGGCGTGCTCGAACACAAGCGCCGGGAAATCACCTCGCTGCGCAACCAGAACCTCATCGACGACATCGTGTTGCGCGAGTTGCAGAACGAGATGGACCTCGAGGAAGTGCAACTGCTCGCCGCCGCGGTCGACGACGGCGACGAGGACGCATAGGGCCCGTCGGTGGCCGACCGTACAGTCGGCCCCATGCTGCACACCGTCGCGGTCCGCGGGTATCGATCGCTGCGCGAGGTCATCCTGCCCCTGGGTCGTCTGTCGGTGATCACCGGCGCCAACGGCGCCGGCAAGTCCTCGCTGTATCGCGCCTTGCGCCTACTGGCCGACTGCGGCCGCGGCGAGGTGATCGGGTCGCTGGCCCGCGAGGGCGGACTGCAGTCGGTGCTGTGGGCAGGTCCCGAGCAACCGGCCGGCGCGCGACGCTCCGGCAAGACCGAGGGAACCGTGCGCACCAGGCCCGTATCACTCGAATTGGGCTTTGCCGCAGATGATTTCGGCTACCTGGTGGATCTGGGCATCCCGCAGTCGGCCGGGAAGTCGGTGTTCGCCCGCGACCCGGAGATCAAGCGGGAAGTCTTGTTCGCCGGACCCGTGCTGCGGCCCAGCACCACGCTGGTGCGCCGGTCCCGCGTTTTCGCCGAGGCCTGCGCGGACTCCGGCAGCGGTTTCGACGAGCTGTCCCGGGCCCTGCCGTTGTACCACAGCGTGCTCGCCGAATACGCCCACCCGCACGCGCTACCCGAGCTCGCGGCCGTGCGAGAACGGTTGCGCGGCTGGCGGTTCTACGACGGCTTCCGTGTCGACGCGGGGGCACCGGCGCGGCACCCGCAGGTGGGCACCCGCACCCCGGTGCTCTCCGACGACGGCAGCGATCTGGCGGCCGCGATCCAGACGATCCTCGAGTCGGGATTCGACGACCTGGACCGGGCCGTCGCGGAGGCCTTCGACGGCGCCACCGTCTCAGTGGCCATCCACGACGGGCTGTTCGATCTTCAACTGCGACAGCGCGGCATGCTGCGCGCATTGCGCGCAGCCGAATTATCCGATGGCACACTGCGTTTCCTGCTGTGGGCCGCCGCCCTGTTGAGCCCGCAGCCACCGTCGCTGATGGTGCTCAACGAACCGGAAACCTCGCTGCACCCGGACCTGGTGGCCCCGCTGGCATCGCTGATCCGCACCACCGCGTCCAAGACCCAGGTGGTGGTGGTCACCCATTCCCGGTCGCTGCTGGAATTCCTGGACACCACGCCGGTCCGCGAAGGCTCCGACGGAGCCGTCGAGATCGAACTCTTCAAGGACTGGGGCGAAACGCGCATCAGCGGCCAGACCCTGATCACGACGCCCCGGTGGGATTGGGGCACACGCTAGGCGGCGGCGCTTTGTCGCTGGCGTTGAGTGTGAATCCTCCGCGGCCCCGCTCGGCGTGTCGCCGACCAGGATTCACACTCAACGCCGTCAGAGCACACTCAACGCGAAACTTGCCCGCCAAGCAATATTGCCCATTAGGCAAGTTTGACGTACGTTGGGCGTCATGACCGGACTTCGTGAGCGCAAGAAGGCCGACACCCGCCGGGCGCTCAGCGACGCCGCCCTGCAGCTGGCGTTCGAGCGCGGCCTGGAAAACGTCACACGCGAAGACGTCGCGAACCTGGCGGGCGTCTCGCTGCGCACATTCACCAACTACTTCGGCGGCAAATACGAGGCGCTGGCCTACCGGCAGGCCGAACGCGTGCGCCGCAGCGCCGCCCTGCTACGTGAACGCCCCGCCGACGAACCGCTGTGGACGGCGCTCACCCACGCCGTGCTCGGACCCCTGGACGCCGACTTCGGCGACGTTCACGGCGAGGAGAACCGGCTGCCCAGCCGTCAGGAACTCATCGAGGTTCGAAAGCTGCTCATGCACCCGCAGGTCCGAACCTCGGTGCCGCAGAATCTATTCGACGAGTTTCTCCAGGTGATCGCCGAACGTACCGGCACCGACCCGGACCGCGACCTGTATCCACGGTTGGTGATGGCCGTCGTCCGCGCCGTCGGCGACGCCGCGGCCGACGCCTACGCGCGGGCCGATCCGCCGGTGGCCATCACCGAGCTGATCCGCGAGGGCTTCGCGGCCGTCAGCGCCGGATTGCCCGAACCTCCCAGGAAAGAGGCACCATGACTGACGAACACGCCGACATCGTCATCGCCGGCGCCGGGCCCAACGGGCTGCTGCTGGCCTGCGAGCTGGCGCTGGCCGGTGTCAGGCCCGTCGCGCTGGACGCCCTGCCCGGTCCCAGCGCCGAGCCGAAGGCCAACGGCCTTGTCGGACAGGTCGTTCGGATGCTCGACATGCGCGGCCTGTATCGGGCCTTCACCGGTGACGAGGCACCGCCCCAACCCAGCCGAGGATGGATCTTCGCCGCCATGACCCTGGATTTCGCGGCGGTGCCCGACAACCCGATGTACGCACTGCCCATCCAACAGCCCCGGGTGGTGCGGCTGCTGGAGAAGCGGGCCCGCGATCTCGGGGTGGATCTGCGCTGGGGGCATGCGCTGACCGACCTACAGCAGAACTCGGAATCCGTTGCTCTGCAGGTGTCGTCACCAGAGCGCGACTACGCCATCGCCGCCGGTTATCTGGTCGGCGCCGACGGCGGGCGCAGCCTGGTCCGCAAGAGGGCGGGCATCGACTTTCCCGGCACCACCCTGGATATCGTGGGCCGGCTCGCCCATGTGCATGTCCCCGACGAACTGCGCCGCCCCGACGGCGGCGTCGACATCCCGGGATTCGGCCCAATCGCTTTCGGCCACACGCGATTGGACCGCGGCGGGTTGATCTACGCCGAGTTCGAACCCGGCCGGCCGCTGTTCGGCACCTTCGAATTCACGCCGCCCGTCGAGGACACGCCGATGAGTGTTACCGAACTGCTCGAGAGCGCACGACGCGTCCTCGGCGTCGACGTCCCCTTCGGGGAGCCGAAAGGCCCAGGGCCGCATGCCCTTCGCCGGGTCAACGGGCAGAACACGCGGCACGCCGAACGCTACCGCGACGGTCGGGTACTGCTGCTCGGCGACGCCGCCCACGTCCACAGCGCCATGGGCGGCCCCGGGCTGAATCTGGGCATGCAGGACACCATGAACCTGGGCTGGAAGCTCGCGGCCGAGGTCAACGGCTGGGCGGTTCCGGGACTGCTCGACACGTATCAGTCCGAACGCCGCCCCGTCGGCGAGCGCGTCATGATGCATTCGCAGGCCCAGACCGCGCTGGTCTCGCCGGGCCCGGAAGTTGCCGCGCTGCGCACGCTCGTGGGCGAGTTGTTCACCATTCCCGACGTCGCCGCGCACATGGCGAGACTGTTGGCCGGCAACGACGTTCGGTACGACGTGGGCGATGACCATCCGCTGTCGGGGTGGCCGGTTCCCGAACTGACCCTCGATGACGGCCGACGCGTCGCCGAGCTGCTGCACGACGCTCGCCCAGTTCTGCTCGACCTCGCCGGCGGCGTCGCGGGCGCGGCGCGCGGTTGGGCCGATCGCGTCGACACCGTCAGCGCCGGCACCGCCGACCCGCCCGCCGCGGCGCTGCTGATCCGGCCCGACGGCTACGTCGCGTGGGCGGCCGACGAATTCGGTTCCGCCGAAGAATCGGGCCTGCGTGCGGCGCTGCAACGCTGGTTCGGGCCGCCAACGAGCCGGTAGCGGCACCCGCAAGCGAAATTCACGGAGTGTTCAGGCACGCGTTGGGCCAGCATTGGTGACTGCACACGCGCACCGCGTGTCCTCACGGTATGCGCGTTGTACAGGTCGCCAATTTCTATGGCCCTCGCTCCGGCGGCCTTCGCACCGCGATCGATCGACTGGGCGCGGAATATTGCGCGGGCGGACATGAGGTCTTCCTGATCGTTCCCGGCCAGCGCGCCGAGCGCGCCCAGCTTTACACCGGCGTCGTGCGAATTACCCTGCCCGCCCGACTGATTCCCTTCACCGGCGGATACCGCGCGGTGATGCCGGGACCGGTCAAGGCGCTCCTGCAGGCGTTGCGCCCCGACGCGCTGGAAGTTTCGGACCGGCTCACCCTGCGGTCGCTGGGCCGCTGGGGCCGTGACTACGGTGCCACGACGGTGATGATCTCCCATGAACGCTTGGATCGCCTTGTGGGCCAAGTTCTTCCGGGCCGGGCGGCGCGGAAGTTCGCTGACCTGGCCAACGCACGCACCGCGGCGAATTATGACACCGTGGTGTGCACCACCGGTTTCGCCCGCGAGGAATTCGACCGGATCGGAGCGGCCAACACCGTCACGGTCCCCCTCGGCGTGGACTTGCAGATGTTCCATCCGAGCCGCCACTCCTATCTGGTGCGCGAGCGGTGGGCCGCGCCGGCCCAGATGCTGCTGGTCCACTGCGGGCGGTTGTCGGTGGAAAAGCGCGTCGACCGCAGCATCGACGCGCTGGGCGCGCTGTGCCACGCCGGTGTCGATGCGCGGCTTGTTGTGGTCGGCGAGGGTCCGCTGCGGGCCAGGCTGGAGCGACAGGCCGCGCGGCTACCGATCGACTTCACCGGTTTCATCTCCGATCGCAACACCGTGGCGCAGCTGCTGGCCTCGGCCGATGTGACGCTGGCGCCGGGACCCCACGAGACGTTCGGGCTGGCCGCGCTGGAGTCGCTGGCGTGCGGGACACCGGCCGTGGTCTCGCGCACGTCGGCGCTGACCGAGATCATCACCCCGGACAGTGGCGCGTCGGCCGACAACGATCCGGCCGCCATCGCAAAAGCGGTCCGCGCCATCGCCAGTTTGCCCGAACGGCAACGCCGCGTTTCTGCGCGGCGTCGCGCCGAGGACTTCACCTGGCACCGCGCCGCGACCGGCATGCTGGCGTCGCTCGGAGCACCGGCCCTCGACGAACGACCCGGCGATTCCGAACAGACCGCCTAGCGTCAGGCTTCGTCAGTAGTTTCGCGGCAGCGCCGCGACCATCGCCTCGACCTGCGCGCGCGTCAGCGTGGTAACGCTTCCGTCCGGTAGGCCGAGGATGCGGTCGATGGCCAGACCGTGCAGCCGGAATCGTGTTGTCAGGCGGTCGATCGAGCGTTCGCGCGCGGCCTCGTCGTCCGCGCGCAGCACCTCGAGGACGATCGAGTTCGTGCGCGCGGCGAGGCCGTAGATCATGTCGGCGACGCCTTCGGGGTCGAAGGTGTCGAACACGCCCTCGGCGACCCCCTCGGAGATCAGGCGCGTCAACAAAGGCAACGACAACGCCTCGTCCACCGCCACTATTCGTCCGTACAGATGGGCGTTGTCGGGGCGCAGCAATGCCGCCATGGCGGCAAGTTGCTCGGGGACGCCCATCGCCATCTTGACGTCAAAACCGGCTTGCAGCAACGCATTCAGGCGTGCCAGGGCATTTCCGCTGCGCGCGGCGACGGCATCCTCGATGAGGGTGAACCCGGCGCGCGCACTGCGTTCGGCCAGCGCGGCTATCAGCGCGTCTTTTGATGGAAACCAGTGGTAGAACGCGCCTTTGGAGACACCGGCATCGGCGATCAAATCGTTCAGGCTGACGTTTTCATAGCCACGCCGCAGAAATAATTCGGTCGCTCGATCCAGCAGCTCCGCCCGGCGGATGTCCGGGTGCTTAACTACCCGCGGCACCCGGGTGATCCTGGGTTGCACCCGCCACGGTTTCCGGCGCGCGTTGTTCCGGTTTCCAGCCCACGTATGTCAGGTACAGCCCGGCGCAGGCCAGGCCGATGAACAACACCCATATCGCGGCGTAAGCACCCGAGCTGTAGATGGCGTTGCCGGCCGCGTCGTAGGCCATGGGAACGGTCAACAGCAGCAGGCCGCGAACGAGGAAGAACCAGCCGACGCCCGACACGATGATCGCCGCGAGTCCCCGCCAGTACTGGTGAAACGCGATGATGAACAGGCCGCCCATCAACAAGATGGCGCCATACAGCCACGGCCACATCGGATTTGCCTTGAACTCGGTGAACAGCGTCTGCACGTAGGAGCCGCGTATCGCGATCGTGGTGGGCACGATGGTGAGATACGGACCCATCACGCGGGCGAACATCCGCGTCCGGATCTGCGATTGTGTCGAAGTGCTCATTGCACCACCTCCCTTTGCGCACCGAGCATAACCGACTGGTGGTCGGTATACCAGACCGTTGGTCGGTAAGGCTCAGAAATCGGAGGCGGCCCAGGTCCCCGGCGGGTACGGCGGAACCTGTCCGGCGAAGGCGCCGTCGGTCAGTGTGCACAGGGTGTCGGAGATGGTTCCGGCGTTTGCCAACACCTTCGGGGCACCACCCGGCACCACGCGTGCGATCACCGCCTGCCACGAGTAACCGATGCCGCCGTGCTCGTACCAGAGGAACCAGTCGGTGTCGTGGTGACCCGCGCGAATCATGCGGCGGAACGGCGCGTTTGGGTCGCTGACCGAATCGGTGGAGTTGAACGGGGCCCCGACATCGGCCATCGGCGGCAGCAACTTGAGGAGCTCCGGCGGCACCTGGGAGATGTGCTGCACCTCCTGCACGGGTGTTTTCAAGGCGCACTGGGTGTTTGGGGTGGCGGCCGCCGGTGTCGCCGTCGCGCATGACAGCGCGATACCGACCGCGAACCACGTCGTGACAATGTGCCGTGTGCCAGGCCTCTGCGTCACGATCTGCTCCCATCGGCGGCCCCGTTCCCGCGGACCCTACGCCGCTTCGCTCGGCCAGGGAGCGGTTTGCTCGCAGCGCTGGCTAGGCTCGCTGAAGGCCGATAAGGAGGATCCTTGAGCACACGCAACCAGGTACTGGTCACCGCCGCCGAGTTGGCGGTCACCCTCTCGGCCGGCGATCCGGTGACCATCCTGGACGTGCGGTGGAGAATCGACGATCCCGACGGGCGCGCGGCCTACCTGGACGGGCACATTCCGGGTGCGGTGTACGTCTCGCTCGACGATGACCTCAGCGACCACTCGGTTGTTGGCCGAGGACGTCACCCGCTGCCGACGGGGCGCAGCCTGGAGGCCGCCGCGCGCGACTGGGGAATCCGGCAGGGCGCCCCGGTCGTGGTGTACGACGACTGGAATCGCGCTGGTTCCGCGCGAGCGTGGTGGATGCTGACCGCGGCGGGGCTGGAGAACGTGCGCATTCTGGACGGCGGCTTGGCCGCGTGGCGCGCGGCCGGACAGAGCCTGGAGGCCGGGCCCGTCGTTCCTGCCCCCGGGAATGTGACTGTGCCGCACGATGACCTGCATGCGGGAAGCCGCCGCACGCTGACGGCCGAGCGGGTCGGCGAGGGCACCGTGATGCTGCTCGATGCGCGCGCGCCGGAGCGCTTCCGCGGCGACGCGGAACCCCTCGATCCCGTCGCCGGCCACATCCCCGGCGCGAAGAACCTTCCCAGCGGCGAGGTCCTGGCTTCCGATGGCACCTTCCTCGACGGCGACGCGCTCGCACAGCTGTTGGCCGATCGCGCAATCGAGCGTCACGACGCGGTGGCCGCCTACTGCGGCTCGGGCGTCACCGCCGCGGTCACCATCGCCGCGCTCGCCGCGATGGGCCGCGATGCGGCCCTGTATCCGGGTTCGTGGTCCGAATGGTGCTCGGACCCCGACCATCCGGTGGAACGCGGCGACGCATAGCCTCCCGCCGGCCGGCGCCTCCCGACCATGAGGTGAATTTCCAAAGCGCCAGCACATGCGCTAGCGGTTCTGCGAAACACCTCATGGTCGGAGCGGTGGTCCGCCCGCGCGAAGCCGCCTCGATCCCGGCAAACATCACCGCGGGCAAGATTCGCGAATTGTTAGACTCTGCCCGCATGAATCCGCTTGGGAAGAACCCGCCATGACCGGCCGACTCGAGGGCAAGGTCGCGATCATCACTGGCGCCAGCACCGGCCTTGGACCCGTGCTGGGCTCGCTGTTCGTCCGTGAAGGCGCCAGGGTGTTGCTGGCCGCACGGCGCGAAGAGCTGGTTCACGCCGCTGCGCACGCGGCGGGCCCCGGCGCCATCGCCGTGCGCGCCGACGTCACCGACGAGGACGACGTCGCGGCCATGGTGGCACGGGCGGTCGACGAGTTCGGTCAGGTCGACATCCTGTGCAACAACGCTGCCGCGCCCGGGCAGGATCGCTGGATCTGGGAGCAGACGCTGGACAACTGGAACTCCACCATCGCCATCGACGTCACCGCCGCGATGCTGTGCACCCGCGAGGTCTTGAACCGTTCGATGCTGCAACGCCGCCGCGGCGTCATCCTGAACTTCTCCTCCACCGTCAGCTACTCCGGCATGGTCCGCAAAACGCACTACGTCACCGCCAAGGCGTCACTGCGGGCATTCACCAAGGCCGTCGCGCTCGAGGTCGGCCCGCATGGCATCCGCTGCAATTGCATCGTGCCCGGTGCCATCGACACCGAGCTGTGGCGCAAATGGGTGCAGCGCACCGCGGACGAGCAGGGCGTCGACGCCGAGACCGTTCGCGCGAAGCAACTCAAAGGCGTTGCCTTGCAAGATATCTCCTCGGCCGAGGATATCGCCAACCTGGCGTTGTTCCTCGCCGGCGACGAAAGCCGCACCATCACCGGCCAATCGATTCCCGTCGATGCCGGGGGGTACATGCAGGGATGAGCGGACACGCCAAACTGTCGGTGGCAACCCCGGTGGTCACGATGTTTCCCGGAAGCAGCGGCGACTGGGAGAAGCACGCCAGCATCGAGGATGTGGCTCAGATCGCCGAGGCCGCAGACCGGTTCGGCTACCACCACCTGACCTGCAGCGAGCACATCGCGCTGCCCGCGGCCGAGCGGGCCCGCCGCGGCACCCGCTATTGGGATCCGCTGGCCACGTTCGGCTACCTGGCCGCACGCACCCGGCGCATTCGGCTGGCCACCAACGTGCTGGTGCTCGCCTATCACCATCCGCTCGAGATCGCCAAACGCTATGGCACTCTGGACCAGATCAGCGGCGGGAGGCTGATTCTGGGCGTCGGCGTGGGCAGCCTCAAAGAGGAATTCGATCTGATCGGCGCACCCTTCGACGATCGCGGTCCGCGCGCCGACGACGCTCTACGGGCGCTGCGCGCGTCGCTGTCGGTCGCCGAACCCGCCTACCACGGTGAGTTCTATTCGTTCGACGGCCTGGTGGTCGATCCGTGCGCGGTCCAGGAGCGCGTGCCAATCTGGGTAGGCGGGCGGACGCTGCGATCGCTGCGCCGCGCCGCGACGCTGGCCGACGGTTGGGCCCCCTTCAACGTGAGCCTGCAGCAGGCCCGGGATTGGCTGGGCCGCTGTGAATTTCATCCCGGGTTCGACATCGTCCTACCCGCTCCCGCGCTGCTGGACCCGATCGGGGCGCCTGAGCGCACCCGCGACCTGCTGGGCGAAACCACCGCACACGGCGCGACGATAATCAGCGCCGTCTTCCGGCACACCTCGCTGCAGCATTACCTGGAGAACCTGCAGGCACTCGCCGAACTCCATCCCCCCGCAGGGGTTTTCACGTGATGCGGGTCAGGGCGGGCATATTCAGCCTCACGGCCGCGGCGCCGGCCGATGACGACGGCAGTTATCTGCGCTGGCATCTGCTGGACCACATGCCCGAGCAATACCAGCTGCCCGGCATCGTGCATGGCTTGCGCTGGATCGCTGACGGCGAGTACCCCGACCACCGCCTCGCGGCCGACGGGCCGCTGGGCGAGATCGGCAACGCGGTGCACTACCTGGTGGGCGATCCCGTCGAGAAGACCTTCGACGACTTTGTCATCCTGGGCCGCGCCCTGCGCGACAACGGCCGCTTTCCGGTGGTGCGACCGTCGCTGCAAGTAGCCGGTCTGCGCCTGCTGCAGTGGCAATCCTCGCCGCACGCGCTCGTTTCGCCCGAGGTGGTGCCGTTTCGGCCGCACCGCGGCATCGTGCTGATCGTCGAAGAACCCACCGACGGCCGACCGGACGACTGGCTGCAGTGGTTGCACACCGAGCACTATCCGGCACTGCTCGCCACCCCGGGCACGGCCGGCGCGTGGACGTTCGGTTCCAGCGCCGGATGGAGCCACCTGCCCCGAGGATGGCGAACCGATCATCAGTACGTCACGGTCGTCTACCTCGACGACGATCCGCTGACAACCATCGGCGCACTGGCACCCATCATCGAAGAGCGTTGGCGCTCAACGGCGGTGCGGCCGGTGTTCGCCGGACCGCTGCGCACCATGATCAGTTGGGACGCCTGGCCCTAAACCGCCTGCGGGGCGCAGCAGGTGGGCTCCGATTGGTCGGTAGGTCCGAAGGTCTCCGAATCCGCCTTCACGGTGTAGATCTCCCAACGTTCACCGCCGGGACCGCTGACCCACACTTTGTCTTGCGTGGCGTAACAACACGTGGTGTCGACCTCTTCGTCGGTCAGCAGTCCGACCTCGGCAAGCCGTTGGCTCTCCGTGTTCACGGTGTCGGTGGAGGCGACCTCGACCCCGAGGTGGTTGAGGGTGCCGCCGTGGCCGGGGTTCTCCAGCAAAACCAGTTTGAGCGGAGGCTCGGCAACGACGAAGTTGGCGTAGCCGGGTTTGGTCTTGGCCGGCTCGACGCCGAAAAGTTTGGTGTAGAAGGTGATTGCCTCGTCGAGATTGTCGACATTGAGGGCCAATTGAACCCGTGACATGATCATTTTCCTTTCGTGACGGGTGTCTGGATGGTCATGGTGGTCCCGAGCAGCTCTGCGATGAGAGCACGAACATGCTCGGCGATGTCCTGACGGATGGCCCGCACCGTCTCGACCGGCTGCCCGGCAGGATCGCGCAGGCGCCAGTCGCGGTAGGAGACCCCCGGGAAGTACGGGCAGGTGTCACCGCAACCCATGGTGATCACGATGTCACTCGTCTGTACCGCGTCGGCGGTGAGAATTTTCGGGGTGTCGGTGATGTCGATGCCCCATTCGGCCATCACCGCCACCGCCGCGGGATTGATGTGATCGGCGGGCTCCGTTCCCGCGGAGCGCACGTCGATGCGGTCGCCTGCCAGGTGACTTAGCAACGCCGCGGCCATCTGCGACCGGCCGGCGTTGTGCACACAGACAAACAGGACGCTGGGCCTGTCGGCGCCGGCCGAGGAACTCCCGGCCGCACCGAACAGCCGCGGTCGCAGCGCCAACGAGACGTAGACCAGTGCGACCAAGACCGGGACTTCGATCAGCGGTCCGACCACACCGGCCAGGGCCTGGCCCGAGGCGGCGCCGTAGGTGGCGATCGCCACCGCGATCGCCAGCTCGAAGTTGTTTCCGGCGGCGGTGAACGCCAGGGTGGTGGTGCGCGCGTACCCGAGCCGCAGCAGCACTCCCAGCGCGTATCCCCCGGCCCACATGATCGCGAAGTACGCCAGCAGCGGCAACGCAATTCGGGCGACATCCCAGGGCCGGGAGGTGATTTGGTGGCCTTGGAGCGCGAAGAGGATGACGATGGTGAACAGCAACCCGTACAACGCCCAGGGGCCGATCCGGGGCAGGAACCGACTCTCATACCAACCGCGGCCTTTGGCGCGCTCGCCCAGACGACGCGACAGGTATCCGGCCAGCAGCGGTATGCCCAGGAAGATCAGCACGGATTTCGCGATCTGCCAGGCGGATACATCGATGCCCGTCGTGTCGAGTCCCAGCCAACCCGGCAGCACCGACAGGTAGAACCACCCCAGAGCGGCGAACATGACGACCTGGAAGATCGAATTCAGCGCGACCAGTACGGCGGCGGCTTCGCGGTCCCCGCACGCGAGGTCGTTCCAGATGATGACCATCGCGATGCAGCGCGCCAGCCCCACGATGATCAGGCCCGTGCGGTACTCCGGCAGGTCCGGCAGCATCAGCCAGGCCAAGGCGAACATCACGGCGGGCCCGACCAGCCAGTTCAGCACCAGCGACGTCACCATCAATTTGCGGTCCGCGGTCACGGTGCCCAGCCGGTCGTAGCGCACTTTGGCCAGCACCGGGTACATCATCACCAGCAGCCCGATCGCGATGGGCAACGAGATCCCGTCGACCGCAACGGCGCCCACCGCCCGTCCCAGGCCTGGGATGAGCCGGCCGAGCAGCAGGCCCGCCACCATGGCGATCGCGATCCACCCCGGCAGGAATCGGTCCAACGTCGAGAGCCGGGCGCTTAGCGGCGAGCCGGTGCCGATCCGCGTCTGGGTCATGACCCGCATCCCGCGGCCACTGGTGCGTCGACGCTCAGCACCGACGAAAGTTGTTGTAATGCAGCGGGAATTACCCAGTAGTAGACCCAGGTACCGCGTCGTTCACAGTCCAACAGCCCCGCCGAGCGCAGCGTCTTGAGGTGGTGGGAGATCGTCGGCTGCGAAACGTCGAACGTCTGGGAGATTTCGCAGACGCACGCCTGGCCACCGGGGTGGCTGGCGATCAGACTCAGCAGTCGCAGCCGCACGGGATCGCTGAGCGCCTTGAACATCGCCGCCAGCTCCACGGCGTGCGGCTCGGCCAAGGCGGCCGCCCCCAACGCCGGGCAACACGCCACCTCGGATTGATTCGACATACATCTATATAAGCATGTATCGAATCAAGGCGCTAGTGGTGGCGTTTTTCCCGTGCTCCGGTTTTAGTCAGGTAAGGGAAACGAACGGGCCCTATAGTCCTCGTGACGTCCTAGTCAAAGGGGGTGCCATGACCAATCCCGACAGCCGCCGCGGTCAGCGGCGGGTCGTTCGCGCGGCCACCGCGCTCGCCCTGGTGGCGTTGGGGGCCGGGCTGCCGGCCTGCTCCAGCAAGGGCGATCACCCGGCTGCCACCACGAGTTCAGGTCCGGCGTTGGCAAGCACGACCGTCATGATCGATGGGAACAAGCACACGATCATCGCCGCTGTGGACTGCACTCGATCGGCGGCGCAACCGAATGCGTCTCCCCCGGAATCGGGTGACCTCACCACCCGGATCAACGTGCATGACGATTCGACGTCGGTGTCGCTGGCCGTCTCCGACGAACAACCGCCCGCCATCGATGGATTCGGGATCTCGCTGAAAATGGACAACGGCCAGTACCAACTGCCCTACCAGGGAACCAAGTCACCGAATCAGGTCCAAGCGACCAAGGACGGCAAGAGCTACACGGTGACCGGGACGGGCCAGGCGACGACACCCGGCCAAAGTGGGTTGAGGGATGTGACTTTCGGCGTTCACGTGACGTGCCCGTAAACGCGTAGTTGTCTGCCGCGACCACCTCTGCGATGCTGACAAGCTTGGACATCTTCACGCAGTGGAAAGACGGCGGCACCGAGCTTCGTTGGCGCTCGACAACAGCCGCCAACGATCGCACCGAGGTCGCGGTGTTTAGTCGCCGCTGCGGCACTCCGGGTGCGCCCGCCCTGGTGCTGGTGCACGGATTTCCGACCAGCAGCATCGACTACTTCGCGCTGGCGAGTGAGTTGAGCGCGGAGTTCGACATCTACCTGTTGGATTTTCCCGGTTACGGGCTGTCCGACAAACCACCCGAGCCGTATGTGTATTCGCTCTACGACGACGCGCGCCTGCTCGTCCACGCGATCATCGAGGTGTGGAAGCTGACCGAATACCGCATGCTCACCCATGACCGAGGCAGCAGCGTCGGCATGATCGCGCTGGGCATGCTGGCCGCACAGGATCCGCCGGCCGTGCCCCTCGACCTGATACTGACCAACGCCAACATCTTCCTTCCGCTGTCCAACCTCACCGCGTTTCAGACCGCGCTGCTCGACCCGGCGACCGCGCGAGCCACCGCGGCGGCGGCGACGCCCGAGATGCTGGCGGCCGGCATGGGCGCGAGCACGTTCATGCCACGACGCACGCTGGACGATCCCGAGATCGCGGCGCTGGCGAAATGCTTCGCCCACAACGACGGCATTCGCGTGCTGCCCGACACCATTCAATATCTTCACGAGCGCGCGGCGGACGAAACCGGTTGGCTGGAGTCACTTTCCGTCAGCGACGTCAACACGACGGTGGTGTGGGGCGTGCACGACAACGTGGCACCGCTGCGGGTTCCCAACCACGTCTGGCAGGCGTATCTGAAGAACAAGCCGGGCCGCAACCGCTACTGGGTGGTGCCCGGCGCCGACCACTACCTGCAGTGCGACGCCCCGGGGCACCTGGCCCAGATCGTGCGCCTCACCGCCGAAGGTGGGGATATTCCGTTGCAGACGTTGGGCAATCAGCCCGACGGCCCGGTGTTGGTGGACCAGAGCGACACCTAGCCGCTGACACCGCGAGTGTGCGGCCAGCCGCACGTTCGGGCTCGAGTGTGCGGCCAGCCGCACACTCGGCGCGCCCTACCTGACGAGGACCGGCAGGCGGGCCCACCCGCGCACGCTGGCGGTGTGCGCCCGTTGGGCGTTCGCATAGTCGACTTCCCAGTCGGGCCAGCGTTTGAGGACCTCTTCGAAGGCCACCCGCGCCTCGAGCCGCGCCAGCGCCGAACCGAGACAGAAGTGCAGGCCCTGCCCGAAGCTGAGATGGCTGCCGCGGCGGTGGATGTCGTAGCGATCCGCATCCGGGAAGTGGCTCTCGTCCCGGTTCGCCGAGGCGTTCAGCAGGAGCATGAACGACCCTTCGGGAACCTTGCGACCGTAGTGCTCGGCATCGCGCGCGACGTAGCGAGCCTGCACCGGTGACGGCGGCTCGTAGCGCAGCGTCTCCTCGATCGCGCCGGGGATCAGCGTCGGATCCGCGACGAGCTCGCGGCGTTGATCCGGGTGATCCGACAACAGCTGGCCCATGAAACCGATTAAACGGGCGGTGGTTTCGTTGCCGGCGCCGGCGATCATCGCGGTGTAGGACAGCACCTCGGTCCGCGACAGGGGACGCCGCGTGCCGTCGGGTTCGTCGATCTCGGCCCGCAACAGTTCGGTCATCAGGTCGTCGGAGGGGTTACTGGCCCGCCACTCGATGTACTCGGCGAACAACGCGATGGAATTCGCGAACACACTCGCATCGACCGCGGCGGGGTCGCTGTCCTTGGTCATTTCGATGTTGGCGACGCTTTGGTCCCGGATCTTCTCCTGATCCGCCTCGGGAATGCCTAAGAGGTATCCGATGGTGCGCATCGGCATCATCGCGCCGAGGTCGGCGATGAAATCGAAACCGCTCCCGCCGACCAGCGGGTCGAGCTCGCGGACGCAGAACCCACGCACCAGGTCCTCCACCGCCAGCATGCGCCGGGGCGTGAAAACACGGGACAGCAGTTTGCGGTGCAGATCGTGCAGCGGCGGATCCTCGAACAGCAGAATACCCGGGGGCACTTCGATGTTCGCGAACAAGATGTCGGCGGTGGTGCCGCGGCCGGAGCGGTACGTCTCCCAGTTCGGTAGTTCGCGCACCACGTCGTAATATCGGCTGAGCGCGTAGAAGTTGTACTTCTCGTTGTAGTACAGCGGCGCTTCCTCGCGCATCCGCTTCCACACCGGGTATGGGTTCGAGTCGATCTCGACATCGAATGGGTCGTAATACAACTCGACGGCGCTGGGGCTTGTCATGGTCGGATCCCTAACTCAATCGTTGCGGTGCAAGAAGCCGTGCAGAAGTGCTTGAACGAGTTCCTCGACGATCACCTCTCGCGGCGGTTGCCTGTTCCCGAAGTAGGTCGAACGCAGGGCGGCCATCCCGGCGATCATCGACACCGTCGAATGCGCGGGCAGGTCGGGGTGGTCCGACCGCAACCCCCGCAACTGCATGCCTTCGACGCTGATCTGGCCGAGCACCGTGATCGCCCGCCGGATCTCGGCAATGCCCGCGTCGGCCTGCTCCTCGTCGCTGAGCGTCTCTGACGCCATCAATGTCAGCAGCAGACCCTTGTGTTCGACGAACACGTCGTAGAGCTGCGATACGAACTGCCGCGTCAGCTCCTGCTCGTCGGTCTCCTCGGGAACGACGGACTGCCAGGTCTGACCGAATTGGTCTACGAAGCTCACGAAGGGCACCACAAGTGCCTCGCGGAACAGCGCCGCCTTCGAACCGAAGTTGCGGAACAGCAGGTGTTCGGTGACCCCGGCGGCCTGGGCGATTTCGCGGGTCGTGGTGCTGCGATAGTCCTGGCGGGCGAACAGTGCCCGGGCGGCGTCGAGCAGCAGTCTGCGCGGCTCCCCACGGGGCCGACGCGCCACCGTAGCCGGTATCGCCTGCCTAGTTGCTCGCTGGGGCACCGAGGTCCACTCCCGTCGAAACGGCCCTTCTTTGGGGATAGTATCCGCTATCTACCTAAGATAGTATCCACTACCTTAAGGCTTTGTCGGAAGGGGTGCGACCGTGGGCGCTGTCATCATGCTCGGCACGCTGTTCGGGCTGATCGTCCTGATTTTCGGGCTGGTGCTGCGCTTCGATCCCGAGGCACGGCGCGCGCCGCGCGACGAGGGCCGCCAGTGAAAACCGAGATGACGCCGGTGATGGCCGGGGCTCAGTACTTTTCCTACGTCGCGAGCATCGCGTTCTTGATCATCGGGATCTACCTGAGCTATCGTCGCCGCCGCATCCACCCGCTGTTGCTTCTTGGCATCTCGGCGATCTCGTTCTCCTGGATCGAGTCGCCCTACGACTGGGCGATGTACGCACAGTTTCCGCCCGGGCTGCCCCGCATGCCGTCCTGGTGGCCGTTGAACGTGACGTGGGGCGGGTTGCCTCTCGCCGTCCCGATCGGCTACGTCTCCTACTTCATCATTCCCGCCGTCACCGGAGCCGCTCTCGGGCGGTGGCTGAGCGCAAAGTTCAACTGGCGCAGGCCAATTACCCTGCTCGTGGTCGGTCTTGTTGTCGGTTTCTGCTGGGCACTGTTTTTCAACGGCTACACCGGGGCCCAGCTCGGCAACTTCTACTACGGCTACGTGATTCCCGGCCTCGCGATCTTCGAGGGCACCAAGCACCAATACCCGCTGTACGACTCGCTGGCCATGGGCATCCAGATGATGCTCTTCACGTATCTGCTTGGACGCACCGATGAACAAGGACGAAACGTCATCGACATGTGGGCCGACAAGAGATCGAAGAGCCGCGGGCAGTCTGCGGTGCTATCGGTCGTGGCCGCTATCGTCGTCGGACACCTGGTATACGGCGCGGTCTTTGCGCCCCACCTCATTACCAAGCTGGGCGGCTGGGTGACTGCAGGCCCAACGGAGCAGCTGTACCCCGGCGTACCGAACCAACCCAAGTAAGCGGGAGGCCCAGTGGGTTACGAGAGCACCGCCCAGCCGATCAAGATCGGCTATTTGATGGACTTCCTCCTGCCCGAGGGCTTTCCGCAAACGTACTTCCAGGACCTGACGCAGCCGTTCGATTTGGTTTTCAAGAAGGGCGTCGAGCAAGGGTTGATCGATCGGCCGATCGAGATCATCTACCGCGAAGTGGAGGGTCTGCCCAAGGGGTCGGTCAAGGCGGTCATCGACGCCTACGGTGAGTTGTGCGACGAGGGCTGTCTGGCCGTTTTCGGCCCGAATATCGGCGACAACGCGATCCCGGCCCGCGAAGCGATCGAGGAGCGTTTCAAGGTCCCCTGCATCAGCGTGACCGGTTCCGACGCCGCGCTCGGCGAGTGGTTCTTCGCGTTTCCGATGGGCTCGCATACCGACGAGCCGATTTTCTGGTCCGACCTGCTGGCCAAGGGCGGTCACACCGAGGTGGGCGTGCTCGTCGAGCAGTCGCTGGTCGGCGAGGCCTATCTGAAGAATTTCCGGGATGCGTGCCGGCGCAGGGGTATTCGGATCGTCGCCGAGTCGTCGATCGCCCAGACCGCCGGGGACGTGACGGCCGCGGTCCGGGCACTGCATGACGCCAAGGCGCAGGCGATCGTGCATTGCGGATTCGGCTTCGGGATCGTGTTCGTCAACCCGGCGCTGCAGGGGCTGGGCTGGGATCCGCCCCGGTTCTGCGGCACCGCTTTTCAGAACGCCTGGCTCAATCCGATCATGTGGAACGCTTTCATGGGCTGGACCGGGGTCGACCAGTACGACGAGGGCAACACGGTCGGGCAGAGCTTCCTCGACGACTACGACGCGGCCTACGGTCGGCGGCCGGAATGGTGTGTGCCGGTGGTGAATCGAGATGTCGCGCACACGCTGCTGCGGGCGCTCGCCGACGCTCACCCGTTGAGTCCGCGCGGGGTGAAGGAGGCGCTCGAACGCGTCAAGATGATGCCGGCGGCGTCCGGCGCCCCGGGAACACGGGTGTCGTTCGGTAACTGGTCTCGCCGCGCCTGGGTGGGCGCGGGTTACCTGGTGGCGCGCCGGCTTGACGCCGACGGCGTCAACTCACACCTCGTCGATCGGTTCGGCGAGGAGTAGCCGTCAGCCGAGCGCCTCGGGCAGCACCACTTCGCCCACCCGCTGCAGATACGGCCACGCGATGTCCGGCGGCAGCCCGCCACACAGCGGCGACAGGTTGAGCACCTGGCCCGCTTTCACCCGCGAAATCGCCTCGGGGACAGAGATAATCACGTGCGATGTGCCCGTCTCGCGCAGTTCGTCGACCGTGTTCACGTGCGAGAAGCCGGCCGTCGTCTCGTCCCCCGGATTCCACGCGGCGTAGGTTTTCACGTCGTGCAGCAGATGCTCGCCGATCTCCTTCCACGCCTGATCCAGGTCGTCGGCGACGAACACGACCGAGGGCGTGTTGCGGTCGGGAAACATCGTCGGCCCCGGCTGATGGCCGTGCTCGCGGCACGCCTCTTCGTAGGCCTCCTGCATGCCCGGCGCGTTGGCGTTGCCCAGCATGCCCAGGCCGTACCGGCCGGCCCGGCGGGCCGCGGCGACCGTTCCCCCGCCCCACATCAGTCCCGGCCCGCCTGGGGTCAGGGGGCGCGGTGTCACGGTGATGCGCCGTCCATCTTCGACGACGGTTTCGCCGGCCAGCAGTCGCCGCAACAGCGCGAGCTTCTCGTCGCAGACACGACCGCGTTTCTTGATCGGGACACCGAAGTGCTCGAACTCCTCGGGCCGGTAGCCCAGGGCCAGGATGTACGACGCCCGCCCGTTGCTGAGGATGTCCAGGACCGCCATGTCCTCGGCGAGGCGGACGGTCTCGTAGAACGGAAGGATCAGGATCAGGCTGAGCGCCAGCCGTTGCGTTCGCGCGGCCACCGCCGAGGCCAGCAGAAACGGTGACGGCAGGTAGCCGTCCTCGGACCCGTGGTGCTCGCACAGCACGGCGGCCAGACCGCCGTGTTCTTCGGCCCAGGCACACATGTCGGGTGCCGCGGCGTACAGATCGGTTGGGGGCGCGGCCCATTCGGGATCGCGCATGTCGAAGCGCAGTGTGTACACGGCAAACTCCTCGCTGGCCCAAGCTTTGCGACGTACGTTACACGTTCAGTCGAAGGCGTAAAGCGGCAGCGTGGTCGGAATGTCCAGCGAGCTGAGCAGGCCCGGGGGCGCGTCGACGACGTACGGGATCGCGTTGACGACGCGCATCGCCGTCGACGCCATCGCGGCCCGCCCCGCCCCGTGGCCCGCCGTCTCCCCCAGCGTCATCTCGCAGTGGATGTCGGGATCTCCTTCGATGTCGACCCGATAGGTGGCGTCACACTCCGACGTCGGCCAGTCGGGGGCGACATCGCGCGCCATCCGAATGATGTGCTCGATCACGATGGCCTCACGGCCGTTGACCACTCCCGCGGCGCGGGTGCGCACCGCACCGCAGGTGCCCGCCTTGACCGTGCCGAAGGCGACCTCGATGTCGCGGTCGGTCAGCTCACGGCCGAGCGAACCCCGGATCTCCTCCACCTCGACACCGAGACCCTCCGCGATGAGGTAAATCGGTGCCTTCCATGCCAATTCGATGAATCCCGGCGTCTTCAGCATCGGCTCGAAATCCAGCGGCCGGCCAAAGCCCATCCCGTCCATCATCACGTCGGCCACCGGGTAGTGATCGTTGAGCGCGACCTCGCTGGCCGTGATCCGGCGGATGCGCTTGGACTGGGTCGTCATCAGCAACGCGAGCTGATCGGAAGCGAACCCGGGGAAGATGCCCGACGCGTAGAACGACGCCTGGCCGCTTTTGGCCGCCGCGTCCAGCTCGTCGCGCCAGAGGGGCGCGAAATAGGACGGCGGGTACACCAGGCTGGTCGACGACGTCGACACCACGTTGATGCCCGCCGCCAGCAGGCGCACGTAGTCGGGTACGGCCGCGCCGTCGCGGTCGGGCCCGCTGGCCGCGTACACCACGCAGTCCGGCTTGAGAGCGATCAGCGCGTCGGCATCGTTGGTGGCCGGCAGCCCCAGCGGTTCGCCGCCGGCCAGCTCGCCGGCGTCCTTGCCGACCTTGTCGGGTGAATGCACCCACACGCCAACAAGTTCCAGATCCGGCCGACGCCGAATGGCATCGATCGCGTTCGAGCCGACTCCCCCGGTCGACCAAACGACAACACGCATGGGCACTCTCCTCACTGGTCGTCCGCAACGGCGGCCGCGGCCCGCTCGAGATAGGGCCACGCCACCTCCGGTGCGATGCCGCCGCAGAGCGGGTGCAGCGGCAGCAGTCGCCCGGCACGCACGTAGTCGATCGCCTCGCCGGCCGTGAAGATGCGGTACGGGCCGCCGTCCTCGCGAAGCGCCGCCACGCTGTCGGCACGGGTGATGCTGGCCACCGAATCGTCATGCGGCCGGTAGGAGGCCGCCGTCTTGGCGTCGTGCAACAGGTGCGGTCCCAGCTCATCCCAGGCTTCATCGACGTCGTCAGCGACGAAAACCGCTGTCGGTGCGCCTGATTGGGGAAACTGGACGATCCCGGGTTCGTGTCCGTGCGCGCGGCACTGGTCCTCGTAGTACTCCTTGAGGCCCGGCGAGGCGGTCTGGGAGATGAAGCCCAGGCCGTGGCGGCCCGCCCGCCGTGCGGCGGCCTTGCTGCCGCCGGCAATGAGCACCATGGGTCCGTTGGGCGATCCGCACGGCGGGGTGACGTGGACCGTGCGCCCCCGATATTCGACGGGCTCACCGCGCACCAGCGGACCGAGCACGTCCAGCATCTCGTCAGCGGCCCGACCACGCGTGGTCATGTCGATGCCGAAGTGCTCGTATTCCTCGCGTCGATGTCCCACACCGAACGCGTAGGACACCCGCCCCTTGCTGATCAGGTCCAGCACGCTGATCTCTTCGGCGAGCCGGACGGGATCCCACAACGGAATCGGCACCGCGGCCAGCAGGATCGCCAGCGTGCGCGTCCGGGCCGCGATCGCCGACGCCAGCGTCAGCGGCGCGGGCAGATGACCGTCGGCGGCCCCATGGTGCTCGGAGAGCACCGCCAGCGCGGCGCCCCGCGTCTCGGCCCGCTCGCACATGTCGATGGCCGCCGCGTACAGATCGGTGGCCGATGCAGCCCACTCGGGAGCGCGCATGTCGAACCTAAGTGTGAACATCAGCGTGGGCCGCCGTGAAATGTCGCTCGGAGGCGGGCAAAACTTCGGTCTACCCTCACACCCGGCAGATTAACCTAAGATTTGTTCATTAGGATAGTACTTACTCTCTTAAACCCTTGACCGTGCGGCACAGCGGCTGTTAGCTTCCGAGTCGAACGTTGGGTAACTGCCGGCGTAAGGGCAACGGCCGCCTCAGCTTTCATCGCGCACGCACCTGAGGAGGAACAAGATGACGGCACAACGCGTGGTGGTCTGGGCGACGGGCGGGATCGGTTCGATCGCGATCCGCACCATCCAACGGCGGCCCAATCTGGATCTGGTCGGGGTGTGGGTGCACTCCCCGGACAAAGACGGCAAGGATGCCGGCGAGCTGGCCGGCGGCGAGCCGATCGGGCTGAAAGCCACCAATGACGCGGAGGCGCTGATCGCGCTCAAACCCGACTGTGTCATCTACGCGGCCAGCGGGCCGGAGCGCGATGCGCTGGCCATCCCCGATTACGTCCAGCTGCTCGGGGCCGGGATCAACGTCGTAACGACCAGCACCACGCGGTTGGTCAACCCGCACGCCTACGAGCCCGCGGAGTGGCGCGACCAACTCGTCGCCGCCGCCAAGCAGGGCCATGCTTCGCTGTATGCGTCGGGAATCGAGCCCGGCTTCGCCGCCGACTATCTGCCGCTGGTGCTATCCACCCAGTCGTCGTCGATCGACAAGATTCATGCGTGGGAGATTGGCCTGTACGACGACTACGGGGTGCCCGACATCATGAGCGACGCACTGGGATTCGGTCGCCCGCTCGACTACCAGCCCTGGATCGGCTACCCCGGCGCCATCGCCGGCGAATGGCAGGGCCAGATCCGGTTGATCGGCGACGCGCTGGGGGTCGAAGTCCAGGAAGTTCGCGAGTTCTTCGACCGCGCGCTCACCAACCGGACGCTGGAGGTCGCCATGGGCACCGTCGAGGCCGGCACCTGCGGCGCGCTGCGCATGCGGGCGACGGGCGTGGTCGACGGCCGGGAGGCGATCGTCATCGAGCACGTCACGCGGCTCGCGCACGACGTCGCCCCGGACTGGCCGGAAGGAATCGGCGACCTGTCCTACCGCGTCCAGATCAGTGGCGACCCGGACATCGACTGCACCCTGGCGGCGACGCTGAAGGACCCCGGCAAGGCCGGTATCGGCGGGATGACCTCCGGGGCGGGCGCCATGGTCGCCACCGCGATGCGCGTCGTCAACGCCGTGCCGTATGTCGTTGCCGCCCAGCCCGGATTGCTGAGTTCGGTGGACCTCCCGCTGACGATCCCCACGCACGCGTTCGCCACGACGTAAGAACGCCTGCACCCGCGGCTTAGTCTGCCGAAGTGACGTTTAACCCACTCGAGGAATTGACGCTAGAGCAACTGCGACTGCGCACCAGCATGAAATGGCGCGCGCATCCTTCCGACGTGCTGCCGCTGTGGGTCGCGGAGATGGACGTCAACCTGGCCCCGACGGTGGCCGAGGCGCTGCGGACGGCCATCGACCGCGGCGACACCGGATACCCGTGCGGAACGGCGCTGGCGGAAGCGGTCAGCGACTTCGCCGGGCGGCATTGGCAGTGGCATGGCCTGGACGTGAGCCGCACCGCGCTCGTTCCCGACGTCATGCTCGGCATCGTCGAGGTGTTGCGCCTGGTCACCGATCGCGGTGACGCCGTCATCGTCAACCCGCCGGTCTACGCGCCGTTCTACGCATTCGTGGCGCACGACGGCCGCCGCGTCATCGAGGCGCCGCTGGCCGAAGGGCGAATTGACCTCGACACCTTGGAAGATGCCTTCGTCCGGGCCCGGGCGGGGGCGGCCAACGACGCGAAGGTCGCCTACCTGCTGTGCAATCCGCACAACCCGACCGGATCGGTGCATACCGCCGACGAACTTCGTAAGGTCGCGGAGCTCGCCCGGCGCTTCGGTGTCCGGGTGGTCTCCGACGAGATCCACGCACCCGTCATTTTGCCGGGATCGCAATTCACCCCCTTTCTCACCGTCCCGGGGGCCGAGAACGCCTTCGCCCTGACCTCGGCGTCGAAGGCCTGGAATCTTTCCGGCTTGAAAGCCGCGCTGGCCATCGCCGGCCCCGAGGCGGCCGCCGACCTGAACCGGATGCCGGAGGAGGTCAGTCATGGGCCCAGTCACCTCGGCGTCATCGCCCATGCCGAGGCGTTTCGCTCCGGCAGCGACTGGCTTGACGCGACCCTGCAGGGCCTGGACCAGAACCGGACACTGCTGGGCGATTTGGTCGCCGAACACCTTCCCGCGGTGAAATATCAATGGCCGCAAGGCACTTACCTCGCGTGGCTGGATTGCCGGGAACTCGATTTCGACGAAGACGTGACCGATGGTCTCGCGGTGGTTGCCGACCTGTCCGGGCCCGCCCGCTGGTTCCTCGATCACGCGCGGGTGGCGCTCAGTTCCGGCCACGTATTCGGAACCGGCGGAGCCGGACACGTGCGATTGAACTTCGCCACCTCGCGAGCCATTCTCGCCGAGGCGGTATCGCGTATGGGCCGGGCCCTGGCCGACGCTCGGTAGTCGACCGACGCCCGGCCACAAGGGTTTTCGGCTACGCGGAGATCTCCTCGGCGCCGCGGCCCAGGTTGCGGAACCCCTGGGCGGGCTCCTTCATGCCGAGCGCGAACGGCAGGGCGTCGATTTCGAACTTCGTCGTCGCGCCGAGCCGGCGGAAAAAACTGCGCCGCGGCGTCGCGACCGGGACCCGTAACGCCCCAAGATCGATGTAGTGCGTTGACGTCTCTCCAATTCCGTCGAAGACGTGGACCAACGGCAAGCACAGCTCGCGCATCGGCTCATCGAGGCATTCCGCGACCGGATCGGTCATCAACACGTATTCGGCAACCGGCACCATGTTTTTCAGCATTCGGTGCACGAGAATGACGTCGACACCGGCCAGCTCGACGTGGCGCTTCACCTTCTGGTCCGCCACCTCGCCGACGTGCACGACGAACTTGAGTGAGAGCTTGTCGAGCTGTTCGCAACTCGCACACTCGCAGGCGATGTCGTTTTTCATCCGCTCGCGCCGCTCCAGGAACGACGCGCGCATCCGTGACAGGCGGTCGCACACCACCACATTGGCGTGCCCGTCCGGCGCCCAGAAGAACGCGGCGTCACCCTCGAGTTTGGCCAGCTTCAAACCCTTGGCCGCGTTGATGACCGACTCCAGCAGGCCCGCAACCGTAAGCTGGGCATGGGCAAGGTGCGTCCGGTTCCATTGCATGTAATTCGTGTAGCCGCCGATGTCGGCTATGAGTAGAACCGCGCGCCGAATTGCCATGAACTAGCGAGTTTAGTAGTCCGCAAGGCCCAGCTCAATGAATCTGCTACTAGACGAATTCGCGTCGGCGCGAGAGGCTATCAGGGGTGCCGGTTCACCGGAGGAGCTGATATGCATGTGCTGCGAACCCCGGACTCCCGATTCGAAAACCTGGAGGACTACCCGTTCGTTGCGCACTACCTTGACGTAACCGCGAGCGACACCCGGCCGCTTCGCATGCATTACCTCGACGAGGGCACGATCGAAGGGCCGCCGATCGTTCTGCTGCACGGCGAGCCCACGTGGAGCTACCTCTATCGCACGATGATCCCGCCTTTGACCGATGCCGGGAACCGCGTGCTCGCGCCCGATCTGATCGGTTTCGGCCGTTCGGACAAACCCAGCCAGGTCGAGGATTACACCTACCAGCGCCACGTGGAGTGGGTGACGTCGTGGTTCGCGCACCTCAACCTCAGGGACGTCACGCTGTTCGTGCAGGACTGGGGATCCCTGATCGGGCTGCGCATCGCCGCCGAGCAGTCCGACCGGGTCGGGCGGCTGGTGGTGGCCAACGGTTTCCTCCCGACGGCGCAACGGCGCACCCCGCCAGCCTTCTACGCCTGGCGCGCCTTCGCGCGCTACTCCCCCGTCCTGCCCGCCGGTCGCCTTGTCAGCGCCGGGACCGTTCGCCGGGTGCCGTCGAAAGTCCGGGCCGGCTACGACGCACCCTTCCCCGACAAGACCTATCAGGCCGGCGCCCGCGCGTTTCCTCAGCTGGTGCCCACCTCACCCTCCGATCCGGCGATTCCGGCCAACAGGAAGGCCTGGGATGCCCTCGGCCGCTGGGAAAAGCCGTTCCTCGCCATCTTCGGAGCCCGCGATCCCATCCTCGGGCAGGCCGACAGAGCCCTGATCAAGCACATTCCCGGCGCCGCGGGCCAGCCGCACGCACGCATCAACGCCAGCCACTTCATTCAAGAGGACCGCGGACCCGAACTGGCCGAACGCATCCAGTCGTGGCAGCAGGCCTGGCTCTGAGCGCCACCGGCGGGCGTTGACCGCCATTTGTCGCGGCGGGAGCCAATTGACAACGCGCTAATCGTTGTATGGTTGGCCGGATAAGCGCCGGACGGGGTGAGGTCTTTTCTCATGGGCAGGAAAGGGTGGGGCGGCGCGCCGCCGGCCGACGACCAGGAGGCGCGCAAGCGCATCGTGGACGCGGCCATCCGGAGCATGGAGCGCAGGGGCCCGCAAGGGACAAGTCTTTCCGTCATCGCCGGCGACCTGGGCATCACCCGGCCCACGGTGTATCGCTATTTCGACACCATCGACGAACTCGTGACGGCGGCCGGCGATGTCGCCCTGGGCGGGTGGACGGCCCGCATCGCCGACCTGACGTCGGGCCTCGACGACCCGGTGGATCTGCTGGTCGAGGCGGTGGCCTATCTGGTCGAGCGGCTACCCCAAGAACCCCTGTTGATGACGCTGCTGGAAACCGACCGGACTCGCCTGCTCAGCCAGCAGATGGTGATGGGCGAAGCGATCGCACGGTCACGAGTGTTATTGCAGCACACCGGAATCGACTGGGGGGCGTTGGGTTATCGCGGCGTGGACTTCGACGATCTGGTCGAGTATCTGCTGCGCATCATTCAGTCCATGGTCCTGATCCCACCGCAGCGCACCGGGACTGAACTGCGGGCGATGCTGCGGCACTGGATCGGTCCGGTGGTCATGACGCCGCCGCCCCCGGCGGACCGGAATTGATTCCACCACAGCCATATTGGAGGTTGGCCGCAGGAAAGTACCGGTGCCGCACCGCGAGATTCAGCGCGTAGCCGCGAGTACGGCTTCCGCCAGTTCGGGACGGCAGACCACGAGGTCCGGCAGCTTGGGGTCGGGCTGGTTGTACGCCAGGGCGGACCCGTCGATGCGAGAGGTGTGCAACCCGGCGGCTCGTGCCACCGCCACCGGCGCGGCCGAGTCCCATTCGTACTGGCCGCCGGCGTGCACGTACACATCGGACAACCCCTGGACGATCGAGGCGACCTTGGCGCCGGCGGAACCCATCTCCACCAGGACGCCGTCCAGCGCGTCCCGCACGTTCAGAGCGACGGCGGGTGGACGAGTGCGTGAAACCACGATGCGCGGCTTACCCGGCGCGGCGGGAGGAAAATCGACGTCCGGGGTCGCCAGCGTGATGCCCTGTGCCGGCAGCGCCACGGCCCCGGCGACCAACTCACCGGACTGCCAGAGCGCGACGTGCACCGCCCAGTCGTCGCGTCCCAGCTCGGAGAATTCCCGCGTGCCATCCAGCGGATCGACGATCCAGACGCGCTCCGAGCGCAATCGCACCGGGTCATCGGCGCCCTCCTCGGACAGCACCGCATCATCGGGCCGCTCCGCCGCAAGCGCCTCCATCAAAAGGTCGTGGGATCGCTTGTCCCCCGCGGCTTTCCGGTCACCTGCTTCCGCAGCGGCGAACTCTTCTCGGACCCCGAGCAATAACCGACCGGCCTCGGCGGCCAACCGTGCGGCCAGATCATGGTCATTCATCGGCAACTCCACGAAATCCTCAATATGTTGGTAGCGATGACCAACTTTACCCTGTCATGTCCCCCGGGTGGGCACCGCCCTGCCGGAAACATTTCGTCCGTAATCTGGTGGTGTGAGCGGCAACGCCAACGTCCCTTTATCGAGGCGGTTGCGGCACACCTCGCGGGGGCGTTTGATCGGGGCTTGGGTCGTGACGGCCGTCGTGCTGATCGGGGTCCTCATCGTGGTGGGCGTGCAGCTGACCCACAGCCACCGGAGCGCGACGGCGCCCGGCACCCAGCCGTCGCCGTCAGCGCCGGAGAGCTTCGCCATCCCGGGCTGCTACAACCCGTCCGTCCTGCCGGTCGCGCGCCCGAGGAAGCTCAACGTGTTGGGTTGCGCCAGCGTAGCCGTTGCGCTGCAGGACATGTCGTGGAGTTCGTGGGGACCGCAGGGCGCGGACGGGACCGGCACGGCGCTGTTCAAGCTCTGTGATCCGAATTGTGCGGCGGGCTCTCAGCTGACCGAACCGGTGATTGTGCACGCGTGGAATCCGCAGCCCCCGCGGCGCGAAGCCATCTGCCAGGCCGGCTTGAAGATTTTCGCCGACATGATATTGGCCTTCCCCAAAGGCGTTCCGCCGCCGAACGTGCAGAAGATGAACACCCAGTACAACGGACAGCCGGCCGTGCACTTCGCCAACTACTCAAGCGGCGACACGCGCGGCACCCAATTCATCGGCTACACGTTCTGCAACTAGCCGGTGGTGCCGCGCCTGAGGCGTTGCTCAGACCTCGATGACGACAGCGCCGCCCTGGCCGCCGCCGGCACACATCGCCGCGACGCCGATGCCGCCGCCGCGGCGGGCCAGCTCGTAGGCCAAGGTGGTCACCATGCGTGCACCGGAGGCCGCGATGGGGTGACCGAGGCTGCAGCCGCTGCCGGAGAAGTTCACCTTCTCCTCGTCGATCCCGTATTCCCGGCACGCCGCGATCGGCACGGATGCGAAGGCTTCGTTGATCTCCCACAGCGCCACATCGCTGGGAGTCAGTCCGGCCCGCTGCAACACCTTCCCGATGACCTTGACGGCGCCCAGACCACAGTCGCGGGGCGGTACGCCCGCGGCAGCCCACGCCCTGACCGTGCCCATCACGTTGAGCTTCTCGGCCTGGGCGTAGTCGCTGTCGACGAGCGCGACCGCGGCCGCGGCGTCGTTGGTGCCGCTGCTGTTGCCAGCCGTGATCGAGAAGCCCTCGATCTCGGGGTGCAGCACCTTGAGGCCGGCGAGCTTCTCGACGGTGGTGTCGCGGCGCGGATGCTCGTCGACGGCGAACTCGGTGACCGAACCGTCAAACTGGGTGATCTTCAGCGGCAAGATCTCGTCGACGAACTTGCCGGCGTCCATTGCCGCGATGGCGCGCTCGTGGGAGCGCGCCGCCCAGGCGTCCATCTCCTCACGCGTGATGCCGACCGCCTGAGCGGTGTTCCAGCCCACGGTGATCGACATGTCCTTCGCGGGCGCGTCCGGGGTCTCCACGTGCGTCGGCGGCATCCAGCGCTCCTCGAACTTCAGTTCGGGCCCGGGGATGCGCCAGTTGGTCAGCGGCGTCATCGACAGCGACTGCACGCCGCCGGCGATCAGCACGCGCTCCATGCCGGAGCCGATCTGCGCCGCGGCGTTGCCGATGGCCGTGAGACTTCCCGCGCAGTGCCGGTTGACCGACTGTCCGGGAACGTGCTCCAAGCCCGTCGCGGTCGCCGCGTAACGCGCGAGATCTCCACCACCGTAATGTGATTCGGCAAAGATGATGTCGTCGATATCTTGGGGGTCGACGCCCGACCTGCGGACCACCTCGGGAAGGACGGCGGTGATCAGGGTCTCGGGCGGCGTGTTGACCAGCGTGCCCTTGAACGAACGACCGATCGCGGTCCGGACGGCTCCGACAATGACGGGAGTGGCCATTTTCTCAACCTCGTTGTTGTGGGCGGTCAGACGCCGCGAATCGTATCAAATACTGTATAGCCAATAGTAATGGTCTAAGTTCGGTACGCCGGGCTCGTGTGACGGCGCTAACAGTTAAGCGGTTCGGGTAAAAACGGAGGCCAAGCCGTTGAAGACCAAGGGTGCGCTGGTCTGGGAACTGAATGAGCCATGGTCGATCGACGAGATCGAAATCGGCGATCCCCGGCACGGCGAGGTGACCGTCCAGCTGGAGACGGCCGGGTTGTGTCACTCGGACCACCATTTGATGACGGGCGACTTCCCCATCCCGAGCTACCCGGTCCTCGGCGGTCACGAGGGCGCCGGCGTCGTCACCGAGATCGGGGACGGCGTCGAGCACCTGGCCGTGGGCGACCACGTGGTCATGTCGTTCATCCCGTCGTGCGGCAAATGCACGCCGTGCCAGACGGGCCTGCGCAACCTGTGCGACCTGGGCATGGGGCTGCTGTCGGGTCAATCGGTCTCCGACGGGTCGTTCCGCGTCACCGCGCAGGGTCGCGACGTCATTCCGATGTCGCTGCTGGGCACATTCGCGCCGTATGTGGTGGTGCACCAGACATCGGTGGTCAAGATCGATCCCACGATCCCGTTCGACGTGGCCTGCCTGGTGGGCTGCGGGGTCACCACCGGCTACGGCTCGGCGGTGCGCAGCGCGGCGGTCTCTCCCGGTGAGGATGTCGCGGTCATCGGCATCGGTGGTGTCGGCGTCGCCGCGCTGCAGGGCGCCCGCATCGCCGGGGCCCGGCGCATATTCGCCGTCGATCCCTACGAATGGAAGCGCGAGCAGGCGCTGAAGTTCGGCGCCACAGCGGCTTTCGCAGACGTCGACAGCGCCGCGGCCGGTATCGCCGAGGCGACGCGGGGCCAGATGTGCCGCAAGGTGATCGTCACCGTGGGCCATGTGCAGGGGAAAGACGTCGAGTCGTGGATGGGGCTGACGGCCAAGGGCGGGGTCTGCTGCCTCACCGGCATGGCCAGCGTGCTGGCCAACGATGTCACCCTCAACCTGGCGGGACTCTCCCTGCTGCAGAAAAGCCTGCAGGGCAGCATCTTTGGCGGCGGCAACCCCCAGTACGACATCCCGGCGATTCTGGAGCTGTACAAGCTGGGACAGCTCAACCTCGACGACATGGTCACGCGCGAATACACCCTGGAGCAGATCAACGACGGCTATCGCGACATGCTCGAGGGCCGCAACATTCGTGGCATCATCCGCTATACCGACGCGGACCGCGCGTAAGCGATGGGCACAATGGTGGCATGACGACCAGACCCCTCGCCGTCCGTGATGACGCCACTCAGCAACTCGCCTACCGTGTCGCGGCGATGCTGCTCGGCGTGGGGACGCTGCACTTTGTGGCACCCGCACCATTCGACACGATCGTTCCCGCCGAGTTGCCCGGAAGCGCGCGGTTGTACACCTACGCGTCGGGAGTGGCGGAGGTCGGCGTCGGGGCGGCACTGCTGCCGCGACGCACCCGGCGATTGGCCGCGCTCGCGGCGGCCGTGCTGTTCATCGGGGTCTTCCCGGCCAACGTCAACATGTGCCGGTTGTGGTGGAACAAGCCCTGGCCGATGCGGATCGCCGCCCTGGCCCGGTTGCCGCTGCAGGTTCCTATGATCACCACCGCGCTCAAGATCCACCGCAACAGCTGAGTTCCCGCGCCCCAGCCGTCCCCGCCGTCCCGCAGTTTTCACTTACGCCACAGCCGTCCCTGCCGGCGGGCATGTGCGAGTTGCCCGGCTTTCAGCGACAACACGTGCGCTGGGCGGCCGGCACCGGGCTTCCCCGGCCGGGTCCGAAATTCCTCGGCTGGGTTTGTCGCTCAGAGGCGGGCAATTCGTACCTCGCCTGGTGCGGGGACTGGTATTGCAGCTGTGACCGCCGAAATGGCGAAATCGACTGCTGGACAAGCAAAGACCACGCGCCCAATGTAGATTTCAGCCGGCGACCGAGCGGCCGAGATAGGCCATCAGCCGGGCTGTCGGCGTGCAGTCGTCGGGCGCGATTCGAGCCGGGCCGAAGCCGCCCGGTCGCCGCAGCATCCCCTCCGGCACCGACTCCACCAGCCCGCGGCACAGCCCCAGCAGGTCGGCGGGCAGCTCGATCAGCCGACCCTGTGAGCGATCGATGTCCCAGGCGTGCATGGCCAGGTCCGAGACCGGATAAGTCAGCGCCCGACGCAGCGGAACCTCACCTTCCGGCGATACCCGCATCCCATCCAGATCAGCGCTTGGCAGGGCGGCTTCCAGCCGCGTCGCCAGCTCGCGCAGGCGCGCCGCCGGATCGTCGCACAGCCAGTCCGCGGGCTGCGAGGGCCGGTCCCAAATCTCGCCGTCCTCCACGAGGGTCACGACTTTGGCCGCGCTGCCGGTGACGTGCCCCACCAGCTCGCGCACGCTCCAGCCCTCGAGGTTGGACGGCTGCTCCCAGCTGTCCGGTGAAATCCGGTCGACGGCGTCGATGAGTAGATCGAGCGCCTCGGTAGCCATCACGCCGATCCGGGAGTTCGTTGCGTCCATGACGTGTATCTCCTTGTGGGGCAGCTTCGGCCTTCCGCCACCATCGCCCGCGTGCCGTTCAGAAGTCTAGGGCCGCAAGTCCTCGACGAGTCACCCGGTTGAACTCCTCAACCGCGCACGCTAAGACTTGACGTCGGCTGATTTCACAGGAGGGCCGCTTGGGTAAAACAGACATCGCCGCGTTGCTCGCGGTGGCGGCCGCACTGATGGTCGGTGCCGGAGATGTCGTCCAGCAGCGCTCCGCTCAAGACGTCACCGATGAGCCGGTCGGCACCTTCGCCCTGTTTCGCCGTCTGCTGCGCGACCGGCAATGGTGGACGGGCAGCCTGGTGGCCGGCGCCGGGTTCGGGTTCCAGGCCGCGGCCCTGGGCCTGGGCTCAGTGGTGCTGGTGCAGGCGCTGCTGGTTACCTCGTTGCTGTTCGCATTACTCATCAGCGCGAGGGTGAACCATCGCAGAATCACTCGCCGGCAAGGCATTTGGGCCGTGCTGCTGGCGGCGGCGGTGGCGGTGGTGGTGACGGTCGGCGACCCTCAACAGGGGGCCCCGCGAGGCTCGGTGCAGACATGGACCATCGTGGCGTTGGTCATGGGTCCGGCATTGATCCTGTGCGTGATCGGCGCGCGGATGTTCCCGGGCCCGGTCGGCGCATTGCTGCTCGGCCTGATGTCCGGCTCGCTGTGGGGACTGTTCTCGGTGTTGACCAAAGGCGTGGTCGACCAGCTCGGTCGCGGCATCCCGGCGTTGTTGCGCGCACCCGAGTTGTACGTGTGGGTGGTGCTGGCGATCGCGGCTACCGCCTGGGAGCAGTCGGCGTTTAGGGCCGGACCGCTCACCGCGTCGCTTCCGGCGGTGACCGTCGCCGAGCCCATCGTCGGATCGGTGCTCGGTGTCACCGTGCTCGGTGAGACGCTGCACACCAACGACGTCGGCCTGGTGGCCTTGGGCCTATCGGTTGCCGTGATGGCGGCGGCGACGGTGGCGCTGGCCCACAGCCAGGCCAACTACGCCCCTCCTTCTGACGAAAAGCCCTCTCGCGCAACAGAGAAAGCCTGACCTCAACCCAGTCGTGAGCCGACCCGGTGCAAGGTCCCGTCCGGATCGACGTATGCGCGGGCGTCGAAGCCGAGCCGGCGGTGCCGGCCGAGTGCGACGTCCAAGTCTCGCACGGGGACTATCGGCGACACCGAGGCGAAATTGACTGCGGACACGCAACGAACATAACGCTTGGCCCGAATTCGCCCGCGCCAGCCGATCACTGCCGTAAGCTCCGCAAACGGCCTCTGAATGGCCGACGCAGCCGAAAGCGCGCAACGCTTCAGGAGTCACCTCGAGGAGAAAGGCCCCTCGCTCATGCGTCAGCTGGCCACCGCGGTCGCCGGGCTGCTGTCGGATGCTCCATGTACATGACGAGCCGGCTGAGTGCGGCAGGTGTGGTCGCCGCGGCCGGAATACTCCTCGCCGGGTGCGGCGGCGACAACGCAGGCGGCAGCGCATCGTCGTCGACCACCGCCACGACCGCGGCGGCGAAAACTCCCCTGGCGCAGGCCGCGCTGCCCGACCTGGTGCTCTCGCCGAACGATATCGACACCGCGCTGGGCGTCACGGGATCGTCGAGCGACCCGCCGATCACCAAGTTGTTGGAAGATCCCGTCATGCGCGCGGACTACACGTTCCCCGCTGAATGCAGGTACACCATGCACGCGGCGTCGGCGTCCGTCTACGCCGACGGTGGCAGCACCGCGGTTTATGGCTACCACGACCAAGCGCCGGCTCCCGCGGGGGCCGATCAATTGGAAAGCCCTGACGTGTACCAGTTTGTGGTGCTCTTTCCGTCCCCCGAGCAGGCGAACGCGTTCTTCACGACGTCGGCCCAGCGCTGGCCGGCCTGCGCCAACCGCCAGGACACCGTTCCCGCCGCCGACGGCAAACCGGAACTTCAGTGGAAGGTGGGCCAGGTTTCCAACGCGGACGGAGTGCTGAGCGCCCCGGTGACCCTGACCATCATCGGAAACGGCACGAGCGTGACCGTACCCTGTCAGCGGGCGCTGACCGTTCGCAACAACGTCGTCATCGATGTCGACGCGTGCCGTAAGGACGTCGGGAACCTCGGCGTCAGCATCGCCAACCAGATCGCCGGAAAGGTCGACAAGCAATAGCTTTCGCCGCGGCGCAGAATTCCCAATAGCCTTCTGCTGTTTACCCGTTGGCGGTGGTACTGCACGGCGCTAGAGGGTATGCCCAGGTGTTCGAGACGGCCACCGGACCCGTACCTGCCCTTCGGTGAATCCGATTCGAGGCCCTACCGGGCGTCGCGGTGCCTGGTTTCGGGGTAGGTTGTCCGCGGGTTCGGTCATACCGCCTCGAGGAGGGATACATGGGCACATCGGAAAAGGCGTCCAAGCCGCGCGCCGGGCAGCCAGTCATCCACCTCTCGCAGCTGTTGCGCGCGCCCGTGCTGGCGCGCTCCGGCGAAACGGTGGGTCGGGTCGAGGACGTGATCGTGCGGCTGCGGGGAGCCGAGGAGTATCCGCTGGTGGCCGGGATCGTGGCCGGGGTCGGCGGACGCCGGGTCTTCATCGGCGACAAAACCATTGACGATTACTCCGCGGACCGAGTTCTGTTGACCAAGAACAAGGTTGACCTCCGGGGATTCGAACGCCGCGAGGGTGAGGTGCTGTTGCGCACCGACGTGTTGGGCCACCGGTTGATCGACGTGGCCACCGTGGAGCTGGTGCGCGCCTACGACGTCGAGCTGGAACAGACCGCCGAAGGCTGGACGGTCACGCGCCTGGACACCCGCCGCCCACCACGATTGTTCGGGCTGATCAAGCATTCGGGCGGGCACGCGTCTCGCGATTGGAAGGCGTTCGAGCCGCTGATCGGCCACGCCCGGTCGGACGCGGTGCGGCGTCTGTCGGATCGCTTCGGCGACCTCAAGGCCGCCGAGATCGCCGATCTCCTCGAGGAGGCGGACAAGGCCGAGGGCGGCGAGATCCTCGACCGGGTGCACAGCGACCCGGAACTGGAAGCCGACGTCTTCGAGGAACTGGATCCGGAAAAGGCCAGTCGACTGCTCAATGACATGCCGGATAAGGAGGTCGCCGCGCTGCTGGGCCGGATGCGCGCCGACGATGCCGCCGACGCGATCGCCGACCTGCGCCAGTCGCGGCGCCGGCGCGTGCTCGAGCTGATGCCCGCACCGCAACGCACGAAGGTCATCACGTTGATGGGGTTCAACCCCGAAAGCGCCGGCGGCCTGATGAATGTCGACTCGGTGACATGTTCGTCCACCGCCACCGCGGGCGAGGCGTTGGCGTTGATCGCCGCGTCGCGCAGCATTCAACCGGAAGCGCTCATCAAGGTGCATGTGCTCGATGACGACAAACGGCTCGACGGCGTCGTATCCGTCATCACCCTCTTACAGGTCGATCCCGCTGAAACCCTTGCGGCCCTGATGGATTCCGACCCGGTGCGGGTCAACGCGGACGCGGATCTGACCGATATCGCGCTGCTGATGGCCGATTTCAACCTCTACTCCATCCCCGTCGTCGACGAGCAGGATCGCCTACTCGGTGTGGTGACCGTCGACGACGTCCTGGAGGCGACCATTCCCGAAGACTGGCGCCGCCGCGAGCCCGCGCCACGGCCCATCCGCGAGATCGCCGCCACCGACAACCGTGACACACCGGCGGGAGGTAGCCCGCAGTGAGCTCCGGCGGCGAGAACAGCACCCAGGCCGACGCGCAGGCGGTCGAGGTTCAGCGCACGGAGCCGGCGCAGCCGCGGCGCACCGCGGTACTCGACAGCGCACATCTGGGCGACATCGAGGGTGCGTTCGGGCGCATCAGCGTCGGGGAAACCGAGCACGCCCGGACCTGGCGCACGCGGCTACTGACCCTGCTCGCGATCGTCGGGCCCGGAATCATCGTGATGGTCGGGGACAACGACGCCGGTGGGGTGGCCACCTACGCCCAGGCCGGCCAGAACTACGGCTACTCACTGCTGTGGGTGTTGCTGCTGTTGATTCCCGTGCTCATCGTCAACCAGGAAATGGTGGTCCGGCTCGGCGCGGTCACCGGGGTCGGGCATGCCCGGCTGATCAATGAACGCTTCGGTCGCGGCTGGGGCTGGTTTTCGGTCGGCGACTTGTTCTTGCTCAACTTCTTGACGATCGTCACCGAGTTCATCGGCATCAGCCTGGCCGCCGAGTACATCGGCGTCTCCAAATACGTGGTGGTACCGATCTCGGCGGTGGCATTGGTGGCGATCATGGCCAGCGGCAGCTTCCGCCGATGGGAGCGGGCGATGTTCGTTTTCATCGCCGTGACGCTGCTGCAGATCCCAATGCTGCTGATGTCACATCCACAGTGGGGACACGCGGCGAAGTCATTTGTGGTGCCCAGCATTTCGGGTGGGATCAGTTCGGACGCGGTGCTGCTGATCATCGCCATCGTCGGCACCACCGTGGCGCCGTGGCAGCTGTTTTTCCAGCAGTCCAACGTCGTCGACAAGCGCATCACCCCCCGGTTCATGGGCTACGAACGCGCGGACACCGTGCTGGGCGCCTTCGTGGTTGTGGTCGGCGCCGCGGCGCTGGTGATGACCGGTGAGTGGGCGGCGCGCTCCACCCACACCGTCGGCGGCTTCACCGACGCGGGCGCCACGGCGCATCTGCTGGGCGAGCACCGCCCGGCACTCGGCTGGATCTTTGCCATCGTGTTGATGGACGCCTCGATCATCGGGGCCGCCGCGGTGACCCTGGCCACCAGCTACGCCTTCGGAGACGTGTTCGGGCTGAAGCACTCGCTGCACCGCGGCTTCGCCGACGCCAAGCAGTTCTACCTGTCCTACACCGCGATGGTGGTGGTGGCCGCGGCCATCGTGCTGATTCCGGGCGCCCCGCTCGGGTTGATCACCACCGCCGTGCAGGCCCTCGCCGGACTGCTGCTGCCCAGCGCCAGCGTTTTCCTGCTGCTGTTGTGCAACGATCGAGAAGTGTTGGGGCCCTGGGTCAATCGGTCGTGGCTCAACTGGGTCGCCGGGCTGATCGTCGGCACCCTGCTGCTGCTGTCGGGGATCCTGATGGCGACCACGTTGTTCCCCGACCTCAACGTCGTCGCGGTCGCGGGCTACCTGACGCTGGCGCTGGTCATCCTCGCGGCGGCCGCGGCGCCGGTGCTGCGCTGGCTGGCCCGCCGTCAGCCGTCGCGACCCCAGCAACACCTCCCGGCCCGCGGCGTCGACCGCAACACCTGGCGCATGCCGCCGCTGGCCCTGCTCGAGCCGGTCACCTGGTCACCCGGAACCCGGTTGGCGATGATCGCGCTGCGCGCCTATCTGGTTGTCGGGGCGTTGCTTCTGGTGGTCAAAGCCATCCAGCTCAGCCGCTGACCGCTCGTATCCGGCGGGCGACCTCGCCGTACCGCTCGAAGCGCTCCTGATCTGCGACGGCGTTGTACATCACCAACCGCGTTGCCTTGCCGGCGTACTTCTCGGTCAGCGCGTCGGCCAGCCCGTCCCAGGTCGATTCGGTGGCGAAGACCGCGATGTGGTCGTCGCTGACCTGGGCCGCCATCCCGGCGAAGTCCCCCGCCTTCTGCTTCTCCCGGATCCGGGCGGTGGTGCCGTCGAACCCCGCCTCATCCCAGATGAACGCGTAGTTGGGCGTGCTGCCGTAGAACGCCATGCTGGCGCGCACGACTTCGCGCTGCTTGTCCCGCTCTTCGTCGCTGTCGCCGACGATGGTCATGACGGGCACGATGATCGCGAGGTCCGACGGTGAACGACCCGCCTTCGCCGCCCCTTCGGCGACCGTCGGTAGCACGTGACGGGCCAGGTAGCCCGGCTCGCCGATCGGATGGACGTGGACACCGTCGGCCACTTCGCCCGCCATCCGCAGCATCCACGGATTGACCGCTGCGATATCGACTTTGGGGTCCGGAGCGTCGATGGGTCCCGGGCTCCACTGCGGGGTGATGAAGTCGAGATCGTAGAAGTCGCCGTGGTGGTCGAGGGTGCCGGAGCGAAACGCCGCGAAACACGCCTTCACGGCGAGCAGGTAGTCGCGCAGGCGCGGCCCCGGCCGCTCGAAGGCCGTGCCGTAGCGACGCACGACGTGGGTACGCACCTGGGTTCCCAGGCCCAACCGGAACTTCCCCTTGGTGGCTTCCTGAAGTTCCCACGCCGCCGCGGCGGTAACGAAGGGACTGCGCGGAAAGGCCACCGCGACACCCGTCGACAACTCGAGGTCGGGCGCCGCCTGCGACGCCACGGCGGCGTTCAGGTATGCGGTGCGGCCCGTCTCGGTGAACAGCAGACCGGAGAACCCGGCGGATTGGGTCCGCCGGGCAAGGTCACCGATTTGGCCGAGCGGCTGGGGAGTTGTCATCGCGTCGACATGCATGGTGGGAGCGTACGTCGCGCGCGGGCCCGCAACGCGGGGCCGTTGACCTCTTGCCCGACAGCCTGCTTAGGGTGTTAGCTCTGTAGTCGTCAGCAACCATCGTCGTTTTCGCTAACAGGAGGCTCCCGAACGTGCTTCGTGGATTGTTAATCGTCGCAGCAATCACAGCGGGAATTGCGGGAACCCCGGCGGCCGTGGCCGCTCCCCCGACGACCACCACGTCGCCCTCGCCGACGACCGGCGGCAGCGCCTACTACCCCAACTGCAGGGCAGCCTGCGCCGCGGGTGCCGCTCCGATCTATCGTGGGCAGCCGGGCTACCGATCCGGCCTCGATCGGGACAACGACGGCATCGCCTGCGAAGTGTGTCACTGAAATGGGTTGGCGCGTAATGTGTTTCGATACCCCATTCCGGATGTGCGCGGTCATGGTCGTGGGGTGCGCGGGGCTGATGGCGTGCGGGTCGCAGCACGCCGCGCCGCCCAAAACATCCGGCCCTACCTCGACGACATCATCGGTACCGGCGAGCACGAGCGTCCCGCCCAGTACCCCTGCCGCCGCGCCCGTTTCCCCCGGCACCACCGGCCTACAGCCGTGCGTCGGGTTGTCGATATGCACCCCACCGCCGCCGGACGCCGAGGGCAATCCGCCGTGCTACTACTCCGACGGCTGGCGTGCCGATGGCTCCGGCGCCGGGATCGAAGTGTGGTACTTCCGCGATCCGAACAATCCGGCGCAACCGGACAAGGTGACGGCGTTGGTCCGCAAGAAGGACAGGACCAACGAATCGCAGGACGCGAACATTGCGGCCGACCAACAGGTGCATCTCTTTGAATTCCCTGCCATCGCACAATCCGCGGTCGACGAGGTCCTGTTCGTCAGCGGCGCCGGTCGTTGCTTCGTGATCGGGCCATAAGCCCGACGTTCAGCGCCGTTCCGGCCGGCGGCTCACCGGGGCGGTGAAGCCCTCGGTGTCATCGAAGAAAGCCCATTGCCCCTCGTCGTTGACCTCCATGCGCCAACCCAGCTCAGTTTTACCGCCAACCGAGTTGACGAACCAGGCGTGCGCGGCCTCCGCGTTGGCAAAATTCTTCGCCGCGACGACCCGGCCATGTGGGTCGATAACGCGAAACTCAGGCATGGGATCTAAGTATCCCTGCCAGCGCGTTTTCAATCCCGGAAATCGCCCATTTGCCGGTGAACGCCGGGTTACACCGTGCGGGCCAACCGGTGGGCAAGGATCTCGGCAAACCTCGCCGGATCGTCGAGCGCGCCGCCTTCGGCAAGAAGCGCTGTGCCGTAGAGCAATTCCGCGGTCTCCGCCACCGAGGGATCGTCGCTGCGGTCCTGGTGCGCTTGGCGCAGGCCGGTGACGAGCGGGTGGTTGGGGTTGAGTTCGAGAATTCGCTTCCCCACCGGAATGTCCTGCCCGGACGCACGGTACATGCGGGCGAGCGCCGGGGTGATCCCGAAGGCATCGGTGATCAGGCAGGCGGGCGAGTCTGTCAGGCGGGTGGACAGCCGAACCTCCTTGACGTGGTCGGTCAAGGTGTCCTTGAGCCAGGCGAGCAGGTCGGCGAATTCCTTCTGCTGTTCCTCGCGCTCGGCCTCGCTCTCGTCGCCCTCGGCGCTGAGATCCACCTCGCCCTTGGCGATCGACTGCAGCGGCTTGCCGTCGAACTCGGTCACGGTGCCCACCCACACCTCGTCGACCGGATCGGTGAGCAGGAGCACCTCATAGCCCTTGGCCTTGAACGCCTCGAGGTGCGGCGACTTCAAGATCTGCTGACGCGAGTCGCCCGTGGCGTAGAAGATCTGGGTCTGGCCCTCCTTCATGCGCTCCACATATTGTGCGAGCGTGGTGGCCTCCTCTTCGCTGTGCGTCGAGGCGAATGAGGAAATGTGCAGCAGCGTCTCCTGGTTGTCGAAGTCCGACAGCAGGCCCTCCTTGACGACCCGGCCGAATTGGGTCCAGAAGGTCCGATAGTCCTCCGGGCGCTCGGACTGCAGATCCTTGATCGTGGCGAGGACCTTCTTGGTCAGCCGGCGCCGGATCGCCTTGATCTGCCGATCCTGTTGCAGGATCTCGCGCGACACGTTGAGCGACATGTCCTGTGCGTCAACGACGCCCTTGACGAAGCGCAGGTATTCGGGCATGAGCTCGTCGCAGTCGCCCATGATGAACACGCGCTTGACGTACAGCTGGATCCCGGTCTGCGCGTCCCGGTTGAACAGGTCGAACGGGGCGTGCGACGGGATGAACAGCAGCGCTTGGTACTCGAAGGTGCCCTCGGCCTTCATCGCGATGACCTCGAGCGGGTCGTCCCAGGCGTGCGCGACGTGCTTGTAGAACTCCTTGTACTCCTCCTCGGAGACTTCCTCTTTGGGCCGGGCCCACAGGGCCTTCATCGAGTTGAGGGTTTCGGTCTCGATGGTGATCGTTTCCTCGCCGCCCTCCTCGCTCGCGGGGGTACGGCGCTCGACCTCCATCCGGATGGGCCACGCGATGAAGTCGGAGTACTTCTTGACCAGGCTCCTGATCTTGAAGTCCGCGGTGTAGTCATGCAGCTCGTCCTCGGCGTCCTCCGGCTTGAGGTGCAGGATGACCGAGGTTCCCTGCGGGGCCCCGTCGACGGATTCGATGGTGTAGGTGCCCTCGCCGCTGGATTCCCACTTGGTGGCGTCGCTCTCGCCGGCCTTGCGGGTGAGCAGTTCGACCTTGTCAGCGACCATGAAGCTGGAATAGAAACCGATACCGAACTGGCCGATGAGTTCCTCTGAGGCCGCGGCGTTCTTGGCCTCGCGCAGTTGCTTGCGCAGCTCGGCGGTGCCGGACTTGGCCAGCGTGCCGATCAGATCCACCACCTCGGCGCGGGTCATCCCGATGCCGTTGTCGCGGATGGTCAGGGTGCGCGCGTCCTTGTCCACATCGATCTCGATGTGCAGGTCGGAGGTGTCGACGTCGAGATCCTTGTTCCGGAACGCTTCAAGCCGCAGCTTGTCCAGGGCGTCGGAAGCGTTGGAGATCAACTCCCGCAGGAACGAGTCCTTGTTGGAGTAGACGGAGTGGACCATCAGATCTAGCAGTTGGCGAGCCTCTGCCTGAAATTCCAACTGCTCGACGCGTGCGTTCATGAGATTCCCTTCGACAACATGACGCTCCAAATTTACCGAGCTGTGGGCCGGCGGTGTGCGGTGGACCCATGCTGTTCGGCGGCCGCCGGCTCTAGGCTGAACGCATGTCTGTTGCTCAACGCGAACGTGCCGCCCTTGTCGAAACCATGCGCGGCGCCGGTCCGGACGCGCCCACTCTCTGCGAGGGCTGGAAGACGCGGGACCTGGCCGCCCACCTGGTGATCCGTGAATATCGGCCCGACGCGGCGCCCGGCATCATGATCCCCTTCTTCGCCTCCCACACGGAGAAGGTGCAGAACCAGGTGGCCGAGCAGAACGATTGGGACGAGCTGGTGGGCAAGCTCGCTGCCGGCCCACCGGTCTACTCCCCGCTGAAATTGCTCGACCCGGTGGCCAACGTGGCCGAGATGTTCATCCATCACGAGGACGTGCGACGGGCGCAGCCGGGCTGGCAGCCGCGCTCGCTGGAGCCCGCCCTGAGCAAGATGCTGCGGCGCACCCTGCCGCTGATGGCCAGGTTCACGCTCGCCAAGGTGCCCGGCCGGGTGGCGTTGCGCACCCCGGAGGGCAAGACGGTGCTCACCGCCGGTCAGGGGCCGGCGGTGACGGTGACCGGGCCGCCCGAGGAACTACTGCTGTTCGCGGTGGGGCGGCAGGCCCAGGTCGAATTCGACGGCGACGCCGCGGCGGTGCAGGCCGTCCGCGATGCGCCCAAGGGGTTGTAGGGCCGGCGATCACCGCGGCCTGCGCGGGGTCTCGGGGGGCATAACCGCGATTCGAAACTCGATAGCGCATGCGCTAGCGGGTTTGAGGCGGCCTTATTACCCAAGGACTGCGTGGTCACCCGAAGGCGCCGGGGTCCCCCAAACGCGTCGCCGTCACCCAAACGCGTCGCGCAGGTCTTTCTTGATCACCTTGCCGAATTGATTGCGCGGCAGGGTAGCCACGACCACCAGGTGCTCCGGGTGTTTGTATCGGCTGAGACCCCGTGATTGGCAATGTCGCACAAGGGATTCCAGCGACACACCGTCGTCCGTCGCGGGCACCACGACGGCGCAGACGCGTTCGCCGGTGCGCGGGTCCGGGATCCCGATGACGGCGACATCGGCGACGTCGGGATGGGTGGCCAGCGCATTCTCGATTTCGAGCGCGGAGATGTTCTCCGCGTTGCGGATGATCGCGTCCTTGGTGCGGCCGGTGACCCGGACGTTTCCGTCGGCATCGATCAGGCCGAGATCGCCTGTGCGCAACCAGCCGTCGCTGTCGAACGCGTCGGCGTCAAGCGTCGGATCGGCGTAGCCGAGGAAGCATTGCGGCCCCTTGAGGCGCAGCTCCCCTTCCTGTCCGGCGCCCAATTCGACGCCACGGCTATCGACCGCGCGGACCTTGACCCCGGGCACCGGCGCCCCGACGGTATGGTCGAGCACCTCGGGCGCCGCGGTGAGCGACGGCGAAGTCGCGCAAGGAAACTCGGTCATCCCCCAGGCATTGGCGATTCCGGCCAGGCCGAACGCTTCGCGGACCTGACGCCCCAGTTCGGCGGTGACGGGTGCGCCTCCGGCGAGGCAGCCCCGGACCGACGGGAACAGCGGCCGATCGCCATGGGCCCGTTGGGCTTCGAGGAAGGCGACGAAGAACGGGGTCGCGGTGCCCAGGAACGTCGGATTGTGTGCGGCGATGACCCAGGGCGTAATGGCCGGGTCGAACGTCTCGAACAGGGCCAGCCGCATGCCGGTCAGCAACGCGGTGGCCAGCATCGCGGCCCCACCGATATGCGCTATCGGGAAGGCGATCGGATCCACGTCACTGCTGTTGGCCCCCACCATGCCGACCACTCCCGCCGAGCCGGCGATGACCGACGTATCGGTATGGCGGATCCCCTTGGGAGCCGCGGTGGTTCCCGAGGAGTAGTAGATCCACCGGGCGTCGTCGGCGGAGACGGGCGGCGCCGGGAGTGCCCCGGTACCGGCACCCGGCAGCCGCAGCTCACCCGCGGCCGGGGGCGTTGCCAGGTCGAGGGCGATGACCTGAAAACCCCTGTCACGCGCCAACTCCCGAGCCAGCCCACCATGGTCGAATCCTCGCCAAACCTGCGGCGTCACAAAGACTTCGGTGGCCAGCTGACCGGTGATGAAGCCAACCTCGCTTTCCCGCAGTATCGGGATGATCGGATTCTGCACCGCACCGAGTCGGGCCAGCGCGGCCATCACCACCATCGTTTCCAGCGTCGTGGGCAGCTGCCAGGACACCACCGTTCCCGCGCGGACTCCGCGTTCGGCGAGGGCGGCGGCGGTTTCGCACGCGGCGTCGCGCAGCTGACACGCGGTCAGGGTGCGCCCGTATTCATCGGCGAGCAGCGGCCGGCGTGATCCTCGCTGCGCCGCCTCGGCAATCAACGCCCAGAACGTCACTCGACCTCACCCGGCTGACGGATCGGTGGAGGGCGGACGAAATCCCGCGTGCGCGACCGCGACGGACAGGCCGGTGCCGATCGGTCCCTTCGCGTCCACCAGGACCGCCGAGCCGCTGGCCACCCCGTCGTGACTGTGATGGGTCAGCGAGGCGAGCCCGATATGGTCGCCCTCGGGCAGTCGGCTGAGCGCGAGCGTGTAGTCGACGTTGATGAACTGCAGGGAGTTGGTGCCCCAGTTGGCAATCGAGGCCGTGATGTCACCGGCCATCGCCGCGCGGGCGAAGGCGCTGAGTGGTTCGTCGTCGATCAACGGGCGCGTCTCGTGGATCCAGGTGTATTTGGGGCCGTCCGTCTGAGGCCAGTCCGGGTCGGGATTCTGCATGTCGGCGCCCCAGCCGTAGGTTCGCATGAACAACGTCGAGTAGGCCTCGTCCAGCGGGATCGGCGGCATCTGCACCGGCGGTGACCAGACGTGCCCGTCGGGCTGCGGGCCGCGCCGCAGAAACAGCGCGCTCGCCTGGGCAACGGGGGCGCCGTCCTGGGTGATCACGGCCTCGACCAGCCGCAGTCGACGTCGGTCCTGCCGGACCTGCGTGTGCACCTCGAGGGGGGCCAACGCCGTGGGCCGGGGCAGGTCCACAGTCAACCGCGCCGGCTGCAGTTGCGCATCCTGGACCGCATCCTCGACCGCCCATGCCAGCAGCCCGCCGACGACATGGCCGCTCAACGACGGGCCCCATCCGCCGCGCGCGATTTTGGTTGGCACCAAGTAGTTCTCGTCGCGCTCGAAGTAGGGCGCCGGTTCCGCCCATTGAGCTTCATCCGGCACGATATTGGGCTCGGCCACTGCATGACCCTTCGCGTGATGGGATTGCGGGCTCTGCTGAGGGCCGCAACTGTCGATGTTACAGTTGCGCTTCCAGTCGCTGGATACGTCCCGCGCCGCGGCATTCCGTAGGTCCGGCGATCAGCCGATTGCGGCGCCCACCAGATGACCGATCAGGTAGGTAACCGCCAACGCGAGGCTGCCGCCAATGGCGTTGCGGAGCACCGCACGGCCCTTGGGCGCTCCGCCCAAACCGGCCGAGACCGAGCCGGTGATCACCAGCGCCACCAGTACCGCGGCGACGGTGACAGGGACTCGCCACGTCGCCGGCGGGGTCAGGATAGCGATCAACGGCAGCAGGGCGCCGATCCCAAATGAGAGTGCCGACGACGAGGCCGCCTGCCAGGGGTTCGTCAGCTCCTCGGGATTGATGCCCAGTTCGACCTCGGCGTGCGCGAGCAGCGGATTGTGGTCGGTGAGTTCCTCGGCCACGGTGCGAGCGGTCGCGGACGTCAGACCTTTCGCCTCGTACAGGGTGGCGAGCTCGTCGAGTTCAGCGACGGGATCGTCGCGCAGTTCGCGGCGCTCCTTGTGCAACAGCGCTTTCTCGGTGTCGCGCTGGGTGCTGACGGAGACGTATTCGCCCAGCGCCATCGACACCGCTCCGGCGACCAGTCCGGCGGTGCCGGCGGTCAATATCGGGGCGCGTTCGACGGTGGCCGCCGCGACCCCAACGACGATGCCCGCGGTGGAGACGATGCCGTCATTGGCGCCCAGGACGCCCGCACGCAGCCAATTCAACTTCGAGGACACCGAACCGACGTGCGGTTCGTGCGGATGTGACGCATTCGACACGGCCGCAACGATATAGAGGAAAACCCTGGTCCACCAGCCAACCTAGCCTTCCCAAACCCGCGCGCCCGCGCCGGCGACCGCATCGGTCTGCGGTCAAAAACCTGCTGGTGTCCGGGGTGCGGCACGCGTGACGCGCGGCGCTGAACCGGGGTGGCTGGTGGCGGCAAACCGATGCGGGGTGGTGTGCCCGACCAGAAGTTCTGCATGGGCCAGACACAGCCAGTCCATAGGAAAGCTATCTAGCGTCGGGGTTGTAACGGGGGGTGCTTCAAGGAACTTCCTTGCAAGAAATCCCTGGTGGATAGGTGAAGCATCATGAAGTTGAAGCAACTTGTCGGAGGGGTGACCATCGCCGGAGCGCTCAGCGCTGCGGCCCTGGGAATGGGCGCCGGGTTTGCTAACGCTGCTCCCGGGGGGCCACAGCCTCCGGGTAATCATGGCGGGCAGGCGCCCGGTGGCGGCCACGCTCCCACTGGTCCCAATGATCCTGGTGGTCCCGGCGGCCCGGGTGGCCCGGGTGGGCCTGGCGGTCCCGGTAATCACCCCGGCGGCCCAGGCGGACCCGGTGGTCCGGGCGGACCCGGCGGCCCGGGTGGCCCGGGTGGACCCGGCGATCACCCCGGCGGACCGGGTGGCCCGGGTGGACCCGGCGATCACCCCGGCGGACCGGGCGGTCCCGGCGATCACCCCGGTGCCCCCGACGGGTTCGGTGGACCCGATCCTCACCCTGGCGGCCCGTGGCATGGGGATGCCCAGCGTGGCTACTTCCGCGGGGCGCCGTGGGGCGAGGGACCTGGCCCTTGGGGCCCGGGCGCGCCGCCGCGGCCCGCGTGGGATCGACCGCTCCCTCCGCCGGGTGCCCACTGGGACTACGGCCCGATCAACTACTGGGGCTACCAGGAAACGCCTATCTGGGATCCCGGTTTCAACCAGTGGGGCTTCTGGTTCTTCGGAGTGTGGATCCCGCTGTGATCGATAGCTGACAAGACGCCCGCTTCGCCGAAAGGCGAAGCGGGCGTCATCGCTATATGGGTTGACTCCGAGCGGTTTTCGTGCTCGGGGTCGGCTCTAACTTTTCGTGCCGACAGTCAACAGGTCGGGCACGAGCGCCGTCCACACCGGTCTCGGGATCCGGTGTTGATCAGTGATCACAAACCCGGCGTTCTCGAACAACGTCCGCATCTCGGGCGCGGACGCATTGTGTTGGGGCTTCCACCGAGAGTCCGCGGATGACTGCAGCCGCGGTTGCCGCGTGCTCAGCGCCGACACGGCCACCAGGCCGCCAGGCGCCAGCACACGGTGGAATTCACGCAACGCCGCCGGCTGGTCGAAGAAGTGAAAGGCCGAGGTCGTCACGACGGCGTCGAGGGCGCCGTCGGCGAACGGGAGTTGTTCGGCCGGGCCGCGCATCCATTGAACCCGATCCGACCTCGCACGAGCCTGGCCGAGCATGCCCTCGGACATGTCGACGCCGTAGATCTCGTCGGGCTGCAGTTCACGCTGGATTCGGTCGCTTAAAATCCCTGTGCCGCAGGCGACATCAGCGATCTTGCGAGCCCCGTGGCTGCGCAGCTGGGCTATCACCTCGTTGTGCGGAGGCCGGTACACCCACTGTTGCAGGAACGGCAGATCGTAAGCCGGCGCGAGAAAGCTCCATATGCGTGTGACGGCCTCGTTCAGGCCCCGGCGCTGCGGTGCGGTCATTTGTTCAGCTCCGAGCTGTAGTAGATGGTGTCGGCCATCGACACGGAGTCGTTGGTCTGCGGGATGGCCTCGAGCCCGGAGTCGGCCAGTAGCTCACTCATCCGGACGCCGTCGGACCGCCATCCCAGGTTGTCCAGATAAAAGGCAACGTCGTTGCGCTCACCCTGGTAACCGAGGTCGCCGAACTCCAGGTCGAAGCCATGTTCACGCCATTTGGCGGTGGCCTGGCGCATCATTTCCTGGGCCTTCTCGGTGTCTACCTCGGACATGTCCGGAATAGCTTCGCACGCCAGCCGGCTGCCGCCGGCGCTGAGTGCGGTGATGTTGTCCAGCAGCCGATCTTGCGCCTCCGGCGGCAGGTAGCCGAAGAGCCCCTCCGCGATCCACGCGGTGGGCTGACTCTTGTCAAAGCCGGCTTCCACCAGGGCCTTTGGCCAATCGTTGCGCAAATCGACGGCGACCGTGCGCAACTCGGCCCGTGGGGCGGCGCCCAGCTGGGCCAGCGTGGCGGCCTTGAATTCGATGACCTGGGGCTGGTCGATCTCGAAGACCGTCATATCGGCCGGCCACGCCAGCCGGTAGGCGCGCGTGTCGAGGCCCGAGGCAAGGATCACGGCCTGCCGTATCCCGGCCTGCGTCGCGGCCTGGAAGAACGAGTCGAAGAATCGGGTCCGGGCCGCCATCGCGGCGGGCATGTGCTCGAGCTTCCAGCCCGATCCGTGGTCGTCGACATCGGCGGCGACCAGGTCGCCGGAGACCCAGCGTGTGAAGAAGTCCACGCCGACCGCACGAACCAGCGGCTCGGCGAATCGGTCCTCGATCAACGGGTTGTCGGCGTTGGTCGCGATCGCCCGCGCGGCTGCGACCATCGTCGCGGTCGCGCCCACGCTGGTCGCCAAATCCCAGGTGTCGTTGTCTGTGCGTGGCATGCGGTTGCTGTCCCCCTCGGAGTCATCGGTTACTTAGCTGGTATAACGACCGCCGGACGCGTGGAGTTCCCACGCCCCGCCGCCCAGCTATTTCGCCGGTCCGAGCGTCGCGTTGCCGCGGTGAGACGAGGTTCCTAGCGCGGCCCGGGTCCGCCCGGTCCTCCGGGTCCGCCTGGTCCCCCAGGTCCACCGGGTCCGCCTGGTCCCCCGGGTCCATTTGCGGCCGGGAGGAGGAACACGCATTGATTCAGCTCGACGCTCCAGCCCCAACCGGGGGCGCATTCACCGTCGGCGCGGCCGATGGCCGCCGTTCCGATCACCGGCAACCCGGTCAACACGACAGCGACCGCACCGATCATGCAGCGCCGCAAGTAACGTCTCATCGCCATCTCACTTCGTCCGTTCGGGCAGGGCGGGCGGGGATGACCGATCGCATCCGCTACCCGCGCCCATCATTGTGCGGCAATCGATCCGTCATCGTGCCGAATTGGCGAGCTTGAATGCCGTTGTCCGCCCGTGTGTTCAGTCGGTCATCAACTCGAAGACCGGGATGAGCCGGTCGGTGCGTTGCTGGTATTCCCCGAAACCGGGGGCACGCTCGACCACCACTGAATAGACCGAATCCCTTTCGTCACGCGGCAATTCGCGCGCGGTCGCGGGCTTCGCAGCCTCCGTGCCGATCTCGACAGACACGTGGGGGTTGGCGCGAATGTTGTGCACCCAGGAGGGATTGTTGTCCCGCCCCGCCGCGGACCCGACGACATAGATTTTGCCGTCGATATCGAAGTAGGCGACGGGGTTGACCCGTTGGGCGCCGCTGCGCGCACCGGTCGAAGTCAGCAGCAACAACGGAAAGCCCTCGAACTGGCCGCCCACTTTACCGCCATTGCGGCGGAACTCTTCGATGTTCTGCTCGTTGAATTCACGTTCCGCGCTCAGCGCATCGTCACCCATTGCGCCATCGTGACATGTGACGCCGCCGTCGGCCAACTGGTGATCGTTTTATACTGTGCTGCAACGTGATTCAACAAATCCGGGCGCGCCGCCCGCCTAGGTGCGTCACTGCCCCGCCGTCGGCGGCGCGGATTCGATGGTGGTCAGTTCGGTGAGACCGCTGACCCTGAGGACGGGCATCAGGATCGGGTGCGCGACGAGCTCGATGCGGTCGGCGTGCGCCGCCAGGGTGTTGATGGCCGCGCTGTCCAGGTACTCGACCGCACTGAGGTCGACGAGTAACGCCCCGTCACCGCCGGTGGCCTCGGTCGCCGCGCTGGTCAATGCCACGCTGAACGTGTCGATATTGCTCAGGTCGATCTCCCCCGCCGCAACCAGCACGAATCGTCCGTCGCTGCCGCGCGCGGTGTCGAGCGTGAGCGGGGTGGTCATCAGGTGATCCTCGCGGATAGGTGAACTGTCGTTCCGTCGGCGTCGGGACGGATATCGACCTCCTGCATGAGGGTTCGCATGAGGGGGATGCCCCGGCCTCGATGAGGATAGGAAGCCGGTTGCGGAGCCTTCCACGAGCCGGTGTCCGTGATGGTCAGTTGGACCTCGTCGCCGAGGGCGACCGCTCCCAGGCGAATCGTGCCCTGCGGTCTGTGGCGATGACCGTGTTCGATGGCGTTGGCGACGGCTTCCCCGGCGGCGACGAGCACGTTCAGGGTCTGATCCGGGTCCAACCGAACCCGGGTCAGCCAGTTGCGCAAGGCGGTGCGGGTGGGCGCGAGCTGAGAGACGTCGGCGGGAAACTTCAGCTCCAACGGCGCCGGATGGCGGTAGAGCAGCAGAACGACATCATCCTGGTACCCGCCCTCCGGCGCGACGCGGGACATGACCTGGTTCGCCAGATCCTCCAGTTTCAACCCGCGCGAGTCCTGCGCGACGGCCGCGACACGGGAGATGCCATGGTCGAGCGGGATGCGGCGCCGTTCCACCAGACCGTCGGTGTACAGCAGCAGCGTCGAACGCGCGGGGATGGTCACTCGGGCCTCGGGGCGGATCCAATTACCCCTTATGCCCAGCGCGATGGTGTGGCCCTCGTCGAGTATCTGGGTGCTGCCGTCGCCGTGCACCAGGATGGGCGGCGGGTGACCGGCGCTGGAGTAGACCAATTCACCGGTCTCGGGGGTGAGCACGGCGCACACCGCGGTGGTGCATTGCGCACCGGGCAGCCGCGCGGCGAAACGATCCATCCCCGCGAGAGCCGCACCGGGGCTTGGGTTTTCGAAGAGGAGCGCACGGCAGGCGCTGCGCACCTGACCCATCACGGTGGCGGCGGCGAGGCCGTGGCCGACGCAGTCGCCGACGATCAACGCGATGCGCCCGTCGTCCAGGTCGACGATGTCGTACCAGTCACCGCCCACCTGAAGAGGTCTCGTGGCGGCCTGATAGCGCACCGCGAAGCCGTTGGGAAGGTCGGCGGGGCCCAGGATCGCGTGCTGCAGGGCCAGCGCGGTTTCGCGTTGCTGATCGACCTGGTGCACCCGCTGCAGACCCTGGCCCAAGCGGCCGGCCAGGACCGTGAGCAAGGTCTGGTCCTCGAGGGTGAACGGGCGCTGATCGGTCAGATCCAACCAGACGACGAGCACACCGTCGGGGTGCTGCAGGGCAATGCCCGCCGTTCCGGGATACGCCGCATTGGAGGTGAGCAACTCGCCGTCGCGCAGTGAGCTGAGCGCCTGCTGGGTGTGCGACGGCAGGTCGGCCCACCGCGTGGGCTCGCCCACCGCTACCACCCGCGGCGGGCCGTAGGCCGTTTCCGTGGAGGAACTTTGCGTCGGGAAGGTGACGGCCAGCACGCGGCGCGCCCGCCAGAGCCGGCGCAATTCCTCGGCGGCGGCTTGCACCGCCTCATCGACGGTGTCGGCCTGGGCCAGTTCCTGGTTGAGCGCGTGTTCACGGCCCGCCGCCAACGCCAGCGCTATCGCCGCGTGCCGGGCGAAGTCGCTGACGAGGTCGAGGTAGTCCTCACCGAACGCGGGTCGATGCGGCTCGCGTGCGACGGCGATGACGCCGAGCACCGCGCCGTCCGCAATCAGCGGCATGACGATCGCCGAGCGTTCACCGACGTCGGTGAAGCCCTCGATCGGGTACTGGAAGGAATCCGTGATCAGCGGTAGGCCGCGGCGGGCCACGCCGCCGGTGGTCGATGCGTCCATCGGAACCTGCCGGCCGATCACCTCCGAGGAGTACCGACCCGCGGTCGCGGCAACGACCAGGGTGTCGACCAGGTCGACCGGCAACTCGGGCTCCTTGGGGACCAGCAGGATGGCCTGCTCGGCACCGGCCAGCTCCAGCGCTCGGTTCACGATGAGCTGCAGCGGCCCCGTTTGCGGGTCTCCGGACAGAAGTGCGGTGGTGATCTCGCGGCTGGCCTTCGTCCATCTCGCCGACTCACGCTCTCGCTCGAAGAGACGGGCGTTGTCGATAGCGGCGGCCGCCGCCGTGGCCATCGCGCGTACGGCGCCTTCCTGCGAGTTGGAGAAGACTCGACCCGGCCGGTCGTCGGCCAGGTACAGGCTGCCGAAGTTGGCCGCCCGCACCGTAATCGGGATTCCGAGGAGCGCGTGCATCGGCGGCTCGCGTCCGGCCAGCTCGGCGGTCTCGGGATGGGTACTCAGATCGTCGACGCGCAGACCATCGCCGACCGGGAGGTCGCCGAGCCGCCGGGCGGTGTCCGCGTCGATTCCCGCATAGACGAAAGAGACGAGCGTGCCGTCGGAGGCGCGGATGCCCAGGGCGGCGTAGCGGGCGCCGGTCAGCTCCATCGCGGCTTTGAGGACTCGATGCAGCGTCACGTCCAGATCCAGATCCGAGCCGATCTCGACGATGACGCGCACGAGTTGTTCCATCTGGTCACGCGCCGCCACCAGCTCATCGAGCTGGTCATGCATGCGGCTCACCAGTTCGCGCCGGCCCTGCCAAGTGAAGGCGGAGTCACTCCGGTCGCTGTCCATAGGTACCAACGGTAAACGGTCGGGTAAACGCCAATGTTCGGGCCGCAAGACGCCGCCCCAGCTCGTGCGCGGATTGGCGAGCACCGGCTCGGTAGCTGGCCGACATCGGCCGAGGTCACGTCAGGTTGTGCGCGGTGGACGAACTGCAGGCAGCGTGGCTTTACCCGATCTTGACCGAGTATTGAATTTGCCGCCGAAGATAGCTGGGGTGAGTACGCTTTCATCGGTGGAACTGGGGGTTTTGGGACCACTCCAGGTCCGGCAGGACGGAGCGCCCGTCGCGATACCGGGCGCGAAATCGCGCGCCATCCTGACGATGCTCGGACTGCACGGCGGTTCCGTCGTACCGGCCGACACCCTCGTCGAGCTGCTCTGGGGCCAAGACCCGCCGCGCACCGCCGCCAAGGCACTGCAGACCCACATCTCTTCGCTGCGTCGCGCCCTGGGTGACGGCTTCGTTCTGACCCAGGGGGCGGGGTGGGCCGTCGCCGACAGCGAAATTGACGCCTCGCGCTACCAAGCGGCCGCCCGGCTGGGACGCGATGCCGCCGCCGCGGGCGACACCAGCCAGGCGCTCGCGCGGTTCGACGAGGCCCTCGCCCTGTGGCGCGGGATTCCCGAACTTCCCGACGGCCGGCGCGGGACATCGGAAAAGACGCGGTGGATCGAGGGTCATGCCGCGCTGGTCGAGGATCGGACGGACGCGCTGCTGGCCACGGGTCGCGCCGCGGAAGTCATCGGGGATCTCGAGGCCGCGGTGGCCGAGGCCCCGCTGCGGGAGAGGCGATGGGGCCAGCTGATGCTCGCCCTCTACCGCGCCGGCCGCCAAGGCGAGGCCCTCGGCGCGTATCAACGGGCACGATCGCTGCTAGCCGACGAGCTGGGCGTGGATCCCGGGCCGAAGCTTCGCCGGCTCGAGGCTGCGATCGTGGCGCAGGACGCCTCGCTGGATATCGCTGTGGCACAACACGCTCCGTCGGTGACGCGCGCCGTGACTTTTTTGCTGACCGACATCGAGGGGTCGACGGCGGCTTGGGAGGCGGAGGCCGGCGCGATGGCGGGGGCGCTGGCACGCCACGACGAGCTGGTCGAACAGGTTGTCACGTCGAGGGGCGGCCGGCTGATCAAGACGCGCGGCGAAGGCGATGCGACGTTTTCAGTCTTCGACCGGCCTTCGGCGGGGGCCGCCGCGGCAATTGAGCTGCAAGACGCTATCACGCACGAGCCGTGGGCGCTGCGCGATCCCATCCGCGTCCGCATGGCGCTGCACACCGGCGAGGTCGAGCTTCGCGACGGCGACTACTTCGGCCGGGCGGTCAACCGGGTCGCGCGGCTGCGGTCACTGGCCGAGGGTGGCCAGATCCTGTGCTCCGGAGCGACCGCCGAGCTCGTCATCGACTCGCTGGCCGACGACGTGATGCTGACCGACCTGGGGATGCGCCAGCTGAAAAACCTGACGCGCCCCGAGCATGTCTTCGAACTGCGACTGGAAACCATTGCCGGACAATCGGAATCGCAAGCATTCGAAGCGCCGATGGCGCGGCCCAACTTCCCCGCGGTCCTGGTCGGGCCGGGGCCTTTCGTGGGACGTGGCCGAGAACTCGAGGGGCTGCTTTCGGCGTGGCAGATCGCGCTCGCGGGCGGTGTGCGCACCGTGCTGATCGCCGGCGAACCCGGAGTGGGCAAGACGCGTCTGGCCGGTGAGTGGTCGCAACAGGCCTACGCGCAAGGGGCCGTCGTGCTGTACGGCCGGTGCGACGAGGACCTCGGAGCGCCCTACCAGCCGTTCGCCGAGGCGTTACGTTCGCTGGCGCCGTGCGTGGGTGCTGACCGGCTGAGGGGGCTGCGCGGCGTCGAAGCGCTGCTACCACTGGCGCCCGGGCTGGCCGATGCCCTGCCCGACCTCAGTCCCCCGGCGCACCCCGACCCCGACACCGAACGCTACGCACTGTTCGATGCCGTCGTCGCGCTGCTGGAAGTCGCGTCCACGAGCGCACCGGTCGTCTTGATCCTCGATGATCTGCACTGGGCGGCCAAGCCGACGCTGCTCCTGTTGCGGCACCTGCTGCGATTCGGCGACCACGCCCGCCTGCAGATCGTCGGCACCTACCGCAGCACCGACCTCGACCGCTCCCATCCCCTCGCCGCGATGCTCGCCGACCTGCACCGCGACGGGACGGCCAACCGGCTCACCCTCGGCGGACTGGACGAGGACGACGTGACGGCCTACGTCGCCGAGGCCGGCTACGACGACGAGGAACTCGCCCACGCGTTGGCCTCGGTCACGGGCGGAAACCCGTTCTTCCTCATCGAGGCCCTACGCCATGTCGACGAGAGTGGCGGCGTCTGGGATCAGAGCACCCTGCCGCAAGGCGTACGAGAAGCGGTGAGCCGCAGACTTTCTCGACTGCCCACCGAGACCAACAAAGCCCTTGCCGCCGCCGCGGTTATCGGCAGCCGGTTCGCCTTGGAGCTCGTCGAGCAAGTGGTCGGAAGCGACCTCGTCGACGCGTTCGACGAAGCACGCCAAGCCGGAATCGTCATCGAAGAGCCCGGCGGCTTCTACCGGTTCAATCACGCGATCGTCCGGCAGTCACTGCTGGCCGAACTGGCATCCGTGCGACGCATGCGATTGCACCAGCACATCGCCGCGACCCTGGAGACGATGCCCGGCGCCGACGACGAGCTGCTAGCCGAATTGGCTCATCATTATTACGAATGTGCTTGGGCGGGCAACGCGGCCAAGGCGGTCTTCTACTGCCGGCGCGCCGCAGACCAGGCGATGGCGCGGCTCGCCTACGAGGGTGCCGCCGACCTCTACCATCACGCACTGCACGCGCTGGAGGAGCTTGACGACGAGCTGCCCGATCGCGACGAGCAGACCGCCGAACTGTTGGTCGCGCGTTGCGAAGCCCTGTTGGCAGCGGGAGACGTGACTTCGGCGGCGGGTGCCGTGTCCCAATTGCAAGACGCAACAGTGGATTCGGCGCGACTGGCGGCATGGGCAACGTGTTTCGACGGCCAACTCTCGATGTTGATTCACCCCGAGCGGTTGGACGAGGTCGAATCTGCGTTAGGCGCGGCCGCGGCCAAACTCGCCGAGTTGGACGACGCCGCAGGGGAAGCCAAGGCGCACACAGTTCGGGCGACATGCCTCGCTCGCCTCGGGCGCATCGGCGACAGCGAGGCCGCCCTCGACGATGCGTTGACCGCGGCGCGGCGGGCGCGCGAACACCGCCGGGTGAACGCGGTATTGGCGGGCGCGCCGCTCGCCGCGCTGTGGGGCCCCAATCCGGTTCCGCGCGCAGGCGGGCGCTGTCTCGACGTGGTGCGACTGCTTCGGATCACGACCGACTCCCCCGCCGTCGAGGCCACGTCGACGCGATGCCAGGCCGTTTTGGAGGCCTTCCGCGGTCGCGCCGCGGCGGCCCGGCGGATGATCGACTCGGCCCGGCGGACGGTAACCGAACTGGGCCTGCGCCATGCGCTGCTCGAAGTTGAGCAGTTCGCCGGCATTGTCGAACTCATCGTCGACGATGCCGCCTCCGCGGAGCCGCATTTGCGTAAGGCCTACAACGGTTTCCGTCGCATGGGGTTGGACGCCGACACCGCCGAGACCGCCGCGCTGCTCGGTAGGGCGTGCCTTGCTCTTGGGCGGGATGATGAAGCTCGTGAATTGTGCACCGAGAGTGAGCGTCTCGCCGGGCACGCGTTGAAGGCGTCGATCGCATGGCGGACGCTGCGGGCGCACCTGCTGGCGCGCGGCGGGGACTACGAGGCCGCCAGGCAGGTGGCCGAAGACGCGGTCGCGTTGGCCGAGCGCACGGACGCCCTGGTTGATCACGGCGACGCATGCCACACCCTGGCAACGGTTTTGGGCGTCGCCGGTGATAGCTCGGGGGCGCGAGCCGCGGCCGAGCGAGCGGTCGATTTGTATGAGCGCAAAGGCGCTGCGGCGCTGGCGGAGAGGGCGCGTCGGATTCTCGGCGAGGGCGGCGTGCCAACTGCCCCGGCGCCACCCGAGAAGCCGGTTGTTGATCTCGAGAATGCATGCGTACGAGTGACCGAACGCGTCATTGCTGCCATTCATAGCGAGGCCTGGGATGCGCTCAAGGAGCTGTATGCGCCTGAGGGCCTCGTCGAGAGTCGTCGGAAGATCGTCGGTTTCACGACCGACCTGGCACCGGCGGACTGGGCACATCAGAGCAGGCGTGCTGTCGAGGCGGCCAACCTACGGTTCAACCAAGTCGCTATCGCTGTGCGAGGCGAGCGCCTGGCTCTCGCTCGCGTAGTGGTAGGCAGTAACGACGCGAGCCCTGGGGCGCCACGAGACGAATTTCTGTCGCTGTGCGGCATCGACGAGTCGGGTCGAATCGCGCTTCAGCTGTGGTTCGACGTCGAAGACACGGATGCCGCTGTCGCTGAACTCGATGCTGCGCAGGCACGGCTCGAAGCACGACGCCCCGACGTGCGCAGAGTGGAGAACAGGGCAGCGTCGGTATTCGAGCACGTGTGGTCGCACTTAGCGACTCGTGACTGGGACGCGATGGCGCAGACCGTGGCGGAGAACTACGTCGGCATCGACCACCGACGGATCCTGAGTGCCGAAACCCAACACAGCCGAGATCGGGTGATCAAAGATTTGCAGGCGGCCGTCGATGTCGGCTTCACGATCTCGATGGTAAGCGCCATTGCGATCCGGGGAGAGCGTCTCGTCCTCGCACGAGTTCGTGCCGAAGGCAGCGACCCGGACGCGGCACGAAACGACGCACTGAACGTCGTCGGCATTGACGACGACGACCGGATTGCGGTCGTCGTTACGTACGACCTCGAAGACCTCGACGCCGCCATCGCTGAGCTCGATCGCCGGTACCTCGGCGGTGAAGCGGCCCCTTATGCGGGCACTTGGTCGGTTGTGGCGGGAACCTTCGCGTCGGTCAGCAGGAACGAATACCCCGCGGTGGCGCCCGATTGCTTGAGTCTCGACCATCGCCGATCGGCAGCATTCGCGCCAGGCGAATTGGACCAATACATCCGCGCCGGCTGGGATCTCGACCAGTCCATTCGGTCCTACGTCGAGGTTGTGCATCGGCTTAGCGAGCTTGGCGCGGTGTGCACCTATTCGGCGCGAGGCGCTTCCCATGAGGGCTTCGATGCCGAGTGGCGAGAGACCGCACTGGTAACAGTCAAAGGCGACACGGTCAACCGCTGCGAGCTATACGACGAGACCGATATCGCTGCTGCCATAGCAAGATTCGATCAGCTCAGCCGACCGGAACCGCGGCTCGAGAACACAGCAAGCCAGGTGTACGGCCGCGTGAACGCGTACTTCACGGCCCGCGATTGGGATGCCATGGCAAATGCCCTGGCGGAGAACATGATCAACGACGATCGTCGACACATGGTGAATTCGGGCATCCGGCGCGGCCGGGATGTCGAGATCGCCAACGGTCAAGCCTTTGTCGAACTCGGCGGCGAGAAGATCACATCGAGCGTCGCCGCGACCCGTGGCGCACGCCTCGCGCTATGTCGTTCGACTATCTTTGGGCACGATCGGCAATCTGGGGAATTCCGTATCGAGTTTCTCAGCGTGGTTGAGATCGATGCCGGCGAGCGGTTGGCCGCCCACGTCGCATTTGACCTCGAAGACTTCGACGCGGCCATCGCGGAACTCGATGCGCGCTACCTTGCCGGTGAGGCGGCTGCCTGTTCGCAGATGTGGTCGGTCGTCACGCAAGCGATCTATGCGCTCAACCGCCGCGAGATCCTTCCCACGGTGCCGGATTGGGTCAACATCGACCACCGGCGTGGGCCTTCGTTTGCGCCTGGTGAACTTCCTGCATTGCTCGCTTCGTGGAACCTCACGCACAATCTGAGCAGCTTCGTCGAGGCCGCGCATCGGCTGAATAGTCATGGAGCGGTGGTCAGTACCGTCTCGCATGAGACCTCACCAGAGGGTCTCAACGCCGAGTGGCGGGCCATCTGCGTGCTTATGATCGACGGCGACCGGATTTGCCGCTCCGAGTTCTTCGACGAGGCAGACCTTGACGCCGCGCTCACGCGGTTCGATCAGCTCAGCCGGCCCGCGCCGCGGCTGGGAAACGCAGCAAGCCAAGTGGTAGAGAGTTTCCTGGCGAACTTCGCGCCCCGGGACTGGGAAGCCATCACGGCGATGATGGCCGACGACTACTTGGTCGATGATCGTCGACGAGCCGTGAACGCCGGCGTTCGATATGGCCGAGGTGCCGCGACCGAAGACTTCAGGGCGGCGGCGAACGTCGGGTTCACCGACGCGACGTCGACCCTCATCGCGACCCGCGGCACACACCTCACCCTCACCCGTATCCGCTTTTCGAACCGAGACCAGAGACCCGAATCATTCCGAATCGAAACCCTTCTCGTTGCGGAGATCGACGCCAACCGGAAGCTGGCGGAGGCGGTCGTGTTTGACCCCGACGACTTCGACGCTGCAATGACGGAGCTCGACAGACGCTACGTCGCCGGCGAAACTGCCACGCAAGCACAGACATGGTCGGTCATCAGTGCCAGCTACGCCGCGATAAATCGACACGAGCAACCACCGACAACGGCGGACTGCATCAACGTCGATCACCGGCGGGAGATCGCGATGGGGCCCAGCGACCTGATGGCTTACATGAACGCCGGACTGGACGCCGGCCAGGACGTCACTTCCTACGTGGCTACTGTCCATCGGCTGAACGGTGGCGGAGCAGTCATCACTTACGCCGCACAGGAAGCTTCACGCGACGGCTTCGATGCCGAGTGGCGGGGGGTTGCAGTCTTAGCAGTCGACGGTGCAATGGTGAGCCGCATCGAGCTATTCGACGAGGAGGACCTGGACGCCGCGCTCACGCGGTTCGATCGACTGAGCCGGCCGGCGCCGCGGCTGGAGAACGCCGCAACGCGTGTATTCGAGCGCCTTTACGCGTACGTCGCGGCCGGCGACTGGGACGCCGTGGCTCGAATAACCGCGGAGGATGTCTCGGTCGACGATCGCCGGCGAGTGGTGAACGCCGGGATCCTGCATGGTCGAGATGCCAACATCAAAGATGCGCGGGCGACCGTCGATGTCGGCTTCACGATGTCGATGGTGGGCTCCCTGGCAATCCGCGGTGCGCGCCTTGCCCTCACACGAGTTCGAGTCTCGGGCCACGACCCCGACGCGATTCAAAACGACGCCCTCAGTATCGTCGAGATCGACACCGAAGAGCGAATCGTGGCTGACGTCGTGTTCGATCTCGACGACCTCGATGCCGCCATCGCCGAACTCGACGCGCGGTACCTCGCCGGCGAAGCGGCGACATACTCGCAGGCGTGGTCACTGATCGCGAATGCCTACGCCTCGCTCAACCGCCACGAACTTGCCGCCACAACACCGAACTTCGTGAGCATCGATCACCGACGGGCGGCAGCGTATGCACCCGGTGACCTCCTCTCATACATCCGCGCCGGATGGGATCTCGGCCAAGACATCCGCACGTACATCGAGGCCGTGCATCGTTTGAACAACCAGGGAGCGGTTGTCACCCACTCCGCCCATGGACGCTCGCAAGACGGCTTCGACGCCGAGTGGCGGGGCGTCCAAATCCTGACGGTCGATGGCGACATGATCAGCCGCAGTGAGCTTTTCGATGAGGCGGACATCGACTCTGCCCTCGAGACGTTCGATCAGCTCAGCCGCCCGGCGCCGCGGTTGGAGAACGCGGCAAGCCAAGCGGGCGAACGGCTATACGCGTACTACGCGTCGCGCGACTGGGACGCGATGGCCGGAATCTTGGCGGAAAACACCGTGGTTGACGATCGTCGGCACATGGTGAATTTCGGACATTGGCGCGGTCGCGATGTGGTCGTCGCCAACCACCGAGCTATCGCGGAGTCGGGAGCGAACATAACGTCGACCGTCATCGCGATCCGCGGAAGTCGCCTCGCCCTGCTTCGTGGCCGCAACCACGACCTGCAGGGCCAAGAGTTCGACGTCGAGTTCCTTACCATCGTCGAGACCGACACCGACGACCACATCGCGACACACATCGCGTTCGATCTCGATGACGTCGACACCGCCTTCACGGAACTCGAAAGTCGTTACCTCGCAGGCGAAGCAGCTGCTTACGCAGATACGTGGTCGGTAATAGCAGGCGTGCACGCTATGTTCAACCGGCACGAACTTCCCCAAGAAGACTGGGTCACGATCGACCATCGGCGAGGCACACCATTCGCCGCCGGCGACATGACGTCAGCCATCCACACCCTCTTCGATCTCACCCCCGACTTCAGGGTGCATATCGAAATAGCGCATCAAATCAACAGCTTCGGGGCCGTGATCACCAACTATGCGCACGGGTCCTCGCCCGATGGCCTGGAAGTCGAGTGGCGCTTGGTGATGCTTCACATTGTCGATGGTGACCGACTCGCCCGTTGCGAGGTGTTCGACGAGACGGACGTGGACGCCGCACTCGCGCGGTTCGAAGAGCTCAGCCAGCAGGCACCGCGATTAGAGAACCAAGCGAGCCGAGCGGTTGAGCAATTCCTGGCGCACTTTGCCGCCCGCGACTGGGATGCCATGGCCGACCTGATCGATGAAGATTTCTGCTCGGATGACCGCCGTCGAGGCATAAACGCCGGAATGCGACGCGGTCGAGATATCGAGATGGCGAATTGGCGGGCCACCGCAGAGGTTTGGAGGTCTGATGTGCGGGCCGCGGTTGTTGCGATCCGCGGAGAGCGCCTCACGCTCTTCCGTTTCACCTTCGCCAGCCAAGATTCGCTGCCCGCAGCGTTCCAAGCTGCGGCACTCTCCGTCGTGCAGGTCAACGAGGACAACCGATTTGTGGCCACGGTCGTCTTCGACCCCGACGACTTTGAAACCCCCTTCGAGGAACTCGAAAAGCGTTATCTCGCGGGTGAAGGCATCGCCCATCGGCATACGTGGTCGACTCTGTTACGAAATTTCGCGGCGTTCAACAACCACGAGCTACCCGCGACGACGCCAGGCTGGGTAAATCTTGACCACCGGCGAGGGCGAGCGTTCTTGCCGGGCGACCTGGTTCCATACATCCATGCCACATGGCAACTCGCGCCGCAGGCCAAGATCTACGTCGATGCGGTGCATCGGCTGAGCAACCTTGGAGCAGTCGTCACCCAGAGGACGCATGGGACGTCGCCGGACGGCTTCGACGCCGAGTGGCTTGAGGTGACCCTTCTGACTCTGGACGGTGACCTGATCAACCGCTGCGAGGTCTTCGACCAGGCGGATCTCGATGCCGCCATCGCACGTTTCGAGGAGCTCCGCCCACAGCCGCCGCGGTTGAAAAATCCGGTGCACGAGCGCTTCCTGGCACTCTTCGCCGCCCGCGACTGGGACGCCATGGCGCAAATGTTCACCGACGATTACTCCAACGACGATCGCCGTCGAGTGGTGAATGCCGGGATCCGGCGCGGTCGAGATGCCGCGATCGAAGACCTGCGAGTATCCGCTGATGTGGGGTTGCTGGGGAACGTTACGGCGCACATCATCGCGACCCGCGGCGATCGCCTCATTCTCACGCGCTTTGAAGCCGCGGGTCCCGAGCACCCGGCGACTCAACTCGATGTGCTCCAGGTCGTTGAGTACAACGCCGACGAACAGATCACCGGAGCCGTCCTGTTCGATCCCGACGACATCGACGCCGCCTTCGCCGAGCTCGAAGGTCGGTACGCCGGGGGTCTAGCGGCCGCCCATGCTCGCTCCTGGTCGGTGATCACGCAAGGCTACGCGGCCCTCAACCGCGGGGAAATACCTGCGACTCCCGACTTGGTCGACATCGACCGTCGGAGCGGGGCAACGATGGCGCCCGGTGACTTGATCGGGTACCTACGTGTAGCGTTCGGCGATACGAACTTCACCAGCCTCTATGTCGAGGTCGTTCATCGGCTGACTTCCGTCGGCGCGGTTGTCACCCATGTGGCGAAGGGGACGTCGCTACAGGGTTTCGACGCCGAGTGGCGGATGATTATCGCTATCACTGTCGAAGGCGGTGTGGTCAATCGCTCTGAGTTCTTCGACGAAGCAGATCTCGATGCTGCGCTTGCCCGCTTTGACGAGCTGCAACCGCAGGCGCGGCCTTTGGCAAACGCGGCAAGTCGCACACTTGACCGCTACCTCGCATACTTCCGGGCCCGCGACTGGACGGCGATAGCCGAAGTGCTGACCGACGACAGTTACGTGGACGATCGCCACGACGTAGTGAATTCCGGGTTCTGGAACGGTCGCGATGCCGTGATTGCGAACCTGCGGGCCTTGGCCGATGCGGCCCCGGTGCAGGCAACAGTGACCGCGACCCGCGGGGAGCATCTGGTCCTCACTCGCATCTGCTCTCCGAACCGGAATCTGCACTACGGGGAGTTCAGCAGCGACATGCTCATCCTCGCCGAGATCGACGCCGAGGAACGGATCGCGGCGCAACTCACATTCGGCGTCGACAACGTGGACGCTGCATTCGATGAACTCGAAACCCGTTACCTCGCCGGAGATGCGGCCGCGCATGCGCACATCTGGTCGCTCATGGTACCGACTTACGCCGGGTTCAACCGGCACGAGATACCCGCAACCACAACCGACTTCGTTAACATCGATCACCGGCGCGGGATAACATTCGAGCCAGGCAAGATCGTCCCGTACGTCGAGGCCACGTGGGACGTCGCGCCGGACCTCAAAATGTGCATTGAGACGGTGCATCGACTGACCAACACTGGATCGGTCATCACGCATACCGCACGGGGGACCTCCCATGAGGGTTTCGATGCGGAGTGGCGTGAGACCGTGTTTTTCACGTTCGAGGGCGATCTGGTCAAACGCTGCGAGATGTTCGACGAGACAGACGTTGAAGCCGCGCTCGCTCGCTTTGAGGAACTGCAACCGCGGCCGCACCACCTGGAAAATGCGGCGAGCCAAGTGAATGAACGGTTTTGGACGTGCCTCGAGACGCGAAATTGGGCCGCGATGGCCGAGGTGCTCGCCAAGGACGTTGTGTCGTATGACAACCGCCGGGTCGTCAACTCCGGTGAACTGCGCGGACGCGATGTGAACCTGGCAAACCTGGGGGCAGTCGCTGAGGTGGGTTTCGAGGGCGTTGTCTGGACGGCCCACGCGACTCGTGGTCAACGCCTTGCCCTCTCCCGCATTCGGTCCTCCGCCCACGGACTTGAGCCCGGTGAGATCAGCGCGGACATGATCGGCGTCGTGGAGGTCGACGGGGACAACCGGATGATTGTTCACTCCATATTCGACGCCGACGACGTCGACGCCGCCTTCGCCGAGCTCGAAGGTCGGTACATCGCGGGCGAAGCAGCCACCCACGCGCGCGTGTGGTCGTTGGTGGCGCAAGGCCACGCTCAGTTCAATCGCCGCGAGCCTCTCGCGATGACGCCGGACGTGGTTTACATCGACCATCGACGGGGCGTGACAATCGAGGGCGCCGATCTTGCCACAACTGTTCGTGCCGTGTGGGACCTTCTCCCGCAGGTGCACGTCCACATCGAGAGTGTGCATCGGCTGACAAAACTCGGCGCCGTCGCCACCCAAGTGGTGGAAGGGACCTCACAAGAGGGCTTTGACGCCGAGTGGCAGACGATCACCATTTTTGCCTTCGAAGGTGACCTGCTCAGCCGATACGAAGTCTTCGACGGGGCGGAGCGCGACGCCGCGCTGGCGCGGTTCGACGAGCTGCAACCGCACAAACGACCGCTTGAGAATGCTGCGAGCCGAGCAGACGATCAATTCTATGCGCATGTCCGGCTTCGCAACTGGGCGGCGATGGCCGAAGTCCTGAGCGACAACTGTTCTGTCGAGGATCGCCGCCGCGTGGTGAACATCGGTGTCTGGCAAGGACGCGATGTCTTGATTGCAAATCTCCGAGCTCTGAGCGATGCTGTGGCGGACGCAACGTCGACCGCAATTGCAATCCGCGGGCAGCAGCTCGCCTTGACCCGAGTGAGGGCGCCGAACCGCGATCTGCGGCAGGGAGATTTCAGCGTCGAAATGCTCGGCGTCATCCAACTCGGCACCGACCATCGGATCGCGGCGTACGTCTTGTTTGACGTCGAAGACATCGAATCCGCCTTCGCGGAGCTCGACGCTCGATATCTCACCGGCGAGGCGGCCGCCCACGCGCAAACATGGTCGGTCATCGCACAGGAATGCGCCGCGTTCAACCGGCACGAACTCCCGTCGGCGGACTGGGTCACCATCGACCATCGGCGGCTCGTGACAATTGATGCAAGTGATCTGCTCCCAAACATCCGCGCCACTTGGGACCTCATGCCAGATATCAGTGTCCACATCGAGGCGGTGCATCGCCTCAGCGATTTCGGCGCCGTCGTCACCTACACCGCGCGTGGGACCGCGCAAGAAGGCTTCGTCGCTGAGTGGCGGATGATCCATCTTTTGATGGTCGAAGGCGACCGGATCAATCGATCCGAACTATTCGATGAAGCAGACCTTGACGCCGCCCTCGCGCGGTTCGATGAGCTCAGTCCCCCAACGCCACTCGTTGACAACGCCGGTGACTGAGAGGACGCCAGAACTTCAGCCGCTCTATCTGCTGGCGGACAGTCAGCTGCTGTATTGGCGGCGACAGGACCAACTGCTCCTCGAGACGGCCCTCGATGGATTGGCTGCGGACGCACCGCTTACCGCCGCGTATATCGGTGCCTCCAACGGGGATCGGCCGGAGTTCTACGAAATCTTCGAGGCGGCAATGGAAGGGCTCGGAATCACCGACCGTCGCATGATCGTGTCGTCGTTCGGCCCCGACGATCGCGACTTCCTGGAGCGTGCCCGGTTGATCGTCCTGGCGGGCGGCGACGTGCGTCTGGGCTGGAACACCTTCGAGGTCACCGGCATGAAGGAGGTGATTCTCGGCCGCTATGCCCAAGGGGCGGTTCTGGTGGGCATATCGGCCGGCGCGGTCCAGCTCGGACGCTATGGGATCGCCGGGACAGCGCAATCCCCCGAGACCGAATTGTTCGATGTGTTCAGTCTGGTCCCCATGATCATCGACGTGCACGACGAGCAAGCTGAATGGGCGCGACTATCACGGACGGTTGAATTGCTGAAGGGAGCCGTCACCGGGCTCGGAATCCCCTCTGGCGGCGGGGTAATCGTGCACCCGGATGGCACCGTCGAGCCCCTGCGCCGTCCCGCGCACCATTTCGTTTTCGGAGGCAC
>NZ_LZJP01000043.1:0-30611 GCF_001667865.1 Mycobacterium mantenii | reverse complement strand
GCGGCGGAGCCGGGCGCAGCGGATCGCCACCATCGGGTCCGTGGCGATCGCCAGCGCGGCGGAGCCGGGCGCAGCGGGTCGCCACCATCGGGGCGGTGGGCTAGACGAGCAACCGCGTGGGCATCACCTTGGGCTTGACGCCGTACCGCGGCCCCATGCCGTAGCCGTAGCCGCCACGTCCCGCCGAGGCGACCGCCGGCATGCCGGACGCCCACGTGGTGTGCGGGTCTTCGATCGGTGCGGTCCACCCGGTGCCCGCGACGGTCGCGGCCGGGACCCGTGGGGTGGCCGCCGACCACGCGGCCGGCGTTGACAACCCGCCGACCGGGGCCGCCGAACCAATGCTCGCCAAAACCGGTGCGGCACCGGCGCCCGCGGTGCTCACCGGCGCCGCCGCGCTCACCAGGGCGCCACCGCCGGCCGCGCCGCCCACACTGCCGGCCACGCTGCCGGACGCCGCCACGTCGAGGGTGTGGTTGTACAGGATGTTGGACACGATGGTGTTGAAGACGTTCCACGACACCACGTCGAAACCGGCGTTGCCGACGTTGGACACGACGGGGTCGCCGAGGACGCTGTCCAATGCGCTCCCCGCGGCGCCCGCGCCGGGCAATGCAGACGGCGCGGCCGCCGGCGCGGCGAACGACTGCACGGCGTTGGGCACGTTGGAGACGACCCCGCGGAGCCCGCTCGTCTGCGCCGCCGTGGCCGCCGTCTGCGCGCCCAGCCCCCCAGGGCTGTTGGTGGGTGCCGGTGAGGTCAACGGGCTTAGCCTGGCGGCGGCGGCCGACGACGCGGCATAGCCATACATCGCCGCGGCATCCTGGGCCCACATCTCGCCGTACTGCGCCTCGGTGGCCGCGATGGCCGCGGTGTTCTGGCCCAGCACGTTCGTCGCGACAAGGGAAGCGAGCTGGGCCCGGTTGGCCGCGACCAGCGGCGGCGGCACCGTCATCGCGAAGGCCGCCTCGTAGGCGGCCGCCGACGCCATGGCCTGTGCGGCGGCCTGTTGCAGCTGGGCGGCGGTGGTGTGCATCCACGTCATGTACGGCTCGGCGGCGGTGACCATCGCGGCCGAGGACGGGCCTATCCACTCCTCGCCGGTCAGATTCGAGATCGCCGACTGGCTGGCCGCGGCGGTGGTACTCAGTTCGTCGGCCAGGCTGCTGAACGCCGCCGCGGCGGCCATCATCGGTGCGGCTCCGGGGCCGGTGTACATGCGCAGGGAGTTGACCTCTGGCGGCAGTGCTCCAAAATCGAAAGTCATTGCGGGACTCCTATTCTCAGACTTGGTGGGTGCTAGACGGTCGGGGTGGGCATCACGACGGGTTTGACGCCGTAGCGGGGCGCGCCCAGGCCGTAGCCCCCGCGCCCGCTGGTGGCCATCGACGGCAGGCCACCCGGGATGGTGGTCATCGACGCGCTGTGGGGCGCGGCGCTGGTAAACCCCGCGACCGTCAGCGTCGCGGCGGTGGGATTCACTGCGGGCACACCGCTTGCCGCCCAACTGGGCGGCACCGACAGGGCACCGATCGACGGGCCTCGACCGACGCTCGCCAGCACCGGCGCCGCACCCACGCCCGCCGGGGTTGCCGGGGCGGACGCGGTCGCCGGCGCTGCCGCACCGACGTCTGACGTCAGGTTGGGGATCCCGGACGCGCCGGGGACGGGAGCGAATTGCCCCTCGCCCAAGGTGATGAAGTCCGAGGCGGCCGAGCCGACGTTCTGCCCCCACTCGATGGAGGTGCCGAGGGCAGCGTCCCCGGGCGGTGGGTCGGCGGCCGGTGCGGCGGCAGGCAGCGCTGGGGCCCTGGTGGTCACCTGGTTCGCGGCTTCGGTCGTTGCATACGACCCGGCGTTGCTGTTCAGGTTGTTCACCAAATTTTGGTGGATCGCCTTCGCCTGGGCGCTGACCTGCTGGTACCACGCGCCGTAGGCCGAGAACTGCGCGGCCTGCAGGGTGGACACTTCGTCGGCGGCCGCCGGGGCGATGCTCGTGGTGGCGGCCACGGCGGCGGCGTCCTGGGCGGCCATCGACGAGCCGAGCCCTTCGAGGGTGCTCGCCGCGGTCAGCAGCGCCTCGGGTCTGGTGGTGACAAAGGACATGTTCTTCTCCTCGGGCAATCAGGCGGCCACTGCGGACCGGCGATGAGGGGACCCGGGACAAGGTCAGAAGACGATCCCCCCGACCCCCGGAAGCTGCGTACCCGAATCGGTGAAATTCACGCCGTTGACCTGCTAGGACCGGCCGAGCCGGACGCCCACAATGCGCACCACGCGCCAAGCTGCACCGAATTGCCGTGTCCGCGTGGGTCTTTGACCGCCACGCGGCCGCCGATGCGCGCACCGCGGCAGGGCGCGCGGACCCGAACGCACCGCACGAAGTAACCTGACCGCCGTGACTGGAGCTGCAGGTATCGGGCTGGCAACGCTGGCCGCCGACGGATCGATCCTCGACACGTGGTTTCCCGCACCGGAACTGACCGAATCCGGCGGCACCAGCGCGACGTCGCGGCTGGCGCTGTCCGACGTTCCACCGGAACTGACCGCGCTGATCGGCCGGGACGACGACCGCGGCACCGAGACCGTCGCCGTGCGCACGGTCATCGGCTCGCTGGACGAGGTGGCCGCCGACGCCTACGACGCGTACCTGCGGTTGCACCTGCTCTCGCACCGACTGGTGGCGCCGCACGGGCTGAACGCCGGCGGCCTGTTCGGGGTATTGACCAATGTGGTCTGGACTAATCGCGGACCGTGCGCGGTCGAGGGCTTCGAGGCGGTCCGGGCGCGGCTGCGCCGGCACGGAACGGTGACGGTCTACGGCGTCGACAAGTTCCCGCGCATGGTCGACTACGTCCTGCCGACCGGGGTGCGCATCGCCGACGCCGACCGGGTGCGCCTCGGCGCCCACCTGGCCCCGGGCACGACGGTGATGCACGAAGGTTTCGTCAACTACAACGCCGGCACCCTGGGCGCGTCGATGGTGGAGGGACGCATCTCCGCCGGCGTGGTGGTGGACGACGGCTCCGACATCGGCGGCGGGGCCTCGATCATGGGCACGCTGTCCGGCGGTGGCACCGAGGTGATTTCGATCGGCAAGCGGTGTCTGCTCGGCGCCAACGCCGGCCTGGGCATCTCATTGGGCAACGACTGCGTCGTCGAAGCGGGCCTGTATGTCACCGCGGGCACCAAAGTCATTACGCCCGAAGGCAAAACGTTGAAGGCCCTCGAGCTGTCCGGCGGCAACAACCTGTTGTTCCGCCGCAATTCGGTGAGCGGGGCGGTGGAAGTGGTGGCCCGCGGCGGTCAGGGCATCGCCCTCAACGAGGACCTGCACGCCAACTGAAGGCAGGCACCTACAAGTCGGCGGGGACCCTCTCGGCGGCCGGGGCGGCGCCAAGCGTGGTCCCTCTGGTTTCGGGCAGCAGATAGACGGACACGAAGCTGGCCGCGACCAGGGTGGCCATCATCAGCCCGATCGCCCAGCTCCCGTAGGTCGCCAGCAACGTGCCCGCCAGCAGCGGCGGCACGGCGGCGCCGAGGATGCCGGCCAGGTTCATCGCCACCGCCGCGCCGCTGTAGCGGTAGCGGGTGGCGAACAGTTCGGGAACGAAGGCCCCCGTGGGGCCGTTGGCCACCGCCGCGCAGGCGAACATGCCGAGGACGGCGACCGCGTACATGACGGGGTCACCGGTGTCCATCAGCGGGATGACCACGAACGCCCACGGCAGACACGCGGCCAACCCGCACAGCATCACTCGCCGGCGCCCGACCCGATCGGACAGCCATGCTCCGAACGAGACGAACCCGATGCTCGTCAGCCCGGCCAAGGCGCCGACGCCCCAGATGAAGCTGCGTGAATAGCCCAGGTGCGAGTGGGCGTACATGACGAGGAAGGTGTTGCCCAGGTAGACGAACCCCATGCCGCCCAGGAAGCAGCCCGCGACGAGCACGATCTCGCGCCGCTGCAGCCGCACCAGCTCCGCCAGCGGCGCCTTGGGCACCAGATTGCGGGCCTTCTCCTCCACGAACAACGGCGTCTCATCGATGTTCAGCCGCACATAGAGGGCGATGCCGATCAGCCCGCTGCTGATCAGGAACGGCACCCGCCATCCCCATTCCATGAACGCGGGGCTGCTCTCGCCCATGGTGAGGCTGACCGCGAGGAACGTCAGGCTGGCCAGGATCCCCGCCGTGCCGCCGCCCAGCGAGGTGAACATGCCATACCAGCCGCGTTTACCGGCGGGCGCGTATTCCGCGCTGAGCAGGACGGACCCGGCCCATTCGCCGCCGACGGCGAACCCCTGCAGCAACCGCAGGACGATGAGGATCAAGGGCGCCGCGATCCCGATCGACGCCGTGGTGGGAACCAGGCCCACGCTGACGGTCGACGCGCCCATGATCAGCAGCGTGGCGACCAGCGTCTTTTTGCGGCCCAGCCGGTCCCCGAAATATCCGAAGACGGCCGCGCCCAACGGGCGAGACAGGAACGCCGTCGCGAACGTCGCCATCGAGGCGATGGTGGCCACGGTCGGGCCGAGGTGCGGAAAGAACACCGCGGGAAACACGAGTGCGGCCGCGGTCCCGTAGATCAGGAAGTCGTAGAACTCGATGGCCGAGCCCACCAGACAGGCCGCCGCGATCCGCCGCATGGGGGTACGCGCGTCGGGGGCAGCGGTGCCCAGGGACCGAGTGGCCTCACCCACGGGCGCCACTCACTATCCGGTTGCGTCGATACACGGTTACGACGGTAGGTGAAGCTGCGCGGCGACGCTCGGCGCCGAAGCTGGCAAATTGCTGCGTGTCTCGGTGCCGGGCCGACCGGACGCCCGCCCCGTTGAGTGGCCGCTCAGCCGTCGGTCAGCAACTGCTTCTTGAGCACCTTGCCCATCGCGTTGCGCGGCAGCGCGTCCACGATGCGCACCTCACGCGGCCGCTTGTGCACCGAAAGCTGTTGCGCGACATAGTCGATCAACTCGTCGCCGGCGGCCGATCCGACGACGAACGCGACGATGCGCTGACCCAGGTCCGCATCGGGCATCCCGACGACCGCCGCCTCTTGGACACCCTGGTGCCCGAGCAGCACCGTTTCGATCTCGCCCGCACCGACGCGGTAGCCGCCGGACTTGATCAGGTCGACCGACTCGCGCCCGACGATGCGGTGCATCCCGTCGCCGTCGATCACCGCGACATCACCGGTGCGATACCAGCCGTCGGCGTCGAACGCCTCGGCGGTGGCATCCGGCCGGTTCAGGTAGCCGTCGAACATCATCGGTCCCCGAACTTCGAGCTTTCCGACCGTCTCCCCGTCGTGCGGCACCAGTCCGCCGTCGTCGTCGAGCACCCGGGTCTGCACACCGCGCAGCGGCAGCCCCACCCACCCCGGGCGTCGCTCACCGTCGGCGCGGGTGGACAGCGTGATCAGCGATTCCGACGCGCCGTAGCGTTCGATGGGCTGATGTCCGGTGAGCCCGACCAGTCGGTCGAACACCGGAACCGGCAGCGGCGCGCTGCCGGAGACCAGCAGCCGCGCCGGGCGCAGCGCGCGGGCGGCCGTCTCGTCGGCCACCACCCGCGACCACACCGTGGGCACCCCGAAAAACAGCGTGCCGCCGTGGTCGGTCGCGGCCTGCGCGTAGCCCGCCGGCGTCGGCTTTCCGGTGTGGATGAAGCGATTCCCGATCCGCAGCGACCCGAGCAACCCCAGCACCAGCCCGTGCACGTGAAAGAGCGGCAGGCCATGCACCAAGACGTCGTCGGACGTCCATTGCCAGGCCTCCGCGAGCGCATCGAGGTCGGCGGCGATCGCCCGCCGGCTGAGCACTACCCCTTTGGGCAGCCCGGTGGTGCCCGAGGTGTAGATGATCATCGCGGTGGCGTCCGGCGACGGCTCGGCATAGCGATGCCAGGAGCGGGCGTGCAACCGCACCGGAATGTGCGGCAGCCCTTCCGGCTCGTCGGGCAGCGGCCCGAGCCAGGCTTGCACACCCGAATCGGTGAGCATGTGCCGGCGCTCGGCCGCGCCGACGTCGGCGGGCACGGGGACGAACGGGACTCCGGCGATCAGGCACCCGGTGACGGCCAGCACCGTCGCGGCGGTCGGTGCGGCCAGGATGGCGACGCGACCCGCGCCGCCCACCCGTTCGGCCACGGATGTGGCGGCGCCGACGAGGTCGCTGCGGCTGAACACGGTGCCGTCGATGCGCACCGCGTCATCGATATCGGTGTCGGTGAGGACCGAAGGATCAAGGGACGCCAGCAGCACGTCAGCAGGCTACCCGGCGGCTTTACCGGTCAGTCTTTCTCGTCCCAGATCTTCATCAGGGTGGCCAGGATCTCCTCACCGCGGCCCAGCCCGCCGAGGTGACTCTCGCCCGGCAGGACGAACAGCTCGGCGTCGGGCAACAGCTCCACGACGTGCTTGCCGTGGGCGAACGGGACGATGTGGTCGCTGTCGCCGTGCCACCAGCGGACCGGGACCTTGACCTCGTCGAGCCGGAATCCCCAGTCCTGGGTGAACAGGATGATGTCGTTGAAGGGAGCCGCCAGTTGCTTGCGGCTGCCGTTGAGCAGGTCGTCGAGGAACATGGCCCCGAACTCGGGCCGGGTGAGCAGGCGCCGGTCGCCCTCGGGCGACACCGCGGCGTACAAGAACAGCGCGGTGTTCGCGACCGGGCGGATCGACCGCACCAGCAGGCTCGCGCCGATCCGCAGCGGATCGCCGCCGAGCTTGAGCAGCGGCGCCGCCCGCTTGCCCAAATTCATCAGGCCGCTGGTAATCCCCTCGTCGCCGAGGAACGGCGCGACGCCGCCCAGGATGCCCGCGGCCACCACCCGGTCCGGCATCGCGGCGGCGGACGCGAGCGCGTACGGGCCGCCGCCGGACAGGCCGATGACGGCCATGTTGCCGACGCCGAGTATGTCCGCGATCGTGCGCAGGTCGTCGGCGAAGGCCCGGATGTTCGCGTACCGATGCGGCGACGACGAGCCGATCCCCGGGCGATCCAGGCCGATCAGGCGGATGCCGTGCTCCTTGGCATAGACGCGGGCTTCGGTGGGAATCTGCCGGCGCGCGCCGGGGGTGCCGTGCAGCCAGAAGACGGCCCGGCCCTGCGGGTCACCGAACTCCGCGAAGCCGATCTGGCGGTCTTCGCCGACGGCGACGTTTCCTTCAAGCTTGGGACGGGCGATCTCGATGGCCATGTCAGCAGCCTCGCATGTGACGTGCCGTTTACCAAAGACTCACGGCTCAGGCGTTGAGCACCCGCTCGCCGATGACCCGGCGGGTCCCGTCATGCGGGAACCCCGATGGCCATCGGCTCCATGTACTGGTGCAGCCCGCCGATTCCACCGCCCTCGCGACCGAACCCGCTCAGCTTGAAACCGCCGAAGGGCGCACCCCCGGCACCACACCCGTTGACCGCGATCTGACCGGTGCGGATGCGGCGCGCCACACCGACGGCGCGGTCCACATCGCTTCCCCACACGGCACCGGAGAGCCCGTACGGCGAGTTGTTCGCGATCGCGACCGCGTCGTCGTCGCTGGAGTAGCGCAGTACCGACAACACCGGTCCGAAGACCTCCTCCTGCGCGATAGTCGAATTCGGTTCGACCCCGGTGAGGACCGTCGGTTCGAAATAGAACCCGACATCCAAACCGGCGGGCCGCCCGCCGCCGACCACCAGCCTGGCTCCTTCATCGAGCGCCCCGGCGACGTGCGCCTCGACCCGCTCGCGCTGGGCAGCGCTGATCAGCGGGCCCATCTGCACCTCGGGGTCGGCCGGATCGCCCACCTTCAGATTCCGGGCCAGCTCGGCGAGGCGGTCGACGACGTCGTCGTGGAGGGAATCGGGCAGCAACAGCCGGCTGTGCAGGATGCAGGCCTGCCCGGCGTGCAGCGAGCAGCTGTCGAACAGCATCTGTTCGAGCATCGCATCTGTGATCTGCGCGTCGTCCAAGACGATGCTGGCCGATTTGCCGCCCAGTTCGAGCAGGATCCGCTTCATGGAGTCCGCCGCGGCGGACATGACCTGGCGACCGACGACCGAGCTACCGGTGAAGCTGACCATGTCGATCCGCGGATCGGTGGTCAGCAGCCGGGCCGCTTCGACGCCCGAGGGAGTTACGACGTTGACCACGCCAGGCGGAATGTCGGTGTATTCGTCGATGATTCGCGCGAGCGCCAGCCCGGCCAGCGGCGTCAGTGGCGAGGGCTTGAGAACGACGGTGTTGCCCGCCGCCAGCGCATGGTTGAGCTTCATGACGTTTAGAAGGTGCGGGAAGTTCCACGGCGTCAGGATTGATACGACGCCCAGAGGCACGTGCCGCAGCAACGTCGTGCCGGCTCCCAGCCCGGTGACCGCCTCGTCCGTCAATTGCACGGCGAGTTGTGCGGCGTGCATCGACAAGAAGCCGGCGCCGTCGATCTGCATCACTCGCTCGTTGGCCGTGCAACCCCACTCCACTTGCGACAGCGCGAAGAATTCGTCGGCGTGCTTCATCAGCGCCTCGCCGAGCTGGTTGAGGCAGTGCGCGCGGTCCTCGAGGCTCAACGCTGCCCATGACCCGCCGTCGAATGCGCGCCGCGCGGCGGCGATCGCCCCGCTGACCTGAGCGACGCTCGCGTCCGGTGCGGTGGCGATGGTCTGCTCGGTGACCGGCGAGACGTCGTCGTAGCGACCGTCTTCCGGATCGACCCATCGCCCGTCGATGTAAAGCCGGTAGGCGTCCACAAGCGTTTCCGGAGTAGTTAGCTCGGTCATCTGCGTTCCTCACGGACGTCGATCATCTAGGGACATAGTGTTCACCCGGCGGGCCGCGGGCGTCAATCACCGCCTTGATCAACGATTTCCGCAGGTTGCAGCTCCCGCAGGTCTGTTGACATCGGCGGCCGCGTCAGAGTAGACACAATCCGCGAGACAGATCGCACCAATCTGTCGGATAGGTGGTCTCGCCTCTAGTCAGGAGGACACACGTAAGTGACCGACTCAGACACCGTCAGCGCCAAGGTGAGGGCCCTCGTGGGCCAGCCCACCGGTGGCACCGGGAAGCCCTCGCTGGCACCGGACCCGGTGAACCAGCCGATGATCCGGCACTGGGCGTACGCGATGGCCGACATGAACCCCGTCTACATCGACCCGGAGTTTGCCGCGTCGTCGCGATTCGGCGGCATCGTGTCGCCACCGGTGATGCTGCAGACCTGGACGATGCCGTCGCCGAAGCTGGAGGGAATCGGCGAGCGGGGCGGGGCACCCATCGAGATCCACAGCAACCCAACAGCATTCCTCGATGAAGCCGGCTATACCAGCACGGTGGCGACGAATTCGGAGTTCGAAATCGAGCGGTACCCGAGGCTGGGCGACGTGATCAGCGCGACGACGGTCTACGAGTCGGTCTCCGACGAGAAGAAGACGGCGCTGGGCACCGGGTTCTTCCTGACATGGCTCACGACCTACACCGACCAGAACGACGAGGTGTTGGGGCGGCAGCGATTCCGAGTGCTGCGATTCAGGCCGGCAAACTGATGGCGGCCCGCCTGGCGCCGATGATCACCCCGGACACCGAATTCTTCTGGAATGGGTTGCGGGAGAACAAACTCCTGATCCAGCGCTGCGGTGGCTGTGGGCGGCTGCGTCATCCACCCCGCCCGATGTGCCCGCACTGCCGGTCGCTGCAGTGGGAGGCCATCGAGTCATCGGGCCGCGGCACCGTCTACAGCTACGTGATGCCGCACGAGCCGAAGTTCCCGTTCTTCGAGTACCCCTATGTCGTCGCGCTGGTGGAACTCGACGAAGGGGTGCGGCTGATCTCCAACGTGACCGGGATTGATCCGGCCGACGTGACGCCTGGAATGCCGGTCGAGGTCTACTACGAGACGTTCGACGGTTCGGGTTCAAAAGACCTGGTGCTGCATCAGTTCCGGCCGGCCCGGTAAGCGCATGGATTCGGCTGGACCGGCGCAGAAGTACTTTTGGGCCAAGCACCACGAGCTGACCCTCGGTCCGGCTTCGGCGCAGCTGACCCACCTTGGCGCAACCTATTCGGAAGGATCCGCATGACGACCACCTCTAGCCGGACCACGACCCTACGATGGCAAGACATCGCGGTCGGCGACGAGGTCACGCCGCTTGACATCCCGATCACCACGACGATGATCGTCGCCGGCGCGATCGCCACCCGGGACTTCATGCCGGTGCACCACGACCGCGACTACGCCAAGCAGCAGGGTTCGCCCAACTTGTTCATGAACATCTTGACCACCAACGGCTACTGCGTGCGCTTCCTCACCGACTGGGCGGGGCCCGAGGCGATGGTGAAGAAGCTGTCGATTCGCCTTGGCGTGCCGTGCTTTCCGGATGACCCGCTGCGATTCACCGGCACCGTCACCGGCAAGACCGAGGGCGCAGACGGCGAGAACTTCGTCGAGGTGACGTTCGCGGGCGCCAACAGCCTGGGCGACCATGTGTCCGGCACCGCAATCCTCAGCCTTCTCGACGGAGCGGGCGCGTGAGCAACTCGCTGCCCGGCGCCGCGGCCATCGTCGGGATCGGACAGACGGAGTTCTCCAAGGAATCCGGGCGCAGCGAGCTGCAATTGGCGTGCGAGGCGGTCAGCGCCGCACTCGACGACGCCGGGCTGGCGCCCAGCGACGTCGACGGCATGGTCACCTTCACCATGGATTCCAGCGACGAGATCGACATCGCCCGCAACGTGGGCATCGGCGACCTGAGCTTCTTCTCCCGCGTGCACCACGGCGGCGGCGCGGCCGCCGGCACCGTCGTGCACGCCGCAATGGCCGTCGCCACCGGCGTCGCCGACGTGGTGGTGTGCTGGCGCGCGTTCAACGAGCGATCCGGCTTCCGGTTCGGCGGCAGCGGGCGCAGCATGGCCGAAACACCGTTGTTCATGGCGCATTACGCGCCGTTCGGACTGCTCACTCCCGCGGCCTGGGTCGCGGTGCACGCCCAGCGCTACATGTCGACGTACGGCGTCACCAACGAGGACTTCGGCCGGATCGCGGTCGTTGACCGCAAGCACGCGGCGACCAACCCCGACGCCTGGTTCTACCAGCGCCCCATCACCCTGGAGGACCACCAGAATTCGCGCTGGATCGTCGAACCCGTGCTGCGCCTGCTGGACTGCTGCCAGGAGAGCGACGGCGGGGTTGCGCTGGTCATCACCAGCGCCGAACGCGCAGGCGACCTGCGGCAGCCGCCGGCCATCATCACCGCGGCCGCCCAGGGTGCCGCACACAACGGCGAGATGATGACCAGCTACTACCGCGATGACATCACCGGGCTGCCCGAGATGGGTGTGGTGGCCCGGCAGCTGTGGCGCGACTCGGGCCTCAAGCCGCAAGACATCCAAACCGCCTTCATCTACGACCATTTCACGCCTTTCGTGTTCACCCAGCTCGAGGAGCTCGGCTTCTGCGGGCGCGGCGAGGCCAAGGACTTCGCCACGGTCGAAAGGCTGTCGCTGGGTGGCGAATTCCCGATCAACACCAACGGCGGCCTGCTCGGCGAGGCCTACATCCATGGCATGAACGGCATCACCGAGGGGGTGCGCCAGGTGCGCGGCACCTCGCACAACCAGGTCGACAACGTCGAGCACGTCCTGGTCACGTCCGGAACCGGCGTGCCGACCAGTGGTCTGATACTCGCGCCGGCCGGCTGAGGGGTCCGTCATGCCGATGCTCGCGCTCCTGACGGCCCTCGGCGGCCCCATCGAGCCGACCGAATTCCGTTGTCCGGCCCCACGCCCGGAGGAACGTTGATCCCGTGACGACTCAGCCGACCCAGGTGACCGACACCCGCGAGCTCATCGTGGAGTCCGCGTTCGCGTGCTTCGGCAAGCAAGGACTGCAGAAGACGACGATCGTCGATATCGCCAGGCGGGCCGGCGTGTCGCGCAGCACCATCTACGAATACTTTTCCGACAAGGCCGAAATCGTCGAGGCGTGCGCCGAACACGCATCCGAGCGGTTCTACCGCGAGATGACCAAGGCGATGGACCGCGGCAGCACCCTGGAGGACAAGCTGTGCGCGGCAGCGGTCTTCGTCACCCAGGCGCGGCGGGCCATCGCGGCCGAGAAGTACTTCGACGAGGATGCGATCAGCCTGCTGCTGACCAAGGACGCCGCCGTGCTGCTGCGCGAATGTGTCGAGTTCTTCGCCCCCTACCTGTCGGCCGCCAGGCGCACCGGCGAGGTCCGCAAGGACCTCGACATCGAGGCCGCCGGTGAATGGTTCGCCCGCATCCTGTTCTCACTCTTCAGCACGCCGTCCTCGACGCTGGACATGGACGATCCTGACGTGGCGGCGGAATTCGTTCGCGCCCACGTGGTGCGCGGCTTCGCCAATGACCGCCCGCGCCCGCGGCGCGGTCAATGAGCGTGTCGAGTGTGAATCCTTTGCTTTCAGTGTGAATCCCGGGCGGCGATTATCGGCGTGTCGCCGCCCAGGGTTCACACTCAATGGCCCCGAATGTAGTGACGGCCCGCTGCGCCCGGCCTCGCCGCGCTTGCGACCGTCACGGCCGCGCCAGCGCCCGCAGAAAGAACGCCAGATTGGCCGGCCGTTCGGCGAGCCGCCGCATGAAGTAGCCGTACCACTGGGTGCCGAACGGCACGTACACCCGCAGCTGGTTGCCGGCCGCGGCGAGGCGTCGCTGCTCGTCATCACGAATGCCGTAGAGCATCTGGTGCTCGAATTGGCCGGTGCTGCGCCCCGATTCGCGCACCATCTCCGGCACAGCGCCGATGATCTCCGGGTCGTGGGACGCCACCATCGGGTAGCCGGAGCCGGCCATCAGCACTCGCAGGCAACCCAGGTAGGCGTCGATGACCTCGGCGGGATCGCGGTAGGCCAGCGCGGCGGGTTCGTCATACGCGCCCTTGCACAACCGGACCCGGGCGCCGGAGGCGGCGAATTCCTCGCAATCCTCCAGCGTGCGCCGCAGATAGGCCTGCAAAACCAGTCCGAGCCAGGGAAATTCGGTCCGCAGGTCGCGCACGATGCGCAGCGTCGAATCGGTGGTGGTGTGGTTCTCGGCATCCACGGTCACCCACACGCCGGCCCGCTGGGCGGCGTCGCAGATCGACCACGCGTTCTCCCGCGCGACCTTGTGCCCGTCGCGTTCCAGCGACTGTCCCAGCGCCGAGAGTTTGACGGAGACTTCCAGGGGCCGGACCAGGTCACCGGTCGCGCCGAGCCCACCCAGGCGCCCGATCAGATCGGAGTAGGTCCGCACCGCCGCGTCGGCGTCGTCGGCGCTCGTGACGTCCTCGCCCAGATAGTCGACGCTGACGAAGCGGCCTGAATCACGCAGACCGACAACGTTGTTCAGCACCGAGTCGATCGTGTCTCCGGGGACGAACCGGTGCACCACCTTGCGGGTGACCGACAGCCGTTCGGCGGTGCGGCGCAACCCGTCACGGCGGCTCGCCGCCAGGATCGCCGGGCGCAGGGTGGTGGCGAACAGTCCGGCCATCAGTCGGCGCCCATATGCGGATAGGTGTGGTCGGTCGCCGGGATGAAGGTCTCCTTGATGGTGCGAGCCGACGTCCAGCGCAACATGTTCAGCATCGATCCGGCCTTGTCGTTGGTGCCCGAGCCACGGGAGCCGCCGAACGGCTGGCGCCCGACGACCGCGCCGGTCGGCTTGTCGTTGACGTAGAAGTTGCCGGCCGCAAACCGCAGCCGGTCTTGGGCGGTCAGCACGGCCTCCCGGTCGTCGGCGATGACCGCGCCGGTCAGCGCGTACCGAGACCCGGTGTCGACGACGTCGAGCACCCGCTCGTAGTCGGCATCGGGGTATACGTGCACCGACAGCAGCGGGCCGAAGTATTCGGTCGCGAACGACTCGTCCGTCGGGTCGTCGGACAGCAGCACCGTGGGGCGCACGAAATACCCCTCGCTGTCGTCGTATTCGCCGCCGACCGCGATGGTGACGTGCGCCGCGCCCTTGGCCCGCTCGATGGCGTCGACGTTCTTGGTGAAGGCGCGCCGATCGATCAGCGCTCCCCCGTAATTCGTCAGGTCGGTGACATCGCCGTAACGCAGCGCGGCCGTCTTGCCCAGGAAATCGTCGCCCATGCGGCGCCACACCGACTGCGCGATGAATGCCCGTGACACCGCCGAGCATTTCTGGCCCTGATAGTCGAACGCGCCGCGGATCAGCGCCGTGCACAACACTTCCGGGCGCGCTGAGGAATGCGCGACGACGAAGTCTTTGCCGCCGGTCTCGCCGACGAGGCGCGGATAGCTGTGGTAGCGGCCGATATTGGCGCCGACTTGCTGCCACAGATGCTGGAAGGTGGCGGTCGACCCGGTGAAGTGGATGCCGGCGAGCCGCGGATCGGCCAGTGCCACGTCGGAAACGGCGAGGCCGTCGCCGGTGACCAGGTTGATCACCCCGGGCGGCAGCCCCGCCGCCTCGAGCAGTTGCATGGTCAGGTACGCCGACAACGTCTGGGTGACCGATGGCTTCCACACCACCGTGTTCCCCATCAGCGCCGGCGCGGTCGGCAGATTGCCGGCGATGGAGGTGAAGTTGAACGGCGTGATCGCGTACACGAAGCCGTCCAGCGGGCGATATTCGCTGCGATTCCACTCGCCGGGTCCGCTGATCGGCTGCTGCGCCAGGATCTGTCGCGCGAACGCCACGTTGAATCGCCAGAAGTCGATCTGCTCGCACGGCGAGTCGATCTCGGCCTGATAAACCGACTTGGATTGGCCGAGCATCGTCGCGGCGGCGATTTTCTCCCGCCACGGCCCGGCCAGCAGGTCGGCGGCGCGCAGGAACACCGCGGCCCGCTCATCGAACGGCATTGCCGCCCAGACGCTTTTCGCGGCCATCGCGGCGTCGATCGCGGCCGTCGCGTCGGCGCGCCCGGCGTTGGTCAGGGTGCCCAGCTTCGCGGCGTGCCGGTGCGGCTGGACGACGTCGACACGCTCGCCCTCGCCCATCCGGTGCGCACCGCCGATGACATGCGGGAGGTCGATCGGATGCGCGGCCAGCGCGGCCAGCTCGGCGACGAGACGGGCGCGTTCCGGGGAGTGCGGGGCATAGTCGTGGACCGGCTCGTTGGCCGGCATCGGGACCTGGGTTATCGCGTCCATGCTGCAAGGATCCTCGCGGCGGTCCCGCAGAGAATTAGCCGATCGGACAAGACGGGGTGGGATTGGTAGTAAAATCGGACAACATGGCCGGGGTCGGGCTGGGGCAGCTGCTGCTCGCGCTGGACGCGACGCTGGTGAGCCTGGTCGACGCGCCCCGCGGCCTGGACCTGCCGGTGGGGTCGGCGGCCCTGATCGACTCCGACGACGTGCGGCTCGGGCTGGCGGCCGCGGCGGGTAACGCCGACGTCTTTTTCCTGCTGGGGATCGCCGACGACGAGGCGTTGCGGTGGATGGATAAGCAGGCGCGCGAACGTGTGCCGGTGGCCGTCTTCGTCAAAGGACCGTCGAACGCCTTGGTGGCCAAGGCCGTTGCGGGCGGATCGGCGGTGGTGGCCGTCGATCCCCGGGCCCGCTGGGAGCGGCTCTATCAACTGGTCAACCACGTCCTGGAGCATCACGGGGACCGCGCGGACGCAACCGACGACTCGGGCACCGACCTGTTCGGCTTGGCGCAGTCGCTCGCCGACCGCATCCACGGCATGGTCAGCATCGAAAACGCGCAATCGCACGTCCTGGCCTATTCGGCCTCCAACGACGAAGCCGACGAACTGCGCCGCCTTTCCATCCTGGGCAGGGCGGGACCGCCCGAGCATCTCGAGTGGATCGGCCAGTGGGGCATCTTCGATGCGCTGCGTTCGGGCACCGAGGTGGTCCGCGTCGCCGAGCGACCCGAGTTGGGCCTGCGTCCGCGACTGGCCATCGGGATCTACCGGCCCGGGCCCGATGCGCGGCGACCGCCGGTGTTCGCCGGAACCATCTGGGTGCAGCAAGGCTCGCAACCGCTGGCCGACGACGCCGAGGAGATGTTGCGCGGCGCCGCCGTGCTCGCCGCCCGCATCATGTCGCGCCTGGCGGCCCGGCCATCCACCCACGCCCGGCGCGTACAGCAGCTCCTCGGCCTCGGTGACGCGGAAGTCGTTGCGCGCGTCGACGTGGCCGCCGTCGCCCGGGAACTCGGTCTCGCGGCCGACGGCGACGCGGCCCTGATCGGTTGGGACGCGGCCGACGGTTCACCTCGTCACGCCCGGCTCGCCGATGTTATTGCCTTGAGCGCCAGCGCTTTTCGTCACGACGCCCAGGTCGCCTCGGTCGGCTCGCGAACGTATGTTCTCCTTTCTCAGACCCACAATCGGTCGGTCACCTCGTGGGTGCGCGGCACCATCGGCGCCATGCGCGCCGAACTCGGGGTGCAGCTGCGGGCGGCCATCGCCGCGCCGGTGGCGGGCCTTGCCGGGGTGGCCGCCGCGCGCCTCGAGGTGGACCGCGTGCTGGACACCGCTGAGCGGCACCCGATTTCGTTCGGTCAGGTGACGTCGCTGGCTGAAGCCCGTACCGCCGTCCTGCTCGACGAAATTGTGACCCTGGTCGGTGGCGACGAACGCTTGATCGATCCGCGGATCGTGGCGCTGCGCAACGACGATCCGGTGCTGGCCGAGACGTTGCGGACCTATCTGGATGCCTTCGGCGACATCGCCGCCGCCGCCCGATCGCTGCGCGTGCATCCGAATACGGTCCGCTACCGGGTGCGCCGGATCGAGAAATTATTGTCGACGTCGCTGGCCGATCCCGAGGTGCGGCTGCTGTTTTCGCTGGGATTGCGGGTACTGGAAAGTCATTGACGCGCTCCCGCCCGCCGGCTTGCCGGTCGCCGTGCGCGAAACTCCAGAAGCGGTACCCTAACCCGCATGCACAGTTCGTCCGTCGTCTCCCTGCTGCGGGAACGCGCAGGTCTGCAGCCCGACGACGTGGCGTTCCGGTATACCGATTACGAGCAGGACTGGGCGGGCGTCACCGAGACGCTGACGTGGGCACAGCTGTATCAGCGCAGCCTGAACGTTGCGCACGAACTCAGGCGGCACAGCACCACCGGGGACCGGGCCGTGATCCTTGCCCCCCAGGGTCTCCCGTACATCGTGGCGTTCCTGGGCGCGATACAGGCCGGGCTGATCGCGGTCCCGCTCTCGGTCCCGCAGCCGGGCTCGCACGATGAGCGGGTGGCCGCCGTCCTGGCGGACACCACACCCGCCGTCGTTCTCACCACGTCGGCGTCGGCCGCGATCGTCGACGCCTACCTGCACCGCCCGGACTCGGGCACCGAGGGCCCCGGCCCCGCCGTCATCGCCGTCGACGCGCTGGACCTGGACGGACCGAATTCGTCGAGCATCCGGATCAGCGGAGCACCGGACATCGCATACCTGCAGTACACGTCGGGCTCCACGCGTCTTCCGGCCGGGGTGATGGTCTCGCACCGCAACCTTGCGGTGAACTTCCAGCAACTGATGGCCGCATACTTTCCCGACTTCAATGGCGTGGCCCCGCGCGGCACCGTCTGCGTCTCGTGGCTGCCCTTCTATCACGACATGGGTTTGGTTCAGGGCGTCATCGCACCGATCCTCGGGGGGTACCGCGGCGACCTGACGAGCCCGGTCGCGTTCCTGCAACGCCCGGCACGCTGGATCCACGCGATGTCCCAACCCAATCCGGTCTTCTCCGCCGCGCCGAACTTCGCCTTCGAACTCGCGGTCCGCAAGACATCAGAGGCCGACCTGACCGGAGTCGACCTGGGCAACGTCATCAGCATCGTCAGCGGTGCCGAACGGATCCATCCCGCCACGCTCGACCGGTTCTGCAAACGGTTCGCCCCGTATAACTTTCGCGAAGACATGATGCAGCCCTCCTACGGTCTGGCCGAAGCGACGGTCTATGTCGCCAGCCGCGCCAAGGCCGGCGGCCCGGCGGTCGTCCACTTCGAACCGGAAAAACTGTCGGAGGGCAGCGCGCGGCGATGTTCGGCGGAGACCGGCACGCCGCTGCTGAGCTACGGCACACCGACGTCGCCGACGGTGCGGATCGTGGACCCCGATACCAGCGCACCGTGCCCGGCCGGAACGGTCGGCGAAATCTGGGTCAACGGCGAGAACGTCGCCGGGGGCTACTGGCAGAAGCCCGAGGAGACGCAGCGCACCTTCGGCGGCATCCTGGCCGATCCGTCGCCCGCCAATCAACGGGATCCCTGGCTGCGCACCGGCGACCTCGGCTTCATCTCCGAGGACGAGATGTTCATCGTGGGCCGGATGAAAGATCTGCTGATCGTCTACGGCCGCAACCACTATCCCGAGGACATCGAGTCGACGGTGCAACGGATCACCGGCGGCCGGGTGGCGGCGATCTCGGTTGCGGTGGACGAGACCGAAAAGCTGGTGACCATCATCGAACTCAAGAAGCGCGGCGATTCCGACGAGGACGCGCTGCGCAAGCTCGACATCGTCAAGAACGATGTCACCGCGGCGATATCGAACTCGCACGGGCTCAACGTCGCCGACCTGGTCCTAGTGCCGCCGGGATCGATTCCCACCACGACCAGCGGCAAGATCCGGCGGGCCGCATGCGTAGAACAGTACCGCCGCCAACAGTTCGTCCGGTTGGACGCGTAGCCCTACTGGCTGTTCGCCGTCTGGGCTTCCTCGAGGAAGTGCCGCAGCACGTCGGGGCCGGTGGAGTGCATCTTGATGGACAGCTCGAGCAGCCTGTCCTTGGCCTGCTTCGGTAGCAGCTCGATAGATCCAGTGGTGGCCGAGTCGTACTTCGCCCCGGGAAAACGCTGCAGGAGAGCGTCTTTCTGCTCTTCGGTGGTGTAAATCTCGAGTAGCTTCATGCCGGCGAACGCCTCGATCGCCTTGTCCGCCATTCCGGCGTTCGCCAGCGCTTCCAGCCGTTCCTCGTTGATCCAGACGTTGACCTTGATCTTCTTACCGCCGTTGGTCATCAGTTCTCCAATTGGTTCAGCGTAAAGACCGGCAACCGGTCCTTCAGGTACTCCTCGGTGACGAAGGGCGAACCCTGGCCGTACTTGGCGGCGCTGTCCATCACGACTTCGAACACCTCGTGCCGCATCACCTTTTGGGTGGGCTTGACCTCGTCGGTCAGGATGCTTCGAATCAGGCTGCCGCTGAAGCTTTGTGATTGATCGTCGTGGCCGCACAGGGCCGAGTTGGTGACCTCCTGGCACACCGGGCAGTACCAGTTCTCGCGCAGGAACACCGGTTTGATGCCGAGCTCGCTGCGGTATTGCTTGAGGATGTTCTGGGAATCGTAGGGGTGGTAGAAGTCGCCTACGCCGGCATGGTCCCGTCCGAACATGTGATGCGTGCAGCCGAGGTTCGTCCGCAGGATGGCGTGGAAGATGGCCTCCCGGGGCCCGGCATAGCGCATGTCCCACAGTGTGAACGACACCAGATGGACGTCCTCGCGGAAATACCCGCTGGCCCTCAACTCGTTCTGCGCCAACAGGATTGCCTCGTCGATGTAGTCCCCGACGCGCTTCTGACCGATGATCGCATTGACCAGAACGCCGGTGTGCAGCTTGTCGACGGGCTGGTCCTCGTTCGCCGCCAGCCAGGCCTGCTTCATCAGGGCCTCGTGACCGGTGTGCGGAACGTTGCGGGTCTGGTGGGCGACGGCGCGCTTCCACTGCTTTTTCGCCAGAGTGTCCTTGTGCTGCTTCGGAGTGAGCCAGAAGCTTTTGAAGGGTTCGTTGAACACCGGCTCGTTGATGAGCGTGATGTCGCCGCCGATGAACCGATCCGCGTACGCCAGCGTCTTCTTGACGCCCGGGTGCCGGGGATCGGTTGTGCCGTAGGTTTTTTCAGCCATGTACTGCAGGTCGTATTCGTAGATCTCGGAAACCTCGAACAGCGCCATCGGGGCGCCGAGATACTCGAGAACAACGCTGTGGCCCTCTTGCACCCCGAACTTCTCGACGTCCGCCGCGGACAGATCGAAGACGATCGGAATGCTCCACAGCGTGCCGTCGGGCAACTGGAGCTTGTCCAGCGTCCCATCCACTTCGCGCCGGGCCATGAACCCCGTCAGCGGGGTGAAGAAACCGTAGGAGAGGCTGATCACCTCGTGCGCGGCGGCTTTCGAGATCGGGATGTGCGGCAGCCCCTCGATCTGGCTCGCCGCATTTTCCGTGGACACTCGTTCCACGATCGGCTTCCCGTTATGACCTTGGTAGCTCATGAAAGTGACCTCGTTTCGCGTGAGATGACACCCACCCGCTCGAGATGGGCGATCACCTCCCCGGCCAGCGTGTCCGCGTCCTTGTCGCCGCCTTCGAGCCGCAGCTCGGGCCGCGCCGGGGCCTCGTAGGGATCGTCGATTCCGGTGAATCCCTTGATCTCGCCGGCCCGGGCTTTCTTGTAGAGCCCCTTGGGATCACGCTGCTCGCAAATCTCGATCGGGGTGTCGATGAAGACCTCTTGGAAATCGCCGTCGTGCAGGGTGGCCCGGATGGCGTCACGATCGCGAACGTACGGGCTGATGAACGCCGTCAGCGCGATGACACCGGACTCGCAGAACAGCTTCGCGACCGCGCCGATGCGGCGGATGTTCTCCTCACGATCCTGGGCGGAAAACCCCAGCCCGAACCGCTTGGCGAACTCGGTTCCGTGCCGCTCTTCGAGCAGTTCCGGGCCGGCGTTGAGCCCATAGCGGACGTTGTCCCCGTCCAGCAGGAAGCTGCGGACGCCCCGCTCGTAGAGCTTTTGCTCGACGGCGTTGGCCACCGTGCTCTTGCCGCTTCCGCTCAGCCCGGTGAACCAGATAACGCAGCCCTTGTGACCATTGAGTTCTTCACGTGCCGCGCGAGAAATCTGATGGTCGTGCCAGGTGATGTTATTCGCCAATTCCAGCTCCTGTTCACACCGTTGCGCCGTGCACGGGCGCGCCGACCTGGCCACATACCTTCACCATCTTGTTTATCAATCAATCCGGATCAGAACCAGTCCACAAGTAAAGATGGTCAACTTAGGGGAGTTTTTGTGGACAGCGGCCGCGTCGCATCCGGCCGCTTGAACGGCGCCTGCGGGTCAGGGGGCTGACGGGGCGGCTTCCAGATCGGCCAGCTCGTCACACAGATGGTCCGCCAGACCGCGGACGGTGGTGATCTTGGTGGGGCTGATGCGCACACCCGTTTCGGTTTCGATGCGGGTGCGCAGCTCCAAGTTCCCCAGCGAATCCAGACCGTAGTCGGACAAGGGCCGGTCCGGATCGATTGTGCGCCGCAGCAATAGGCTGATTTGACCGGATACCAGCCGGCGAATGGCCGACGGCCACTCCTCGCGCGGCAACGCCTGCAGCTCGGCCAGGAACCTGCCGGTGTCCGGTTTGCCTTGACCCAAAGATCCGAACGCCTCGGCGAAGCGGCTGCGTTGCGCGAAGGACGTCAACCATGGCGTGCCCATGATCGGCGCGTAGCCGGAGTACGGGCGGTCGTAACGCAGCAGCGTGTCGAATGCGCGAAAACCCTCGGCCGGCGTGATCGCGATGCCGGCGTCCTCGGCCAGGGCCGTGGCGCGGCCGACCTCGGACCACGCCCCCCACCCGATCGAGGTGGTCGGCAGGCCGTGGGCGCGACGCCAGTGAGCGAACGCGTCCAGCCAGCTGTTGGCCGCGGCGTAAGCGCCCTGGCCCGGCGATCCCACCAGCGCGGCGGCGGACGAAAAGCAGCAGAACCAGTCCAGCGGCTGCCCGGTTTTTTCTTCCAGCAGGGCGTGATGAAGGTTCCACGCGCCGTAAACCTTTGGCGCCCAGCACCGCTCGATGAGTTCGCCGGTGACGTTCGTCAAGGTGGCGTCCTCGACGACCGCCGCGGCGTGCAGCACCCCCCGGACCGGTAGCCCGGTGGCGGTGGCGCACGCCACCAGCCGTTCGGCCGTCTGCGGCTCGGCGATGTCGCCGCACTCCACCGCGATGTCGGCCCCCGCTGCGCGGAGTCGTTCGATGGCTTCGCGCGCTTGCTCGTTGGGTTGCGAGCGAGAGTTGAGCACGATCCGCCCGCAACCCTCCTTGCCGTCTCGCGAGGCCATCTGGCCGGCCAGGAACAGGCCAAGGCCGCCGATTCCACCGGTGATGATGTACGCGCCGTCGGGGCGGAACGGCCGCACCTCGTCCGGCGGCACCGCCGCCAGGCTGCTTCCCGCCCGCGGCACATCCAGCACCACCTTGCCGGTGTGCCCCGCGCCGGCGACCAGACGCACCGCGGCGGCCGCGTCGTGGATCGGGTAGTGCGTAGTGTGCGGCAACGGCAGCTCGCCGGCGGCGGTGCGCTGGTACACGGTGGTCAGCAGGCGCCGAACCGTTTGCGGGTGGCTGAAAGTCAGCAGCGCGAGGTCGACGGCGAACAGCGACAGGTTGCGACGGAACGGGAACAGCCCGAGGTGGGTGTCGCCGTAGATGTCACGCTTGCCCAGCTCGATGAACCGTCCGCCCACCGCCAGCAGTTCGATTCCGGCGCGTTGCGCGGCGCCGGGCAGCGAGTTGAGCACCACGTCGACACCGTATCCGTCGGTGTCGCACCGGATTTGGTCGGCGAACTCCGTGCTGCGCGAGTCGTAGACGTGCTCGATACCCATGTCGCGCAGCAGTTGCCGTCGCTGCGCGCTGCCCGCGGTCGCGAAGATCTCACAACCCACGGCCCGGGCGATCGCGATGGCCGCCTGGCCGACGCCGCCCGTCCCGGAATGAATCAGGACCTTGTCGGCCGGCGAGATGCGGGCCAGATCGTGCAGGCCGTACCACGCGGTCGCGGACGCGGTCGGGACCGCGGCGGCGACGTCGGCCGGAACCTCGGGCGGCAGCGTGACCGCGTGCCGGGCGTCGGCGATGACGAAGGTGCCCCAGCATCCGTTGCGCGACATCCCGCCGACGTGGTCGCCGACCTGGTGCTCGGTGACGCCCGGTCCGACGGCGGTCACCACGCCGGCGAAGTCGCCGCCCAGCTGCTGCTGGTAGCCCTCGAATGTGGGATAGCGACCAAAGGCGACAAGGACGTCCGCGAAATTGATGGTCGTCGCGGTCACCGCCACCTCGATCTCCCCCGGCCCGGGCGGCGGCCGGTCGAACGCGGTGAACTCCAGCGATTCGAGGTCTCCGGGGGTTCGGATCTGCAGGCGCATGCCGTCACGCCCGTGATCGACGACGGTGGTGCGCCGCTCGGACGGGCGAAGCGGGCCGGGCTGCAGGCGGGCGGTGTACCACTGGCCACCACGCCAGGCGGTCTCGTCTTCTTCGGAGCCGCTCTTCAGTTGCAGCGCAACCCGTTCGGGGTCGGTCGCGTCGTCCACGTCGATCTGGGTGGCGCTCAGATGCGGATGCTCGGAGTCGATCACGCGCATCAGGCCGCGCAGCCCGGCCTGCGCCAGGTTGGCCACATCACCGGCGGTCACGCTTGCGGCGTTTCGGGTCAGCACGTACAGCCGCGGCGATTCCCCGGGCAGCTCCGAGAGTTCGCGGGCGATGGCCGCGAGGTGCGACACGTGATCCCGGCCGCGCCGCTGCGCCTGCGGGTCGTCCGCGCCCTCGGGGGCCGTCACCACGACGACACCGGTCAGCGCCTTCAGCGGCCCGTGACCGTTGGAGCTGGGCTGGTCACCGCCGCACAGCAGCGACCGCAGTGGTGCGGTATCGGCGGACCCGAGAGGTACGGAAACCGTGCTGCAGTGCGCGCCATCGGAATTCAGCATGTCCGCAAGCCGCGTCGTCAGCGGGTCGTGACCCTCGGACGCGGTGAGCAGCACCCAGGAGCCGGGCTCGCCCTGCGCCCCGTCGGGCAGTTCCCGGGGCTGCCAGTCGATGGTCAACAACCGCTCGTTGAGCAGCCGGTGGGCGTGTTCGTGCTCGGAGGTGCCGGCCACCAGCAGGCCCTCGACGCTCAAGAGCACCGTCCCGGATTGGTCCAACACGTCGATGTCGGCCTCGCATTCGCCGGGCCGCGAGGACGTGACCCGGGTGAGGCAGTATTGCGCGTTGCGGGTCGAGTGATAGTTGCGCAGCCTGCGCACCCCGATCGGCAACAGCAGACCCCCGGCCTTGCGCACCTCGGGCGAAACGGCGACCGATTGGAAACACGCGTCGAGCAGTGCCGGGTGCGCGACGTAGGCCGACTGCTGGGAGCGGATCGCGCCCGGCAGTGCGACTTCGGCCAGCACCGTGGTGACCTCGCCGTCGGCGACCGACACCGCCGCCAGGCCCGAAAACGCGGGCCCGTACTGAATTCCCACGGTGTCGAATGCTTTTCGCAATTCCGCGCCGTCTATGCGGGACGGGTGGGCGGCGATCAGCGTTGCCAGATCGTGCGCGGGCCGCTGCGGCTGGGCCGCGTCGGCGTGGTCCGCGGCGACGCCATCCAGGACCGCGCTCGCCCGGCGGATGCGTTCGCCTTCCTGGTGGGTGTCCACGCTGAAGTCGAGGATCCCGGGCGCGGCGACCGTCGCCACCGAGGACGCCAGCGTCTCGCCGTCCAACAGCAGTGTCTGCTCGAACTTGACGTCGCGGACCTCGGCGCCCTCCCCCAGGGTGGTGCGGGCGGCCGCGAGCGCCATCTCGCAATAGGCGGCGCCGGGAAATGCGGCGACACTGTGGATTTGGTGATCGGCAAGCCACGGGTGGGCCTCGGTGCCCACCTCGCCCTGCCAGACGTAACGCTCGGGTTCCTCGTGCAGATGTACGTGGGCGCCCAGCAGGGGGTGGACGGCCTGGACCGAAGCGCCGTGCACCTGCTCTTTCGCCTCGCGGCTGAGCATCAGCCTGCGGTGCGTCCACGTCGGTAGCGGGGCCTCCACCAATCGGCCGGTCGGGTACTGAACGGAGAAGTCGACCAGGGCGCCGGCGCTGTGCACGTCGGCGACGAAGCCGCGCAAGCCTAGAGGCAGCTCCTGCTCGCGGCGCATGGCCGCCAGGGCGGCGATGGGCATGTCCAGGCTGCCGGCGTTCCGCTCGACGGCGTGCGTGAGCAGCGGATGCGGCGCCAGCTCACCGAAAACGCGGAACCCGTCCTTGAGGGCGGCCTGCACGGCGGCCGCGAATCGCACGGTGTAGCGCAGGTTTTCGGCCCAGTAGTCACCGCTGAACGACGGCCGTTCGCGCGGGTTCCACAGCGTCGCGGAATAGTACGGGACCTCGGGCGTCATCGGTTGCAGATCGGCGAGGGCCTCGACCAGCTCGTCGAGGATCGGCTCCACCTGCGGCGAATGCGAGGCGACGTCCACCGCCACCTCGCGCGCCATCACGTCCTGCTGCTGCCAGGCCGCGACCAGGTCGCGGATGGTCTGGGTGTCACCGCCGACGACGGTCGATGTCGGCGACGCGACCACGGACAGCACGACATCGGAGATGCCGCGGATCGAAAGTTCCGACAGCACTTGCTGTCCCGGCAGTTCCACCGACGCCATCGCGCCGCTGCCCGCGATCCGCGCCATCAGCTTCGAGCGACGGCAGATGACGCGCACACCGTCGGCGACCGACAATCCCCCGGCGACGACGGCGGCCGCGGATTCGCCGAGCGAGTGCCCGATGACGGCGCCGGGACGCACCCCGTAGGACTTCATCGTCTCGGCGAGCGCGACCTGCATCGCGAAGATCGTCGGCTGCACCCTGTCGATGCCGGCCACCGGCTCCGGCGCCGACATGGCCTCGGTCACCGAAAAGCCCGATTCCGCGGCGATCAACGGCTCGATGGCGGCGATCGTCGCGGCGAAAACCGGCTCCCTGGCCAGCAGTTCGGCGCCCATCTCCGACCATTGCGAGCCCTGCCCGGAGAACACCCACACCGGTCCGCGGTCGTCTTGTCCCACCGCCGGCTCATACGGGATGTCGCCGTCGGCTACGGTGCGCAGCTCGGTGGCCAGTTCGTCGAGGGTGCTCGCCGAGACCACGGTCCGCACCGGCCGGTGCGCGCGCCGGCGCGACAGCGTGTAACCCAGATCCCTTAGGCCGGGCGAACTTTCACCGCCAAGGGCTGCGCTTCCGTGCTCGTCGAGCCAGGCCGCCAGCCTGGCGGCCGTGACGCGCAGCTGCTCGGCGGACGTGGCCGACAGTGGGAAGAGCAGCGGCCCCGCCGGTCCGTCGGGTGCCCGCGCCGGCGCTGGTTCGGGGGCCTGTTCCAGGATGGCGTGCACATTGGTGCCGGACATCCCGTACGACGACACCGCCGCCCGTCGCGGGTGGTGGCCGTTGGTGGGCCACGGTGTATTAGTCTGCGGCACAAAGAGATCCGTCTTGATCCGGGCCATCTCGTCGGGGAACCGGGTGAAGTGCAGGTTTTGCGGTACCACCGCGTGCTGCAGCGCGAGGATCGCCTTCAGCAGCCCCAGCGGCCCGGACGTGGACTGCATGTGACCGAAGTTCGTCTTCACCGATCCCAGGGCGCAGGGGCCGGCGGTGCCGTACACGGTGGCCAGGCTGGCGAATTCGATCGGATCGCCCACCGGGGTGCCGGTGCCGTGCGCCTCGACGAGGCCGACCGTGGCCGCGTCGACGTCCGCGATCTCCAGGGCCTTTTGGTAGACGGCGACCTGAGCGGTTTCGGAGGGCGCCGCGATGTTCACCGTGCGGCCGTCCTGATTGGCCGCGGTGCCGCGCAGCACCGCCAGGATGCGATCGCCGTCGCGTTGCGCGTCGTCGAGCCGCTTGAGCAGCAGCATGACGCAACCCTCGCCGGACACGAAGCCGTCGGCGCGCGCGTCGAACGCGTGGCAGCGGCCGGTCGGCGACAACATGCCTTGCAGCGAACCCGAAACGGACTTGCGCGGTTCCAGGGTGACCACGACGCCGCCGGCCAGGGCGAGGTCGGATTCGCCGCTGCCCAGGCTGCCGCACGCCTGGTGGACGGCCATCAACCCCGACGAGCACGCCGTGTCGACGGTGACCGCCGGGCCGTGCAGTCCGAGCGTGTAGGCGACTCGCCCGGAGGCGAAGCTGTTGCTGGTGCCGGTGAACCCGTACGGACCTTCGGCCGCGCCGCAGTCGGCGGACAGCAGTTCGTAGTCGCCGTGGGTCAGGCCGACGAACACGCCGGTCTGCGATTGGACCAGGGACGCGGGGTCCAGGCCGGCTTGCTCGATGGCATCCCACGACGTTTCCAGCAGCAGGCGGTGTTGCGGGTCGATCGCGGTGGCCTCGCGCTCGGTCATCCCGAAGAATTCGCAGTCAAAGCCGCCGACGTCGTCAAGGAACGCGCCCCAGCGGGTTACCGACCGGCCGGGTACGCCGGGCTCGGGGTCGTAGAACAGATCCGCATCCCACCGATCGGCGGGGATTTCGCCAACGAAGTCGTCACCGCGCAGTAGCGCCTCCCATAGGCGTTGCGGGGAATCGATGCCACCGGGGAGTCGGCAGGCCATTCCGATGACGGCAACGGGTGTGGCGTTTGCGGCACGCAACGTGCGGGTCCCCTATCCTCGCCCGGCTACCTTGGACGTTCGATAGCCGTGCGGGTGCGCGACGACGCCCTGAGCATCCGCGCGCACCATCTCTTCTCACGTGTCCAAACGTAATTATGCACACGTCAGTTTACATTCAAACGACGTCAGCTTAGCGGGAGTAAACAATTTCGGCTCGGCGTATGAAAAAACGGGCCCAAACGTCCCGAGTATGACGAAACTCGCGTCGTGGCTACGCAATTGCGTGGATCCGGAACCCACCGGGGCCAACGACGCCCGGCCGGCAGCCCCATTCCCAGGTGGAAACGGATACCAACGGTCGACCCGTTCCCGGTTCCGCCGCGCTGCGGCACCTCGACGCGTGCGCCAATCCGCGATGTCAATCGAAATCCGGTTGCCTGCAGGGCGATTCGCCTTCGCCGGGTGACCGGGCGCCCAGGCTACGTATCGCTGGTTTGCTCGGCGTCGTCGGACTCCGCGTCCTTCGCCGGATCCTCGATGACGTGATATTCAGGATCGAGCATGGATATGGCCCGTGTGCCGGTCTGGCGGGCCCTCCCGGTGATCCGCAGCACCTGACCGGGCTGGATGTCGGCGCCACCGTGGCCCGGGCGGAAGGTAACGGTCATTTCGCCGGTGCTGTCCCCGAGGACGATTTGCCGGTGGGTCCGGCCGCGGGTCGTGACGTCTTCGACCTCGCTGACCCGCCCCTCGACGCTGGCACGCTGCCCGGAGATCAGCCCGGCAACCATGATCACCGATCGCGGCCGCTCCGGGTGTTCGTAGGCGTCGACCTTCCGGTCCTCGTCCTGGGACACCCACGCCTCGATCTTGTCGATTCCCTCCCCGATCCGCTGCTCGAAGGTGTCGGGGTAGGCCTCTCTGATCCGCGACTCGACGTCGTAGGGCACGATCGTCGCCGCGGCGTCGGGGATGAGGCTGACGGCGCGCGAGATCTTGTCGGCGGTGCGGTCGTGCAGCACCCGGCCCAGCAGCCGCGCGAATGTCCGGCGCGGGAGCAGCACCGTCACGTTGGTGCGCGCGTGCTCGTCAAGCGCCTTGGCGACGAGCAGCTGGGCGGCCCGGCTGATCCGGCGGTCCGGGCAATCCACGATCCGCAGCGGAGTGTCGAGTTCGAAGTGGTCCCAACGCTTTCGCAGTAGCGCCGCGTGGGCCGGGTCGACCATGAAGTGCACCGCGATCAACTCGTCGGCGCGCAATCCCCGGCCGTACCGCAACGCCTCGATCACCGCGAGGTCGACCGAGTCGACGAACACGAACACCCGGTGCCGCGCGTACTTGACCAACTCCGGGCGATCGGTGCGGAACATCTCGAGAATGGCTGCCTCGGCCCGATATTCGCGGTTGAGCCGGGTCAGCATGAACACCAGCAGCGGGAACACGATGACCACCAGCCAGGCGCCCTCGGTGAATTTCGCCACCGCGAAGATGCCCACCACGATCGTCGACAGGATGGCCGCGGACAGGTTGATCGCCAGCCGGCGTCGCCAGCCCGGCTCCCGATGCGTCAGATGGTGTTTGGTCATCCCGTAGCCGGCCATCGAGAAGCCGGTGAACACCCCGATCGCGTAGAACGGCACCAGTGCGTTCACCGAGCCGCCGGTGGCCACCAGCAACGCGACCGACAGCGCCGTCAGGGTGATGATGCCGTTCGAGAACACGAGGCGATGGCCACGTTTCGTGAGTTGCCTGGGCAGGAAGCGGTCCTCGGCGACGAAACTGGCCAGCGCCGGGAAACCGTTGAAGCTGGTGTTCGCGCCGGTGAACAAGATGGCGGCCGTGGCCGCCTGAACCAGAACGTAGAAGACGTCGCCGGTCGTGCCGTTGCCGAAGACGGCGCGGCCGATCTGCGACAAGACCGACGGGTACTCGGTCAGGTACGGCGTGGCGTGGGTGACGTGGGCCAGGTAGGCGACGCCGGCCAGCAGCAGGCCGAGGATGGTGGCCATCGCGGTCAGCACTCGGCGCGCGTTGCGGCCCTGCGGCTTTCGGAAGTAGTCCACCGTGTTGGAGATGGCCTCGACCCCGGTCAGCGACGAACCACCGTTGGCGAACGCGCGCAACAGCACCAAAATCGTGGCGCCCAGCACCAACCCGTTGCCCTGGTGAACCGGCACGGTGCCGGGCATGTGGGCGGGATCGTAGATGGGCAGATTGCCCATGAATGCGCGGATGACGCCGACCACGATGGTCAGGCCGACCATGACGATGAAGGAATAGGTCGCCACCGCGAACGGCAATCCCGCTTCCTTCAGGCCGCGCAGGTTGGCGTAGCAGATGGCGAGCACCACGGCGACCGTGAGCTCGAGGCTGTACGGGCCCAGCGCGGGAATCGCCGAGACCACCGCGACGGTCCCGGCCGCCGACTGCACCGCGACCGTGACCACATAGTCGATCAACAGCGCCGCGGCGGCGATCTGCGCCACCCGGGGCCCGAAATTGTCCCGCGCGACGATGTACGAGCCGCCGGCGCGGGTGTAGGCCATCACCACCTGGCGATACGAGGCGGCGACCAGGATCAGGATGAGCAGGATGACGCCGGTGACGGGCAGCAGGAGCAGGAAGGCGGCCAGCCCCGCGTGGGGCAACAGTTCGATCAGGATCTGCTCGGGCCCATACGCGACAGAGGAGACCGCGTCGGGCGAAAGTGCGCCCAGCGCAACCTCATTCGATAACTTCTCGGATGCGATGTCCTCGGTGATCAACGGCTTGCCCAGGAACACCCGCCTGGCGATGTCCCCAAACGAGAGCGGGATGCGCATCTTGCCGGTCGAACTGGTCACGAGCACCGTCCTTACCCGAGGTCGAGAACGTGAAACGCCTGAAGATGCATTGTGCACGCCCGCCCGCCTCGGATGCCCGGGCGGTTCGGGCGGGCCGCTCGGTTCGGGCGGGGCTAGCCGAGCCGCTGGACCGCGGCGGCGATCCGCTCGTCGCTGGCGGTCAGCGCAACCCGCACGTGCCGCGCGCCGCGGGGGCCGTAGAAATCACCCGGCGCCACCAGGATCCCGCGCTGCGCCAGCCAGGCCACGCTGTCGTGGCACGGCTCGCCGCGGGTGGCCCACAGATAGAGGCCGGCTTCGGAATGGTCGATGGCGAAGCCGGCCGAACGCAGCGCGGGCAGCAGGGCCGCGCGGCGCCGTTCGTAACGTTCCCGCTGCGCCAGCTCGTGGGCGTCGTCGTCCAG
>NZ_LZJP01000042.1:0-160901 GCF_001667865.1 Mycobacterium mantenii | reverse complement strand
CAGCTGATCGCGGCCGGTTGCAACGCCAAAGACCTCTGCGAGGTGGAGCGCGGGGCGCGCCAGTTGGTCGCCGAGGCGATGGCCTCCGCACGGGCATTGGTGCGGGCGCAGCGGATTACGCGCGCGCCGGAGCCGAAGCCCTGGTCGGCCGCTAGCTGAGCAGACCTTGGCGCATTGCCTCGGCGACCAACTGGCGCGCCCCGCGCTCCACCTCGCAGAGGTCTTTGGCGTTGCAACCGGCCGCGATCAGCTGCCGACTTACGAATACCAACGGGTCGACGGCAACGGGATGATTCGTGTGGTACGTGATCGCCTCAACCAGCGCGGGCCCACCGCCGGCGCTCGCCTGGTGCACCGCTTCGGTGACCGCGTCGGCCACCGCCACAACGTCCCTGCCGTCGACCGGCAGCATGGGCATCGCGTCGTAGTCGTAGGCGCGCCGGCGCGCGCCGGCTCCACCGCGGATGTTCTCCACCACGAACACGACCGGTAGCCGCCATTGCGCGGCGATCTTGGCGGCAGTGGTGAACTCGACGGAGTTCGCGTCGCGGCCACTGATGACACACAAACTGACCCCGCGCTCGCCGGCCAGCCGCTGGGCATTGGCGTCACCCAGCGCGGACAGGGTCGATCGGCTCAGCGCGGTTTCGTTGGCCAGTGACCGTTTCCAGTCGGCAGTCACGCCGTCAGGCCGGCGCTTCGGTGCGATCATTTCGGCGATGGCCGGGCCCAGCGGAAGGGCCAGGCCGACCTGTTGGGCGTGCCGGAACTGCGGGGTGGCCGCGTTGACGAGGTCGCCCGGCCGAAGCGCCGCGACCGTGCCGATGGCCACCGCCTCTTGCCCGAAGTCCACCCGCGCGGCGTCGTCGATCTGGCCGCCGATACGCAGCTCCTCCAAACCCATGTCGAGCAGCCGCAAAACCCACATTTGGCGGTACAGCTCCAGCCGGTCGTCACGGGCCGGTGCTGTCGAAACCTCGGGGGCGTGAGTCATGCCGGACCTCCTAGCTCTCAAGCGATCTGCTTCGCGCCGACCAGAGCACCAAGATGGATGAGCATCCGATCGTTGGCTGAGCCGATCGCCGCGTTGGACACAGACTCAAAGTAAGGCGACCTCGCGGGTCGTACCTCCGCCGATCGGCCCGTAAACGTGATGAATGCCCGTTCCCCCGATTGGGGGACACGCGGGCCGTCAGTCGGCTTGAGGTGCCGGTGGTGCGATCAGCCGATCGGCGGCGGTATACGGGTCCTGGTCGCCGTCGACGACCGCCTCGGCGAGCCGGTCGAGATCGGGCTGGGCCCGCAGCCGGGTCTGCGCCAGCGAGAGGATCTGCGCTCGGGCGCGCGCCAGGCGGCGGGCGCGACTATCGGTGCGGCGGTGGTCCTCGATGGCGGCCATCAGGTCTTCGATGCCCTCGCCGCGTGCGGCGATCAGCGAAACGATGGGGGCACTGGTTTCGGCCCGAAGATCCCGCACCGTCTGCTCGGCGCCGTCGCGGTCAGCCTTGTTGACCGCCACGATGTCGGCGACTTCCAGCACGCCCGCCTTGGCGGCCTGAACCGCGTCGCCCGCCCCGGGATTGAGAATGACGACGGTCGGGTCGGCGACCGCGGCGATCTCGATCTCGGACTGCCCCACCCCCACCGTCTCGAGCAGCACCACGTCGTAACCGATCGCCCCGAGCAGCCGGATGGCGGCCGGAACCGCGGCGGCCAGACCGCCGAGATGGCCGCGGGTGGCCACCGAACGAATGAGAACGTCAGAGTCGTTGATATGCGCGGCCATTCGAATTCGGTCGCCCAGCAGCGCTCCCCCACTGAACGGGGACGACGGATCCACCGCCAGCACTGCCACCCGGCTGCCGCGCTCGCGGTAGGCCCCGACCAGCGCGGCGACCGTCGTCGACTTCCCCGCGCCGGGTGGTCCGGTGATGCCGATGACCGGCCCCATGCCCTGCGGCGCGGGACCGATGCTCGCCAAGACCTCGTCGCGCTGCTCGCCCTCGACCAGGCTGAGAAGCCGACCGGCCGCGCGGGGAGATCCGTTGCGCGCGCGAGCAATCAGATCGGCGATGATCATGTACGCATTATGGAGCCGCGACCTCGATCACCGTCGCCGAACCCATTCCGCCGCCCGCGCACATCGCCGCGACACCGATGCCGCCGCCGCGGCGGCGCAACTCGTGCACCAGGGTGACGAGCATCCGGGCTCCGGTCGCCGCGACGGGATGGCCCAGCGAGCAGCCGCTGCCGCTGACGTTGACCTTGTCGGGGTCAAGCTCGAGCAGTTTGACGGTGGCCACGCACATGGCGGCGAACGCCTCGTTGATCTCGAAAAGCTCCACGTCCGAGGTCGAAAGGCCAGCGCGTGCGAGCGCTTTCGGGATGGCGTCGACGGGCGCCAAGCCGGTGATCGCCGGGTCGACGCCGACGGACGCCCAGGACCGGATGGTGGCCAGCGCGGGCAGCCCGAGCCGGTCGCTGGCGATGACCAACGCCGCAGCACCGTCGTTGGCGCCGCACGCATTGCCGGCGGTGATCGAGAAGCCCTCGATCTCGGGGTGCAGCGGCTTGAGCGCGGCCAGCTTTTCCATGGTGGTGTCGCGGCGCGGGTGCTCGTCGACCGAGAACAGGCCGTGCGGCGTCTCGATCGGAACGATCTCCTCCTTGAAGCGGCCTTCGTCGATGGCAGCGATGGCATTGCGATGCGACCGCAGCGCCCACGCGTCCATCTCCTCGCGACTCACGCCGGCTTTGACCGCGGCGTTCCAGCCCACGGTGATCGACATGTCCATGTTCGGCGCGTCGGGCCGGTCCGGGTGGGTCGGCGGGAACCAGTCGACCCAGTCGCCGTCCACCTGGATGCGGGAGCGCGGCGAGGTCGACGCCGCATTCACACCGCCGGCGATGATGAGCTCGTCCATCCCGGCGCGCACGCTGGCCGCCGCGCTCTGCACCGCCGCCTGCCCGGCCGCGCAGTGCCGGTTGTTGGCCAGACCGGGTACGTGGGACAGCCCGGCCGTGATGGCCGCGTGGCGGGCGATCACGCCGCCGCCGTAGAGGCCCTCGCCCAGGACCACGTCGTCGACCTGCGCGGGGTCCAGATCCTTCGCCGCTTCACTGACCACATGGTGCGCCAGGTCGAACGCACTGGTGTCGCGCAGCGTCCCCTTGCGGGCGGTGCCGATAGGGGTGCGCAGGGCGGACACGATGACGGCTTCGGACACGGGTCTTCTCCAGTTCATCAAGCAGGTGCGGGACTCGGAGAGCCGTCCACACATTCACGAGAACACTATTCTCTCAGTAGGAGAGTACGAGTTGCAAGGAGGGGCTTCGCGTTCAGTCCGTCTCGGGTGGCCGCGGCTGCCTACACTGCTGCTGATGACGGACGCGACGACTGCGCGGGATGGGATGATCGCAGTCCCGGGCGGGGAAGTTTGGTTCAAGCGCACCGGCGGCGGCGCGGGTCATCCGTTGCTGGTCATTCACGGCGGGCCGGGCTTACCGCACAACTACCTGCGGTCACTGGGCCGGTTGGCGGCGGAGCGCGAGGTCATCTTCTGGGATCAGCTCGGCTGCGGGAACTCCAAATGCCCACCCAACCACGAGCTTTGGACGATGGATCGCTCGGTGGCCGAGGCGGACGCCGTGGTGCGGGCGCTCGGCCTGGACCGCTTCCATCTCTTCGGCAACTCCTGGGGCGGGATGCTGGCCCAGCAGTACATGCTCGACGCGGCGCCGGCCGGCGCGGCGAGCCTGACCATTTCCAACAGCATCGCGTCCATCCCGGAGTTTGCGAAAATGGTGGCGCGGTTGAAATCCGAGCTGCACCCGGCCACCCAGGCCGCCATTGACGAGCATGAGGCCGCGGGCACAACGCACTCACCCGAGTATCAGGCCGCCATCCGGACCTGGAATGAAACCTACCTGTGCCGGGCACGCCCATGGCCGCGAGAGCTCGAGGATGCGTTCCGGAACATGAGCGCCGAAGTCTTCGAGACCATGTTCGGCCCCAGCGATTTTCACATCGTCGGGACGGTCCGGAACTGGGACGTGGTCGACCGGCTGGGCGAAATCGCCGTGCCGACACTGGTGCTCGCGGGCAGGTATGACGAATGCGTGCCCGACCACATGTGGGAAATGCACCAGCGCATACCGGGTTCACGGTTCGAACTGTTCGAGTCCAGCGCGCACATGCCGTTCATCGAGGAGCCGGACAAGTTCGATGCGGTGATGCGGGACTTTCTGCGTCGGCACGACGCCTGAGGCCGTCCCCCGTCAATCTCCTCCGCTTCAGTTCTTCTTGGCCGCGTTGAATTTCGCGACGTTGGTCCGGAAGTCCTCGGTGAGGAACGACTGGCTCTCGGCCGAGAGCGCGTAGTCCAAACTGGCGAGCACGGCCCGCTCCAGATGAATGTTGAGCACCCGCTTGGTGCTCTCGACCGCCTGCTGCGGAAGCTCCAAGATCTTCTTGGCGCTGGCGATCGCCTCCGCAACCGGGTCGTCGGCGATGTGATTGGCCAGCCCGAGTTCGACGGCGCGCTGTGCGGTGATGCGGGTGCCGGTGAGCGCGAATTCCTTGGCGAGCAGGAGGCTGATGTGCAGCGGCCAGGTCAACGGGCCGCCATCGGCGGCCACCAGCCCGACCTGCACATGCGGGTCGGCGAGATAGGCGTTTTCGGCGATGTAGACGATGTCGCTGAGCGCCACCAGGCTGCAGCCCAGCCCGACGGCGGGGCCATTGACCGCCGCCACCACCGGAATTCGGCAGCGGGCCATGCCCAGCACGATCTCGCGCCCGTCCCGGATCGTTTTGGCGCGCAGCTCGGCATCGTTCGCCAGCTCTTCCAGATATGTGAAATCGCCGCCGGCCGAGAACGCCCGGCCGGCCCCGGTGATCACCGCGGCACGCGCCGTGGGGTCATCGGTCAGTCGCTGCCACAGCCGCGCGAGTCCGACGTGCAGGTTGTCGTTGACCGAATTGAGCGAATCCGGCCGGTTGAGCGTGATGATGCGCAGGGCGCCGTCGGCCTGGACGTCGATTTCGGTAGGCATGTCGTACACGTCAGACTCCTTCGATGGTCGTGACCCGCTTCACCCGGGCTTCGCCCGCGTTCGCGATCACTCCTACAATCCCAAGATTCGTGAAGCGATGATGTTCTTTTGTATCTGCGATGTGCCGCCCATGACGCTCTGCGCCCGGCTGTACAGGTAGGCGCTGAACAGCTCGGGATCGCGCGTCCCCGCGACGGCGAGGGCGGCATGGCCGACGGATTGCTCCACCCAGGTCATCAGCAGCTTGTCCAGCGAGCCGTCCGAGCCGTGCGATACGCCGTCGAGCTGTTCGGACAGCCGCCGGCGCACGTGGTGGGTCAGCATGTCCGACTGGACCGCGGCCCACGCCAGTTCTTCGGGTACTTCGCCGTCATTGCGCGACAACAGTTCTCGGACGAGCTTGCCGTAGCGTGCCGCATAGCCCAACGTGGAGGGCTCGCGTTCGTGCCCGACGACGGTCATCGCCACGGCCCAGCCGTCGCCGGGAGCGCCGACCATCCGATCCGCCGGCACGATGGCATCGTCGAAGAAGACCTGACCGAATTCGTTGGTGACGCCGTTGATCATCTGCAGCGGGCGCTGTTGCACGCCAGGCTGTTTCATATCGAGAACGAACGCGGACAGGCCGCGGTGGCGCTTGGCGTCGGGATCGGTGCGTGCCAGCAGCAGACACCGGTCGGCGACGTCGGAGTAGCTGGTCCAGATCTTGTGTCCGTTCACCACGTAGTTGTCGCCCTCGAGGCGAGCGGTGGTGGTCAGCGACGCCAGGTCCGAGCCGGCACCCGGTTCGCTGAAGCCCTGGCACCAGCGCTCGGTGCCGTTGATGATGCCGGGCAGGAAGCGCTTGCGGAGCTCGTCGCTGGCGTGGGCGCCGATGCCGTACACCAGATAACCGACGCTGGGGCGCGGCGGCGCACCGGCCCGCACCAGCTCCTCGTCGACGATGACGTCATAGACCGGCGCCAGGTCCTGGCCGCCCCAGTCGCGTGGCCAGGACAGGCCGAAGAAGCCGTTCTCGTACAGGGCGCGATGCCAGTCGGCCATGCGCACCCAATACTCGTCGCCCGAGCCCGAAAACTCCTCGGCGTGGGCAACAAGCCACGTGCGCAGCCGGTCCCGGAAGGCGGCTTCGTCGGGTGAGTCACGAAAGTCCAAGATCGATCTCCTTCAACGCGACCGGCCACAGCTCGGTCGATGTGAGCGCACGGCGCAGGTAGACGTGCGCCACGCATTCCCAGGTGTTGCCGATTCCGCCGTGCACCTGGATGGCCGTCTCGCAGACGGTGCGGGTGGCGCGCGCGCAGTACACCTTTGCGATTTGCGCGGCCCGAATGGCCTCGACCGGGGGCAGCGCGTCGACGGCCCAGGCGGCATGCCGCGCCACGCTCACCGAACCCTCAATCAGCGCAAGGCTTTCGGCCAGCAGGTGCGCGATGGCCTGGTACGAGCCGATCTGCTTGCCGTACTGTTCGCGAATCTTGGCGTAGTCGCACGCGACGGCGTGCGCGCCCCGGGCCACGCCGACCAGGTCCGACGTCGTGGCGACCAGCGCGAGGGCCCGCCACTGCTCGGCAACCTCAAAGGGCACCTCCCCCAACGTCTCCGGCGATCCCGCGATCGTCGCGTCGGCCCGGGTCAGATCGACACTCTGCGGTGCAGCCTGCACATCGACCGCGCGGACCGTGCCACCCGAGAGCGACAGGGCACGCCGGGCACCGCGGGCGTCGATCACCCGATCGTCGACGGCCACGGTCGCCGCCGCCACGTCGGCGCCGACGTGGCGGCCCAGGTCGTCGGCAAGCACCGGGCCGAGGAACGGTGTGTCGACCAGCCGGCGGCCGAATTCCTCGGCCACGATGGCCACTTCCACACCCGAGGCCCCGTCGGAACGCAAGGACCGCCAGCCGGTGTTCTCGATCTGCTTGTCCAGACGCGTGATCCGTGTCTGATCGTCGAGATCCTGAACCGCGGCCGGCCCCAGATCGTCGGCCAGCTTGGCGGCGGCATCGCGCAATTGCTGTTGTTCAACTGTCAGACGTACATCCATAGCGCTCCTTCAGGACTCGGCGCAGCACCTTGCCGGAGGGCAGGCGAGGAATGTCCGGGACGAACACCACCCGGCTCAAATGCTTATATGAGGCGAGTCTTTCGTCGACCCGGGCGGTCAATTCGGTGGCGATCGCCTCGGTGTCGACGGATTCGGACGCGGCGACCGCGGCGACGACCGCTTCGCCGTTGAGTCCGTCGGGCAGCCCGAACACCGCGCAGTCTTTGACGGCCGGGTGCCCATGCAACACCGTCTCGATCTCGGCGGGGGCGACCTGGAAGCCGCGCACTTTGATCATCTCCTTGAGGCGGTCGGTGATTCGCAGCCAACCCCCGGCGTCGAGCCAGCCGACATCTCCGGTGCGGTACCACCCCTCGAGAATCGCCTCGTCGGTCGCTTCGGCCGGGAGGTAGCCGGCCATCAGCGACGCCGAGCGGGCCTGAATCTCACCGACCTCGCCCGGGCCGACGGGCTCGCCGGTCTCCAGGGAGACGACGCGTAGGTCGACCCCGGGCACCGCCCGGCCAACGGTGTCGAGCCGCGGGTCATCGATCGGATTGCACGCTACGACAGGCAATTCCGTGGTCCCATAGGCCGGAAGCCAGCCGACTCCGGTGCGCCGGGTCACCGTCTCTGCGACGTGGGTGTTGACCGGCGTCGCCCCCCACATGATGTAGCGCAGCGACGACAGGTCATAGGACTCGAGGTCGGGGTGCGAGGCGATGGCCAACGCGATGGGAGCGACCGCCATTTCGACTGTGATGCGGTCACTTTCGATGTGCTGCAGCACCCGGTCGATGTCGAACCGGGGATGCAGCCGCACGCGGGTGCCCGTTTTGAGGGCGGTCAGCAGGTTCAGCAGGCCGAGAATGTGTGACGGCGGCGTCGCGACCTGGATCCGGTCGCGATGCGTCAGTTGCAGCGCTTGGCGCCAGTGCCGCACCGCCTCGTCCAGCGAGGCGTGGGTGTGGCGGACGGCCTTCGGCAGGCCGGTGGTGCCGGAACTGAACACCAGGACCGCGTCGGACGCGGGGAGCGGCGAGCGCGCCGTCGGCTCTGCGGGCGGGCCCGGCTCGTCCAGGTGCAGCATCGGCATCAGGCCGGCCAGTACCGGATGGTCCCCGACCGCGTGCGCGGGGCCGGTCAGCGCAAGCGCATGGTCGACCTCGTCCCGCTTCCACGCGGGACTGATGAGCACCGCCGTGGCGGCCAATCGCCAGATCGCGAGAACCACGGCGAGGAACTCCGGGCGATTGGAGGCCATGACGGCGACGCGCCGGCCCGCGGTGACACCGCCTTTTGCCAGAGTCGCGGCCCATCGGTCGGCTAACGCGTCGAGTTCGGGCACGCTGAATCGCCGTTCCTCGAACACGAGCGCTGCCGGCTCGGTCACGTCCCGTCCTTCCCTGACAGACCGGGCTGACCCGACATCCATACAGTCTCGAGAAGATGCTATCGCTTCGTGAGAATAGTATTCTCTATACTGAAGAATGCAAATACGGGAGAGGGGGCGGTCTCAGTGACGGTCACCCGGATCATCGAGGAGACCCCAGGGGTGACAGATCCGGCAACAAACGGCCCCGGCGCCGGCACGGTGACGATTCATCTGGACCGCAAGAAAGTCTCGGTGCCCATAGTCCCAGGCGAGACTCTGCTGGAGACGGCGCGGCGGGCCGGGCTGGAACCGCCGTTCAGTTGCGAGGCCGGCAACTGCGGTACGTGCATGGCCAAGCTCGAGGAGGGCCACGCCACCATGCGGGTCAACGACGCTCTCGAACCCGACGAGGTCGCCGAGGGCTACATTCTGACGTGCCAGGGCGTTCCGGACACGGACTCGGTCACGGTGCGCTACGAGTAGCAGCCAGGAGAGGTTTCCAAGATGGCCAAGGGCATCATCCTCGTGGAGAGCCGACCCAGCTCGCCCGAGCGCGAGCAGGAGTACAACACCTGGTACGACGAGGTGCACCTGGGTGAGCTCGTGGCCCTGGACGGAATCGTGTCGGCACGCCGACTGCGGCCGGTCAACGGCGACGGACCCTACGTCGCCATCTACGAGATCGAGGGCGACGACCTACAGGCGATTCTGGACAACATGATCGCCAACGGGCCACAGCTGCACATGTCCGATGCCCTGCAACTGGACCCGGCGCCGATTCCACGGCTGCTCGAGACCACCACGGAATGCGGCGGCTGAGCGAGTTCGCTCGGGTCGCTGCGGCGGAGAGGACTGCATGATGAAGGTCGATGACCTGATCTTGGTCAGCATTGACGACCACGTCGTCGAGCCGCCGGACATGTTCCTCCGGCATGTGCCCGCCAAGTACAAGGACGAGGCCCCGATCGTCGTCACGGACGACAAGGGCGTCGACCAGTGGATGTACCAGGGCAGGCCGCAGGGCGTGAGCGGGCTCAACGCCGTGGTGTCCTGGCCGGCCGAGGAATGGGGGCGTGACCCAGCAGGTTTCGCCGAGATGAGGCCCGGCGTCTATGACGTCCACGAACGCGTCCGGGACATGAACCGCAACGGCATCCTGGCGTCAATGTGCTTCCCGACGTTCACCGGCTTTTCGGCCCGGCACCTCAACATGACGCGCGAGGACGTCACGCTGGTGATGGTGTCGGCCTACAACGACTGGCACATCGACGAGTGGGCCGGCTCCTACCCGGATCGGTTCATCCCGATCGCGATCCTGCCGACCTGGACCCCCGAGGGCATGTGCGCCGAGATCCGCCGCATCGCCGCGAAGGGCTGCCGGGCGGTCACCATGCCGGAATTGCCGCACCTGGAAGGACTTCCGAGCTACCACGACGAGGACTACTGGGGCCCGGTGTTCCGCACGTTGTCCGAACAGAACGTGGTGATGTGCCTGCACATCGGCACCGGCTTCGGGGCGATCAGCATGGCGCCCAACGCGCCGATCGACAACCTGATCATTCTGGCGACCCAGGTTTCGGCGATGTGCGCCCAGGATCTGCTGTGGGGCCCCGCGATGCGCAACTATCCGGATCTGAAATTCGCCTTCTCCGAAGGCGGTATCGGCTGGATCCCGTTCTACCTGGACCGCAGCGACCGCCATTACACCAACCAGAAGTGGCTGCGCCGCGACTTCGGCGACAAACTGCCCAGCGACGTCTTTCGTGAACACTCGCTGGCCTGCTACGTCACCGACAAGACGTCGCTGAAGCTGCGCCACGAGATCGGCATCGACATCATCGCCTGGGAATGCGACTACCCGCACTCCGACTGCTTCTGGCCGGACGCGCCCGAGCAGGTGCTCGCCGAGTTGACCGCCGCCGGCGCCGACGATTCCGACATCAACAAGATCACCTGGGGCAACGCCTGCCGGTTCTTCGGTTGGGACCCGTTCGCCCGGACCCCTCGCGAGCAGGCGAATGTCAAGGCTTTGCGCGCCAAGGGAAGTGACGTGGACGTGTCCATCCGGTCGCGCGCCGAGTGGGCGCGCCGCTATCAGGAAAAGCAAGCCGCCGTCGCGCGTTAGGTGGTCTAACCCGCGAGTGTGCGGCTGGCCGCACAGTCGAGTCCGAACGTGCGGCTGGCCGCACACTCGAGCTCAAGCATGAGGCTGGTGTCACGCTCGGCGGGCGTCTATCCCTGCGGTAGCTCCGGCGGCGGCCGGTACTCGGGCTGGTACCCGGAGACGTGGATCGGGCTGCCCACCAAACGGAACTCGCCCGCTGTCACAATCACTTCCGGGGTCGCCTCGAGCGCCTCGGGCAGGGTCCGGACAGCGGCCGCCGGAACACCCAGCGGACGCAGTCGCCGTTCCCATCCGACGGCGCTGTCGGTGGCCAGCATCGCCGTGACGATGGTCAGCACTTCGTCGCGGCGGGCGACCCGCTCGGCCATCGTTTCAAAACCCCCGATGCCCGCTTCGGCGGCGAACGACTTCCAGAAGCCGTCATGGGTGATGAACAGCGCCAGATACCCGTCGGCGGTTGGAAAGAGCTGAGCTGGAACGTAATAGGAGTGCGCCCCGTGTGGGCGGCGCTGCGGCTCGACGCCGCCGTTGAGATAAGCGGCGGCGTGGTAGTTCAGCTGGGACAGCATGACGTCGCGCAGCGACACATCCACCTGGCCGCCGGTGCCGGAGATGACCTTGGCCAAAAGCCCCAGCGCCGCGGTCATTCCGGTCGAGTTGTCGGCCGACGAGTACCCGGGCAACGTCGGCGGGCCGTCGGGGTCGCCGGTCAAGGCGGCCGTGCCGACGCCCGCCTGCACCACGTAGTCGAAGGCCGGGTCGTCGCCGCCGTACAGACCGAAGCCGGTGATCGCGACGCAGACGATCCGCTCGTTGTGCCGCCGCAACGTGTCGTAGGTCAGACCCAGCCGGCGGATGGCCGACGGCTTCAGGTTCACCAGCAGCGCGTGAGAATCGGCGACCAGCTCGCCTAATCGCTGTTGTCCCGCATCGGAATTCAGGTCCAGCGTGATGCTGGACTTGTTGCGATTAAGACTGGCGAAGTAGGTGGCGCCGACGCTGCGGGAGATCTCGCCGCCGGCGGGTTCGATCTTGGTGACCTCGGCACCGAGATCGGCCAGCAGCATGGTCGCGTACGGGCCCGCCAGCATGGTCCCGACCTCGAGGATGCGAATCCCGGCCAGCGGTCCGGTGCTGTTCGGAGTCAACGCAATTCCGCCGCGAGTGAGGCGATCATCTCGCGGGTGCGGCGCTTGGAAGCCACCAGCTCATCACGGTTGTCACCGATGGGCAGCAGCCGCACCGACAGGTCCGTCACACCGGCGTCGGCGAACCGACGCATCCGGGCCAGGATCGCCTTTTCGTCGCCGACGGCGCACAGGTCACCGACGTCGCGGGCGTCGCCGCGGTCGAGCAGGCGCTGATAGTTGGGTGACACTTCGGCTTCCCCCAGGATGCGGTTGGCCCGCTCCTTGGCCTCGTCGACTCGCTCGGGCGCGCAGAGGCATACCGGGATGCCCGCAACGATCCGCGGTGCCGGGCGCCCCGCGTCCGCGGCGGCCTTGGTGATCTTCGGCGCGATGTGATCGCCGATCGCGCGCTCATCGGCCATCCACAGCACGGTCCCGTCGGCGAGTTCGCCGGCGATCTGCAGCATCACCGGTCCTAGTGCGGCGACCAGGACCGGCATCGGGGTATCGGCCCCGATCGCCAGCGGATTGTGCACCGTGAACGAATCATTTTCGACGTCAACCGATCCCGGGCCGGCGATGGCGGCGTTGAGCACCTGAAGATAGTCACGGGTGTAGGCGGCCGGCTTCTCGTACGGCAAGCCGAGCATGTCCCGGACGATCCAATGGTGCGACGGGCCGACACCCAGCGCCAGCCGTCCACCGGCCACGGCATGGGTCGAGAGCGCCTGGCGGGCAAGGGCGATCGGGTGCTGGGCCTGCAGCGGCACCACCGCGGTACCCAGCTCGATGCGCGAGCTGTGCGCGGCCATCAGCGACACCATGGTCAGGCAGTCGAAGTCGTTGGGTACCTGCGGCATCCACGCGGTGTCCAGACCCGCGGATTCGGCCCATTCGATGTCGGAGGCCAGCTTGTCCACCTTGCGGGCCATGTCGCCCCGCTCGGCGCCGATCATTACTCCGACGCGCATGGTTCCTCCGTGGCGGGTTCGGGAGTTCCGGTCAGTGCGCGGATGTCGCGCACCAGGTCGTCCAGCGGTGTCCCGGTGGGGAATACCGCGGCGGCACCGGCGGAAAGCAGCTTGGGGACGTCGGCATGGGGGATGGTGCCCCCCACAACGACGGCGATGTCGGCGGCGTCCGCGGCGCGCAACGCTTCCACGGTGCGCGCGGTGAGCGCCAGATGGGCACCGGACAGAATGCTCAGGCCGACCACCGCGACATCTTCCTGCACCGCGATCGAGGCGATGTCCTCGATACGCTGCCGGATGCCGGTGTAGATGACCTCGAACCCGGCGTCACGCAGGGTGCGGGCGACGATTTTGGCGCCGCGGTCATGTCCGTCCAAGCCGGGTTTGGCAACGAGAACGCGCACGGCCATTTAAAACACCACCGGTTGCTGGAATTCGCCCCACACTGCCTTGAGCGCGGAGACCATTTCCCCGACCGTGCAGTAGGCGTTGGCGCAGTCGATCAACTTGTGCATCAGGTTGTCGTCTCCCTCGGCGGCGCGCGACAGCGCCGCAAGGCTGGATTTCACTGCGGCCGAATCTCTTTCGGCCTTGACCTTGGACAGCCGCTTGAGCTGCAGATCACGTCCTTCGGCATCGAGCTCGTAGGTGACGACATCGTGTGCCGGCTCCTCGGTGACGAACCGGTTGACCCCGACGACCGGGCGGGTGCCGGCTTCGACGTCCCGATGCAAGTTGAAGGCTTCGTCGGCGATCAGGCCCTGCAGGTAACCATCCTCGATGGCCTGGACCATTCCGCCGTGCCGCTCGAGGTCGGACATGATCTCGATGATGCGGGCCTCGGTGGCATCGGTCAGCGCCTCCACGAAGTATGAGCCGCCCAGCGGGTCGGCGACGCTGGCCACGCCCGTCTCGTGCGCCAGGATCTGCTGGGTGCGCAGCGCCAGTGTGGTGGTCTCCTCGGTGGGCAGGGCGAACGGCTCGTCCCAGGCCGCGGTGAACATCGACTGCACACCGCCCAGCACCGCGGCCATCGCCTCGTAGGCCACCCGGACGATGTTGTTGTGGGCCTGCGGCGCGTACAGCGACGCGCCACCGCAGACGCAGCCGAACCGGAACATCGCCGCCTTGGCCGTCGTCGCCCCGTAACGCTCCTGCACGATCGTCGCCCAACGGCGGCGCCCCGCACGGTATTTGGCGATCTCCTCGAAGAAGTCTCCGTGGGTGTAGAAGAAGAACGAGATCTGCGGTGCGAACTGGTCGATCGTCATGCGGCCGCGCTCGACGACGGTGTCGCAGTAGGTCACCCCGTCGGCCAGCGTGAACGCCATCTCCTGGACCGCGTTGGCCCCGGCATCGCGGAAGTGCGCTCCCGCCACCGAAATCGCGTTGAACCGGGGAACCTCGGCCGCGCAGAACTCGATGGTGTCGGCGATCAGTCGCAGCGACGGCTCCGGCGGCCAGATCCAGGTTCCCCGCGAGGCGTACTCCTTGAGGATGTCGTTCTGGATCGTCCCGGTGAGCTTGGCCCGCGGGATCCCCTTCTTCTCGGCGGCGGCGACGTAAAACGCCAGCAGGATCGCCGCCGTCCCGTTGATCGTCATGCTCGTGCTCAGCTTGTCCAACGGGATGCCGTCGAACAGGATCTCGAAGTCGGCCAGGGTGTCCACCGCGACGCCGACCCGGCCGACCTCCTCGCCGAACTCGGGGTCGTCGGAGTCGTAGCCGCACTGGGTGGGCAGGTCGAGCGCCACCGACAGCCCGGTGCCACCCTGCTCCAGCAGGTAGCGGTAACGACGATTCGATTCCTCGGCGGTGCCGAATCCGGAGTACTGCCGGAAGGTCCAGAGCTTGCCGCGGTAGCCGGACGCGAAGTTACCCCGGGTGAAGGGGAACTCCCCCGGCTGCGAAGGCTCCGCGCTTACGTCCGCCGGCCCGTATACGGGCTGCAGCGGGATGCCAGACGGAGTGTGGGCCGTATTATCCATCGGTGAATAACGTACTTGCAAAAAAAGAGAATGCCAATACCACATGCTTGACCAGGTAAAAGGAGGCTCAATGCCTAACGGTTCGCTCGTCGATCGCACCGTCGTCATCTCCGGTGGCAGCCGCGGAATCGGGCTCGCGATCGGCATCGGCGCGGCCAGGCAGGGCGCCAACGTGGTGCTCCTGGCCAAGACTGACATTCCCCATCCGCGCCTGCCCGGAACGGTGCATACCGCCGCCGCGGAGGTCGAGGCCGCCGGCGGTAAGGCGCTGGCGGTCGTCGGCGACGTGCGTCGCGAGGAGGACGTGCAACGCGTGGTCGATGCGGCGGTGGAGCGGTTCGGCGGCGTCGACGTCTGCGTCAACAACGCCAGCGCCATTGCGGTGGAACCGACCGCCGCGCTGTCGGCCAAGAAGTACGACCTGATGCAGGAGATCAACCTGCGCGGCACCTTCCTGCTGACCAAAGCGTGCGTGCCACATCTGGAGAAGTCCGCCAACCCGCACGTGCTGACCATCTCGCCACCGGTGAACATGAACCCCCGCTGGCTGGGCGCCCACCCCGCCTACACGCTGTCCAAGTACGGCATGACGCTGCTGTCGCTGGGCTGGGCGGCGGAATTCGCCTTCCAACCCGGGAGAGCTGGGATCGGCGTGAATTGCCTTTGGCCGCAGACGTATATCGCCACCGCCGCAGTGGCGAACATGGCCGATGGGGACAAGTTGGCCGAGTCGTCGCGCAGTCCCGAGATCATGGCCGACGCCGCCGTAGAGATCATCTCGCGGCCCAGCCGGGAAACCACCGGGCACTGCTACATCGACGCCGACGTGCTGCGCTCCGCCGGCGTCGCGGACCTGTCCCGCTACGGCGGCGGCGACCAGCCCATCCAGGACCTCTTCCTGGACTGAAGGCCTATGGGCGGCAGATGATTTCGCCGTGCGGGATGGCGATCCAGCCATCCGGGGTGGCGGCCCATTCTCGCCACCCGGCGGAGATCTCCTCGAGCTGGGCGGTGGTCGCCAGGCCGAGGCTCACCAGGTCATGCGCCACGGTTGAGTGCAGGATGCGGTCGGCCCACATTCCGCCCCACCAGTCGCGCGTCGCGGGCGTGGCATAACACCACAGGCTGCCCGTGGGCGTGATGTCGTCGAATCCCGCCTGCATCGCCCAGGACAGCAGTCGCCGGCCCGCGTCCGGTTCGCCGCTGTTGGCGCGCGCGACGCGTTGGTAGAGGTCTCGCCACATGTCGAGCGCCGGAAGCTCCGGATACCAGATGAATCCCGCGTAGTCGGCGTCGCGAGCCGCCACGATGCCGCCCGGCACACACACGCGCCGCATCTCGCGCAGGGCGGCCACCGGATCGGCGACGTGCTGCAACACCTGATGCGCGTGGACGACATCGAAGGTGCCGTCGGGAAAGTCGAGGTGGTGGGTGTCTGCGGTCGCGAACGAGACGTTGGACAGATTGCGCTTCTCGACCTCGCTTCGGGCAACGCTGAGCACGTCGGTCGCCTGGTCGACGGCGGTCACCGAACCGGGTGCGACCAGAGCGGCCAGATCGGCGGTGATGGTGCCGGGCCCGCAACCGACGTCGAGCACGGACAGTCCCGGCTTCAGGTCCCCTAGCAGGTACGCCGCGGAATCCTGGGCGGTGCGGCGCTGATGACTGCGCAGCACCGACTCGTGATGTCCGTGCGTGTAACTGGCCCGGTCGTTCATGCCGCAAGCTTACCGACGCCGGGTCATAATATGGAACTTTTATCTCAGTATATGAGATGTTAGTCGACGGGGACGTTGAGAATCGGACGGTCGACGCCGGCCCCCGGGCCGTCGAAGTGCCACCATTCGCCGGAGTAGGGCGACAACCCGCCGTACTTCATTGCGTCCCGCAACTGCGCCCGGTTCGCCTGAGCGTCGGCGCTGACGCCCTGCGTCGCGAATGCCGTTGCGCGCGGCGAGAAATCGTCGAAATCGGTGCCCATATCGGCCAGGCAGAGCCCGCCCGCATGACGCTCGGGCGGGCACTGTGGTTGCACGTTGGTGAACGTTACGTCGACCGATCGTCCCGACTCATGGCTGCGGGCGTACGCGCCCGGCCGTGCCACCCAGGCCGGGTTGGGAACCACGTTGAACATCCTGACCTGAACGTCGTGCGGCCGATAGCAGTCCCAGAACACCAGCAGGTGACCCTGCGGGCGCAACGCACCGGCAGCGGCGGCGAGGCCGGGGGCCATCGATTGGTGCACAAGGCATCTCGCGTCGGAAGGATACAGCTGGGTGTGAGTGAAGTTGTTCGTCGTCGCGTAGCGCAGGTCGAGCACCGCGTCCGGAACGACCGTGCGGATGTCGACGAATCCCGCCGCTCGCGCGGCGTCGCTGACCGGCGGCACGTCGGGGCCGGCGTGCGCGATGCGTGTTCCGGTTACCGAGACGAGCGCCAACGCGATCGCCAACCGCAGCACCAGCGCGAGACGCATGCGGTCATTATCCGGGTTCATCGATCCGGGGGGGGGTTAAGTACCGGATGATGTCGCAAACGGGATCAGCGACCCGGCTGCGGCCCAAAGCCGTGGACACCACGGCGCCCGAATACACCGGTGGGACCGGTACGAAGCATTCGCACCAGCCCCACCGTGATGTATGTGAAGTTCTTAGACGGCAGTGACGCCTACCGCCTGGGGTCCTTTGGCGCCTTGCTCAACCTCGAACTGAACACGCTGGTTCTCCTCGAGCGAACGATAGCCGTTTCCCTGGATTTCGGAGTAGTGGACGAAGAGGTCTTTCGTGCCTTCGTCAGGGGTGATGAAGCCGAAGCCCTTTTCACCGTTGAACCACTTCACAGTTCCCTGTGCCATTTACTTACTTCTCTCATTCAAAAGCGGATGTACCAAACACATCCATGCGGGCTCAGAGTAGCACGGGACGGCCTAATGTCTTGAAACCGTTGTGGTGCTGACTAATTCAGCGCCACAGCGGCTTGAACAGCCGCTACGCCTGTGGTGCAGCCTAGTGCGCCCCAGAACCGCTTTTTCGGGGTGCGCAACCGTGTAGAGCACCGCGTGACCGACCACAGCGGGCACGGTGCCGACTGCCTGTACAGTGGAGATGAACCGCTCTCTGGCGGTCAACCGCGAATCGTGAACGAATTACCAATGACATCTCCGTGCGATTCGATCGTCGTCCGACCGTAAGTTAGCAGTGCGTATCGGCCGACTCCCCATCCGGAAGGACAGCCCCATCGACACATCGAACCTGTTTTCTCATCCCGAGGCACCGAAGCACGTCGCTTCGGGCGAATCCTCCGGGAAACCGGTCGAGCACCCGACGTTTTCGGACCGACCCGATGCCGATGCTCTCCGTTCGGAGACACGGCGACCGTAGTCCGCTTGAGAGCGCTCGGAAGGTGCCCCAACGAGGAGCTACGCCGCACGATGTCAGGAAGCTTTGGCGTACCTGCGGACTAATTCGTCTTCGCCGAACGTACTGGTTCGCTGCTGGCCGTTGTCGTCTCGGCTGAAAAATGTCCACTGCCGCGGCCCGTTCTGCGGGCCACTGATCATCTTGACGGTCAAACGCAGTTCGGTGGGACGCCGCGTGCCGATGATGTCACCGACCCGGATCTGCGACGGATGGATCTCGATCGCGTCGCACCAGTTCTCTATTGCCATGTAAATACGCCCTCACTGTTGCCGTCACCCTACCCGCAATCCCGATCCAGGTGGGAAGATGGCGAGCATCGCCCATTCACCCCTTGCGGCACAAGGACTTTGGAATCGCCATCAAGCCGATGGGCAAGGCCGCGCCGTGCCTGCGCGCTCTCGTTGCGTACCCGACCGTCCCGGTCGCCCACTGGGGGCGTAGCGTCGAAGGCGAGCCGTTCGTTGTCAGCGGTGGTCCACCGCGCCGTCGGCGCGGACGACACCCACGGGCAATGTGATTCCTCCGTCTATCCCGCGTCCGCGGGCCCGACGACACCGAGCGCGAAGGAACCGCCCATGGGTGATGCAGGCCCGGCTATCGGGGGCGCGACTTGCCAACAGGGGTACTTCCGATGAGCTACGCGATCGGGAGCCGACGCCAAGCCAATCCCATCCGGTTATCGGTGGCTCGCGAACTCGGCCGCCACATCGACGGTGCATGGTGGCCGCGCGCAGATCGCATCACCAACGAATTGCCCGAGCTTGTTTCGGTCCTGAATCCGCTGCTCGGAGGCGTTACAGCCATCAACGTGAATTGGTCGTCGCTCCAACGACCACCCGATCTCAACTGGCCGGGATGGGAAGGCAAACGCCAGCACGTCATGACGGTCAGCGGCGCGCAGGCCTGCGCCAACCTGCTCGTCGTCTCCTACGCGACCCACAGCGCATTGGCCCTGATGGTGCTGCGCCGTGCGGCAAACCTACCCATTGCGGTTGCTGACCGCGTTAAACCTGCATTCATAGCCGCAGACTCGATCCTGCGGGCCGCACACCAGCAGCGTGAACGTGCCACTGGCAGCTAGCCAGGCGCAAAGCGTCACAGTCGCGACCGCTCGATCCGATTGCAGGCGGCGTCGGCGTTGCCGCTGCACAGGTCAGGCAAAGGCCCCCACGCACCGCTGACGGCTGCGTCGAGGACGTCGACGATCGCTGAAATGTAGACGCGTCGGGCCAGAATCATTGCTGCACTGGTGACCATCAATTATGGTCGGGTAGCCGACCGGCTAGTCTCTGAGTCGGCGGTTCGCGAAGGAGCGGCGGCGATGGCGAAATTCGGCGTGGGTGTCATGAGCTCTTTGCGGTGGGAACACCCGACGACGTGATCGGACAGATCGCGGAGTCTCGCGAACACGGCCTGCGTTACCTCGTCGTGGGCAATGCCGATGCGATTCAACCGAGTCTGGGCAAGAGCGCGTCCGCAACCATGCCCTACATCAAGGTCGTTCGGGGCTTGGGGAAGCTGTGAGGAGGGTGCCGCAATGCCGATGATCGACCTGACCTTCGTGCGCGGCTCGGTGGACGAGGAAGCACTGAGCCGATTGGCAGACGAATTGGTCACCGTGTTGCTGCGGGCCGAACGCGCCCCGGACACACCGTTTTTGCGCGACAACACCTGGGTCTACCTGCACGCCAAGGACCCCACCGAGCTTTCGGTGGGCGGCCGCGGCCCGGGTGCCGCCCGGTTCAGGATCGACCTGACGGTGTTCGAAGGTGCGCTGTCCAAGGAGCCCAAAGAGCAGCTGGCCGCCGACGTGCACGCTGCGGTGTGCGCCGCGGCGGGAATCGACCCACAGGGCCAACGAGCGTTCCACGTATGGACGTTGATCCACGAAATCCCCGAAGGAAACTGGGCCGGCGGCGGCAACATCATCTACTACCGACAGGTCAAAGGCCTTGCGGCACAGGACTAACGCCCGTCAGTCGGCCTGGGCGAACTCGATGTACAGCTCCTTGAGCCCGCGCAGCAGGAAGGTGGGCTCGTAGCGGTACTCCCGGTTGAGCACCACGCCGTGCTTGGCGTCGCTGATCCGGATCTCGCGCGTGCGGTCCAGGAGCCGGTTGATGGTCACCTGGCCTTCCACGCGCGCAAGCGGTGCGCCTGCGCAGGTGTGTATTCCGCGTCCGAAGGCGATGTGCTCACGAACATTCTTCCGATCGACCTGAAACTCATTCGGATTCTCGAACTTTCGCGGATCACGGTTGGCCGCTCCCAGGCACAGCATGATGACCGTGCCGGCCGCGATCCGCACTGGACCCAGGGTGGTGGTCTTGCGAGCCAGCCGGAAGTCGACCTTGGTCGGGCTCTGCATGCGCAGCGCCTCTTCGACGAACGAGCCGACCAGGCTTCGGTCGGCCCGCAACCGCGCCTGCAGGTCGGGCTGGTCACCGAGAACCTGAACCGCGGCGCTCAGCAGCTTGGTCACGGTCTCCTGGCCGGCCGCGAACAGGAAGGTGGCCGGTCGGACGACCTCCAGTAGCGGTGGGGTCGAGCCATCGGGGTAGGTGGCGGTCGCCAGGCCGGTCAGCACGTCTTCGCGCGGGCGTTCCCGCCGGTCGGCGATGTAGCCGCTGAACAGGTCGTCGAGGTACTGCAACGGGTTGCTGCCCACCGGTTCGTGATCGAGCGCGCCCACCCTGGCGCCCGGCGCGTTACCGCCGCCGAGATTGCGGCGAATCTCCGGGCGGTCCCCGTCGGGCACCCCGAGCAGATCGGCGATCGCCAGCGTGGCGAACGGCTTCGCGTACTCGCCGAGGAACTCACACTGACCGTTGGCGATGAACTCGTCGAATTGCCGGTCGGCCAACCGCCAGATGTAGTCCTTGTTCTCCTGCAGCCGACGCGGAGTGAGCAGCCGCCCGAGCAGGGAGCGCGCCTTTTCATGTTCGGGCGGGTCCATGACGACCATGTGCTCGAAGATCGGGAATTCGTGGCGGTGCGCTTCGATCTGGTCGCTGATGTCATCCCCTTCCGGGGTGAACGGCAGCGGGGGAAACGGCCCGCCGATCGCGTTGACCGCGGAGAACGAATCGACGTCCTTGAAAGCGGCCTGGACCTCCTGGTACCCGGTCACGGCCACGACTCCGTAATGCGGCTCGCGGAACACCGGGCCGCGGCCGCGCAGATAATCCCAGTAGGCATAAGGATCTTGCGCGATGTCGGCGTCGGTGAAGTAGTCGACGTCGGCGAGTTCAGTCATGAGTTCGATTCCTTTTCCCGGCCTACGGTGCAAGGCAGGACGTCGACGCGCCCTCGGTGGCCGCGGCGTCGGTTTGCGAACAGGCGGTCACCTTCATCCCGGCTCTTTGTGTACTAACAAACTGATCGATCGACCAAACTGTTAGGATGCGGTATGCCTACCACGGATCGCGCAGACCGGTCAAGCAAAGCGGGTGCGCCCAATCCGCCGGCGACCCGCCAGAACAAGAAGAGCACCGAGGCCGGGGCGCGCGGCAAGCTGATCGAGGCCACCGCCCGCCTCATGCGCGAGGAAGGCTACGCCGCGGCCACGTCCCGGCGCGTGGCCGCCGAGGCAGGCGTCAAGCAGGCCCTGGTCTATTACTACTTCCCGACGATGGACGATCTGTTCGTGGAGGTGCTGCGGGCCGGTGCCGAGACCGCGCTGGCGCGCATGCGGGCGCTGCTGACCGAGGACGATCCGCTGCGAGCGCTGTGGGTGATGAACAGCGACTCCGCCGTGACGGCGTTGAATGCCGAGTTCATGGCACTGGCCAACCACCGCAAGGCAATTGGCGCCGAGCTGAAGGCCTACGCCGAGCGAGTACGCGACATCGAGACGGCGGCCGTGACGATGGTGCTGCGCGCCAACCACATCGATCTCGATGAGTATCCACCGGTGGCGATCTCGATGCTGATCGCGCAGGTGGCGCGCAGTCTGTGCAACGAGAGCGCCGTCGGGGTCACCCAGGGGCACGACGAGCTACGCGCGTTCGTCGAACGCCAGCTGAGCCTGCTGAAGACACCCGCGGCCACCCCGGCGCCGCGCGGCTAGGAGCGGCCGGCCGCTTAGTGGGAGCGGCGCGTCGCGTCGGCGCCCAGAAATCCCGTCGGACGGTTGACAGCGCGGGCGAATGGTGCCACCCTTCCTGATCGATCGACAAAACATTCAAAGTCGACAGACAGGGACGCGCCGGGCCATCGTCATCCCGGCCTCTCGGATCGGTGAGGTGCAGTCATGGGCGGAAGAGTTGAGGGCAAGGTTGCGCTGATCACCGGCGCCGCCCGGGGCCAGGGCCGCAGCCACGCGGTGCGGCTGGCGCAGGAGGGCGCCGACATCATCGCGGTCGACATCTGCACGCCGATCAGCAGCAGCAGCGAGATTCCGCCCTCGACGCCGGACGACCTGGCCGAGACGGCCGACCTGATCAAGGGCCTCAACCGGCGCATCGTGACCAACGAGGTCGACGTGCGTGACTACGACGCCCTGAAGGCGGCGGTGGACGGCGGAGTCGAACAGCTGGGCCGGCTGGACATCATCTGCGCGAACGCCGGAATCGGCAACGGCGGACAGACTCTCGACAAAACACGGGAAGACGACTGGCGCGACATGATCGACGTCAACCTGTCGGGTGTCTGGAAGACCGTCAAAGCTGGTGTGCCGCACCTGATTTCCCAGGGCCAGGGCGGATCGATCATCTTGACCAGCTCGGTCGGCGGCCTCAAGGCCTACCCGCACACCGGTCACTACATCGCCGCCAAGCATGGCGTCGTCGGCTTGATGCGCGCCTTCGCGGTGGAACTCGGCCAGCACTTCATCCGGGTGAATTCCGTTCATCCGACCAACGTGAACACGCCGATGTTCATGAACGAGGGCACGATGAAGCTGTTCCGGCCCGATCTGGAAAACCCCGGCCCGGACGACCTCAAGGTCGCCGCGCAGTTCATGCACGTGCTGCCGGTCGGCTGGGTCGAACCGGTGGACATCAGCAACGCGGTGCTGTTCCTGGCCTCCGACGAATCGCGTTACATCACAGGGCTTCCGGTCACCGTGGACGCCGGGAGCATGCTCAAATAGCGGCATCCCACGGTTGCCGGACCGACCCAACGCCCCGTCAGCCCCGGATCGCAACGTGGTGGCTACGCACAGTTCATCTCCCGTCATGTTCAGGCCTCATCAGTTCCGCCATTACGATCAGCCAATGCGCGCGGTCGAACGCGAGCTGGCCAGAGAACCCGAGGGCAGGTCGATGACGACGAGCGAAGAACCGAAGGCCGTAACCGAGGCGCCCGAGCCCGAACAGCCAAGCGCGTCAGACGAAGAACATAAACCCAGACACCCCGGCGTCATCCAGGCTTTCACCGCGCTCTGTGTCCGGTATGTCGAACGGCTGATGCCCGACCCCTACCTGTTCGCGGTCATCCTCACCGTCATCGTCGCCGCGCTGGTCGCGCTCTTCGTGCACGGCGCCTCGCCGAGCGGCATGCTCAAGGCCTGGTATGGGGGCGTGTGGGGATCGCAGAATATCTTCACCTTCGCCTTCCAGATGGTCTTGATTCTCGTGACCGGCTACACGCTCGCCGAGGCACCGGTTTTGAAACGGGCCATCGTCTACATCGCGAACAAGCCGAGGAACCAGGTGCAAGGGGCCCTCCTGTGTTTTGGCGTGAGCGCTGCACTGTCCCTGCTGAACTGGGGACTCGGGCTGGTCGCCGGGGCACTGATCGCCCGCCAGGTCGCGAAGCGCTTCACCGACACACATTTCGGATATCTCATCGCGGCGGCATTCATGGGTTTCATCGTCTGGACGCAGGGCCTATCGTCGTCGATCGCGCTGGCGAACACGGACGACGGCAGCCCAATCAACGTGATTCACAAGATGACTGGCACCACGGTGCCGCTGCGGCTGACGATCTTCCAGCCCTACAGCTGGCTGTCGGTGATCGTCGTGCTGGCGCTGCTCGCGCTTGCGATCTGGCGCATGCACCCGGCGCAGAGCCTTGCGCCCGATCCCGCTGTGTTCGAGGACGAGGACCAGTCCGAGGTCAAGGCCGAGGGCAGGCGATCGTTCGCCGAATGGCTGGAAAACCAGTGGATTCTCAACGTCCTCGTGTTCGCCGCGGGCATTGCCTACTTCTGGCTCAGCGGCTTTGCGCTGAACATCTCGTCGATGATCATGCTGTTCACGATCACGAGTGCGCTGCTGCACCGCACGCCGATCCGGTTCATCCGGGCATTTACCGGCGCGGCGAAGGTGTCTGGTCCGCTGCTGCTGCAGTACCCGCTGTACGGCGGTCTGGTCGCGCTGCTCGGCTACGCGCCCCCGCAGGCCGCCGGCAAGGCCGTGCCTCTGCAAACGCTGCTGGCCCACGGGCTCGTGAGCGGCGCGACGCAGTACACGCTGCCGTTCTTCACCTTCATCGGCTCGTTGATCATCAGCTTGTTCGTGCCGTCCGGCGGCGGGCACTGGGCCGTGCAGGGCCCGATCGCGATCGACTCCGCCCGGGCGGTCGGTCAGACCTCGCCGGGCTACCTCGGGTTGATATCCATGGCGGTCGCCGTCGGCGAGGGGGTCGCGAACATGATCCAGCCGTTCTGGTTGCTGCCCCTGCTCGCGATCGCGAAACTCAATGTCCGTCAGGTGATGGGCTTCACGATCGTCGCGTTCTTGATCGGGTTGGTGGTGTTGGGTGCGACCACTCTGATTGCGCCTTACGTGGTTTGACGCCGCGCCAGATCAAGGGCGTTGATGTCGTTCTGTGGTGGCCAGGGGCGGGATCGAACCGCCGACCTTCCGCTTATCAGGCGGTTCCAGGGCCGACAGCTTTCCGTTTGCCCTGGTCAGGAAGGTGCATATCGGACGTGTTGGACGTGGTGGAGCACCCGTTCTGAAATTTTGGCCCTATGACTTAGGTGCATACGCGCTGCTGGCTGGACTGGCGCGTTGCGGAGTCGTTACGCTTTACAGTTCGCCGCGTGCTGCGTCTATCCGCGCAACAAATCGCTGCACGACCTCCGCCGCCTCTTCGGCTGTCGTTGCAAGTTCAAGGTGGTCCAGCCCTTCCAGCGCGGCGGAATAGATAGCCGGCCAGTGTGAGAGCGCGGCCACTGTTGGCGGCCATGGATGCTGCGCGCGGGCTTCAAATACGGCAATACATGCGCTGCGCGTCGACGAGAGTTCCGTATACGGCAGCAGCCAGTCGAGAAGTTGCAAGTCCACGAGATCGTGTGCGCGGTCGTTCACCCTGTTGTCTTCAAGCACTGCGGTGACGGCGTGGAGTTTTTGCGCGATTTGCCATGGAACAGTCATGCACGGCACGGATACCGGCGCAGGGCCCCCGACAAGGCCCAGTGCGTCCGAGGTGAGGACGTCGAACTGGTCGGCATTGCCAGCCTCGACGGTCGAGACCTCGATCGGAACAGATGCGAATGGCTTGCCGTGGTAGTTCAGTTTGGCCGTGAATCGGCGTGGCTTCACCGGCATACCCGGAACGTCGATCTCCTCGGGGACGGTGAAGATCGCGGTGAACCCTTCCCACCCTGCCTCGCCGGCCTCGGCGAGCTGCTCGTGTACTTCTTCAATGTCGTGTCGTGCGACGGTGTCGAAGTCTTTGGAGGTCCGCGAATCGGGGATTCCCCGCCGCATTTCTAGCGATGATCCCCCTTTGACCAATAGCAGCGGAGCACCGCTGTCATCGGTGAGCATGGCCGCGAATTGTGCAACGACGATCATCGCGACGTGGCGTTGCAATCGGCCGAACACCACCCCTTGCCGTTGCGCTGCTTGCGTGAGCCGATCACGCAATGAACGTAGGTTCGTCGGTGGTGACGAATAGGGCTGGCTCACGCCGACGCCCCCTTGGTGCGCACGCGCGGGCTGACAGGGGGGCCATCGAGTGCGGCGCGCAACTCAGCCGCCGGCGCACGACGAAGCATGCCCTCTGCTTCGGCCCGGTCGATCGCAGTCCGAAGCTGATATGGATCAGTGCCCATGTCTAGGCAGTCTTTGATAGTCCGAGCGACCGTTGTGACGGGTATGGCGTCGACCGACGTGATGTCGGCTGCCGGGAGATTGCGACGGTGAAGTCGGTACAGCTCACCCCCGGCTGCACGTGGATGGTTGTCACGCGGGACGGTGAGGTGAATCCGCGAAGGGTTGACATCAGCAAGAGCGTGAAGCGCCAAGGCCGACTCATGCGAGATGGCGCCTCGGCCCAAAGTCCACGCCACCGCAGCGGCGAGATCATCGTGCTCTCCACGCGGAAGAACTGGCACTCGGTAGACGCCACGACCAGCACGCACTAGACGGCCGCGCGCGGCCAGGAGGCGAAGCTGCACGGGATCGACCCCGATATCCCGCGCATCACGCGTTGTGACGTAGCCATGCTGCTCGGCGGCAAGCTCAACGAGCTGATCCCAGATCGCCATGTGCGCAATCGTATCAAATAGATACGATTGCGCACACAATTGCACTCGCGCTCCTGGCTGTTTCCAGACCCCTCACAACTGATTTACGGTCCGCAACGAGCGTGATCCAGGTAGATCCCGCGGTCCCCCGGGGACCAGACATCAGTGTCGGGCGCAGCCTCGACTACTAGTGAGGGGGACCCGTTTGGTAGTCCAGTCGCTACGCGGGCTTGGTTGTTGATGGGCCTTGGTTTACCGCAGCGCGAACTCGGCCGGGATGAGTTCACCATAAGCGGAGTGGGGCCGGTTGGCGGTGAAGTCGCGCCGCCAGTCTTCGATGATCACGCGGGCTCACCTCGGTATGGCGGTACTCGTCGACCGTGAGGGACGTGAGCGAAATGGAGCACGCCCAAGTTGCGATTAAGGCGTTCGAGATCGCCTATGGCCACGGATCCCGGGGTGGTCGCGAAGATCGTCGAGGCGCCGTTGCTGCTGGACTTCTACAAATATCCGGCCGAGCTCTGGGTTCACCCGCGCGCCGCAAACCCGATTGGTCGATATTCGCGACCGTGCGCTCGCCGACCAAAGTGACCAGGGGCCCGCGCGTTCACGTGCGGCCGGTATTGCCATGGCCTACAAGGTAATTGAGTACTCATGAGCACGCTTGCGGGCCGTCAACGCCCCGCGCTTACTCGCCTCGCTCGTGGCGGCGCGGTGTTCCACAAGGCCAAAACTGCTCGAACGCCTCATCGGAATCACGCTCACCGAAACAACCCGATTCACAGGTATTGACAATTGCTCTCACGACAAAATACTGACGGGTATGACCGCTGCCCGAAGAAACCTCTGCATCCTTTACGGTGCGATCGCGCTGGTGGCGCTCATCGCCACGTGGGCGCACAACGTCGCGTATTTCTCGGCCGGCGGAGACACCGTCGACTTCCTCGCCAGCTGTTTCGCGAATCACGCGGTCAGCTCCATGACCATCGACCTGACACTTGTCTCCGTCGCTGCGCTGGTCTTCATGGTTGTCGAGGCACGCAGGATCGGCGTCAATTACCTGTGGGTGTACGTCGCGCTGGGGTTCGTCGTCGATATCAGCGTTGCCGTTCCACTCTTTCTCATCGCCCGGGAGCGGCGTCTGGCGCAGCTCCAGGACGTTTGACTTGTCGGCCCGCCAGTCTTCGATGATCACGCGGGCCTCCAGCAGGGAGCCGAACCGCCAGAAGTTGAGCAGTTGTCACGGAGCCGGCCGTCGAACGATTCGATGAAGGCGTTCTGCCACGCGAGCCGGGATCGATGAAAAGTGAACCGGCTTTGTTGAATCGGCACCAATCGGCCGCAGCGTGCGCGACGAACTCCGGGCCGTTGTCGAAGCGCACATAGGGCGGCGCACCGTGCACCAAGGCGAGGCAATCCAGCACGGCGACGAGACCGTCGGCATCGATGCTGTGGTCGACCTCGGCGGACGATCCACCGCGGAGAAATTTGGCCCAATCTTGGCCCTATAAGCACGGCGCGGATCGGCTCAGAATGGCGGTAAGGTTTGGAACGAAGTCGTCTGAACTGCACGAACTTTGAGTGGCCAGGGGCGGGATCGAACCGCCGACCTTCCGCTTTTCAGGCGGACGCTCGTACCGACTGAGCTACCTGGCCGGAAGGCAGCGAATGCATCGCCGCGCTTGGCGACCCTGACGGGACTCGAACCCGCGACCTCCGCCGTGACAGGGCGGCGCGCTAACCAACTGCGCCACAGGGCCTTGCTGCTGCTCCGCGTCACCGCGTCGCGTACCCCCAACGGGATTCGAACCCGTGCTACCGCCGTGAAAGGGCGGCGTCCTAGGCCACTAGACGATGGGGGCCAGAACCGAATCACTCCGGGGTACTCGCAACGTGGTTTCGTTGGGAGCCACGTCAGCTTAGGTCACGGTGTGCCCAATCCTCAAACGAGCCGCGTTTTCGGCCCAAGTATCCTGAATCTCCGCGGCCCCTATAGCTCAGTTGGTAGAGCTACGGACTTTTAATCCGCAGGTCCTAGGTTCGAGTCCTAGTGGGGGCACCACACCGCGCACGGCCCAGGCCGTGGGCACTCCGGTCACGGCTCATCGCCCGAGCACCGCGCTGCTGTAGGTGACGTCGGCGAACGCCGCGGCGACGTCATCGTCGGCGTAGACAAACCCGTTGGCCGCATGCAACTCCGCAATGGTTTTCGACGAGGTCTGCCAACCGCGTTGACTCAAGTGGTCGACGATGTGGCTGCGCTGCCCGTGGTAGACGAGATCGTTGAAGTCGATCTCGAAGCCCAACTCGCTCATCCGGTCGTGATGGGCGCGCCACCGCGGGTCGGTGAAAACGGCAGTGTCAGGGACGAATTCGAAGGCGAGACGGCTGCCGGGAGCACTCAGCGTCGTGATGTTGTCGAACAGCGCGTCCTGGGCTTCGTCCGGCAGATAGACCACCAGGCCTTCCGCGCTCCACGCCGAGGGGGCCTGCGGGTCGAATCCGGCCGCCTGCAGGGCCGAGGCCCAGTCGTCGCGCAGGTCGATGGCGACGGTGCGCCGCTCGGCGGTCGGCTCGGCCCCCAGGTCGCCCAGCGTCAGGGTCTTGAATTCGATCACCTCCGGCATGTCGACCTCGTAGACGACCGTTCCCTCCGGCCACGGCAGCCGGTAAGCGCGGGAATCGAGGCCCGATGCAAGGATCACCACCTGACCGATGCCGCTGCGGGTCGCGTCCAGAAAGAATTGGTCGTAGAACCGCGTCCGGCAGGCCATCCCCTGCGCCATGCGCTGCGGATCGAACTCCGTGTTCGGGCCGGCCCCGATTTCGCCGTTCACCAGCCGGACGTAGACGTCGATCCCGACCGCCCGCACCAGCGGCGCCGCATAGGGGTCGTCGATCAACTTCGCGTCCGAAGACAGGGCCCGCTGGGCGGCCACCATGGTCGCCGTCGCCCCGACACTCGTCGCAAGATCCCAACGATCACGTTCGGTGCGCGCCATGGTGCCCCCTTCAACCGGGTCCGAAAAAACATAGACAATCTAGTTAGTATCACAGGCCGCAGCCCGGCCCGCGGGACTACTCTCCGACGTATCTGCTCCCGTTCACGCCGGAGGACCCGTGACCGATTTCGCACAGCGGACGATCGACCTGGCTCGCCGCAATGTGACCGAGGGCGGCCACCCGTTCGCGACGGTGATCGTCCAGGACGGCACGGTGCTCGCCGAGAGCGCCAACAAGGTTGCCCAGACCAACGATCCCACCGCCCACGCCGAAATCCTGGCGATCCGCGAGGCCTGCATCAAGCTGGGCACCGAGCACCTCGTCGACGCCACCATCTACGTGCTGGCCCATCCGTGCCCGATGTGCCTGGGCTCGCTGTATTACTGCTCGCCCAGGGAGGTCGTTTTCCTGACCACCCGGGACAGCTACGAGCAGTACTACCTCGATGACCGCAAATACTTCGAGGTGTCCACGTTCTACGACGAATTCGGCAAGGAATGGAACCAGCGACGACTGCCCATGCGCTACGACTCCAGAGACGACGCCGTGGAGGTTTATCGACTCTGGAACGAGCGCAACGGCGGCCGCCGGTCGACGGTCGTCCCGTCGGCCTGAACCGCGTCCTTGGCAGCGGTAGCGGCCTTCACTAGTATTTGCGTATACATGCAGATAGCGGCAAAGGCCGGAGACCGCCGCGGGCCAGCAGCCACACGGCATTTCACCCGAGGAGAGAACACCGGTGAACGAACAGCACACCCACGACGCGCCGCACGCGCACGAACACCGGCACGGGGACGTGACGCACGCCCACGCGCACACGAGCCACGAACATGACCACGTCGAGCACGAACACTCGCACGCTCACGCCGACGGCACCGAACACACCCACCAGCACGTGCACCAGGCGGGCCTTGAGGACGTTCACGGACACCCCCACGCATAGCGCGCACAGTGCCGGCGCGGCTCAGGGCACCATCGGGCAGTAATGCTTGGGGTCGCCGCGCTCGTCTTCGGGCGGCAGGTTGCGCGCCGGGGTTTGCACCAACGGCGTGTCGAGGGGGATCCGCCCGCTGGCGCGGTCCAAGCCGGCCCGGGCCCGCGGGTGCTTGCGGAACCTGCTGGGCACCAGGGCGAACACGCCACGAACGACATCACCGAAGCGCCGGTGCAGCCACTCGTCGCGCCGTGACCACCGGTAGCCCATCAGCTCCCGCACCGGTGGGTCGTACAGGCCGACCGTCACCCAGACGAAAAACGGCGCCAGCAGCTTGCGCTGCGCGGCCCACAGGAAATCCGGAATCCATTGCGCGAATGGGGGTTTCGGTAGCTCGGTCAGGTCCAGGACGGCCCGCGCCGCCCAATTGTTCTCCAGCACATTGCGGCACATGTGGTCCCAGTAGGCCTGGAATTCCTCCCAGGAACCCGGCACCGGCCGCATGCTCATGCCATACATGCGGTACCACTCGACATGTTCGGCGAACAGCTGGCGCTTCTGCTCCTCGGTGATCCCGCCGCAGAACCGTTCGGCCACGTGAATGGTGCCCATAAAGAAGGTGGAGTGCGCCCAGTAGAAGACGTCGGGGTTCAGCGCGTGGTAGCGCCGGCCCTGGTCGTCGACACCCTTGATGTCGGTGTGGTAGTCGCGGACCTCGGCACCGGTGACCGGCGCGCGTTCACCGTCGAAGACGACTCCGCCGATGGGATACAACGAGCGCAGCAGACGCGGCCAGCGCTCGCGGAAGAACGTGGAGTGATCGATGACCGCCGCACCCAGCTGCGGATGCATGTTCTGCATCGATCCCGCCCACGGGCCCTGGAGCATGCCCCGCCAGTCCCCGAAGTACCGCCAGGTCAGCGAATCGGGCCCCAGCGGTGCCGGGGGCGCGTCGTACCCCGCCGGGGACACCGGGCAGCCGCCCGCGACACCGTCGGAGGCGTCGGTCGGCCCGGCCGAAACCGACTGCTCAGCGGTGGCGACGGCATCGCCGTCTGCTACGTCGCTGGTCAGAGGGCGCGATGCGGACGTATCTTGAGTCACTATTGGATTCCTGTAGGTATCGTGAATTTTGACTACAACCGTTGTCACTTTAGAGCTTAGGAGCGATGTGCAGACGGGTCAACGACGGGGACGCTGGACCGGCGTCCCCTTGGAGAGTCGCCTCGCGCTTCGCCGTGACAACCTCATAGGCGCCGGCGTGCAGTTGCTCGGCAGTCCGGGCGGCCCGGCGCTGACCGTGCGCGCGGTCTGCCGGAAGGCCGCGCTGACCGAACGCTATTTCTACGAAAGCTTTGCCGACCGTGACGAATTCGTGCGCGCGGTGTACGACGATGTCTGCACGCGCGCGATGACCACCCTGACGTCGGCGACGACCCCGCGGGAGGCCGTCGAGCGATTCGTCGAGCTGATGGTCGACGACCCGGTCCGCGGTCGCGTGCTGTTGCTGGCGCCGGCGGTGGAACCGGTTCTGACCCGCTCCGGCGCGGAATGGATGCCCAATTTCATCGACCTGTTGCAGCGCAAGCTATCCCGGATCGGCGACGCCGTGCTGCAGAAGATGATCGCCACCAGCCTGGTCGGCGGGCTGTCGAGCCTGTTCACCGCCTATCTACACGGTCAGCTGGGCGCCACTCGCAAACAATTCATCGACTACTGCGTCAACATGCTGTACATCACGGCCGCGCCGTACGTCCCGGCCGCCGAGCTCGGCAATTCGCAGTAACGCGCGTTTTCTTTCGCGTTGCATCGGCAAGTCGTACAACTAGACGTAGTGACTGTGCGAGCTTGAATCGGCATCAAACCGTCACGTGGCGCACCGGGTGGGGAACTTGATGCTACTGAAGTACACAGATATATTGACTGCTACCCATCGACACAGATAACTGGAGGACCTATGTCAGCCGAGCTGACAAACCTACAGCTGCTGCACGAGCTCGAGCCGTTCGTCGAGAAATACCTGAACCGGCACGAGAGCATGCACAAAAACTGGAACCCGCACGACTACATCCCGTGGTCGGACGGAAAGAACTACTACGCGCTCGGTGGGCAGGACTGGGAGCCCGGTCAGTCCCAACTCTCTGACGTCGCCCAGGTGGCGATGGTGCAAAACCTGATGACCGAAGACAACCTGCCGTCGTATCACCGCGAAATCGCGATGAACTTCGGCATGGACAACGCGTGGGGCCAGTGGGTCAACCGGTGGACCGCCGAGGAGAACCGGCACGGCATCGCGCTGCGCGACTACCTGGTGGTGACCCGCGCGGTCGACCCGATCGAGCTGGAGAAGCTGCGCATCGAGGTGGTGAACCGCGGCTTCAGCCCGGGCCAGAACCAGCAGATCCGAGCCGATCTGTTCGCCGAGAGCCTGTTCGACTCGGTCATCTACGTGACGTTCCAGGAGCTGGCGACGCGGATTTCGCACCGCAATACGGGCAAGGCGTGCAACGAGACCATCGCCGACCAGTTGCTGGCCAAGATCTCGGCCGATGAGAACCTGCACATGATCTTCTACCGGGATGTCAGCGAGGCCGGTTTCGAGGCTTCCCCGAACCAGGCGATGAGGTCGCTGCACAAGGTGCTGCGCAACTTCCAGATGCCCGGCTACCAGGTACCCGAGTTCCGCCGCAAGGCCGTCGCCATCGCCGTGGGCGGCGTGTACGACCCGCGCATCCACCTCGATGAGGTGGTCATGCCGGTGCTGAGGAAATGGCGCATCTTCGAGCGCGAGGACTTCACCGGCGACGCCGCCGCGATGCGCGACGACCTCGGTGTGCTGATCAAGGAACTCGAGCAAACCTGCGAGAAGTTCGAGATCTCGAAGCGGCGCCAGCTCGAGCGGGAAGCCCGCACCGGCAAGAGGACCACCGCCGCCGAGCTGCACAAGACCGCGGGCACGCTGACCATGAGCCGGCGGTAGCCAAGCGGTGCGCATCGGTTCCATCGCGCTCGCCAGCCCGGTGGTTCTGGCACCGATGGCGGGCGTGACCAACGTCGCTTTCCGGACGCTGTGCCGCGAACTGGAGCAAGCCAAGGTCGGCACCGTCAGCGGGCTGTACGTCTGCGAAATGGTCACGGCGCGTGCGCTTGTCGAGCGCCATCCGGCCACGATGCACATGACCACGTTCGCGCCCGACGAGTCGCCGCGCTCGCTGCAGCTTTACACCGTGGACCCCGCGACCACCTACGCGGCCGCCAAGATGATCGCCGACGAGGGCTTGGCCGATCACATCGACATGAATTTCGGCTGCCCGGTGCCCAAGGTGACCAAGCGCGGCGGCGGATCGGCGCTGCCCTACAAGCGGCGGCTGTTCGGGCAGATCGTCGCCGCGGCGGTACGTGGCACCGAGGGCACACAGATACCGGTGACCGTCAAGTTCCGCATCGGCATCGATGACGAGCACCACACGCATCTCGATGCCGGCCGCATCGCCGAGGACGAGGGAGCCGCGGCCGTCGCGCTGCATGCCCGGACGGCGGCACAGCGCTACTCCGGCACCGCGGACTGGAAAGAGATCGCCCGGCTCAAAGAGCATGTGCAGTCGATCCCGGTGCTCGGCAACGGCGACATCTACGACGCCAGCGACGCGCTGACGATGATGGCCACCACCGGATGCGACGGAGTCGTCATCGGCCGCGGCTGCCTGGGGCGGCCCTGGCTCTTCGCCGAGCTGTCGGCCGCATTCACCGGTAGCCCGCCCCCCACGCCGCCCACGCTGGGCGAGGTCGCCGACATCGTCCGCCGGCACGGGCAGCTGCTGGCCGCGCACTTCGGCGAGGACAAGGGCATGCGCGACATCCGCAAGCACGTCGGCTGGTACCTGCACGGCTTTCCGGCCGGTTCCGAGCTGCGCCGGGCTCTGGCGATGGTCAAGACGCTCGACGAGCTTGACTCCCTGCTCGACCGACTGGACGGCGCCGTGCCGTTCCCGGACGAGGCGACGGGCCCTCGCGGCCGGCAGGGTTCCCCGGCGCGGGTGGTGCTGCCGGAGGGGTGGCTGACCGATCCCGACGACTGCACGGTGCCCGCGGGCGCCGACGTCATGCACTCCGGGGGCTGAGCCGACCACCTCGAGATCGCGTCCGGACCGATAACTCAGTACGATGTGGGCTTTGTTGCATGCGCTCGGGTAGCGGATGGGTTCGGTGCCGCTGCACGGGGGTGATGAGAACTGGTTGGCACGGGCCGCAGCGCCCACAACGCAGCGTTGCGCTGAGATTACGCACGGACACGCTGACGTCTGCAGCAGAGCTTCGGAGGCCGGTAGGACATGAGTGACGCCGAGAGCGACGCCACTCGTAATGGTCGGCACCGCCCGGGCGGGGCGCACGCACACCCGATCGTGGCGAATCCCGCGCCGTTGGGCGCGGCGCCCTGGGAGCGATTCTTCGAACCGCCCGCCGATGACGGCCTGCACCGATGGCAGCCCGAGGCCCCGATCGAGCGCATCGAGCCCGTAGAGCCATACCAGGACGAGACCGAACAGGGCGGATCTCACACTGGCGGGGGCGTCAGCGTCGCCGATCTGATCGCCAAAATCGGTGCCCCCGCCCGGCCCGTTCACCACCGCGCCGCGCCCGAGGAGCCGGCGGACGAGCCGTTCGAGGCCGACCGTTCGGGCGTCGAGCCGGCCGGGGAGCAGCGGGCCTTGCCGATCGAGCTGCAGAAAACACAGGTGATCGACGACCTGGCCTACTCCCTGGACGCCGTCGCCGAGCTTCGCGCCCTCGAGGCCGCCGACTATCCGAACGACGACGACCCGGACCACGACCCCGTCGACACCGCCGCGGACAAGCCCCACCGCCGGCGCCGTCCGCTGCTGGTGGCCGCGCGGTCGACCGCGGCCCTGGCTGCCGTGCTGGCCCTGGCCATGACCGGCGGGGCGTGGCAATGGAGTACGTCGAAAAACGCCCGGCTGAATACGATCAGCGCGCTGGACCAGAACTCCAGCGACATCCGCGACCCGAGTGGACAGAACGGCGACGAGGACTTCTTGATCGTCGGTCTCGACTCGCGCCTGGGCGACAACGCCAATATGGGTGCCGGTACCACCGACGACGCCGACGGAGAACGCTCGGACACGGTCATGCTGGTCAACATCCCGGCGAACCGCAAACGCGTGGTGGCGGTGTCGTTCCCCCGCGACCTGGCGATCACCCCGATGCAATGCGAAGCGTGGAACCCACAAACCGGCAAGTACGGGCCCCTCTACGACCCGAAGACCAAGACCTACGGCCCGAAGACGATCTACACCGAGACCAAGCTGAACTCGGCGTTCGCGTTCGGCGGCCCGAAGTGTCTGGTCAAGGAAATCCAGAAGCTGTCCGGCTTGAGCATCAACCGGTTCATCGCCGTCGACTTCTCCGGCTTCGCGAAGATGGTCGACGCGCTCGGCGGGGTCGAGGTCTGCTCGAGCACGGCGCTGCACGACTACGAGCTGGGCACGGTCCTCGAACACGGCGGACGCCAGGTCCTCGACGGCCCCACCGCCTTGAACTACGTGCGGGCACGCCAGGTCACCACCGAGGTCAACGGCGACTATGGCCGGATCAAACGCCAGCAGTTGTTCTTGTCCTCACTGCTGCGGTCGTTGATCTCCGAAGACACGCTGCTGGACCCCAACAAGCTCAACAACGTCGTCAACATGTTCATCAGCGACACCGTCGTCGACAACGTGAAGTCCAAGGATCTGGTTCAGCTCGGTCAGTCGTTGCAGGGCATGGCGGCCGGGCACGTCACGTTCGTCACCGTGCCCACCGGGGTGACCGACCAGAACGGTGACGAGCCACCGCGGATGGCCGACATGCGGGCGCTGTTCGATGCCGTCATCAACGACGATCCGCTGCCCGAGGAAAACGACCAGAACGCACAGAATTTGAGTACGTCTCCGACGAAGGGCCCGTCGAAGGCGCCCACCACGAAGAAGTCGCCGGCGCCGGCGCCGGAAGCGCAACACGAGCAGGTCACCACGACCTCGCCCAGCGGGGTGACGGTGCGGGTTTCCAACGCGACCACGCAGAGCGGTCTGGCGGCCACGGCGACAACCCAGCTGAAGGGAGACGGCTTCAACGTGATGTCACCCGACGACTACCCAAGTTCGGTGGGCGCGACCACCGTGCTGTTCTCGCCCGGCAACGAAGAGGCCGCCGCCACCGTCGCGTCCTCGTTCGCCAACGCGAAAGTCCAGCGGGTTTCCGGCTACGGGCAGGTCGTGCAGGTGGTCTTGGGCCCCGACTTCAAGTCGGTCACCACTCCCTCGCCCAGCGGCTCGTCGATCAGCCTGCAGATCGAACGCGGCTCGAGCAACGCACCGGCCAAGCTGCCCGAGGACCTGACCGTCACCAACGCGGCCGACACCACCTGCGAGTAACCCCTTTTGACGGCGTTCCGCCGCCCGTTCAGGCCCGGAAGACCGTAGGCTTGACGATATGCGGACCGCCTACCACGAGCAGCTCTCGGAGTTGTCGGAGCGTCTCGGCGAGATGTGCGGCTTGGCGGGAATCGCCATGGAGCGGGCCACCCAGGCTCTGCTGCAGGCCGACTTGGTGCTAGCCGAACAAGTCATCTCCGATCACGAAGCCATCGCCGCGCTCAGCGCGCGCGCCGAGGAAAGCGCCTTCGTACTGCTGGCATTACAGGCACCGGTGGCCGGTGACCTGCGGGCCATAGTGAGTGCCATCCAGATGGTGGCAGACATCGACCGGATGGGTGCGCTGGCGCTGCACGTCGCCAAGATCGCCCGACGGCGTCACCCCCAGCACGCACTGCCCGAAGAGGTCAACGGTTACTTCGCCGAAATGGGCAGCATTGCAGTCGAATTGGGCAACAGCGCCCAAGAGGTGGTGTTGTCGCGCGACCCGGAGAAGGCCGCCCGGATTCGCGAAGAAGACGACGCCATGGACGATCTGCACCGGCATCTGTTCTCGGTGCTGATGGACCGGGAATGGAAGCACGGCGTGGCAGCCGCCGTCGACGTGACGCTGCTGGGCCGGTTCTACGAGCGCTTCGCCGACCACGCCGTCGAGGTGGCCCGGCGGGTCATCTTCCAGGCGACCGGCAAACTGCCCGAGGAAGACGCGAAACCCGCTTCGCAGTAAGGGATCACCGCGTCTGCGGCCCCGGGGCTAGCCGAACCGGCCGGAAATGTAGTCCTCGGTCGCCTTCTGAGTCGGGTTGGAAAAGATCTTCTCGGTGTCGTCGACCTCGATCAGCCGGCCCGGTTTTCCGACGGCCTCCAGGTTGAAAAACGCCGTGTAGTCGCTGACTCGGGCCGCCTGCTGCATGTTGTGGGTGACGATGACGATGGTGTAGTCCTGCTTCAATTCACTGATCAGCTCTTCGATGGCCATCGTCGAGATGGGGTCCAGCGCTGAACACGGCTCATCCATGAGCAGCACATCGGGTTGCACCGCGATGGCCCGCGCGATGCACAGGCGCTGCTGCTGCCCGCCGGACAGTCCGCCACCGGGCCGGTCCAACCGGTCCTTGACCTCATCCCACAGGTTTGCCCCGCGCAGCGAGTACTCGGCCGTCTCGTCGAGAACCTTGCGGTTGCGCACGCCCTGCAGCTTCAGGCCGGCCACCACGTTGTCGCGAATCGACATGGCGGGGAACGGGTTCGGGCGCTGGAACACCATCCCGATGGCCCGGCGAACACCGACCGGGTCGACGCCGGGGCCGTAGATGTCTTCGTCGTCGAGGAGCACGCTGCCCTCGACGCGTCCGTCGGGCACCACCTCGTGCATCCGGTTGAGCGTGCGCAGCACCGTTGTCTTGCCGCAACCCGACGGACCGATGAACGCCGTCACACTGCGGGGCAGAACCGACAGCGTCACATCCGCGACCGCGTGAAACGCGCCGTAATAGATGTTGACGGCCTTGAGGTCCAACCGTTTGGCCACTTAGTGCTCCTGCCTATGACTTCCTGGCGCCGAGGAATCTCGTTATCACTCGGGCCGCGATGTTAATGGTGGCGATCACCAGGATCAGGGTTAGTGCGGCACCCCACAACCGATCCGTCGGGATGGGGTTGAGGCTTGCGCCCGCCGACGTCTGATTGAACATCATGCCAGGTAGCGTTCCCATGAAGCCGCTGAAGATGTCAAAGTTCATCGACTGTGCATAACCGACGAGGATCAGCAGCGGCGCCGTCTCCCCCATCACCCTGGCCATCGCCAGCAGTATCCCGGTGACGATGCCGGATAGCCCGGTGGGGATGACCACCCGGGTGATGGTCTTCCACTTGGTGATGCCCAGCGCGTAACTGGCCTCACGAAGATCCACCGGCACGATCCGTAGCATTTCCTCGGTGGCGCGCACTATCACCGGCAGCATCAACAAGACCAGCGCCAGCGACACCGCGAACTGCGACCGGGGAAGACCCAGCGTGGCCACGCACAGCGCATAGATGAACAGCGCCGCCACGATCGATGGCACTCCGCTCAGGATGTCGACCATGAAGGAGGCCAGCCTGCCCAACGCGGTGCCGCCACCGTATTCGACCAGATAGATCGCGACCATGAGGCCAAGCGGGATCGAGATGACGGCGCATACCAGCCCCTGCAGCACGGTGCCGACCAACGCGTGGTAGGCGCCGCCGCCGGTCACGAATGCCGTCATTCCCGCCTGCGAGTGCGACCACCACACGGTCGACGCGATCGCCTTGAACCCCTTGGCGACCACCGACCACAGCACCATCACCAACGGAGTCACAGCGACCAGCAACGACAGCGAAACCAGTCCGGTGGCAACGCAATTCGTGACGCGGCGGCGGCGGCTGAGCGGTGAGAAGGTCCGCGACTTGAGTGGGCGGTCCAGCATCGACGTCATCGGACGCCCTTTCGGCCCGTCCCGGCGACGGCCCCCCGGGCCATGGCGTCGACCACGAAGGTGACCACGAAGAGCGTCAGCCCGGCGGCGATGTACGCGTCGGCCTGATATGGATCGTCGAATTGCGCCGCGGCCCCGGCGATCTTGGTAGCGAAGGTCGAGCCGCCGTCGAACAGCGACCAGCCGAACGCCGATTGGGTGCCCCGCAAGATGATCAGCAGCGCGACCGTCTCGCCCAGGGCGCGGCCCAGCCCCAGCATCGAGCCGCTGACATATCCCGATCGGCCGAACGGCAGCGTGACAGTCTTGACCACCTCCCAACGGGTGGCACCGAGCGCCAGTACGGCCTCGATCTGGTCCTGCGGTGTCTGGACGAACACTTCCCGGGTGACCGCGGTGATGATCGGCAGAATCATCACCGCCAGGACGATCCCACCGGTGAAGATGGTGCCGCCACCGGCGGCAGACGCGTTGCCACTGGCGAACAGGAAACACCAGCCCAGGGACCGGTTGAGCCAGCTGGCGACCGGGCGCAGCTGCGGAGCCAGCACATACAGGCCCCACGCCCCGTAGATGATCGACGGGACCGCGGCCAGCAGGTCGACCGAATACGCCAGCGGTGTGGCCACCCGCCGCGGTGCGTACTGGGTGATGAAGACGGCCACTCCCAGCGCGACCGGCATAGCCAGCGTCAACGCGAACAGCGACACGAACACGGTGACCGGCAGCAGGCTGGCAATCCCGAAGTGCATCGCCGAGGTGTTGGTGGTGACCCAGTTGCCGCCGTAGCTGAAGAAGTTCTCGCGATTGCGCTGCAGCGCCGGTATCGCGCGGCCCAGCAGGAAGGCCGCGATCGCGGCGATCACCACGACGATGAACACTCCCGACGACTGCGCAAGCCAGCGAAATACCCGGTCCGCCACATGCGGTCGCCCCTGCCCCCAGGGGCTGGTGGGTGTTGCCGGCGACCCCGGGAACGGCGCGGCGACCACCGCACCCGAACCCGCGTCGGTGGGATTCGGCGTTGTCACTGGGATCCCGCCACAGTTCTGCTGTCGCTCCTTGGCACCCGATTCAATTGGTTACCGCAACGCGTCGATCGCGGTGACCAGTCGCTCCCTGACCTTATCGGGCAGCGGCACGTAGCCGGCCGAGGAAAGCTCGCCCTGCGCGTTGTTGGCGGCCACGGCGAGGAAGGATTTGATGGCCGCCGACGTCTGCGCGTCGTAACCCTTGGAGCACACGATCTCGTAGGTGACCAGCACCAACGGGTAGACGTCCGGCTCCTCGGAGCTGTACATGGCCTTGAGGTCGAGCACCAAGTCGTCGCCCTCGGCGAGGAATGTGGCCGCCTTGACGGCGTTCCCGGCTGTCTCGTTGGTCAGCGGAACCACGCCCCCGCGGGTGGCGATCTTCGCGTAAGGCATGCCGGCCTGATCGGCGAAGCCCTTCTCGACGTAGCCCACGCTGCCCGGGGTGGCGCGCACCGCCTGAACCACGCCGGCCGACTTCTCGGCGCCCTCGCCGACGCCCCCCTGGAATTCCGTGCCGACTCCCTTGGCCCAGCTCTGCGGCGCGGCGGCGGTCAGATACTTCTGCACGTTGTCGGTGGTTCCCGACGAGTCGGTGCGGTAGATCGGGGTGATCTTGGTGTCGGGTAGCGCCGCGCCCGGGTTCAGGGCAGCCAGGATGGGGTCGTTCCACCGGGTTATCTTGCCGCTGAAGATCTTGGCCAGGGCATCGCTGTTGAGCACCAGGGCCGGATTTCCGGGCAGGTTGTAGGCGATCGCGATCGGCCCGAAGACCAGCGGCAAGTCCCACGCCGGGTTCCCGTCGCAGCGTTTGGCGGCGGGGCCGATCTGGTCCGCGACCAAGGGAGAGTCCGCGCCGGCGAAATCGACGTGTCCGGCGATGAATTGCTCGCGGCCGGCGCCCGACCCGGTCGGGTTGTAGGCCAGGGCCTTGCCCGGGCAGTACTGCCCCCAGACCCGGTTGAACACCGTGATCGCGTTCTCCTGGGCGGTGGAACCCTCCGCCGTCAGCTTGTCCTTGCCGCCACACCCCGCCGTTCCGGTCGCCGCGGAGACGCTGGGCGGCGCGGACCCGCGGCGGTTCTCATCGCTACCGCAGGCAGTCAGCGTGCCGGCACCCAGTGCTGTTGCCAACGCCACGGCGGCTAGCGCCCTGCCCTGCCTGTCGAGCCTCACCGATCTCGCTTTCTTGACGCGCCGCGAACGCATGTGGGCGCCGCCGGCCTCTCCTCATGTGAGGTTGCCAAGTCCGGACGAAAGTATGCGCCGACGCGGCCCACAGCCACGTCTTTGTGGCCAGCACCAGATTAACGACCTGGGTGAATACACCTCGTACCCGCGGTCAGTTAACCCGGGGAACAGCCGCATATGCGGTGTCGACGCTGTAGGTGGTAAAGCCCAAGCGCTGGTAGGTGCGCACCGCGGCGACGTTGTCGGACTCCACGTAGAGCATCACGGTGGGTTCGCCTGAACTTTTCGGGCCACCCAGACGCCGCCCCAACCAGTCGATCCCGACGGCGGTCAACGCCTGCCCCAGGCCACGCCCCTGCGCGGACGGATCGACGCCCACCACGTACACCTCGCCGAGGCCGGGCCGATCGAGGTGCACCTTGGTCCAGTGAAAACCCAGCAGCGTGCCGGCTTGATCGCCGCCGGAGTCGTCGAACGCGAGAAACAGGCCCGCCGGGTCGAACCACGGTTCGTTGCGCCGCTCCGCCAGTTCGACGTCCGTCCAGCCGCCCTGTTCGGGATGGTGGGCGAACGCGGCGTTGTTGACCCGTAGCAGCTCGGCGTCGTCGGCCGTGCCCATGTAGGTACGAATCTCCACCCCGGGCACCGCGGGCACGGTGTCGGGCAGATCGCGCAGCGAGCGTCGCATCTGCATGAGTTCGCGCACGGGGACCAGGCCCAGCGCCGACGCGGTCGCGCGAGCCGGCTCGAGCGTCCCGTGCGCCCAGAATCGGTTGCCTGCACCGGTTTTGGCCAACGCGGCGCGCGCCAGTGTGGACCCGATGCCACGCCGACGAGCCTGCGGGTGCACCACGAGCTCGGCCATCCCGGTCTCCCCGCCGCGCGGCGGGCTCAGATTGAGGTAACCGATGAGTTCGTCGGTGGCCGTCGTGGCGCCGGACGCAGAATTCGTGATCAGCAGATGCTCGGTGCGGTCATGCCCGAGCTCGCGCAGCACCTGTTCGCCGACGGGCGCTACGCCATCGAATTCGGTTGCCGCACCGACAAGTTCGCGTACACCCTGCTGCTGTTCGACGGTCAGCGTCCGGCGCCAGTCAAGCGAAGTCACTGCGTGTGCAACGGATCGACCAGCGGATCTTGGACGTCCTGCGATTCGGATTCGGATTCGGATTCGACGCCGTCGGAGTCGTCGGGCTCGGCAACCGGCGCGCGGCCGCGCGCGGGCCGCACCGCCTTGTAACCGACGTTGCGTACGGTGCCGATCAGCGCCTCGTACTCGGGACCGAGCTTGGCCCGCAGACGACGCACGTGCACGTCGACAGTGCGGGTGCCGCCGAAGAAGTCGTACCCCCACACCTCGTGCAGCAGCTGCGCGCGCGTGAAGACCCGCCCGGCATGCTGGGCCAGGTATTTGAGCAATTCGAATTCTTTGTAGGTGAGATCCAGCGGGCGACCCCGCAGCCGGGCGGTGTAGGTGCCTTCGTCGATCACCAACTCGCCCAGGCTCACCTTGCCGGCACTCTCCTGGTCCGCCAGCCCGCCCCGACGGCCGACTACCAGCCGCAGCCGGGCGTCGACCTCGGCGGGCCCGGTCGTGGGCAGCAGGATCTCGTCCAGACCCCAGTCCGAGCTGACGGCCACCAAGCCGCCCTCGCTCACCACGGCCAGGACCGGAACCGACCGGCCGGCCGTGCTCAACAGGCGGCACAGGCCACGCGCCGACGACAGATCTGTGCGCGCGTCGACGATCACCGCATCCGCGGTCCCAGCCTCGAGCAGCGAAGCGGGTTCTGGCGGCGCCGTCCGGACGGTGTGCGGAAGCAGGGACAACGACGGCAAGACCGGGTCGGGATGAAGCTCCGAGGTCAGCAGTAGTAGCTCCAACTAGCCCCTCCAGCTCGGGGGAACGCCATCTCCCAAATTCACAACGCCATTAAGCGTTAGTTACCAGGTCATCTAACGATAACGTGTCACCTGGTTTTTTCGCGTGGCAGACAGGCCAGTGTGAGCCCCGCCACGACCGATCCGGCGGCGACGGACTGCTGGGCGTTAGGCCACAATGTGCGGGTGCGCAAGGTGCTGATTGCTGTGACCGCGACGGCGATCCTGGTTGCGGTCCTGGCCCTGGGCGCGATTGGTTTCGACTACGGGACCAGCATCTATGCCGAATACCGGCTGTCGTCCAGCGTCCGGAAAGCGGCCAAGCTCGGCACCGACCCGTTCGTGGCCATCGTGGCCTTTCCGTTCCTTCCGCAGGCGATGCGGGGCAACTACAGCCAGGTGGAGATCAAGGCCAACGCCGTCGACCACGCGATGACCGGCCGGGCCACCCTGGAGGCCACGATGTACTCGGTCGACCTGGCCCAGGCATCGTGGCTGATCAGCCCGGATGCAAAGCTCGCGGTGGGCAGGCTGGAGAGCCGGATCATCATCGACTCGACGCACCTGGGCAGGTTCATGGGCATCAGCGACCTGATGGTCGAGGCACCGCCCAAGGAGACCAACACCTCCACCGGGGGCGTCACCGCATCGGGCATCTCGGACAGCCACGGGCTGGTGTTCACCGGGACCCCCAGATCTGCGGACTTCGATCGCCGGGTCAGCGTCTCGGTTGACCTCTCGATCGCCCCGGACGACCCGGCGACGCTGGTTTTCACTCCGACCGGCGTCCTCACCGGATCGGACACCGCCAACCAGACCGTGCCGGCGGATAAGAAAGACGCCGTGCTGCACGCCTTCAGTGGGCGGCTGCCCAACCAACGGCTGCCGTTCGGTGTCGCACCGACGACCGAGGGGGCGCGGGGATCCGACGTGATCATCGAGGGCATCACCCATGGAGTAACCGTGACCCTCGAGGCGTTCAAGCAGTCATGACCGTCATCGTCGTGACCGGCGCGGTGCTCGTCGCCGCAACCCTGGCCGGGTGGGTGCTGACCCGTCGCTCCGGACGCATCCGGCAAATCGATTCGCGGCCGGACCGAGACACCGGCGCCGACATCGCGGCGCTGGGGCTTTCCCGTACCGGGCCGACCGTGGTTCATTTCAGCGCCCCGTGGTGCGGGCCATGCGATCGGGTCCGCCGGGTCGTCGACCAGGTCTGCGCCGCCTTGGGCGATGTGGCCCACGTCGAGGTCGACCTCGACGCCAACCCGGAGACCGCACGCCGGTATTCGGTCCTGTCCCTGCCCACCACGTTGATCTTCGACCTCGACGGTCGGCAGCGGTACCGCACCTCCGGGGTGCCCAGCGCGGCCGACCTGCGGTCCGCGCTGAAACCGCTGTTGGCTTGACCGCGGTGTCATTGGGTAAGCTCACCGACGTGCCAGCCCGCCTCGAGCCCATGCTCACCCAGCGTCGCGCAGTTGACCTGTGCCGCACCGCGGGCTGTTGTTGTTGCTGTTGCTGCTGAGTAGCCGCGCTTTCGCGTAGCACTCGGAGCGGCCCCGGATCCAGACCGTGGCACGTCTCCATTCGTCGTTTCCGTCAGCAAACAGTGCATCGAGGAGTAGTACCTTGCCAAGCAGCAACACCATCGCACAGCCCGACCTGGTCGACGTGCGTGGACCACGATTCGCCGCTTGGGTCACCACCGCAGTCTTGGTGCTGGCCCTCGTCGTGTCGGCCGCAAGTCCGCCGGCCGCGACAGTGATCCTGGCCGTGCAGGCCGTCATCTTCGCCATCGGCGCGGTCGGCGGCCCGCGCAAGCATCCGTACGGGCGGATATTCGCGACCGCCGTCGCGCCCCGGCTGGGTCCGGTGCGGGATCGCGAACCGACCGCACCGCTCAAGTTCGCCCAATTCGTCGGCCTGATCTTCGCCGTGCTGGGAGCCGCCGGCTTCGCCGCCGGCGCTGTCCTGGTCGGCGTCATCGCCACCGCGGCCGCCCTGGCGGCCGCGTTTCTCAACGCGGCCTTCGGCATCTGCCTGGGTTGCCAGCTCTACCCGCTGGTGGCCCGTTTCCGGCGCCCTGCGCGCACCACCTGACCTGCTGTAACAAAAGCGAAAGGATCCACTCCATGGCACGCTCCGACGTCCTGGTCTCCACCGACTGGGCTGAGAGCAATCTCGACGCCTCGGGCGTCGTCTTCGTCGAGGTCGACGAAGACACCAGCGCCTACGACGCCGCCCATATCCCGGGCGCAATCAAGCTGGACTGGCGTTCCGACCTGCAGGACCCGGTCAAACGCGACTTCGTCGACGCCCAGCAGTTCTCGAAACTGCTCAGCGAGCGGGGCATCTCCAATGACGACACCGTGATCCTCTACGGCGGGAACAACAACTGGTTCGCCGCCTACGCGTACTGGTATTTCAAGCTGTACGGCCACGACAAGGTCAAGCTGCTCGACGGCGGCCGCAAAAAATGGGAGCTCGACGGTCGCGCGCTGTCCAGCGACACCGTCAGCAGGCCGGCGACGTCGTACACCGCCGCCGCACCGGATAACAGCATCCGGGCGTTTCGCGACGACGTCATCGCGGCCATCAACGTCAAGAACCTGGTTGACGTGCGCTCCCCCGACGAGTTCTCCGGCAAGATCCTGGCGCCGGCGCACCTGCCGCAGGAGCAGAGCCAGCGACCCGGCCACATCCCCGGCGCCATCAACGTGCCGTGGAGCAAGGCCGCCAACGAGGACGGCACCTTCAAGTCCGACGAGGAGCTCGCCAAGCTCTACGCCGACGCCGGCCTGGACGGCAAGAAGGAAACGATCGCCTACTGCCGCATCGGCGAGCGTTCGTCGCACACCTGGTTCGTTCTTTATGAATTGCTCGGGCATCGGAATGTGAAGAACTACGACGGCAGTTGGACGGAATACGGCTCCCTGGTGGGTGCCCCGATCGAGTTGGGAAGCTGATATGTGCTCTGCACCGAAACAAGGACTGACGTTGCCCGCCAGCGTCGACCTGGAAAAGGAAACGGTGATCACCGGCCGCGTCGTGGACGGCGACGGTCAGGCGGTGGGTGGCGCGTTCGTCCGCCTGCTGGACTCCTCGGACGAGTTCACCGCCGAGGTGGTGGCGTCGGCCACCGGTGACTTCCGCTTCTTCGCCGCTCCGGGATCCTGGACCCTGCGCGCGCTGTCCAAGGCCGGTAATGGTGACGCCGTGGTGGCGCCGTCGGGTGCCGGCATCCACGAGGTCGACGTCAAGATCGCCTGACCCGCCAGCCGCCCCCGACGGGGAGGCCGCGGGACGAATAGACTTGCCGCCGTGGTGCTGTTCTTCGAAATCATGCTGGTGGTGTCGGTCGTAGTGATCTCCTGGTTCGCCCTGTACACCCTCTACCGGCTCATCACCGACGAGTCGTGACCCGCCCCGGCGACGACCCGTCGAGCTCCGCGGGCTCCGGCGACCGGGCGGTGGCCGCCGCCGCCGAACGCGCCAAGCTGACCGCCGGGCGCAACGTTCCCTCCTACGATGACCTGCCCCTGCCGGCCGACACCGCCAACCTGCGCGAGGGCGCCGATCTGAGCGATACCTTGCTGGCGCTGCTGCCGCTGGTCGGCGTCTGGCGCGGCGAGGGCGAGGGCCGTGGACATGACGGGGACTACCGGTTCGGCCAGCAGATCGTGGTCTCGCACGACGGCGGCGACTACCTGAACTGGGAAGCCCGCTCCTGGCGGCTCAGCGAGAAGGGCGACTACGAAGAGCGGGGGTTGCGCGAGAGCGGATTCTGGCGCTTCGTCAACGATCCGGACGACCCCGGCGAATCCAATGCGATCGAACTGCTGCTGGCGCATTCGGCTGGCTACGTCGAACTGTTCTACGGCCGCCCCCTGACCCAGTCGTCATGGGAGCTGGTCACCGACGCGCTGGCCCGCAGCAGGTCGGGTGTGCTGGTCGGCGGCGCCAAACGCCTCTACGGCATCGTCGAAGGCGGCGACCTGGCCTACGTCGAGGAGCGGGTGGACGCCGACGGCGGTCTGGTCCCCCATCTGTCGGCGCGGCTGTCCCGGTTCGCCGGCTAGCAACCGGCCCGAGGCCGACCTTTCTGCGTGTACTGTTCGACGTCCAAGCGTCCGATGGTCGACGATATGCCCGAGAAGGGAGGTCGGTTGGATGCGTCCCACGCGGTCACCGTCGCGCATTCTGCACCGGGCGGTCAGCGCGACCGGCCTGCTGCTCATCCTGTATCTGGCCGTCCTGGATCTGCAGCCCGCGGTCCTCGACTCGCTGCCGCCTTCGCTCAATTGGTTCGGCCGGCCAGGATCGATGGCGACGCTGGCGATCGTGGTCACCGTGCTGATCGCGGCGTGCGTGCTGACATTCCGATCGGACAGCAGCCACCGGGTGGTCGGGGTTTCGTTCACCGTGATCGCTGCGCTCGTCAGCATGGGCGCGGTGCTGGGCCTCACCTCCTATTGGGGATGCCACGACGCCAACCACCCGGCCTTCTTCACCCCGCTGATGGCGACGGCCAGTCTGGTCAAGGGCGGCACCGGCGACTTCTCGGTGAGCGGGCGAACCTGCCCCAACCCCACGCCGGTCGGGCTCGAACTGGCCCGGATCGCAGCGCTGGCGGCGATTTTCACCGGACTGGGCGGCGTGGTCGTCGGCGTGTTCCGGTCCCAGGTGGACCGGTTGCGAGCCAACCTGGCCGACTCGGTCACGGCCATCGTCGGGGTCGACGCTGACACCCAATCGATGATCAGCGCGGTCGCACGGACCCTGGACCGCCGCAGCACTCTGGTCGTCATCACCGGCGCCAGCGACGACCGGGTGGCGCGGGCCCGCAGGCAGGGCGCCCGGGTGGTGCTGGTGGATTTCAACACCCCGTCCACGCTGGTTTCACTTCGGCTGTGGCGCAACCTTTCCCGGCTCTACCTGATGGCTCCCGACCCGGCTATCAACCTGCTGTGGCTCGATCTGATCAGCCGCCGGCTCGCCGAGGTCGCCCACAAGCGGCGGTTGCCCCTCATCGTGCGCATGGACGACCCATGGCTGGCCCAGGCGTGGCGCGCCCAGCAGTTCGGCGGATCCGACACCCGATGGGCGGCCGACGTCGTCGGCAAATACGAGGTGACCGCCGGCAGGCTCCTCGATGCCATCGGCGCGACTCACCGAACGCAGCGCGTATTCGTCTGCGGCACATCGCAATTGACCCTCGCGCTGTGCGCCAATCTGACCCAGCGCGCCCTGGAGCGCGACTTCTACACCCCACCCGATGCGGTGCCGTTGCCAGCGCTCACCCTCGTCGAACGCGACGCCGAGGATTACCTGGCCGATCACGAGTTCTACCGGCAGCAGGCGGGATTCATGTCGGACGGTCCGGCCATCGACGCGGTGGCCGAGGCGCCGACCGTGCCGACCATGCTGAAGTTGATCGGCGAGGCCGACCCCGCCACGTGCGCGGTGATCTTCGTGGACGCCCACGCCGCGACGACGGCCGCCCGGCTTGCCGCCCGGTTCCCCGAAATGCCCATCCATGCTTCGGATCTCAACACCAGCATCAGTGACGACTCGATCCAGGTCGTCGGCCGGCTGCAGTCCTACTCGCTGGTGCTCGACACCCAGGAGGGCCAGGTCCAGGACGCCTGGGAACGCGCGGCACGGCTGATCCACGAGCGCTACGTCTCGACGATCGACCCGGCGGCGCCACGGTCGGCGGCCGCACTGCCCTGGGCCGCGCTCAACGAGTTCTACCGCGGGTCCAACCGCCGCCAGGTGCGCAACGCGCTGTGGATGGTGGAACAGATTGCCGGACATACCTGGAACACCTGGGGCAGCCCGCCGGCCCAGCTGTCCGGACGCGACATGGCGGGATTGCCGCCGTTGCAACAGCTGGCGTTGATGGGCTTCGACGACGACGCGGCGATGAGCATGGCCAGGGCGGAGCACGAGGACTGGTGCCGCTACTACCGCCGCAACGGCTGGAAATACGGTTCGCCGCGGGATGACTCGCGCAAGATCCACGACAAGCTGGTCGACTGGTCGACGGTCGAGACCAACCCGGATCTGCTCAACGCCGCGGTCCGCAGCCTGGCCGGCACCCTGTGGAGCCTGCGGCAGCTGGGCTTCCGCTCACGCCCGCTGTGGCAATCCTTTTCCCGGGTGGGGACGGTCAGCGCGGAGCAGCGCAGCACCCGCTGGACGTGGACGTCGGATTCGGGTCACACCATGCGCGCCGACGCCGGCGATTGGGCGATCACCGAAGACGGCAAGCTGTGGTCGGTGCGCGACGACATCTTCCGCGACACCTACGAACCCGCCGGCGATGGCCGGTGGCGACGCAAGGGACGGGTGCAAGCCCGCCCGGCCCAGCCCGGCGAGACCGTCGACACCCTCGAGGGACCCACGATCGCGGCCGACGGCGACTGGGTGGTACGCGGGCGGGCGGGCGAGCAATGGCCGGTCCCCGGTGCGGAATTCGCGCGCCGTTACGCCGAAGTCCGCCCGTCCGAAGAAGCCGGAATTCTCGACGCCTCCGACGGTTAGGTTTCGGCCGCCAGCAACCCAAATGGCAGTGAATTTGCGCCTTCTGATAGGGCCCAACACTGATACGGTATCGGCGCACGTGCAATAGCCGCCGCATCCGGGGCTTTCGCCCGAGTGAGTTCGCTCCACCTCACCAAGGAGACTTCGATGGCGCTGTTCATCAGCTACTCGAGCCAAGACCGGGCGACGGTCGATGCCCTGACGAGCGCCCTTCGGCGCGGACAGCAGCAGGTTTGGTTCGATCAGGAGCTCGGCGGCGGCGAATCGTGGTGGAACAAGATCTTGGAGCAGATCCGCTCGTGCGACGTGTTCATCGTCGCGCTGTCGAACAACTGGCTGCAGTCCAAACCCAGTCAGGCCGAGTTGCGCTACGCGCGGGCCCTGAACCGGCCGATCCTTCCGGTGCGCATCGGCGACGTCGACAGCATGCGCGTGAATCCCCTTGCCGCGTTGCAGATCATCGACTACCGCGAGCCGACCGTCGACGCCGGCATCCAACTGGTCACCGCGGTGCACGCGCTGCAGGGCAAGCCGGTGCCGTTGCCCGACCCGCTGCCCGAAGAGCCGCCGGTGCCGTTCGGGTACATCACCCGGCTGGGCAACATCCTCGCCGAAAAGGAGTTGAGCCCCCAGCAGCAGACACAACTGCTCATCGAACTCCGGTCGGGCCTCGACGAGGACGGCGACGACCCCAGCGCTCGCGGCGATATCGGCCAGCTGCTGCGCATGCTGCGCCTGCGCCACGACGTCACGTACCGCACCCGAACCGAAATCGACAACGTGCTGGCCGAAATCGAGGCCAAGAACACCGCGGGGGGCAGCCCGGCGCCCGCCGCCACGACACCTGCCGCCCCGCCCGCCGCGAAGGCGCCGGCCGGCGCGGCACCGGCCGGCGGACCGTCGACCAAGGCCCCCATCCCACCCGCGGCGGCCGGCGGATTTAACAAGCGGCTGCTGATCATCGGCGGCACCGCCGTCGCCGTGATCGCGGTGATCGCGATCGTCGTCGTGCTGGCGATGCAGGGCGGCAAAACCAAAGCGCCCAAGGCGGGCCCGAATTCGGCGCCCGCCGCCGGTTCGGGGCCGGTGGCGGGCAACGGTTCGAATACGTCGAAGCTGGACTCTTATCTGCTCGGGCCCGCCGAGATCGGTCCCATCATCGGCGACCAGGACCTGGTGGTCTCCGAGAAGGCCGGACAGCTGCGCAACCTGCGGGCGACGCTGTCCAACCCGAACTGCAAAAACGCCTGGGAGCCCATCGAAAGCTCGAACTATCAGAACGCCGACGGCTACACCGCCGTCAGTGGGCAGGCCGTGCACACCGCCGGCGAGAACCCGCCGCACCGGGTGTACGAAGCCGTCGCGGCGTTCTCGTCGCCCGAGAAGGCCGCCGCGTTCGTGCAGGCGACGGTCGACAAATGGAAGGCGTGCGCGGGGCAGTCGATCACGATGAGCTTCAACGGCAAGTCGTATGGCTGGACATTCGGCGACGTCACCGGAGCTCCGCCGAAGATCTACCAGCAGCGAACCCAAGCGGACGGAACCCGGGTCTGCCATCACGCGCTGCACGCGGCATCCAACGTGGTCGTCGACTTGTTGGTGTGCGGCCCTGACGCCGGCACCGGTCAGGCCGGCAAGATCGCCGGGGACATCGCCGCGAGGGTGAACCAGTAACCGCTCCAGACATGGAGCGGCCCCCGAGCCGTGTTCCTGGTTGGACAAAACCGGAAGCTCGGGGGCCGGGTGACTGCGGGGAATTCGCTAGCGCACTTGTGACGCCAGCTCTTCCGAGCAGGTGCTGCTAGCGCGCAGCCACCTCACATGTCCATGAAGCTATCAATTTCGCGGACCACCTCCTTCCTTGTGTACGGCCGACCGTACCCGCGGATCGGCCAGCCGACAACAGAATTCAGCGCTCAGCGATCGCTGACGATGGCGGCGTCGATCAGTTCGGCGAATTCCGCGGCCATCGGGGACGTTTGCAGTGGGCGGCCGTCGAGGGTATGCACGCGGGCCGCCAGGGTCATGCTGGAGATCAGCCAAACACCTTGAGCGGCATCCAGATCCGCGACGCGCAGCGCCCGGTAGTCGCAGTCGTACCCCTTGTCCCTGGCCACCTCGAAGAGGGCTTGCTGGGTGGTGCCGCGCAGGATCGGATACCAGGGCGGCGGTGTCAGCAGGCACGGCTGACCGTCCTGCGTCTCGGCGGCGGTGGCGATCACCACGGTCGAGCGGGGGCCCTCCAGGATGTAGCCGTCCGTGCTGACGAAGATCACGTCGCCGGCGTCTTGGCGGGCGGCATGGCGCAGGGCGGCCATGTTGACCGCATACGACAGGGTCTTGGCGCCGGCCAACAGCCACGGCATCGCGTCGACGCCGGTGGTGGACAGCCCGCGGTCGAGCGTGATCGCCGCCAGCCCGCCACGCCGGACCGCCGTCACCCGGTCGGGAACCGCGGTGACCATGACGTAGGCCGTCGGCACCGAACCACCCTCGCGCCCGCGGCTGTAGATCAACCGCATCGCGCCTTCGTCCGCGTTGCCCGCGCACCACTGTCGGGTGGCTACCTCGATCGCGCTTCGCCAGCGCGGCAGACCCGGCGCGGGCAGATCGGTCATCGCGGCTGACTGGGTCAGCCGCTGCAGATGCGGCTCGATCAGACAGGCCCTACCGTCGCGGACCAACAGCGTCTCGAAGACGCCGTCGCCGCGGACCGCCGCCAGGTCGTCGGCGTGCACCAGCGGCGCATCCGGCGAATGTATTTCGCCGTCCAGCGTGACAATCACTCCCGTCCGCCCGGCCATGGTCGAGAAGCCTATCCAATGAGGTCGACCTCACGACCGCGAGCGGGCGGAGCGACTGATGCGGTCCGTAGAGTTGACGTGTGAGCCACCCCGTCCCCGCACCCGAAGAAGGCCCCGACGCCGGTGCCGTCTGGCATTACGGCGATCCGCTGGGCGAGCAGCGTGCCGCGGAGACCGAGGCGGTATTGGTCGACCGCTCGCACCGCGGTGTCCTCACGTTGACGGGGAAAGACCGACAAACCTGGCTGCACAGCATTTCGACGCAATTCGTCAGCGACCTTCCCGACGGCGCCAGCACGCAGAACCTCAGCCTCGACGGCCAGGGCCGCGTCGAGGATCACTGGATCCAGACCGAACTGGCCGGCACTACCTACCTCGACACCGAACCGTGGCGGGCCCAGCCGCTCCTGGACTACCTGCGCAAGATGGTGTTCTGGTCCGAGGTCACCCCGGCCGGCGCGGATCTGGCCGTGCTGTCGTTGCTCGGCCCGAAGCTGGCCGACCAGGCCGTCCTCCACGCGCTCGGGGTGGCTGCGCTGCCCGCCGAGCTGACCGCGGTCCCCGCCGGTGATGGCTTCGTGCGGCGGATGCCGGGCGCCCCGGCCGGCCAGATCGAGCTGGACCTGCTGGTCCCGCGTGCTGCGGCCGGCGAGTGGCGGACTCGCCTGACGCAGGCCGGTGTGCGGCCCAGCGGAGTGTGGGCCTACGAAGCCCACCGCGTGGCGGCCCTGCGACCCCGCCTCGGCGTCGACACCGATGAACGCACGATTCCGCACGAAGTGGGCTGGATCGGTGGCCCCGGCACCGGGGCCGTCCACCTGGACAAGGGCTGCTACCGGGGGCAGGAGACGGTCGCACGGGTGCACAACCTGGGCCGACCGCCCCGGATGCTGGTGCTGCTGCATCTCGACGGGTCGGTGGACCGGCCGTCGACCGGTCAGCCGGTGCTGGCCGGTGGCCGCACGGTCGGCCGCCTCGGCACCGTGGTCGACCACGTGGATCTCGGGCCGATAGCGCTGGCGCTCGTCAAGCGTGGGCTGCCCGCCGAAACGGAGTTGGCGACCGGACCGGAGGCCTCGGTGGCTGCGGTGATCGATGTTGATTCGCTGCCCACCACCGAACAGATCGGCGCCGGACGGTTAGCTGTTGAACGGTTGCGGGGCGGTGCGGGATAATGAACGGTAACGTCCGCCACAGCTAGCAGGGGGCTCCACCGCTCGGTAGCGAGGCACGGTAAACTGTTGGCAGGACAAAACGACACCAGGAGATCGGAGCCGCCTACTCGTTAGGCCGCTCCGTTATTGCGCGAGGGGGTTCCCCCATGGGCCGCGGCCGGGCTAAGGCAAAGCAGACCAAGGTTGCTCGAGAACTCAAATACAGTTCTCCGCAGACCGACTTCCAGCGGCTTCAGCGCGAGCTGTCAGGGTCGGATTCGGATGAATCCGCGGACCTGGACAGCGACGGATCCGACGAAGCCTGGGATAACCAGGACAACTGGCGTCGTTAGACCAACGCCCCGGCGCCGATGCGTAGTGCACCGGCGCCGCGTTAGTTCGGCCGAGGTGCGAGCTTCCTAAAACCTCGGATGCTGACCGGCCATCTTCGCCCGCGGGCCCTCTTTTCCGCCTTTGCCGACGGTGCCCAGCACCCAGCAGTCCAAATGCCGTGCCGTCAGGATGGCCAAGGCACGGTCGGTGTCCTCGGGAGCCACGATGGCGATCATGCCGACGCCCATGTTGAACGTCTTCTCCATCTCCTCCCGCGTCACCCGGCCGCGTTGGGCGATCATGGCGAACACCGGCGCCGGCGTCCAAGTGCCGCGGTCCATCTCGGCGACCAGCCCGTGCGGGATGACGCGCTCCAGATTGCCGGCCAGTCCGCCGCCGGTGACGTGGCAGAAGGTGCGGACGTGGGTTTCGGCCGCGAGCGCCAAACAGTCCTTGGCGTAGATGCGGGTGGGTTCGAGCAGCTCCTCGCCCAGGGTGCGGCCGAACTCCTCCACGTAGCCCTCGAGATTCATCCGGTCGATCTCGAGCAGCACCGTGCGCGCCAACGAATAGCCGTTGGAATGCAGACCGGACGAGCCCATCGCGATGATGACGTCGCCCGGTTTGACCCGGTCGGGCCCCAGCACGTCGTCGGCCTCGACGACACCGATACCGGTGGCCGAAATGTCGTAGTGGTCGGGTTCCATCAGGCCGGGGTGTTCGGCCGTCTCGCCGCCCAGCAGCGCGCAGCCGGCCCGCACGCATCCCTCGGCGATGCCACTGACGATGGCCTTCAGGCGTTCCGGCACCGTCCGGCCCACCGCGATGTAATCCTGCAGGAACAACGGCTCGGCGCCGCACACCACGAGGTCGTCGACCACCATCGCGACCAGGTCCAGCCCGACGGTGTCGTGCTTGTCCATCGCCTGGGCGACCGCCAGCTTGGTGCCGACGCCGTCGGTGGACGCGGCGAGCAGCGGCTCGCGGTAGTCGCCCCGTAGCGCGAACAGGCCGGCGAATCCGCCCAAACCGCCCCGAACCTCGGGTCGCGTGGCTTTCGTGGCCAGCGGCTTGAACAATTCGACGGCGCGGTCGCCGGCTTCAATGTCCACCCCGGCCGACGCGTAGGTGATGCCCTGATTGCCGTGGTGGCGGTCGGGGCTCTTTCCGGGATCCGTCATCGCGATAAAGGCTACCGGGCGGCGTTGACGGCCGGTATCAAACGTCGATCAAGGAGTGCAACCGGACGCTCTCAGTGCACAATCGGCACTTCGTCGGCCGCAAGGTCGTCGAGCCCGGCGCCGCGGGCCGCATTGGCGAGCATGTGCTCGATGACGTTCTTGCCCAACGCGGTTTCCCCGGGCAGTTCGATCGGATACTGGCCGTCGAAGCAGGCGGTGCACAGCCGCGACGCCGGCTGCTCGGAGGCCGCGACCAGGCCGCGAAGCGAGATGTAGCCCAGCGAGTCGGCGCCGATGGCATGCCGCACCGCCTCGAGCATCTCCTTCTTGTCTTCGACCGCGTTGGCGATCAATTCCGCCGGTGACGGGAAGTCGATGCCGTAGAAGCAGGGCCATTTGACCGGCGGTGAGGCGATCCGCACGTGTACTTCGACGGCACCGGCCTCGCGCAGCATCCGCAGCAGGGCGCGCTGGGTGTTGCCGCGCACGATCGAGTCGTCGACGACGATGAGTCGCTTACCCCGGATCACCTCGCGCAGCGGGTTGAGCTTCAGCCGGATACCGAGCTGGCGGATGGTCTGCGACGGCTGGATGAAGGTGCGCCCGACGTAGGCGTTCTTCATCAGCCCCTGGCCGTAGGGAATGCCCGACTCCTGCGCGTATCCGACCGCGGCCGGGGTGCCCGACTCCGGCACGCCGATCACCAGGTCGGCCTCGACGGGGCGTTCGCGGGCCAGCCGTCGACCGATCTCCACCCGGGTCGCGTGGACGGACCGGCCGGCGATCGTGCTGTCGGGTCGGGCCAGGTACACGTACTCGAAGATGCAGCCCTTGGGGGTGGGGTTGGCGAACCGCGTCGAGCGCACGCCGTCGGCGTCGATCGCCAGCAGTTCGCCCGGCTCGATGTCGCGCACGAAGGAGGCGCCCACGATGTCGAGCGCCGCCGTTTCCGAGGCCACCACCCAGCCGCGGTCGAGCCGTCCGAGCGAAAGTGGCCGCACGCCATGCGGGTCGCGACAGGCGTACAGGGTGTTCTCGTCCATGAAGGTCAGGCAGAACGCGCCGCGCACGGTCGGCAGCAGGTCCAGCGCCGCCTGCTCCAAGGTGGAGTCCGCGGCGCCGTGGGCCAGCAGCGCGCCCAGGATGTCGGAGTCCGTGGTCGCCGGCGCCGGGGCGCGCCGCGCGATCAGTCCCTCGTCGCGGGCGCGGGCGGCCAGCTCGGCGGTGTTGACCAGGTTCCCGTTGTGTCCCAGCGCAACCCCGGTGCCGGCCGCGGTGTTGCGGAACACCGGCTGGGCGTTTTCCCACGTCGTGTCGCCCGTGGTCGAGTAACGGCAGTGGCCGATGGCGACGTGGCCCTGCATGGCCCCCAGCGTCTGCTCGTCGAACACCTGGCTGACCAGGCCCAGGTCCTTGAAGACCAACACCTGGGATCCATCGGCGACGGCGATGCCGGCAGCTTCCTGACCGCGATGCTGCAGCGCGTACAAGCCGTAATAGGTGAGTTTGGCGACGTCCTCGCCCGGGGCCCAAACCCCGAATACACCGCATTCTTCACGGGGTGCGTTGAAGTCCTCTTCGGGTTCTTGGACGGTCACGATTAGGCAGCTCCCCGGGGAACGGTTGGTGACGTACGGGAGTCTACGGGCACCTTGGCCGCGCCGCCGAATCCGTAGGGCGTGTTGAGCGACGAAATCCCGTTCGGAAGAGCTAAACCTGCAGTTCAGGGTTACATTCAGCCCACATCGAACAGAGGCAGGCAGTGTTCAATCTCACCGGCGCGCGAGCCGGAAAGGCGCAGCGCACCGGTGTGCTTCGCGTCGGCGAACGACGACATTCCGGTGGCCAGCAACAGCCAGGTCCGCGGTTCGGTTTCCACCACGTTGGGCGGTGTGCCGCGGGTATGCGCGGGCCCGGCGATGCACTGCACCGCGACGAACGGCGGGATCCGCAGCTCCACGCTGCGCCCGGGCGCCACCGCGGCCAGGGTGCGGGCGGTCAGCCGAACGGCCGTCGCCAATTCCTGGCGGTCGGGCGCCGGACGGGATTCGTCGCGCAGCCAATCCGCGACGGCCAGCACAGCGTGGCGGGTCTTGGCCGGATCGGCTTTGTCGCGGGGGGCCATACCCTAGGGTCTCAAAATCATGAAGCCCCGTCGCTCAAGGGCGCGGCCGCCGTTTAAGACCGCAGGCCTGGTGACGATCGTGGTCACGGGGCTGATCGGGCTGCTCCTGTACCTGCAATTTCGGGGCGACCTCACGCCGAGCACGAAGTTGACGATGGTGGCCGCCCGGGCGGGCCTGGTGATGGATCCCGGCTCCAAGGTGACCTACAACGGGGTGCAGATCGGCCGCGTGTCGAGCATCTCGGAGACCACGCACGACGGACTTCCGGCGGCCAAGGTCGTCCTGGACATCACGCCGAAATACATCAAGCAGATCCCGGCCAACGTCGCGGCGGCCGTCAAGGCGACCACGGTGTTCGGCAACAAATATGTCGCGCTGAGCTCGCCGAAAAACCCTGCGACGCAATCGATCACTCCCTCGATCGTGATCGATGCGACGTCGGTGACCACCGAGTTCAACACGCTGTTCGAGACGCTCACTTCGATCGCCGAGAAGGTGGATCCGGTCAAGGTGAACCTCACGCTCAGCGCGGCCGCGCAGGCGCTGACCGGATTGGGCGATAAATTCGGCGCCTCGCTGGCGAACGGTAACGCCGTCCTCGACGACCTGAACTCCCGGATGCCGGCCCTGCGCAACGACATTCAGCGGCTGGCGGCGCTGGGCGACACCTACGCGCGAGCCGCACCGGAGCTGTGGGACGCGCTCGACCACGCGGTGACCACCGCGCGCACACTCAACTCCCGGCAGCGCGACCTCGACGCCGCGCTGCTGTCGGCCGCCGGATTGGGCGACGCCGGCGCCGACGTCTTGGGCCGCAGCGGGCCCTTTTTCGTCCGCGGCGCGGCCGACCTGGTTCCCAGCAGCCAGCTGCTCGACGAGTACAGTCCCGAAATCTATTGCACCATTCATAATTTCGACGAGGTCGCACCGCGAATCCACAACGCGTTGGGGGATAACGGCTACTCGCTGGGCGCCCACGCGTCGGGCGCCATCGCGGGTGCCCCCAACCCGTACATCTGGCCGGAGAACCTGCCACGAACCAATGCACGGGGCGGTCCCGGCGGGCGGGCGGGCTGTTGGCAGAAGATCACCCGCGAACTGTGGCCCGCCCCCTTCCTGGTGATGGACACCGGCGCGAGCATGGCTCCCTACAACCACTTCGAACTGGGGTCGCCGCTCGCGGTCGATTTCGTGTGGGGCCGCCAATTGGGCGACTACACCATCAATCCCTGACGGCTGGTCAGCGGTTCGGCGGCTTCGCGGCCAGCACGGCGACGGCGCCGGCCTCGTTGATGGCCAGGTGCGCCAGCATGGGCGCGGCCAGGCTGCCGGAACGGTCTGCCAGCCAACCGAAGAGCCACCCCGCGATGCCGGTGACCAGCACGGTGGCGGCCACCGGCTCGCCCGTCGTGCGGGCGTCGGCGACGTGCGAGAGACCAAAAGCGCTGGCCTGCAACAACCGTCCACCGCGCGCACCGAACGCGGCGCAGCCTGCGGCGGCCAGCGCCCCACGGAAGGCGGACTCCTCCGACCACACGGTGCCCAGGGGTATCCGCCACAGCAGCCAGTCCGGCGCCGCCGCCGGTGGCTCACGGTCGGCCATCGATTGGCGCACCGGCGGCAGCAGCGTCGTCGCGGCCACCGCGCTCACCGCCGAGGACGCCGCCAGTGCACCCAGCCGCACGCCGGCCCATAGCCGGGGCGGGCCCAGGCCCAGCGGCGCCCGCGTCACCCACACCATCAGACCGCCCGCGCCGGCCTGCAGCACCGCCCGCCACACGGCCGGCAACCGCGGACCGATGAAGCTCCAGCCGACCAGCGCGGCGGCCAAAGACAATGCGCTGGCCTGACGAAAAAGCCTGGCCGACATCAGGACTCGCTGCGAGAACTCATCCGAAGAGCCGCGGCAGCACCGCCTCGGAGGTCTCGCGCAGTTCGGCCAGCGCAACCGTGAACAGCCCCTGGACCTCCACCGCGTCGGAGGCCTGGTCGACGACGCCGATGCGCACCGCGGGCAGTCCCCGCGCCTCGCACATCGAACGGAACCGGCTCTCCTCGGTGCGCGGCACCGCCACCAGCACGCGGCCCGCCGACTCGGAGAACAGCATCACAAACGGATCGGCATCCTCGGGAAGCACGATGCGGCAACCGGTTTCACCGGTCAGGGCGGCTTCGACGACGGCCTGCGCCAGGCCGCCTTCGGACAGGTCGTGCGCGGCGGACACCAGTCCGTCGCGCGATGCCGAACGCAGCACCTCGGCCAGCAGCTTCTCGCGGTCCAGGTCGACCTTGGGCGGCAGCCCGCCCAGATGGTCGGCGGTCACCTGCGCCCAGATCGAACCGTCGAATTCGTCGCGCGTATCGCCAAGCAGCAGCAGGGTTTCCCCGGGTTCGGTGCCCAGGCCGGTGGGGATGCGCCGGGCGACGTCGTCGATGACGCCGAGCACCCCGACCACCGGGGTGGGCAGGATCGCGGTCGATCCCGTTTGGTTGTAGAAGCTGACGTTGCCGCCGGTCACCGGAATTCCCAGGGCCACACAGCCGTCGGCCAGGCCGCGCACCGCCTGGGAGAACTGCCACATCACTCCGGGGTCTTCGGGCGAACCGAAATTCAGGCAGTTGGTCACCGCGACCGGGGTCGCCCCCGTGACGGCGACGTTGCGGTAGGCCTCGGCCAGGGCGAGCTGGGCGCCGGTGTAGGGATCCAGTTTCGTGTAGCGGCCGGACGCGTCGGTCGACAGCGCGATGCCGCGGCCGGTGGATTCGTCGACGCGCAGCACACCGCCATCGGCGTGCTCGGCCAGCACGGTATTGCCCCGCACGTACCGGTCGTACTGCTCGGTGATGAATGCCCGGCTGCACAGGTGCGGACTGCCCAGCAGGGCAAGCAACGTGGCGCGCAGCTCGTCACCGGTGACCGGTCGCGCCAGCCCCGCCGAGCCGTCCGCATTCAGCGCGTCCTGCGTTTCGGGGCGCGCGACCGGACGCTGGTAGACGGGGCCTTCGTGGGCGACGGTGCGCGGCGGGACATCGACGACCGTCTGGCCGTGCCAGGTGATCCGCAACCGGTCGCCGTCGGTGACCTCGCCGATCACCGTGGCCAGCACGTCCCATTTGCGGCACACGGCCAAGAAGGCGTCGACGTTGTCCGGGGTGACCACGGCGCACATCCGCTCCTGGGATTCGCTGCAGAGGATCTCCGCGGGCGTCATCTGAGTAGTGCGCAGCGGCACGGTGTCGAGCCGGATCGCCATCCCGCCGTCACCGGCTGACGCCAATTCCGAAGTGGCGCACGACAATCCGGCACCGCCCAGGTCCTGGATGCCGACCACCAGGTGACCGGCGTACAGCTCGAGGCAGCACTCGATCAGGACCTTCTCCATGAAGGGGTCGCCGACCTGAACCGAGGGCAGCTTCTTGCGGGATCCCTCGCTGTCGAAGGTGTCCGAGGCCAGCACCGACACCCCGCCGATGCCGTCCAGCCCGGTGCGGGCACCGAACAGGATGATCTTGTTGCCGGTGCCCGACGCAAAGGCCAGGTGCAGGTCCTCCTGGCGTAAGACGCCGACGCACATGGCGTTCACCAACGGGTTGCCGGCGTAGCACGCGTCGAATACGGTCTCGCCGCCGATGTTGGGCAGCCCCAACGAGTTGCCGTAGCCACCGATGCCGCGCACCACGCCGTCGACCACGCGACGGGTGTCCGGGGCGTCGGCCGCGCCGAACCTCAGCTGGTCCATCACCGCGACCGGTCGCGCGCCCATCGCCATGATGTCGCGGACGATCCCGCCGACACCGGTGGCCGCACCCTGGTAGGGCTCGACGTACGACGGGTGGTTGTGCGACTCCACTTTGAAGGTGACCGCCCACCCGTCGCCGATGTCGACGACGCCGGCGTTCTCGCCGATGCCGGCCAGCATGCCGGTGCGCATCTCGTCGGTGGTGGTCTCGCCGAAGTAGCGCAGGTGCACCTTGGACGACTTGTAGGAGCAGTGCTCGCTCCACATCACCGAGTACATCGCCAGCTCGGTGTCGGTGGGGCGGCGGCCCAGAATCTCGCGGATGCGCTGGTATTCGTCGTCTTTTAGGCCCAGTTCGGCGAAGGGCTGCGGCTCGTCGGGAGTGGTGGCGGCGTGCTCGACGGTGTCGATGGCCTGGGTGCGCGCACTCGTCCCGGAGACAGTCACGCCAGACAGTCTAGGGCTGAGCTTCGGCTACTGGCGCACGACGCAGAAGACGTTGCCCTCGGGGTCGGCCAGCACCACCCAGCGGAAGGTATCGCCGAACTGGTGCCGGCCGACCTCGGTCGCTCCGGCCGCCGTCAGCCGCGATACCTCGGCGTCGACGTCGGACGCACCCAGATCGAGGTGCACGCGGTTCTTTCCGGGCGTGGGATCGGGCACCTTCTGGAATCCGAGCCGCAGCCCTTCGCCGAAGGTCACCGCGGTGAACTCGTCGGCGAGCACCTCGTGCGTCGTCCCGCCGAATTGTTTGGCCCACCAGCCGGCCAGCTTCGCGGGGTTGTCGCAGTCGAAGGTCAGCATCTCCACGTTGAGCGCCATACCGGCAGACCCTATGCCGCTAGGTGGGGGAAAGGAACGCCTGCATCGCGGCCGAGTAGGCGGCCACGTCGTGAGCGCCCATCAACTCGCGCGCGGAGTGCATCGCCAGCTGCGCGGCGCCGACGTCGACCGTCGGGATGCCCGTCCGCGCCGAGGTCAACGGTCCGATCGTCGACCCGCACGGCAGGTCGGCCCGGTGTTCGTAGCGCTGCAGTGCGACTCCGGCCTGCCGGCAGGCCAGCGCGAACGCCGCCGCGGTGCGGCCGTCGGTGGCGTAGCGCAGATTCGGGTGCACCTTGAGCACCGGCCCGGCGTTGACCGCGATCGGGTGGCCCGGCTCGTGCCGCTCCGGGTAATTGGGATGGGTGGCGTGCGCCATGTCCGCCGAGGCCAGCAACGATGCCGGCAGCCGGCGCAGATAGTCCTCGCGGGTACCGCCCGCCGCCAACACAATTCGCTCCAGCACGGTGCCCAGCAAGTCGGACTGCGCACCGTGGTCCGACGACGAACCGACCTCCTCGTGGTCGAAGAGCACCAGCACCGGCAGATAGGACGCCGGTCGTTCGACGGCCACCAGCGCCTCCAGCCCCGCATAGCAACTGGCCTGATTGTCCAGCCGGGGCGCACTCAGCAGGCCGCCGTCGGCGCCGATCACCCTTGCGGAGGTCAGGTCGTGGGTCATCAGGTCGGCGGCCAGCACGTCGGCCGGCGTCACCCCGGCGCGCTCCGCGACGAAATCGACGAATGACCGCACGCTCTCCCCGACGCCCCAGACCGCATTGACGTGCCGCTGCGGATCCAGCGTCAGCGACTTGCGGTCCTCGGCCAGATGAATGGCCAGTTGCGGCACCCGAAGAATCGGCTCGTCGATCCGCACCAGTTGGTGCGCGATCCCGCCGTCGTGATCGTGCGCCCGCACCGACAGGCGCCCACTGATTCCCAGATCACGGTCCAGCCAGGAGTTGAGCCACGCGCCCCCATAGGGTTCCAGCGCCACCACCCGCCAGCCGGCGACCACCCGGTCGGGATGCTGCTTGACCCTGAGGTTGGGACTGTCGGTGTGCGCACCGATGATCCGGAACGGGCCGTGCGCCCCGTCCGAACTCCAGGCGACCAACGAGCCCGCCCGCACCGTGAAGTAGCGCCCCGGCTCGGACGGCCAGTGTTTAGCCTCGCTCAGTTCGGTGTATCCGGCAGCGATCAGCCGAGCGGCCACCGTGGCGCAAACATGAAATGGCGACGGAGAGGCGTCGATGAAATCGCAGAGTCCTTGCGCACTCGCTGAGGACTTCGCTTGGTTTCGAGGCCCGCCGGACATGCTCAACATCATCGCTGTCCGCCACCGGACGGTTCACGCTGGGTTCGGTTGCGCGGTCCTTGCTCGCTCCGCTTCGTGCGCTCGCCGTCGCCACGCTGGGTTCGATTGCGCGGTCCTTGCTCGCTCCGCTTCGTGCGCTCGCCGTCGCCACGCTGGGTTCGGTTGCGCGCTCCTTACTCGCGCCGCTTCCGGCGCTCGCCGTCGCCACGCTAGGGTCACCAACGTGCCCCCCGTCCAACCGCAACCCATCCTCGCGCCGCTCACCCCTGCGGCGATCTTCCTGGTGGTGACCATCGACGACGGCGGGGAGGCGACAGTGCACGACGCGCTGCCCGACATTCCCGGGCTGGTGCGTGCGATCGGTTTCCGCGAACCACAGAAGCGGTTGTCGGCGATCGCCTCGATCGGCTCCGACGCCTGGGATCGCCTGTTCTCCGGACCGCGCCCCGCCGAATTGCATCGGTTTCCCGAGCTGAAGGGACCGCGGCACACCGCTCCCGCCACCCCGGGGGACCTGTTGTTCCACATCAGGGCCGAGAGTCTGGATGTCTGTTTCGAACTGGCCGACCGGATCCTCAAAGCGATGGCCGACGCGGTCACCGTGGTCGACGAGGTGCATGGCTTTCGCTACTTCGACAACCGTGACCTGCTCGGATTCGTTGACGGCACCGAGAACCCGGACGGCGCGTTGGCGGCCAGTGCCACCGCGGTCGGCGACGAGGACCCCGACTTCGCCGGCTCTTGCTACGTGCACGTGCAGAAGTACCTGCACGACATGTCGTCGTGGAATTCGACTCCGGTCGCCGAGCAGGAGCGGGTGATCGGCCGCACCAAGCTCGATGACATCGAGCTCGATGACGACGTCAAGCCGGGCAACGCCCACGTCGCCCTCAATGTGATCACCGACGACGACGGCACCGAACTGAAGATCGTGCGGCACAACATGCCGTTCGGCGAGCTTGGCAAGCGTGAATACGGCACGTATTTCATCGGCTATTCGCGTACGCCGAAAGTCACCGAACAAATGCTGCGCAACATGTTCCTCGGCGATCCGCCCGGCAACACCGACCGCATCCTCGACTTCTCCACGGCCGTCACCGGCGGCTTGTTCTTCTCCCCCACCCTCGACCTCCTCGATGACCCGCCGCCGCTGCCCACCGCGCCGGCGGCGGAAACGCCTGTTGCACAGGGCGGCTCACTTTCGATCGGCAGCCTGAAAGGAACCACTTCATGAACAACCTCTACCGCGACCTGGCACCGGTCACCGAAGCCGCCTGGAAGGAAATCGAACTGGAGGCGGCGCGGACCTTCAAACGCCACATCGCCGGGCGCCGGGTCGTCGACGTCAGCGAGCCGGGCGGTCCGGTCACGGCCGCGGTGAGCACCGGTCGACTGACCAACGTGGCGTCACCCACCGACGGCGTGGAGGCTCACCTGAGGGAGAGCAAGCCCCTTGTCCGGCTCCGGGTTCCATTCACCCTCTCGCGCTACGAGATCGACAACGTCGAGCGCGGCGCCAATGACTCCGACTGGGACCCGGTGAAGGAGGCCGCCAAGAAGCTGGCGTTCGTCGAGGACCGGGCCATCTTCGAGGGTTACTCCGCGGCGTCCATCGAGGGCATCCGCTCCGCCAGCTCGAACAAGTCGCTGACCCTGCCCGCGGATCCGCGCGAGATTCCCGACGTCATCACCCAGGCGATCTCCGAGCTCCGGCTGGCCGGTGTCGACGGCCCCTACTCGGTGCTGCTGTCCGCCGAGGTCTACACGAAAGTCAGCGAGACGACCGAACACGGCTATCCGATCCTCGAACACATCGACCGGCTGGTTCCCGGAGACATCATCTGGGCCCCCGCCATCGACGGTGCCTTCGTGCTGACCACCCGCGGCGGCGACTTCGACCTGCAGCTCGGGCACGACGTGTCGGTCGGGTACACCAGCCACGATGCGGACACCGTGCAGCTGTATCTGCAGGAGACCCTGACCTTCCTGTGCTACACCGCGGAGGCGTCCGTCCCGTTGACCCCGTAGGAATAAATGCGCGCGGGCCAAGGACTTCGCCTACAGGTCCAGCACCACATCGGTTTCCGGGACCGCCGAACAGATCAGGACCGACCCGTCGCCGGGTGACTCCAGCGGTCGCTGAACGTAAGTGGTCGTCCCGTCGACGATGCCGGTGACGCACACGTGACACACCCCGCTTCGACAGGAGAAGCGGGTCGGCACGTCGCAGGCTTCGGCCAGATCGAGGATGCTCCGGAATCGGGGTGGCCAGTTGACCGTTAATCCGCTGCGCGCGAACGTGATCGCCGGCCCGGTGCCCAGCGTTCCGACGGGCGGGTGCGGCGGCCTGCGCTCCCCGATGTCGACAATGCCCGGGTTGATCGCCGGCAGCGCGCCGAACAGCTCGCTGTGCATGCGCCCCGGGTCGAACCCCATGACGGCCAGGTCCTCGCGCATGTCCGTCATGAATTGCGTTGGACCGCAAAGGTAAACGGTGGCGCTCACCGGCAGACCCAAGGCCGCGAGGGACTCGCGGCGCAGGCGGCCCTGCGTTGCGGTATAGAAGACCTGCTGTCTGGCGTGCGATAACGACTCGATGAGCGTCGTGACTTCCTCTGCGAACGCCTGGGTTTCGCGATCGCGAGTGGTGTGCAGCCACCAAATGTCACGCCGGCTCCCGGCGGCCGACAGCGCATGCAGCATCGCCAGTACCGGAGTCGCGCCGATTCCGGCGGAGAACAGAACGACCGGGCCGCTGTCGTCGGTGAGGTAGAAATCGCCGCGTGGGGCCGCCGTCGCTATCAGCGACCCGGGACGGATGTGGGCGTGCAGCCATCGGCTCACCACACCGTGCTCCTCGCGCTTGACGCTGATGCGGTAGGACCCGGTGGAGGAATCGTCCGACAGGGAGTAGCTGCGCAACGGCGCGGGATCGCCGGCGCCGGCGATCTTGACCGTCAAGTACTGGCCGGGAAGCGCCGGCGGTAAAGGATTCCGGTCGTCGGCTTCCAGCCGGATCGACAGCACTTGTGCACTCTCCCTGTGGGTTTGGGTGACGCGCAGGGACCGAAACCCCGTCCACGCGGGTTCGACTCCCACGGGTGGCGCTACCGCGGGAACCGCACCCTCGTGTGCGGCCAGCAGGTCGTGAAAAGACTGCTGCCAGCCCGGACTGAGCGCCGGAACGTCGACGGCCTTGCGCAGCGTTTCGACGTTGCGGTCGGGCAGATAGAGCAGGGCGTCGACGTCGGCGACGCTGAGTTCGTGACGGCCGCGGCGCGTCCGCACGATGTCGTCGCCGGCCCGCACCTGCCCCTCGGTGATCACGCGGAGGTAGAAGCCCGGACGATGTTGGGAGACAAGCAGGTTGGGCATGTCGGGCTCGTCGAGCCGGATGCCCACGCGAAAGCAGGTGACGCGCGGCTGGGTGACCTCGAACTCGGCATCGCCGATGCGGTAGCGGTCGCCGATGCAGACGTCGTCGTCGGCGAGCCCCGTGACGGTGAAGTTTTCCCCGAAGTGGCCCGGCTGCAGGTCGTCGCGACCCAGGTAGATCTTCCAAAAGTCATAGGACTCGCTCTGGTACACCATGACCGCGCGTTGTTCCCCGCCGTGACCGGCGAGGTCGCCCTGGCCGTCGCCGTCGACGTTCAGCCGGCGCACCATGACCGGGCCCGCGACAGGGGTCTTCCAGATCCCGGTGTAGACGGTCTTATCCCGCCAGTGCACGTCTTTGGGCGTGCCCACGTTTACCGAAACGAGCCTGCCCACTGTGTCACCTCGAACCAGCCCCTATCGCGCGAGCCGTCAACTGGGATGATCGGCCCAGAGTATGGCAGGCCGGTGCGCTGGGCAACATATCCGCTTCGCGGCCTGTTGCCTCTCGCCGGTTTGGTGCATACTGGGTCGTGTAACCCAGAACTTGTGTTCTGGATTTCGCCCACCTACATCGGACGCCACCACGACGCTCGGTGCCGAATCCCGTTGAGTCAGGGGAACCTCGTGCCTGCCGTTCATCATCGATACGCCACCGTCGACGGCCATCGGCTCTTCTATCGCGAGGCCGGGGATCCCACCGCCCCCGCGGTGGTGCTGCTGCATGGGTTTCCCACCAGCTCCTACATGTTCCGCCACCTGATCCCGGCCCTCGCCGACCGCTACCGCGTCATCGCACCCGATCACCTGGGATTCGGCCTGTCCGACGCCCCACCGGTCGAGGAGTTCGACTACACGTTCGACGCGCTGACCGAGCTCACGGCGGGTCTGCTGGGAAGCCTGGGCCTCGACCGGTATGCCATTTATGTCCAGGACTACGGCGCGCCGATCGGCTGGCGACTCGCACTACGCGACCCGTCCGCGATCACCGCGATCATCAGCCAGAACGGCAACGGCTATGACGCGGGATTCGTCGAAAGCTTCTGGAAGGTCGTGCAGGCGTACCAACGGGAGCAGACGGCGGAAACCGAGGCGCCGGTGCGGCAGTTCCTCACCCTGGAAGCCACCCGGTGGCAGTACCTGACCGGGGTGGCCGACGAGACGCTGGTCGATCCCGAGTCGTGGTATCACGACTACTCGCTGCTCTCCCGCCCCGGCAACGATCTGGTGCAGCTGAAGCTGTTTCGCGATTACGCCACCAATGCGCCGATGTATCCGCGCCTGCACGAGTACTTCCGTGCCACCCGGGTGCCCCTGCTTGCGGTGTGGGGGCGCGGCGACGAGATTTTCGGGCCGGCCGGCGCCGAAGCGTTCGCCGACGACCTGCCCGAGGCCGAGATCCACCTCCTCGACGGCGGGCATTTTCTGCTGGAGTCCGCGGGCGAGGACGTCGCCCGGTTGATCCGGGCCTTCCTGGCCAGGCGAGTCCAGCCCTGATCCCGATGTATGGGCTGGATATCCCATAAATGAAGGGGCTCCCGGGTTAGCCTGACGCGATGGCCCATCCCGATGTTCACGACGAACAACGGTTGACCGCCAAGGGGCGGGCCACCCGGGACCGGATCGTGCAGGCCGCCGCCCAGCTGATCGTCACCGAGGGCCTCTCGGCGGCCAACATGGAGAATGTGCGGCGCGCGGCCTCGGTCAGCGGCTCACAGCTTGCCCACTATTTCGCCGATAAGGCGGCGCTGATCCGCGCGGTGATCCGCCGCCAGATCGGCGTGGTGCTGGATTTTCACCGCCAGCCCACGCTTCGGGGCCTGGGTTCTTTTGACGACTTCGAGCGGTGGATCGACCTGAACATGCGCTACCTGCGCCGCATCGGGTACTTCGGCACGCCGACCTATCACGCGCTGGCGGCCCAGTTGGCGAAATCCGACGACACGACGCGCGACGCGTTGGCGGCCGGTTATCGGCGGTGGGTCGACTTGTTGCAGAGCGCAATTGCGCGAATGAAGGACGACGGCCTGCTGGTCGCCGATGCCCACCCTCGGCAACTCGCGTGGGTGATCGTCGCCGCGCATCAAGGCGGCGGCGTGTTGACCTTCACCTACCAAGAGGAGTGGCCGCACGCCGACGCGATTCGTTTCGCGGTGAACTACCTGCGCATGTTCGCCACCGACAGCGCCGAGCGGGCGCCGCGTCCGCCGCGCCGGTCGCGGGTCCGCCGCCCGGCACGGCAAGCCGGCTGACCCTCCACGTCCAAGGTGCCAACATGACCGAACAGCCCTCATCGCGGTTCACCCGCAAGGGATTGGCGACCCGGGCGCGCATCATCGAGGTCGCCGCCCGGCTGATGTTCGAGCGTGGCGTCGCCAACACCAGTGTCGACCAGGTGCGCCGCACCGCCGGGGTGGGCGGATCCCAGATCTCGCACTACTTCCGCGATAAGCGCGACTTGACCCGGCACGTCGTCGAGGCGCGCCGAAACGACCTGCGGGCGTTCCACTCCCAGCCGCGGTTCGCCGGCCTGGACAGCTTTGATGCGCTGCAGGCGTGGGCGAAAGCCTGCGTGTCCGACATCGACGCCGTGTACCGGGTCGGGGGTTGCGTCTACGGGTCTCTGGCGGGCGAATTGATCGAGGCCGATCGCGAGATGCACGACGACCTCGCCGCGGGATATGACCAATGGATCGAACTGTTTCGGGCGGGCCTTGAGTCGATGCGCGAGCGCGGCGACCTGCGTCCGGACGCCGACCCCCGGCATCTGGCGGTATCGCTGGTCGCCGCCCACCAGGGCGGCGCGATGCTCACCCACGCCACCGGCGATCCGCAACCGCTGCGGGCCGCCGTCAATGCCGCCGTCGACTACGTGCGCTCCTTCGCACCTCAACACCCCTCGCGCAAGGCGCGATCCACGTCGTCGCGCGGCCGACGCAAAGCCTGACGGCGCCACTCCCCTGGACATAGTGGGAAGCTGCGCCCATAATAATGGGTCATACGGCCCATTCGGTGCCATAGACCGAGCACCACTAACGATCTGGAGGGGGCGGTACGTGGCTGCCACCGATTCGCCCCGGCTGCCCACCGCGCCCGCGGTGGTACGCGAGCAACCCGGCGGGGAAACCATGCGGGCGATCATCCTGGAACGGTTCGGCGGACTGGACAGCCTGGTCTACACCGAGATCCCCAAGCCGTTGCCCAGGGACGGCGAAGTCGTCATCGCGGTAAAGGGTTTCGGGATCAATCACGCCGAACTCCACATGCGCCGAGGGGAATGGGCAGAGGCCGCCGAGGTCAGCGGGATCGAGTGCGTCGGCATCGTCGACTCATGTCCGGGAGGCGAGTTCCCGGTCGGCGCCAAGGTGGCCGCACTGATGGGCGGCCTTGGCCGGACGATCAACGGCAGCTATGCCGAATACACGCGCGTGCGCGCGGCGAATGTCGCCCTCATCGAGTCGGACCTACCCTGGTCGGATTTGGCCGCCTTGCCCGAGACCTACGCCGTCGCCTGGACATGCCTGTTCCGCAACCTCGACCTGAAATCCGGACAGACGTTGGTGTTACGCGGCGCCACCTCATCATTCGGCCAAGCCGCGCTCAAGATGGCGGTCGCCGCCGGCGCGCGGGTCATCGCCACGGCACGAAGCAGCGATCGCTTCCCGATGCTGGAGCGGCTCGGTGCTTCGCGCGTCGAGCTGGAGAGGCGCGACCTCGCCGCCCACATCGCCGAAGCCAAACACATCGACGCGGTCCTGGACCTGGTGGGCAACAGCACCATCCTCGACTCCCTGGACATGTTGCGGCGCGGCGGAACGGCATGCCTGGCCGGATGGCTGGGCGGACTCGATCCGATCGGCGATTTCAACCCGCTGCTGCGCATGGCCAGCGGGGTGAACTGGAACTTCTTCGGCAGCTTCGTCTTTGGAACACCGGGTTTTCCGCTCTCCGACGTGCCCCTGCGAGACATCGCCCGGCAGGTCGCCGACCGCGAGCTGGATGCCAAACCGTCACACGTCTTCGCTTTCGACCAGATCCGCGAGGCGCACCGCGTGATGGAGGCGGGCGAAGCCGGCGGGAAGATGGTCGTCGTCATGCAGTGACGCGATCGTGGGCGCCGGCAGATTTTGTTCGAAGGAGGGACACGACGATGGGGCTGGCATGGCAGCAGGGTCCGCTTGCGACCGGCTCGGTGGGACATTTCCTGACGGAGCAGCCGCTGCCAACACGGTTGCTCTTCGCCGAGCCACTACGGCGACGCATGAGAGTTCGCTTCGCGGACAGCTGGATAGCCGACAGCGAAGACGTGATCCTGTTGCACGAGCCGGGTCGCTACCCGGTGGCCTACTTTCCGCTCCGTGACATCGAGGCCGGGATCCTGGTGGCCGAGGACCGCGTCACACAACACCGCGATCTCGGCGCGACCCAGTGGTTTGCGGTCAAGGCCGCGGGGCGCGAGGTTGGTCACGCGGCGTGGCAACACACCGCGCTTGCCCCTCATGCCGCCGTTCTCGATCGCCGGGTGGCGTTTGCCTGGCGCGCGATGGATGCCTTCTACGAAGAAGAGGAACGGATCGTCGGCCACGCCACGGACGCCTATCATCGCATCGACATCCGCTCCACGGCACGTCATCTCGTGGTACGGGACGGTGACCAGGTGATCGCCGACACCCACCGCCCGCTGGCGCTGTATGAATCGGGTTTTGCGCCTCGCTGGTACGTGCCGCGCGACGACGTCGACGAGGCCGCCCTCAAACCCGTTGATGTACAGACATTTTGCCCCTACAAGGGAATATGTTCTTACTACGACATCGGCAGCCACCAGCGCGCGGCGTGGTCCTACGTCGACGCTTGGACGGGGGTCGCACGGGTCCGCAACCTGCTCTCCTTCGAACCGGACAAGATCAGCGTGCAGCTTGACGGCAGACAACTGCGGCTGGAACCCGGCCAGACCGTGATCCCGCACGGCGTCGACCGCGGACTCGACACGGACGAGGTCTTAACGAAGAACTCGACCGGGAGTGCGTCATGAGCGCATCCGCGCGGAAAACCAGCCCAGACCGGGTGGGGGCATTCTCCGACGGGGTGTTCGCCGTACTCATCACGATCCTCGTACTGGAGCTCAAACCACCGAAGGCCTTCACGTTCAACGCGCTGCTGCCTGAGTGGCCCACCGGGTTGAGTTATGTTGTCAGCTATGTGTTTATCGCGATCGTGTGGGTAAACCATCACCACCTGTTCGGCTATGCGGAGGTGGCGACGCCGCGACTGGTCTGGGCGAACTTTGCGCACCTGTTCTCGGTGTCACTGATTCCGATCACCACCGAGTGGATCGCCGATAGCCGACTGGCCGCCGCGCCCGTGACCTTGTATGCGTCGGTGTTCGTGCTCGTCAACATCACCTATCTGGCCCTGTGCCAGGAAGTCGTCGATCGGCCCGCCCATGACGACCTCACGCAGCGCGTGCGACGACTCCTGCGGATGAGATCGTTCTTCACGGTCGGCGTCTTCGCCGCGGCCGCAGTCGTCGCACTCAGGTGGCCGGCGGCCGGGATGGCACTGATCTGCCTCTGCCTGGCCGGGTATCTGCGGCCGGACATTCCCACCGCGAAGAAGGCCGAGTCCTAGCATGCCGAAACCGCCCGTCCTGGTATTCGACGTCAACGAGACGTTGCTCGATATCGATTCCATCGCACCGCTTTTCGACGAACTGTTCGGCGACGAGCGAGTGCTGCGGGACTGGTTCGCGCAGCTGGTCATGTACTCGATGACCATCACGCTGTCCGAGCATTACGTGACGTTCCCGGTGCTTGGCCAAGGGGTGCTGCGCATGCTTGGGGATATCCATCGGGTGAACATCACCGAGGGCGATCTGGACCGCCTGAAGAACGCGCTGCTCACCATGCCGGCACACCCCGATGCCGCCGACGGGCTTGCGGCCCTGCGCGACAACGGTTTTCGGCTGGTGGCCTTGACCAACTCCCCGCCCAATCCCGACGGCCCGACGGCGCTGCAGAATTCCGGGCTGGCAGGCTTTTTCGAACACCAGCTGAGCGTCGACGCCTGCAGCGCCTTCAAGCCGTCGCCCGCCGTGTACCGGTACGCGTGCGAGACGGTCGGGGTCGCCCCGGCGGATTGCATGATGGTGGCCGCGCACGTGTGGGACACCATCGGCGCCCAGCATGTCGGATTCAGTGGAGCCCTGCTCACGCGGCGCGGCAACGCGCCGCTGCCGGTCGACGGCCTGCCGCAGCCGGACATCGTCGTCAGCGATGTGCGCGGGCTCGCCGAGCGCCTCGGGTCCACTGACCACTGACGCCTCGGGGCCATGGCCATCTACCCATGCGAAAGGATCGTCGATCATGGCATCAGCCACCGGAGGAGACTTCGACGTCGTAGTGCTCGGCGCCGGACCGATCGGGCAGAATGCCGCCGAACGTGCCCGGGCGGCAGGCCTGCGCGTGGCGCTGGTCGAACGCGAACTCGTCGGCGGCGAGTGCTCGTATTGGGCGTGCGTGCCCAGTAAGGCATTGTTGCGTCCGGTCATTGCCATTGCCGATGCCCGCCGGATCGACGGCGCGCGGGACGCGGTCACCGGTTCCATCGATGTCGACGGCGTGTTCGGCCGCCGCAATCGCTACGTCACCGACTGGGACGACAGTGGCCAGGCCGACTGGGTCGACGGAATCGGCGCGACGCTGATCCGGGGACATGGACGATTGGACGGCCCGCGCCGAATCGTCGTCATCAACGGCGACGGCGAACGAGTGAGATTGACCGCACGGCATGCGGTTGTCATATGCACCGGAAGCCGCTCGGCATTGCCCGATCTGCCGGGCATCACCGAGGCGAGGCCATGGACCAACCGGCACGCCACCGATAGCAGTGTGGTCCCGCAGCGCCTGGCCGTAGTGGGCGCGGGCGGCGTGGGCGTCGAAATGGCGACGGCCTGGCAAGGCTTGGGCTCCCGGGTGACACTGCTGGCACGCGGGCCGGGACTGCTGCCCCGGATGGAGCCCTTCGTGGGCGAGCTGATCGGACGCGGGTTGACCGATGCCGGCGTCGACGTGCGGCTCGGGGTCTCGGTTCGCGCGCTGCGCCGGCCGGACGACTCCCACGTGATCCTCGACCTGGACGACGGCACCGAGTTGCAGGTCAACGAGGTCCTTTTCGCCACCGGCCGTGCACCGCTGACCGACGACATCGGCTTGGAGACAGTGGGATTGACACCGGGGAGCTGGCTCGAGGTGGACGACACCTGCCTGGTTCGCGGTGCCGACGAGGACGGCTGGCTGTACGCGGCGGGCGACGTGAATCACCGGGCGTTACTCACTCATCAGGGCAAGTATCAGGGCCGAATCGCGGGGGCGTCGATCGGAGCCCGCGCAGCGGGGAAGCCATTGGACACCAAACCGTGGGGTGCGCATGCGACGACCGCCGACCATCACGCGGTGCCGCAGGCCTTCTTCACCGACCCCGAGGCCGCCGCCGTCGGACTGACGGCTCAGCAAGCCGAACAAGCCGGATACCGAGCCCGCACGGTCGATATCGAGATCGGCGATGTGGTGATGGGTGCCAAGCTCTACGCGGACGGATACGCGGGCCGGGCGCGGATGGTGGTCGACCTGGATCGCGGCCACCTGCTCGGCGTCACCATGGTCGGCCCGGGCTGCACCGAGTTGCTGCACTCGGCCACCATCGCCGTCGCCGGGCAGATTCCGATCGACCGGCTGTGGCACGCCGTACCGTGCTTCCCGACCGTCAGCGAGCTGTGGCTCAGACTGCTCGAAGCGTATCGGGATGTCGCGGACGATAATTGAGTAATGGCCACCTCAGATGGATTCCATCCGGACTTCGACGACACCGCGGCACCGGTCGCACGCAACCGGGTACGCCACATCAAGGCATCCGAGATCAGCTCCGATACCGCGCAGTCGGAGGGGCTGCGGCGCTTCGCCGCCCTGTCCGGCCGGTCGGTCGGTGCGGAGAAGCTCTGGATGGGTGAGACGCACGCTGCGCCGCAATCGGCCTCGGACAACCATCACCACGGTGAATCGGAGACGGCCATTTATGTGCGAAGCGGCAACCCGGAGTTCGTCTTTCACGACGGCACCGACGAGGTTCGCATCGCGGCCGCGCCCGGCGATTACGTCTTCATCCCGCCCTATCTGCCGCACCGAGAGGAAAACCCCGACCCCCACACCACCGCCGAGGTCGTGATCGCCCGTAGCACCCAGGAAGCGATCGTGATCAATCTTCCCGCGCTGTATCCGCTGGCCGGACCTCAGTAAACGGCGATCTCGATCAGGTTCCCGTCGACGTCACGGCAGTAGTGCGAGGTCATCTCCCCCAGCGCCCGTTCGTACCACGCGGCGGTGGCCTCGACGTCGCGGCAATTCACGACGACGTGGTCGAACCGTTCCACGGCGATCGACACCTTCGACCCTCCTGACCCGCGCGATCTGCAGCCGCCCGCTCGTCGAGCGGCGCTACGCGAAAAGCGTTCGGTACCACAGTAATCCGCACCGCTAGCCGCCCGCGCCCGCGGCCATGCTTTACGGCCGGCGAATAGGACGTTTTAATACCTTTCGTGGCCCCTGACCAGTTGGACCTCGACGTTGCCGACCTCCGGATCTCTCGCGGTAGCGTGCCGGCCAGCACCCAACTCGCCGAAGCCCTCAAGGCGGCCATCGTCCAACAACGGCTGCCCCGCGGCGCGCGCTTGCCCACCGAGCGAGAACTGATCGATCGCACCCGCGTGAGCCGGGTGACCGTGCGTGCGGCGGTCGGGCTGCTCGAACGGCAAGGATGGCTGGTGCGCAAGCAGGGCCTGGGCACCTTCGTCGCCAACCCGGTCAAACAGGAACTCGGGCCCGGCGTGCGCACCATCACCGAGGTGCTGGCCAGCTCCGGGATCACGCCGAACGTTGACGTCCTGTCGCATCGTGTCGAAGACGCACCGCAGCGGATCGCCGACACGCTGGGTCTGTCGAAAGTCCTGTGTGTGCACCGGCGTTTTCGCGACGGCGACCAGCCCCTCGCGCTGATGATCGCCTACCTGCCACCGGGATTGGGCCAGGCCGTGGAACCGCTGCTGAAGAGCGCAACCGACGAGCAGACCGCGCAGGCGTTGGAAAGCACCTACACCATGTGGGAGCGGCGCCTGGGCATTCCTGTCGCCCGGGCCAACTACGAGATTCACGCGGCCGGCGCATCGCTGGAGGTGGCCGGCGCCTTGAATCTGCCGCTCGGGTCTCCCGTCTTGGTGCTCGAACGCACCAGCTACGGCCATGACGACAAGCCTCTCGAGGTCGTGGAATTCCACTATCGTCCCGAGCGCTACAGGTTTTCGGTCACGTTGCCGCGCAACGTGCCCGGCCCCGGGGCCGGTATCGTCGAGCGGCGCGAACCCACCTGAGCGCGGGAAAAGGCTGCCGGCCGGCACTCACTCAGCGAATTCTCAACAAATTCTTCGGTGCCGCATCGCTCGGCTCCAAGCATTCCCAAAGTCACCGGCCGCACCATCAATCCATGACGAATGAGCAGCTGTGCGCAAACCTCGTCGAACGGTACCTGCGCACCCGCGGGCGGCGCTATTTCCGCGGCCACCACGACGGCGAATACTTCTTCGTCACCAACGCCCCGCGGCGCTTGCACGTCCACTTCGAGATCTCTCCCGCGCACGACGACGTGTTGATCATCCGCGTCACTCCCGGGCGCTATTTCCCGGCGGCCGACCGCCCCTGGCTGACGTACTTCTGCGACAGGTGGAACCGCCTCGACCGCCAGGTCACCGCGATCGTGCACGGTTCATCCGATCCGCAGCGCATCGGTGTGGCGGCCCGCAAGTCGCAATGGATCCGGCGCGACATCTCCTTCAGCGATTTCGCGTCCTTCGTCGACCGGACCATCGCGGACGCCACCGAACTCTTCGAGGGGCTGAGCCCCACCGCCGAACCGCTGTCCACGGAACGGCCGTTGCTGCGCGACGCCGGCTGACGTGCCGGCCCGCTACCTACTTCGGCGGAGCATCCGGGCGAGGCTCGCCCAACTTCGCCCGGATCGCACCCCACGGATCGGCGTAGCGTCCGGGGGTATCCCGGTAGGCCGCACGGCGTTTGAGGAACTGCCGCGCGAGCGGCGAGATCAGCCGCATCGGGTAGCGCCGCCACCGGGCAATGGCCCGCATCTCGTCGAGCATGTCCGGCCACGAGTGGCGCTGAAATTGCAGAACCTGTTGGGCGCGAACGGTGTCCATCCAGTCGGTGACAAACCAGTCATCGTCGCTGTCCGGATCGCCCGGCCGACCGCCGGGCAGGACGTCGGCCAAACCGCGGGCGGCGGCCAGGGCCTTGCCGACATCCCCCTGCCGAAGGCGGTGCGACTCGTCACCGGCGATCAGCAGCGTCTCACCGGCGACGTCCGCTGTGACCGCCGCGGCGAACGCGCGCGCGACATCGCGGACGTCGACGGTATGGATGCGGCCGTCGGTCGGCAGGGCGCTTTCGAAGAACAACGCATCGACGCTGAACGGCATCGCGTCCGGTTCGACGCTTATCACCCCGGCCAGCCGCAGGTTGACCCAGTCGAGATCGGAGGCCCGGATGTGCTGTTCCGCTTCGGCCTTGTGCGCGCCGTAGAGGTCGGCCGGGTTCATCGGGGAGTCCGGACGTAACAGTTCGTGATGGCGGTAGGGGTTGCGCGCGCCGTACACGGCGTTGCTCGACGCCTGGATGAACCGCACCGGATGCGGCCGCGACTGCGCCGCGCGCAGCAGCGCGACGGTCGCGTCGACGTTGACGCGGCGCCCCACTGCGGGCCGGCGATAGATCAGCGGCGGGATCACGGCGGCCAGATGGACGATGGCGGTGGGTGAGGTCTCGGCGAGCAGGCGGTCAACCTGACCAGCGTCGGTCAGATCCGCCCAGTGCGCCTCGGCACCGGCGGGCAGCGATGTCGCGGCTTTCCGCTGGGCGGCGGAGCCCAGGTCGGCGGCGACGACGCGATGGCCGTCGGCAACCAGGCGGCGCACCGTTTGCGAGCCGACGAGGCCGAAACCGCCGGTAACCAGAACCTTTTCGGACATGCCCCCCCACAGATGTTTGCCCCCAGCAAACGGATATGACATTCTCTTAAATGGAGAGTACCATATGTCCATCAGCGCCTGAGGTTTGAGACCGGCGTCACACCGGCAACAAGTAGCAAAGGGCACGGGCAGACAGCGGGGAGCCATGAAGGGCAGCGGTGTTGACGCGGCGGACAACCACGAAACCGCCAAGTGGGATCCGGCTTTCACCGAGCAGGTCACGAAAGTGCTCGGACCGGCCATCAAGCGCTACTACCGGGCCGAGGTGCGCAACATTGACAACGTCCCTTCCTCGGGGGGAGCCCTGGTGGTCTCCAACCACTCGGGCGGCATGCTGACCCCGGACGTCCTGATCTTCTCCCCCGCCTTCTACGAGAGGTTCGGCTACGACCGCCCGGTCTACACCCTGGGCCATTACGGGCTGTTCATCGGGCCGCTGGACGGCTGGCTGCGCCGCCTCGGGGTCATCGAGGCCAGCCGCGAAAACGCCGCCACCGCCCTGCATTCCGGCGCGGTGGTGCTGGTGTTCCCCGGTGGCGACTACGACTCCTACCGGCCGACCTTCAGCGCGAACACCATCGACTTCAATGGCCGCACCGGCTACGTGCGGACCGCCATCGAAGCCGGGGTGCCCATCGTGCCGGCCGTCTCCATCGGCGCGCAGGAGACCCAGCTGTTCCTGACCCGCGGCAACTGGCTGGCCCGCAAGCTGGGGCTGACCAAGGCCCGGATGGACATCCTGCCGATCAGCGTCGGGTTCCCATTCGGCGTGAGCGTGATCTTCCCGCCCAACGTGCCGCTGCCGGCAAAGATCGTCACCGAGATTCTCGAGCCGATCGACGTCGCCGCCCGGTTCGGCAATGACCCCGACGTCGACGAGGTCGACGCCCACGTACGCGCCGTCATGGAGGCCGCGCTCAAGCGGCTGGCCGGGCAGCGCCGGTTCCCGATCCTGGGCTGACGGTGCCCCGGGCCGCGGGAGGTGGCGCGTGAAACGACTCAACGGCATGGACGCGATGCTGCTCTACAGCGAGACGCCCAACCTGCACACGCACACGCTGAAGGTGGCCGTCATCGACCCCGCCGACTATGACGGCGAGTTCGGCTTCGAGGCGTTCCGACGCCATGTGCGCCGTCGGCTCCATCTTCTGAAACCGTTGCGCTACAAGCTCGTCGACATCCCCTGGCATTTGCATCACCCGATGTGGCAGGAGGACTGCGACGTCGATCTGGACTACCACCTGCGGCGAGTGCGGGTGCCTGCACCGGGCGGCCGGCGCGAGCTCGATCAGGTGATCGGCGAGGTGGCGTCCACTCCCCTGGACCGCACTCGCCCGCTGTGGGAGTTTCATTTCGCCGAGGGACTGGCCGGCGGTCGCTTCGCCTTGATCGGCAAGGTCCACCACGCGCTGGCCGATGGTGTCGCGTCGGTCAACCTGCTGGCCCGCGCGATGGATCTGCGCGATGGGCGCACCGACGAGCGTGACAACGACGAAGCCGGCGTCACAACGTCCAATGCCGACCTGCTGCGGGCGGCGGCGCGCGACCATGTCCGGCAGATCGGCGAGCTGCCGGGGCTGCTCAAGGATGCGGCCGTCGGGATGATGCGGGTGCGCCGCCGGTCTCGTGAGCGCGGGGATCACCCCGACCTGGCCGATCCGTTCGATGCGCCGCCGACCTTCCTCAACCATGTCGTCTCGCCACGGCGCTGGTTCGCCAGTGCGTCGCTGTCACTACCGGAGGTCAAGGCGACGGCAAAGGCGTTGGGTATCACGGTCAACGACGTGGTGCTTTCGATGGCGGCCGGCGGGTTGCGGACACTTCTCCTGGCTTATGACGGCGCGGCGCAGCGCCCGATCATCGCCTCGGTGCCGACGGCCACCGACAAGTCGGACCGGATCACCGGCAACGAGATCAGCGGTCTGATGATCTCGCTGCCGGTCCATGTCGGCGACCCCGCGGAACGGGCCCGACTGGTCGCTCTGGCCACCAAGATCGCCAAGGAGGACCATGAAGTCCTCGGCCCGGAGCTGTACGGGAAAATGATGGCCTATCTCCCGACCGCCTTCGCTCCCGCCGCATTTCGGTGGCTGGGCCTGCGCGACGCGCCGAACAAGCTGATGAACGTCGCCGTGTCCAGCGTGGTGGGCCCGCGCGAGCGGGGCCACTTCGGCGGCGCGACCGTCAGCGAGATCTATTCCACCGGCGTGCTTTCACCCGGCGCCCCGGTCAACATCACCGTGTGGAGCTATGTCGACCGGCTCGGCATCGCGGTGCTCACCGACGACCGAACCTTCAAGGATCCGCACGAGGCAACGGACGCCATCAGCGCATCCTTCGCCGAATTACGCGATGCCGCAGGCGTTTCCGCTCAGCCCGCGAGCACCCCGTCCAGCACCGAATAGAACAGCCCCAGGCCGTCATCGGAGGGCCCGGTCAGCGCTTCGATGGCGTGCTCGGGGTGCGGCATCAGACCCACCACGCGGCCGTCGGCGGAGCTGACCCCGGCGATGTCGTGCAGCGAGCCGTTGGCGTTCTCGTGGTAACGGAACACCACCCGCCCCTCGCCCTCGAGCTCCTCGATCACGTCGGCGGGCGCCACGTAGCGTCCCTCGCCGGACTTCAGCGGGACCAGCAGATCGGCGTCGGGCTCGAAACGCGACGTCCATGCCGTCGAGGTCGAGGCCACCCGCAGCCACACGTCGCGACAGATGAAGTGCAGACCCACGTTGCGAGTCAGCGCGCCGGGCAGCAGCCCGGCCTCGCAGAGCACCTGAAAACCGTTGCAGATGCCCAACACTGGCATGCCGCGCCGCGCCGCCTGCACCACCTCGGTCATCACCGGCGCGAACCGGGCGATCGCCCCGGCGCGCAGGTAGTCACCGTAGGAGAAGCCGCCGGGCACCACCACGGCGTCGACACTCTTGAGATCGGCGTCGGCATGCCACAGGTTGACCGCCTCGGCCCCGACGCGGCGCGCCGCGCGGGCGGCGTCGACGTCGTCGAGCGTGCCGGGAAACGTGATGATCCCGATGCGCGCCGTCACTGCGTCTCCCGGCTGATCGTCCAGTCTTCGATCACGGTATTCGCCAGCAGCGATTCCGCTATCTCGGCAAGCACCGAATCATCGACGCTGTCGTCCACTTCGAGCTCAAATCGCTTGCCCTGCCGCACTTCCGAGATTCCCGGATGTCCGAGGCGACCCAGCGCGCCCACAATCGCCTGACCCTGCGGGTCGAGAATCTCCGCTTTGGGCATCACGCTCACGATCACCCGGGCCACCGGCGCTCCTCCTCAGTTGGCGGTTTTCGGCGCCAACTCTACCGGCGAACGCCCAGCCAGGGTTACGGACACGAGGCAATATAGGCCTCGCACAGCGGTGCGCTCATGGCGTTGAGCACCGGATCGTCCGCCATCGCCGGCCAGGCCACCTGCGGCGGCGCCGTCGACCACAACGTGACCTCGCTGATCGTGCTGCTGGCCGGGTGGGCGAACAGGTAGGTGTGCATCACCACCGGGCCGCTGATCACGGCGGCCATCCGATTCGCTTCGTCGCTGGTCAGCGACGGTGATTCCTGCGGTGCACGCTGCTGGCAGGCCCGCAACGCGGCGACGGCATTGCCGAACGCGGTGGCCGCGATCGCGCCGCCATGCGCCGTATCGCCGCGCCAGTGCAGGACCTGGGCCTGCAGCTGCCATTGCCCGTCCGGATGCTGAACGGTCGAGCGAGCCGCGACCGCCGAGTCGCGAGGGTCCTGGGGTAGCGCCGGCGCGGCGCACAGCTCCTCGAACCGGAAGCGCGGCCCGGGCGCCGAACCGGTCGTCTGCACGGCCTGGGCGGCGAGCGCGGGCCAGTGATACACCGCGTCCAGCGGCACGGCATGCTGATCGATCCACGCGGTGTTCGGGATGCGGTCACACACCCCCGGGCAAGTCTCCGGCTCCCCGTGCGCAGGAATGACGACGATCAGAGCAACTGCGAAACTGCCGGCGACCAGGAACGTGGCCAGGATCACGCGCATCGGCAGCTTGTCCATCAAGGCACAATCGTAGATATGCAACTGACGCATTTCGGCCATTCGTGCCTACTTGCCGAGTTCGACCACACCCGCGTGCTCTTTGACCCCGGTACCTTCGCGCACGGCTTCGAGGGAATCACCGGCCTAACCGCCATCCTGATCACCCATCAGCATCCCGACCATGTCGACGCCAAACGGCTGCCCGCATTGCTCGAGGGTAACCCGGACGCGGCGCTTTATGCCGACCCACAGACCGCCGCGCAACTGGGCGCGCCCTGCCGCGAGGTCCACGTCGGCGACGAACTGCAGATCGGCGAGCTGACGGTTCGCGCCGTCGGCGGCAAACATGCGGTCATTCACCCGGAAATCCCTGTGATAGAGAATATTTCGTTCTTGGTGGGCGATGCCGACCATCGTGCGCGGTTGATGCATCCCGGCGACGCGCTGTTCGTGCCCGACGAGCCGGTGGACGTGTTGGCCACGCCGGCGGCCGCACCGTGGATGAAGGTGTCCGAAGCCGTCGATTACCTGCGCGCGGTGGCACCGGCGCGTGCCGTTCCTATCCACCAGGGGATCATCGCCCCGGATGCGCGGGGCATCTACTACGGACGGCTCACCGAGATGACCACCACCGACTTCCAGGTGCTGCCCGAAGAAGACGCCGTCACGTTCTAGCCGTCGGGTTCGCCCCGCACCCCGCTAGGTGATGTCGTCGGCGGCGCCGCGGCCGGCGGCGCGGCCGGAGAAGATACAGCCGCCCAAAAACGTGCCCTCCAGGGCGCGGTAGCCGTGCACGCCGCCGCCACCGAACCCGGCGACCTCGCCGGCGGCATACAGACCGGTGAGCGGCGTGCCGTCCGCCTTCAGCACCCGGGAGGCAAGGTCGGTTTCGATGCCGCCCAACGTTTTTCTGGTCAGGATGTGCAACTTGACCGCGATCATCGGTCCCGCCTTCGGATCGGTCAGCCGGTGCGGCGCCACCACCCGGCCGAGCCGGTCGCCCAGATAATTGCGGGCGGCGTGTATCGCGGTGATCTGACCGTCCTTGCTGAACTTGTTGGCGACCTCCCGATCCCGGGCGGTGACCTCGGCCTCCACCGTGGCGTAGTCCAGCTGCTGCACGTCGGGCAGCTTGTTCATCGCGGTCACCAAGTCGCGCAACGAGTTTGCGCTGACGAAGTCCACGCCTCGATCGACGAACGCCTGCACCGGCCCGGGCGGCCCGGAACGCGCCCGGTTGCGCAGCAGCTCGCGAACGCTCTGTCCGGTCAGGTCGGGATTCTGCTCCTGCCCGGAGAGCGCGAACTCCTTCTCAATGATCTTGGCGTTCAACACGAACCACGTGTAGTCGAACCCCGATTTGGTGATGTATTCCAGGGTGCCCAGCGTATCGAAACCGGGATAGAGCGGTACCGGCAAGCGCTTGCCGCCCGCGTCCAGCCACAGCGACGACGGGCCCGGAATGATGCGGATCCCGTGCAGCGGCCAGATCGGGTCGTAGTTGGTGATTCCCTCGGTGTAGTGCCACATCCGGTCGGGGTTGATCACCCGCGCGCCGGCCCGCTGCGAGATGGCGATCATCCTGCCGTCGACATGGGCCGGCACCCCGCTCAGCAGTTGCTCGGGTACGCGACCCATGCGCTTCGGCCAATTCTTGCGCACCAGCTCGTGGTTGGCGCCGATGCCACCGCTCGTCACGATCACCGCGTTGGCACGAAATTCGAACTGCTCCATCTGTTTTCGCGAGGAAGCGACTCCCCGCGGCGTGGCCGAGGGCTCCAGCACCGTGCCCCGGACGCCGGTCACGGCCTCACCCTCGACGATCAGCTCGTCGACCTGATGGCGGTGGGCAAAGCGCACCGTCGAGCGGTCCCGCAGCTGACGGGCGAATATCTCCACCAGCGCGGGCCCGGTGCCCCAGGTGATGTGGAAACGGGGAACCGAATTGCCATGTCCGAGTGCGTCGTACCCGCCGCGCTCGGCCCAGCCCACCAGCGGGAAAAGCTTGAGCCCCCGCGAACGCAGCCAGCTGCGTTTCTCCCCGGCGGCGAAATCGACGTAGGCGTGCGCCCATTGGCGTGGCCAGTAGTCCTCGGGACGGTCGAACGCCGCCGTGCCGAGCCAGTCCTGCAACGCCAGCTCGTGGCTGTCGCGGATGCCCAGCCGGCGCTGCTCGGGGCTGTCGACGAAGAACAGACCACCGAAGGACCAGAAGGCCTGCCCGCCCAGGTTGGCGCTGTTCTCCTGGTCGACGACGAGTACCCGCAGGCCGCGATCCACCAGTTCGCAGGCGGCCACCAGGCCGGCCAGTCCCGCCCCGACGACGATGGCATCAGCGCCGAACCCCGCAACCGAAGAATCGCTCATGTCGGACCAGGGTAGTGCCCGCGACCAGCGGGTCAGGCAGTCGCTTCGTCAGGCGGCGTCGAGCACTGCCTTGGCGCCGTCCCAGCGATACACGGTGGGACTGCAGTCGTGCATCAATGCCAGGTCAACGGCGTCCACCATGGCCTGCAGCGGCCCGGGTTTCCGGAGGTGGCGCGCCGCGACCGCGACCCGCACGACACCGCCGCGACGGGCGATCCGCTCGGCGGACAGCACCACCATCCGGCACCACCACGGCTCGGTGAGGAAGCCTTCGCCGATGCCCAGGACTCGTGCGCGGACGGTGCTGTGCCGCACCAGGTCGGTGATCCCATGTAGATCGGCCAGCAGCCGGAATCCGTTGTCCGGCAACGCTTTGACGACGCCGGGTGACACCACCCAGCCGGGCGCGGCGAACAGCCGGGTACGCAGCCCGAGGTGCTCGAGCACCCGGTCGGCGGCCATCAATCGCAGATTCGCCTCGTGCGCCCGCAGGATCGCGAATTCGCCGCGGCGCTTCTTGGTGGCGGCGTCGTCGTAGCCGTGCAGCACGATGGCGTCACCGCCGGCGCGACGGGTGGTCAGCCAATCGACGGTTTGCGGGTCGTGGTCGAGCCGGTAGTCACCGGACAGGCGGGGAGCCACGAGCAACGACACCGGTACCTCGCGGGCATCCATTTGCGCGCAGAACGCCTCGACGTCGGGCAGGGTGCGTTCCCCAATCCCCGAGACCGAGACGATCAATTTTCCAGACACACCAGCAGTTTGCCGATCCCAAGTGTCGGAACGGTGAAGGACACGCAGACAGCAGGCGTATATGCGTTCGCCCAAGAGGGTTGGTTACTTTCGGCCGCCGCAACGGCAGCGCAGATCACGACCGCCGCGACCGTCAGCGCCCGCGATCTGTTCGATATGCTAAGCAACGCCATGGATGAGGCCTCGTACGCAGCGGCCAAAACGCCGCTGCCCCACGCCCGCCCCGGGCAGCCGGCCGTCGAAGAACGGGAATATCCCGACAAGCTCGACGCCCCGCTGTTGCGGATCTCCGGCGTGTGCATCTTGGCCACGGTGATGGCGATCCTGGATGTCACGGTGGTCAGCGTCGCGCAACGCACCTTCATCGATCAGTTCGCGTCCTCGCAGGCCGTCGTGGCCTGGACGATGACCGGCTACACGCTCGCCCTGGCGACCGTGATCCCGATAACCGGGTGGGCGGCCGACCGGTTCGGCACCAAACGGCTCTTCATGGGTTCGGTGATGGCATTCATGCTGGGCTCGCTGCTGTGTGCGATCGCCTCAAACATCGTGCAGCTCATCGTTTTTCGCGTGGTGCAGGGCATCGGCGGCGGCATGCTGCTGCCGTTGGGATTCATGATCCTGACCCGCGAAGCGGGCCCGAGACGGCTCGGGCGCCTGATGTCGATCCTGAGCATCCCGATGCTGCTCGCCCCGATCGGCGGGCCGATCCTGGGCGGCTGGCTGATCGACACCTCGAGCTGGCGGTGGATCTTTCTGATCAACGTGCCGATCGGGTTTCTCACGATCGCGCTGGCCGCCATCGTGTTCCCCCGCGACCACCCGGCCCGGTCGGAAACCTTCGACGCCGTCGGCGTGCTGCTGCTCTCGCCGGGCCTGGCGACGTTTCTGTTCGCGGTGTCGTCCATCCCGGGCCGCGGCACCGTCGCGGACCGCCACGTGCTGGTACCGGCGGTCATCGGGCTGGCACTGATCGCGGGCTTCGTCGCGCACGCGTGGCATCGTGCCGACCACCCCCTGATCGACCTGCGGCTGTTCCGCAATCCCGTGCTCACCCACGCCAACGTGACAATGCTGGTCTTCGCCGGCGCCTTCTTCGGCGCCGGCCTGCTACTGCCGAGCTATTTCCAGCAGGTGCTGCACCAGACGCCGATGCAGGCGGGCGTGTACATGATCCCCCAGGGACTGGGCGCCATGCTGACCATGCGGCTGACCGGACCGCTGGTCGACAGGCAGGGCCCCGGCAAGATCGTGCTGGTAGGGATCGCGCTGATCACCGCCGGTCTGAGCGCCTTTGCCTTCGGGGTGGCCACCCAGGCCCACTACCTGCCCACGCTGCTGGTCGGGCTGGCGATCATGGGCCTGGGCATGGGCTGCACCATGATGCCGCTGTCGGTCGCGTCGGTGCAGGCGCTGGCGCCCCATCAGATCGCCCGGGGAACGACGCTGATGAGCGTCAGCCACCAGGTTGGTGGCTCGATGGGAACAGCCCTGATGTCGATGATCCTGACCAACCAGTTCAACCGGAGCCCGAACATCGGCGCAGCAAACAAGCTCGCCGCCCTGCATCAGAAGGCGGCGATCGACGGCGTGCCGGTGAACCCGTCCGCCATCCCCCTGCAGTCGCTCGCTCCCGGATATTCGAGCAATCTGGTACACGATCTTTCCCACGCCTACACCGCGGTATTCGTGATCGCCGTCGTGCTGGTGGCGTGCACCGTGATTCCGGCATGGTTTCTGCCGAAAAAGCCGGCAAGCGAAACGGCCGGCGAATAATATAAACCGTCCCAATGGGCGCGCGACCAGCCCGTTTGCCGATTTAGCGTCGGTCCGAGACGCAATCTGCGCAGTACTGAATTACATGCGTGCGAATACTCGAATACGAGTAAAAACCCTTCAGCCGGGGCAATCCTGCGGATATGCTCAGCGGCGCCATGCAGAAGACCCGTTCCGCAGCTCTCACAGTCCCGTTGCCCACCACTCCGGGACCGTCCCTGCGCTCCGACGAGTACCCCGACAAGCTGGACGTCGCGCTGTTCCGGATCGCCGGGGTGTGCGGGCTGGCCTGCATCATGGCGGTGCTGGACAGCACGGTCGTCGCCGTCGCGCAGCGCACCTTCATCGCACAATTCGGGTCCACCCAGGCCATCGTCTCGTGGACGATCGCCGGCTACATGCTCGCGTTCGCGACCGTCATCCCGATTACCGGGTGGGCGGCGGATCGGTTCGGCACCAAACGCCTGTTCATGGGTTCGGTCCTGGTGTTCACGTTGGGATCGTTGCTCTGTGCGATAGCGCCGAACATATTGTTGCTGATCCTGTTTCGGGTAATCCAGGGTATCGGCGGCGGCATGCTGCTGCCGCTCAGTTTTGTCATTTTGACGCGCGAGGCGGGACCGAAGCGGGTCGGCCGCCTGATGGCGGTGGGCGGAATCCCGATTCTCTTCGGCCCCATCGGCGGGCCCATCCTGGGCGGCTGGCTGATCGGCGCCTACGGCTGGGAGTGGATCTTCCTGATCAACCTGCCGATCGGCCTGACGGCCTTCGCGCTGGCGGCGATCATGTTCCCCAAGGATCGCTCGGCCCCCTCGGAGTCCCTCGACATCACCGGTGCGCTGCTGCTGTCGCCCGGCGTGGCGATCTTCTTGTGCGGGGTGTGTTCCATCCCGGGCCGGCACACGATCGCCGACCGTTACGTGCTGGGCCCGGCCCTGGTCGGACTGGCGTTGATCGCCGCATTCATCCTGCATGCCTGGTACCGCACCGACCACCCCCTGATCGACCTGCGACTGTTCCGGAATCCGGTGGTCACCGAGGTCAATGTGACGCTGCTGGTGTTCGGGGCCGCCTCGGTCGGTGTCGGGCTGCTGGTGCCGAGTTTCTTTCAAATCGCCTGCCATGAGACGCCGATGCAGTCCGGCCTGCACATGCTGCCGATCGGGATCGGCGCGGTCCTGACCATGCCCCTCGGCGGGGCCTTTATGGACAAACGCGGGCCCGGCATCATCGTGCTGATCGGGCTGCCGCTCATGACGGTCGGCCTGGGGGTATTCACCTACGGCGTCGCCACGCAGGCCGCTTACTCACCGGTCCTGGTGACGGGGCTCGCGATCGTGGGCCTGGGCATCGGGCTGACCACCACACCGCTGTCCGCGGCGGTCATGCAGGCTCTGGCGCCGCATCAGGTCGCTCGCGGAACGACGCTGCTCAGCGTGAACCAACAGGTGGGCGGGTCCATTGGGGCCGCGCTCCTGGCGGTGATCCTGACCAATCAGTTCAATCGCAACGAGACCCTGATGGCGGCGAACGAGATCGGCGGGGTGCGCCCGGGTGCCGGCAAGCGGGGCCTGCCGGCCGATCCGTCGGCCGTCCCGGGGCACCCGCTGACCCCCGATCTGGCCAGCCACGTGTCTCACCACTTGGCGCACGCCTATACGACGGTGTTCGTGATTGCCGCCGTGCTGGTGGCGTTCACCATCATCCCGGCGTCGTTCCTGCCGAAGAAGCCGCCGAGCCTGCCGTCCGGCGAATAGCCGGACCGCGGCCGTGCGCTAGCTGCCGGCCATCATCGAGGCGCCGCCATAGCGATCCGGCTCGGCGGCGGCCAACAGCCACGCGTATTGGAAGGCGGCTTCCTCCCAACTCTTGTAGCGGCCGCTGACACCGCCGTGCCCCGCGTTCATCTGGGTCTTCAACAGGACCGGGCTGCCGTTCTCGTTGGCGTGGCGCAGCGCCGCAACCCACTTGGCCGGCTCCACGTAGTAGACCCTGGTGTCATTGAGAGACGTCATCGCCAAAATCGCCGGGTACCGCCTGGCCTCGACATTCTCATACGGCGAATAGGACTTCATGTAGGCATAAACATCCTTGTCCGCCAGAGGGTTTCCCCACTCGTCCCACTCGGTGACGGTCAGCGGCAACGAGGGATCCAGGATGGTGGTCAGCGGGTCGACAAACGGCACCTGCGCGAGGATTCCGGCGAACAGGTCCGGCGCCAGGTTGGCCACCGCCCCCATCAGCAAGCCACCGGCGCTGCCCCCCAGTGCCACCAGCTGACGCGGTCGGGTGACCTTCGAGTCCACCAAATGTTTTGCGACGGCGACGAAGTCGGTGAAGGTGTTCTTCTTCTCCAGGAGCTTGCCGTGCTCGTACCACAGTCGGCCCATCTCGCCACCGCCGCGGACGTGGGCGATCGCGAACACCATGCCGCGGTCCAACAGCGACAACCGGGCGATGGAAAAGCTCGGGTCGGTGCACAACTCGTAGGCGCCGTAGCCGTAAAGCAGTGCGGGCGCCGGGAATTCGATATCCGCCCGGTGCACGATGGACACCGGGATCCGGGCGCCGTCGTCGGCGACCGCCCAGTCGCGCCGTTCCACATAGTCGTCGGGCCGGTAATCGCCGAGCACGGGTTGCTCGCGCAGCAACGTGCGTTCCCCGGTGGCGAGGTCGATGTCGTAGACCCGGGCCGGAACGACCAGGGATCCGGACCTGATCCGCAGCTTGGGTGCATCCCAGTTGGGGTTACCGGCCAAGCCGGCCGACATCAGCTCAGACTCGAACGAAAGCTCCTCAGGCTCACCATATGTGGCGTCGGCATTGATAGGCCACAGCTGCAGCCGGGGCAACGCCTCCCGCCGATGGCTGACGACGAGGTGGCCGGCGAATGCGTCCACCGCGTCCAGCCGCACATCGTCGCGGTGCGGGATCAGGGTGCGCTGCTGCGTCGGGTCGCTGACCGGCGCCTCGGCGAGGGTGAAGTTGACCGCGCCATCGTTGTGCAGGATCAGAAACCGGTCCTGCCCGCCGATCACCGCGTGCTCGACCGAGTACTCGACGCCCTCGCGGCGCGGCAGCACCACGGTGAACTGTGCCGCCGGATCGGCGGCGTCGGCGTAGCGATATTCGGAGGTGATCGAGGATCCGGAGGCGATCAAGACGTAGGCCTCGCTGCGCGTGAGCCCCACACCGAGCCAATACTTTTCGTCGGCTTCGTGATAGACGAGCTCGGACTCCGCACCGGAGCCCACCCGATACCGCCACACTTTGTCGGGACGGTGGGCGGCATCCAGGGTCAGGTAGTACACGGTGCGGTTGTCGGCGGCCCAGGTCGCGCCCGCCCCGATATCGGCGATCTCGTCGGGATACAGCTCACCGGTGCGTAAGTCCTTGAATCGCAACGTGTAGCGCTCATCACCGACGGTGTCGACCGAATACGCGAGCAGGTTTCCATCCAGGCTCACGGTTGCCGCGCCCAGGGAGAAGAACTCGTGCCCCTCGGCTTCGGCATTGGAATCGAGCAGAATCTGCTCGCCCGGGATCTCGGTGTTCTCGTCCAGGGCGGGCGGATCCCAGTCGTCGGAGCCGCTTATCGGACAACGGCACTGGACGCGGTATTGCTTGCCCTCGAAGGTGCGTGCGTAGTACCACCACTCGCCCTGCCGGGTCGGTACCGACAGATCCGTCTCCTTGGTGCGCGCCTTGATCTCGTCGAAAATCTGCTGCCGCAGCGGTTCGAGGTGAGCGGTCATCTGATCCACGTAGGCGTTCTCGGCCTCGAGGTAGGCGATGACTTCGGGGTTGGCCTTTTCACGCAGCCACTCGTATGGGTCGATGAAGACGTCGCCGTGATGCTCACGCCGGCTCTCCACCCGCTTGGCGACCGGAGGTACCGACCCGTCCAGGTGCGTTTCGGTCATGCGCTGGGACCGATCCAGTCGCCGAAGCTCAAGCCGGAAATGCGTTCGTAGGCATCGATATAACGGTCACGAGTGGCCTCGATGATGTGTTCCGGCAGCGGCGGCGGGGGTTGCGAGCCGTGCCGGTCCCAGCCGGAGTCGGGACCCGTCAGCCAATTGCGGACGAACTGCTTGTCGAAGCTGTTCTGGACCACACCAACCTGATACTCGTCGGCCGGCCAGTACCGCGACGAATCCGGGGTGAAGATTTCGTCGGCCAGCAGCAGATTGCCGTCGCGGTCGGTGCCGAACTCGAACTTGGTGTCCGCGATGATGATTCCCTTCCGGAGTGCGTGATCGGCGGCCTGTATGTAGATCTGTAACGTGCGGTCGCGCAGCTGGTTGGCGCGTACCCCGCCGACCATCTCGATCACCCGCGCGAACGGGACGTTCTCGTCGTGATCCCCCAGTGCGGCTTTCGTCGCGGGGGTGAACAGCGGCTCGGCGAACCTGCTGGCTTCCACCAATCCCGGCGGCAGCGTGATGCCGCAGACCCGCCCGGTGGCCTGGTAGTCCAGCAATCCCGAGCCGGTCAGGTAGCCGCGCGCCACGCATTCCACCGGAAACATTTCCAGCCGGCGCACCACCAGCGCGCGGCCCCGCACCTCGTCGGGGATGCGTGGGTCGTCCGGCGGGCCGGCCAGGTGGTTGGGCGCGTCGACCAGGCCGAAGAAGAAGACGCTCATCGCGGTGAGGATGCGGCCCTTGTCCGGGATGGTGCTGTCCAGGACGAAGTCGTACGCCGAGATCCGGTCGGTGGCGACCAGCAGCAGGTGCTCGTCGTCGACGCGGTACAGCTCGCGGACCTTGCCGCTGGCCAGGTGCTGATAGTCGGACAGTGCAGGCATCCGGTCAGCCTATCGGGCACCTGCAAACGGGCTTTGTGCTGGGATCGGGGCTATGACACCGCGGTTTCTGCCCTACTCCACCAGGCCCGGCCGGCTGGCCGCCCAGCTGCTCAGCGACTTCGCCGTCGTCGTGTGGACGGTGCTCTGGCTGCTCGTGGGGCTGGCCGTCTACGACGCCATCGCGACCATCGCCGACGCCGGGCGGCAGGTCGCCAGCGGCGCGGACGGGATTGCCGGCAACCTGGCGTCCGCCGGCCACGGCGCGCAGCACATCCCGGTGGTGGGCGACACGGTCAGCGAGCCGCTCAACTCCGCCAGCCAGGCCGCGCTGGACGTCGCGGCCGCGGGCCACAATCTGGACAGCGCGGCAAGCTGGCTCGCGGTGCTGCTCGCGATGGCGGTCGTGGCGCTCCCGATCCTCGTCGCGGTGCTGCCCTGGCTCTTTCTGCGGCTCCGGTTCTTTCGGCGCAAGTTGGCGGTGACCGCGTTGGCGGCAACCCCGGCCGGTGCGCAGTTGCTTGCGCTGCGCGCCCTGACTAACCGCCCGCCGCGGAAACTGATCGCCGTCACCGCGGACCCGGTCGGCGGGTGGCGCCGTGAGGATCCGGCCACCATCGGCGCCCTGGCCGCGCTGGAGCTACGGTCGGCCGGAATCACTCTTCGCGGGTTTGCGCAGCACGGCACGCGCTAAGAGCAACAGCCCGGCCACGACCACAATGAGCCACGCCGCCAACGCATCCCAGAAGAACACCAGCGAAACGGTGAGCAGCTGGTGTCGGCCGAGCTCGACCGCCATGGCGAAGCTGGCCGCCGAGTACATGCCCAGCGGAAACACAAACGCCCACCACACCCCGGCGAATTGCAGCATGTTGGGATGACGCCTGATGCGGTGCAGCACAAAGTAAATCAGCGGCGGTATCCACAAAGTGGCCGTCACCCAGGTCACGATGCTGATCGCGCGCACCGGACCGGCCAGCCAGGAGGGGGCCACGGCGTGGATGGTGTCTCCGGCCAGCGTCGCAATCGCCATGCCGCCCATCAGGATCCACGTGTCGGGTTCGAAGCCGTCGCGGTCCCGGCGTTCGTTGACGACACGCCAGAGGGTCAGCCACGTCATCAGGCCATAGATGCACAGCGCCGCCACCCACCCGGCCACGGCGACCGCCAGCCACCAGTGATGGCCGGTCTGCCGGGCCGCCCGGGCGATCACGATCGCCAAACCGGAGGTGCCCACGCTGGCCAGCTGCCAGGGGCCGTGGGCGCGGTCGCGAAGCTCTGTCCACCGGTGCGCCAGCATGTTTCGCGCGCTGAACAGGATCAGCACCAGCCAGGCTGCCAGGGCGACCACGCCGAGCACCCGCGCCATCCACACCTTGGACGACAGGCGAGTGTCGATCACCGCGCAGGCGGCGACGAAGGTGATCAGGCGCAGGGTGATGTCGGGATCGGTCAGATCCCAACGCAACTGCTGGCCGGGTATGGCGGCCTTCGCGACGACCAGGACAACCAGAAACAACAGCCCGACCGTGGCGATGGCACCCATCGTGTCACTGATCAAGCGGTACCCGTGATCGTGCGCGCCGATCGACAAGATTCCCGTCGCCATCACCGCGGCGAACGCGTCGGGTGAGGGCTCGACATCGGCGAACCGGATCGTCACGGGCGTTCGTGTAGCTCCACGACGAGGTGCCGAATGCCGGTGTGCCGATTGCTGCGGGCCCATTCGACCGGACGGACGACCCGGACCCCGCCGAACCGAGACAGCAGCTCTTCGAACAGCACCCGCAGCTCGAGGCGGGCCAGATTGGCGCCCAGGCAATAATGCACACCCTGGCCGAATCCCAGATGCGGATTGGGCTTTCGGGCGATATCGAATTCGTCGGCGTTCTCGAACACGCCGTCGTCGCGATTCGCCGAGCCTTCCCAGATCTGGATCTTCTGCCCGGCCTCGATCGATTGGCCGCCCAGCGTGACGTCGCGGGTGGCGGTGCGGCGCTTGGAGGGCGACGGCGACGTCCACCTCACCATCTCCTCGACGGCAGTGGGCAATGCGTCGAGATCGCCACGCAGTGAACGCAATTGGTGCGGATGGTCGGCCAGCGCCAGCAGGCCGCCCGCGACGGCGTTGCGGGTGGTCTCAGCGCCGGCGCTGAACAACAGGCTGAAGAACAGGTACAGCTCGAGGTCGGACAGCGCGGACCCGTCGGCGTCGTCCAGCATGGCATTTGCCACGATCGACAACATGTCATCGGTCGGGTATTCGCGCTTGGACGCGATCAGCTGCTGGCCGTACTCGTACATCCGCGACCCGGCCGCCGCGTCTCTTTCCGAGACCGACAACTGCGATAGCGAGGCCTTGCGCGAACCACCGAAATCGAACTGCGGCTCGATGGCCTCGAACAACCAATGACGTTCGGATTCAGGGACTCCCAGCAGGATGCAGATCATCTGCATCGGCAGCTCGGCGGCGATGTCTACCAGGAAGTCGAACGGCTCGCCCGGCACCACCGCGTCCAGCAGCCGGCGCGCCCTGGTCCGCAGGTCGTCCTCGACCAGCCGGATCATCCGCGGCGTCAGCCCGGAGCTGACCAGCCGCCGGATCTGCGAATGCCGCGGATCGTCCATCATGTTGAGCACCTGGCCGGCGATCGCCAGGTCCTGCAGCAGGGTGCCGCCATATGGCCGCGAGCCCCCGGTGACCGATGAATACGTCACCGGATCCTTGAGCACCTCAAGCGTTTCCGCGTACGTGGCGACCGACCAGAAGCCCTCGCCGTCGGGGGTGTTGTCGGTCGGTGCGTGCCAGTACACCGGCGCCTCCCGCCGATGGATGGCGAACAGGTCGTGGGGAAACCCATTGGCGAAGTTGTCCAGATCGGTGAAGTCGATCTCGGCGAGCGCGCCGGCCAGCGTCACAGGATCGCACCCGGGGCGTATTTGGCCGCGTCCGGGTAGCGGCTCACCAAGGCGTCCACCTGGGCCGCCACCTCGTCCACCTGGTCACCGGCCGCGCCGGTGAACGCCTTCTTGTCGGCCAGCGCGGCGTCCAGCGCCGCCCGGTCCAGCGGCAGTCGCTCGTCGGCGGCCAACCGGTCCAGCAGGTCGGGTTCGGCCCCGCGTTCGCGCATCGCCAGCGCGGTTGCCACCGCATGCTCGCGGATCACGTGATGCGCGGCCTCGCGGCCCATGCCGGCGCGCACCGCGGCGATCAACACCTTGGTGGTGGCCAAAAACGGCAGATAGCGGTCCAGCTCGCGACCGATCACCGCCGGATAGGCGCCGAACTCGTCGAGCACCGTCAGGAACGTCTCGATCTGCCCGTCGATGGCAAAGAAGCTGTCCGGCAAGGCAACCCGGCGCACCACCGAGCAGAACACGTCGCCCTCGTTCCATTGCGCACCGGCCAGTTCGGCGGCCATCGAGGCGTACCCGCGCAGCACCACCTGCAGCCCGTTGACCCGTTCGCAACTGCGGGTGTTCATTTTGTGCGGCATCGCCGACGAGCCGACCTGCCCTTCGGCGAAGCCCTCGGTGACGAGCTCGTGCCCGGCCATCAGCCGGATGGTGTGCGCCATCGATGACGGTCCGGCGCCCAATTGCACCAGCGCCGAGAGCACGTCGTGGTCCAGCGAACGGGGATACACCTGCCCGACGCTGGTCAAAACCGTTGCAAATTCCAGGAATTCGGCGGCACGCCGCTCGAGTTCGGCCAGCTTCGCCGCGTCGCCATCCAGCAGGTCGAGCATGTCCTGCGAGGTGCCCATCGGCCCCTTTATGCCGCGCAGTGGGTATCGGTCGATCAGCTCCCGCAACCGGGTCAGGGCGATCAGCGTCTCCTGCGCCGCCGAGGCGAACCTCTTGCCCAACGTGGTGGCCTGCGCGGCGACGTTGTGGCTGCGGCCGGCCATCACCAGGTCCCGATAGGCCACGGCCCGCTCGGCGAGCCGCGCCGAAACCGCCACGCCGTGCGCGAAGACCAGTTCCAGCGAACGCCGGATCTGCAGTTGCTCCACGTTCTCGGTCAGGTCGCGACTGGTCATGCCCTTGTGCACGTGCTCGTGACCGGCCAGCGCGTTGAATTCCTCGATGCGCGCCTTGACGTCGTGGCGCAGCACCCGTTCGCGATCCGCGATCGACGCCAGGTCGACGTCCTCGATCACCCGCTCGTAGTCGGCGATCGCCTCGGACGGCACCGGAACGCCCAGTTCCGCCTGCGCGCGCAGCACCGCCAGCCACAGCCGGCGCTCGGCGACGACCTTGGCCTCCGGCGACCAGATCGCGACCATCTCGGCGCTGGCGTACCGGGCGGCCAGTACATTCGGAATGCTCACTTGGTCCTCACGAACACACAGCTTACGGTCGCGGTCATAGCCTATGCGGATGTACTTCGCCGGCGTCGACCTCGCGTGGGCGGGCCGCAACCCGACCGGCGTCGCCGTCGTCGACCCCGGCGGCGCCCTGGTGAGCGTGCGGGCGGTCCGCCACGACGACGAGATCCTGGCCGCGTTGCACCCCTATGTGCAGGGTGATTGCCTGGTCGCCTTCGACGCGCCGCTGGTGGTGAACAACCCGACGGGCCAGCGTCCGGCCGAGACCGCACTCAACCGCGACTTCCGCAGGTATGAGGCCGGGGCTCACCCCTGCAACACCGGAAAACCCGAGTTCGCCGACGGCCCGCGCGCGGGCCGGCTGGCCGCGGCGCTGGGCCTGGATCAGGATCCGCGATCGCCCGCCGCCCGGCGCGCCATCGAGGTCTACCCGCATGCCGCGACCGTTGCGCTGTTCCGCCTGGAGCGGACCCTGAAATACAAAGCAAAGCCCGGGCGCGCCGTCAACCGGCTCAAATCCGAGCTGTCGCTGCTGATGGACGGCGTCGAGCGGCTGGCGCAGGCCCCGATCCCGCTGCACGTCGCAGGGCACGGCGACTGGATCGCGCTGCGCCGGACCGTCGCGGCCGCGCAACGCAAAAGCGAGCTGCGCCGCGCGGAAGATCCGGTCGACGCCGTGATCTGCGCCTATGTGGCCCTGTACGCGCAGCGCCGCCCGGACGACGTGACGATCTACGGCGACCTCGACACCGGCTACATCGTGACGCCGTCGCTGCCGGCGGATCCGATGCGCGCGTAGCGGTCGGTCAGATCTGCACGGGCCGCTGATCGATCGGCGCCAGCACCTCGATGAGATCGACCACCGCCCCCTGCGCCGCCGCGCGCGGATCCCGCCCCTCCACCAGGGCCGACACCACCGAACCGTCGACCGCGCAGATCAACGTGCACACCAGCTCGATGTGCACCGAGCGGCCCGACCTCTCGATGGCCTCGGCCACCGCCTCGGCGCGCTGGCGCAGGCTGCGACGCATGGTCTCGCGCAGCGCGGGCAGGCGGGTGCACGCGACGTGGCGCTCGTAGCGCGAGATCAGCTGCTCGGTAAGACCCGGGCCGGACACGTCGCCCACGAGCAGATCGGCCAACACCTCGGCGATGGTCTCCGGTCCCCGGCGCCGCCGCGACAGGGCGCTGACCCGCGACCGCAGCTGCGCCACCTCGATCATGGCGATGTGTTCGACCGCGCGTGCGATCAGATCGTCGAGGGACGAAAAGTAATAAGTGGTGGACGCCAAGGGCAATCCGGCCCGCCGCGCGACCGCCCGGTGCCGCACCGCCTCGAACCCGCCCTCGGCCAGCAGCTCGGCGGCAGCGCTGACGAGCGCATACCGTCGACGTTCTCCTTTTGGAGTAACCGCTGCTGTCACGAGTAGCCATCGTGCCAGCAAAAGTGGTACAGCATTGCCATTTCAGCCAAACGGCCAAGGCATAATGGCCCGCATGCCCGACTTGAGCCGACGCGCCGTACTGGGTCTCGGCGCCAGCGCGGCCATCGGGGCGATGGGCGCCTACGGCCTCGACATCCTGTTTGCGCCGCGCACATCTCACGCCACGCCGGTATCGACGGCCGGCACCCGGATGCCGCTGGCGCCGGCTCCGAGCCCGCCCCGCGATCCCGCTGCCCCTGCGGCGCCCGCGCCCACCATGGTGACCGGTTCCTTCGTCTCCGCCGCGCGCGGCGGGGTGAACACCAACTGGGCCATCGCGCGTCCGCCGGGCCAGACCAAGCCGCTGCGACCGGTGATCGCGCTGCACGGCAAGGGCAGTGACGCGTCCACCGTGATGGCCGGCGGCGTCGAGCACGGTCTGGCACAGGCTGTCGATGCCGGGCTGCCGCCGTTCGCGGTGGTCGCGGTCGACGGCGGCGGCAGCTATTGGCACAAGCGGTCTTCCGGCGAGGACAGCGGCGCCATGGTGCTCGACGAGCTCATCCCGATGCTGGGCAACCAGAATTTGGACACCTCACGGGTGGCGTTCCTGGGCTGGTCGATGGGCGGCTACGGCGCGTTGCTGCTCGGCGGTCGGCTGGGACCGGCCCGTACCGCGGCGATCTGCGCGGTGAGCCCGGCGCTGTGGATGTCCTCGGGTGCGGCCGCGCCGGGCGCGTTCGACGGGCCGGATGATTTCGCGGCGAATTCGGTGTTCGGCATGCCGGCCCTGGCCTCGATCCCCATCCGGATCGATTGCGGCGACAGCGATCCGTTTTACTCCGCGACCATGCAGTTCATTGCGCAGCTGCCCAATCCGCCGGCCGGTGGCTTCTCTCCCGGTGGGCACGACGGCGCGTTTTGGAGCTCGCAGTTGCCCGCCGAGCTGACCTGGATGGCGCCGCTGCTGACGGCGTGAGGACACCTCGAGCGTCACGCCAGTGCGGCGGTGGCCGCCGAGCGTCACGCCGGCGTTACGCTCGCGAAGGTGACCGCACCTTTCGAGTGGAACTTCCCGTACGCCTGGCCGCGCAAGCCCATCTTGGCGGAAAACGTTGTGTGCACGTCGCAACCACTCGCCGCCCAAGCGGGCCTGCGGATGCTCGCGCAGGGCGGGAGCGCGGTGGACGCGGCGATCGCCACGGCCATCACCCTGACGATCGTCGAGCCGGTGTCCAACGGCATCGGTTCGGACGCTTTCGCCATCGTGTGGGATGGCCGGCAACTGCACGGGCTGAACGCCTCGGGCCGCTCGCCCGCGGCCTGGACGCCGGAATACTTTGGCGGCAAACCCGTTCCACTCCTCGGCTGGAACTCGGTGACGGTGCCCGGCGCCGTGTCGGCGTGGACCGAACTACACGCCAAGTTCGGCAAGCTGCCGTTCCAGCGGCTCTTCGACCCGGCAATATCCTACGGCCGCAACGGTTTCTTGGTTTCACCGACCGTCGCCGAGCAATGGGCCGCGCAGGTGCCGCTCTTCCGGGACCAGCCCGGTTTCGCCGAGGCGTTTTTGCCCGGCGGCCGAGCACCGAAGCCCGGCGAGCGGTTCAGCCTGCCCGATCATGCGGCCACGCTCGAAACGATCGCCGCGACCAACGGCGAGGCGTTTTACCGCGGGGAACTGGCGGTCAAACTCGAGGCACACGCGCTGGGCAACGACGGCGCCATGCGGACCAGTGACCTGGCGGCCCACCGCGCCGACTGGGTGGGCACGATCGACGGCGGCTACCGCGGCTACACGGTGCACGAGATCCCTCCCAACGGGCAGGGCATCGTCGCGCTGATCGCCCTGGGCATTCTCGAGCACTTCGAGATGGCCGCGCTGCCAGCCGATTCCGCCGACAGCGTGCACCTGCAGATCGAGGCGGTGAAGCTGGCCTTCGCCGACGCCCAGGCCTACGTCGCCGACGTCGAGCACATGGCGCTGCAGCCGGAACGCCTGCTCGACAGCGAGTACCTGATGGGTCGCGCGGCATTGATCGATCGCGCGCGGGCCAGACCGGCGTCCGCCGGGGCGCCGACGGGCGGAACCGTCTATCTGACCGCCGCCGACGCCGCGGGGATGATGGTGTCGATGATCCAGTCCAACTACATGGGCTTCGGTTCGGGCGTGGTGGTCCCGGGCACCGGCATCGCGCTGCAGAACCGGGGGGCGAATTTCGCTGCGGCCCTAGGCCATCCGAACAGCGTTGGCCCGGGCAAACGCCCCTACCACACCATCATCCCGGGGTTTGTCACCAAAAACGGAGCCCCGGTCATGAGCTTCGGGGTGATGGGCGGAATGATGCAGCCCCAGGGCCACGTCCAGGTGATGGTGCGCATCGCCGACCACGGGCAGAACCCGCAGGCGGCCTGTGACGGACCGCGGTTCCGGTGGGTGGAGGGCATGCAGGTCAGCTGCGAAAAGGGTTTCCCGGATGCGACGCTGGACGAGTTGCGCCGGCGCGGGCACGATCTGGTTGCCGTCGACGACTACAACCAGTTCGGCAGCTGTCAGGCGATCTGGCGCCTCGAGGGTGGCTACCTGGCGGCCAGCGATCCGCGCCGGGACGGTCAGGCCCTGGGATTTTGAGGGCCTTCTAGACGCGGATCTTCCCTTCCGCCGCCAACTGCGCGATGTCGCTGCGGAAATGACTGCCCGGCAACCGGATTGAGCGAACGACTTCGTAGGCTTTGGCCCGCGCGGCCGCCAGGTCGGTGCCCGTCCCCACCACCGACAGCACTCGACCCCCAGACGAGACGATTGCGCCGTCGTCGCGGCGCGCCGTTCCGGCGTGCAGCACCCCGTCGGCTTCCGAGCCGACGATGACGTCTCCCACGCGGGGGCGTCCGGGATAGCTCTCGGCCGCCACCACCACCGTCACGGCGGCACCGTCGTGCCAGCGCAGCTCGCCGAAGTCCGCCAAGGTACCGCTGCCGGCCGCGTACAGCAGCTGCCCGAGCGGCGATTCCAGCAGCGCTAGTACCGCCTGCGTCTCGGGATCGCCGAAGCGGCAATTGAATTCGACCACGGCGGGCCCGTTCGCGGTGATCGCCAGACCGGCATACAGCAACCCGCTGAACGAGCTTCCCCGCGCAACCATTTCGGCCGCAACGGGTTCGACGATGTTGCTGACCACGCCGCGATACACCTCGTCGGGGAGCCACGGCACCGGCGCGTAGGCACCCATACCGCCGGTATTCGGCCCGCTGTCGCCGTCGCCGACACGCTTGAAATCCTGCGCGGGAAGCAGCGGCATTACGGTTTCGCCATCGACGACGCAGAACAGCGACACCTCCGGGCCGTCCAGGTAGGACTCCAACAGCACCGGGTGCCCCGCCTCGAGCAGCCCGGCGGCGTGCGCGGCGGCCACGCCGCGATCCGGGGTCACCACGACACCCTTACCGGCGGCCAGGCGGTCGTCCTTCACCACCCAGGCCGCATCCCCCGCCGGTGGGCCGAACCGGTCCAAAGCGCTGTCCAAAAGAGCGGGGCTGTCGACGATTTCACTGCTCGCGGTACGCACCCCGGCCGCGGCCATCACCTCTTTGGCGAAAGCCTTGGAGCCTTCGATGCGAGCGGCATCCTTGCCTGGGCCGAAGCAGACGATTCCCGCGGCCCGCACCGCGTCGGCGACCCCGAGGACCAGCGGCACCTCGGGCCCGATGACCACCAAGTCGGCGCGGACCTCGCGGGCCAGGGCGACGACGTCATCCGCCGAGGTGATGTCGACGTCATGCTGGTCGGCCAGCCGAGCGGTGCCGGCGTTGCCCGGAGCGATCGCCAGCCCCGTGACCTGCGGGTCTTTGCGCAGCGCCAACAGCAACGCATGTTCACGGGCACCGGAACCAATCACCAGGACGCGCACGACACGTCAGACTAGCCCGGTCAGCCGGCGCACGCCCACAGTCCCCGGAATCAGAGGATCTTCTCCAGCAGCCCCTTGAGGTCGTTGCGCTGCGCGGCGGTCAGGCGTCCGAGGCGCTTGTCGAACTCGTCGGAGAGCAATGTCAGTCCCTTGCGGACGGCCTGGCGTCCGGCCGGGGTGAGCAGCAACCGGTGGCGGCGCAAATCGGACGGGTCGATCTCACGACGCACGAACCCCGCGGCCTCGAGCCGCTTGAGGTAAAGCGTCACCGTCGCCTTGGGCATGCTCAGCGTCGCGGCCAACTCGGCCGGGTAGGGATGCTCGTCGATCTCGGCGAGCAGGAACAGCTCCTTGGACTCGACGCCCAGCGCGCAGATGCCGGATTCGGCGCACGAGATGACCGAGAGCAACACCCGGTAGTTCAGTGACCAGATCCTGGCCGCATCGACCGCAGACATCGACTTGCCAGATCGTTCAGGTATGAACTAGTTTTGTTATGAACAACCTCATAGTCGAACAATCTACCAGGGAGTGGGCGCCATGACGCTGGATCAATACGTGACACTCGGGCGGTCCGGTTTGCGCGTCAGCCCCCTGTGCCTGGGCGCGATGACGTTCGGCGAAGACCTGGGCTGGGGCACCAGTGTCGAAGAGTCGCAACAGATCATCGACCGCTACATCGAACTCGGCGGCAATTTCATCGACACCGCCAACTTCTACACCCGAAGCCACTCCGAGAAGATCATCGGTGACCACATCGGTCGCCACCCCGCCCGCCGCGATCGGCTGGCGATCGCGACCAAATTCAGCGGCAACCTCTATCCGGGTGACCCCAACGGTGGCGGCTCGGGCCGCAAGTCACTGATCAGCGCATGCGAAAACTCGTTGCGGCGCCTGCAAACCGACTACATCGACCTGTACTGGCTGCACATCTGGGATGCGAACACCCCCATCGAGGAGACCATGGCGGCGCTCGAGGACCTCGTTCGCGCCGGCAAGGTGCGCTACATCGGCGTTTCGGATACCCCGGCGTGGAAGATCGCCCAGGCCAACCTGATCGCCGGCTTCCGCGGCTGGTCGGCGTTCGTCGGGCTGCAGGTCGAGTACTCACTGCTGGAGCGCACCATCGAACAGGAGCTGGTGCCGATGGCCTCCGAATTCGGCCTCGGCATCACGCCTTGGTCGCCGCTGAAGGGCGGCGTCCTCAGCGGCAAGTACACCCGCGCCAACAGCGGGCAGCACAGCGCCGACCGCGGCGCCATGGTCGACGCCTTCCTCAACGAGAAGACTTACGCCGTAATCGACGAACTCGAGGCCATCGCGCGTGCGCACCAGACCAACGTCGCCAGCGTCGCGCTGGCCTGGGTGCGCGCGCAGCACGCCGTCTCGTCGGTCATCATCGGCGCGCGCCGGCTCTCCCAGCTCGAGGACAACGTCCGGGCCGTCGACGTGAACCTCGAGGCCGGCGAGCTGGCGCGGCTCGATGCGCTGACCAAGCCCAGGTTCGGGTTTCCGCACAACATGCTGGAAATGGCCCCGGGCATCATCAACGGCGGAACGACGGTCAACGGGGTCACCGGGCCGATCTCCGAGTACGTGATGCCCGAAGGTGTTCAGCCGTACTGAGATTGGCGCGTCACTCGCCCGAATGCATCTTCAACGCGGCATCCACGTTGGCCTTCTTGTCCTCTCCGGAACCCTTCGCCGCGGCCTTCTTGCGTTTGGCGACGACGGTGTCGACGGCGCCGTTGAGCGCCGAACCCAGCGGGAAGCCGAGGTAATGGGTCAGGAAGACGGCCATCTCCTTCAGTTCGGTCTCGGTGAGCTCGCCGTTGAGAAGTGCGGCGTTGATCTGGATTTCGGCCAGGTCGCGGTTTCCGATCGCGGTCACCGCCGTCAGCGTCATGATGCGCTTGTCGCGCATCGATAATCCCGGTCGCGTCCAGATGCTGCCGAACAGGTGGTCGACGGTCAGGTCGAAGTACGCGTCGCCTTCGATATTGGGCATCTCCCAGCCGTAGACCTCGTTCATCTTCGCGAGGCCCTTGCTGCGCAGCTCGTCCATTACGCCTCTTTCTCCGTGTGCGGTACGCCGAGGTCCGCGGCCAATCGCTGGTAGGCCAAATCGGCGAACGGCAAATCGACCGACACCGATTCGCCGAGAGCCAACGCCAGGCTCAGGTCCTTCTCCCCCAGCCCGCGGGCATGCACGAAAGACTGATACAGGAAGTTGTCCGGCTCAATGTCTTTCATGTTGTCGCGCACCATGATCGCGCCCGGGCCACCGGTGAGGGCGTCGGTGTGGCGCACCACCCGGCCCAGCGCCTGCAGATCCAGACCGGCGGCCTCGGCGAGTTTCATGGCCTCGCATGCCACTGCGTACGAGGTGAACGTCAACATGTTGCGGGCCAACTTCATCCGGGTGCCCGCGCCGGGCTCACCGGCATGGATGACCATGGCCGCCCAGTGTTTGAAGGCCGGCTTGATCCGTTCGTAGACCTCGCGGTCGGCGCCCACCATGGTGGCGAGTTCGCCCTTGGCCGCCGCGGCGGCCCCACCGCTGACGGGCGCGTCGACGATGTGGATGCCCTGCGGTTTGAGTTCGGCCGCAAGTTCCACCGCGGTGCTGTCGCTGATGGTCGAGTGGATGGCGATCACCGTCCCGGGCTTGGCGTGTGCCGCCAGCTCGCCGACTACCTCCCGCACCTGGGCGTCATTGAGCACGGTGATGTGAACGATGTCGGCGGCGGCGATGTCGGCGACGCTGTCGGCCACCCCGGCGCCCTTTTCCACCAGCGGGGTCATCGCCTCGGTCCGGATATCGTAAACCGTTATTCCGCCCGGCCATTCGGTCATCTTCGTGGCCATCGGGGCGCCCATGTTTCCCAGGCCGATGTAGCCGAGCTTCAGATCGTCACTCATGGCGCCACTCCTGTTCATCGCTTCGCTTTGCATCGTCGCCGGCGCGGCTCATGACCGTATTATCTGCCCGCCGTCGACGTTGAAGATCTGCCCGGTGATCCACTGAGCCTCATCCGAGAGCAAGAACAGACACATCCCGACCAGGTCCGCGGGAGTACCCATGCGCGACAACGGAAGTCCCTTGACGATGTCGTCCACCATCTCCTTGGGCGTGGTGGTCCGGTTGGCCTCGGTGTCGATGGGCCCGGGTGCGATGGCGTTGATGCGGATGTTGCGGCCGCCTAGCTCCCGCGAGAGTTGTTGGGTCAGGCCGTTGATGCCGACCTTGGCCAGGCCGTAGTAGTTGGAGTACAGCCAGGCGGCGGTGGACGACTGGTTCACGATCGCCCCGCCACCGCGCTTGCTCATTTTCTTGTAGACCGCGCGGGTGCACCACAGCGCGCCATCGAGATTGACGCTCATGAATTTCTTGTAGTACTCGGGGTCGATGGTGAGCAGGAAGTCCAGCTTCATGCCCCCGAAGATCGCCGCGTTGTTGACCAGGTAGTCGATGCCGCCGAACTCGGCCAGCGTGCGATCGGCCATCGCCTTGGCCGACTCCGGGTCTGACACGTCGACCGGGATGCTGATGGCGGTCCCGCCGTCGGCGACGATCTGCTTGGCGACCGCGTCGGCGGCCTCTGCGTTGATGTCGGCGACCACCACCGCGGCGCCCTCGCGGGCCAGCGCCTCGGCGTACGCCTGCCCGATGCCGCCACCGGACCCGGTGACGATGCCGACTTTATTCTCGAATCGCATGTTTTCCTCTCGGTCGCCCAGTTGGCGCGGTCACTGCACGGCTGTGGCAATGGTTTTGATTTCCAGGTACTCCTCGAAGCCGGCCAGGCCCATTTCGCGTCCGTTGCCGGATTGCTTGTAACCGCCGAACGGCGCGTCGGCGGAATACCAGACACCGCCGTTGACATTGACGGTGCCCACCCGCATCCGCGACGCGAAGTTGGCGGCGCGTTCCGGATCGGCACTGAACACGGTGCCCGACAGGCCATATGGCGAGTCGTTGGCGATGCGCAGTGCGTCGTCTTCGCCGTCGTAGGCGATCACGGTGAGCACCGGCCCGAAGATCTCCTCACGGGCCGGCCGGGCGTCGTTGGTCAGCCCCGCGATCACGGTCGGTTCGATGAAGAACCCGACGTCCTTGTCCGCCGGGCGGCCGCCGCCGCACGCGAACGTCCCGCCTTCGGCGATCGCCAGATCGAGGTAGCCCTGCACCCGCTCCCGCTGCCGAGCCGAAATCACTGGCCCGCAGACGGTTCCGGAGTCGTTGGGGTCGCCGGGCTTGATCGAGCCCATGGTGCCCGCCGCGATGGCGACGGCCTCGTCGTAGCGGGACCGCGGCACCACCAGCCTGGTGGTGATGGCGCAGCCCTGCCCGGCGTGCATGGCCGCGGTGAACGCCGACATCGAGCACGCCCCGCCCAGGTCGGCATCGTCGAGGACAACGAACGCCGACTTGCCGCCCAGCTCCAGGAACACCCGCTTGATCGTCGCGGCGGCGTCGCCCATCACGCTGCGGCCGGTCGCGGTCGATCCGGTGAACGAAACCATGTCCACCCGCGGGTCTTTGGACAGCAGCGCCCCCACGCGGTGGTCGTCGGACGTGATGATGTTGACGACACCGGGCGGAAACTCGGTGTGTTCGGCGAGGATCTCGCCGAGCACCGCGGCGCACCAGGGGGTGTCCGGTGCGGGCTTCAGCACCACCGTGTTGCCCGCGGCCAGCGCGGGGCCCAGCTTGGCGAGATTGATCTGGTGCGGGAAGTTCCACGGGGTGATGGCGCCGACGACACCGACGGCTTCGCGCGCGATCGTGCGCCGGGTGGGGATGCCCATGGGCGATGCCTGGCCGAGGTCGACGTTCCACTCGTAGGACTCGGCGGTGTCGGCGGCAAAGCTCAGGTCACCGACCGGTCCCTCCAATTGGGCGGCCGAGGTGAGCATCCGCGGGGCGCCGACCTCGGCGATGGTGATGTCGCGCAGTTCTTCGATGTGGTCACGCATCGCATCGCGCAACTGCCGTATGCAACGCACCCGCAATTCGGTGTTGCGGGACCAGTCCGTCTCGTCGAACGCGCGCCGCGCGGCGTCGATGGCGCGATCCATGTCGCCGGCGTCGGCGTTGGCGGCGACGCCGAGCACTTCCTCGGTCGCCGGATTCACCGTGGGAAAGTTGCCGGCGCTGCCGGCCGACAGCTTGCCGTCGATGAAGAGTTCACTCACGCCGTCGGCCAACAAGGCCATGTCCCGCTCCCGTCTGTGCGCGGCCAACCCGGCACGCCAATCTAGTGGACAGTTGTCCGATATTGTCCGATCGAACCATAGCCGCCCGGTCGTCAGCGGTGCAAGAGCCGATCTCGAACGTCGGCCGACAGCCGCGACAAAATGACGATTAAGCAGCATATTCTTGGATCGGGCTTGCTTCGCGAGGATCCGATCCACTAGCTTGGACATGTGTCCAGCGACGCACTGGTAACGATTCCAACCGACGGCGGCCGCGAGGCCGGCCAGCCGGCGCGCAACCGTCGCCAGGAGGAGACCTTCCGCAAGGTGCTCGCGGCCGGCATCGAAACCCTGCGCGAGAAGTCCTACGCCGACCTGACGGTGCGCGCGGTGGCGGCCCGCGCCAAGGTCGCCCCGGCCACCGCCTACACCTACTTCTCGTCGAAGAACCATCTGATCGCCGAGGTCTACCTGGACCTGGTGCGGCAGGTCCCCTATTTCACCGACGTCAACGACCCGATGACCACCCGGGTCGAACAGGTGCTGCACCACCTGGCCCTGGTGGTCGCCGACGAACCCGAGGTCGGTGCGGCCTGCACGACGGCGTTGCTCAGCGGCGGTGCCGACCCCGCGGTGCGTGCCGCGCGCGACCGGATCGGCGCCGAGATCCATCGCCGGATCACGTCCGCGATGGGTCCCAATGCCGACCCCACCGCCGTGTCCGCGCTGGAGATGTCCTTCTTCGGGGCACTGGTTCAGGCCGGCAGCGGCGAATTCAGCTACCGCGAGATAGCCGACCGGCTGGCCTACGTGGTGCGGCTCATCCTCAGCGGCGCCGGGCGGACGAGCCAACCGACAAGCCCCGACGCAAACCCCGAACGATTAGGTGGAGACGCACGATGACCGTCCATGTGGGCGACCACGAGCTGGTCCTGGATCCCTACGACTACGACTTCCACGAAGATCCGTACCCGTACTACAAGCGGCTGCGCGACGAGGCCCCGCTCTACCGCAATGACGAGCTGAAGTTCTGGGCGCTGTCGCGCCACCAAGATGTGCTGCAGGGATTCCGCAACAGCACAACGCTTTCCAACAAGTACGGCGTCTCGCTGGACCCGGCGTCGCGCGGCCCGCACGCCAGCAAGACAATGTCGTTTCTGGCGATGGACGATCCCGCCCATCTGCGGCTGCGGACGCTGGTGTCAAAAGGCTTCACGCCACGCCGGATTCGCGAACTCGAGCCCCGGGTCACCGAGATCGCCACGCAGCACCTCGACATCATGCTGGAAAAGGCTCGGTCTTCAGCGGACGGCACCGTCGATTTTGTCGACGAGTTCGCCGGGAAGCTGCCCATGGACGTCATCTCCGAGCTCATGGGTGTTCCGGAGAAGGATCGCGATCAGGTACGGGCCTGGGCCGACGGGGTGATGCACCGAGAGGAGGGCGTCACCGACGTGCCGCCGGAGGCCGTCGAGGCTTCGCTCAACCTGATCGTCTATTACCAGGGGATGGTGGCCGAGCGGCGCGAGAAGCTGACCGGCGATCTGACCTCGGCGCTGCTGGAAGCCGAGATCGACGGCGACCGGCTCACCGACGACGAGGTCCTGGGCTTCATGTTCCTGATGGTGATCGCCGGCAACGAGACCACCACCAAACTGCTTGCCAATGCCGCGTTTTGGGGCCACAAGAACCCCGATCAGCTGACGCAGGTCTACGACGATCTGTCGCGGGTGCCGCTGTGGGTCGAGGAGACCCTGCGCTTCGACACCTCCAGCCAGATCCTGGCCCGCACCGTGTCCGGCGAGTTGACCCTCTACGACACCACCATTCCCGAGGGCGATGTCCTGCTGCTGCTGCCCGGTTCCGGGCACCGCGACGAGCGGGTCTTCGACCGCCCCGACGACTATCTGATCGGGCGCGAGATCGGGCCCAAACTATTGAGTTTCGGTAGCGGCGCACACTTCTGCCTGGGCGCGCACCTCGCGCGGATGGAGGCACGGGTGGCGCTCACCGAATTGTTCAAGCGAATTCGCGGCTACGAGGTGGACGAGGCCAACGCCGTCCGCGTCCACTCGAGCAATGTCCGCGGATTCGCTGACCTACCAATGACCGTGGAGGTCCGCTGAATGCCCCGCTTTGAATCCTTGCCCGAACGCCGGCCTGCCATCGTGGCCGGCGCTTCCTCAGGCATCGGAGAGGCAACCGCCATCGAGCTCGCGGCGCACGGTTTCCCGGTTGCCCTGGGCGCCCGACGGGTCGAGAAGCTCGACGACATCGTCGGCAAGATCAACGCCGAGGGCGGCGAGGCGGTCGGATTCCACCTGGATGTCACCGACCCCAACTCGGTGAAATCCTTTGTCGCGCAGTCGGTCGACGCGCTCGGCAACATCGAGGTGCTGGTGGCCGGCGCGGGTGACACCTACTTCGGAAAGCTCGCCGAGATCACCACCGACGAGTTCGAGTCGCAGCTGCAGATTCACCTCGTCGGCGCGAACCGGCTGGCCGCCGCGGTGCTGCCCGGCATGCTGGAGAGGCAGCGCGGGGACCTGATCTTCGTCGGCTCCGACGTGGCACTGCGCCAGCGTCCGCACATGGGCGCCTACGGTGCGGCCAAGGCCGCGCTGGTCGCGATGGTCACCAACTTCCAGATGGAGCTCGAGGGCACCGGCGTGCGGGCCTCGATCGTGCACCCCGGCCCGACGAAGACGTCGATGGGCTGGAGCCTGCCGGCCGAGAAGATCGGTCCGGCTCTGGAGGACTGGGCCAAGTGGGGCCAGGCCCGCCACGACTACTTCCTGCGCGCGGCGGATCTGGCACGCGCCATCACGTTCGTCGCCGAGACGCCGCGCGGTGGCTTCATCGCGAATATGGAGCTTCAGCCCGAAGCCCCGTTGGCCGACACGAAAGATCGCCAGAAGCTCGCGCTCGGCGAAGAGGGGATGCCAGGACAATGACTTCTTCGCGAATCGACGATGCGGCGCGAAGCATTCGCGCCGAGGAGGAGTGAGCAAGTGACCACTGCTACCGTGCCGCGGGTTTCCGGCGGCGAGGAGGAGCACGGACACCTCGAGGAATTCCGCACCGACCCAATCGGTTTGATGCAGCGCGTCCGAGAGGAGTGCGGCGACGTCGGCTGGTTCCAGCTGGTCGACAAGCACGTCATCCTGCTGTCGGGCGCGGGCGCCAACGAGTTTTTCTTCCGGTCCGCCGACGAGGATCTCGACCAGGCTGCGGCGTATCCGTTCATGGCGCCGATCTTCGGCAAGGGTGTGGTGTTCGACGCCAGCCCCGAGCGGCGCAAGGAGATGCTGCACAACTCGGCGCTGCGCGGCGAGCAGATGAAGGGCCACGCCGCCACCATCGAGGCTCAGGTGCAGGGCATGATCGCCGACTGGGGCGACGAAGGCGAGATCGAACTGCTCGACTTCTTCTCCGAGCTGACCATCTACACCTCGACGGCCTGCCTGATCGGTGTGAAATTCCGCAACCAGCTCGACCACCGGTTCGCGGAGTACTACCACGAGCTGGAACGCGGCACCGACCCGCTGTGCTACGTCGATCCCTACCTGCCGATCGAAAGCTTCAAGCGTCGCGACGAGGCCCGCGTCAAACTCGTTGCGCTGGTGCAGGAAATCATGAACGAGCGGCTGGCCAACCCGCCGAAGGACAAGGCCGACCGTGACATGCTCGACGTGCTGGTTTCCATCAAGGACGAGGAGGGCAAGCCCCGATTCTCCGCCGACGAGGTGACCGGGATGTTCATCTCGCTGATGTTCGCCGGGCACCACACCAGTTCGGGGACCTCGGCGTGGACCCTGATCGAGTTGATCCGGCATCCCGACGTGTACGCCGAGGTGCTGGCCGAGCTCGAGGAGCTCTACGCCGACGGCCAGGAGGTGAGCTTCCATGCGCTGCGCTCGATTCCGAAGCTGGACAACGTGGTCAAGGAGACCCTGCGGTTACACCCGCCGCTGATCATCCTGATGCGGGTGGCCCAGGGCGAGTTCGAGGTCGAGGGCTTTCCGATTCACGCCGGTGATTTCGTCGCGGCGTCCCCGGCGATCTCGAACCGGATTCCGGAGGATTTTCCCGACCCGGATGCGTTCAAGCCCGATCGCTACAACAAACCCGAGCAGGCCGACATCGTCAACCGGTGGACCTGGATTCCGTTCGGCGCCGGCCGGCACCGCTGCGTCGGCGCCGCCTTCGCCCAGATGCAGATCAAGGCGATCTTCTCGGTTCTATTGCGCGAGTACGAATTCGAGATGGCCCAGCCGGCGGACAGCTATCACAACGACCACTCCAAGATGGTCGTGCAGCTCGCCCGGCCGGCGAAGGTCCGCTACCGCAAGCGCAGCGCGTAAGGAGTAAGTCCGATGGGCGGCTTCAGAATCGAAGCGGATCTGGATTTGTGTCAGGGCCATGCGATGTGCGAACTGGAGGCGCCGGACTACTTCCGGGTGCCCAAGCGGGGCAAGGTCGAAATCCTCGACCCCGAACCGCCCGAAGACGCCCGCGACGAAGTCGAGCGCGCGGTCGATATGTGCCCAACGCAAGCACTATTCATCAAAGAAAAGGAAGACTGACAATGGCGTCACACTCGCGTGCAGACCTCGAGGCATGGGTCGACCGCTGGCTGCAGGCCAACAAGGACTGCGAAAAGGCCGGTGACTGGCGGCCATTGGCGGATTTCTACACCCAGGACGCCACCTACGGCTGGAACATCGGCCCCAAGGAAGACGTGATGTGCGTGGGCGTCGACGAGATCCGCGACGTCGCCCTCGGCCTCGAAATGGAAGGTCTGGAGAACTGGGTGTACGAGTACCAGAAGGTGCTCATCGACGAGAAGCAGGGCGAGATCGTCGGCTTCTGGAAGCAGATCGTCAACAAGGGCGACGGCACCCAGGACGAGATCTACGGCATCGGCGGCAGCTGGTTCCGCCTGAACAGCGACCAGCAGATCGAGTGGCAGCGCGACTTCTTCGACTTCGGTCACGTCGCGTACATGTTCGGCAAGCTCATCGAGTCCGGCGACCTGAGCGAGGGCATGCAGAAGCGGATCGAACGCAGCATCGCCGGCGAAAAGCTGCCCGGCTACTACCCGCTTGGCCAAGCCCCGGTCCCCATCTGGTGACGGGTCCAATGGCGGGCCGCTGCGCCCGGCTCCGCCGCGCTTGCGATCGCCGCGGAGCCAACCAAGCATTTGATTTGTTGCACGCGCTATGCTGACGCGACAAGGGTGCCTGTGGCACCTGTCACCTAGCTGGCCGGCATGAAGGGGCCGGTCAGCTCTGATCAATTCAAAGGCGAAATGGGGTCAGGACCATCGTGAAGACAAAAGGCGCACTGATCTGGGAGTTCAACCAGCCCTGGTCCATCGAGGAAATCGAGATCGGCGACCCGCAAGCGCATGAGGTCAAGATCCAGATGGAAGCGGCGGGCATGTGCCACTCCGACCATCACCTGGTCACCGGCGGTATTCCGATGGCCGGTTTCCCGGTGCTCGGCGGTCACGAGGGCGCGGGCATCGTCACCGAGGTCGGTCCCGGCGTGGAAGACATCGCCCCCGGTGACCACGTCGTGCTGTCGTTCATCCCCTCCTGTGGGCAGTGCCCGACCTGTCAGGCCGGCATGCGCAACCTGTGCGACCTTGGCGCCGGCCTGCTGGGCGGCGCGGCGGTCTCCGACGGCACCTTCCGCATCCAGGCTCGCGGCCAGAACGTGTACCCCATGACGCTGCTGGGCACGTTCTCGCCCTACATGGTCGTGCACCGCAGCTCGGTGGTGAAGATCGACCCGTCGGTCCCGTTCGAGGTCGCCGCGCTGGTCGGCTGCGGCGTCACCACCGGCTACGGTTCGTCGGTCCGCACCGCTGACATCCGGCCCGGCCAGGACGTCGCCATCGTCGGCGTCGGCGGCGTCGGCATGGCGGCGCTGCAGGGAGCCGTCAACGCCGGCGCGCGCTACATCTTCGCGATCGACCCTGTTGAGTGGAAGCGCGACCAGGCGCTGAAGTTCGGCGCCACCCACGTCTACCCCGACATCATGGCCGCGATGGCGGGCATGGCCGAGGTCACCTACGGCCTGATGGCCCACAAGGTCGTGGTCACCGTGGGCGAGCTGCACGGCGCCGACGTGGACAACTACCTGAACATCACCCAAAAGGGCGGCACCTGCGTGCTGACCGCCATCGGCAGCCTGCTGGACACCAACGTCAACCTGAACCTGGCGATGCTGACCCTGATGCAGAAGAACCTGCAGGGCACCATCTTCGGTGGCGGCAACCCGCAATACGACATCCCGCAGCTGCTGTCGATGTACAAGGCCGGCAAGCTGAACCTGGACGACATGATCACCCGCCAGTACAAGCTGGAACAGATCAACGACGGCTACCAGGACATGCTGGACGGCAAGAACATTCGCGGCGTCATCCGGTTCACCGACGCCGACCGGTAAACCACCGGTCATCGGCCGCGTCCATTCGGTGACCGGCTTCGGCCACCTCATGGCGCCGGGACGAATCGGCGCCATGACGGTGCGCAACCGCGTGGTCATGTCTCCGATGGAGACGATGTACGGCACACCGGACGGGCTGCCGTCGGAGCGCACCCGCGACTACTTCGCGGCGCGCGCCCGTGGCGGGGTCGGGCTGATCACGTTGGGCGCCACCGGGATTGACCACCATCACCCCGAGACTCCCGGTGGTTTGCATCTGGGCACCGACGACGCGGTGGGTGCGCACCGGGCGCTGGTGGAGGTGGTGCACGAGCACGGCGCCAAGATCCAGCCCCAGATCGTGCACGCCGGGCCCGACGGCCTGGGGCCCGAGATCTTCGGGGCCACCTCGCTGGGCCCGTCGGTGATTCCGTCCTATCTCACCGGGCGCCCGTCGGCCGAGATCAGCACACAGCAGCTCGCCGAGGTGCTCGATCTGTTCAAGGCCGCGGCCCGGCGTGCCGTCGAGGCCGGCTACGACGGCATCGAGCTGCACGCCGCGCACGGCTACATGCTGCTGGGCTCATTCCTTGCCCCGCAACGCAATCGGCGCACCGACGACTATCGCGGCGACTCGGCGCGCGGCCGGGTACGGTTGGTGCTCGAGGCGCTGGCCGCGATCCGCTGCGAGGTCGGCGACGCCCTGCCGATCACGCTGCGCATCTCCGGGTACGAACGCGTCGCCGGCGGCCGGGCCATCTACGAAACCGCCCTGCTGGCACCCCAACTCGTCGCCGCGGGCGTCGACGCGTTCCACGTCAGCGGCGGCGTCATCGATCGGCTGGTCACCGGCATGGTCAACGGCGCCGACGACGGCGACGAACTCAACGTCGGCGCGGCGGCCGCCGTCAAGCAGGTGGTCGACGTGCCGGTGATCGCCGTCGGCCGCATCCACGACCCGGCCCGCGCCGAACAGATCCTGGCCGACGGCCGTGCCGATTTCATCGCCATGGGGCGTCCGCTGCTGGCCGACCCGGACCTGCCCCGCAAAGTTCTGTCCGGACAGGCGTACCGGGTCCGCAAGTGCATCTCCTGCGAAAACTGCATCGACGCAATGGAACAGCGCTTCTCGGTGGACTGCGCGGTCAATCCGCGCACCGGCAAGGAACGACAACTGTCCGCCGCCCGCGCCGCCCGCACCAAGCGTGTGGTGGTGATCGGCGGCGGACCGGCAGGGCTGGAGGCCGCCCGCGTCGCCGCCGAACGCGGCCACCGCGTCACGCTTTTCGAGCGCAGCGCCGCACTGGGCGGGGCGCTGCGCTGGGCGTCGGTGCTGCATCCGGAGAACCAGCCGTTTCTGCGCTACCTGTGCGACGAGCTCAAGGCCGGCACCACCGACGTTCGGCTGGGCCACACGGCGTCGGTGCACGACGTCGTCGCGGCCGCACCCGACGCGGTGGTGGTGGCCACCGGCGGCCGCGTCGCGGTGCCACCGATTCCCGGCGCGGATCACGCGCACGTGCTCACCGGGCCCGGACTACGCGAATTGCTCGGTGGCCGTGCGCAATCCGGCGCTCCCGCCTGGCAGCGCGTCGGCGCCTCGGCACTGTCGGGCTGGCGACAGCGGCTGGTGCGGCCCGCCGCGATCCGGTACGCCAGCCGGGTCTGGATGCCGTTGGGCCGCCGGGTCGTCATTATCGGCGGCGACCTGGTCGCCCTCGAACTGGCGGAATTCCTTGCCGGCCGGGGCCGGTGGGTGACCATACTCGAGGCCGGCAGAGACATCGCTCCAGAAGTGGGCAACAAGCGCAAGACCGAACACATGGACCGTCTCGACCGCCTCGGCGTCACCGTGCACGTCCGCGCGGCCACCGAACGCATCACCGTCGATGCGGTCATGTTCACCCCCGACGGGGGGATCACACGGCGGCTGGCCGCGGACAGCGTCGTGCTGGCCGGCACGGTCGAGCCCGACACCACCCTGTTCGACGCCCTCGCCGGCGCTCTGCCCGGCGCCGAGGTGCACGCCGCCGGCGACTGCACCGGGCTCGGCCTGATCCGCAAAGCCACCGAGGAAGGCGCGCGCGCCGCGTGCGCTATCTAGTGACAGGAGAAGAGAAATGACCGAAACCGCGAAAGCTCAAGAATCCCAGGCATCCCCGGCCCTGGCCGCGTCGCAGTCGTCGTGGCGGTGCGTGCAAGCGCACGACCGGGAGGGCTGGCTGGCGCTGATGTCCGACGACGTCGTCATCGAGGACCCGATCGGCAAGTCCGTCACCAACCCCGACGGCAGCGGCGTCCGCGGCAAGGAGGCCGTCGGCGCCTTCTTCGACACCAACATCGCCGCCAACCAGCTCTCCATCACCTGCGAGGAAACCTTCCCGTCGAGTTCGCCGTACGAGATCGCCCACATCCTGGTGCTCGACAGCAAGTTCGAAGGCGGCCTCACCAGCTCGGTGCGCGGGGTGTTCACCTACAAGGTCAACGACGCCGGTCTGATCACCAACATGCGCGGATACTGGAACCTCGACATGATGAAGTTCGGCCAGGAGGGCTGAGCGGGGCCGTGTGATCGCCGCACATATGCTGGGCCCATGGCGTCGATCTTCACCAAGATCATCAACCGTGAACTCCCCGGCCGTTTCGTCTACGAGGACGACGACGTCGTCGCGTTCCTGACGATCGAGCCGATGACGCAGGGGCACACGCTCGTTGTGCCGCGCGCCGAGATCGACAACTGGCAGGACGTCGACGGTCCGGGCTTCGCCCGGGTCATGGGCGTGAGCCAGTTGATCGGCAAGGCGGTGTGCAAGGCTTTCAGAACCGAGCGGTCCGGCGTGATCATCGCCGGGCTGGAGGTGCCTCACCTGCACGTGCACGTCTTCCCCACGCGCAGCCTCAGCGACTTCGGCTTCGCCAACGTCGACCGCAACCCGTCGGCGGAATCGCTGGACGAGGCCCAGGCGAAGATCAAGGCGGCGCTGGCTCAGTTGGCGTGAACCGGCTCGTGCGCGGGCACGTCACTGATGCGCGGCAGCGTCACCCGGAAGCTGCATCCGTCGCCGGGCGCGGTGGTCACGCTGACGACGCCGCCGTGTGCCCGGACCAACGACTCGACGATGGATAGCCCCAGCCCGGTGCCGCCGCTGGCCCGGGCCCGCGACGAGTCGGTGCGGTAGAACCGCTCGAACACCCGCGACGCGTCCTGCTGGTTCATGCCGGGACCCTGGTCCGCCACTTCGAGCACCGCGTCGTCGCCGTCGGTCCCGACCCGCACGGTGACGGCGGCGGTTTCCGGGGTGTGCTGCAAGGCGTTGGCGATGAGGTTGCTCAACACCTGCCGGATGCGCGGTTCGTCGCCGAGCACCTCCGGGGTGCCGGGACCGTCGAGGACCTCCAGGGTGATGGTGCGTTTGGGGTCCATCGCCTGCCCGTCGTGCACCGCATCGCTGGCCAGCGCCAGCAGGTCCACCCGATGGTGTTCGAGCGGTCGTTGCACATCGAGGCGGGCCAGCAGCAGCAGGTCGTCGACCAGCAGGCCCATCCGGGAGGCCTCGCTTTCGATCCGCGACAACAGCATCGCGACGTCACGGGCGGCGCCCTGCCGATACAGTTCCGCGAAGCCGCGGATGGTCGTCAGCGGGGTGCGCAGTTCGTGGCTGGCGTCGGTGATGAAGCGCCGCATCCGGTCCTCGGAACTGCGGGCCGTTTCGGCCGAGGACTCCGAGGACGCCAGCGCTTCCTGGATCTGCGCGAGCATCCCGTTGAGCGCCAGCGACAGCCGGCCCACCTCGGTCCGCGGATCTCGTTCCGGCACACGGCGATCCAGCTGGCCCGCGGCGATGTCCGCGGCGGTGTGCTCGACCTCGGTGAGCGGGCGCAGGCTGCGCTGTACCACCGCGAAACTCGCGATTCCGACCACGGCCAGCACCACCACCCCGATGCCCATCTGCAACCAGACCAGCGAGCTGACCGTGTGCTGAAGGTCGGACAGGTCGATCGCAACGGTGGTCAGCCCGTGCGGGCCGTGCACCGAGACGGCCCGCCATTGAATGTCCGAGCCGTTCACCGAGGGCAGCGTCGTGGGGTTGGGGCCCACGTCGTTGTCGGCCGGTAACGCCGGTTCGGCGTTGCGGTCGTTGATGGCGGTGAACGGGGTCCCGTCTGTGCTGACGCCGCGCACGTAGAACTTCGACGGCGGCCGGCCCGGGTCGGGCCCCTCGTAGGGCGGCGGCGACTCCCGCCGCGGGGCCTGCGCCCAGCCGCGGGACGCGTCGAGCAGGGTGGAGTCGATGCGGCTGACCAGGCTGTGCCGCAGGATCGACGTCACCGCGATACCCGAAACCGCGAGGCCGCAGGCGACCAGGGCCAGGGTGGCGGCAACGAGCCCTAACCGGAGGGGCACTCCACGCCGAGGCTTGGTGACCATCTGTCTACTTCTCCGCTACCACCGCTGGCCGCTCTGTGGCTCAGCGCGGTTCCCGCAATACATAGCCCACCCCGCGCAGCGTGTGCAGCAGTCGCGTCTCCCCGGTGTCGATCTTGCGGCGGAGATACGACACGTAGGACTCGACGACATTGACGTCACCTCCGAAGTCGTAACGCCACACGTGGTCGAGGATCTTCGGCTTGCTCAACACCGTGCCCGCGTTGATGACAAAGTAACGCAGCAGGGTGAATTCGGTCGGCGACAGCGAGACCGGCTGACCGGCCTTCCACACTTCGTGGGTTTCTTCGTCGAGCTCGATGTCGGCGAAGGTGAGCCGCGCGCTGCGCGGTTCGGCCCCGCCCTTGCCCGCGCGGCGAAGGATGACCCGCAACCGGGCAACGACCTCTTCGAGGCTGAACGGCTTCGTCACATAGTCGTCGCCGCCGAGCGTCAGGCCGGCGATCTTGTCCTGCAAGGAATCCCGGGCGGTCAGAAACAATGCCGGCGCCTCGATGCCGTCGGCGCGCAGCCGCCGCAGCACCCCGAAGCCGTCCATGCCCGGCATCATCACGTCGAGGATCACCGCGTCGGGACGCGCCTCGCGCGCCCGATCCAGGGCTTGGGCGCCGTTGGTTGCCGTATAGACCTCGAACCCCTGGAATTTCAGACTCACCGAGAGCAGCTCGACGATGTTGGCTTCGTCGTCGACCACGAGGACGCGAGCCTCGGGTTTCGTTTCGTTGGGGGTTGCCGCTGTCATCAGATGCTTCTGTCCCTTACTTGAACGTTTGCTATGTGATGGTTGTGCACTTCCTGAAAGCTCAGTGCCAACCGTCTGATAGTAGTCTGCCAGGAATCATCGCATTGCCTTGGGACGTACAGGGCTAGCCGGCCCGAGTCGTGAATAGACTCGTGGAATGAACCTCGCCAAAAACATCGTGTCGGCCGCGACCGCGCCCGCCCGGGTGGGGCTGGCCGCCGCGGACGCGAGTTTGACCGTCGCGAGCGCGGCCGTCGGCGTGGCGAAGCGAGCACTCGGTGACGGCGGGACCGGCGGCACCAACGCGATGACGTCCATGCTGGGGATCGACGACGCGATCGTCCGGGCCAATCGGCTGGCCAGGCTGCTCGACGACGACGCCCCGCTGGGCCGGGCGGTGGCCCCGGACGGCCCGATCGATCGCCTGCTGCGCCCGGGCGGGGTGGTCGACATGCTGACGTCGGAGGGCGGTCTGCTCGACCGGTTGACCGCCGAGGGCGGCGCCCTGCATCGCACGCTGCAGCCCGGCGGGCTGGCCGATCAGCTGGTCGCCGAAGAGGGGTTGATCGAGCGGCTGCTGGCCGAGAACGGGCTGGCCGACCGGCTGCTCAGCGACGGCGGCCTGGTCGACAAGCTGACGGCGAAGAACGGACCGCTGGATCAGCTCGCCGACGTCGCCGACACCCTGGCCAGGCTGACGCCCGGGATGGAGGCGCTCGAGCCCGCCATCGCCACCCTGCAAGACGCCGTCATCGCGCTCACCATGGTGGTCAACCCGCTGAGCAATATCGCCGACCGGATCCCACTGCCGGGACGGCGGCGTCCCTCGTCGCGTCCGGTGCGCTCAGCACGCGTGATCGACAGCGACCAGTGACCGATTAGGCTGGGTCCGGTTTTACCCCGCCTCCTTAGCTCAGTGGTAGAGCACTCGCCTTGTAAGCGAGCGGTCGTCAGTTCAATCCTGACAGGGGGCTCCCACTTTCGGTTCCGGTCGGTGCTGGTAGAGGCGTTTTCGCCGTCGAACGATCGTGCGGTTGCGACGTTCTTGCCCACAGTTTGCCCACACTCTCTGCAACAGATGAGAGATCTGAGTCGAACAAATCGGCGTAGACGTCCAGGGTCATCGCCGCGCTGGCGTGCCCCAACATCCGTTGCACCACCTTCGGATTCGCCCCGGCACTGATCGCGAGCGACGCCGCCGTGTGCCGCAGGGCGTGAGCCGTCACGCGCGGAAACGTGGGATCGGCCTTTCGGCACCGTGCGACCGCGCCGGATAGCCAGGAGTCCTTTGACGCGGGCGGCCCCATGTAGCGGCCGGACGGCGTCGGCCAGAACAGATCGTCGCGGCCCTTGCCCGCGGCGGCCTCCGCTAGTGCTTCGATCACGAACTCGGGCAAGACCACAGCCCGGTTCTCATTCGATTTCAGGGTGCCGACCACAATCTTGGTGCCCACCTGCACGGCGTTGCGGTGCAGGTCGATGCGTCGGCGCAAAAAGTTGACGTCGCCAACCCGTAGCGCCGCCGCCTCGCCCCAGCGCAGTCCTCCCACTCCCAGGAGCAGCACAAGCGAGCGGTAGCGCCCCGATTCGTCGGCAAGCCTGTTTAGCTGGCCTGCGGTCAGGTACACGTTGCGCCGTGGGGGGCGCTTGGGCAGCTTCACGCCGCGGGCGGGGTTCGACGCCAGCAGGCGGTCTTGTACCGCGTCGTCGAGTATCCGTGCCAGTACCGAGTAGGCCGTCTGCACAACGACCGGACCTCGGTTTGTAGCGAGTTGCGAGACCCATGCCTGCACCGCGGTGAAGCGGATCTCGGACACCCGGCTGCGTCCCCAGGTTGGCTCGACGTGGACCCGCCAGGCGCTTTCGTACGACCGGAAGCCAGACGGCTTCATGTGACCCTGGCGGCGCTCCAGCCACGCCGGGCCGAGTTCCCGTATGGTGATGCGACCCAGCGTCGGTGAGATGTACTCCCCGCGCAGCTTGGCCACTTCCACGGTGGCGGCGAATTGCTCGGCGTCCCGCTTGGTCCTGAAACCGCGCTTGTCGGTCTGCCTGCGGTCGGGCGTGCGGTACCGGACGCGATAGCGCTTTCCGTGTGCAGTGTCGTAACTACTTATCGTGGCCACGAGCCGCCGCCTCTATCGCAGCCTGGAGCTCTTTCCGCAGCTCACGGCTGACTTGGCCGCGCTTCTGGGCGTTCGCCCCTGGGCCCGCTCTGCGGTCGCGTTCCTGCGAGAAGGTCCGCTTCCACAACGCCGCGGACAAGTGGGCTAGCAGCATCGAAGAAATACCAAGAGCCTTTTTGGTCCGCTCCTCCGATGCGCCAGACGCCTTGATGACCGCATTCAGAATGCCGGGGCTGTAGAAGGGCAAGCGCGCCGTGATTACCGCTTCGTCAGGCTCTAGCTCCGTGAATGTTCTGGGAACCCCCTTCCGCTTGTGCCCAAAGGGGTCCGGCTTCCCGGCCGGCTGCCCGCTGAGCAGCTTGATCACCTGTTCGTTCCATAGCGCCAGCGAATCGTTGATCTGGATCGGCTCGCCCGAGACCGGCTGCAACAACTTGGGGAATGTGGCGTCGGCGCAGCCCACATCCTGCAACGCAAGGACGACCGCGACTAGGGTTGCCAGGTTCGGGGCAACACGTCCAGATTCGAAATCTGCGACGCGCGCTTCCGACCAGCTGAGGCCGCGGTTCCGCGCCGCGATGCTCACTTGGTCGAGTTTCAATCCTGCGTTTGCCCTAATCCGACGGGCGTTCTTCCCGATAACAGTGGCCAGACGCCGGTCAATTGTGTCCGGTCTCTGAACCTTCTCGTCCACGAGTTCAGCCTACTAGAAATCTGGAGAGTTGACAGGACCCACCGATCAGGAGTATCAAGATATCAACCTTCTAGAAACCCAGAAGCTTGATCGGAGGCTCTGCATGATCTCAGAGCTCGCTACCCCCGCGGAGGTGGCGAAAGCCTTGCACACAACGCCCGCGAGCCTCGCTCAGATGCGGTACCGGGGTGACGGACCCAACTTCGTGCGCGCCGGGCGGAGGCGCGTCCTCTACAGGTGGGCCGACGTGGATCAGTGGATTACCGACTCCCTACACACCCGCACGGATGACTAGCCCTGGGGCACCGCCGGGGTCTCGACTCCGGGAACGCCAGTGTCAGCGAGCAGACAAACGTAGTGAAGACTTCGACGTTTTGTTCGAGCACATTGGCGAGTACTTCGACGATGTGCTGGTCAGCCCGATATATGGCGCGCGCAGCGAGCGCGCGGTGGCCGCGATCAATGCATTGCCATCGTGGGCCCGGCGCTGGGACGCGGCCTTCGAGGTCTGGCGCATACACCCCGGCTACGCCGACCGGCTCGCGATTAACTTGTCGAGGCTCGGCTTTACGGTCGGCGACGGTAATGGTCGCTGGTCCTCGCGGCGAAATGGTGCACGAGGAAGGTGGCGGAGTGCAACTTCCAGGATCACGTGTCACGCGGAAGGCGGAGTTCTGTGACCGCGCGGACCCATCTGGCCGAGGTTTTAGGGGAGCAGGCTTCGCGTGATGAACATGCAGACTGCCTCGGCGCGGAGGCGGCCAACTTAACCACAAGCACCACCGACCGCAACTACGTGACCGGCTGCCCGGATTCGACAGGCTCTGGTGAGGCCGACGCAGTCTCGGCTAAACGGGAAGCGCCGCCATACGGCAGCATCGACGGCGCTGCGGTGCTTGACAAGGTCGAGGCGTGGTATCGGCGGTTCATAAGGGTGACCTTCGATCACGACTATCACTTGCTGGCGCTATGGACGGTGCACACGCACCTGGCCGAGGAGTGCCACACCAGCCCGCGCCTGCAACTCGACTCGTTGATGCCGGGTGCAGGCAAGACGACGGTTCTCGATCACTTCAAGCGCTTGTGTCACGACCCGGTTCTGATTGCCTCCATGTCATCCCCGGCGTTGCTCCCGCGCATGCTCAACAACGGCATTCGAACAGTCCTGCTCGACGAGGTCCACCGAACGTTAAGTCCCGACAAGCCCGGGGTTGGGGACTTGGTGGCCATCATCAACACCGGATACCGGCGCGGTGCGAGTCGCCCGGTCAACGTGCCGGTGAAGGGCGGCGGCTGGGAGGTGGTCGAAATGCCGACCTTCGCACCTGCCGCTTTGGCGGGTAACGACCCGAACCTCGCGGAAGATACCCGTTCACGCATGATCCGCGTCTTGCTGATGCCCGACCTCGACGGCACCGTGGAGGACTCTGACTGGGAATACCTCGAAAACGAGGCCGACGCGCTGCAGGACGAGATCGCCGAGTGGGCCGCCAGCGCCCGCGAGAAGGTCAAAGGTATGGTCGTCGATCTTCCAGCTGGATGCGTCGGTCGCGCCAAGGAGAAATGGCGCCCGATCAAGCGGGTTGCCGTGGCGGCCTGCGGGCGTTGACCGGGGATCTCCGACGAGCTGATCGAGAACGGGATGGCGGAGGATGCCGCCGTGCGCGAGGCTGGGCTGAAGAAGCAGCCGCCCGGCATGGTGTTGCTGACTGACCTTCATGCGGTCTGGCCCGCCGGCAGGGACTTCATGCCGACCCTGGACTTGGTTAACCTGCTCGTGGCCCACAACCCGGGGTACTGGGGCGACGATAGCCCTTACGGCAAACGTCTCACGGAGACGCGGCTTGGACGCATGCTCAACCAGTCCACCAACACAACTTCGGTGCGACCCGGCGGCAAGGGTCGTCGGGGGTACCCACTATCCGCGCTTCGGACGGCGTGGGACAGGTTGCGCATAGGCCGAACGATTCCCGATACCGCAGCAAGGAACCGGATAAATCCGGCGAACTTGGAGCATAAATCCGGCGAACCGAAAACCCACAGCGCCGAGTTAACCGAGTCCTCCGGGTGCACCGGGTTAATTAAGAAAGCCGCCGAGTTCGACAAAGCCCTTTCTCCTGCCCAGGAACCTATCGCCACATGCGACACCGACAACAGCTTTAACGCGCTCCGCGCTGAAATAATGGCCACCTTCGCCACTGCCGGCCAGCAAACGGCCGATAGCGGTGAGGAGTACCGCGCCGGAGTCATCGAAACAGACACAGACCCTGGCCTCCCGGGAGCCATGGCGAACTCCACCACTGGTCTAACCGATCGGGTCCAACGGGCATTGGCGAAGGCACGCGCCACCACCGCGATACTGTGATCGCCGGTCAAGCTACCGGGCGTACATCCGATGGCGATAGGAGAGGCCGGGGTGGGCCTTCTCACGGCTGCCGTCCTACGGCGCGTTGCCCAAGAGGGGCTGACGAACTCCGCGGGACCGCTGCCGCCGCGCTACTCCGCTGCGATCTAATCTGGCGCTGGTCACCCGGACGCGGGGGTGGTGAATCAAAGTGTCAGGGCGCTCGCGTGACCTGCACCTCCAATGCGGTTTGAGGTGCTCGGTGATGCCTACGCCGGTGCCCAAACCATGCCACGCAAGCGTTCCGGAAGGCGCATCGCGCTTTGAGGCGTCACGGAATCGGCCGCGCCCGTTTCTTACACGAAGCCGCCGGATGGTGCGACATCGATCTCCATGAACCCGGGACACCCGGAGAACCCGGCGAACCTGGGGCGGGGATCGGCCGAATATGAACCCGACTGTGCCGGGTTAGCCGAGTTCTCCGCGTGTACCGGCTGCTGCCCCGGGCACCTTCCCCCAGAGAAGCCAAAGTTCCGGGTCTCGCCCGTGTCGACAGCATGTTGGAACGAGGCGAACGTCAGCCCGCAAGGAAACCCACGGCGCCGTATTCACGCGTGAACCATACCGGATCACAGCCCTAGGAAAACTCGTCTCAAATGCAAGTACGGACGTCGGTGCCGGTCCGGGCGCGCGAGGAATTTCCGAGTGGGACCCGATTAACTGGGCTTTTCGCTGGGCCGGTCAGTGCCTTCGCCGACACCTGCCCAAACGTCCGCAATGATCGTCAAATAATCGCCGACCGGCGATCAACCAGGTGGGGCAGCCGATCCCGCCGTGCCGGGTCTGCCACCCGGCTAGCGATGCCGGACAACGCACTTCACCTAAGCAGGCCGAGCAGGCGGTGGCGCCCTCGGCGGCCGACGGCCGCTGCGAAATTCACGGACCGGCCCCGGACAGTGCCATAGTCGAGGCTTGGGCCGATGACTACATCCGCTTCGAGTGCCGACCCGCCTGGCAAGAGCGCCTACGGACCGAGATCCGCAGCCGCTGCCGACAGCTCGAACCGCCAGCTGGGATGGTGCTGCACGCCACGTTTTTCGGCGACAAGCTCCCGAACGCCGACGTCGAGAATCTCGTGCTCTACAACATCGGCTCGTTTGCAGTCGCCGGCCGCAACGGGACCCGCTTCGAGCTCGGCGCCGCCGTACCTGCGGCTCCCGATGGTGCTGAGTACCGGTTCGGCTATCGCTACGCGCTCGCGCCGCAGTCCGGCGCCTTCGCCGACTGGCAGCAGGGGCGGACGTTGGCGTCGTTCGACTGGACCGACCTCGGGGCGTTCGCCGATGACGTGAAGCTGGCGCAAGTGTGGCTAGCGCTGCGCGGTCGCCAGGTCGAGGTGGACGGGTCGCCGCGTGCGCCCGAGACGCCATTCGCGGTCAAAGTTCAGGTCCGGCCGCCGCGCGGGAGTCAGCCGGTCTTGGGCAATCTGGTGAAGGGGATCTTTGACGGGGTGGTCTGCGCTTTCCAGGCCCACACCGACACGGCGGCGCTGCCGGAGGTCGTGGCCCGGATCGCGAGGGCACTTCGGGTAGATCCCGTCGAGATCGAGGAGCTGCTACTTGATCAAAGCCGGGCCGTGCTCGGCGTCGTGCCGCAGCTCGTCGCCCCGTACGGCGAGGGCGTCAGGTGGGACCCCGCGGACCACCTGTGCGTTGCCGGCGAGTTACTCCGCGCTGAACCGATCGGTCCACGCTGGACGATCAGAGGTGAGATCGTCGAGCTCGCCCGCTAACACAGCGGATCCATAAGGAGCCCTGAGACCGGCACCCAACCAAGCAAGAAATCGGCACTGCCAGCGCCTGCCTTGAAGCCCTTGAGGATGCTTTCAAGCACAGCAAAGAGCAGAGCTTGTAACCGACCTTTCGGCTCCTGAACGTGCTGCCGGTGCACCGTGCTGTGGTTGCTAGACCGCCTGCACCACTACGTCCTGCTTCTTCAAGATCTTCAGGGTCCTGAACACCGTGCTCCGACTGATGCCGAACATGGAGGTCAACTCACTTACCGGTTCACCCTGTTGGTATAGGCGGAGGAGTCGCTTCTGCTGGGCAGCATCAAGTTTCATGGGCTTGGTGGCGGCCAAGCCACGGGCGAGCCGAGCCTCGCGGGACGCGGCGCGGCGCTCCTTGCCGAGTTCGAGTTCCAGCTCCGCGATGGTGGCCATGATGCTCGTAACGGCACGCCCCGTGGGGGTGCTTGTGTCCACCCCTTCGCGCAACGACCGTACGTGGACACCGCGGCTGGTCAGCTCGTGCAGTGCAGTTGCGACTTCCCGAACAGACCGTCCGAGTCGGTCGACGGCGACGACGACGAGACAATCGCCTTCGCGGAGCCAGCCCATGCACTCGCGCCAGCCCGGTCGGTCGCTGCCAGCACGCCCGGAGGAGGTGTCGCTGAAGGTCCGGTCGGGCGCGATTCCTGCGGCGGCGATCACGTCGTGCTGCTGATCGACGGACTGCTGCCCGGTAGACACCCGGAGGTACGCGGCGGTGCTCATGGTCATACAGAACCACCGCGGTGCGACATTTAATTCGATGTCAGATCCTCAGAAGTCGGACTCGCCTTGTGACACTAGGAAATCGGACTCGGCGACCTGCGCAGATCTGGCGCTTGCAGTCGACCGTGCGCTTGGTCCCAGATGTTTAGAAACGGAACCTGGTCGGCGAACCGAGATGCGGCATGGACTCGACCGCCTCGAAGCGGGCGACTCGCACAGTAACGGCACCCAAGTTCGGGCGGTCTAGTAAGGTCGCTAACGCTGAGCACATCCTGACCGCAAGAGGATGCAGGGTGACGGCCACACAGGTAAGGCGATCGCCGTATCTCGGGGGCCAGCCGGGCGACCCTTACCGGTATCTAGCCGTTGATCAAAGCTCGGTGCGATGAAAATTTCAGCACCTGGGCCGGCGCAGCTTCCAGATCTGCGCCGCTTGCACGAGGCGAAAGCAGTCCCTTAGGGAAGAATGGTCCGATGGAACAATCTGAGGCGAGGGACGTAGTCCTCGACGCCATTTTTGGTCGGCCTAAGGTGGAAAAGGCCCCGCAGCTAAACGCGGAAAATGTCCTATCTCTGTTGGATGATTCACCGGAGCTGAACGGCACTATCACATCACCGGCGGGTGACGTCCTCTACGAAGGGCCGCGGTTCACGGTGCAGTACGCTGCTACCTACTTCGACGTCTCCGAGACCACAGCTCGGCGGAAACTGTATCAACTCGCCGATCGCGGATTGTTGGCGATTACCGCTGTGCATACCCCGGGCGAACGCGGTCGGCGGCTTTGGATTCACCGCAAGGACTAGGGCTCAGGCCGTGCGGGATGCCACGCGGTCGACGCTTTTAGCGCCGCCGAGGTCTGAACGTGGATGAATCCGACGACGACTGGGACGCGGTCCTGAAGCCACGGATGTGGCGTCGAAAGCCTTCAGGCCGAACTCCGAAGTCGGACAACGGCTTCGACTTGAGCGGCAACCTCGCCAGGAGGTTGGTGTTCCCACACCCTCACGACCGCCCACCCTGCGTCGATGAGCCGCCGGTCTGTATCGGCGTCGCGGGCTCTGTTCCGTTCCATCTTCGCCGCCCAGTACTCCGGATTTGCGACGGTCCTTGGCCGCCCGTGGTCGGGGCAGCCATGCCAGAAGCATCCGTCGACATAGACCGCTACCTTTGCGCGACCGAACACAATGTCTGCCCGACGCCGAAGGCCTTTGAGAGGCGCGCGGTCCACCCGATAACGGAGACCCGACGCGTGCAACAGTCGACGGATCGCCATCTCTGGCTTAGTGTCACGCGTTTTCTGCACCTGCATTCGCGCCCTGACGCCGGGCGTGCTCGCATAGGAATTCAACGCGGACTCTGGTCGGCGCACACGCACGCTGCCAGAAGGTCTGCCATCACTGCCCCTCGCCTTCACGGACCCATTCTGGCGCGCGGAGCCTTCTGCGTGTCACTCAACTTGGGCCACTTTTCGCTGACTGGTGTGGCCGCCGGTCGCTGATCTGCTTGTTTTGATGATGGCGGACGTGGATGTGTGTACTAAATAGCGGGCTTGGTCGTGTCGCGGTGGCATCTGTGGGTGTCGTACCCATCGGCGCCTCGGTCGGACCCGCCACGCCGTCGCGGTGAGCAGAACTGTCGGAGGCGGCTGGCACGCTGGTCGAGCTATGACCAAAGTTCGCACTGTCAGATTTCACACCGAGTATGGCCCTGCGCAGTTGTTCGATAAAGCACGCGAGCAGCTGAAAGACTTGGTCGGCCTCAGTTTGGAGATACCGCACGCAAAAGCTCGCTTCGAAGAACGTGGGATCCCACTGGAGTATCTGACCGACTTTCGCCCTGAGTGCTGGGAGGTGATCACTGTTGAGACCGCTGTGCGCACTGGCCGCATCATCTATATGTCGCTGCAGCGCAAACTCGAAGGCAAGAAGTACCTTTGGATCGTCCTCGCCTTCGAGCAGGTAATCACCGCGTTGATCACGGAAAGCCCCAGCAACCGCGCAACGAATCCGCTGATTGTGAAAGATGGGCCTGCTTGGGACGCCGCTGCGGAGGGCCGGGAGCCGACAAGTACTCATGCCATGGCCGAGTGGGAGGAGGCATACGCTCGTCGCGTTCGCGCGCATCGGATACTCGCCGCGCTCGCCACCGTGCCTGAGCGTGCCAGCGGGGACCGACTCGCGCATGCGGCGAGATTTGTTCTCGCCGGCGGCACCTGGAGTCAAGCTGCGGTTGGGGCTGGGTGGGCTACCCGCGAGGGCATGGACGCCGCGATCGCCCGCCTGCTCCGGGCGGTCAAGCGCGGCGGCTCCGCAGGGGATGGTGATTAACCCCTCCCGGGGGGCACGCGAAGTCAGACGCAACTCGTCGCGGTTGAATCATCGGTTCCGGTCCCGATGCAGGGCTCGGCTCGTGCGGGTCTGCACTGCCGATCGATCAAACGTCACGACGTGCATTGACGCGGCTCAACTCAGGTGGCGCGTTAGTGCCTTCAGCGTGTCAGAACAGGGCCGCATTAAAGTGGCTGAGTCCTACATTGCCAAATCTTCCGAGCGACGTCGGGTTCTGCTCCCATGCGAGCATCGGATTGTTCGCGAACTTAGAGGATTGCGAGTAGCCGCCTGGCGATTGCGGCGGCCATCGGTGGTGGCACGGCGTTGGCGACCTGTAGTGGTTGCGCCGCGCGCGGACCGCTGAACGTATACGAGTCCTCGAATCCCTGAATGCGGGCCGCCTCACGAACACTAATGGTGCGGTCGAGCGTCGGATGGACCGGTAGGGCCCTGTGGCCGGCAACGATCGTGCGGGCGAGGTCTTTGTGGAGTCTCCGATAAGAGATCGGCCCTGTGCCCGGTTCGATGAGCGAAATCTTCTTTAGAACTTTGTCCGAGTGAGCCATTGTGCTCGCATTGGTAACGGTCCGCCCGCCTACTTCACGGCATTCGGCGTACTCTCCACAACCGAATAAGGGCAGGTCGGCAAGAGCCTCTATAACGCTTAGCGTCTGCGGCAAGTCGCAAGGTTGTGGATGGACAGCGCAATTTACGCCCGCCCATTCGGGGCAGTGTGTGGGTTCTGGTGCGCTCGGCGCATCACCTCTAGTGGCTTGCTGCGCTAGGAACACGATGCGACGCCGGAGTTGCGGGACACCGAAATCGCATGCACGCAGAAGGTATTCCTCGCCAGCGTATCCCGCGAGGCGAAGCTCATCGATGACTGCGGTCGTAAATTGAACCCCACTCACGCCGCGCATGCCCGGCACGTTCTCGATCGCCACGAAGCGAGCATTTAACTCGCGAGCTAATCGTGTCACCTCGCAAAATAGTGCGTTTTTCTCATCGCCAGGTTGACGTTTGCCGGCCGCGCTGTAGCCCTGGCATGGCGGCCCTGCGATGACGGCGGTGGGCTTACCCGCCGAGGGGACGAGAGCGCGCACCGCGCGGCCACTGATCGTCCGAACATCAGCTTCGAGGACCACCGTCCCCGGGTGGTTGAGGCGATAGGTCTGAGCGGCCCGCTTCTCAGACTCGATCGCTAGTGCGATCCGAAAGCCTTCTTTCGCGAAGCCGGTACCGAGACCCCCAGCGCCAGAGAACAATTCCACGGCAACGGGACGAGCGTCTCGCCGGGCGGCCAACCTCCCCGTCTTGCAGAACGAGATCAGCACACATGCGTCACACGAAGGTTTCGATTCGCGGCATATTCGCTGGCCATGTTTGTCCAGATTTTGGTACAACCTGTCGGCGGTTGATCCGCCCGGTCGGTTCTCTTGCCCGCCCTGGGCATTCTTCGCGATTAGGCCTATCCTCCGCAGAACCCGATTTGCTTGCCCCGCAGATGCTTTCCCCTTCACGAGTTTGGCCTGCTGTCCCGAATCGCCCTCTGCGGCTGCCCTAGAAGGCCGGGTCCGTTCGCATGGCTCCTTACTTCGGTAGGTGAACTCAAGTAGTTCATGGACGCGGTCGAAGACCGCCCGCTCCTCGAAGGAGGAGAGAACATCGCCTGGCAGTGGCGGCAGGGAGTCGGAGTTCATCACCATCGATCCTGGCATGCCCCAATGACACCTCGCCGTCCAGCGGTCTAGGACACGCCGGACGCGGTAATCAACCGGCTTGCCAACGGCCAACCTCTGCCACCGCGTCAAGCGGCGTACATAGGAACCCCTGCAAGTGTTCAAGTCTCCCGCCATGGTCAAACAGCAGGTCACCTTTATCGCGGAGCGACTCTGCCCCACCGCGCCCAATGATGGTTATTGAGTCCTGAGACGCCTGCACTCTAAGCGCCACACGCGCTGTCAGGTTGGCTTTGATATCGCCCGTTATGATCTGGACACTCGGCCTCTGGGTTGCGAGTACGAGGTAGATGCCAAGTGCTCGAGTCATCTGGGCGAAACGCTTCACGTTTTGCATGAATGCGGCTCGTGCGTCCCGTTGCAGTGCGTCGGTAAGGTCTGCGAATTCGTCGATGATGATCACCATCTGTCGGAGTTCTTCCGGCACCCCGCCCTCTTCATAAAATTCGAGTGCGCTGGTCACGCGGGCTGCACGCAACGTCGCGCGTCTGCGGTCCAGCTCCCGAGCCAACGTGTCGTTCAGCTGTCCGACCATCTCTAGAGGGTCGGTGATGATACGGCCTTCGACCAGGTGCATCCCGCCTTCGAACGGCTCGTAGTTGACGGTTTGCGGATCGCACACAAGTAGTTGCAATCCCTGGGGATTTCGGGCCCGCACGAGGCTCGAAACCAAAGCCCTAAGGAGCACACTTTTTCCGCTGCCGGTCGCGCCAGCCACCAGCAGGTGTGGCAGCCTCGCGAGATCTGCTATCCGAACCTCCCCGCTCGGGGCGACACCGAGCAAGAAGTTCAGGGCGCCTGGTTCTGCAGGGCCGTCCAGGAGATGCGCATAGTCGCTGTACCTGACGGTTTCGCGTTCTGCCCGAGGAACATCCACGGTGACGTAGTACGGCTCCTGGTCGATGAGCAACCCTTCGGCGACACCCACCTCACGACCGAGATCGTCTGCCCGCGACTGCAACCCAGAAAGCGTCTGCCGACCGAGAAGGCGCGTGCGCAGCCGGATGATGCTTGGACCGACTTCTGCCAGGGCCGGGTCGAATGGCTCAACGTTGAGGCCGTATTTTGCCGCCGCCTCGGTGAGTTCGGATGCAACGCGTTGAGTTTCGGCATCCCTAGCAGGGTCCCGGCGCCCGGCGGGAACGCGCACTTCCGGCTGGTCAGGTAGCGGCGCGTCGGGGCTTGGTGACGAATCCCCGGCGGCAGGCGTGGCACCGCCTGAGTCCACAGGGGTGTCTGGTGCGCCGGCCGGGCCACCATGGCCGGACGGGGCGGGCCCTTCCGGAGGCACGATCGACGGAACCGTTGCTGGTTTAAATGTCGCTGGCCCCGGTACCGGGGCACCGGCCGCGAGCGCCTCCAGCACGGGTCTGCCAAGCCTTAACCAGCTGAGCGGTTGACCCGTCCCAGGCAACACCTGCCGGTGAGCGGCGAACCCGCTGTCCGCTTCAACCGAGATGAACTCGCCGTGGAAGCGGCGTGCCTCAACGTCGAACGAAAGGTCTAAATGAAACTCTCCCTGCGACACCTGCTCGAGTCTGGCCTCGACAGCATCGATGACTGGGCCCGATGCGACCTCGGGTATCAGACCGAAAGCCTCGCCGCGGGCAATCCCTCCACGAATCAACTCCGCGAGGTCACGTGCCCGAAAAAGGCGTGACGGACCGTCGCTGTTGAATTTGGATGCCAGCCACTCCCGGGCTGCTTCCAACTGCGGTCGTGCGAGCGCCGGCAGCTCTGGATCGCTGACGCTCCGGTACTTCACCTCCAGTAACCGGCCGCTAATCCTGACCGGCCCGTCGGCTACTGGCGTTGTCCCGCCGGTTAGCGGCATCGTTAGGACAAGAAGGTCGTCACAGTGCCGCCCGAGCGGCCTCGTGCGTCCATCAGTCGGCAGCGCATCGAGGACCTCATCGAGCGCGAGCATGACGGTGACAGATTCTTCTTTCGGGGTAAATGCACCGTCAAGATCAGCAACGGCTGCAATCCCTGCGACAATGCCGACCCGTTCCCGGATACGCGAAGGGTCCGCGCCGAGCAGGTCGAGGGCCCATTTGCCATTGACACTGTTCAAGTGCGAGAGAATCCGGTCTAGCGCGGACCGTCGAGGATTGCCGATCTCGCGCAGCACCTTCCGAAGTGCCAGATGGTAAGGGTCGACGCGCTCTGTGGCCGTAATCGCGTCGAGCCCAGGCTGGCCAGCCTCCGCCCGGTCTTCGTAGTCGATTAGGTAGCGCTGATTCTCGCCTGCCCCGCTTGCCGCGAAGGCCTCGAGCCCAAGCAGCCGGTCGAGGTGTACGACCCAGACACTGCGGGTGTAAATCTCAGTGAGGAAACCTGTTGACACGCGTGTGCTCGGCATCCGCGTGGAGTTCGGAACGATCTGCTCGCGCGGCATACCGCCAACCACTTCCAGACATGCGTGAACAAGCCCTTCTAGCGAATCGCCCTGTTTTGGTGAGCGCCCCGGGAAGGTACCCCACGAAAACTGAGTCTCGTTGCGCCCCGGAGTTGTCTGGCGACCGGGGGCGGATGCGAGACCACCGACGAAGAGTGTCGAGGCGCGCGCCGAGAAATTGAGCGTGGCGGGCTGCCTTCGCAATGGACTGCGGAAGATGAAAGTGAGGTGGGCGAAGTCTGGCCGCTGCTCACCGGGCTCCGCAACGGTCAGTGACACCCGGTCGCGCAGTACAGCGTCCACAAGCTCGTCAATCGCGAACATCGCCCGTTCGAGCTTCTCGGGCCGATTGCTAGCGACAACGGTCAGGTCGATGCTCGGAAGCGGCGAGGCAGTTCGGCCCGGTCCCGCCACACGGGCAAGAGGCTCATAGAACCTCCGCAACGCGGTAAGCACAGCTCCGCCGTCCCCTGGCTCAATGAAAGATACCGCCAACACCTGCCGGTCATCTCGATATTCCGGGAACACCTCGAGGAAATGATGCAACCGGCGGGTTATGTAACCCGAATCGTGGTCGGTCCCCAGAGCCGCAGACGGCAGCTTGCGGTAACGTCGCCAAAGCATTGGGACGCCGCCTACCGATTCGTACCAATTCTCCCGTAGCGCGAAGGTTGGGAGCAGGTGACGGATTGAGCATGACTTCAGGTCAGCGTCAAGAACCTCTACGGCTTTTGGCAACCACGATGTGACCTGGTCATCAAAGCGCTGCAAGAACGCGATGGTGACTGGGTTCGTAGGAGCCAACAGTAGCTCTCCGCTGGCGACGTCGGTGATGACGTCGCACAAGATCAGTCTTTCGTACTCGGCACGGAAGGGGCCACCTAAAGCGGCGCGCTCCAGCAACTGCGCGTACGCCTTGACGTACCTTGATGCCTCGTCACGCGCCACACCTGCTGCTATTGCGTGAGCACTGCCATGAGGTTGCAGCGCTTGAAACATATCGCGCCTAGCGGACCAGAACGCCTCAAGCTCGGCCTCGCCTAAGTCGTCGAGCGCGAGGCGCTCAAGCAGCGAGTCCGGTTCCAGCTGCAACTGGCCCTCTTCAAACCCGGCAGTGTATGCAGTCGCTTGGGGCAACGCGAGGATCTGCCTTTCCAGGTCAAGTCCATTGACGGTCACTCCGCCGATCGATAGCCGTTGTGGCGAAAGCTTCGGCGAGGGGCCGCCCATGTTGCTTATGAATCCGCGGCCGTCAGCGACACCGAACTTCACGGCGCTCAGGTCGGCATCCAGTTGGCGCCTCGCAACTTCGAGCTTGGCGTGAGGAACACTCGGTAACGGATCCGGGATCGCAGTACCTGGCAGAGGCGTCTGTGAATCCCCACCACCATCCGGGAAATTCGACTGATCATCGCCGTCGCCGCTGTCGCCGGGCTCGTCTACACCCTGAGCACCCGGCTCCCCCGGCTCGCCGGGTGTTTCGGCTCCGACCTGGCCGGTGTCGAGTAAATAGATTGGGTGGCTCTCAGAGCCCCATACAGCGGCGTATTGGATCGGCTCGCCCGCAACGACGACCCCGGTGCCGGCCGGTTCGATACCGGGGGCGAAGACGATCGTGCCGCTGCTGTCCACTGCCACGACTTCGGGTTCGCCCTCATAGAGGAAGCAACCGGTTTGAGGGTCAACGTCGAACGAAGCCTCTGCGGGGAACCAAGACCCCTCACCGGTGAACACGGCTAGCCTCAGCGGCACACCTTGTCCAAGAGCAAGTACGCCGAAGACCCACTCACCACTCGCCTCGCAGGGTATGCGCAGTTCTCGGCGACCTGCGTCAATCACCGCTTCGTCGGGTTGGGCGCCCCTCCATGTAATTGTCGCGTGATCGGCCGGAGAAGGCGTGCCCTTCAAGAGGATTGCGAACGTGCCTCCCCCAGGAAGCCACAGAGCGACGCTGTCGCCGCCGGCGACAGCGACGGCACCACGGACATTGACGGGCCTCGCGATGGTCAGCCGATCCTTCGGGAGCGCCTCCGGGAGATCGTTTAACGTGAAGGCGCTGTAGTCGATGCCGAACGCAGTCGCCGCGTTGAGAATCTTCTTGCGGCCTGGCGCTTCCGCGTCGCCGTAGGCAGCGGTGAGCTGCAGAGCAAGATCCTGCCCCGGTGCGCTCCAGCGTTCTAGCTTGGCGCGCCAATTGACACCCCGGCGGAGCCGCTGAGGATCGTCGGTGGCGAGTTGCGGATCGGACAGGTAGCACCCGAGCTCGTACAGGCGTGCGCCAAGTTGGGTGTCAGTTCCGCTTTCCCGGAACAGGCGTAATAACGCTGCAAGTTGTTCCGCGTCCTGCGGCACGTCTCGCTTTACGAAGTCGGCGACGACGGACTGTGAAATTGGCGGCGCCGCAGGCAAGTTGGAGACCGCTCGTTCAACAAGGGCGCTCCATTCGAGTTCGGGAAGTTCGCGAGCATCTTTCGCGGCTGTGAGGACCGTATCAACCGGCTCGGGGTCGAGCACTAACAGGAGCACGGGACGCTCACTCGCCGCGTACTGAACCTCGTCGCGGACCCTCGCAGCGAAACCGGCTGAGCCGCAGTTCGGCTTATGGGAGCTGCCTTCAGTACCGTCGGTGCGGGTCACGAGGTATGGGATGAGGGTCGCGCCTGCGGTCGGAATACCGAGAAGCCCGATGTGTCCTCCGGGGATACCAATTTCCACTGCGGGCGTCGGGTCGAACTCGGCTTCTAGCGCTAAGAAGACGTCGGCGGGCTCAAGGCCGAACAAACTCGGCAAGTAGACGCGTTGCACGCGCGGTGTCGCGGCCGCGACATCGAGCATCGCGGCCGCGACTAACTTTGCGGCGTCGACGATGCCCGGCGCGGATTCAGTGCGGGTAGTGGACATACGCGGACTCCCCAGCGTCGGAATAGCGAACAAGGAGGCCGAGCCTTTCCAGGGCATCGGCGAGGCGGTTCCGTTCTTGAGGGCTTTGTGGCACAAGGCCGTATTCTTTGAGGCCAAGCAGGAACTCGGCAAGGGGCACGGGGTCGTCCCGACACACCAGCCGCACCAGCAGCTGAAGGAGCCGTTCGTCAATCTCGTAGTACGCGATGTTGCCGTTGCGGTTAATCAACGAACCTGCGCCCGTGTTTTCTACGAACAGCAGCTGATTGAGGATGTCCCTGCTTTGGTGGCGCAAATCACGCCGACGCAGACGGAGTACGTCTTCCCGGAGCGCGTAGACGCCTGGACGAAGCCTGCCAACCTGCCCGGCATCGGCGAGCTCGTGACGGAGCGCGGCAGGGCCGCGGTGTGCCGCATGGTGGATGACAGCGATTGCGGCGCATGCGGCGTCGAATGTTTTACGGAACTCAGCGTCGACTCGCAACTGTGATACGAGCGGAGTGACGTCGCGGATGGTGGTTGCCTCAGCGTTACGAAGCCCGGACCACGCAAGAGTCGCGAGGTTGAGGGTTATGAGGGTCGCGGGAAGCGAGTGCAGCCAGCGCTGGTCGAGGCTCGCATAGCTCGACCTTGCGCCGTCACGGAGGCGGATTGGTTCGTAGCGCCCGGTGCCCGTGCGGAATTCGATCGCGCCGGCCATCGGGCATTCGCGTAATGATGTCGGGTCGCACCCAGCGCGGTGCGCATGACAACCCTCAACCTCCGGCGCGGCTACATCAGCTGCAGCCGCGATAACGGCGTCGAGTTGTGCCCCCTTGACCAAGGCTCCGCGGTACATCCAAAGCCCTATGTGCAGGCTGATTAATAGGGTCAACCAGGCAACCTTGTCCGACCGGGGCAGGTCGGTGGACAGCACGGTGTCCAGGTCCCGCCTGAAGCGCGCAAGGGCCGGGGCGCAGAATGGACCGCCGGCATCGGACATGTCGGCGCGGATCGCGGCCCCGTACTTGTTCAGCAGCGACTCGGCGTTTGGGACCGCCTCGGGATTTGCGGCGGTTGCGCTCGCAACGTCCAACAAGAGCTCGTCAAGGCGCGTGAGATCGCTATTTCCGTCGATCACCCTAAGGACGCGGTCCATGAGATCGCGGTCAAATTCGGACCTGGGCTCATCCCATAGCAGGAATGGGAGGAGTATCCCGCTGAACATTCTGTATCGGGCGGGCTGACGAGTGCGAGTGCTATGCGCGTAGTTCGCAGGCAGCACCGCCTGCAGCGGTAGCAGGACGCGCGCCTGTTTGCGACTGTAGAAGCGGTCAACGAGTGCATCTGCGACCGCTTCGCGCACCTCACCCGGCGGCAGCGGCAGCTCGGCGCGGAACTTCTCCTCGAGCTCTAAGTCAAGAGGAGGATTGGGCCAGCGATCGGGAGTTGGATCAGCGGACGCCTCCTGATAGATGCGCCAGAGCAGCTTGTCCCGATCATCGGCACGCGGGACCGTCGGCACAAATCCTTGCGTTCCCAGGAGTTCTTGCCGCTCACCCCATAACCGCGGCAGCTCAATGCGATGCCCGGCTACAAAGAGTGTGGTAGGGGACTTGGCGGGTTCCCCAGGCTCCCACTCGACGCCAACGCCGGTCGCAGCTGCGACATCGGCGAGCGCGGCGCTCACCTCCGCCGCTACGGGAGGTGGGGGTGTTCTGTTCGTAACCAATTAAAGGACCTCATTCGCACGAAGTATTCGGCCACCAGGACCAAATGGCGCGATCCGGAACTTCCGATTGCTCCCCCGACGGCGGACGAGCAAAGGCAGCATCCGATCCTGACCGGCAAGCCGTCCAACCGACTCCATCGCTCGCCTCAGTCCGAGGAAACGCTCCTTGTCGACCGATGACGGAACGGTTCCCGCGGCGGCGCGGCCCAGCAGATCCCAAAGCGGGAGACTTACGTCAAGGGGCTGGATCACGGCAGTTCCGCTGCCCCTTCGCTGGGCCTGCACGGTGAGCTGCATCGCGATGGTGAGTGGACGGTAACCTACAACTTTGGCGCCACGCGGATTTGCGGCGACGATCGGGTCGCCATCTGGGGGTGGCCACAACATGCCCTCCTGGACAAGATCCGCGCGGACGAAGACGTCCGTCTTCCTCGTCACGCCCGCGCCATCGTCAGTCGGGAAAAAGGACTCGGGCCCAGAAACGACGCCGAAACCCGAAGCGAGCCCCTCTGCGACGTACTCGATCGCCTCGAGGAGCTCCCGCGGTGTCTCTGCCCCGTCTGACAAGCCTTGCTGCGCAATCAGTGCGGCGGCAAAAGAATCTGGGATTTGCGCGCGGGAGGGCACGAGACCGCCCAGCCAAGCGGCTCGTGCGAGCTGTCGGCCGCCGATCGCCGCCCGCCCTTCACGGATTGCGGCGGCGGCGGTCTCGACAGCCGGGCGGGTTCCGGACTCACCGGCCAACGCGCCGCGGACCACTGAAGCGTCAGCGTGCGGATCCAGACCTGCCGCCGCCACAAGGTCATGAACCTGGCTCGATGGAGCCAGGCTTGGGTCGGCACCAACCAAGTCAGCGCATAGGCCCGTCCCGTCATCAAGTGCGGTCCCTGTTGCTAGTCCTTGGATGACTGCCGTGATGTCATTCGCCTCCGCAATCTCTGCGATGACATCGCAGGGATCATTTTCATTGGTGTTTATGCCTCCGAGCGCAAGCTGTCCAGCTAGGTCCCAAAGCGCGCGAGGCGCAAGGTTTCTGCCTCGTCGCAGTGCGATGTCCCCAACCGCACCATTCAGCGCGGTCCGGCCCGGCTCGCTGCTCATTATTTGTGCGTTTGCGCGCGGATAGCACCAACCAATGACCTTGCACGTCTCACATCGTGGCGCCCCTTCGAGCACTCCATCGACCCTGTCCGGGTCAAGCCGCTCCAGCATGAGATCGAAGATGTCGCCCGCCTGTCCAGCAGTCGGCCGATGATCCAGATTGATGATCAAAACCGCGTCGTTCAGCCAACTGGGGTAGTCAACGCTGACTGACATCGGGACGTTAAGGCGTTCCTTCATGTAATGCTCAAGGGCAGCATATTGATTGGCTCGTCCCCGGCGAGACAGGTCCCTGAAGAACTTCAGCACCATGCCGGTGTTCATCGCGATCAGTCTTGTCGGTCCACCAGGCCTGTCCGTGCCCACGAACGGCGAGAAAAAGTCCGCAAGCCGATCTACCTGTTCTTTATTGGGCGCTTCGGCATGCGTCGCATCTGCGATGCAGTCGCCGAAATTTGTGCCCGAATCGTCAAGGACGTGGCGGATAATCGCTGACTTCCCCCCGCCGGCGGAACCGGCGATTACAACCAAGTCGGGCCGACCGTCGTCTCTCACCAAATCGAGCAGGTGACGTTCGAGGTCTCCCGCCTGGTACATGCGCTGCTGCACCGAAGAAAGGGTTTCACCTACAACGGCCTCACCAGCCGACGCGAGGAGGTCACGAAGTCGGCCGATCGGGCTTGGCAAACTTCGATCGAAGGGCTCGGGAGTCGTCATCGGCCCCACCCCGTGATTGGAGGTAAATCCATCAGACCCTCCTCGACAAGCCGACGGCATGCGAGCCACCCGGGAACGTTCAACTGCGTCGCCACGCGCGTCACGATGTCGACCCATTCCGGCGAAGCCTCCCCCGCCACTTCCGGGAGGCCGATTGCCCAGAAGTCGGCCTGCTCGTCAGCACGGGCAATTGCGACAACCGCCTCGTCGTGGGCACGCCTAACGGCTTCTTGCGGCGCCAGCAACCGAATGGCGACATTGTTCGCCATCACCTCTACCTCAGGCAGGTTTGAGATGGCGCCGAACGCCCGCAGAGATGACGACAGCGCGGGCAGGAATTGGCAGCGGTCTTTACCGAGCAGCCGGTGCGCCGCGGCGTGGGCGAGGGCGAATTGGTAAACGGCCGGAGATGCCGCGGCTGGCAGCGCAATTCGCACATCGACCCTCTCTGGAGGCTGGTTGTGAACCGGCTTTGACGTGAAGGCCACGAGTGGCGTGTTGGGTCCCATGTCTGACGGCGGAACAAAGAAGGGCCGGTTGATTTGCCCGATGCGGGCTAAGACGTGGTCCGGCACCGGGATGGGCGGCGGTGACGGGTCGCGCGCGTACACCTCCTCCGCAATAAGTTCGGCCTCGATCCGCCTAACCGTGTCGATCGTTATCGGCAGGCCGTTGCTCCCGACCGCCCGTCGGTAGACGGAGAGCTTCTTCTCCGCTGTCTTCGGCAGAATGCCGAGGGCAACGTACAACCGGCCTTCGTCATCCGGCAATTCGAAGACCGCGAGCTGTTCGACCGTTTCCCGGGCAATCTGCTTGGTCGGCCCGTTTTCCCACTTTGCGACTGTGCTGGGGTCACAGTTTTCGATCTGGGCCGCGAGCCTCGCCCGTGAAAGCGGGGCGTCCCCCGGCCGCCGCTCCTTACCGTCAGCGTTCAGCTTCTCCCGCTGCTGATGGAGCACATTCCTGAAGGCGTCGGTCATAACCACCGTGTCGGCGGCGCTGCGGGAAGCCATGCGGTTGAGGATCCGCTTTAACGCGGGCCCCTGTCAAGCGCTCGTTGCGCATTGCGCATTGCGCAATAGACCCTGGCCCCAAGCCGCGCTATTCGGGAAAGTCGGAGGCATACAGCGCCGACAAAAGCCGGCCACTATCAAGGAGTACCAATGATCGATCCCATTCGATTCCATAAGACCCGGCACGGGGTGCCCTTTATTGTCGCACCCCAGCGGGGACAACCACTGACAGTTGCCCTGGCATATGCCAACCGGGCACGTGCCGAGCGCCAGGCCAGCGCCTGGAATGCATTGCAGCCGATCGACGGCCTAAGGGTCAAGGTCGGGTGCCGAGACGACAACGGCCAGTGGCCGTTGGTCTGGACGGAGTCGGCGAAATGACTGTCATAAAGGGAGGTGTGCCCCCGGCGGCTAAGTCGTCGGGCGCTCATCTCGTCCCAGGGCTTGGCCTGCACATTGCGGGCGTCGACATTCTCGACCCTGTAGTTGCGGCCGAAGCGCTGCACTGGCCGACCGGTACCCGTGGGGAACCAGTCGACGAAACCGTTGCGGAGGGGCTGGACCTGACGCCGTTCGTGTGCGAGGCGGTCGCACTGGGAGCACGCGTGTTGTCAGCAACCGCGGATTCCGCCGGTGTTGCGGCGCTGAACACAACCGTCGCCGCGCTCACCGAGCGCGCCGAGAGTGCGACGACTGGCTTGGTGGAGACTGCGCAACGTGCGAGCACCAGTGCGATTGAGGCGTCGGCGAAGGTGTCCGAGGTGGTACAGGCCGCGCTCAAGCGGTTCCAAACCGAGTCCGCCCAGACGCTCGATGCGCCCGTAAAAGCAGTGGCCGAGCGACTCGACCGGCTGCTCGCCGCCGACGGGAGCCCGATTGCGGCGTCAATCAAAGAGGTCGTCAGCGGCGCGATGGCCGAGGCCCGGGAGGGTTGGCACCGTTCACTGACGGACACGCTGACGACAGTCTCGCGGTCACTCGACGCCACAGACCCGGGTACACCATTCGGCCAGCTCAACCAACAGCTAAAAGACGACCGACAGCGCCAGAATGCCGACCTCTATGCGCGAATCGACCGGCTCATGGAGCTTGTGGTCGAGGTGCGGAACGCGGCGAACACGACGGCCGCCGTAGCGGCGGTACGGAAGGCGTCGCCGGCGAAGGGCAAGCCATACGAAGAGGCCGTCGGCGCCGTGGTCGAGGGCATTGCGTGCGGTATCGGCGCGTCATATACGGAAACGTCGGACGTGGTCGGCGAAATCCGTGGTTGCAAGAAAGGCGATGGTGTGATCGAGGTCGCCGCCGCCGACTCTGCTACGCCTGCTGCGCGGGTCGTCCTCGAATTCACGACGAGCGGGGCGACGCGAAATTGGCCAAATTACCTTGCCGACGCTGAGCGAAATCGCGGCGCGCAGGCGTCGCTGGGCATCGTGCCGACGCGGGACCTGGTTCCGGGCAAAGAGATGATTGCCATCCTCGGGCCCGGCCGTGCGGTGATCGCTTACGACGTCGAGGACGACCCGGGGATGGTGCGTGCGACGATCCAGCTTCTGGTCGTGCAGGCGCAGCGGCGGGTCGCGGAGGCACGCGGCGGCGACCTCGGTGTCGCTGACCGCAAGATCGCCGAGGCACACCAGCAGCTCGTCACGATGCAGGACATCCTCAAATCCGCCCTGACGGTTCGCGCGGGCGCGAGCAAGGTGGTCACCGGCCTCGAGGCCCTGCACGTCACGTTGTCGCAGCTGCTGGGGCAGGCGCAGGCCGCAATCCGCGCGAGTGTGCCCGCGGCAGGTGACCAGTGAACCTGCGCGCGGCTATCAATGTCCGCTGTGACCAGCGAATATCGCAATCAAATACGACCTTGGAGTTAACCAATGCATACGCAACAGACGTCTAACCTCGCCATCGTTTACGGCGATGCCGACACTGTCCAAAACCATGCCGACCTGGTTAGAGAGCTCGCACATAGCGTCGGCCTCGACATCAAAGCGTGGCACTCTGATCCCCACGGGACACGGCAGGTTGATCCGCTAGACAGCGCCGACGGCCTCGTGTCCGCACTGTCGGACTGCGCGCGCCTTCACGCTGCGCTGTTTGTCCCGTATCCGGTAGATATGCCAGGGGCGCAGACCCCGAGACTGGTCGCTAATTGGCTGAACCGTCGCGGACTTCGGCTTCAACTGGGGCCCGCGATCTACTGTTGGGAGCACCCGGTCGACGAGTTCGATTTCGCGGTTCGCCGCACGCTCGATGCCGCTCAGGCGCTTGATGCCGCGGTCGTCGGGCGCCGAGCCGTGCCGACGATTGAGGCTCTACTGGACCAACTGACGGGAGGCCTTGCCCAGCCGGACGACAACGGGCATGCGGGTGTGCTGGACACCGAGCCGCGATTCCGTCGGCTTCGGATCCGCCGCGATCGTGACTTAGCTGCAGGGCTACAGGTCCCACCAGAACCCGATCTGGCAGCGGCGTGGCCTGAGCGACGCCTGCAGACACGGGCCTTCGCCAGATGGCTGCAGTCCTACGCCTCCCAATCGCTGATCGCCGATGTACTGAACTCTCGCGGAGTCAAACCGCAACGCGGTCACCGCTGGACCCAGCCTATGGTCAGCCGACTGCTGCGCGGCGAGCGCAGTCCGCACGCGCGTTCCGATGCGGCGTAGATGGTGTTGGCCCATGCTGAACTACGTCTCCCCACCCGCCCACGAACGGCACGCAGTCGGGCACCAATTGGGTCTAACCGGCCCTGGTGGCTGCAGCATCAATAGCGGCCAACGGAAGAGGAGGAATGACAGTGACCTTGATACCTGAGTCTGACCCTGAACTGGTTGCCGCTGTCGATGCTCGTGCGACGTCACGCCATGCGCACCATGAGGCGGGGCATGCTGTCGCAGCTGTCGCACGAGGCGGAAAGTTGATCCGTGTTTCGCTCGGCCATGTCGACTGGTCCGTCCCGGATGAAAGTGCGGATATCCCCGGCGAGACGGAGCACAGCAGCGCGTATGCCGACCAGCCGTTCGTGACCTTTGCAGGACCGTGGGCGGAGGCGATGTGGACTGTTGAGCACGAGGACGAAGTCGACGATCTGGGCGAAGCTCTCGAATATGTCTGGATGGAAAACAGCGACGGCGACACCGATAAGTATGAAAGCCGTATCGAGATGCTGTGCGCCTTGGCCGAGATGCTCGGCTTCGGCCCAGTCGGGCGTGTGTGGGAAGGGGCGTGGCTCGACGAACTGGATGTCCTATGGCCCGCAGTGTGCGAGATCGCCGCGCTGTTGATCGACGGCAAGCCCGTGACCCACGAGCTGGTCCTTGCCACGGTGGATCGGTGCCAAAGAGACTGAGATTCGCAGACGCCGTTCGTCTACCGGGCTTCACGATGCCGGGAAGCAAGATGCACCCGGCCCGAGGGGGATTGCGCGGCCATAGGTTGCGACTGCGCCAAGTTCGTGCGGAGCAAATGTCGGCGGACGAAAGCGGTAGCGAAAGTGGAGGTGGCTGATATGAATTGGTATGAGAAAGCGGTCCGGGCTGCCGACCGGATCGACACGGCCCACACAACACCGTGGAAGTTGGCGAGTGCCTACGCCCTGCTGTCCATCGCAGAAAGCCTCGCGCGGCAGTTGCCAGTCAGCCGACAATCGGCGACTACGCGCCAGGAGCCAGCAGTTGCAGCGCCCAACGGCGAGATTCTTACCCTCGCCGAAGTGGCGGAGATGACACGACAGCAGCCGTCCACATTGCGGTGGTGGAGAGCGGCGGGCCATAGTGGACCTAAGTCATTCAAGCTCGGTCGGCGGGTGATGTACCGCCGCGCCGACGTTGAGCAGTGGCTGGCTACACGGGTGGACGGTGCAAGATGAGGGGCCAGGGCGCCGAGACGATCGAGAAATACCTCGACAAGGTTCTGCCCGGCACCTCAAACCGCCACACCGTCGAGCAACGGCCGCCAGCGATAGAGGCAAAGCAACGCCGCCTGCCCGGTAAGCCACGGCCAGCCGATGTCGTCCTTGCCGAATATGAGAGCCGCAACAGGAAACGACGGGAACACATCAAGCCTCCGCTTTGGAGGTTCTGGGCGCCCGACCCCAGCGACGTATTCCGGTGGCGTATCGAACTCGATTGCGGGTGTATTGAAGAACGGTTGAAGAACTCGTATTGCGCCGAGGGCAAAGTCAAGCCGGATAGCACCATCGCCACGTCTTCCGATTTTGACGGGTTGGCCCAGGAATGGTTGCCACCGGGCGAGTTCCTGTGCTGCGGCAAGCACCGAAAGAGGCTCAAGCCAATCCGCAATGTTGCCGATTGGGGCTACTGCGAGGTGCGGGAGTTCCCGGCCGATCCAGTCGAGCCGCCACAGATGTGGGCCGACCACCCCGACATATGGGCAGTCATCCAGCACCCCGAGCCGCACAAATCGGCGTTCTGGAAAACCCTGCTGGATTGTGGACACTTCGCCGACGTAGTTACCGATGTTGATTGGAAACCCGAAGACGGCCCGACCCATCCCACGCCCGAGCGGCTCAAGGAAATGCGGGCCGAGATGGCGGAGCTAGATAGGTGGCACAAGCACCTGCTGGACGCCGGCTGGCCTCGTCCCGCTCCATTCCACGAGTGCTACATGTGCTCTGTGGTGCGGAGGCTGGTGGCCTACGAACCCATCGATTGGGTTTCGCCCAGGCCAAAGCCCGTCAAGCCAATGAAACCCAAGCCCTCGCGCACGGCGCTGGAACGGCGTTTACAAAAGCTCGAGTCCGATGCTGCGCAGCTGCGGGAACAGCTGAGGAACCTTCCAATCGAGGATTGAGCCAAAAGGCTCCGACCCGCCTGTCATCTCTACCAAGCGGGTCGAGCGACAAGAACGGTGCACTTATGACGGGCTTCGCTACCCGAACTGTCAGTCGATTACGGATGTTCTTCGAGCGGCTTCAGAGCAATGCTGCGCGCGCGCCGATGGCGGCGATGCAATTGTCGAAAGCAGGGCGTGTGCCGTACACCAGTCCCATCACTTGGTTGTAGCCCCGATTTAGGACCGCCCGGCTGGGGTGCGATGGATCCACCAACGGGCTGCAACCGTACCCATCGTCGGGACGGGGAGTGAAGGTGAACTCTGCGGCGTGGCTGTGTTCGTCGATATCGGCGCACAACCGCATGACCCCATCAGTCCCGATCGCCTCGAGTTCTGCTACGACGTCGGGGCAGACGAGCATCTGGTGGACGTCGTAGATGTGCCGGCCTGCCTTCAGCAGCCGACCGTCACCTTCCTGTTCGTAACGTGATACTGCGTCGTGCAGCAACGCGAGCTTCTCCAGAAGTGTCCGAACCGGAGCCAGAACCTCGACGGCGACGGGGGCGAATTCGTCCCAGGTATCCTGTGATTCGTTGAGCTGGTGGATCGCGTAATCGGCGACCATCGAACGCAACTGGTGCTTTTGAGTGGGGTATGTGCCGCCACGGCAGCCCATTTCCAACAGCACGCCGGAACTCACGGGGCCGTGGTCGGGCACGGTTGAACCGGGATAGTGGTATCGCACGTTGCGTTTGACACCGGTGGTGGCTGCCTCGAGCGTCAACTGTGTGGCGTCCAACCTCAGATGGTCGGCCACGTCGTCACGAATGCCCTTGAGAACCTTGTCTTTGGCCCCAGGGCTTGCGTCCACATCGGGGAACCGCACCAGCAAATCGACGTCCTCGGAGAAGCGTTCGATTAGCCCATAGATACGGCTCAAGCTGGTGCCACCCTTAAAGATCGTGCCGGTCGGGTGCTTCGTTCCGTCTCTGGCTGTCAGCATGCGGGGCACGGTCGCGGCGCGCAGCACTTCGGTGACCCAGAAATCTTTCTCCAGGAAAGTCTGGTCGAGGGCGCGCGTAGCGGCTGCGGCGCCGATGAGGCCCTGAAGGTCTTCAGGGTGGTCGCGCAGCAGCGCCATTAAGCGGCCACGCCACGGCCGCGCAGCTCCTCGACGAGGTGGCTGAAGTGCGTCCTCGCAGCCGGTGACCGTTCTCCGTCAACCGCATCGCCGACCTGTTCTAGGCGGACGCGGCCATTGCGGACCGCGTCATCGGCGGCGTCGACGAGCGCGTTCCAGCCGTCGTCGACGGTCTGTTCCCAGTCACCGCGTAGCAACTCGAGCAGCGCGACCTCTGTCCATCTCAGGTCGCGGCGGCGCATGTTGTTGCGCTTGGACACCTTCAGTCCGTGCACCGTGGGTACGGGACCAGCAACGCTGAACGTCGGTTCTGCTGGGATCTGGGTGGTCAGCCCGAATGTCCGGGCAGCCGAGACGCCCACCGGTCCAGCGCCGATGGTTCCGAGCACCTGCACTGCGATCTGCTCGGCCGTCGGCCGCGTCATCCCGTACCGACTCCTGGCGCCCTTGAAGTAGAGGCCCTTGGCGATCGGCACCAGGTCGCCCGCTTTGTGGGCGCGTGACGCCGCACAGCTGGCAGCGGCGCGGCTGCCGGGCAGGTCATTGACTCGCACGAAGCTACCGACGGGCACCTCGGCGAGGGCCGCCCCTGGGGTCCGAACGTCCTTCATAACACCAAAGCGTACCGAAATTCTGTCATATGAGAAAGAGGGGTGTCGCTGACCAGGCATAACGTTGAGTATCTCGCCGCGGCCCTCGAGCTCGCGTACGTGTGACGCCGGAGCGCGTCGAATTTTGACGCGAGGCGGCGGCACTCGTCTAACACCGCCAGCGGCGGCCAGCGCGGCCAACAGCGAAGCGGAAGCCAGGCGGGCTGAGCATGCCCGCAAAATGCCCACAGTTACAGACATCTCACATGATCACCAGTAATGAACTTGCGCTGCTAGGAAGGATCTTCGTTCTCCCTTGCTGGCTCGTCAGGCAAGTTCAATCCCGACAGGAGAAGTACGAGTGCGGCCCACTCCGCCGGTCAAAGGGCGAAAAAGTCTGTCGGGCCATGCACTCGCCGCCGGTCGACCGCGCGACGCGATGAACCCCGGACAAGTCGCGCAACAACCCCATTAACCGGTGCACCCTCATTTACGAAGAGCTGTCAATCCTCGTCGGGGCGCTCCTTGGGCCGGCGCGGGCGCCGCAGCGGTGGCTGGGTCCGCCACGCACCGCCGGCGCGGAACAACTCCGGCGGCCGGCCGCCGCGCGGGCTGGCTTTGGCCCGCTGGCCGGTCGACACGACGTAGCTGTCCGGCGTAGCGGCCGACGGTGACGGCGGGGCCAGGCTGCGACGGAAGTTGGCCGGATCGATATCGGCGTGCCACAGCTCCTCGTAGACGCGCTGCAGGTCCGACAGCGCGAAAGTCTCGCCGACGAACGCCGTCGCCAGGCCGGTCTGCTCGAGTTGTTCAGCCGCCCGGTCTAGGGCGTCGGAGAGGATCCGTTGGTGGTCGAACGCCAGCGGGAGATTCCGCGCGTCGGCGACCGGCCAGAACCGGGCAGCGGCGGCATCGGTGTCGGCCCGCGGGCTGCCAGGGTCCGGCGTCACCGCGAGGTAGGCCACCGTGACCACGTTAGTGCGCCGGTCACGCCCGGGGTCGCCGTAGGCACGGAACTGCGCCAGGTGTTTGGGTGCGATCACCGTGGTCTCTTCGCGCAGTTCGCGCCGTGCTGCATCGTCGAGAGTCTCGTCGGGCCGTTTGAATCCACCGGGCAGCGCCCACGCGTCGGCATACGGTTCGCCGCCGCGCTGGACCAGCAGCACCTGCAGGCGGCCCTCCCGCATGGTCAGGATGACGATGTCGACGGTAACGGCAAAGGAGGGGTAGGCCGAAGCGTCGTAGCCCTCCGGGGCGCCCGGCCGTGGCGTGTTCATGGGCCCAGCGTATCGGGATACTTGTCAAAACGACAAATACCTATTATGGTCATTCAGACAAATATTTGTCGGAAGCCGGAGGTAAGCAATGACGAAACCCATCCACACCAACAAGACCGTCATCGTCCTCGGCGATCGCGACACCGCGACGCGAGCGGCCAAGTTAACGGAAAAGGCAGCCGAACACGGCGCGACGATCACCGAGACCCACGCCTTCGACATGGGCGAGGCGGCCTCGCACCACGACCTCACCGACGTCGAGGAAGTGGTCACGGCACTGCGCAGTGCCATCAGCACCCGCACCGACATCTGGGTCCCGTTCCCCATGCCGGACCTCTGCCGCGAGCAGCATGTACGCCGCCTGAGCCTGGTCCTGCAGCGCCACGGACTCGACCTGTTGTTGGGCCGCGAACTAGCGCCGTGCCCGACCACCGGTGGGTACAACGAGGTCGACTTCGCCTTGCGGTCTGAGGTCCGTGCGGTCGACACCCTCGACCACGCGGCCATCGCCAGCGCCGGCATGGTGACGCTGAGCGAAGAGATCGAACGGGCACTGACCGAAGCCGCTGAACAGTCACCCGAATCACCCGCCGGGCCAACCAATGAGCCGGCCGACGATGCCGACGTCCCCGAGAAGTCCTTCAGTACCACCGAGGCCGCGCAGTTCTTCGGCGAGTCCGTGCAGTGGATCTACTCGGGACTGCGCGAAAAGCTCTTCACCCACCTGGACGGTTCAGCCATCGAACCGATCCGCGTCGGCACGAGCGGCCGGCGACGGTTCACCATGGCGGTCCTGCGCGACATGGCCCTGTCATGTTATCGGCGGGGCATCTTCAGCCAAGACCAACTGGAGGAGGTGCTGGCAAAGTTGTCCCTCGCTGAGATCGCCCAACTGGCCGCCGATTTGGCCGCCAAAGAGACCGCGGCCAAGGCCATCCGCACCACCCTGAGCGGGAAGATCGTCCAGGCCAAAGACGCTGGCCTGTCCAGCTATGCCATCGCCAAGGAGGCCGGGCTGTCCCAGCCTCGCGTCATGCAGATCATCAAGGGCTCCAAAGAACACGCCTAGACGAGCCTCGCTCAAGCCCAGCGTGTGCCTGTCGGCATGACCGCATCCACAACCGCATACCCGACCCATTCAACGAAAGGCAACAGCATTGACATTCGGCCCCACTCTCCCCGAAACCCTCGTCCCTGAGATCGCGCGCCCTTACACCCCGTCCTGGCCGCACGACCAGATCCTGCACGCCTGGTGGGTGCAGCCGGGACGGCTGCTGGCCGGCGAGTACCCCGGTTCGATCGATCCGGTCGAAAGCGCCCGCAAGCGGACGGTCCTGCTCGACGCTGGCGTCGACTCCTTCGTGGATCTCACCGAAGTTGGCGAACGGGCCAGCGGCGGGCAGAGATTGACGCCCTATCACCACCTCCTGTGCGCGGAGGCCGACTCCCGCGGTCTCACGTTGCCCAGACATAGCCGCCGCCCCATCCCCGACACGTACATCATCGACGATGCGGGATACGACCGGATCCTCGGGCACATCCGCGGCGAGCTCGACGCCGGCCGAGTGGTCTACGTCCATTGCTGGGGCGGCAAAGGCCGCACCGGAACCGTAATCGGAGCCTGGCTCATCGACAACGAAGGGCTCGACTACGAGTCCACGTTGGCGCGCATGCAGGAATTGCGGTGCGGAACCCGCAAAGCCGACCACCGGGTTCCAGACACCGAAGTACAGGACGACGTTCTCCGGCGCCGGGCCGCGCGGAAGGGAGCGTGAGCATGTCGGGACACCGTTCAACGCCACGCCCGGTCACCTCCGGCGACTGGTTCGAACACCTCATGGGATTCACCGAAGAGGCTGGCTACGACGCCACCCAGCGCCGGTTGCTCGTCGATGGCGATGAGCTGGTGTCTGCCGTGAACGGCAACCGGTACGGCATCGGGGAGTTGACGCTGCCGACGCTAGCGCAACTGCGTGAGCGGGTGAATCCGACCGGACACCAACGCAGTTCGGTGGGAATCGTGGTCGGAGACGTCCGCGCCCTGCATAGCGATCCCGCCTTCGAGGGCGCCCTGTTCCAGGTCGCCTCGCAATTCAACCTGCTGGAGATGACCTCGCAAGACGTCACTCCCGAGCAAGGGGTGGGGCGCTACGCCTACGACCCCACCCAGGGGCCCGCATGCGCGATGGCCGCCGGCGCGGCAACGATCTACCGCAACTACCGCGTTCCGGTCGGCGACGGGATCGGTCAGACCCGTAAGCGTCAACTCGACGCGCTGGCCGGACTCGGCGCGGCGTTGTCGGACGCGATAGGGCTGCCGGTCAGCAGGTTGTGGCGTATGCAGAACGGATACGCCCTATGCGGCAGAGAGGGTCTCGCGGCGATCACCGCACTGCTGAACACGGCACCTGAAGACCTGGTCGACACGCTGCGCGGCCACCTAGCCATCGGAATGCACCGTGACGTCGAGGTCACCGATGGAGCGCGCCGGCGGGTCTCGCAGGCCTTCTGCTCGGCGCTTCCGGTCGCCTATTCGCCGCAGCCCCCGCGTGACTGGGAGCCCTTCGCGCGGTTGGTCCTACAGGCCGCTTACGAAGCGACGCTGCTGGCCGCGGCCGAGCAGGCCAGCAAAGGCGGCTCCAACACCATTCTGCTGACCCGGTTAGGGGGTGGCGCCTTCGGCAATGAAGACCACTGGATCGACAGCGCCATCGAACGCGCCTTCGCCATTGTCGAGCATGCGGGCCTGGACATTCGGATCGTGAGCCGCGGCCAGGTCAGCCCCGCAGTCCAGGCAATCGTCGAGCGGTGGCGCTGACGGCACCACCGGGCAAGCGCCATGCTCACCTGGAGCTTTCACCCGGGCGGCTCACGTCCCACCAAGAGACATGCCACTACCGCGCCGCCGCCAACGGCCGCACCCTGGCTCACGAGTGCTACGGGTCGCGTTCGCGAAGGGACGTAAAGTTCCGAATCGAGAGGGTTTTCTGGCCGGTTGCGCTGACGTGGCGAGCAACTTCGCGCTCGCCCCAGTTGAGCGCTGAATCGTGGCCGGGGGCCGGAGGCCTAGCTGATCTCGAACAGGTCGTGACACTGCCGTTGCGGTTCTGACGGATCATGCTTGTCCAGGCGGCGGCACTGGCCCTCTTCTTCCTTTTCGCACCGCGAGCTACTGCCCCGCTCAGAAGTGCCCCGTGCCCCCATCTCCGCGTGCACACGGACGCTGGCGCCAGCATCGGCGATGCCCGCCATGCCCAAGACGTAGCGAAGTCCGTCGGATGTGATTCTGGCGTGAACCGCTACGCCCCTGCCCACAAATTGCCCCCAACTTGCCTGCAGTTACAGATATCTCCCGCTATCGCCGGTGATGAACTTTCGCTGCTAGGAGGGGTTTTCGCCCTCTCCCGCTGGCCCGTCGGGCGAGTTCAATCCTGACAGGGGGCTCCGACTATGCTCAGGCGTTTGCGCGGGTAGACGGCGCTTTATCCTTATTTGGCGGTCCAGCCCGCAGCCGCGCGTCAACTCGTCGCGATATTGGGCACGCTCTCGAAGCGGACGCAGCGGCGTGGGAAGCTCGCGGTCGTCAAGTCGATACTGAGAAAGTCGGCGCGCCTACGTAGTTGACACTTCGAGGCTTACCGTTGATGACCACCGCCGCCTACGGGCAGAACGCCCGCTTGGCCGCGCCGATGATCCAGCTCGCGTCGGCGCGGCTGACGTTGCCGGATACTGCCCCGGCCACATCCAGCTCGGTGCTGATTTCGTCCTTGCCCTGAGCCAGCTCCCGGCAGGCCATGTGACCAGCGGCAATGGCGGTGTTCATGTCGGAGATGTGCTGGCTGACGTTATGGCTGTCCAGGTAGGCGATGAACATCTGGTCCTGCTGCGTGTTCGCCTGCGCCACCGGGGCGCAGGCGATCCCCGCCGCCAGGACGGCGGGGATCAGCACTGCTTTGGTCATCCTGTCTCCTAACCGCCGTTCGTCACCATCGCCTTGCCCGGGTGGCCCGGGTCCGCAACTATGTCCCCGGAGCAGGGCACTTGGTTGGTAGCAATCGACATGACGTGGCAGTGGGCCGTTCTCGACATGAGCGGGCTCGCTCCGGGGCTAGCGCAGTCGTACCCCGACTGCATCAAGGCAGTCGGGTCGGTGACACCCGCGTTCTGTAGGGCGCTGGTGCAATCGACGCAGATTTGCCCACCTTGCTTGCAGGGCGGCACTGAACTGTTGGCGACTTGGGGGCCGTTGTACTGCTCGCAAATCTGCTTCATGGTTCCGCTGACCGGATCAAGGACCATCGAGCAGGTGGAGTTGGCGTGGGGGGCGACGCTCGTCAGCACCGCGTACGGCACCAGGGCTATGGCGGCGGCAATCACTATTCTCATTGGTGCGCTCCATGCAGCTCGTCCTCACACCGCTGAATGTCGCCGGGCACGTGATACTGCGCGCACTGCGGGTCTGGTGCGCCTTGCGGCGGCAGAACCGGCACCACTCCGGGCGGTGGCTCGGCAGGCACCCCCGCCGCCCGCGCCGAGGCTAGACACCCCCCTACGATCTGGGACTGGACGCTGGCGGGAAGGGTGTAAAAGCTCGGCGCTTGCACCGAGCACGCGGGGGCGGCGTGGGCGGTCCCCATCGTGAGCGATGTGAACCCGATGGCTGCGGCAGCCGCCGCGCCGATCAATAGTGTTCTCACTACGCCGCTCCCCTTCCCTGCCGGCGCTCTTGCTCGCGCGCCTTCAGGTCTCTGATCTGGAGCTTCCGCAACTGGTGCTGCTTGCGGAACTGATAGACGGCAAAGCTCGGGATGCCGACGAAGATGAGGAGGATAACCAGCACGACGATTAATGATCCCATTTGAGACTCCTTGTATGCCCCCAAAGCGGTCCCCGATTACTGCGCTGCATCTCCCTTCGCCGGACCGTCTGGAATCTGCTCAGTGTCACACTTTGCGATGAAGTTCTTCAGAGTTTGAACAAACAGGTTGTAGTTACTTCCGCTTTGTGTTATCGGCATTACTGCCCAAGCGGTTGTCGCGCACAGTGACCACTCGCGGCGCTCATCCCAGCAGCGAATCCGCCACGCCTATCGACGGCAGCGGCCCACCCCGCACCCGCGCCGCACGCCGAAGGGCCACCACCAGTCGTAGCTCGGAGTCGATGGCCTCGATGTCGCGCACGCCCGGAGCATAGGTTCGTTCGGTTAAGGCGACACTTCAGCTGCGGCGAAAGCGGTGCCGCTGAGAGCCGCCGCAGGGGGCTCCACGAGCCTGTTTTGCGTCGGCGCGCAACGTCATCCGTCAGCGGCGTCGGCTGCGGCGATCAACGCCCTGCCCAGCTTCCGGGCTTCGGCCGGCGCGATGATCGGGGTATCGGGACAGTCGATGACGACCTGGCACTCCGCGCGCCCGTCAACGTATTGCCGCCCGATGACGGAGACCACGATATCGACCGGTGGCCCGTCGCCGGCGTGGTTGATACTCCACTCCGGGCCGTCGAACACCCGGAAGGCCGCCCCGATGTTGTCCCACTCGTCGACCATGGTTGCCCCTGTCGGCGGTGCCAGCTTGGTTTTCATGGCTAGATCGTTTCCGCGATCCCGGGCGCGGGCACGAGTATTGCGGTACCCCACTTGTGCTGACACGGTCACCGATCAGGGATGGCCCGGGATGGCGTCCAGGCCGCCTTCAATGTCGTGCAGTTTCCCTTGGATGCCTTGCAGATTCCGTTCGATGTCCTGCAAATCAGACAACGATTTCTGATAATCCGGCTGCATCGGGTCCGGACCCGTAGGCCGGGACTTGGGGCAGTATGACACGATGGCGCCCGCGGTGACCTTCGCGCTTTGATCCGCGTCCCAGATCGAATTCCGCTGCACAAACCCGACCGCGTCCGCGAAGCTCGGTTGGTGCGTCAGGAAATCGCACACCGCGTGCCCTTGGTTCGTCACGTATTCCTGGCTGGGAACCGGCACGCCTTCCCGCCGCAACGCGGCGACGAACGCCGAGTCGACCGCGTCGACTGCCGGAGCGGATGCCTTCGGTGCAACCGGCGTGGAGGGTGCGGCCGACGGCGGGGGGTCCTCCGGTTGTGCCGACGTATCGGACCGGTGCAGCGCGAACATCACCACCACCGCGGCGACGGCGGCTACCAGCGATAACGGCAACGCCGCGAAGAGGCCCACGCGCCGCAGCGCAGCACCCGTTCGTCGCCGCCGCGTGAGGGTGCGCGTGGCGCCATCCCGCGTCGGGGCGGCGGCGGCCGCGAACTCGGCTTCCCAGTCCTCTACCGCGTCGACACCGGACATCCCCGCGCCGTGGGCCAAGATTTCGTCGAGCAGCGCGTCGGCCTCCAGGGACGAGGGCTGACCACCCTGCTCGCGGATCGCTTGACGCCGCAGCGCGATGAGCCGCAATTCCGAGTCGATCTTCTCGCGGTCGCGCATATCAACCAGTTTGAGAGCGCCGAGCGATTGTCACAACACTCGACGTAGAGAAAGACCGTCACCTCGTTGAACTCACGCGGTCCGATGCGACAGACTCGCTTCAGGCCAACCGTTGGGATCGAGGCAATGATCACCGTGAGCCGTAACCGGCGCACCGCCCCGCTCGTCGTCGGCGCGATCATGTTCGCGCTCGTCGCGTGTTCGGCCTCGCATCCGTCGACCGCCACCGGCCCGAGCCCGACCACCCGCCCCGCCGCACCACCGCCCCCTCCACCGACGACCCGCATGGTGCCCGCCGACGCGGGTACGCCCGGCGGCGCGCAGCCCCGCCTCGCGTCGGACCCCGCGCAGTTGGCCGACGACCTTGTCGCAGACGAGCGCGCGCTGCGCGACCCGGGGACACCGGAGCCGGCGCTGACCGCGGCCGCGCATCGCGAGCAGGCGGCCTACCGCGCCATCGGCCGCCACCCGGAATGGGATGCCACCACACGCCCGCGCATCCCGCCGGAGTTGGCCGATGTCTACGACCGCAACGTCGACGCCCGCCGGCAACTCACGGCGCTGACCCAGGTGCGGGCAACCCTGCCGGCATGGCGCATCGAGCCGCCGGCACCGGCCGACGAGCTGATGAACTACTACCACCAGGCGGAGGCGGAATCCGGGGTCGGCTGGAACTACCTGGCCGCCATCAACTTCGTCGAGTCGCGCTTCGGCAGCATCGTCGGTGCGAGCACCGCCGGCGCTCAAGGCCCCATGCAGTTTCTGCCCTCGACGTTCGCCGGCTACGGCCAGGGCGGTGACATCCACTCGCCCCACGACAGCATCCTGGCGGCGGGCCGCTACCTGGCCGCCAACGGCTTCGCCAACGACCGCGATCACGCCATCTACGGCTACAACCACGCCAACGAATATGTGCGCGCGGTCGACCAGTACGCCGCGCTGATCGCGGCCGATCCTGCGACGTTCGCCGCCTTCTACCGGTGGGACGTCTATTGCCTCACGACGGCCGGCGACGTGCTGCTGCCCATCGGCTACGACGCGTCGTCACCAATCCCGGCCGCCGATTACGTGGCATCCCACCCGCAGTAGACCGTCGCGACGTCACACATACTTGCGGGCGATGTCCTGCAGGTGCGATCGCACATCTTGGCCGGTGGCCTTCTCGAGCCTGATGCCCAGCTCGCCGGCGAGATTGACGAAGCCCATCAACAGCATGATGTCGCCGTCGGGGTCATCGATCACGTTCTCGACCAGCCGGTTCCAGGTGAATTCGTGGCCGCTGTCGGACGACCAGGCCGTCATGACGTCGATGGCCCGGCGAACGTTCTCTCTCACGTCCATCTACCGGAGCCTGCCATGCCGGTGCTCCCGCCGCAGGATCGAGACGAAGCCCGAAGACGGCTCAGCGGGCGCGCCGAATGACGGCTGCGCCCGCCGACACCGACGGTCGATCGGTACTGAATCAGTACAGGGGCACCCAAACCCCGAAGAACCAGTAACCCCAACCCCCGTACTGCCAGTTGTAGACCGGGATGGCGGTGAAGGTGTTGTAGTTGAACGGTCCGAAGTCGCCCCGTGCCGCCGCCACGTCACGCGGCGGTCCGCCCCACGGCCGGTTCCAGCCTCCCGGAGGCGGCGGACCGTCCCAGCCCCCTGGAGGTGGCGGGCCCTCCCAGTACGGCGGCGGGTGGCCGGGAGCCCGGCCGTCGTTCCAGCCGTAGCCGTGCTCGCGCGGCGGCGGCGGCGCGCCGTGGCCGACGATGCTGAATTGGACATCGCCGGCGGGGCCGCCTATCTGCGCGCTGGCGGTGACCGTGTCGTGGCGCGGAATGTAGGCCGGGTGCGGAGGCTGAGTGTCCGGCGGATTCAGCGACGCATACCGCTGCCTGTTGTTCGGCGGCGGGTTCTGGGTGTTGGCCGGCGCATTGGTCTGCCCGCCCTGCGGCGGGTTTTGACCGTGCTCGTTGGGCGGATTGTTCTGACCGGTCTGCGGCGGGTATTGCCCATGCTCATTGGGCGGAGTGTTCTGCCCCGTCTGGCCCGGGTACTGACCGTGCTGGTTGGGCTGCGGCGTGTTCTCGCCACCCTGCGGCGGGTTGGCCTCGCCACCCTGCGGCGGGTTGGTCTGACCGCCCTGCGGGGGGTTCGTCTGACCGCCCTGTTGCGGCGGGCTGTTGTGCCCACCCGGCGCGGGGGCGCCACCGCCGCCACCGCCCTGCGCGGGGGTACCACCGCCGCCACCGCCCTGCGCGGGGGCGCCACCGCCCCCACCACCGGGCGCGGGGGCACCACCGCCACCACCGCCGCCGCCGCCGTGGCAGCCCGGGCACGGCGGCGGCGGGTCGAGCGGAGCCGAGTAGGCCGACCCGGCGCCCAGCGTCGCCGCGGAGATACTCAGGCCAGCGGCCAACGCGGCGGCGCTGACGACACGTTTCATAGACATAGCTGCGTCCCCCCCTTGGGAGTTATCTCACCTGCACTACGGGCAGGTGACGTCCAACTCGAATGGCTTGGTTACCTGCTGCGGTCGCTGCGGGTTACTCATGTCGGTGCCGGTAGCGGTGCCCTTGATCGCCCAGACCTTGCCGTTGACCGCGGCCCCGGCATTGCCGCTCTGGTTGGGCGCGGCGTCGGAAAAACCGAGTGCGACCCCGTTGACGGTGCCCAGCCCGACGGAGTGCACCAGCGGCGGGTTGCCGTTGCTGACCACTGCGCCCAATCCGGCGGTCGGGTCACCGATGCCGATGGTGATGTTGTCGCCCGCGGCGTTGCAGGTGACCTGCCCGCTGATGTTTTGGTTCTGGCCGTCGACGGTGAGCACCGGACCCGCTGCCGCCGCCGCAGACGACGAGCCCGACGATCCGGTACTCGACTTGTTGCTCGAACATCCGGCGCTGGCCGCGAGCACCACGGCCACGCCGGCTACGCCAACCACGATCCCACGCTTCACTGCTTCCCCTTCGTGTCGCTGGTTCCGCTGCCTCTTCACGTTGGCCGCGTCAGTTACGGGTGGACTACCTCAGTCCCTGCGGGCCGACGCGTTACGGCCGGTCCACCTGATACCCGGTACTCGAGAAATGCAAACGCCACGTTACGTGCCGCCGGATGGCCTGCTCACGCTGCCGTGACCGCTCATGGAAGGACGTGAAGCCCCCACTTTCCCAGCAGCGGATTGATCAGCATGAAGTAGGTCGTGTAGTCATCCCCGTCGGGCGACGACATCAACAGCCCGACCGCGCTGACGGTGCCGTCCGGGTTCATCACGAAGCCGGGACTGCCGCTGTCGCCGTCCAGGCTGAACACGCTGGCTTCGACGACGTCGCCATTGATGCCCTTGACGGCACCGCACGTCTCACCGGTCACCGCGCCGATCTTGCAGAACGGCATGCCGACCTGAATCTGCTGGCGGCTCAACACATCCCGAACCTGATACCGGCCGCCGACATCACCGACCGGCATGCCGACACTCGGGTCCAGCCGGATGATCGCGGCGTCTCGCTTATCACCCTCATGCTCGCTGGCCGAGATTCTGCCGAGCGGAGCATCGTTGCCGTACGTCCATTCGGCACCATCGTGCGCGTCGCAGTGGCCGCTGGTCATCAGGTAGTAGCTGCCGTCGGAACCCTGCGCGGCGAATCCCGCTGTGCACCTGCCGGATTCATGATCGACTCCGATCCCCGGCGACGGCGGCGGCGACGGCAGAGCCGGGGGCGGCGCACCCAGAGCGGTTTTCGCCACCGTCGTCGCGGCCACGATCACCGCCCCTAGGAGCCCCAACCCCCGCACCAACGGTTTGGTCACGCCGTCCCTTTCCATCCGCTTGCGCCCGGCAGATAGTAGCAGCGCCGCCAACCTGAAATGACGTGGCGGCCAATCCGTTCCGGGCACGTGGCTCACCCGGCGTCGACATGCCGGGCGAGGAAGGCCAGCACGGCGCCGGCGAATATGTCGTTGCGGTCGCCGGCCACCATGTGTCCCGCGCCGCGGACATCGGTGAATTCGACATCCGGGAAACGCTGAAGGAATTCGTCGGCACGCTCCTGGCTGACCAGGTCGCTCATCTGACCACGGATCAGCAAGATGGGCACCCTGCTGCGCAGGATCGCCGCGACGGCGGCGTGCATCCGATCGGGATCGGTGACCTCAAAGGGCGGGAAAGCCGCAGTGCCACTGATGAACTGGGGATCCCAATGCCAGTACCAGCGATCGCCACGGCGACGCAGGTTGGTGGTCAGGCCTTCCAGATCGGTTGGTCGCGGCCGGTGCGGGTTGTATTCGGCGATCGCATCGGCAACCTCGTCGAGTGAGCTGAAGCCCGAGTCCACCCGGTCCGACATGAAGGCGTGTATCCGGTTCGCCCCGGACTGGTCCATGTTCGGCACGATGTCCACCAACACGACCGCACTCGCGATGCCCGGGGACAACTCCCCGGCGAGCAGCATCGACGTGAAGCCACCCAGGGAGGCACCGACCAGGACCGGCTGCGGGGGCAGCGTGCGCAGCACCTCTTGAACATCAGCGGCGAAACTGACGACGCGATAGTCGCCGTCGTCGGACCAGTCCGATTCACCATGGCCCCGCAGGTCGACGGTAACGGCCTGCCACCCGCGCGCGGCGACGGCGGCGGCAGCCTTGCCCCAGGACCGGCGGGTCTGCCCGCCGCCGTGCAGGAAGACCACGGCGCGCGCGTGCGGATCCCCGAGGCGGTCGGCGACGATCTGAACGCCGCCGGGACCCTGGATCGTGAACGGTTCGGCTGCCGTGGGCATCAGGTGATACTAAGGCGCCCCCACGAAATGGTCGCGTTGGCTTAACGTCAACAACATGCGGCGGCGTCAATAAGTGGGACGTCGGCCAATGCCGGTGCCGCGAGAATCGGACCGGAGCGAAGGAGAAGGCATGCGCCTCGACGAGTACATGTCGCTGGATGCGACCGCTTTGGCCGAGCTGGTCGAGCGAAAGGAGGTGACTGCGGCGGAACTTCTCGCATTGGCGCGGCAACGGGCCGATGCGGTGAATCCCCGGCTCAACGCCATCGTCTGCCGCCTCGATGACGCCGCCGACCGGCAAGCCGCCGACCCGAACCTGAGCGGGCCGTTCGCCGGTGTGCCATTCCTGCTCAAAGACCTCGGCCAGGAATACCGCGGCTTTGCGACCTCGTGCGGGTCCCGCTCGCTGGCCCATGACGTGGCCGACCGGCACGCGCTGGTCACGCAGCGGTTCCTCGACGCGGGCCTGGTGATCTTCGGAAAGACCAACACCCCGGAGTTCGGGGCCAAGGGCGTGACGGAACCCGACTATTGGGGCCCGGCCCGCAACCCGTGGAACACCGGGCACACGCCCGGCGGCTCGTCGGGCGGATCCGGGGCGGCGGTGGCGGCGGGCATCGTTCCGGCCGCCGGCGCCAACGACGGCGGCGGGTCGATCCGCATCCCCGCCGCCTGCAACGGGCTGGTCGGCCTCAAGCCCAGCCGGGGATTGGCACCCTACGGTCCGCAGAGCGGTGAACTGATGCTGGGCATGGCAACCCAGGGGGTGGTTTCGCGTACCGTGCGCGACAGCGCGGCACTGCTCGACGCGATCGTCGGACCCGACCCGAGCGCCGCCTACCGAGTTGCACTGCCCGACAAGCCCTTTGGCGAACAAATCAAGCATCGTCCGGGGACGCTGAGAATCGGGTACTCGGCACGCTCGGCCATTAACGAGAAGCCGGACCGCGAGGCCGTCGCCGCGGTCGAGAAAGCCGCGGCGCTCCTTGCCGAATTGGGCCATCGGGTCGAAGAGGTCGCGCCGCCCTACGACGACGCCGCGCTGGGGCGGGACTTTTTGACCATCTGGTTCGCCCAGTTGCACCAGCAGGTCGCCGACATCAGACAGCGAACCGGCGCGCGCGACAGCGACTTTGAAGCCGACACTCTGGCCATCGCCGAACTCGGCCGGTCCAATGGCGCACTGCCGGTGATGTCCGCGCTGGAAAACAGGAACGCCTACATCCAATCCCTGGCGACATTCCACGACAGCTACGACTTCTTTTTGACCCCCACCCTGGCCACCCCTCCCCTCGCGGTCGGCGCCACCGCGACGTCGGCCGTGTTGCAGCGGGTGGCCCGGCTAATCAGCAAGGTGCGAGCCGGAAAACTGATGGGGCTCAGCGGAATTCTCGATGACCTCATCCAGGAGAGTCTGGGCTGGGTGCCCTACACGCAGCTGGCCAACCTCACCGGCCGTCCGGCGATCAGCGTGCCGCTGCACTGGACGGATGCCGGTCTTCCGCTGGGTGTGCAATTCGTCGGGACGCTGGGCGCAGACGGCGATCTGCTGCAGTTGGCCGCGCAACTCGAAGAGGCGCGCCCCTGGGCCCACCGGCATCCCGCACCCGCCGCGACACCGAATTAGACTTTGGCTGAAGGGTTTACGCGGCAGGCCCGGGGTCTTCGGAGCCGCGTTGTCCTCGTCCCCACAGGCTGGCGAAGCGCCGGGCGATGTTGCCCAGGCGGCCGCCCGCGTGCTGCGAGGCCTTGATGCGGCCGAGGGCTTCGCGCCCCTCGCTCGCGTAGTCCTTGACCGTTTCGTCGCCTTCCTCGGCACGCATGTCTGCCTCCAATGGTGTTCGTTGTTCCGGCACCTGACGCTGCGGCGTCGGGCCCCGGGCGGTTCGGTCGGCGCGAGCCGATCCGGCGTCTCCGCTCTGGCATCTCGCAACGGCCCGGTTTCGGCGGCTCCGACTGCCCGCGCTCAACGCGGCGTACCCGCCGCACCCGGGCACCCAAACGCGCGCGGCGCCGCTGCTAGCTGTACCCGGCAGTCAGGTTGGTGACAGTCGGCTGACCGGGGGTTGACCTCCGATGGCTGAGTGGCGTCGTTGATTGT
>NZ_LZJP01000041.1:0-1237 GCF_001667865.1 Mycobacterium mantenii | reverse complement strand
GGGTTAGTTGTTGGTTGGTGGTGGTTGGGGTTGGAAGGGTGTGTACCACCACCAGTCGGCGCGTTCGCCGGTCGGTCCCGGACACGGCGCCACCGTGGGCGGGGGTTGGGTTGGTGGGCGTGCCAGCGATCCCGGGCTCAGTAACCGTCCGGCGTCGTCAGTGACCCGGAGAGCGTTTGCGGGGCCGCTGATGGTGATGACACCACGATGGTGCAACCGGTGATGGTAGGGACATAGCAGCACCAGGTTGGCCAACTCGGTGGGGCCACCGTCTTCCCAATGCCACAGGTGATGGGCGTGCAGACCGCGGGTGGCGCCACAGCCGGGCACCACACAGGTGCGGTCGCGATGCTCCAGCGCGCGGCGCAGCCGCCGATTGATCAGCCGCGTCGCCCGCCCGGCACCGATCACCTCGCCGGCGCGTTCGAACCAGACTTCGGCAGTGGCATCACAGGTCAGGTAGCGGCGTTCGGCGTCGGTGAGCAGCGGACCCAGATGCAGCGCCGCGGCGGGCTGTTCAACGTCGACGTGGACCACCACGGTGGTGTGCTGCCCGTGGGGCCGGCGGGCCGCCTCGGCATCCCACCCGGCCTCCACCAGGCGCATGAACGCCTCGACAGTGCCCGGCAACGGCGGCAGCTGATCGCAGGCGCGGTCGCCATTGTCGCGATCGTTCTTCCACTCACTGATCAGCGCATCACGATGAGAGGCCAACGCCGCGTCGAACTTCGCCGCATCGGGGTGCGGAAGTGTGATCCGGTAGCAGCTGCCCTCGTCGTCGGAGGTTTTGGTGATCGAGGCCTGCGGTTCAAGCCCCTCTGGCCCGGACTCGGGTTCGGGTCGCGGTTCCAGCTTGACCGCGTTACGCAGCTGGTTAACCGTCGCAACCGCGGCGAGCTCTGCGTAGTGGTCATCAGAACCCTCCCCCGCCCGCGCCGCAATCACCCCAACCTGGTCCAGCGACAGCCGGCCCTCCCGCAGGCCTTGGGCGCAGCGCGGGAACTCATCCAGCCGGCTGGCGATGGTGGCGATCGTGTGCGCGTTTGCCGGCGAGCAGCCGGTCTTCCAGGCCACCAACGCCGGCACCGACCGCGCGCCGGTGACACCGCAGAGCCCGTCGCGATCGATCTCGGCCACAATCTCCACGATGCGCCCATCAGTCGCGTTGCGCTGACCGATCAACTCCGCCAACTCCTCGAACAACACCTCAAGACGGTCGCTCGCAGTCACCACCACG
>NZ_LZJP01000040.1:0-906 GCF_001667865.1 Mycobacterium mantenii | reverse complement strand
ATTGGTTCGGGTCCTGCTGGGTATACCGCGGCGTTGTATGCGGCGCGGGCGCAGTTGGCGCCGGTGGTGTTTGAGGGGACCTCGTTTGGTGGGGCGTTGATGACGACCACCGAGGTGGAGAATTTCCCGGGTTTTCGCGATGGGATCACGGGTCCGGAGTTGATGGATCAGATGCGGGAGCAGGCGTTGCGCTTTGGCGCGGATCTGCGGATGGAAGACGTGGAGTCGGTGTCGCTGGAGGGGCCGGTCAAGACGGTGACCACGGCCGAGGGCCAGACGCATCGGGCGCGCTCGGTGATCTTGGCGATGGGTGCGGCGGCCCGCTATTTGGGGGTGCCCGGGGAGCAGGAGTTGCTGGGGCGCGGGGTGAGCTCGTGTGCGACCTGTGATGGGTTCTTTTTCCGGGATCAAGACATCGCGGTGATCGGGGGTGGGGACTCGGCGATGGAGGAGGCCACCTTTTTGACCCGCTTTGCCCGCAGCGTGACCCTGGTGCACCGGCGCGAGGAGTTTCGGGCCAGCCGGATCATGCTGGAGCGGGCGCGGGCCAATGACAAGATCACCATCGTGACCAACAAGGCTGTGGAGGCGGTCGAGGGTGAGCAGACGGTGACGGGGTTGCGGCTGCGCGACACCGTCAGCGGTGAGGTGTCCACGTTGGCGGTGAGCGGGGTGTTCGTGGCGATCGGGCATGACCCGCGCTCGGAGTTGGTGCGCGAGGTGCTTGAGACCGATCCCGAGGGGTATGTGTTGGTCCAGGGCCGCACCACGGCCACGTCGATCGAGGGGGTGTTCGCCGCCGGGGACCTGGTGGATCGCACCTACCGGCAGGCCGTCACCGCCGCGGGCAGCGGCTGCTCGGCCGCCATCGACGCCGAACGCTGGCTCGCCGACCACGAAGAAACC
>NZ_LZJP01000039.1:0-988 GCF_001667865.1 Mycobacterium mantenii | reverse complement strand
AATCACCTGCGCCTACTTCGAGCGCGACGACATGACGCTCGAAGAAGCTCAAATCGCGAAGTTCGACCTGGCGCTGGGAAAGCTGAACCTCGAGCCCGGGATGACGCTGCTGGACATCGGCTGCGGCTGGGGCGGCGCCCTGAAGCGGGCTGTCGAGAAGTACGACGTCAACGTCATCGGAATCACGCTGAGCCGCAATCAGTTCGAGTACAGCAAGAACAAGCTGGCCGCGTTGCCGACCGACCGCAACATCGAGGTGCGCCTACAAGGCTGGGAAGAGTTCGAAGACAAGGTCGACCGGATTGTCACGATCGGCGCCTTCGAAGCTTTCAAGATGGAGCGCTACTCGGCATTTTTCGAGCGCGCGTACGACATCCTTCCCGATGACGGCCGCATGCTGTTGCACACGATTTTGGCGTATTCCCAAAAGCAGCAGCATGAGCGCGGTGTTTCGATCACGATGAGCGATTTGCGCTTCATGCGATTCATCGGCCAGGAAATCTTCCCCGGCGGACAGCTGCCGGCGCAGGAGGATATCTTCAAGTTCGGTGAGGCTGCTGGCTTCTCGATCGAACGGGTGCAGTTGCTGCAGAAGCATTACGAGCGGACCCTCAACATATGGGCGGCCAATCTGGAAGCCAATAAGGACAAGGCGATCGCTGTCCAATCGCAAGAGGTCTACGACCGTTACATGCACTACCTGACGGGGTGCGAGAACTTCTTCCGCAAGGGCGTCTGCAATGTGGGGCAGTTCACGATGGTCAAGTAGGACAAAGCAATTCAGCCCCGAACGTGATTCGTTCGGGGCTGATTGCTCGTTGTGGTCCGGTTACTTTTCCAGCGTGAATTGATTGACGTCGGTGTATCCCTCACGGAACAGCTTCGCGCAGCCGGTCAGGTACTTCATGTACCGGTCGTAGACCTCTTGCGATTGGACAGCGATCGCCTTGTCCTTATTGGCTTCCAGATTGGCCGCCCATATGTTGAG
>NZ_LZJP01000038.1:0-586 GCF_001667865.1 Mycobacterium mantenii | reverse complement strand
TCGGCCGAGCTCCACAGGGCCAGGGTAGGGATTCCGGCGCGCAGGCCTGCCGCCGTGGTGCCCGAGCCGCCGTGATGCACGACGGCACGGCAGGCGGGGAAGATCTTCGTGTAGTTCACCACACCGACGACTTTCACGTGTTCCAACTGGGGGACGTCGGTGAAGTCGCTCCAGCCCGAGCAGATCAACGCCCGCTCCCCCAACTCGGCACATGCGGCGCCGATCATCCGGACCGTGTCGGCCGGCGTCTTTGCGACCGGCATGCTGCCGAAGCCGAAACAGATCGGCGGCGTTCCCTGCGCGATCCACGACAAGACCTCGTCATCGCAGTCAGTGGTCAGTTCCATGGTCAGGGAACCCACGAACGGACGCTGGCCGCCCCACTTGTTCTTCCATTCCTCGGCCAGACCGGGGAAGCACACATCGTCATACGCCTGGATTTCCAGCGAGCCGCGTTCGGCGATCCGTCGCGGTGAGGCAACCGAGGCGGTCGGCAGGCCGAGCTCACGGCGCTGCCGGTCCTCGGCCTTCTTGTTCATCCGCCAGCACATCCAGTCGTAAATCGACATTCCGGTGCGGACCAGGG
>NZ_LZJP01000037.1:0-585 GCF_001667865.1 Mycobacterium mantenii | reverse complement strand
CGTGGTGCCCGGAATGGTCACCGGCCATCCAGCGGCCAACACGGCGAACCGCGCGATGTTGCTTGACTGATCACCGATTTGGGACACGCATCCCCAGATGACATCGTCGATGCTGGCGGGGTCGAGACCAGTACGAGTCATCAACGCGCTTAGCACATCGGCGGACATGTCCACCGGATGCGTCTGCGCCAGCGACCCGCCGCGCTTTCCGATCGCTGTTCGTACCGCATCGACGATCACCACATCGCGCATGCCCTCACCTCACCGTGAACTTGCCAATGGCACTCGACTGCTATCTAATCATCTCAAACAGTATCCTAAATGAGGGGATCGAGAGACCGTGAACCAGAGGCCGCTGGACCGGGACGCCGTGATCGTAGGTGCCGTGCGCACTCCGGTGGGGCGCCGTCACGGCGCGCTGGCCGGAATCGCCGCCGGGGAGTTGTCGGCATTGGTGTTGCGCGCCTTGGCCGATCGCACGGGCATCGACCCCGGCAGCATCGATGACGTCATCTGGGGATGCGTGTCCCAAATCGGTGATCAGTCAAGCAACATCGCGCGGTTCGCCGTGTTGGCCGCTGGATG
>NZ_LZJP01000036.1:0-120537 GCF_001667865.1 Mycobacterium mantenii | reverse complement strand
GTCCTGCGCGCCCGACTCGGGGTGGCGCTTCGACCCGTCCGGGGTACGCGCGCGCGCCCGGTGCGCCCGCCCCCGCTCCCGGCGCGCCGGCCGGGGAGGCGCCGCCCGCTGAAGCGCCCGCGCCGCCGGACCCGCGCAAGGACCTCGCCGACCGCATCGCCGAGGAGAAGAAGTGGCGCCAGAGCACCCGTCAGGGCATCCAGTTCCTCGCCCTGCAGTTCCAGGCGACGCGCTGCGACAAAGAAGACATCCTGGCCGGCAACGACGACCCCGCCCAGCCGCTGATCACCTGCTCGACCGACCACAAGGTGGCCTACCTGCTGGGCCCGTCGATCATCAGCGGTGACCAGATCCAGGACGCCAGCGCGAGCCAGAACCAGCGCGGCATCGGCTACGTCGTCGACCTCCAGTTCAAGTCCGCCGCCGCCAACACCTGGGCCGACTTCACCGCCGCCCACATCGGCACCCAGACCGCGTTCACGCTGGACTCGCAGGTCGTCAGCGCGCCGATGATCCAGGAAGCGATTCCCGGCGGCCGGACCCAGATCAGCGGCGGCGATCCGCCGTTCACCGCCTCGACCGCCAAGCAGCTGGCCAACGTCCTCAAATACGGCTCGCTGCCGCTGTCCTTCGAAGCCTCCGAGGCCCAAACCGTCTCGGCGACACTGGGATTGACCTCGCTGCGAGCGGGACTGATCGCGGGCGCGATCGGGCTGATCCTGGTGCTGCTGTATTCGCTGCTCTACTACCGGGTGCTGGGACTGCTCACCGCGCTGTCGCTGGCCGCTTCCGGGGCGATGGTCTTCGCGATCCTGGTGATCCTGGGCCGTCAGATCAACTACACCCTGGATCTGGCGGGCATCGCGGGTCTGATCATCGGCATCGGCACCACCGCCGACTCGTTCGTCGTGTTCTTCGAGCGCATCAAAGACGAGATCCGCGAGGGCCGTTCGTTCCGGTCCGCGGTGCCACGCGGCTGGGCGCGCGCCCGCAAGACGATCGTGTCGGGTAACGCCGTCACCTTCCTGGCCGCCGCGGTGCTGTACGCCCTGGCGATCGGCCAGGTGAGGGGCTTCGCGTTCACGCTGGGCCTGACCACGGTTCTCGACATCGTGGTGGTGTTCCTGGTGACCTGGCCGCTGGTGTACCTGGCGTCCAAGTCCCCGACTCTGGCCAAGCCGGCCTACAACGGCCTGGGCGCCGTTCAGCAGGTCGCCCGCGAACGCCGGGCGTCCGCGCAGGTCAAGACGGGACGGGGATAGCGCATGACTTCCTCCAAAGCCTCCAAAGACGCAACCGAGCTCACCGAAGCCTCCGAGGGCGCGACCGAACTGACCGAGAGCGCCACGAGCGCCGGCAACGCCCCTCGCCACGGCTTCCTGTCGCGCCTCTACACCGGCACCGGCGCCTTCGAGGTGGTCGGGCGGCGCCGGTTGTGGTTCGGCATCAGCGGCGCGATCGTCGCCGTCGCCCTGATCAGCATCCTGCTGCGGGGCTTCACCTTCGGTATCGACTTCAACGGCGGCACGACGGTGTCGATGCCCGCCGCCGGGAAGACGGGCACGGTGCAGACCTCGCAGGTCTCCGAGGTGTTCCGCACGGCCCTCGGCAACGATCCGGAGGCGGTGGTCATCGTCGGCAACGGCGCGGGCGCGACTGTGCAGATCCGTTCGAAGACGCTGACCAACGACCAGACGACGAAGCTGCGTAACGCCCTGTTCGACGCCTTCGGACCCAAGGGCGCCGACGGCAAGCCCAGCAAGCAGGCCATCAGCGACGCCGCGGTCTCCGAGACCTGGGGCGACCAGATCACCGACAAGGCGCTGATCGCGCTCGCCGTCTTCCTGGTGCTGGTCGGCATCTACATCATGGTGCGCTACGAGCGGTACATGGCGATCTCCGCGCTGACGACGATGGTGTTCGACCTGAGCGTCACCGCGGGGGTGTACTCGCTGGTCGGGTTCGAGGTCACGCCGGCCACCGTCATCGGCTTGCTGACGATTCTCGGTTTCTCCCTCTACGACACGGTGATCGTGTTCGACAAGGTCGAAGAGAACACCAAGGACTTCCAACACACCACCCGGCGCACCTTCGCCGAGGAAGCCAATCTGGCGATCAACCAGACCTTCATGCGCTCCATCAACACCAGCCTGATCAGTGTGCTGCCGGTGCTGGCGCTGATGGTGGTGGCGGTGTGGCTGCTGGGCGTCGGCACGCTGAAGGACCTGGCGCTGGTGCAGCTCGTCGGCATCCTGGTCGGCACCTACTCGTCGATCTTCTTCGCCACCCCGCTGCTGGTGACGCTGCGCGAGCGCACCGAGCTGGTGCGCTCGCACACCCGCCGCGTCGTCAAACGACGCAGGCCCGGCACGCAGAAGCAGACGAGCAGCAGCCCCGGCGAAGACGCCTCCGGCACCGAGCCGGAGACCCAGCCGGCCGCGGAGACCTCCGGCGAAGCGCCGTCCAAGCCGGCGCCGAGCAAGCCGGCACCGGGTGCCCGTCCCGTGCGGCCGACCGGGACCCGGCGTCCCACCGGTAAGCGGAACGTCGGCCGGCGGTAGTAGCCGATGGCCACCAGGTACCGGGGAACTGGGGCCGGTCGTGGCGCGCTCGTCGGCCGTCGGGCCCTGGGGTGGATCGGCGCCGGAGTGGCCGTGGTGCTGGCGGCGGGTTTCGCGCTGACCGCCTGCGCGGGCAGCGCCGCCGCCCAGATCGACTATGTGGTCGACGGTCCGCTGTCCACCTACAACACGAACACCGTCGCCGGCGCCGCGTCGGCCGGAGCCCAGGCGTTCGCGCGCACGCTCACCGGCTTCACCTATCACGGGCCGGACGGGCAAATTGTTGCCGACCGCGACTTCGGCACCGTCTCGGTGGTCGGCGGCACGCCGCTGGTGCTGGACTACCAGATCGCCGACAACGCCGTCTACTCCGACGGCAAGCCGGTGACCTGCGATGACATCGTGCTCGCGTGGGCGGCCCAGTCCGGCAAGTTTCCCGACTTCCATGCCGCCAGCCAGGCCGGCTACCTCGACATCGCCAACGTCGAGTGCATGCCCGGGCAAAAGAAGGCGCGGGTGTCATTCATCCCGGACCGCGGCGTCGTCGACTACAACCAGCTGTTCACCGCGACCTCGCTGATGCCGTCTCACGTCATCGCCGACCAACTCAACGTCGACGTGACCGCGGCCCTGCTCAGCAACAACGGCCCGCTGGTGCAACAGATCGCGAAGCTGTGGAACACGATCTGGGACCTCAAGCCCGGGCTGAAATCTGGAGAGATCCTCAAGCGTTTCCCGTCGTCGGGGCCGTACAAGATCGAATCCGTCCTGGATGGCGGGGCGGTGGTGCTCGTCGCCAACGACCGGTGGTGGGGGCCCAAGCCCATCACCAAGCGGGTCACCGTGTGGTCGCAGGGGCCCGACATCCAGGATCGGGTCAACGGCCGCAGCGTCGACGTGGTCGACGTCGCCGCGGGATCCTCGGGGGCGCTGACCACGCCGGACAACTACGAGCGCTCCGACGGTCCGTCGGATGGTCTCGAGCAGCTGATCTTCGCCCCACGGGGGCCGTTGGCGGCGCCCAAGGCCCGGCGCGCGGTCGCGCTGTGCACGCCGCGCGACTCGCTGGCCAAGGACGCGGGGGTGCCGATCGCCAATTCGCGGCTGGACCCGGCCGCCGACGATGCCGTGTCCGCCGCTGACGGGGACGGTCCGGCCGACCCGTTCAGCAAGGCCGATCCGGTCGCCGCGCGCAGCGCGCTGGGCGGGGCGCCGCTGACGGTGCGGATCGGCTACCAGGGGCCCAACGCGCGGCTGGCGGTCAACGTCGGCGTCATCACCAAGGCGTGCGCCGCGGCCGGTATCACCGTCTCCGGGGTCATCCTGGACAGCTCGGGTCCGCAGGCGCTCACGGACGGGAAGATCGACGCGTTGCTGGCGAGCACCGGCGGGGCGACCGGCAGCGGGTCCTCCGGCTCGTCGGCGCTGGACGCCTACACGCTGCACACCGGCAACGGCAACAACCTGTCCGGATACACGAATCCCCAGGTCGACAACGCGATCAGCGCACTGGCGGTCTCCGCCGACGCCGCCGAGCGAGCCAGGCTGCTGACTGAAACCGCCCCGGTGCTGTGGGGCGACATGCCCACCCTGCCCCTCTACCGGCAGCAGCGCACGCTGCTGACCTCCAAGAAGATGTATGGGGTGAGCAAGAACCCGACGCGTTGGGGCGCGGGATGGAACATGGACCGATGGGCCCTGGTGCAGTGAGGTTTTCATGACGAACTCCGGTGGCCCGGCGGCGCTGGCCGAGCTGATCGAGACGCTGACGCGCAAGGTGCCCGATTTCCCCAAGCCAGGGGTCCAGTTCAAGGACCTCACCCCGCTGTTCGCCGACGCGACGGCGATGTCGGCGATCACCGGCGCGCTGGCTGACTTCGCGTCCGGTGCCGACCTGGTGGCCGGCATCGACTCCCGCGGGTTCCTGCTGGCGGCGGCCGTCGCCGATCGCCTGCGCACCGGCGTGCTGGCCATTCGCAAGGGCGGGAAGCTACCGCCGCCGGTGCACGCCGAGCGGTACGACCTGGAATACGGCAGTGCGACGCTGGAGATCCCCGCCGACGGGATCGACCTGCGCGGACGCAACCTGATGATCATCGACGACGTGCTGGCCACCGGCGGTACCCTGGCGGCGGCGGCCCGGTTGCTCGAGCGCACCGGGGCCCACGTGCTTGCGGCGGCGGTGGTGTTCGAACTGGGCGCGCTGCGTGGCCGGGAAGCGGTCGCGCCGTTGGCGGTACACAGCCTGACTTGCGAGTAGCGCTTTTGCATTGGAGATATCCTCGAATTCGGAGGTGACTACCGTGGCGGAGGAAAACAGCGCGGCGCAAGCGCTTGACGCGCCCTCTAAAGTCTCAGAGCCGCCGGCCATCACGCAGCCGATGGAGATTCCGGAGCCATCGACGGAATCCCTGAAAACGTCCAGCAGCGCGTCGCGGCGGGTCCGGGCCAGGCTGGCCCGCCGGATGACCGCCCAGCGCAGCACGCTGAACCCGGTGCTCGAACCGCTGGTTGCGGTGCACCGGGAGATCTACCCGAAGGCGAACGTGTCGCTGCTGCAGCGCGCCTTCGAGGTCGCCGACCAGCGGCACGCCAGCCAGTTACGCCATTCCGGCGACCCCTACATCACCCACCCGCTGGCCGTCGCCACCATTTTGGCCGAATTGGGTATGGACACCACCACTTTGGTGGCCGCGCTGCTGCACGACACCGTCGAGGACACCGGCTACACCCTGGACGCTTTGAGCGAGGAATTCGGTGAGGAGGTGGGCCATCTCGTCGATGGCGTCACCAAACTGGACCGGGTGGTGCTGGGCAGCGCCGCCGAGGGCGAGACCATCCGCAAGATGATCACCGCGATGGCGCGCGATCCCCGCGTGCTGGTGATCAAGGTCGCCGACCGGCTGCACAACATGCGCACCATGCGGTTCCTGCCGCCGGAGAAGCAGGCGCGCAAGGCCAGAGAGACGCTGGAAGTCATTGCGCCCCTTGCGCATCGGTTGGGTATGGCCAGCGTCAAATGGGAATTGGAAGACCTGTCGTTCGCGATCCTGCACCCCAAGAAGTACGAGGAGATCGTGCGGCTGGTCGCCGGGCGCGCCCCGTCGCGCGACACTTACCTGGCCAAGGTCCGCACCGAGATCGTCAACACGCTGAACGCGTCGAAGATCAAGGCGACCGTGGAGGGCCGCCCCAAGCACTATTGGTCGATCTACCAGAAGATGATCGTCAAGGGGCGCGACTTCGACGACATCCACGACCTGGTCGGCATCCGCATCCTGTGCGACGAGATCCGGGACTGCTATGCCGCCGTCGGCGTGGTGCATTCGCTGTGGCAGCCGATGGCCGGGCGGTTCAAGGACTACATCGCCCAGCCCAGATACGGGGTCTACCAGTCGCTGCACACCACCGTCGTCGGGCCGGAGGGCAAGCCGCTGGAAATCCAGATCCGCACCCGCGACATGCACCGCACCGCGGAATACGGCATCGCCGCGCACTGGCGCTACAAGGAAGCCAAGGGCCGCAACGGAGTTCCGCATCCGCACGCCACCGCCGAGATCGACGACATGGCGTGGATGCGTCAGCTGCTCGACTGGCAGCGGGAGGCCGCCGACCCGGGCGAGTTCCTGGAGTCGCTGCGTTATGACCTTGCGGTACAAGAGATCTTCGTGTTCACCCCGAAGGGTGACGTCATCACCCTGCCCAACGGTTCCACGCCGGTGGACTTCGCCTACGCGGTCCACACCGAGGTCGGGCACCGCTGCATCGGCGCCCGGGTCAACGGCCGGCTGGTAGCGCTGGAACGCAAGCTGGAAAACGGGGAAGTCGTCGAGGTCTTCACCTCCAAGGCCGCCAACGCCGGGCCGTCGCGGGACTGGCAACAATTCGTGGTCTCACCACGCGCCAAGGCCAAGATCCGGCAGTGGTTCGCCAAGGAGCGCCGCGAGGAGGCGCTCGAATCCGGCAAGGACGCCATGGCGCGTGAGGTGCGTCGGGGCGGACTTCCGTTGCAGCGCTTGGTCAATGGCGAGACGCTGGCGGCGGTGGCACGCGAGCTGCACTACACCGACGTGTCCGCGCTCTACACCGCGATCGGCGAGGGGCACGTGTCGGCCCGGCACGTGGTGCAGCGGCTGCTGGCCGAGCTCGGCGGCATCGACCAGGCCGAGGAGGACCTCGCCGAACGGTCCACGCCCACAACCATGTTGCGCCGGCCGCGCAGCAGCGACGATGTCGGCGTCTCGGTCCCCGGCGCACCGGGCGTGCTGACCAAGCTGGCGAAATGCTGCACCCCGGTGCCCGGCGACCAGATCATGGGGTTCGTCACCCGCGGCGGCGGGGTGAGCGTGCACCGCACCGACTGCACCAACGCCGCCTCGCTGCAGCAGCAGTCCGAGCGCATCATCGAAGTGCACTGGGCGCCGTCGCCGTCGTCGGTGTTCCTGGTCGCCATCCAGGTCGAGGCGCTCGACCGGCACCGGCTGCTGTCGGACGTCACGCGGGTGCTGGCCGACGAGAAGGTCAACATCCTGTCCGCGTCGGTCACCACCTCCGGTGACCGGGTCGCTATCAGCCGCTTCACCTTTGAGATGGGCGACCCCAAGCATCTCGGCCATCTGCTCAACGTCGTGCGCAACGTCGAAGGCGTTTACGACGTCTACCGCGTCACGTCGGCGGCCTGACCCGGCCTGAGCCCGGCCTCAGCTCAGCCGCACCGCGGTGACCTTCACCGGGTTGGTGGGCGCACCGCTCTGACGATTGCCGGCGATACCGGCCCGGGCGATCTTGTCCAGGGTTTCCAGCCCCGCCTGGTCGATGGTGCCCAGCACGGTGCTCTGCGGTTCCATCTCGGAATCCTTGAAGATCAGGGCGAACTGGCTGCCGTTGGTGTTGGCTCCTTCGGTGGCCATGACGATGGTGCCGCGCGGATACACCACCGTCGCGCGCAGTGCGGGATCGTCGGGCTTGTACTGGTCCGCGGGGTACTCGTCGGCGAATTCGTAACCGGGGCCGCCTGACCCGTCCACGTCGGGCCCCCCGCACAACAGCGACCCGCCATCCTGGGAGTTGATCAGCCGGGCGCACTGGGTGTTGTCGAAGAACTGCTGCCTGGCCAGGCTGACGAAACTGTTCACCGCGCACGGGGACTCGGAATTGGCGAGCTGGATGGCGATGTCACCGAGGTTGGTGGAGATGACGGCGCCGATCTGCGGGGGAATGGTGGACACCCTGCCCGCCGGCGGCGGGTTCACCGACCGGGCGGCCGGGTCGGGCACCGAGCGGTATTGGCAGTTGGCGCCCAGATCGGGTGGCGGTGCGAACGCCGGCAGCGGCGGGGCCGTCGCCGACGCCGGGTCGCTCGTACCGGGGTTGGAGCCGGTCCTGCCGGGCACCCGGGCCCGGGTCTGGGTGGACGACGCCGCGCTGTCGGCCGAACCGTGGCTCTGGGTCACCAGCGCGATGACCAGGACCGCCACCGCGGCCAGCGCCAGTGCCGAGGCGCCGAAGATGCCGGCCAGCAGCCGCCGCGAATGTGTCGGACGGTGTTGTTGCGCATCGGGTTTGCCGCCCGGCGGGGGAACCGCTGGGCCCGGCGGCGGTGACGCGCTCGACGTCGCGCCCATGCCATCGGCGGCCAGCACTGCCCTGGCGGCCGCGGCGAGCTCCATGGCGGTCTGATACCGCTGTTCGGGGTCCTTGGCCATTCCGCGGGCGACGACCGCGTCGAAACCCGGTGGAACGCCGGGCGCGGTTGCCGACGTTCGCGGCGGCGGCGCGTTCAGGTGCGCGTTGAGCTGTTCTTCGAGGCTTTCCCCCGCGAAGGGCCGCTTCCCGGTCAGGCACTCGTGCAGAACGCAGGCCAGCGAGTAGACGTCGGCACGGTGATCCGTCTTGCCCTTGAAGCGCTCGGGCGCCATGTACGCGACGGTGCCCATCGTGGCACCGGTCTGCGTGAGTTGAGTGTCGGCCTCCGCGCGGGCAAGACCGAAGTCGATCAGGTAGACGAAATTGTGTGCGGTGGTGATCAAGATGTTCATCGGTTTGATGTCGCGGTGGATCAGCCCCGCGTGGTGGGCGCTGTCCAGCGCCGCGGCAACCTGCTCGATCACCGCGACCGTCTGCTCCGGGCTGAGTCGGTCGCCGTTCTCCTTGATGTAGTGCGACAGGTCGCGGCCCTCGATCAGCCGCATGTCGACGTAGAGCCGACCGTCGAGCTCGCCATAACCATGAATGGGCACCACGTGCGGGTCGTTGAGACCGGCCGCTATCCGGGCCTCCCGGCGGAAACGCTGCTGAAAGTCTTGATCCTCAGCCAGATGCGGCGGGAGCACCTTGAGAGCCACCACCCGGTCCGTGGTCGCGTCGTAGGCGCGGTACACGCGTCCCATCCCGCCGCGCCCCAACAACTCCAATATCCGGTAATGACCGAATGAGTCCGGATCCAGATTCACCCAACGACCATAAGCTCTCGGCGGTACAGGCCGGGCGAATCTGGCCGATCAGAGCGTGTTTCGCACCGATCCCGCCTCGTCGACCCGGCCTGGTCGACCCGGCCTAGTCGAGCGCCACCGACGTGATGGTCACCTCGGTGGCGGGTGCGCCGTCTTCACCGCCGCCGGCGACGCCGGCCTTGGCGATCTTGTCCAGCGTGGCCAGCCCGTCGGCCTGGATGGTGCCGAAGACGGTGTACTGCGGCGGCAGCTGGGAGTCCTTGTAGACCAAGAAGAATTGGCTGCCGTTGGTGCCGGGTCCGGCGTTGGCCATGGCCAGGGTGCCGCGCGGATAGAGCACGGGTTCTTGGGCCTTGGGGTCGTTCGGCGGGTATTGGTCGGTCGGGTACTCGTTGGCGAATTGGTAGCCCGGACCACCCGTGCCCTCGCCCTTGGGGTCACCGCATTGCAGGACGCCCAGGCCCTGCGAGGTGGTCAGCCGATGGCACTTGGTGTTGTCGAAGTATTTCTGGCCGGCCAGGCTCGCGAAACTGTTGACGGTGCAAGGTGATTCGTTGTTCGCCAGCATCAAACCGATGTGGCCCTGGTTGGTCACCATGCTGGCGCTCACCTGGGCCGGATCGGTCGGTATCTTGCCGGTCCGCGGTGGCTTGACCTGCTTGGCCGCCGGTTCGGACGAGGCCGGGTACTGGCAGTTGGCGCCCACGGTGTCCGACGGCTTGAACGTCGGCAGCGGCGGAACCTGACCCGGCTGACTTGGGGCCGTCGTGTCCGGCGAGCTGCTGGTGGCGGTGGTGCTCGTCGCCGACGCCGCGGTGTTGCTCTTGTGGTCGTGCTTGGTGTTGACGATCGTGATCACCACCGCCGCGATCACGGCCACGGCCACGATCGAGCCGGCCGCGATCAGTACGATCCGGCGGGTTTTGGCTTGCTTCGCGCGCCGCTCCAACTGCCGTTCGAGCTTGCGTTTGGCGGTGGCACGTCGCTGTTCGTTGGTCGGCACGGCCGCTATGCCTCCATGCTTGGTGAGTCGGAGCCCTCTGAACCGGTGAAGGTGCCAGCTCAGGCTAATGTGAGCGCGGCGTGCAGTGTCAAGCGGCCCCCATGGGAAAATGGGTGGTGTGTTGATCACCGGATTTCCCGCGGGCATGTTGCAGTGCAACTGCTATGTGCTGGCCGAGCGGCCGGGGACGGACGCCGTCATCGTCGATCCGGGGCAGCGGGTGATGGGCCAGTTGCGCAACATCCTGGACAAGAACCGGCTGACGCCGGCCGCGGTGTTGCTGACCCACGGGCACATAGACCACATGTGGTCGGCGCAGAAGGTGTCGGACACCTACGGTTGCCCGACCTACATCCATCCCGAGGACAGGTTCATGCTCACCGACCCGATCTACGGCCTGGGCCCGCGCCTGGCGCAGCTGGTGGCGGGCGCTTTCTGGCGGGAGCCCAAACAGGTCGTCGAGCTCGACCGCGACGGCGACAAGCTCGACCTGGGCAGCGTGACGGTCAACGTCGATCACACGCCCGGGCACACCCGCGGGTCGGTGGTGTTTCGGGTGTCGTCCGATAAGGACGCAAAAGACTACGTGTTCACCGGCGACACCCTCTTCGAACGTTCGGTGGGGCGCACCGACCTGCACGGTGGCAGCGGCCGCGACCTGCTGACCTCCATACTCGACAAGCTGCTGGTGCTCGACGACAACACCGTGGTGCTGCCGGGGCACGGCAACGCCACCACCATCGGCGCCGAGCGGCGCCTCAACCCGTTCCTCGAAGGCCTGTAGCCCGTGAGCGAGTTCTCCGCGTTTACGTCGTTCTCCGCGCCCAAGGGCGTGCCCGATTACGTCCCGCCGGACTCGGCCCAGTTCATCGCGGTCCGAGACGGCCTGCTCGGCGCCGCCCGCCGGGCCGGCTACGGCGACATCGAGCTGCCCATCTTCGAGGACACCGCCCTGTTCGCCCGCGGTGTCGGCGAATCCACCGACGTGGTGTCCAAGGAGATGTACACGTTCGCCGACCGCGGCGGTCGTTCGGTGACGCTGCGGCCCGAGGGCACCGCCGGCGTGGTGCGCGCGGTCATCGAACACGGGCTGGACCGCGGCGCATTGCCGGTCAAGCTGTGTTACGCGGGGCCGTTCTTCCGCTACGAGCGTCCGCAGGCCGGCCGCTATCGCCAGCTTCAGCAGGTCGGCGTGGAGGCGATCGGCGTCGACGACCCGGCCCTGGACGCCGAGGTGATCGCCATCGCCGACGCCGGCTTCCGGTCACTCGGGCTCGACGGCTTCCGCCTGGAGATCACCTCGCTGGGCGACGACAGCTGCCGTCCGCAATACCGGGAACTGTTGCAGGAGTTCCTCTTCGCGCTCGACCTCGACGAGGAAACGCGGCGACGGGCGCAGATCAATCCGCTGCGGGTGCTCGACGACAAGCGGCCCGAGGTGCGCGTCATGACCGCCGACGCGCCGGTGCTGCTCGATCACCTGTCCGACGCGGCCAAGCAGCACTTCGACACCGTGCTGGCGCACCTGGACGCGATGGGGGTGCCCTACGTCATCAATCCGCGCATGGTCCGCGGGCTGGACTACTACACCAAGACCACCTTCGAGTTCGTGCACGACGGCCTGGGCGCGCAGTCCGGGATCGGTGGCGGTGGTCGCTACGACGGCCTGATGCGGCAGCTCGGCGGACAAGACCTGTCCGGCATCGGGTTTGGGCTCGGCGTGGACCGTACGGTGCTGGCGCTGCGCGCGGAGGGCAAGAGCGTGGGGGAGACCACGCGCTGCGAGGTGTTCGGCGTGCCGCTGAGCGAGCAGGCCAAGTTGCGGCTGGCGGTGCTGGCCGCACAGTTGCGCGCCGGCGGTGCGCGCGTCGACATCGCCTACGGTGACCGCGGGCTCAAGGGCGCGATGCGCGCGGCCGACCGCTCCGGTGCCCGGATCGCGCTGGTGCTCGGCGACCGCGACATCGAGTCCGGCACCGTCGGGGTGAAGGATCTCGGAACCGGGGAACAGGTCCCCATTGCTCTAGATTCCGTTGTCGCCGAGGTGCTTTCGCGACTGGGTCGGTAGGCGTTCGCGTGTGCGCGGCGGCGCACTATTTTTTGCTGGGAATGATGATTACGACGATCAACGTCAAGATAGAGAAGAACAGTCCGAGGATTCCCCAGCCCGGTCCTTTCGTGAGGGGCCCCGGGGTAATACCCGAACAAATGACACGTGAAACCGAACCCTTAATTCCTCGCGCAACCGAAAATCGACGGGCAACACGGTGTGTGGCACCGGCGCGGCTCGGTCTTTATCCGCGCGGATAACCACGGCGCACGGTGCGGTCGAGAATTCCGAGCGTCGCGCGCAATGCGCCCTCGGACAGAATCGGGAAAATTCCGGCTTCCCGCCACTTCGGGTCGATGTCGGACCAGTCGTAGAACGAGGTAACGGTCGTGGCCGACGCGTCCTCGGTGGGTGTGAGCGCATAGCCGTAGACATGACCGATCGGTGGCTGGATTTGGCCCAGAACCGTCCACGCAATCAGGCGATCCTGTTCGAACTCCCTGATGTCGACGGTGACATCGTATTTGCCCAATTCCGGGAAATCGTTCAATGATTCGCGGTCCATGTGCACCACGAACTGGTCTCCCACGCCGCGCACCGGATCGCCCTCGGCGTCTTGAAGCATCCCGGACGAGTCGATCGCGACGTGGCCGTGCGGGTCGCACAGCACGGCGAAGATGGCCTGCGCGGGGGCGGCGATGGTGCGGGAAGTCTCGATGCGTTCGGTCATAGATCCTCGCGGCCGGCGTAGGGGCGATACGACCCGAAGCTTAGCCTCGGGTGCGGCGCTGCGGGGATGGTCGCGCCGTGCGAAAGTTGTCGCCGCCCACTGGCATAATCGAACACATGTTCGAAGAGGCGATTGCTCGGCTGGACGAGTTGTTCGAGCGACAACATCCGTCGGTGACGCCGGAGTCGGCGGCACTGCTGGAGCGGATCGGCGTGTTTTCGCGGGTCGAGAACCGCGCGGCGGCTGAGCAGTTGACGGCGATCGGCGAGTTGTTTGCGCATCGGCTTTCGCGCTGTTCGGAGTGCGAGGAGTGGGCGGTCGACACCGAGGCGGCGGTGAGCGCGGAAGTGGCCGCCGAGCTGCGGATCAGTCAGGGACTGGCCGCCAGCCGGGTACGGTATGCCCGCGCGATGCGCGAACGGCTACCCGAGATCGGTGAGATCTTTCGGGCCGGCGACATCGACTTTCGGCTGTTTACCACGATCGTGTACCGCACCGACCTGATCACCGATGCGCAGGTGCTTGCCGCGGTGGACGCCGAGTTGGCAACGAAGGTCGCGCGCTGGCCGTCGATGACGCAGAGGCGGCTGGCTGCACAAGTGGACCAGGTCGTGGCCAGGAATGATGCCGATGCGGTGCGCCGGCGCACCGAGAGCCGGGCCGACCGGCAGGTTTGGGTCGCCGATATGGAGGGCGGCCTGTCGCACATCGAGGGCAGTCTGTTCAGCCCGGATGCGCATGCGCTTGATCAGCGGCTGGACGCATTGGCGGCCACGGTATGTGACAAGGACCCGCGCAGCCGCGAGCAACGCCGCGCTGATGCGTTGGGGGCGTTGGCCGCCGGCGCGGACCGGCTGGGATGCCGGTGTGGGCGCCCGGACTGCGCTGCCGGGAAACGGCCGGCCGCCGGGCCGGTGGTGATCCACGTGATCGCCGAGCGCGACACCCTGGAAGGCCGCGGCCAGGCGCCGGGAGCCGAGGTGGGTGCCGAGGGGCTGATCCCGCCGGAGCTGATAGCGGAGCTGGCCGCCTCGGCGACGCTGACGTCGCTGGTCCATCCGGTCGACTCCCCGCCCGAGCCGCATCGGGTGCCCTCGAAGGCGCTGGCGGATTTCGTGCGGTGCCGTGACCTGACCTGCCGCTGGCCCGGGTGCGACCGCCCGGCCACCGAGTGCGATGTGGACCATACGATCCCGTACGCCGACGGCGGGCCCACGCACGCGTCGAACCTCAAATGCTATTGCCGCACACATCATTTGGTGAAGACCTTTTGGGGCTGGCGCGAACAGCAACTGCCCGATGCGACGCTGATTTTGACCTCCCCATCCGGGCGCACCTATGTCACCACCCCGGGCAGCGCCCTGCTCTTCCCGAGTCTGTGCGCGCCCACCGGCGAGATTCTTGCGCCCGCTGCGCCACGGGCCGAACCGTGCGGTGACCGCACCGCGATGATGCCGCGGCGCAACAGAACTCGCGCCCAGAACCGAGCGCACCGCGTCGCCACCGAACGCGGGCAGAATCGCCAAGCCCGGCAAGCGAAACGTCGAGAACGCGCGGCCGCCTACTTTGGCCCCGCTCCACCGGCCGACGCCGACGACGACCCGCCGCCCTTCTAGCGCGGTGCTTGACTCGGCCTCGAACTGATGTTCGAATAGACGGATGCGGTGGGCAAATCAGGCCGTCGCGGTCAACGGGAAGCCGGTCGAGGACGGGGCATTGCCGGGGCTGCAACGCATCGGCTTCGTGCGCAGCGTGCGCTCGCCGCAGTTCGAGGGGATCACCTTCCACGAGGTGCTGTGCAAGTCCGCGCTCAACAAGGTGCCCAACGCGTCGGCGCTGCCGTTCCGCTACACCGTGAACGGCTACCGCGGCTGCTCGCACGCCTGCCGATACTGCTTCGCCCGGCCCACCCACGAATACCTGGAGCTGGACTGCGGCAACGACTTTGACACCCAGGTCGTCGTCAAGACCAACGTCGTCGAGGTGCTGCGCCGCGAGCTGCGGCGGCCGGCCTGGCAGCGCGAGACCGTCGCGCTGGGCACCAACACCGATCCGTACCAGCGGGCCGAGGGCCGCTACGCGCTGATGCCCGGCATCATCGGCGCCCTGGCCGAATCCGGCACGCCGCTGTCGATCCTGACCAAGGGCACCCTGTTGCGCCGCGACCTGCCGCTGATCACGGATGCCGCCACGCGGGTTCCGGTCTCGGTCGCGGTGTCGCTGGCCGTCGGCGATCCAGAGCTGCACAAGGACGTCGAACCCGGCACGCCCACACCGCAGGCCCGGCTGGGTCTGATCAGCGCCATCCGTGCCGCCGGGCTGGACTGCCACGTGATGGTCGCGCCGGTGCTGCCGCATCTCACCGATTCCGTCGAGCACCTCGACGGGCTGCTCGGCCAGATCGCGGCGGCGGGTGCCAGCAGCGTCACGGTCTTCGGCCTGCATCTGCGCGGCTCGACCCGGGGCTGGTTCATGGCGTGGCTGGCGCGCTCGCATCCCGAGCTGGTCGGCCGCTATCGCGAGCTGTACCGGCGGGGTGCCTACCTGCCGCAGGACTATCGCGACGCGTTGCGGGAGCGGGCCGCGCCGCTGATCGCCAAGTATCGGCTGGCCGGCGACCACCGCCCGTTCGCACAGCCGGTCTCACCCGGGCCGGCGCCGGAACCCGTTCAGCCGACGTTGTTTTGAGCTAGCCGGGATCGCTGACCCGCGGGGTTCGTCTGCGGGTGAACGCGACGAAGTGCCGGGTGCGCTGGGTGTCTTCGTTGATGTCGTGTAGGCGGGCGGCGAGCAGATCCTGCAGCAGCAGGTGACCTTGTTCCGTGCCGTCCGGCGACAGGACTCGCAGCGCGCGGCCGCCCGATTCGGCGAGGACGTTCGCGGCGTGGCGGAGGGTGTCGCGGGTGCTGACGCTGCCGTCCGTCGGTATGTCCGTGGGCTCGGAATGCATGACGTCGGCGACGAAGAACGCTTCCAGCGGGTCGGTGGTGTAGTCGCGGGTCAGATGCAGCCCGCGTCGGGCGATCTTCTCCGTCAGAACGGACCGGTCGAGCATCATCACCGACGCGGCATAGGCCGTGGCCGACGCGACGATCAAGGGAAGCAGCGCGGGCCAGGCATGCGTGAGTTCGAGGGTGAAGACGATGCCGGTCAGCGGCGAACGCATGACGCCGCCCACCACGGCCGCCAGGCCGAGGATCGCCCAGAAACCCGGGAACACGGCCGGCAGGCCCTGTCCCACAAGGGCTCCGAGCGCACCGCCGATCATGAACACCGGCGCGAGTACACCGCCAGACGTGCCCGAACCCAATGACAGTGACCAGATGACGGTCTTCACGATGAGGATGCCGACGATCAGGGACAGGGTGGCACGGCCGGTGAGCAGCGCGTCGATCACGTCATAGCCGACGCCGAGGGCGCGCGGCTCGATCAGCCCACCCGTTCCTATCACCAAGCCGCCGATCGCGGGCCACCACATCCAGTGGATCGGCAGGCGCGAGAAGGCGTCTTCGGCCAGATACACCAACCGCGTTGCGGCGATCGCGACCACGGCGCCGCAGGCTCCGATGACGAGTGCCAACAGGTCGATCTTCCAGTCGACGCGGGTGAGGTGCGCAACGTCGACGGGGAAGACCGGGTTGCCGCCGAGGATGAATTGGCGCACGACGGTCGCGACGACGACCGATGCCGTCACCGGAATCAGGCTGCGGGGCCGCCATTCGAACAGCAACAGCTCCACTGCCAGCAGGATGGACGCCAGCGGCGAATTGAAGGTGGCCGCCATTCCGCCGGCGGCTCCCGAAACCAGCAGGATCTTGCGCTCGTCGGCGGTCAGATGCAGGTGCTGGGCCAGGATCGACCCGAGCGCCCCGCCGGTCATGATGATCGGCCCCTCCGCGCCGAACGGGCCGCCGGTGCCGATGCTGATCGCGGCCGAAATTGGTTTGAGGATAGCGACTTTCGGCTCGACGCGGCTGCCCTGGGTGAGAATCGCCTCGATCGCCTCGGGCATGCCGTGACCGCGGATCTTCTCCGAGCCCAGCCGCGCCATGACGCCGACCACCAGGCCGCCGGCGACCGGGGCGCCCAGCAACAACCACCACGGATGGGGGTGGGATCCCGGTGCCACCAGGTCGACGGCCCAGCGCTGGTAGAAGACGAGGTTGGTGACCAGCCCGATCAACCGGAGCAGACACCACGCCGCACCGGCGGCAAGCGCTCCGATCGGCACCGCGAGCGCCGTGATCAGCAGCATGCGCCGGTCGACCACGAAGTCCGCCAGGCGGCCCCCGGCGACCGGACCACCCGGCGGTTCAACCATTTCTGAAGTATTTCACAGGGATAAAATCCGCCGCGGCCATGTTGCTGGGTGGGGCTAGCCGGCCTTATCGCCGCGCGGCTTGGTGAGCGTGAATTCGTCGATGACGGCGACTTCACCGAACGGGCCCCGCAGCGCGTAGTGCGTGGCCTTGATCGAGGTGTTACCGCCGGGCCGGCCCGGATCGACGTCGAAAGCCGCGAAACCGTAAGGGTTGTCGCGGTCGCGAAAGGCCGACCACGGCGCGTCCTCGAGGACGTAGATGGGCGCCTTGCGGCCCAGCCCGGGATCGAAGGCGCCCACGCCGGTCACCACCCGGCACCGAGGATCGGGGAAGAACATCGCGTTGCTCGGCGCCGAGGTGCCGCCGCCGCCGATGACCAGGTGCACCGTTCCCCGTGTGGCGTCGATGAGATCGTTTCGGGTGTCGACGGGTATCGGCGTGCGGGTATCGGTCCCGAGCGTGCCGCGCAGCGGGTGCGAGCGCTCGTAATGGTGTTCGTGACCGCACAGCACCAGATCGACCTGGTACTGGTCGAAGAGCGGCAGCCATTCCTCGCGGATGCCCAGGTCGGCGCCGTTGGTCCGGTCGGCGGTGGAGATCGCCGTCTGATGCATGCACACCACGATCCAGTCGATGTCCGGATCGTGCCTGGCCGCGGCGAGTTCGCTTGCAAGCCAACGCCTTTGCTCGCCGCCGGAGTAGCCGTGCACGTAGAAGTTGCCGCCGTCCTGAAAGGCGACGTCGTCGTTGCTGAGGCTGATCACCCGCACCGAGCCGGCGGTGAATGAGTACCACATGCCGCGCGTCTCGGGGCTCGACCCGGAATCGGGCACCGCGAAGTAGGCCTGATAGGCGCCGTAACCGATTGGACCGTTGCCCAATTCGTTCTCGTGATTCCCGGCCGCGGGCATCCACGGCCGGTATCGTGCCGAGCGGGTGTTGTTCTCGAACCAGTTCGACCAGGTGCGCACCCGGTCTCGGGCCAGGTTGGCGTAGCACAGGTCGCCGTTGATCAGGTTGAACAGCGGGCCCATCCGCTCGATCGCCATGGTGGTGTCGGCGGCGGCCGGCGAGCCGATGTTGTCGGTGGCGTAGCTGCCGTCGGGCATCTTGGCCAGGGCCGGCGTGGACTGGTCACCGAAGCTGGTGAACAGCAATCTCTTTCGGCCCGTCGGCGCGGTGCGCACGGTGCCCTGCTCGGCTTCCGCGCCGTCGTGCACCGCGGCGTACACGTAGTCGGTGTCCGGGCTGAGATTGGTCAGCCGGGCATGGTTGACGCGAACTTCGGTGCCCGACTTCGCGTCCCGATAGGTGCGGGTTTCCGCGGCCACGGTGTGGCCGAAGCCCGATGCCGGCGTCCCGAGCAGGACGCGGGGATTGCGGACCGCGTCGGTGGTGTGCCAGGACACCACCACTTCCGTGCCGGCGTTCTTCCCGAATTGCAGGTGCAGCCCGGCGACCGGTTGTGCGCCGTGGCGATCGGGCCGCAGCCAGGCCATCGGTCCGCGCGGGCGTGACCACAGCAGCGCGGCACCGCCCCCGATGCCCACCCCGAGAGCGGCCGAGACCGCGCCGGTCGTCAGCAATCGGCGGCGGGTCACCGGCGCTCGGGTGACGTCCGCCTGTTGCGAGGCCTGTTGTGGGGCCGAACGCGGGTCGTCGCTCATGCTTGCTTCATACCCGAGCCGGGCGACCGCGGGCACAGCCGCCGGTAAACAGCGAACCTCTGCTAACGAATCCGGTAGCGTTTTCGATATGACGAACGTGCAAAGGACAGCGAGCGCGATCTCAGCGGTACTGCTGGCAACGGCCGCGGGCGCGGTATTCACGCCCGCGACCAGCTATGCGGATCCGGCCGGTCATCAGGTGACGTACACGGTGACCAGCCCCAACAACGTGACCGCCACGGTCAACTACGTGAGTTCCGATCCGCCCAGCCAGGCGGCCTACAACGCGGACTCGTCGAAGTTCATGACCAACGTGCAGGCCCCGCTCAGCGCCGGGCAACCGGTCACCTACAACGCCACGCTGGCAAACCCGAACCAGTGGGCGAGCATCACCGCCAGCGGCATGCTGCACTGGCCGGATTCGGGCAACGGGCCCGCCTCGTTCCACTGCGAGATCGCGGTGGACGGCCAGGTGGTCGCCCAGCAGGACGCCACCACCACCGTCACCTGCACGGCCCCGCGCGGGTAATCAGGCCGGCTCGTTCATCGGTGCACGCGCAGTGCGAGGTAGTACTCGGGCTGCCGGGCCTTGTCGATGGTGTAGCTCACCGCCGTCGCGAGGCCGTCGTGGTCGGACTCCAGCCAGCGCTCGGTGTGCTGGTGCTGAAACTCGCTCCAGGACGGCACCGTGAACCTCTCGAGGACCGCGTCGGGGTCCTCGATGCTGTGATACAGCCGCCAGCTGTGTCCACCGGTGCGTAACCGCGACCGCCGGACCGCGCTCATCGCCTCGACGAACTCTTGGAGTTTGTCGGCCGCCACGCGGTAGCGGACGGCCACCAGGACGGGTCCGTCGTCAGGACAGGGTTCGAAGACGACCATCGGCGACGGCCATGCCCTGGAGATGTCCCGGCTGAGCTTGCCGGTGGCCGGTCGCAACGGAAGGACGGCGACGCTGAGTGCGGCGGCACCCAGGAACGCGGCCGACAACACCAGCGCGAAATCAAGCCCCGCCCGCGTGGCGATGGCGCCCCAGAGATATGAGCCGAGCGCCTGTGATCCGGTGAAGACGAGAAGGTACGCCGACAATCCGCGGGCCCGAACCCATTGCGGGAGATGGAGTTGCGCGGCGGCGTTCAGCGTCGTGAGCGTGACCAGCCAGGTCGTGCCGGACAGCACCAGAAACGGCGCCGCCGCCGCGAACGGCAGCAGGACCACGGCGAGCGGCGCCAGCGCATACGCGGCGGCCGAGACTGCCAGCAACGCGTTCGGGGGCACCGTCCGGCGCACGGGCGCGGGAACCGCGACGGCGAGCACCGCGCCACAACCTATGGCCCCCAGCGCCACACCGTAGCCACTGGCGCCCAGGTGCCACCGGTCGGCGGCGGCCACCGGCAACAGCGCCAGTAGGGCCGAGGCCGGGAACACGAAAAGTGTTGTGCGCAAGAGAATTCGGCGAAATATCGGGCCGTTGATGACGTAGCGGAGCCCGGTGACGATGGCCTGGCTGAAGTGTTCCCGTTCGACGGGTGGCTCTTGTTTGGGTCGACGCCACGCCGCCAGGGCGATGATGATTCCCGCGAAAGATATGGCGTTGATGGCGAAGACGGCTCCGGGCCCGGTCATGGCCAGCACCACGCCGCCGATCGCGGGCCCGACCACCCGGGCGACGTTCACCGAGACGCTGGCCAAAGTCGCTGCGGCCGGTATCTGCTCGCGCGTGACGACCTCGGGCTGAATGGCCTGCCAGGCCGGCGCGGTCAGGGCGGAGGCGAAGCCGACGGCCAGAGTGAACAGCAGTAGCTCGGTCGGGGTGAGGGTGCCGAGAAAGGTCAGCGCGGCCAGGGCCAGCGTCACCAGGACCGCATAGGACTGCAGGAAGATCAGTAGCCGCCGCCGGTCGAACAGGTCGGCAAGCGCCCCGGCGAAGATCCCCAGCAGCAGCGTCGGTCCCAGGCTCGCGGTCTGGACCAGCGCCACGACGACGGCACTGCTGTGGTCCTCGACGAGGAACCACTGCGCGGCCACACTCTGCATCCAGGTCCCGACGTTGGACACGAACTGGGCGATGAACAACGCGCGAAACACGCCGTTGCGCATCGGCGCCCATGCCGACACTTTCCCATCTTCGGTGAGCGCTGAGGTCTGAGTCACGGCTGGGTCGCTCGTTTCCTATCCGACATACGCGCGTGGGGGATAGAAGTCTAAGGCACAAACATGTCGCGGAGGCCGCGGGCGCTGGGCTCGGCATGCGCCACGACCACGACTTCGGGGCGTTCGGCGCCGACCGCCCGGATCTTATGGCTGACCGATGCGTCGAAATAGGCGCTGTCGCCGGGCCCGAGCGTGAACGTCTGGTCCCCGTAGTCGAGTTCGACGGTGCCGGCGTGCACGAACATGAATTCCTGGCCGGCGTGCTCGGGATGGGGATCGTCGGCGAGCTGCTCGGTCGGGCGAACCACGAAGGGCGACATCGACTTTCCCAGCAGGGTCGAGGCCAGTACCCGGTAGCGCTCACCCCCGGCGTCGGGGTCGGCACGCTCGACGGTGATCTTCTCCTGTGCGGCCTCCTCGGAAAACAGCCGCCCGACATCGACGTCGAGGACCTTGGCGACCTTGAGGGCCACCGCGATCGACGGTGTGCTGCGCCGGCGTTCGATCTTGGACAGGTAGCTCTTGGTCAATCCGGTCTGCTCGGCCAGCGCCTCGAGGGTAAGGCCGCGTTGCTTGCGGACCGCGCGCAGTAGTGCGGTCACGACGCCCCTTTCATGACACAAGGTTTCCTATTCTGTTACATTGTGTCATATGGCCAGCACGTTCACCGATTCGAAATCCGAACTGATGCGCCGCGCCGCCGAGCAACTGACCGCGAACGTCGCCGATTCGGGGTTGACCACCCGCCAGAAGCTGGCGTTGACCTGTCGGGCGCTGTTCGACGCCGGGCATGACTCCGGGCTGGCCGGGCAGATCACCGCCCGGGCCGAGGCCGACGGCACCTACTACACGCAGCGGCTCGGGCTGGGATTCGACGAGATCACCGACGCCAACCTGCTCCTGGTCGACGAGGACCTCAACGTTCTCGACGGGGACGGAATGGCCAACCCGGCCAATCGTTTTCACAGCTGGATCTATCGCGCCCGTCCCGACGTCCACTGCATCGTGCACACCCACGCGTTTCACGTGGCGGCACTGTCGATGCTGGAGGTCCCGCTGATCGTCTCCCACATGGACACCACGCCGCTCTACGACGACTGCGCGTTCTTGCCGGATTGGCCGGGTGTTCCGGTCGGCAACGAGGAAGGCGAGATCATTACCGCCGCCCTCGGCGACAAGAAGGCGGTGCTGCTGGCGCATCACGGTCACGTCATCGCCGGCGCCAGCGTCGAGGAGGCGTGCTCGTTGTCGATCCTCATCGAACGAGCCGCCAAGCTGCAGCTGACCGCCATGGCCGCCGGCGCCGTCAAGGAACTTCCCGAAGAACTCGCCCGCGAGGCCCATGACTGGACGCTGTCACCGCAGCGCAGCCGCGCCAACTTCGCCTACTACGCCCGCCGGGCCCTGGCCCGGCATCCCGACGTGTTGACCGGCTAAACCCGTTATCCGCCAACCCAATCCGAGGAGCCCGTCAGTGGCGCACACGCCTGAGCCCAAGATCCACGGCATCATCGCCTACCCGGTGACTCCGTTTTCGGCCGCGAAAGGCCGCAATGGCGTTGCCACCCAGCGGCTGGCCGCGCTGGTCGAGCGGCTGGTGTCCGCCGGCGTTCACGCGATCGCCCCGCTGGGCAGCACCGGCGAACTGGCTTACCTCGAGGAACCCGAATTCGACGCCGTCGTCGACACCACGCTCGCCACCGTCGCAGGCCGCGTACCGGTGATCGTCGGTGTGTCAGATGTGACCACCGCCAAGACCATTCGGCGCGCGAAGTACGCGCAGCAGGCCGGGGCCGACGCGGTGATGGTCCTGCCGGTGTCCTACTGGAAGCTCACCGAGCGGGAGATCTTCCGGCACTACCAGAGCATCGGCGACGCCATCGCCATCCCGATCATGGCCTACAACAACCCGGCCACCAGCGGTGTCGACATGCCCCCCGAGTTACTGGTCCGCATGTTCGACAGCATCGACAACGTCACCATGGTCAAGGAGTCCACCGGTGACCTGACCCGTATGCAGCGCATCGCCGAGCTGTCCGGCAACCGGCTGCCCTTCTACAACGGCAGCAACCCGCTGGTGCTCGACGCCCTGACCGCCGGGGCCTCCGGATGGTGCACGGCCGCACCGAATCTGCGGCCGCAACCCTGCATCGACCTGTACGAGGCGGTGCGCGCGCAAGACCTCGACACGGCGCAAAAGCTCTACGACGACCTCAAGCCGCTGCTCACGTTCATCGTCGCGGGCGGACTCGCCACCACCGTGAAGGCCGGCCTGGACCTGCTCGATTTCCCGGTCGGCGACCCGCGCGCGCCGCTGCTGCCGCTCGACGAGCAGGGTCGTGCCGAGCTGCGGGGCCTGCTCGCCTAGCGGCGGCTAACCCAGGTCGGGCGCGGAGAAGGTGTCACACTTGTTCGGGTCACCGGTCTGGTATCCGATGGTGAACCACTTCTGCCGCTGTTCCGACGAACCGTGCGTCCAGGACTCGGGATTGACCCGCCCGGTGGATTCCTTCTGGATACGGTCGTCGCCCACCGACGCCGCGGCGGAGAGGGCATCGGAAATGTCCTTGTCGCTCAACGGTTCCAGGTAGGGCACACCCGTGCTCTCCTGCTTGACCGTGGAGGCGTAGTGCGCCCAGATCCCGGCATAGCAGTCGGCCTGTAACTCGGTGCGCACGCCGTTGCCGCCGGCGCCCTGCGCGCCCTGCTGCGAGCGGCCGAGCACACCCTGCAGCTGCTGCACGTGGTGGCCGTATTCGTGGGCGACCACATACTCCTGGGCGAACGGCCCACCGCTGGAACCGAATCGATCGACCAGCTCCTGGAAGAAGTCGGTGTCGAAGTACGCCGTCTGGTCGACCGGGCAGTAGAACGGCCCGACGGCGGTGGTGGCCGCCCCGCAGCCGGTGCTCACCCGGCCGGTGAACAGCCGGACGTGCGGGCGGGTGTAACCCTGCAGCAGCTGATGCCACACCGCGTCCACCGAGTTGCCCGTGGCGACCACCCGGCATTGCACGTACTTGTTGGCGTCGGCGCCGGTCTTGCACTGGCTCAGGTCGAAACCCGGCGCCGAGTAGCCGCCGGTGTTGGTCTGCTGGGAGTTCATCACGCGGCCGGGGTCGACGCCCAGGAACAGCGCCCCGATCAGGATGAGCAGTCCGATGCCGCCGCCCCCGACGGCCATTCCCATGCCACCGCCACCGGATGAGGACGCAGTGCTGGTGTCGATCTGCATGCCCTCGTTGAAGGTCATGACACTCTCCTAATGTTGCCGGGTCGCAAGGGAATCGGTGTAGCTGCGCAGGTTGCGCAGGTAGCGGCGCAGGGCCAGGTTCAGCAGCGGCCCCACCACGACCATCGCCAGCCTCGCCGGGCCGGCGGGTTTCTGGGCCATCGTCCACGTCAGCCGGCAGCCACCCGGGATGACCTCGACCCGGTAATCCTCGGCGAAGGCAGCCACGGATCGGGTCGAGCATTCGTTGAACCGAAATGCCATGTGCGTGAACGGTTCCCAGGCGATGAATTCCTCATTGCCGACCAAGGGTTTCAAGCCGCCGCGCATCTCGACGACGCGGGTGGTCCCGACGCCGCGCGGCTCGGGGCTGGTCCAGGTCACCTTCGTGATCACCTTCGCCCACCGCGGCCAGGACTGGGCATCGGAAAGCACCTCGAACAGCTGCTCGGGGGTGATGGCCAGATCGACGCTGTTGCAAAAACGGAAACGGGCCTCGACAGAATCAGCGTCGGTGAAGCTCGCATCGACGCGCTCGCAGGGGAACATGACAACAACTTAGCCGGGGCCGTCACTGGCCGCGGCCAATAAGGGCACCACCACGTCGCTGATCGGCGTGGCCAGGCCGTGGGCCTGGCCCTTGCGAACGATCACGCCGTTGCGGATGTCCCATTCCATCGGCCGCTGATGTTCCGCGTCGGTCAGGATCGACGTGCCCATGTCCTCGGCGACGTTGCTGAACATGTCGACCAACTCGTCGACCACGCCGTCGGCCAGCCGGGCGCCCTCGGCCCGCGCGACGGCCAGGCACTCGGCGACATAGCGCCGCGACAGCGCGGCGACGTCGTCGCGGCGGAACATCCCGGACCGCCGCCGTGTCAGCGCCATGAACCCGGCCAGCGCGTTGGTGAGCAGCTTGTGCCAGGCCGCGGTCAGGATGTCGGGGTCGCAGTCGACCCGGCAGCCGGCGCCGCGCAGCAATTCGGCGACGGTCTCCGCGGCCGGCCCGCTCGGCAGGACCAGGGCGGCCTGCGTGCGCAGCCGCACCCAGCCGTCGGGCTGGGTCTGCGCCGAGTACCACACGATCCCGGGGATGACGGGGGACAACGGGCAGTGCGGCTGCACCTGCTCGACCTGCTCCACGCCGTTTTGCAGCACCACGACGATGGTGTGGACGTCGCACAGCCGGGCCAGCCACGCGGCGGCCGCGTCGTTCTGGGTGGCCTTGACGGCCAGCAGCACCACGTCCACCGGCCCGGTCACCTCGACGGGGTCGGTGTGCACGGGACCCGGGACGACGATCGGGTCGGCCCCGTCGGGCCGCAGTTCGATGGCGTCGCGCCGGGTGCGGCCGCACACCATGACCGAATGCCCGGCCCGGTACAGCAGCGCGGCGACCGTCGTGCCGACGGCGCCGGGACCGACCAGGGCGATGTTGGTAGCAGCGTCTGTGGCGATGCCACCGAAATTACCTCCTTTAGACTGGTCACTCGTTCAAGCCAGGTGAAAGGGAGTGTTTTGTGCTGCGCAGTCACGCCGCGGGTTCGCTGAGGAGTAGCGACGCCGGGCAGCAGGTGACCCTGGCGGGCTGGGTGGCTCGCCGCCGCGACCACGGCGGCGTCATCTTCATCGACCTCCGCGACGCCTCCGGGATCGCGCAGGTGGTCTTCCGCGCGGCAGACGTGCTGGCCCAGGCGCACCGGCTGCGCGCCGAGTTCTGCGTCGCGGTCACCGGTGTGGTCGAGATCCGCCCCGAAGGCAACGCCAACCCCGAGATCGCCACCGGCGAGATCGAGGTCAACGCCACCTCGCTGACCGTGCTCGGGGAGAGCGCGCCGCTGCCGTTCCAGCTCGACGAGCCCGCGGGCGAGGAGCTGCGGCTGAAGTACCGCTACCTGGACCTGCGCCGCGACGGGCCGGCCGAGGCAATCCGCTTGCGCTCCAAGGTGAATGCCGCCGCGCGTTCGGTGCTGGCGCAGCACGACTTCGTCGAGATCGAGACCCCGACCATCACCCGCTCCACGCCGGAAGGCGCGCGCGACTTCCTGGTGCCGGCCCGGCTGCACCCGGGCTCGTTCTACGCCCTGCCGCAGAGCCCGCAGCTGTTCAAGCAGTTGCTGATGGTGGCCGGCATGGAGCGCTACTACCAGATCGCCCGCTGCTACCGCGACGAGGATTTCCGCGCCGACCGCCAGCCGGAGTTCACCCAGCTCGACATGGAGATGAGCTTCGTCGACGCCGAGGACATCATCGCCGTCTCCGAGGAGATCCTGTGCGCGCTGTGGGAGCTGATCGGCTACCGGATTCCGACGCCGATCCCGCGGATCAGCTACGCCGACGCGATGCGGCGATTCGGCTCCGACAAGCCCGACATGCGCTTCGGGCTGGAGCTCGTCGACTGCACAGAGTTCTTCAAAGACACCACCTTTCGCGTCTTCCAGGCACCGTACGTCGGTGCGGTGGTGATGCCCGGCGGGGCGTCGCAGCCGCGGCGCACGCTCGACGGCTGGCAGGAGTGGGCCAAGCAGCGCGGTCACCGGGGACTGGCCTACGTGCTGATCGCCGACGACGGCACCCTGGGCGGCCCGGTGGCCAAGAACCTCACCGACGCCGAACGCGACGGGCTGGCCGCGCAGGTCGGGGCCAAGCCGGGGGACTGCGTCTTCTTCTCGGCCGGCCCGGCCAAGCCGTCGCGGGCCCTGCTGGGCGCCGCCCGCGGTGAGATCGCCCACCGGCTGGACATGATCGATCCCGACGCCTGGGCGTTCGTCTGGGTGGTGGACCCGCCGCTGTTCGAGCCCGCCGACGACGCCACCGCCGCCGGTGACGTGGCCGTCGGCTCGGGGGCGTGGACCGCCGTGCATCACGCGTTCACCTCACCCAAGCCCGGACACGAGAACGAAATCGAGACCGCCACCGGCAACGTGCTCGCCGACGCCTACGACATCGTCTGCAACGGCAACGAGATCGGTGGCGGGTCGATCCGTATCCACCGCCGCGACATCCAGGAGCGCGTGTTCGCGGTGATGGGCCTGGACCAGGCCGAGGCCCAGGAGAAATTCGGATTCCTGTTGGAGGCGTTCACCTTTGGCGCACCCCCGCACGGCGGGATCGCGTTCGGGTGGGACCGGATCAACGCGCTGCTGTCCGGGGTCGACTCGATCCGCGAGGTGATCGCCTTCCCGAAGACCGGCGGCGGCGTCGACCCGCTCACCGAAGCGCCGGCGCCGATCACCGCCCAGCAGCGCAAGGAATCCGGAATAGACGCCAAGCCCGAAAAGGTTGACCGGGCATGACCGAAATGCCCGACACCGACACGATCAACGCGTTCAACCAGAGCATCATCGACGAGTTCCGCACCAACGACGGCAAGGTCGGCGGCCAGTTCGAGAACGCAGACCTGCTGCTGCTCCACACCACCGGCGCCAAGTCGGGGGAGCCCCGGGTCTCGCCGCTGGCCTATTTCCGCATCGACGGCCGGCTGATCATCATCGGCTCCTTCGCCGGCTCGCCCGTCAGCCCGGCGTGGGTGCACAACCTGCGGGCCAACCCGCGGGCCCGCGTCGAGATCGGCACCGAGGATTTCGACGTCACGGCGCACGAGCTGCCCGCCGACGATCGCGCCGCGCTCTTCGACAAAGTCACCGCCGCCGCGCCCGGCTTCGCCGAGTACCAGGCCAAGACCACCCGGGTGATCCCGCTCTTCGAGTTAAGCCGGACCTAGCCGGTGCGCACTCCGCGGCGGGCGGTGCCATCGCTGGTTCTCGCCTCCGCGCGTGCGGGCAACAAACGGCTGCGGGTCGTGTGGTTCAACCTGGTGCAGACCGCGACGGCCGCGGGCCTGTCCTGGTACATCGCGCACGACGTCCTGGATCACCCGCAGCCGTTCTTCGCGCCGATCGCCGCCGCGGTGTCGTTGTCGACCAGCAACGTGCTGCGCGCGCAACGCGCCGTGCAGATGATGATCGGGGTGACCCTGGGCATCGGGCTGGGCTCGCTGGTGCAGGGCCTGCTCGGGCCCGGCGAGGTGCCTATCGCGGTCGCCGCGCTGGTGGCGCTGGGCGCGGCGGTGTTCATCGGCGGCGGCTTCATCGGGAACGGGATGATGTTCGCCAACCAGACCGTGGTGTCGGCGATTCTGGTGCTGGCCCTGTACCGCGGCGGCGTCGGGTTGGAACGCATCTTCGACGCGCTGATCGGCGGCGCCGTGGCCATCGTGTTCGCGGTCCTGTTGTTTCCCGCCGACCCGTTGAAGGTGTTGCGCACCGCGCGGGTCGGCGTGCTCGGCGTGCTGCACGACGTGCTGGCGCGGGCCGCGGACGTCGCCGTCGGGCGCAAGGAGCCACCGCCGGACTGGCCGCTGACGGCCGTCGACCGGGTGCACGAACAGCTCAGCGGACTGCTCGAGGCGCGCACCACCGCCCGCCACGTCGTGACCATCGCCCCTCGGCGGTGGGCCCTGCGGACCGCGATCGAGGCCGCCGATCACCAGGCCGTGCACGTGGCCCTGCTGGCCGGCTCGGTGCTGCAGCTGGCCCGGGCCGTCTCGCCGAGCCCCGATACCACCTCAGACGGCGACCGCGGACGCCTCCCGCAGCCCGTGCACTCGGTGCTGGTGGTGTTGGCGGCCGCGACGGCCCTGGCCGACCCCGATCCCGCCGGGGCCTGCGTGTACACCGCCTCGGCACGTCAGCACGCCGCGGAATTGCAGTCCGGCGCGCACGAGAAAACGCAGGTGATCCTCGCCGACGTCGTCAGCGCCTGCGTCGACGACCTGCAGCGGGTCATCGACCTGCGGCACGTGTGAGGGCTCAGCGCGAGTCGGCCAAGAACTCCTGGACCAGTTTCCGTGGCGCCTGGGTCAGCCACGCCTCGGTGATCAGCTCCTCGAGGTCGCGCACCGAGATCTCGGCCAGGTTGACCAGCACGGCGGGATAGCCGTCGAAATGCGGGGTGGTGAAGTAGATCCCCGGCTCGTCGTCGATCAGCGCGAACTTGACACCCTCGTCGGACACCCGCACCCCGAGGATGTCGCCCTGCGGTGGCTGCGGGCCGCTGCGTGCCAGCGCCTCGCGCTCGGAGGGCCGCAGCGGCCGCTCCCAGGCCAGCAACTTCTTGCCGACCCGCCAGTCGTGCGGTGACGGCTCGGAGGTGAGTGCCAGCTCACCAACGATGCGGGCGACGTCGCCCCACGTGGCCACCACTCGATTGTGCGCCCGTTTTGGCGTGCTCGCCGTCGGATTGGCAAACGGTGGGCGGCCGGGGCGAATCGCGGACCCCACGCGGCCCGGCGGCATGTGATGTGATCAGCGGTGAGGAGGTGGCGCTTGCCAGCAGAACCAGGCGAAGGTGGGGCCGGGGTCGCCCGCCGCCATCGGGTGACCCACCGCACCGAGTACCGCTACTCCGACGTCGTGACCAGCTCGTACGGCCGCGGATTCCTCACCCCGCGCGACTCGTTGCGGCAGCGCTGTGTCGCGCACCGGCTGACCATCGAACCGGCCCCCGCCGACAAATCCACCAGCACGGACACCTACGGGAACATCAGCTCGTATTTCCACGTGACCGAGCCGCACGGCGCCCTGAAGGTGACCAGCGATTCGATCGTTGACGTGTATCCGCCGGAGCCGGATCTGTACAGCGGCGGGCCGGCGGTCCAGCCGTGGGAGGCGGCCCGGCCGGTCGGGCGCGGCGGAGCGCTGGCGACCGAGTTCACCCTGGACCTGAATCCGCCGGAAATCACAGACGAGATTCGCGACTACGCGGCGCCCAGCTTCACGCCCGGGCGTCCGCTGATCGAGGTGTTGCGCGACCTGACATCGCGGATCTTCACCGACTTCACCTATCGGTCGGGGTCGACGACGATTTCCACCGGGGTGAAAGAGGTTCTGGCGGCCCGCGAAGGGGTATGTCAAGACTTTGCCAGGCTGGCGATTGCCTGCCTGCGAGCCAACGGGTTGGCGGCCAGTTACGTATCCGGGTATCTGGCCACCGACCCACCACCTGGGAAGGACCGGATGATCGGCATCGACGCCACCCACGCCTGGGCAGCGGTATGGACCCCGCGGGAGCCCGGCCAATTCGAGTGGCTGGGGCTTGATCCCACCAACGACCAGATGGTCGACGAGCGTTACATCATCGTGGGCCGGGGTCGCGATTACGCGGACGTCCCCCCGCTGCGCGGCATCATCTACACCGACTCGGAACGCAGCGTGATCGACGTCGCCGTCGACGTGGTGCCTTTCGAAGGCGATGTGCTGTATGCGTGACTTCACCTGCCCCAACTGCGGCCAGCGCCTGACCTTCGAGAACTCCACCTGCCTGAACTGCGGTAGCGCGCTGGGGTTTTCACTTGACCAGATGGCGCTGCTGGTGATCTCGGACGACGGGTCGACCGAGCACGCCGGCTTCGTGCCTGCCAGCGAGTATCAGCTGTGCGCCAACCTGCTGCTCGCCGAATGCAATTGGCTCGTCCCCGTCAACCACCCCCGGCTGTTGTGCACGTCGTGCGCGCTGACGACCGAACGGCCGAACGACGCCGACACCGTGGGGATGGCGGAGTTCGCCCGGGCCGAGGCGGCCAAACGCCGGCTGATCGCCGAGCTGCACGAGCTGAAGTTGCCGATCGTCGGGCGTGACAAGGATCCCGCCTACGGGCTGGCCTTCCGGCTGCTGTCCAGCGCGCACGAGAAGGTGTTGACCGGACACGAAAACGGGGTCATCACCATCGATTTGGCCGAGGGCGACGACGCGCATCGCGAGCAGCTGCGCGTCGAGATGGACGAGCCGTACCGGACCCTGCTGGGGCACTTCCGTCACGAGATCGGGCATTACTACTACTACCGGCTGATCGCGCCGTTCAGCGACTACGTGGAGCGGTTCAACGAGCTGTTCGGCGATCATGAAGCCGACTATCAGGAGGCGCTCGACCGGCACTACAGCGAGGGCCCGCCCGAGGGCTGGCAGGAGGACTTCGTGTCGTCCTATGCCACCATGCACCCGGCCGAGGACTGGGCCGAGACGTTCGCCCACTACCTGCACATCCGCGACACGCTGGACACCTCGGCGTGGTGCGGACTAGCGCCCGCGTCGGCCACCTTCGACCGGCCGGCCTTGGGCCCCAGCGCTTTTCAGACGATCATCGACATGTGGCTGCCGTTGTCGTGGTCGCTGAACATGGTGAACCGGTCGATGGGTCACGACGACCTGTACCCGTTCGTGCTGCCGGTCACGGTGCTGGAGAAGATGAAGTTCATCCACACCGTGGTCGACGAGGTGACCTCGGAGTCCCGCGGGCCCGCCTCGGTCGCGGGCTGAGCCGCGCCCGGGGCCGTACCCGATTCGCGGCGGCACAAACGGGAACTCTGCGGCGATGTGCTTCTCGATGACGGCGGATCTGGTGGTGGGCACCGCCCTGGTGCCGGTCGCCGTGGCGACCCTGCGCGAGGTGAAGCACTGGCGCGAAGTGCCATTCGCGTTGTTACCGGCGGTGTTCGCGGTACACCAGTTCATCGAGGTGGCCGTGTGGCCCAACGGCGTCGTCTCCCCGGGGATGGCCCAGCTGGCGGTGCGGGCATACGTCTTCATCGCACTGCCGCTGCTTCCCGCGCTGGTCCCGTGGGCGATCTTGCTGCTGGAACCGCGCGGCGCCCGGCTGCGGGTGGCGCCCTTCGCGGTGCTCGGCACCGTCGTGTCGGCCTATCTGGCCGTCGTCGTGCTGACCGAGCCGGTCACCGCGACGACGGGCCCCCACGCTCTGCAGTACCGGACCGGTGTTCACGACGGCTACGTGTGGGCGGTGCTGTACATCATCGCCGTCATCGGGCCGGCGGTGATGTCGGGCTATCGCTCCATCGTGGTGTTCGGGGTGGCGAACCTGGTGGGGCTGATCGTGGTGGCCGTCCTCTACCTGCAGGCGTTCGCGTCACTGTGGTGCATCTACGCCGCCACGCTGTCGGTCCTGGCGCTGGTGCACATGGTGCGGCGCCGGCGACTGCCCGATCCGCACCGCTATCACGGCGTCGCCGCGGATCGGGCACCGTCGAACGCCTGAAAGATGCGGGGAGCCAACGCAACTAGGCTGGCATCACCCGGCGTTCGTCGGGACCCCACAGTGGCTGCATATGACCGGGCAATGCCAGCTGGGTGGTGGTGATGACCTCGGCCAGGTCGCGCAGCTCGACATGCACCGAAGAGAGCAGCTCGGCGAGCTCGGCGCGCCGGCCGTCGGCGCCGACCCGTTCGAGTTCGGCGGGATGGGACCGCCGCAGCAGGGTGCCGATCTCGTCCACCAGCCGTTCCGGGCGCGACGACCCCGACGAGCCGGGCAAATCCTTGAGATCGGTGCGCAGCCGCTCCAACTGGTACAGCAGCGACCGCGGGTTCTGCGCGTCGAACAGCATCAGCTCGGCCATCGCGGCCACACTGATCTTGCCCACCGTGCGACGCCGGTAGATCACCGACGACTCGCAGGCCACCAGGGTGGACTCGATGACGGTTTGTTCGGCCGCCGCGCCGCGGCCGACGGTCAGCGTGGCCCGCAGCAACGCCGTCAGCCACAGGCCGCGTTCGATCCGTTTGCCGATGTCCATCATCGTCCAGCCGACGTCGCGCACCATCGACTCGCTGGCCACCCCCGACAGGGTGAGCATGCCGGCCAGCGTCTGGTTCTGGGCCGTGGTCAGCAGGGCGTCGGCCTCGGAAAGTGAGTCCGGCGGTTCGCTTTCCAGTGCCAGCGCCCGCTCCACCGCGGCCAGCACCATCCACGTGTCGTTGGACATCTGGTCGCGCACCGCCCGGGCGGCCAGCGCCAAACCCTCCACCGACTGCACCAGGGACCCGGGCCGGTGCGGGTCGACGGTCAGCGACCACAGGGTGGAGGGGGCGACGGCGATCATCTCGGCGTGGTCGCCGTCGCTGTCGGCCGCGGTGTCGGTTCCGGTGATGCGGCCCAGCGCGGTCATCAGCACCGGCACGCATTCGCTTTCCTCGCTCTGCTGGTGGTGGCGATAGACGTGGAAGCGGTCGCGGGCGACGATGAGCAGCCGCGCCATGCTTTCCGCGCGCTCACCGTAGCGGCCGATCCAGAACAGGTCGGACAGCACGCGCGGGGAGCTGATGCCCCAGGTGCCCGCGGCCGTCTTCGCCGGTGTCTCCGGCGTCGGAAAGCTGATGGTCTCGGCGCGCGCCCGTTCGGTGGGGCGCACCCAGACATCTTTGGCCGCAATGGTTTTCAGTGTGTATGCGTCCGACCCCGGTGCCAGCACGTAGCCGATGCCGCCGATCATCGGCGCGTAGCCGCCGCGCTGGGCAACGGTGAACAACCGGATGCCGATGCCCGCCGACGACAGCACACCGGCGTGGTCGGTCGGCGCGGACGAGAATTGCGGCAGTTCCTGGCCGATCCACTGCCACGGCAGCTGCTCGATCCGGGCCGCCAACTTCGTCAGCTGGCGAGACGAAAGCGTCGGTCCGACAAGGGTTTTCTCACCGATGGTGGACTTGATCAACAACGACGACAGATTCGCCAGCAGGTGCGAGCGCTCACTGGCAATGCCGCCCCAGTACACCGGGGCGGTGGGCAGCTGCAGGGTTTCCGACAGCAGGTGCTCGGCCATCGCGGGCAGAAAACGCAGCAGCCCAGGGTTTTCCAGAATCCCGCTACCCAGCGTATTGACGACGGTGACCGTCCCGCGACGCTGCGCCTCCACCAATCCTGCCACCCCGAGACGGGAGTCGGCGCGCAGATCCAGCGGGTCGGAGTAGTCGGCGTCGACCCGGCGCAGAACGACGTCGACACGTTTCAAGGTGCCCAGCGAGCGCATCCACAACATGCCCTCGCGCACCACCAGGTCGGCGCTTTCCACCATCGGGAAACCCAGCAGGGTGGCCAGGTAGGCCTGGTCGAACGCGGTCTCGGAATAGATCCCCGGGGACAGCACCACCACCACCGGGTCCTGGGCGTCGTCGGGTGCCGCGTCGGTCAGCGCGAGCCGCAGCGCCTGGGCGAACGGCGTCGTCGGCCGCGGCGCGATGCGTTCGTAGAGGTCGGGGATCGAGTGCGCGACCACGCGCCGGTCGGCCAGCGCATACCCGGCGCCCGAGGGCGCCTGGGTGCGGTCGCTGTTGACGACGAAGGCGCCGTCCGGTCGCCGGCTGACGTCGCAGGCGTGCATGAAAAGCTGGTGGCGGCCCGGGATTTCGATTCCATCGGCCGCGCGCACGTACCCGGGATGGCCGAACAGCAGCTCGGGGGGCAGGACGCCTTCGGTGAGCAGGCTGCGCGGCCCGTACAGGTCGGCCAGCACCGCGTCGAACACCCGCGAGCGTTGCAGCAGGCCGGCCTCGAGCGCCTCCCAGTCGGTCGCGGACAGCACGACCGGCAGGGTGTCCAGCTGCCAGGGCCTGGGTTCCTGGCCGCGGCCGCCAGGCTCGACGTCGGTGTAGGTGATGCCGTCGTTGTCGATGAGGCCGTGTACGACCGAGCGCAGCCGGTCCAGTCCGGCGCGGCCCCGCTCCGCGATGGCGTCGGCCAGCTCGGCCCACGCCGGGCGCACATTGCCGTCCTGGTCGACGAATTCGTCATAACCGCTTGCCGGGCCGTGCCGCAGATCGAAGAGTGCTTCCTGGGCCCGCGCTGCGCGGTAGGAGGCCAGCAGGCGATCGGCGTCGTAACGCCCGGTGCCGGCCATCGAGCCGGGCCCAGCCGGTGCACCGGTGCCGAATGTCATGTCCGCAAACGCCATTACTGCGCAACGGTACGCACGCGGCGCAGGTCGAGGATGCCCGGCGCGCCGACGTCGGTGAAGATCCGGGCCTGCTTCTCCCGGATGTCGGCCAGGTCCGCTTTGCCGGGGGTGAAGCCGGTCGCCTCGAAGCGGCGGGCGCGGCGCGCCTCGGCCTCCACGGCGTTGACCGGTGGCGTGTCGTAGGCCCGCCCGCCGGGATGGGCGACGTGGTATGTGCAGCCCCCGCGCGACGTGCCGGTGGTCAAATCGATCAGCTCGAACTGCAGGGGCCCGTCCGCCGAGATGGTCGAGTGCAGCGCGCTGGGCGGCTGCCAGGCCTTGAACCGCACCCCGCCCACATGAATGTCGGGATTGTCGGTGGCCAGCAACGGCACCGGGTAGCCGTTGACCGTCACCACGTAGCGATGACGGTCGGCCCCGATGATGCGGACCTGGATGCGCTCGACCGAGGAGTCGACGTAGCGGGCCGTGCCCGTCGCGGTGGACTCCTCGCCCAGCGTGGTCCACGGCTCGATCGCACCGCGCAGCTCGATCTCCACGCCGTCGAACACCGCGGTCCCGATGCGCGGGAACCGGAACTCGGTGAACGGATCCAGCCAGCTGGTCTCGAACGCGATACCGTGCGCGCGCAGGTCGGCGGCAACCTCGGCGATGTCGTGAATCAGGAAGTGCGGCAACAGATATCTGCCGTGCAGATTGGCGCCGTGGCGGATCAGCGGCGCGCGCAGCGGCTCGTCGATGAACCAGGCGACCAGTGAGCGCACCAACAGCGATTGCACCATCGCCATGCGCAGGTGCGGGGGCATCTCGAAGCCGCGCAGCTCCAGCAGGCCGAGCCGGCCGCGGGCGCTGTCGGGGCTGTAGAGCTTGTCGATGCAGAACTCGGCGCGGTGGGTGTTGCCGGTGATGTCGGTGAGCAGGTGGCGCAGCGCGCGGTCGATCACCCACGGCTTGGTGGCGCCACCGCCGCCCAGCCGGGCGATCTCGGCGAACGCGATCTCGAGCTCGTAGAGGGCCTCGGCGCGGCCCTCGTCCACTCGCGGCGCCTGCGAGGTGGTCCCGACGAACCGGCCGGCGAACAGGTAGGACAGCGACGGGTGACGCTGCCAATAGGTCAACAGTGAGACCAGCAGATCGGGACGACGCAGCAGCGGCGAGTCCGCGGGCGTCACGCCGCCCAGCGTGATGTGGTTGCCACCACCGGTGCCGCCGTGCGTGCCGTCGACGTCGAAGGACTCGGTGGACAGGCGGGCCAAACGGGCTTGCGCGTACAGCGTTTCCAGCTGTTGGTGCTGTTCGGCGAAGCTGGCGGTGGGCGCGACGTTGACCTCGATCACCCCGGGGTCCGGGGTGATGGTGGTCGAGCGCAGCCTCGGGTCGGGCGGGGGATCGTAGCCCTCGATCACCACCGGACAGTCGGCCTTCGCCGCGGCGGCCTCGACCCGGGAGATGAGATCGACGTAGTGCTCGAGCGCCTCAGTGGGCGGCAGGAAGAGGTAGAGCAGCCCGTCCCGGATCTCGGTGACCATCGCGGTCGGCGGCGCCCCTTCGGCATCGACCAGCACGGCGCCTATCGACTCCGTCGACAGGGCGCCACCGACGGTGAGGGGATCGGCGTCGAACGACGGGCGCGGCGGTTGCCAGCTGATCGAATCCAGTGGCAGCCGCAGCCCCGCCGGGGAATCGCCGGCCAGCAACACGATACGACCGCGGCGGAGCCGCCAGTCGGCGCTGGCCCACCCGAGGTCGTCCTCGCGCCGGTGCAGGGGCAGCACGAATGCCGCTGGGGCCGTGACGGATTCGTCCAATCGCGACAGCAGCGCGGCACGGCCGGCGGGCGAATCGGATTCGAGGTCGTCGGCGGCGTCCACCGGAACCCCGTCGGGCTCGCGGACTTTGGCCGCCAGCCGATGCAGCGGATCCTCGTAGGCCGGCCGCACCTGCGAGGCCGGCAACCCCAGGCCGTCGGCGATCCCGGCGAGCACCTGGTAGGCCGCTTCGGTGTCGGCGGGGCGCTGCGGCTCGGCGCCCCAGGGGTCGGCCAGCAGTCTGTCGTCGGTCCACAGCGGACGCCCGTCGGTGCGCCAATGCAACGCAATCTGCCAGCGCGGCAGAGGTTCTCCCGGATACCAGCGGCCCTGCCCGCGCTGGATCACGCCGCCCGGCGCCCACTCGGACTTCAGCCGGGCGGCCAGGTCGGAGGCACGCCGCCGCTTGTGCGGGCCGTCGGCGGCCGTGGTCCATTCCTCGGCCGAGCCTTTCGGGGGGATGTCCACCGCGACGAAAGTCGGCTCACCACCTATGGTCAGCCGGACGTCGGCCGCTGCGAGGCGCTCGTCGACGCGCCGGCCGACGTCCTGAATCGTCCGCCACGCGTCGTCGGTGTACGGCGCCGTGACGCGCGGATCCTCGTGGACCCGGGTGACGGTGTTGGAGAACTCCAGCGTCGACGTGCAGGGCTCGGTGCCCCCGCTGATGGGTGCGGCGGACGTGGGGTGCGGGGTGGCGGCCAGCGGGATGTGGCCCTCGCCGGCGAACAGTCCGGACGTCGGATCCAGCCCGATCCAGCCGGCGCCGGGGATGTACACCTCGGTCCAGGCGTGCAGGTCGGTGAAGTCGGCGGCGGGGCCCGACGGCCCGTCGAGCGCCTCGATGTCGGACGCCAGCTGCACCAGGTAGCCGGACACGAAGCGGGCGGCCAGCCCCATCTGGCGCAGGATCGACACCAGCAGCCAGGCCGAGTCGCGACACGAGCCCACCCCGGCGCGCAGCGTGTAATCCGGGGTCTGCACGCCGGGTTCCATCCGCAGGCTGTACGCGACGTCGGCGTTGATCGCCCGGTTGAGCTCGACCAGCATGTCGATGGTGCGGGTGCCGTCGCGCACCGAGAAATTGCCCAGCCAGTCCCGCACCAGTTCGCCCGGACCCGAGCCGTCGCCGTCTTCGTCGACGGGCCGCAGATAGGGCTCCAGGTCTTTGGCCAGGTCTGTGGGGTAGACCGAGCCGGCCCACGGCCAGGTTTCGGCCCAGTCCTCGATGAAGAAGTCGAACGGGTTGATCACCTTGAGGTCGGCGATCAGCCCGACCGTGATGGTCAGCCGTTGCGTCGGGTTCGGAAACACCAGCCGGGCAAGGAAATTGCCCACCGCGTCCTGTTGCCAGTTGATGAAGTGTTCGTCGGGCTCGATCCGCAGCGAGTACGCCTCGATGGGCGTGCGGGTGTGGGGCGCCGGGCGCAGCCGCACGATGTGCGGATACACCCGGACCAGCCGGTCAAAGGTGTAGCTGGTGCGGTGCTCCAGCGCAACTTTGATGCTCATAGTCGCTGATCCCATCACACGCGCGGACGCGGCGCAGCGCACCGCAATTGCGGCTTACCGCGCCGTAATACGAGTAACCCGCGCGCAGCCTCAGGCCGGCGCGGGCCCCGGTGGTGCGCCTGGCGGCGGACCGGCCTGGTACCCGGCCTGCTCGACCGGCACCACGTGACCGCCGGAGAACTTGCGATAGGCGTAGATCCCGACCAGGGCCGCGACCGGGGCCCCCACCAGCAGGCCGACACCGCACGCCAGCGCGCCCACCAGGAACGCCGCGACCTCGACCAGCCAGACCAGCAGGGCGTTGCCGAAGTTCGCGGTGACGGTGGAGAAGCTGGAAGTCAGCGCCTTGATCGGCTGCTGGGACCGATCGATCGCGTACGGAATGGTGAACTGGGCAAAGATCCCCAGGATCAGTCCGGGCAGGAAGCACAACGCGGAGGCGATCGAGGTGAGGACGCCGACCAGCAGCGCGGCCAGGAACACCATGGCGAAGTTGCGCGGCTTGAAGAAGGACCCGATGGTCACCGGGCGGCCGTCGGCCAGATCCAGGCAGCCGGACAGGAACGCGGACTGGGCGAACGCCCCCACCACGTAGGCGACGAGGTAGCCGAGGATGAGCAGCGCCAGCCCGCCGCCGTTGAGGTTCGTCGTGAAGGTGAAGTAGTCGTCGTCGGAACCGCTCGAGGCGGTGCCCATGCTTTGGCTCCAGCCGATCAGCGCGGAGGCGATGCCGAACAGCACCGCGTACACCAATGACGAAACAATAAGCGCCACAGGGTTTTTGGTGAACGTATTCCAGGCCCAGCCGAACGCGTCGCCCACGCTGAACGCGGGTGGGCCACCGTAGCCGGGTGGCGGTCCGTAGCCGGGAGGGGGCCCGTAGCCGGGAGGCGGTGCGCCGTAGCCCGGCGGTGGGGGAGGTGCGCCGTAACCCGGAGGCGGCGGGGGCGTGCCGTAACCCGGAGGCGGCGGGGGCGTGCCGTAACCCGGAGGCGGCGGGGCCCCGTAGCCCGGAGGCGGGGCGCCGTAACCCGGCGGCGGATAGCCGGGAGGATTGGTGCCCTGGGGGTCCGCCGGGGTGCCTGGATACTCGGGTGGTTGGCTCATGTCCGTCCTTGCTGTCGGATTTCCTCGTGTCTGAAGTTTCCTAGGAGGGAACGCGCGCGGAACTTGGCAAACGCCGAACTTAGCAAAGAAGCGGCCCGGGCGCGCGGATTGCGGCGCGCGCGGCTGGGCCGGCGCGGGCGTCCGCCCATCGTGGTATGCCTGAAGCCGTGTCCGACGGTCTGTTTGACCTTCCCGGCGCGCCGCAGCCGACCGACCACGGGCTGGGCGCGACGGGCGGCGCACCCCTGGCGGTCCGGATGCGTCCGGCATCGCTGGACGAGGTGGTCGGGCAGGACCACCTGCTGGCGCCCGGGTCTCCGCTGCGCCGCCTGGTCGAGGGTTCGGGCGTGGCGTCGGCCATCTTGTACGGGCCGCCCGGCAGCGGCAAGACGACGCTGGCCGCGCTTATCTCGCAGGCGACCGGCCGCCGATTCGAGGCGTTGTCGGCGCTGTCCGCCGGCGTCAAAGACGTTCGGGCGGTGATCGACACCGCCCGCCGGGCGCTGTTGTCCGGTGAGCAAACCGTGTTGTTCATCGACGAGGTGCACCGGTTCTCCAAGACCCAGCAGGACGCGCTGCTGTCCGCGGTGGAGAACCGGGTGGTGTTGCTGGTGGCGGCGACCACCGAGAACCCCAGCTTCTCGGTGGTGGCGCCGCTGCTGTCCCGCTCGCTGATCCTGCAGCTGAGGCCGCTGGGCGCCGACGACATCCGCGCCGTGGTGCAGCGCGCGATCGACGACCCGCGCGGGCTGGGCGGGCAGATCACGGTCGTGCCCGAGGCCGTCGACCTGATGGTGCGCCTGGCCGCCGGTGACGCCCGGCGCGCGCTGACGGCGCTGGAGGTGGCGGCCGAGGCGGTGGAGCCCGGCGGCGAGTTGACCGTCGCGGCCGTCGAGCAGTCCCTGGACGAGGCCGCCGTGCGCTATGACCGCGACGGCGACCAGCACTACGACGTCATCAGCGCCTTCATCAAGTCCGTCCGCGGCTCGGACGTCGACGCCGCGCTGCACTATCTGGCCCGCATGCTCGTCGCCGGCGAGGACCCACGGTTCGTCGCGCGCCGGCTGATGATCCTCGCCAGCGAGGACATCGGCATGGCCGACCCGGCCGCACTTCAGGTCGCGGTCGCGGCGGCGCAGACGGTGGCGCTGATCGGCATGCCCGAAGCGCAGCTGACCCTGGCGCACTGCACGATTTATCTGGCCACCGCGCCGAAGTCGAACGCGGTCACCACGGCGCTGGCCGCCGCGATGGCCGACATCAGGGCGGGCAAAGCCGGGCTGGTTCCACCGCACCTGCGCGACGGCCACTATTCGGGCGCGGCGGGGCTGGGCAACGCGCAGGGCTACAAGTACTCACACGACCACCCCGATGGCGTTGTCGCACAACAATATCCACCGGAGGAGCTGGTAGGGGTCGACTACTACCGGCCCACCGGCCGCGGCGGTGAGCGCGAGATGGCCGGCCGGCTGGACCGGCTGCGCGCGATCATCCGCAGAAGGGGACGGGCATGAAGATCTTCAGCGACGAGGAGATGGGCGCCCTGCTGCCCACCGCCAAGCCCTACAGCGTGGTCATCCTCAAGCGCGGCCCCAGGTTCGGCGACGAGTCGTCAGCGGGCATCATCTGGGAGCACGGCCGGCGCAACTTCGGGCTGCGCGACGACGGCGTGCTCGCGGTGGTCCTGCCGGTCAGCGACGAATCCGACATCTGCGGCATCGGGGTGTTCGCGGCGACGGTCGACGAGACCACGGCGATCATGACCGACGACCCCGGGGTGGCTGCGGGCGTCTTCACCTACCAGGTGCACGCCTGCCGCGGATTCGCCGGGGACAAACTGCCCTAGCTAGACCAGCTCGGGCACCCGCAGGTGGGCGATCGCCAGCTCGAACTCGGCCACGTCGATCACCTCGGCGCCCAGCTCGCGGACCCGCCTGCTGCGCAGTTCGCTGGCGCGGTCGCGGTTGCGGGCCATCGCCTCCATCGAGTCGAACGTCGAGCAGGTGACGGCCCGGCGGCAGGCCGGGTGGTCGACCAGCAGGCTGGCGCTGCAGAACCCGTCCATGTCCTCCATCTCGGGCAGCACCGCCATCCGGTAGAAGTCCAGGGACCGGCTGAGCTGATCCGGCACCACCTTGAGCCAGGTGGCGCGCACACACGCGCCCGGGCGCGACGGGTGGTCGCGGTGCAGCAGGGCGATGTCCCATTCCTCGACGCGCGCGCTGCCGTCGAACATCAGGGCGGCCCGGTCGCGGATGGGTGCGACCCGCTCGGCGCTGCCGCGCATCGCCTCCATGGTTTCCCACGAGCTGGTGGCGATGCAGGTGCCGGACTGCCGGTCAACCAACAGCGACAGTCCCACGCACCCGTCGATCTCGGTGAGGGCGGGCATGACGACATCGCGAACGTGCGCGATTCCGATGTCGACGGACAGGGGTTGCGCCTGGATGGTGGTGGAGCGTGCGTACACGGTCGCCCCCTCCTATGTCGGGGCGGCGCCCCGGTGGCGCCACCGGTCCCACCAGTTACCTTCCTCCTGCCGGGTGCGCGCCGCAATGCCCTGATGTGGCCGCGCTCACAGACGATTGGCTGGTCGCGGCGCCCGCGCCGTAGGCTTGTCCGGATGCATACCGATGTGTTGGACGTGGACACCTCGCGTCGCCGCATCGTCGATCTCACCGAGGCGGTGCGCGGGTTCTGCTGGTCGCGCGGGGACGGCCTGTGCAACGTGTTCGTGCCGCACGCCACGGCGGGGGTGGCCATCATCGAGACGGGCGCCGGTTCCGACGACGACCTGGTCGACACGCTGGAACGGCTGCTGCCGCGCGACGACCGTTACCGGCATTCGCACGGCTCCGCGGGCCACGGGGCCGACCACGTGATGCCGGCGCTGGTGGCGCCCTCGGTGACGGTTCCGGTCTCGGCCGGGGAGCCGATGCTGGGCACCTGGCAAAGCATCGTCCTGGTCGACCTGAACCGGGACAACCCGCGACGTTCGGTCCGGCTGAGCTTTCTGGAGGGTTAGCTCCCCCGGTGCCCGGCGCGCCGGGGCAGGTACTGTGAGCGGTCGAAATGCGTCGTGAGACGGGCTTGCCACGCCCCGGCGAATAGGCTGGGAATGAGACGTCGAAGTAACAGGAAGAAGCGGGCTGGAAAGTGCAGACACACGAGATCAGGAAGCGGTTTCTTGATCATTTCGTGAAGGCGGGCCACACCGAGGTGCCGAGCGCATCGGTGATCCTCGACGACCCCAACCTGCTGTTCGTCAACGCGGGCATGGTGCAGTTCGTGCCCTACTTCCTGGGTGCGCGCACCCCCGAATACCCGACCGCCACCAGCATCCAGAAGTGCATCCGCACCCCCGACATCGACGAGGTCGGGATCACCACCCGGCACAACACGTTCTTCCAGATGGCCGGCAACTTCTCGTTCGGCGACTATTTCAAGCGCCGCGCCATCGAACTGGCGTGGACCCTGCTCACCAACGGCGTCGAGCAGGGGGGCTACGGCCTGGACCCGAACCGGCTGTGGGCCACCGTGTTCGACGACGACGACGAGGCCGTGGAGCTCTGGCAGGAGGTCGCCGGTTTGCCGGCGGAGCGGATCCAGCGCCGCGGCATGGCCGACAACTACTGGTCGATGGGGATCCCTGGGCCGTGTGGGCCGTCGTCGGAGATCTACTACGACCGCGGGCCCGAGTTCGGCCCCGAGGGCGGTCCCATTGCCAACGAGGACCGCTATCTCGAGGTCTGGAACCTGGTGTTCATGCAGAACGAGCGCGGCGAGGGCAGCACCAAGGAGGACTACGCCATCCTCGGGCCGTTGCCGCGCAAGAACATCGACACCGGCATGGGCGTCGAGCGGATCGCGCTGGTCCTGCAGGGCGTGCACAACGTCTACGAAACCGACCTGCTGCGGCCGCTCATCGATGTCGTGGCGGCGCGCGCCCCGCGCGGTTACGACGCGGGCAACCACGACGACGATGTGCGCTACCGGGTGATCGCCGACCACAGCCGCACCGCGGCGATCCTGATCGGTGACGGCGTCACTCCCGGCAACGACGGGCGCGGGTATGTGCTGCGCCGGCTGCTGCGCCGGGTGATCCGATCGGCCAAGCTGCTCGACATCGAGGGGCCCATCGTCGGCGACCTGATGGCCACCGTGCGCGACTCGATGGGGCCGTCATATCCCGAACTCGTCACCGACTTCGACCGGATCAGGCGGATCGCTGTGGCCGAGGAGAGGGCCTTCAACCGGACACTGTCGTCGGGCTCGAAGTTGTTCGATGAGGTGGTCAGTGCGACGAAATCGTCGGGCGCCAAGGTGGTCTCGGGTTCCGATGCCTTCACCCTGCATGACACCTACGGATTCCCGATCGAACTCACCCTCGAGATGGCGTCCGAGGCCGGCCTGAAGGTCGACCGGAGCGGCTTTCACGAGCTGATGCTGCAGCAGCGCCAGCGCGCCAAGGCCGACGCCGCCGCGCGCAAACACGCGCACGCTGACCTGAGCGCCTACCGGGAACTGGTCGACGCCGGCCCCACCGAGTTCACCGGGTTCGACGAACTGACCTCCGAGGCAAAGATTCTGGGCATCTTCGTCGACGGCAAGCGGGTGCCGGTGGTCACCCACGGCACCGACGGCGCCGCCCGGGTCGAACTCGTGCTGGACCGCACCCCGCTGTACGCCGAGTCCGGCGGGCAGATCGCCGACGAGGGCACCATCAGCGGAACGGGCACCGGTGAGAGCGCCCGCGCGGCGGTCACCGATGTGCAGAAGATCGCGAAAACGCTTTGGGTGCATCGGGTCAACGTCGAGTCCGGGGAATTCGTGGAGGGCGACACCGTCGTCGCGGCGGTCGACCCGCAGTGGCGCCGGGGCGCCACCCAGGGGCACTCGGGCACCCACATGGTGCACGCCGCGTTGCGACAGGTGCTGGGGCCCAACGCCGTTCAGGCCGGGTCGCTGAACCGCCCGGGCTACCTGCGGTTCGACTTCAACTGGCAGGGCCCGCTGTCCGAAGAGCAACGCACCCAGGTCGAAGAGGTGACCAACCAGGCCGTGCAGGCCGACTTCGAGGTGCACACCTTCACCGAGCGGCTCGAGAAGGCCAAGGCGATGGGCGCGATGGCCATGTTCGGCGAGGCCTACCCCGACGAGGTCCGGGTCGTGGAGATCGGCGGCCCCTTCTCGCTGGAGCTCTGCGGCGGAACCCACGTGCACAACTCGGCGCAGATCGGGCCGGTGACGATCCTGGGCGAATCCTCGGTCGGTTCCGGGGTGCGCCGGGTGGAGGCCTATGTCGGGCTGGACTCGTTCCGGCACCTGGCCAAGGAACGCGCGCTGATGGCGGGGCTGGCGTCGTCGCTGAAGGTGCCCTCCGACGAGGTGCCCGCCCGGGTGGGCAACCTGGTGGAGCGGCTCAAGGCGGCGGAGAAGGAACTCGAACGCGCCCGGCTGGCCGGCGCGCGGGCCGCCGCGACCAACGCCGCGGCCGGAGCGGAGCGCATCGGTAACGTCCGGGTGGTGGCGCAACGCATGTCCGCCGGGATGACCGCCGGCGACCTGCGTTCCCTGGTGGGCGACATCCGCGGCAAGCTCGGCAGCGACCCCGCGGTGGTGGCGCTGATCGCGGAGGGCGAGGGCGGCAGCGTGCCGTACGCGGTCGCCGCGAACCCCGCCGCGCAGGACCTCGGGCTTCGCGCCAACGACCTGATCAAGCAGCTGGCCGTGACCGTCGACGGCCGCGGCGGCGGCAAGCCGGACCTGGCGCAGGGTTCCGGAAAGGACCCGAGCCGCATCGACGCGGCGCTCGAGGCGGTCCGCTCCGAGATAGCGCGGGTCGGCTGAGTGGTTTCGGCACAGCACCGGTTGCCTGACCGGCCCGGCGATCCGCAGCAGGACCCCGGCCGCGGGCGACGGCTCGGCATCGACGTGGGCAGCGTCCGCATCGGCGTGGCCTGCAGCGATCCCGACGCCATCCTGGCCACCCCGGTGGAGACCGTGCGCCGCGACCGCAACGGCAAGCACCTGCGCCGGCTGGCCGCGCTGGCCGCCGAACTCGAGGCCGTCGAGGTGGTCGTCGGGCTGCCGCGCACCCTGGCCGATCGGACCGGCCCGTCGGCGATCGACGCGATCGAGGTGGCCAGCAAACTAGCCGAAGTGCTGGCCCGCCGAGTTCCTCCCGTTCCGGTGCGGCTGGCCGACGAGCGGCTGACCACCGTGGCCGCGCAGCGATCGCTGCGCGCGGCCGGGGTGCGGGCCAAGGAGCAGCGTGCGGTGATCGATCAGGCGGCGGCGGTGGCCATCCTGCAGAGTTGGCTGGATCAGCGGCGCGCGGCGGCGGGGGAGCTCAGCGATGGTTGACAGCGCACGGCGGGAACGAGCCGAACCCGAGGCCGTGGGTGCGCCGCGCCGGCGCAAGTCGAGCCGGGTCGCCCGCAAGGCCGAGCGGGGCCGGCGGCGGCGCCGCCTTGCCGGCAAGATCGCGCTCGCGGTGTTCGTCGTGGTGGTGCTCGCGGGCGTGTTCGTCGGCGGCAAGCTGTGGCACACCCTGTTCGGGCCCGGTGACGACTACACAGGAGGCGGCAAGCGGGACCTCGTGATTCAGGTGCAAGCCGGTGACTCGACCACCAACATCGGCGAGACGCTGCAAAAAGAGCAGGTCATCAAGACGGTGCGGGCATTCGTCAACGCCGCGCACGGCAACAGCGCCATCAACTCGATACAGCCCGGCTTCTACCGGATGCGCACCGAGATCCCGGCGGCCAACGCCGTCGCCCGGCTGACCGACCCGAAGAGCCGGGTGGGCCGGCTGGTCATCCCGGAAGGCCGCCAGCTCGACGACACCACCGACATGAAAACCAACGTGGTGACGCCGGGGATCCTGACGCTGATCTCGCGTGCCACCTGCGTGGACCTCGACGGCGACACCCGGTGCGTGCGGGCGCAGGACCTGCGCGCCGCCGCGACCAACAGCTCTGCCCTGGCGTTGGCGGTGCCGCCGTGGGCCACCGAACCCGTCGGTGAGCTCGGCAAGGACCACCGCCGAATCGAGGGCCTGATCGCGCCGGGCACCTTCAACATCGATCCGTCCGCGTCGCCGGAGAGCATCCTGGCCACGTTGATCGGCGCCGGAGCCCAGGAGTACGTGAAGTCCGGGCTGGTGGACACCGCCCAGGCCATGGGCCTGTCGCCCTACGACATCCTGGTGGTGGCGTCGCTGGTGCAGCAGGAATCCAATTCCCAGGACTTCGCCAAGGTCGCGCAGGTCATCTACAACCGGCTGCACGCCCACCACACGCTCGAGTTCGACTCGACGGTCAACTACCCGCTGGACCGGCGCGAGGTGGCCACCAGCGACGCCGACCGCGCCCAGAAGACGCCGTGGAACACCTATGTGTCGCAGGGCTTGCCGGCCACCGCGATCTGTTCGCCCGGCACCGACGCGCTGAACGCCGCCGAGCACCCACTGCCCGGTGACTGGCTGTACTTCGTCACCATCGACGCGCAGGGCACGACGCTGTTCACCCGCGACTATCAACAACACCTGGCCAACATCGAGCTGGCTAAGCGCAACGGTGTCCTCGACAGCACGCCCCGCTAGCACGGGCCCCCGCAAGGCGGCGGTGCTCGGCAAGCCGATCGCCCATTCGAAGTCCCCGCAATTGCACCTGGCCGCCTACCGTGCGCTGGGCCTGACCGACTGGACCTACGAGCGCATCGAATGCGACGCCGACCAGCTGCCCGGGGTGGTCGGCGGATTCGGGACCGAATGGGTCGGGGTGTCGGTGACCATGCCCGGCAAATTCGCCGCCCTGCGATTCGCCGACGAGCGCACCGACCGCGCGCGGCGGGTGGGGTCGGCCAACACCCTGGTGCGCACCCCGACGGGCTGGCGGGCCGACAACACCGACATCGACGGCGTCGCCGGGGCGCTCGGGAGCGCCTCGGGATGGGCGCTGGTCTGTGGATCGGGCGGCACCGCGCCGGCCGCCGTCGCCGGCCTGGCCGAACTGGGCGTCGCCGGCATCACCGTGGTGGCCCGCAACGCCGACAAGGCGGCCCGGCTGGTGCACCTGGGCGACGAACTGGGCGTGCCGACCCGGTTCTGCGACCTGGACGGCGCCGGGCTGGCCGGGGAGGTGGCCGCGGCCGAGGTGCTGGTCAGCACCATCCCGGCGGAGGTGGCCGCGCGCTATGCCGGCACCTTCGAACGCATCGGTGTGCTGCTGGACGCCGTCTACGACCCGTGGCCCACGCCGCTGGCCGCCGCGGTGAGCGCGGCCGGCGGCCGGGTGATCAGCGGTCTGCAGATGCTGCTGCACCAGGCTTTCGCGCAGGTGGAACAGTTCACCGGGCTGCCCGCGCCCCGCGAGGCCATGACTTGCGCGGTGGCCGAACCGGATTAGCCTGCCGCGCATGCGAATTGCGGCGGTGTGTCTGGTGCTGGCCTGGTTGGCGGCGTTGAGTCGCTACGACATCCGCGAACGACGACTGCCCAACGCGCTGACGCTGACCGGTGCCGCGGCGGTCCTGGCGGTCGCGGCGCTGACCGGGCGCGGGGCATCGGCGCTGGCCGGGACGGTGGCGTTGACCGCGATCTACCTGGGGGTGCACTGCGTCGCGCCGCGCGGCATGGGCGCCGGTGACGTCAAGCTGGCCCTCGGGCTGGGCGCGTTGACCGGTTGCTTCGGCGTCGGCGCGTGGTTCCTGGCGGCGCTGGGCGCGCCGCTGCTGACCGTGGTGCTCGCCGTGGTCGCCCGGCTTCTCGGCGGTGGCACGGCCGCGGTGCCGCACGGGCCGTCGATGTGTCTGGCCAGCGCGGCGGGGGTGGGGCTCGTTCTCGGCGGTGGCGCGCAGATTTAAGTCCAGTCGGGCGCACATGGGAGAATGGGACCCGTGTTGCGTTGGATCACCGCCGGGGAGTCACACGGCCGCGCGCTGGTGGCCGTGCTCGAAGGCATGGTCGCCGGTGTGGAGGTCACCTCACTGGACATTTCGGAACAGTTGGCCCGTCGTCGCCTGGGTTACGGTCGCGGCGCCCGGATGGCGTTCGAGCGCGACGCGGTGAGCGTCCTGTCCGGGGTGCGGCACGGTGTCACCCTGGGCGGGCCCATCGCCGTCGAGATCGGCAACACCGAATGGCCGAAGTGGGAAACCGTGATGGCCGCCGACCCGGTCGACCCCGGGGAGCTGGCGGACAGCGCGCGCAATGCGCCGCTGACCCGGCCGCGGCCCGGCCACGCCGATTACGCGGGCATGCTCAAGTACGGCTTCGACGACGCCCGGCCGGTGCTGGAGCGGGCCAGCGCCCGCGAGACCGCGGCCCGCGTCGCGGCGGCCACCATCGCCCGCTCGTTCCTGCGCCAGGCGCTCGGCGTCGAGGTGCTGTCACACGTGATCGCGATCGGCCCGTCGGCTCCCTACGACGGCCCGCCGCCGGGTCCGGGCGACCTGCCCGCGATCGACGCCAGCCCGGTGCGCGCGTTCGACGGCACCGCGGAGCAGGCGATGATCGCCGAGATCGAGGCGGCCAAGAAGGACGGCGACACCCTCGGCGGCGTCGTCGAGGTGGTGGCCCTGGGCCTGCCCGTCGGGCTGGGCTCGTTCACCAGTGGCGACAACCGGCTGGACAGCCAGCTCGCCGCGGCCGTCATGGGCATCCAGGCCATCAAGGGCGTCGAGATCGGCGACGGCTTCGAGACGGCTCGCCGCCGCGGCAGCCGCGCCCACGACGAGATGTACCCCGGCCCCGACGGCGTGGTCCGCTCGACCAACCGCGCGGGTGGGCTGGAAGGCGGCATGACCAACGGCCAGCCGCTGCGGGTGCGCGCCGCGATGAAGCCCATTTCCACGGTGCCGCGGGCGCTGGCCACCGTCGACATGGCGACCGGCGACGAGGCCGTCGCGATCCACCAGCGTTCGGACGTGTGCGCGGTGCCGGCCGCCGGCGTGGTGGTCGAGGCCATGGTGGCGCTGGTGCTGGCCCGCGCCGCGCTGCAGAAGTTCGGCGGCGATTCGCTGACCGAGACCCGCCGCAACGTCGAGGCCTACCGGCAGGCGGTCGCCGAGCGGGAGTCGCCGGCCGCCCGGGGCACCGCGTAATGGCGCCCAAAGCGGTCCTGGTGGGGTTGCCGGGGTCGGGCAAGTCCACCATCGGCCGGCGGCTGTCCAAGGCGCTCGGGGTCGATTTCCTGGACACCGATGTGGCCATCGAGCAGCAGACCGGGCGCCGCATCGCCGACATCTTCGCCACCGACGGCGAGTCGGAGTTCCGCCGCATCGAGGAGGACGTGGTGCGCGCCGCGCTCGCCGGCCACGACGGCGTGGTGTCGCTCGGGGGCGGCGCGGTCACCAGCCCCGGGGTGCGTGACGCGCTCGCCGGTCACACCGTCGTCTACCTGGAGATCAGCGCCACCGAAGGCGTGCGGCGCACCGGCGGCAACGCCGTGCGACCGCTGCTGGCCGGGCCCGATCGCGCCGACAAGTACCGCGCGCTGCTGGCCGAACGCAGCCCGCTGTACCGGCGGGCGGCGACCATCCGCGTCGACACCAACCGGCGCAACCCCGGCGCGGTCGTCCGCTACATCGTCTCGCGGCTGCAGGCTCCCGCCCCCGATCCGTGCCGAGCCGCCACATGACGCGCTCCGGTGATCCGGTCACCATCGAGGTGGCCGTCGACCCGCCGTACCCGGTGATCATCGGTACCGGCCTGCTGGGCGAGTTGGACGAACTTCTCTGCGACCGGCACAAGGTGGCCATCGTGCACCAACCGGTACTGGCCGAGACCGCCGAGGTGATCCGAAGCCGGTTGGCGGACAAGGGCGTTGACGCGCACCGCATCGAAATCCCGGACGCCGAAGAGGGCAAAGACCTTCCGGTGGTGGGTTTCCTGTGGGAAGTGCTGGGCCGCATCGGGATTGGGCGCAAGGACGCATTGGTCAGCCTCGGCGGCGGTGCGGCCACCGACGTCGCCGGGTTCGCGGCCGCCACCTGGCTGCGCGGCGTGGACATCGTGCATGTGCCCACCACGCTGCTGGGCATGGTCGACGCGGCCGTCGGCGGTAAGACCGGGATCAACACCGACGCGGGCAAGAACCTGGTCGGGTCGTTTCATCAGCCACACGCCGTCCTGGTCGACCTCGCGACGCTGCAGACGTTGCCGCCCAACGAACTCGTCGCGGGGATGGCCGAAATCGTCAAGGCGGGATTCATCGCCGATCCGGTGATTCTCGACCTCATCGAGGCCGACCCGCAGGCCGCGCTGGACCCGTCGGGTGACGTCCTGGCGGAGCTGGTCCGCCGCGCGATCGCTGTGAAGGCGGAGGTCGTTGCCGCCGACGAGAAGGAATCGGAACTGCGCGAAATCCTCAACTACGGGCACACATTGGGGCACGCGATCGAGCGTCGCGAGCGCTACCAATGGCGGCACGGCGCCGCGGTGTCGGTGGGCCTGGTCTTCGCCGCCGAGCTGGCCCGGCTGGCCGGCCGGCTCGACGATGCCACCGCGCAGCGGCACCGCACCATCCTGTCCGCGCTCGGCCTGCCGGTGAGCTACGACGCCGATGCGTTGCCCCAGCTGCTGGAATACATGGCGGGAGACAAGAAGTCGCGGGCCGGGGTGCTGCGGTTCGTGGTCCTGGACGGCCTGGCCAAACCGGGCCGGATGGCCGGCCCCGACCCGTCGCTGTTGGCGGCGGCCTATGCCGGCCTTGCGGAGGTGTCATGACCACCACGACCGTCAACGTCATCAACGGCCCGAACCTGGGCCGGCTGGGCCGGCGCGAGCCCGATGTCTACGGCGACACGACGCACGAGCAGTTGGCGGCGCTGATCGAGCGCGAAGCCGACGCGCTGGGTCTCAAAGCCGTTGTGCGGCAAAGCGATAACGAAGCCGAACTGCTGGACTGGATCCATGCGGCCGCCGACGCAGGAGAACCGGTGATCCTCAACGCGGGCGGGCTGACCCACACCTCGGTGGCGCTGCGCGACGCGTGCGCCGAGTTGAGCGCACCCCTGATCGAGGTGCACATCTCCAATGTCCATGCGCGCGAAGAGTTTCGGCGGCACTCTTACCTCAGCCCGGTGGCGACCGGGGTGATCGTCGGGCTGGGGGTGCAGGGCTATCTGCTCGCCCTGCGCTACCTGGCCGGGAAGCCCGGCGCCGACAGCTAGCCCTTGTCGTGTTCCGCGCCCGGCTTGGTGTGCTCCTCGCCGGTGCGGATCACCTCCGTCTTCGGGTCTTCGTGCTTGGCGATCGATTCGGTCGGCGATTCGGTGGTGGCCACCGTGTCGGTGGGCGCGTCGCGCTCGGCCGTGGCGACCGCCGCGGTCCGCGCGTCGGCGTGGGCGCCGGACGTCTGCGCGGGAATCTCGCCGGTGGGCGCGTCGTCGCCGCGCACCGCGGAGAAGACGTCGGTGTCGGCCCGCTCCTCGTCGGTGCCCGGCCGGCGCTCCGGGGGATTGCGGTCCACCCGCCAGCGCCCGATGGTCACGCCGATGATCCCCGGCAGGAAGACGCACAGCGCGGTGAAGGCGGCAAACGTCGTCACCTCGTTGATCAGCCCCCCGGTGTACAGGCCCTTGTAGACGAGCGCGATCAGCCAGGAGACGGCGCCACTGAGCACACCGGCCACCAGGCCGGCCAGCAGCCAGGTCATCGCCAGGTCGCCGCGGCGATCCGGATCCGGGTTGGCGATGGCGTCGCGCCGGCCGTCGAGAACCCCCCAGACGGCCACGGCGATGATGAACAACAGCAGCAGCGTCACGCTGAACAGCCCGGCCTGCGTCTGCCACGCGTTGATCAGTGCACCTTGGAACAATCGGACGACGACCATCGCCGCGGCATAGACCAATCCGCGCAGCATCCAGTTACTCATGGCCCAAAAGCGTAGCGAGTACCGTCAAGACCTGTGACACATTCACAGCGTCGAGACAGGCTCAGAGCGCGACTTGAGGCCAGCGGATTGGATGCGCTGCTGGTCACGGACCTGGTCAACGTCCGTTACCTCTCCGGTTTTACCGGGTCCAACGGCGCGTTGCTGGTGTTCGCCGACGAGCGCGGCCCCGTGCTGGCCACCGACGGGCGGTACCGGACCCAGGCCGCCGAGCAGGCGCCGGACCTCGAAGTCGCCATCGAACGGGTGCTGGGACGCTATCTGGTCGGTCAGGCCGCCGAGGCGGGCACGCACAAGCTCGGCTTCGAAAGCAACGTGGTGACCGTCGACGGATTCGACGCGCTGACCCGCGAGCTCGACGACCGGGATTCGGCCACCGAGCTGGTCAAGGCCGCCGGAACCGTCGAGGCGTTGCGGGAGGTCAAGGACGCCGGCGAGGTCGCGCTGTTGCGGCTGGCCTGCGAGGCGGCCGACGCCGCACTCGCCGAACTGGTGGCGCGGGGCGGGCTGCGGCCGGGGCGCACCGAGCGCGAGGTCAGCCGCGAGCTGGAGGCCTTGATGCTCGACCACGGCGCCGACGCGATCTCGTTCGACACCATCGTGGCCGCCGGGCCGAATTCGGCGATCCCGCATCATCGCCCCACCGACGCGATGCTGGCCGACGGCGACTTCGTCAAGATCGACTTCGGCGCGCTGGTCGGCGGCTACCACTCCGACATGACCCGCACCTTCGTGCTCGGTAAGGCCGCCGATTGGCAGCTGGAGATCTACCAGCTGGTCGCCGACTCGCAGCGGGCCGGCCGCGAGGCGCTGCACGCGGGCGCGGACCTGCGTGGGGTGGACGCCGCGGCCCGCCAAGTGATCGCCGACGCGGGCTATGGCGAGCAGTTCAGCCACAGCCTGGGCCATGGCGTGGGCCTGGAAATCCACGAAGCGCCGGGCATCGGTGCCACGTCCACCGGCACGTTGCTGGCCGAATCCGTGGTGACGGTGGAACCCGGCGTCTACCTGCCCGGCCGCGGCGGCGTGCGCATCGAGGACACGCTGGTGGTGCCGGCGGAGACGCGCGGCGGTGCCCCGGAATTGCTGACCAAGTTCCCCAAAGAGCTGGCCGTCCTGACGTAGCACCCGCCGGATGCGTCGGCGAACGGCTTCGGGGGGGCTTGCGCCCGCGAGTACAGTCGGGTGCGTGAACGGGGTGGCACGGGGTTTGGCGCGCCTGCGGGATTTCCGGTGGGACATGTACGCGCAGCCCCTTCGGGAGATGCGGCTGGAGATGCAGATCGTCTACTTCGCGATCCACGTGCCATTCGCCAGCGGGGTCACCCTGAACCTCCCGTTGCTGACGATGATCAAGCCGTTGCCGTCGCCCGACGAGCACACCGCGCTCGGCTCCGAACGCGTCCATCGCTGACGGCGTTTCGCCCGTCACCGCCCCACCCCGGCCCGCGAGCACCGACCGCGGAGCGCTCTAAACTGACCGACAAGTTACAGACAGTTCCGTAGACGACTGTCCAACGTCCGAGGAGATATACCGAACCGTGGCAAGCACTGCCGATTTCAAGAATGGACTGGTGCTGGTGATCGACGGCCAGCTGTGGCAGATCGTCGAGTTCCAGCACGTCAAACCGGGCAAGGGCCCGGCCTTCGTGCGGACCAAGCTGAAGAACGTGCTCTCCGGCAAGGTCGTCGACAAGACGTACAACGCGGGGGTGAAGGTGGAGACCGCCACCGTCGACCGGCGCGACGCCACCTACCTGTACCGCGACGGCTCGGACTTCGTGTTCATGGACAGCCAGGACTACGAGCAGCACCCGCTGCCTGAGTCGCTGGTCGGCGATTCCGCCCGGTTCCTGCTGGAGGGCCTGCCGGTGCAGGTGGCGTTCCACAACGGCGCGCCGCTGTACCTCGAGCTGCCCGTCTCGGTCGAGATGGAGGTCACCCACACCGAGCCCGGCCTGCAGGGTGACCGGTCCAGCGCCGGCACCAAGCCGGCCACCGTCGAGACCGGCGCCGAGATCCAGGTGCCGCTGTTCATCAACACCGGAGACAAGCTGAAGGTCGACACCCGCGACGGCAGCTATCTGGGGCGCGTCAACGCGTGAGCAGGCCCGTCAGGGGACGCCACCAGGCCCGCAAGCGTGCCGTCGACCTGCTGTTCGAAGCCGAGGCCCGTGGGCTGAGCCCGGCGGAGGTCGTCGACGTCCGCACCGGGCTCGCCGAGACCAACCCCGAAATCGCGCCCCTGCAGCCGTATACGGCCGCGGCGGCCCGGGGCGTCGGGGAACACGCCGCGCACATCGATGACCTGATCAGCTCGCACCTGCAGGGCTGGACGCTGGACCGGCTGCCCGCCGTGGACCGTGCGATCCTGCGGGTCGCGGTCTGGGAGCTGCTGTATGCCGACGACGTGCCGGAACCGGTCGCCGTCGACGAGGCCGTCCAGCTGGCCAAGGAGCTGTCCACCGACGACTCGCCCGGCTTCGTCAACGGGGTGCTCGGCCACGTGATGCTGGTGACGCCGCAGATCCGGGCCGCCGCCGACGCGGTTCGCGGCGCGGTGGGTTCCGACGCCGCCGCAGAGGAGCACGGACCGCAGCCATGACCCGGTTGGAGCTGCGCCTGCTCGTTGCGGCCGCGCTGGCCGCGACGGTGGTGCTGGGTGCGGTGATCTGCGCCGCCTACGGGCTGACCATCGTCGCCTCGGTGCTCGCGATCTACGCGCTGGGCGTGGGCGCCTGGCTGTATCACTGCGCCGAACGGGTGGTCGTGGCCCGCCGCATCAGCACGGTGCGCTCCGCTGCCAGGCCGCTGCAGCCGCTGCTGCCGGTGATGGCCGCGATCATGGGCCTGACGCAGGGCGTGGTGCGGTCGCTGTCCGATGTCACCGAGCTGCCGGTGCGGCGCTGGGAGCTGCCCGTGCTGCGGTGGGTGGACAGCACGCGCGCCAATCGGCGCGTCGTGGACGCTGACGAGGGTGACGACGAGCTGAACAGGTGAGCGAGCTCACGCGAAACGATCACGTGGGCAGCGGGGTGGGGTGAGAATACAAGTCGCCCAGAAGAACAGGTGAGGTCATGATTCGATACAGCACCCAGCCGCGACGACTCCGGGTGTCTGCGCTGGCGGCCGTGGCCAACCCGTCATACGCGCGGATCGACACCTGGAATCTGCTCGACGACGCGTGCCGTCACCTCGCCGAGGTGGACCTCGCCGGGCTGGACAAAACCCATGACGTGGCCCGGGTGAAACGCCTGATGGACCGCATCGCCGCCTACGAGCGGTACTGGCTGTACCCCGGTGCGGCGAATCTGGCGATCTTCCGCGCCCATCTGGAGAGCCTGTCCACCGTGCGGCTCACCGAAGAGGTCTCCCTGGCCGTGCGGCTGCTCAGTGAATACGGTGATCGCGCAGGGCTTTTCGATACCTCGGCGCCCCTGGATGACCAGGAACTGGTCGCGCAGGCCAAGCAGCAGCACTTCTACACCGTGCTGCTCGCCGACGACGCCCCGAGCACGGCGCCGGACAGCCTGGCCGAATGCCTGCGGGCGCTGCGCTGTGCGTCCGACGATGTGCAGTTCGAGATCCTGGTGGTGCCCAGCGTCGAGGACGCCATCACCGCGGTCGCCCTGAACGGCGAGATTCAGGCCGCGATCATCCGCGACGACTTGTCGCTGCGGTCCCGCGACCGGCTGCCCCTGATGAACACGTTGCTCGGGCCCAACGAGGATGCCGGCGACGGCATTCCCGATCACGCCAACTACTGGGTGGAGTGCGGCGAGTGGATCCGGGAGCTGCGGCCCCACATCGATCTGTATCTGCTCACCGATGAGTCGATCGCGGCGGGCGACGGCAGCGAGCCCGACGTCTACGACAGGACGTTCTACCGGCTCAACGACGTCACCGACCTGCACAGCACGGTGCTCGCCGGGCTGCGAAATCGTTATGCCACACCATTTTTCGATGCGCTGCGCGCGTACGCCGCCGCGCCGGTCGGCCAGTTCCACGCCCTGCCCGTCGCGCGCGGCGCCAGCATCTTCAACTCCAGGTCGCTGCAGGACATGGGGGAGTTTTACGGCCGCAACATCTTCATGGCCGAAACCTCCACCACCTCCGGTGGTCTGGACTCGCTGCTGGACCCGCACGGCAACATCAAAAAGGCGATGGACAAGGCCGCGAAGACGTGGAACGCCGACCACACCTACTTCGTCACCAACGGGACGTCGACCGCCAACAAGATCGTCGTGCAGTCGCTGACCCGGCCGGGCGACATCGTGCTGATCGACCGCAACTGCCACAAGTCGCACCACTACGGGTTGGTGCTGGCCGGCGCCTACCCGCTGTACCTGGACGCCTATCCGCTGCCGCAGTTCGCGATCTATGGTGCGGTGTCGCTGCGCACCATCAAGCAGACGCTGCTGGATCTGGAGGCGGCCGGACAGCTGCACCGGGTGCGCATGCTGCTGCTGACCAACTGCACCTTCGACGGCGTCGTCTACAACCCGCTGCAGGTCATGCAGGAGGTGCTGGCGATCAAGCCCGACATCTGCTTCCTGTGGGACGAGGCGTGGTATGCGTTCGCGACGGCCGTGCCGTGGGCCCGGCAGCGCACGGCGATGGTGTCCGCCGAGCGCCTCGAGCAGATGCTGGCATCGCCGGAATACGTTGGGGAATACCGGAAATGGGCCGCATCCATGGCGGGCGTCGACCGGTCGGAGTGGGTCGAGCGCGAGCTGATGCCCGACCCGGCGACCGCGCGGGTCCGCGTCTACGCCACGCATTCCACGCACAAATCGCTGTCGGCGCTTCGGCAGGCATCGATGATCCACGTGCGGGATCAGGATTTCAACGCGCTGACCCGTGACGCGTTCGGTGAGGCGTTCTTGACCCACACCTCGACCTCGCCCAACCAGCAGCTGCTGGCGTCCCTGGACTTGGCGCGCCGCCAGGTCGACATCGAAGGCTTCCAGCTGGTCCGACAGGTCTACGACATGGCGCTGGTCTTCCGGCACCGGGTACGCAAGGACCGGCTGATCAGCAAGTGGTTCCGCATCCTCGACGAGTCCGACCTGGTGCCTGAGGAATTCCGGGAGTCCTCGGTGAGCTCGACCGCGTCGATCAGGCAGGGGGCGCTGGCCGAGTGGAACGAGGCGTGGCGCTCCGACCAGTTCGTGCTGGATCCGACCCGGGTGACGTTGTTCGTCGGCAAGACCGGAATGAACGGTTACGACTTCCGCGAGAAGATCCTGATGGAGCGCTTCGGCATCCAGATCAACAAGACGTCGATCAACAGCGTGCTGCTGATCTTCACCATCGGTGTCACCTGGTCGAGCGTGCACTACCTGCTCGACGTGTTGCGAAGGGTGGCAATCGATTTCGACCGCATCGAGAAGGAGGCCAGCGTCGCCGACCGGGTGTTGCAGGAGCGTCACGTCGAGGAGATCACCGAGGATCTGCCGCATCTGCCGGACTTCAGCGAATTCGACGTGGCGTTCCGGCCCGTCGACGAGTGCAACTTCGGCGACATGCGATCGGCGTTCTACGCCGGCTATGAGGAGTCCGATCGCGAACATGTGCTGATCGGCATGGCCGGGCGACGGCTGGCCGAGGGCAAGACCCTGGTGTCGACCACCTTCGTGGTGCCCTACCCGCCCGGCTTCCCCGTGCTGGTGCCGGGGCAGGCGGTCTCCAAGGAGATCGTCTACTTCCTGGCCCAGCTCGACGTCAAGGAAATCCACGGGTACAACCCCGATCTCGGGTTGTCGGTGTTCACCGAGACCGCGCTGGCGCGCATGGAAGCGCAGCGTAATGCCGCCATGGCGGCGGTGGGTTCGGTGACCGCGGCTTTCGAGCTCCCCGCGGACGCGTCCGGGACGAACGGGGCGCGCAACAATGGCGCCGACGCCCCGGCCGTGCCGTCGGCGGCAGACAGCTCCTGAGATCAGCCTGTCGTCGGCGTCGGGCTGGGGCCGCACGTGGTGCGGGACGAGGGGTGCGGTCCGCCCGGCGGCCAGTCGGCGATGGCTCGTCGCATCCCCTGGACGAGTGCGTCCCTGCCCGCCGGAGCTGTTTGGTTGCAGCTCGAACTCAGGGTGTTGAACGGGTTCGGGTCTGCGGGGGCTGGCGCCGCTGCCAGCAGACCGAAGCCGAATGCGATTGCCGCGCTGACCATTATCCGGGGGATCGCACGATCGTTACGACGCGCAAGGCGTGCAGTACCAGACATACCGGCACCAGCCTAGGACGATGCCGCTGAGAGGCCGCTGAGAACGCGCTGAGCTCGATGTTTCCAGTCGGGTCGCGGCCCTGCAGAATCGAGGGCGTGCGGGTATCGGGTGTAGGGCCGTTTCGGCGAGGCGGGCGAGTGCGTCGGTGGGACCTCGCGCACCTGGGCATTTCGGCCCGTTCGGCGGCGGTGTCGGCGCTCGTCGTGCTGTGCGCGCTCAGCGTGGCCGGCGCCGGCCTGGACGCGATCCTGTATCGCTCGTTGTTGACGGGCGTCGATTATGCCGCCGCGGAACGGGTCCGCGATATTTCCAAGGCGCTGCAATCCGACTCGCCCGCCGAGCTCGACAACGCCTTGTTGAGCACCGACCAGCGGGTGGTCGCAACCCAAGTCATCGGTCCCGACGGCCACGTGGTCAAGCGGTCCGGTGCCGCCCCGATAACGCCGTTGGTGCCGACGAGCGCGTTCGACTTCGAGCTGCGTCGCGGCCTGCCCGACGACGCGGTGGCCGGCGACGACATGCGGGTCAGCGGGCAGAAGGTCGCGACCCGATCCGGGGTGTACACGGTGCTGGTGGGCGGCGGCAGCGAGGCGGTCGAGGCGACCGCGCGGACGCTGGCGATCCTGTTGGCCTGCAGCGCGCCGGTCATCGTCGCGGTGGCGGCGGGGGCGACCTACTGGCTGGTTCGCCGCTCGCTGCAGTCGGTGGACGCGATTCGCTCCCGGGTGGCCGACATCTCGACGTCCGACCTGGCCGAGCGGGTGCCGGTGCCGGACGGCCACGACGAGATCGCGGCCCTGGCCGTCACCATGAACGAGATGCTGTCGCGTCTGGAAGCGGGTCACCGTGCGCAGCAACGCTTCGTGGGCGACGCGTCTCACGAATTGCGCAGCCCGCTGACCACCATCATCTCCGCGCTGGAGGTGGCCGAGGCCCACCCCGACCTGCTCGATGCCGAGCTGGCGGTCAACACCTTGCTGCCCGAGGCGCAGCGCATGCACACCCTGGTCGAGGATCTGCTGCTGCTGGCCCGCGCCGACGAGCAGACCCTGCTGCGGCGCAGAGAGCGGGTTGCCCTCGACGACCTCGCGCGGATCGAAGCCGACCGTGCCCGCCGCGAAGCGCAAGTCGTGATCCACACCGATATCCGCCCGGTGCGGCTGGACGGCGACCCGGTGGCCATGTCGCGCATGATCCGCAACCTGGTCGAAAACGCTGTCCGCCATGCGGTTTCGTGTGTCGCCATCGAGGTGGGCGGCCGGGACGCCGTTGCGGTTCTTGTCGTCAGCGATGACGGCCCCGGGATAGCCCCGGCCGACCGGAGCCGGGTGTTCGAACGTTTCGTGCGCCTGGATTCCGACCGGGCGCGTAGCGGGGGAGGGGCCGGCCTGGGTCTGGCGATCGTCGCCGAGATCGTCGCCGCACACGGCGGCACGGTCAGCATCGACGACCCGCCCTGCGGCGGAACCAAGGTGACTGTGACGTTGCCCCCCAACGCGTCTCAGCCCAGCAAGCGGTAACCGACGCCCCGAATCGTCTCGATGGTGTTGGTACCGAAGGGCACATCGATCTTGCGACGCAGGTATCCCACATAGACCTCGACCACGTTGTCCGGGCCGTGATGGTGCGCATCCCACACGTTCTGCAATATCTCCGCCTTGGTCACCACCACGTCCTTGTTGCGCATCAGGAACTCGAGCACCCCGTACTCACGTGGCGTCAGTGCGATCGGGGTCGAGCCCCGTTTGACCGTGTGCCGGGCGGGATCCAGCGCCAGCGACCCCGCTTCCAGCACCACCGGCCGCGCTGGTGCGCCGCGACGAACCAACGCCCGCAGCCGCGCCACCAGCACCCGGAATGAGAATGGTTTCGTCAGGTAGTCATCCGCACCCAGATCGAAGGCATCGGTTTCGTCGTACTCGCCGTCCTTGGCGGTCAGCATGAGCACCGGTGTCCACACGTTGTGTGAGCGCATTCGGCGCAGCACCTCATAACCGCTGAGGCTGGGCAGCATGATGTCGAGAATGATTACGTCGAAACCGTTTTCGGTGGCCTCCCGCAGGCCGTCGGCGCCGTTGCCGACGGCCACCACGACGAATCCCTCCGCCTTGAGCCCTCGAGCCACGGTCGCGGACAGTCGTGGTTCATCCTCAACGAGCAGGACTCGCATGTTTCAACGCTACGTCGAGCGCGAGACGCACCCTCAGTCGGGCCAGCGGGCCTCGATCCGGATCGCACGGTCAGTGCGCGTCCTGGTCTGGTTGCTCGACGTCAAGGCGCGGGCCGGCTTCCGTCGCATCGTCTTTGGGCTGGCCGGGGTGGCGGCCGGGACGTTGCGGTATGACGACGAGCAGCACCGCGATCAGCGCCGCCAGCACCGCCGTGGCGAGCGGGCGGCTCCACGCCAGGCCGCCGTCGGCGACGGGCTTGTCGATGAAGTCACCCAGGGTCGCCCCCAGCGGCCGGGTGAGGATGAACGCCACCCAGAACAGGGTGACCCGGGAGATGGAGGTCCAGAAGTACAGGGCCGCGACCACTGCCAGGCCGGCAGCGAAAACCAGCGCACCGCGTTCGTAGCCGAAATCGCGCGTGTCGGCCAGCCAGTCGCCGAGCGCGGTGCCCAGCGTCTGCGAGAACGTGATGGTCGCCCAGTAGAAGGCCTCCACCTTAGGCGTCGAGACCGTGCTGACCGATACGGTGCCCTGCGACCATCGCCACAGACCCAGGGTCACCACTAGACACGCCAAAAGCAGCAGCGATCCGCCGGTGTAGCCGATGCCCAGCGACCGGTCCGCGAAATCGGCCAGCACGGTGCCGAACGTCGTCGAGGCCACGATCGTCAACCAGTAGAGGACCGCGTGGAATCGCTTGGCGAGGATCTGAGCCGCGACCAGCACCACCAGCGCGACGCCGAAGATCGCGACCCCGGCGGCATAACCCCAATTCAGGGTCATCGTGACGGTGTCGCCGCCCGTTTCGCCCAACGTCGTCGCCAAGACTTTGATGACCCAGAAGCCCAGGGTGACCGCGGGCACCTTGGTCAACGCGTGTTTCGAAACGTCAGTCATGCAAGCCATCTTCCGCCGTCGGGAGTCCACACCGGAATCGTGGGGTCGCACGGCGTGGCGGGTTCCGCTCACCGGGATCACAAAGCCGACGGGTTCTCGCAGGTGGCGCAATGGCGTGGCGGGTGGCGGTTTTGGCTGGTCGGGTTCGCCGGCGGCCCGGCGCAATACGCCCGGGCGCCGTCGCCGACCGGCCTGCTCGACCCGAAAACCGCTCCTGAGCTGGGTTAGCGTGACTCCCGTGGCGCAACCAGTACCCATCGGGGGACCCAGGGCCGATCGTGCCCGCCGGGTCGCCGACGTGTTGCGCCAGCAGGTCCACGCCGACGCCTACCCCGACGGCCTGCCCGCCGAACTGGCGCTGGCCGCCGAATTCTCGGTATCGCGCAACACCATTCGGGAGGCACTGGCCGTCCTCAAGCACGAGGGGCTGATCGACCGCGGACCCAAGGTCGGCACGCACGTCGCGCAGCGCAAGTACGACCATGGGCTCGACGCGCTGCTGGGTTTGAAGGAGACGTTCAAGGATCTCGGTGAGGTCCGCAACGAGGTGCGCGCCGCGATGCCGGTCACCGCGCCGCCGTCGGTGGCCCGCCGGTTGCGGCTGCAACCGGGCGAGCAGGCGGTGTTTGTCGAGCGGTTGCGCTACCTCGGTGACCTGCCGCTCAGCCTGGACCTCACCTACCTCGCCCCGGACATCGGCCGCCAGGTGCTGAACCATCCGCTGGAGACCAACGACCTGTTCGCGCTCATCGAGCAGGTGAGCGGGCAGCGACTGGGCTCGGCGGCGCTGGCGCTCGAGGCCATTCCGGCCGACGCGCACTCGGCGGCCACGCTGCAGGTGCCCGACGGCGCACCGCTGCTGATGCTGGAGCGGCTTACCAGCCTCGCCGACGGCACACCCGTCGACCTGGAGTACATCCGAATGCGGGGAGATCGAATCACCATGCGCGGCAACCTTTTTAGAACCGAGCCGATGAGGAGCGACCCATGACGCTGATCCACAACAACCGCGCCGACGTGCCGGTCACGATCGACGAGTCGCTGTGTATCGACGGCTGCACGCTGTGCGTGGAGGTCTGCCCGCTCGATGCGCTGGCCATCGACCCCGACACCGGCAAGGCCTTCATGCACGTCGACGAGTGCTGGTACTGCGGCCCCTGCGCGGCGCGCTGTCCGACCGGCGCCGTCACGGTCAACATGCCCTACCTTCTTCGCTGAAAAGCTCTCAACCCCAGGATCTTCGATGAAACGACGCGCCGTTCGGCCGGCGTCGGCGGTGATCGCCATCGCCGCGCTCACCGCCGGATGCTCGCTGGAATCCCTGTCCCAGTCATCCGGTGTGGTCAGCGTGGTGGTCGGATATCAGTCCAAGACCATCAACACCGTCACCGCGGGCACGCTGCTGCGCGCGCAGGGCTACCTGGAGCGCCGCCTGGCCGACATCACCACCCGCACCGGCACCAAATACGCGGTGCGGTGGCAGGATTACGACACCGGTGCGCCGATCACCGCGCAGATGCTCGCCGAGAAGATCGACATCGGCTCGATGGGGGATTACCCCATGCTGATCAACGGCTCCAAGACGCAGGCCAACCCGCTGGCGAAAACCGAGATCGTCTCCATCACCGGTTACAACCCCAAGGGCGCGCTGAACATGGTGGTGGTGGCGCCCGGCTCGTCGGCGACCACATTGAACGACCTGGCCGGCTCCAAGGTCTCGGCGAGTGTGGGGTCGGCCGGTCACGGCACCCTGATGCGGGCGCTGGACAGGGCAGGGATCAACGGCGTGGAAGTCCTCAACCAGCAACCGCAGATCGGCGCCTCGGCCCTGGAATCCGGTCAGGTGCAGGGCCTTTCGCAATTCGTCGCCTGGCCGGCGCTGCTGGTCTACCAGAACAAGGCCAAACTGCTGTACGACGGGGCCGAGCTGAACCTGCCCACCCTGCACGGCGTGGTGGTGCGGCGCTCGTATGCATCGGCGCATCCGGAGGTGCTGGGCGCCTTCCTGCAGGCGCAACTGGACGCAACCGATTTCCTCAACGGCAAGCCGCTGGAAGCCGCCCGCATCGTCGCCCAGGGCAGCGGACTGCCCCAGGAGGTCGTGTACCTGTACAACGGTCCGGGCGGGACGTCGTTCGACACCACGCTCAAACCGTCACTGGTCGAGGCGTTGAAAAACGATGTGCCGTATCTGAAGTCGATCGGTGACTTCGCCGACCTCGACGTGTCGGGCTTCGTCCAGGACGGGCCGTTGCGCACCGTGTTCGGTGCGCGCGGGCTGAACTACGACGCGACCCGGGCCGCCACCGCCAACCCGTCGGCGCTGCGCGGGGATCCCGCCCTCGCCAGTGAACTGTCGCTGGACGGCGCCGATTCCACTCAAACCGTCGCCAATCCGGCCAGTCTGCTCCGGGCGGTGCGCGACGCGGCGTCGCGGGGCACCAAAGTCCGTGCCGCCTATGTTCCCGACGCCGAGCTGGGCACCCGGTGGTTCGCGGACCGCGCGGTCTGGGTGCGCGACGGCCAGAACTACCTGCCGTTCGGAACACCAGCCGGCGCGCACCGCTATCTCGCCGCGCACCCCGGCGGCACCATCATGAATTACCAACAGGCCCTTGGAGGCTCGGTATGACCGCTTATCTCACCGGCGACCCGGCAGCCCGGGTGTCTACGCACGTCGTCGACGCGGCCCCGGCGCCAGGCACCCCGCGGCGTGCCGGCTCGCCGTGGCAGTGGCGGCTGCTGCGGCTCGCCTCGATTGCCGCCGCGATCGGGCTCTGGCAGCTGCTCACCGCCGACAAGGTCCGGCTGCTGCTGCGCTTCGACACGCTGCCCACCGTCACCGAGATCGTGCACGCGCTGGGGCGCCGGCTCGGCACCGGGGAGTACTGGCTTGATTTGGCGCAGTCGCTGATCCGCATTCTCACCGGCTTCGGATTGGCCGCCGTGGTCGGCGTCGCGACCGGTGTGCTGCTGGGGCGTTCGCGCGTGTTCGCCAACACCTTCGGCCCACTGGCGGAGTTGGTCCGACCCGTTCCGGCCATCGCGATGGTGCCGGTGGCGATCCTGCTGTTCCCGACGGACGAGGCCGGCATCGTGTTCATCACCTTCCTCGCGGCGTACTTCCCGATCCTGGTCAGCACCCGGCACGCGGTGCGGGCGCTGCCCACGCTGTGGGAGGACTCGGTGCGTACCCTGGGCGGCGGCCGGTGGGATGTGCTGAAGCAGGTGGTGTTTCCGGGCATCCTGCCGGGGGTCTTCGGCGGGCTTTCGGTCGGCATGGGCGTGGCGTGGATCTGCGTGATCTCCGCGGAGATGATCTCGGGCCGACTCGGGATCGGCTATCGCACCTGGCAGGACTACACCGTGCTGGCCTACCCCCAGGTGTTCGTCGGCATCATCACCATCGGCGTGCTGGGCTTCGTGACCGCGGCGGCCGTCGAAGTCGTGGGCCGTCGGGTGACCGGGTGGCTGCCGCGCGCGGAGGAGGAGCAGAGATGACCGTCGGAGTGAGTCTGGAACTGGATCGGGTTCGCCTGTCCTACACCGGAGAACCGGTGATCGACGGGCTGAGCCTGACGGTGCGCCCCGGGGAGATCCTGGTGCTCACCGGCCCCTCGGGCTGCGGCAAGTCGACGGTGCTGCGGGCCCTGGCCGGACTGCTGCGGCCCGACGAGGGCCGGATCGTGGCCGACGGTGACGGGGTGACGACCACCTCGGGCGACCGCGGCATGGTGTTCCAGGACAACGCGTTGCTGCCGTGGCGCACCGTGCGGTCCAACATCGAGTTGGCGCTGCGGCTGCGCGGTGTCCCGCGGGCCGGCCGGCGCGCCGAGGCGGACCGCTGGATCGCGGAGCTCGGCTTGACCGGCTTCGGCGACTACCTGCCCAAGAGCCTGTCCGGCGGCATGCGCCAGCGCGTGCAGCTGGCCCGCGGCCTGGCCGGCGCGCCGCGCGCGGTGATGATGGACGAGCCGTTCGGCGCGCTGGACACCCAGACCCGTGCGGCCATGCAGCGGCTGCTGATCGACACCTGGCGTGTCCATCCGACGACGATCGTCTTCGTCACGCACGACGTCGACGAGGCGCTGCTGCTGGGTGATCGCATCGCCGTGCTGGGCAGGGCCGGTCAGCCGCTGCGCGCCCTGATCGACGTGCCGGAGCCGCGCGTCGATCGGCAGCGCGCCGCGCTGCGCGCTGAAGTCATTGCTGCGCTGAACCATTCGGCGGTGGCGGCATGATGCAGATTCCGGACCCCGTGGCACCGGTTCGCCTGGACTGTGACGTGCTGGTCATCGGCGGCGGCACCGCTGGCACCATGGCGGCGCTGTCAGCGGCCGAGAACGGCGCGCAGGTGCTGCTGCTGGAGAAGGCCCACGTGCGCCACTCCGGAGCCCTGGCGATGGGCATGGACGGGGTCAACAACGCGGTGATCCCCGGCAAGGCCGAACCCGAGGACTACGTCGCCGAGATCACCCGCGCCAACGACGGAATCGTCAACCAGCGCACCGTGTATCAGACCGCCACCCGCGGTTTCGCGATGGTGCAGCGGCTGGAGCGCTACGGCGTGAAGTTCGAGAAGAACTCCCGCGGCGAATACGCCGTGCGCCGGGTGCACCGCTCGGGCTCCTACGTGCTGCCGATGCCCGAGGGCAAGGACGTCAAGAAGGCCCTGTATCGCGTGCTGCGGCAGCGGTCGATGCGCGAGAAGATCCGGATCGAGAACCGGCTGATGCCGGTCCGGGTGCTGACCCGGGAAGGCCGCGCCGTGGGCGCGGCGGCGCTGAACACCCGCACCGGGGAATTCGTCACGGTCGGCGCCAAGGCGGTCATCCTGGCCACCGGCGCGTGCGGCCGGCTCGGCCTGCCCGCGTCGGGCTACCTGTACGGCACCTACGAGAACCCCACCAACGCCGGCGACGGCTACTCGATGGCCTACCACGCGGGTGCGGAGCTGTCCGGAATCGAATGTTTCCAGGTCAATCCGCTGATCAAGGACTACAACGGCCCGGCATGCGCCTACGTGGCCAATCCGTTCGGCGGCTATCAGGTCAACGCGCACGGCGAGCGGTTCGTCGACTCCGACTACTGGTCGGGACAGATGATGGCCGAGGTCAAGACGGAGATCGACTCCGCGCGCGGCCCCATCTACCTCAAGGTGTCCCACCTGCCGGACGAGACGCTGACCGCGCTGGAGAACATCCTGCACACCACCGAGCGACCGACTCGGGGCACCTTCCACGCCAACCGCGGCCACGACTACCGCACCCACGACATCGAGATGCACATCTCCGAAATCGGCTTGTGCAGTGGACATTCCGCGTCGGGTGTCTGGGTCGACGAGCACGCCCGCACCACCGTGCCCGGGCTGTACGCCGCGGGGGACATGGCCTGCGTCCCGCACAACTACATGATCGGGGCGTTCGTGTTCGGCGATCTGGCCGGCACCCATGCGGCCTCGACGCTGGCTGACGTCCCTGCGCCGCAACAGCTTCCGGACGAGCAGGTGCGCGAGGCGCACGAGCTGATCTACCGGCCGCTGCGGCATCCGGACGGCCCGCCCCAACCGCAGGTCGAATACAAGCTGCGCCGCTTCGTCAACGACTACGTCGCGCCCCCCAAGACCGGGGCCAAGCTGTCCCTGGCCATCCGCACCTTCGAGCGGATGAGCGCCGAGATCGCCGAGATGGGCGCCCGCAATCCGCATGAGCTGATGCGCGCGGTGGAGGTCTCGTTCATCAGGGACTGCGCCGAGATGGCCGCCCGCTCGTCACACACCCGCACCGAATCGCGCTGGGGCCTGTATCACGATCGCGCCGACCTGCCCGGCCGCGACGACAGCCAGTGGGGCTACCACCTCAACCTGCGCAAAGCGACCCAAGGCGACGCCGAAATAGGAATGGTGTTCCTCAAGCGGCCGGTGGCGCCGTACTTCGTGCCGGTCCCCGAGCTCGACGGCCTGCCGCCCACCGACCAGACGGTGTACCCGGTGGAGCAGCCACCGCTGGTCGGCGGACAGGCGCCCGCCACCGCGGTGTCCCGAATCAATTCGGCCACAACGACAGTCGAGCCGCCGTCGCCGCGCATCGCCGAGGTGCTGGCGCTCGAGGAGCCGACGATGGCCGACCTCGACCCCTACCTTGCCGACACGGATGCCGGGGTGCGCCGCACCGCGGTGTCGACGCTGACCGAGCACATTCCCGACGGGTATGCGCCGGCCCTGGTGGCCGCGCTGAACGACGACGACGCCGCGGTTCGGCGCACCTGCGCCGACGGCATTCGCGAGCTGGTCGAGGTGCTGCCCAACCCGGAAAGTGTTCTCGCGCACATTGATTCGGTCGATCGGGTGGTGCGCGCGGCCTCGCTGTACGTGCTCTCCGCGCGCCGGGCCGGTGATGGAGCGCAGTACCGTCGCGCCCTGGGCGACGCCGATCATCGGGTGCGCATCGAGGCCGTCCGCGCGCTGGTGTCCGTCGACGATGTGCAAGGTGTCGTCACCGCCGCCGGTGACGAGAACCGCGAGGTACGCATCGCGGCGGCGGCCGGGCTGGCGACGCTAAGGGCGGCAGCGGCCCCGGCTAGCTCGGCCGTGCGGCGGCTGGTCGCCGACCCCGACCCGTTGGTCCGCGCGGCCGCACTGGCCGCGTTGGCCCAATTGAGTTGTGGCCGAGACGATTACGCTGCCATCAAGCAGGCGCTGCGGGCGCCGGCCTGGCAGGTGCGGGAAGGCGCGGCGCGGGCGCTGGCCGGGGCGCCGGTGGACTTCGCGGTTCCGAACCTGTCCGAGGCGCTGGGCGATGCCCACCTGGACGTGCGCAAGGCGGCCGTGCTCAGCCTGACCCGGTGGGCCGGTGAGCCCGCCGCCCGGGACGCCCTGGGGCTCGCGCTCAAGGACGGCGACGCCGACGTGCGGGCCTACGCGCGCCGGGCGCTCGAACACGACGGCTAGTCAGCGAAAGGCCGGTCAGCGCAGAATCTTGGCGTAGAGCAGGCTGTCCTGGGGCTCGGGCCCCATGGTGGGGTAGACCGCATGCCGGGCCAGCCGCCCCTCCAAGAAGAACCCGGCGTGCTCGAGCAGTCGCGCCGAGCGCTCGTTGTCCACACTGCAGGTGGCCCAGACGCGGTACACCTCGCGGTCGGCGTCGAGCGCGGTGAGCAACATGCCGAGCACCTCGGACATGAAACCCTTGCCCCACCAGCGTCGGCCCAGGCAGTAGCCGACCTCGACCGAGTGCGGCGCGCTGCGCCGGCAACTGGCCAGCCCGATCACCTTGCCGCGGTGCCGCGACTCGATGACCCAGGTTTTCTCGTCCGCGCTGGCGTTGAGTTTTTCGGTGATCACCCGCCGCGTCGCGGCCACGTCGGGGTGCGGCGCCCACAGCAGATACTTGGTGACCTGCGGGTCGCGGGCGACCCGCTGGAACAGGGCTCCCGCGTCGTCGAGCACGGGCGGGCGCAGCGTCAGCCGCGGCCCGCTGATGCGGTCGGGTGGGTATTCGGCCATCGCAGTGTGACTTTAGAGGCCGAGGGCGCGATAGGTGTTGCGGACGAATCTCGGTTGCGCCGTGCGCAGTTTGGCCAGCGACGTGTTGCCGGCGACGGCCGTGGCCGCATCCACGGTCAGGTCCGGCAGATTCTGAATCAGGTAGAGCAGGATCAGATCCGCGCCGGGGTCGGCCTGCCACCAGGTCCCGTACGCGCCGGGCCAGCTGAACGTGCCGGGACCGCCCGGCCCGAAAAGCGGTGCGCTCTTGGCCGGGTCGGTCACCAGCGACAGGTTCAGCCCGAATCCGCGGCCGACCCAGTAGGGCGCGCCCAAAAAGTTGTGCCGCTTCTGTTCGTCAGTGAGCCGGTCGGTCCGCATCAGCCGGACGGACTCCTCCGAGAGCACCCGCACGCCGTCGACCGTTCCGTCGCCCAGCAGCATCCGGACGAACCGCAGGTAATCGTCGGCGCTCGACCACAATCCGCCGCCGGCATTGCAGAACGAGGGCGGGGTGATGTGCGGCGGGCCCATCACGCCGTGCCGCAGGCGACTGTGCTCGTCGAGCGAGTACATGGTCGCCGCGCGGCGCCGCGCCTCGGGCGAGACGAAGAACCCCGTGTCGGTCATGCCGGCAGGGCCCAGAATCCGTTCGTCGAGCACCTGGTGGAAGGGCTTGCCCTCGACGCGGGAAGCGATGACGCCCAGCAGGTCGATGGAGTGGCTGTAGGTGACGCGGTCACCGGGCTGGTGCACCAGCGGCAGCTTGGCCAGCTCGGCCAGCCAGGCGTCCGGTCCGTGATTGAACGGCAGCCGCATGTAGGCCTTGGAGATCGGCCCGGACACCGAGAACCCGTACGCCAGGCCGCTGGTGTGGGTGAGCAGATCCTCGATCAGGAGGGTGCGGTTCACCGGGTGTGTGCGGTCCAGCGGGCCGTGCGGATCGTCCAGCACCCGCACCTCGGCCAGCTCCGGCGCCCACCGCGTGACCGGATCCTTCAGCGTCAGCTTGCCCTCGTCGACCAGGCTCATCACCGTGGCCACCGTCACCGGCTTGGTCATCGACGCGATGCGAAACAGCGTGTCGCGCTGCATCGGCAGACCGGCGTCCACGTCGCGGTAGCCGATTTCGTTGACCTGCAGCAGTTCTCCGCGCTGCCAGACCACCGTCACCGCGCCGGCGAGTAGGCCGGCGTCGCAGACTTCGCGGACGGAGGCGGCATTGCCATCAAGGGTCGAGCGATTCACCTGGTCAGGTTAGCGGGCCGGTGGCGGCGCCCGGTCAGCCCGCCGACGTATCGGCGGATCGCGGGCAAGATTTCATGACGGTCTCGGTTGCGCAAAGGTACGGCAGCCCCCCGCGATGCGACGGCCGATGTCGCCCGTTCGGCTTTAGTGTCGCCAGCTATGGCCGAACTGAACAATTACGTGAAGCGCTGGCGGACAGCGCTTCACGTGACCGTGTCGGCACTGCTGGTTGCCATCCTCGGACTCGCCATCAGCCCGGTGGCCCATGCGGCCGCGGTGACGGCGACGTTGTCGGTGGAACATACGTGGCAGACCGGTTTCATCGCCCGGTTCGCCGTCACCAACGCGAGCGTGGCGCCGCTGGCCGATTGGAAGCTCGAATTCGACATGCCCGCCGGACAATCCGTCTTGCACACGTGGAATAGCACCGTTACCCAATCCGGCACGCATTTTGTTCTCACCCCCGCGAATTGGAATCGCGTCATCGCGCCCGGTGGTTCAGCCACGGGTGGTTTTAGAGGCATGCTGACGGGTGCCTACTCGCCACCGGTGAATTGTGTGCTCAACGGGCAATATCCCTGCAGCTAGAGGCGGCCGCCGGGGTGCCGGCAGCGCCGCTTTCCGCCGGGATTCGAACATATTTCTTCGATAATTTCAGGCCTCCGATGCGCCAACCGCGGCATATTGCCCCGTCGCAGCCCTGTACATTCAGCGCGCAGAAATGTGACTCTTGTGTCATGGCCATTCAAAAGGCCAGGACAATAGCCGCAGCGTGCGGTTGTGCCGCCGTATTTGCCCTGGCGCTCAGCGGAATCGATGATGGCGACGGTATTGGGGTGCCGCGCAGCGTTGCGGACCCGGACCCGGGCCCCTCGCCGACGGTGGCCCCGACGCCTTCGTCGCCCGACGACGCTTGCTGCGACACGGTCGCACCTCAATCGGGCAACTGGGACTGCAAGATCGGCCTGAATTGTGGGCCGATCCGGCCCCGCCAGTCTCCGCCGGCGAACCGCCCGCCGAGTCCCCCGCCGCCGCCGCAATAGGCGCTTGAGCGCCAGCTGCTTGAGTGCGCTCAAGCAGCGCGCCACCGCGGAACGCGGCTTGTCGCTGTGAGGCGGGCTCACGCCGCATGCCTCCCTCCCAGAGACTGATGGGGCGGGTGTGACTAGCGCCGGTGGTGGCGACGGGCACCATTCGTGCCTCGCGGCGTCGCACTCGAAATAAGTGCTACGCTGCCTCGCAGTCGACATCCTTTAACGATCCGTCCGGCGAGGCGGAGAAGGAGGTCAAGTTTCGTATGGGTGCTGCGGGCGACACCGGCTTAGGCAGCGATTCCCGGGAGTTGATGTCGGCGGCCGATGTGGGCCGCACCATTTCCCGCATTGCGCATCAGATCATCGAAAAGACCGCGCTGGACGGTCCGGACGCGCCACGGGTGGTGCTGCTGGGCATCCCGACCCGCGGTGTGATCCTGGCCGAGCGGCTGGCCGCCAACATCGGCGAATACAGCGGGGTCGAGGTCGGCCACGGCGGCCTGGACATCACGCTCTACCGCGACGACCTGATGCAGAAACCGCCGCGGCCGCTGGAGGCCACCTCGATTCCGGCCGGCGGCGTCGACGACGCTCTGGTGATCCTGGTCGACGACGTCTTGTACTCCGGTCGCTCGGTGCGTTCCGCTCTGGACGCGCTGCGCGACGTGGGCCGGCCGCGGGCGGTGCAGCTGGCGGTGCTGGTCGACCGCGGCCACCGCGAACTGCCGCTGCGCGCCGACTACGTCGGCAAGAACGTCCCCACCTCACGCGGCGAGAGCGTGCACGTGCTGCTACGCGAGACCGACGGTGACGACGGGGTGGTGATCTCCCGATGACGCGCCACCTGCTGGCCGCCGGCGACCTGAGCCGCGACGACGCCACCGCCATCCTCGACGACGCCGACCGGTTCGCGCAGGCGCTGGTGGGCCGCGAGATCAAGAAGCTGCCGACGCTGCGCGGCCGCACCATCGTCACGATGTTCTACGAGAACTCGACCCGCACCCGGGTGTCCTTCGAGGTAGCCGGCAAGTGGATGAGCGCCGACGTGATCAACGTCAGCGCCTCCGGATCGTCGGTCGGTAAGGGGGAGTCGCTGCGCGACACTGCGTTCACGCTGCGCGCCGCCGGCGCCGACGCGCTGATCATCCGGCACCCGGCCTCCGGCGCGGCGCACCTGCTCGCCGAGTGGACCGGCGCGAACGACGTGGCCTCCCAGGGGGGTCCGTCGGTGATCAACGCCGGCGACGGCACCCACGAGCACCCGACCCAGGCGCTGCTGGACGCGCTCACCATTCGCCAGCGCCTCGGCGGCATCGAAGGCCGCCGCATCGTGATCGTCGGCGACATCCTGCACAGCCGGGTCGCCCGCTCCAACGTGATGCTGCTGCACACCCTGGGCGCCGAGGTGGTGCTGGTCGCGCCGCCGACGCTGCTGCCGGTCGGCGTCCAGGGCTGGCCGGTCACCGTGTCGAACGACTTCGATGCCGAGCTGCCCGCCGCTGACGCGGTGTTGATGCTGCGGGTGCAGGCCGAGCGGATGAACGGCGGATTCTTCCCGTCGGTACGCGAATACTCCTCGCTCTACGGGCTTTCCGATCGTCGCCAGGCGTTGCTGCCCGGCCACGCAGTGGTGCTGCACCCGGGGCCGATGCTGCGTGGCATGGAGATCGCATCGTCGGTGGCTGACTCATCGCAATCGGCTGTGCTGCAACAGGTTTCCAATGGCGTGCACGTGCGGATGGCGGTGCTGTTCCATGTGCTGGTCGGCACCGAACTCGCCGGGGAAGAGGGTGCGGCGTGAGCGTGCTGCTGCGTGGGGTTCGGTTGTACGGCGAGGGCGATCGCGTCGACGTGCTGGTCGATGACGGCCAGATCGCCGACATCGGCGCCGGTCTCGATCTTCCCGACACGGCGGACGTGATCGATGCCACCGATCACGTCCTGCTGCCCGGCCTGGTGGACCTACACACCCATCTGCGTGAACCCGGGCGTGAATACGCCGAGGACATCGAAACCGGCTCGGCCGCAGCGGCTCTGGGTGGGTACACCGCGGTGTTCGCGATGGCCAACACCAACCCGGTCGCCGACAGCCCTGTGGTCACCGACCATGTCTGGCATCGCGGCCAGCAGGTCGGCCTGGTCGACGTGCACCCGGTGGGCGCCGTCACCGTCGGGCTGGCCGGCAAGGAGCTCACCGAGATGGGCATGATGGCGGCCGGGGCGGCGCAGGTGCGGATGTTCTCCGACGACGGCATCTGCGTGCACGACCCGCTGGTGATGCGCCGCGCGCTGGAATACGCCACCGGGCTGGGCGTGCTCATCGCCCAGCACGCCGAGGAACCCCGGCTGACCGTCGGCGCCGTCGCCCACGAAGGGCCCACCGCCGCGCGGCTGGGCCTGGCGGGATGGCCCCGGGCGGCCGAGGAATCGATCGTCGCCCGTGACGCGTTGTTGGCCCGCGATGCCGGCGCTCGGGTGCACATCTGCCACGCCTCCACGACGGGCACCGTCGAGATCGTGAAATGGGCTAAGGAGCAAGGGATCTCGATCACCGCCGAGGTCACGCCGCACCACCTGATGCTCGATGACAGCAGGCTGGCCAGTTATGACGGGCAAAACCGCGTCAACCCCCCGCTGCGCGAACCGGCCGACGCGGTGGCGTTGCGCCAGGCGCTGGCCGACGGCGTCATCGACTGTGTGGCCACCGATCACGCCCCGCATGCCGAGCACGAGAAGTGCGTGGAGTTCTCCGCGGCGCGTCCCGGCATGCTGGGCCTGCAGACCGCGCTGTCGATCGTCGTGCAGACCATGGTCGCCCCGGGCCTGTTGACCTGGCGGGACGTCGCACGGGTGATGAGCGAAAACCCCGCCCGCATCGCGCGCCTGCCCGATCACGGGCGTCCGCTGGAGATGGGGGAGCCGGCCAACCTCACGGTGGTGGACCCGATGGCCTCCTGGACCGTCGCCGGGTCGGACCTGGCCAGCCGGTCGGCCAACACGCCCTACGAGGCGATGACGCTGCCCGCCACCGTGACCGCCACGCTGCTGCGCGGCAAGGTCACCGCCCGAGACGGAAAGTGCCCGGCATGAATTCGGGCACGCTGGTGGGATCGCTGATCTTCGCGGCCGTGGTGGTCGTGGTGATCACGGTGGTGATCCAACTGATGATGCGCGGCTGGCGGCGCAAATCCCAGCGGCAGGCGGAGCTGATCGGCGAGTTGCCCGGCATGCCCGACCGGGTAGGCGCAGCGATCATCACCACCCGCGGCCACTATTGCGGCTCGATGATGGCGCCCGGTTGGAACGAGCGGATCGCGGCCGGCGACCTGGGTTTCCGTTGCAAAGCGGCGCTGACCCGCTATGCCGCCGGAATCATGATGGAACGCCTACGGGCTCAACCGATTTGGATTCCACAAGACTCGATCATCGCTATCCGTATGGAGCGCCGTATGGGAGGCAGGGCCGCGGCCCGGGTCGGGATACTGGCAATTCGGTGGCGGCTGCCATCGGGAGTCGAGATCGACACCGGCTTCCGGGCAAACCACCGCGACGACTACGCCGAGTGGCTGGAGTCCCAGCAGGAGGGAGCCGCGTGAGCAAAGCATTGTTGGTACTCGAGGACGGCCGCGTCTTCACCGGCACGCCGTTCGGCAAGATCGGCCAAACACTGGGCGAGGCCGTGTTTTCCACCGGCATGTCCGGCTACCAGGAGACGCTGACCGACCCCAGTTACCACCGGCAGATCGTGGTGGCCACCGCGCCGCAGATCGGCAACACCGGCTGGAACGGCGAGGACGCCGAGAGCCGCGGCGACAAGATCTGGGTCGCCGGCTACGCGGTGCGCGATCCGTCGCCGCGCCCGTCCAACTGGCGGGCCACCGGAACCCTGGAGGACGAACTGGTCCGCCAGCACATCGTGGGGATCGCCGGCATCGACACCCGCGCGGTGGTGCGGCATCTGCGCACCCGCGGCTCGATGAAGGCGGGCGTGTTCTCCGGTGACGCGCTCGCGGACGCGGACCAACTGCTGCAGCGGGTGCGGGGACAGCAGTCCATGCTGGGCGCCGACCTTTCCGGCGAGGTCAGCACGCCGGACACCTACATCGTGGAACCCGAAGGCTCACCGCGATTTACGGTGGCCGCGCTGGACCTGGGGATCAAGACCAACACGCCGCGCAACTTCGCCCGCCGCGGCGTGCGCACCCACGTGCTGGCATCGTCGGCGACCTACGAGCAGATCGCCGACATCAATCCCGACGGGGTGTTCCTGTCCAACGGCCCCGGCGACCCCGCCACCGCCGATCACATCGTCGCGGTCACCCGCGAGGTGCTGGGCGCCGGAATCCCGTTGTTCGGCATCTGTTTCGGCAATCAGATCCTGGGCCGGGCGCTGGGACTGTCCACCTACAAGATGGTGTTCGGTCACCGCGGCATCAACATCCCGGTGATCGACCACGCCACCGGCCGGGTGGCCGTCACCGCCCAAAACCACGGCTTCGCGCTCGAGGGGGAGGCCGGCCAATCCTTCGACACGCCGTTCGGTGCGGCGGTGGTCAGCCACACCTGCGCCAACGACGGAGTCGTCGAAGGCGTCAAACTCGCCGACGGGCAAGCCTTCTCGGTCCAGTACCACCCGGAGGCCGCGGCCGGACCGCACGATGCGGAGTACTTGTTCGACCAATTCATCGATTTGATGGCGGCCCCAAACCGCGGAAGGGGGCGGTAGTGCCGCGTCGTACCGACTTGCAGCACGTGCTGGTGATCGGCTCGGGCCCGATCGTGATCGGTCAGGCCTGCGAGTTCGACTACTCCGGGACCCAGGCCTGCCGGGTGCTGCGCGCGGAGGGGTTGCAGGTCAGCCTGGTCAACTCCAACCCGGCGACCATCATGACCGACCCGGAGTACGCCGACCACACCTACGTCGAGCCGATCACCGCCGCCTTCGTGGAGAAGGTGATCGCCCAGCAGGCCGAGCGCGGCAACAAGATCGACGCGCTGCTGGCCACCCTGGGCGGGCAGACCGCGCTGAACACCGCGGTCGCGCTGTACGAGAACGGGGCGCTGGAGCGCCACGGCGTCGAGCTCATCGGCGCCGACTTCGACGCCATCCAGCGCGGCGAGGACCGCCAGATGTTCAAGGACATCGTGGCCAAGGTGGGCGGCGAATCCGCCCGCAGCCGAGTGTGTTTCACCATGGAAGAGGTCCGCGAGACGGTCGCCGAGCTCGGCCTGCCGGTCGTGGTGCGGCCCAGCTTCACCATGGGCGGCCTGGGTTCGGGCATGGCGCGATCGGTCGAGGAGGTCGACCGGATGGCCGGCGCCGGGCTGGCCGAAAGCCCGAGCGCCAACGTGCTGATCGAGGAATCGATCTACGGCTGGAAGGAATTCGAGCTCGAGCTGATGCGCGACGGCAACGACAACGTCGTCGTGGTGTGCTCGATCGAGAACTTCGACCCGATGGGCGTCCACACCGGTGACTCGGTCACCGTCGCGCCGGCCATGACGCTGACCGACCGCGAATACCAGCGGATGCGAGACCTGGGCATCGCGATCCTGCGCGAGGTCGGGGTGGACACCGGCGGCTGCAACATCCAGTTCGCGATCAACCCGGCCGACGGCCGGCTGATCGTCATCGAGATGAACCCCCGGGTGTCGCGGTCGAGCGCGCTGGCGTCCAAGGCCACCGGCTTTCCCATCGCCAAGATCGCCGCCAAGCTGGCCATCGGGTACACGCTCGACGAGATCGTCAACGACATCACCAAGGAGACCCCGGCCTGCTTCGAGCCCACCCTGGACTACGTGGTGGTCAAGGCGCCGCGGTTCGCGTTCGAGAAGTTCCCGGGCGCCGATCCCACGCTGACCACCACCATGAAATCCGTCGGCGAGGCGATGTCGCTGGGCCGCAACTTCATTGAGGCGCTCGGCAAGGTGATGCGCTCGCTGGAGACCGGCCGCGCCGGTTTCTGGACCAAGCCCGACCCCGACGGTGACGTCGACGAGGTGCTGAGCCGGCTGCGGACGCCGACCGAGGGCCGGCTCTACGACATCGAACTGGCGCTGCGGCAGGGCGCGTCGGTCGAACGGGTCGCCGAGGCCAGCGGGGTGGACCCGTGGTTCGTCGCGCAGATCGGCCAGCTGATCGAGCTGCGCGCCGAGCTGATCGCGGCCCCGGTGCTCGACGCCGACCTGTTGCGCCGCGGCAAGCACAGCGGGTTGTCGGATCGCCAGATCGCCGCGCTGCGGCCCGAATTGGCCGGCGAGAACGGGGTGCGCTCGCTGCGCGAGCGCCTCGGTGTGCACCCGGTGTACAAGACCGTCGACACCTGCGCGGCCGAGTTCGAGGCCAAGACGCCGTACCACTACAGCAGCTACGAGCTGGACCCGGCCGCCGAGACCGAGGTGGCGCCGCAGACCGAGAAGCCCAAGGTGCTGATCCTGGGGTCGGGACCCAACCGCATCGGGCAGGGCATCGAGTTCGACTACAGCTGCGTGCACGCGGCAACGACGTTGAGCCAGGCGGGCTTTGAGACCATCATGGTCAACTGCAACCCGGAGACGGTGTCCACCGACTACGACACCGCCGACCGCCTGTATTTCGAGCCGCTGACCTTCGAAGACGTCCTCGAGGTGTTCCGCGCCGAGCGGCAGTCGGCGGGCGACGGCCCCGGTGTGGCGGGGGTGATCGTGCAACTCGGCGGCCAGACGCCGCTCGGGCTGGCGCAGCGCCTGGCCGACGCGGGCGTACCGATCGTCGGCACTCCGCCGGAAGCCATCGACCTGGCAGAGGACCGCGGCGCCTTCGGCGACGTGCTCACCGCGGCCGGCCTGCCGGCCCCGAAGTACGGCACCGCAACCACTTTCGCCCAGGCCCGGCGGATCGCCGAGGACATCGGATACCCGGTGCTGGTGCGGCCGTCCTACGTGCTGGGCGGGCGGGGCATGGAGATCGTCTACGACGAGGAGACGCTGCGGGGCTACATCACCCGCGCCACCGAACTCTCACCCGAGCACCCGGTGCTCGTCGACCGCTTCCTGGAGGACGCGGTGGAGATCGACGTCGACGCGCTGTGCGACGGCACCGAGGTGTACATCGGCGGCATCATGGAGCACATCGAGGAGGCCGGCATCCACTCCGGCGATTCGGCGTGCGCGCTGCCGCCGGTGACGCTGGGCCGCAGCGACATCGAGAAGGTGCGCCGCGCGACCGAGGCCATCGCCCACGGCATCGGCGTGGTGGGGCTGCTCAACGTGCAGTACGCGCTCAAGGACGACGTGCTCTATGTCCTGGAGGCCAACCCGCGGGCCAGCCGCACGGTGCCGTTCGTGTCGAAGGCCACCGCGATCCCGCTCGCCAAGGCGTGTGCCCGGATCATGCTGGGCGCCAACATCTCCCAGCTTCGCGAGGAGGGGCTGCTGGCGGCGTCCGGCGACGGCGCCCACGCGGCGCAGGACGCCCCGATCGCGGTCAAGGAGGCCGTGCTGCCCTTCCACCGCTTCCGCCGCGCCGACGGGGCCGCCATCGACTCGCTGCTGGGCCCGGAGATGAAATCCACCGGCGAGGTGATGGGAATCGATCGGGACTTCGGCAGCGCCTTCGCCAAGAGTCAGACGGCCGCCTACGGTTCGCTGCCGGCCCAGGGCACCATCTTCGTCTCGGTGGCCAACCGGGACAAGCGCTCGCTGGTCTTCCCGGTCAAGCGGTTGGCCGATCTGGGTTTCCGCGTTCTCGCCACCGAGGGGACGGCGGAGATGTTGCGCCGCAACGGAATCCCCTGCGATGAGGTGCGCAAACACTTCGAGGACCCGCAGCCGGGCCGCCCCACGACCTCGGCGGTGGACGCGATCAAGGCCGGCGAGGTCGACATGGTGATCAACACGCCCTACGGCAATTCCGGGCCGCGTATCGACGGCTACGAAATCCGTTCGGCCGCAGTGTCGGTCAACATCCCCTGCGTCACCACCGTGCAGGGCGCCTCGGCCGCGGTCCAGGGCATCGAGGCCGGCATCCGCGGCGACATCGGCGTGCGCAGTCTGCAGGAACTGCACAGCCAGATGTCGGAGAAAGGCGCGCGGTGACCGGGTTCGGCGTTCGGCTGGCGGACGCGAAGGCGCAACGCGGGCCGCTGTGCGTGGGCATCGACCCACATCCCGAGCTGCTGCGCGCCTGGGATCTGCCCACCACCGCCGACGGCCTGGCTGCGTTCTGCGACATCTGCATCGAGGCGTTTTCCGGATTCGCCGTCGTCAAACCCCAAGTGGCGTTCTTCGAGGCCTACGGCGCGGCGGGATTCGCGGTGCTCGAACGCACCATCGCGGACCTGCGATCGGTCGGGGTGCTGGTGCTGGCCGACGCCAAACGCGGCGACATCGGGACGACGATGGCGGCGTATGCGGCCGCCTGGGCGGGTGACTCGCCGCTGGCGGCCGATGCCGTGACGGCTACCCCCTACCTCGGCTTCGGCTCGCTGCGGCCGCTGCTGGAGGTCGCCGCGGCGCACGACCGCGGGGTGTTCGTGCTGGCGGCCACCTCCAACCCCGAGGGCGCGACCGTGCAGCGTGCCGCCTTCGACGGCCGCACGGTGGCCCAGCTGGTCGTCGACCAGGCGGCGGTGGTTAACAAGTCCTTCACGCCGTACGGGCCCGGCTACGTCGGCGTGGTGGTCGGCGCGACGGTGCTCGAGGCGCCCGACCTCAGTGCGCTGGGCGGACCGGTGCTGGTGCCTGGTCTGGGCGTGCAGGGCGGTCGGCCCGAGGCGCTCGCCGGGCTGGGAGGCGCGGATCCCGGGCAGCTGCTGCCCGCCGTGGCCCGCGAGGTGCTGCGGGCGGGACCCGGGGTGGCGGAGCTGCGCGCGGCCGCCGATCGGATGCTGGACGCGGTCGCTTACCTCGGCGCGCTGTAGACGGCTAGTCCGACGCCACTGCCGTGCTGGGCCGCGCGGTTTCGACGATGACGGTCGTGGCCTTGACGACGGCCACCGCGACGCTTCCCGGACGCAAATGCAATTCCTCGGCGGCCTCGGTGCTCATCAGCGACACGACGGTGAACGGACCGCACTGCATCTCCACCTGGGTCATCACCTTGTCGCTGACCACCGACGTGACCAGCCCGACGAAGCGGTTGCGGGCCGAGCTGCCGATGCTGAGCGGGTCCGCCGGCGGCGCGGGCGCATTCGTGCGGGAGAAGTGGGCGAGGTCCTCGCTGGCGATCACCTTGCGGCCGGCGGCGTCATGGCTGACCGCCAATGTGCCCTGGTTGATCCAGCGCCGCACGGTGTCGTCGCTGACGCCGAGCAGCTCAGCCGCCTGGCGAATTCGCAGGTTGGACACCGCTCGATCGTATCGGATTTCGCGGTGCCGATTAGCTGAAATGAGACCCGGTGCAGCCTTCTTCCCGCAGCTACGGAAACAGAACGGTGATTAGTCCGCGGGTGCGGAAACCAAGGTCAATTTCTCCCGGATGCCGCGGAGGCGGGCGCCCGCGATCACTTGCCCGCGTCCGGCGCGGCGGCGAACCCCCGGCGGTCAACGACGCTGCGGCCCTTGATGGTTGGTGAAACGGCGCGGTGGGCTGGCGAGAGGGGAGTTTGGTGACGTCGAACGTGGTTCGGTCGCAGCGCCGGCTCGACGCCGCGCCGCCGACCGGGACTCCGGCCCCGGTCGGGCCGGCGTCGCCGCCGCCGGATCCGCTGGGATGGGGCGGCCGGGGTCGTCGGTTGCTGGGCGATCGTGACCTGGGGCGGCGCCTGAGCGCCGTGGACGGCGACACGGCGGCGGAGGCGGTCTTGGCCCCGGCCCGGCGGCATTCCGGGCCCGGAAGGCCCCCGGGGCCCGCTGAGACCGGTGCGTCGGTCCGCACGGCGGCGTTGGCCTGGCCTTTGACCGGCGACGCGACACGCGCGACACGCCGCAACAAATCCGTGATCCCTCGCACCGGGCCTGACAGCGGCCCGGCGGCGACTTTCCGGGCTGGCCGACCGCACCGCCCTTCGCGGCCATCGAATGCTAAAGACGCAGGTAGATGGCTTAGTCACGCGTCGAAACCGGGCCGGTGATGGCGGCCGGCCGGCGCCGACCGCGGCCGTCGTCGACGCCGGCTGGAGCGTCGCTTCGGCCGGCCACACTCCGGTCCATGCTGGGAGTTTGCCCCCTGAAGCGGGGGGTCGGGTTAGATTTCGTCAGAAGGCCTGAGTACGGTCGTCTGCGCTGGCAGAAGTACCGGCGAGACAAAATGAGATCGATTGAAATTGATTGATCAGATACGGAGGAATCGTGGCCCTTCCCCAGTTGACCGACGAGCAGCGCGCGGCCGCGTTGGAGAAGGCTGCTGCCGCACGTCGAGCGCGAGCAGAGCTCAAGGACCGCCTGAAGCGTGGCGGCACCAACCTCACCCAGGTGCTCAAGGACGCCGAGACCGACGAAGTCCTGGGCAAGATGAAGGTTTCCGCGCTTCTCGAGGCGTTGCCCAAGGTGGGCAAGGTCAAGGCGCAGGAAATCATGACTGAGTTGGAGATCGCCCCCACCCGCCGTCTGCGCGGCCTCGGCGATCGTCAGCGCAAAGCCCTGCTGGAAAAGTTCGGCTCCTAACCCGACCGCCGACGATGCAGGCCGAACGGCCTGAGGAGAAGGCGGGCGAGCGGACCCGACCCGTGGGCGCACCGGCCCAGGAGCGCCTGTGAGCGCCGGCGGGGGACCGGACATCCAGCACGGCACACGTCCTGAACCGTCAGGTCCCGGACGTGTGGTCGTGCTGTCCGGTCCCTCCGCGGTCGGCAAGTCAACCGTGGTCCGGTGCCTGCGCGAGCGGGTCCCGAACCTGCATTTCAGCGTGTCGGCAACGACGCGGGCGCCGCGGCCCGGCGAGGTCGACGGCGTCGATTACCACTTCGTCAGCCCCGCCCGCTTCCAGCAGCTCATCGACGAGGGCGCGCTGCTGGAGTGGGCCGAAATTCACTCGGGGCTGCACCGATCCGGCACCCTGGCCGAGCCGGTCCGGGCCGCCACGGCCCGCGGACTCCCGGTGCTGATCGAGGTTGACCTGGCCGGGGCCAGGGCGGTCAAGAAGGCGATGCCCGAGGCCCTGGCGGTCTTTCTGGCGCCACCCAGCTGGGAGGACCTCAAGGCCAGGCTCATCGGCCGCGGCACCGAAACCCCGGAGGCCGTGGAGCGGCGTCTTCAGACCGCCCGCGTCGAAATGGCGGCCCAAAACGACTTCGACCGGGTGGTCGTGAACAGTCAATTGGAGTCGGCGTGCTCCGAATTGGTATCCTTGCTGGTGGGAACTGCGCCGGGCCGGCACGACCCGTCTGGCCAGACCAGAAACCGGACCACATCCCAGCAAGATTGAACACCGAATTTCAGCATTTTCCAGTGGTGACCAGCCGCTACAATCCGCCAGGAGATTGACCTACGTGAGTATTCCGCAGTCCGACGCGGCCTTGGCCGCCGTCCCCGACCGGTTCGACCCGTCCGCCGGGGGACCGGGCGCCTACGACACCCCGCTGGGCATCACCAACCCGCCCATCGACGAGCTGCTGGACCGCGTCTCGAGCAAGTACGCCCTGGTGATCTACGCCGCCAAGCGGGCCCGTCAAATCAACGACTACTACAACCAGCTGGGCGAGGGCATCCTCGAATACGTGGGTCCGCTGGTCGAGCCGGGGCTGCAGGAAAAGCCGCTGTCGATCGCGATGCGCGAGATTCACAGCGACCTGCTCGAGCACACCGAGGGCGAGTAACGGGGCCGGGCCGGGCGCGCTGTGGAGGACCGTAATCGGGCCGCGAAAAGGGTCATCGTCGGCGTCTCCGGCGGTATCGCCGCCTACAAGGCGTGCACCGTCGTTCGTCAGCTCGCCGAGGCCGGCCATTCCGTCCGCGTCATCCCCACCGAGTCCGCGTTGCGCTTCGTCGGGGCCGCCACGTTCGAGGCGCTTTCCGGCGAGCCGGTGCGCACCGGCGTCTTCGACGACGTGCCGGAGGTTCCGCACGTCCAGCTCGGCAAGGAGGCCGACCTGGTCGTGGTGGCGCCGGCGACGGCGGACCTGCTGGCCCGGGCGGTACACGGCCGCGCCGACGACCTGCTGACCGCCACCCTGCTCACCGCGCGATGTCCGGTGCTGTTCGCGCCGGCGATGCACACCGAGATGTGGTTGCACCCTGCCACCGTGGACAACGTCGCCACGCTGCGCCGCCGCGGAGCGATTGTGCTCGAGCCCGCGGCCGGGCGCCTCACCGGCACGGACAGCGGGTCGGGCCGGCTGCCCGAAGCCGAGGAGATCACCACCCTGGCCCACCTGCTGCTGGAGCGCCACGACGCGCTTCGGTACGACCTCGCCGGCTGCAGGGTGCTGGTCACCGCCGGCGGCACCCGTGAACCGGTCGACCCGGTGCGCTTCATCGGAAACCGGAGCTCCGGCAAGCAGGGCTATGCGGTGGCCCGGGTGGCCGCCCAGCGCGGCGCCGAGGTCACGCTGATCGCCGGGCATACCGCCGGGCTGATCGACCCCGCCGGCGTCGAGGTGGTCCGCGTCAGCTCGGCCGAGCAACTGGGCGACGCCGTGGCCAAGCACGCGTCCGAAGCGGACGTGCTGGTGATGGCCGCCGCGGTCGCCGACTTCCGGCCCGCCCGGGTTGCTGCCGCCAAGATCAAAAAGGGCCCCAACGATCAAGAGGGACCGCCCACGATCGAGCTGGTCCGCAACGACGACGTGCTGGCCGGTGCGGTGCGTGCGCGCGCTCACGGCGAGCTGCCGAACCTGCGCGCCATCGTGGGATTCGCCGCCGAGACCGGTGATGCCAACGGGGACGTGCTGTTTCACGCCCGGGCGAAGCTGCGCAACAAGGGCTGCGATCTGTTGGTCGTGAACGCGGTGGGCGACGGCAGGGCCTTCGAGGTGGACAACAACGACGGCTGGCTGCTGGCGGCCGACGGTACCGAGTCGGCGCTGCAGCACGGCTCCAAGACATTGATGGCCAGTCGTATCGTGGATGCGATCGCCGCGTTCCTGCACGGCGGCGCGTAATACGGTTCGGTTTTCCTGTGGCGCCAGGCCAGGTGCTGGCCGGCCCGATACCAACCGATATAATTCGGTTAACTAACTATTTGGAAGGGTAGAGATTGTGAGCGAAAAGGGTCGCCTGTTTACCAGTGAGTCGGTGACTGAGGGACATCCCGACAAGATCTGTGACGCGATCAGCGACTCGGTCCTCGACGCCCTGCTGGCGCAGGACCCCCGCTCACGTGTCGCGGTCGAGACGCTGGTCACCACCGGACAGGTGCACGTGGTGGGTGAGGTGACGACGACGGCCAAAGAGGCGTTCGCCGACATCACCAACACCGTTCGCGAGCGCATCCTCGAGATCGGCTACGACTCGTCCGAGAAAGGGTTCGACGGCGAGACCTGCGGCGTGAACATCGGCATCGGCCGTCAGTCGCCCGACATCGCCCAGGGCGTCGACACCGCACACGAGACGCGTGTCGAGGGCGCCGCGGACCCGCTGGACCTACAGGGCGCCGGTGACCAGGGCCTGATGTTCGGCTACGCCATCAACGACACCCCCGAGCGGATGCCGCTGCCGATCGCGCTGGCGCACCGGCTGTCGCGGAAGCTGACCGAGGTCCGCAAGAACGGCACCCTGCCCTACCTGCGTCCGGACGGCAAGACGCAGGTCACCATCGAGTACGAGGACGACGTGCCCGTCCGGCTGGACACCGTGGTGGTCTCCACCCAGCACGCCGACGGCATCGACCTGGAGAAGACGCTGGATCCCGACATCCGGCAGCACGTGCTCAAGACCGTGCTGGACGAGCTGGCCCACGACACCCTGGACTCGTCGGCGACGCGGGTGCTGGTCAACCCGACCGGCAAGTTCGTGCTCGGCGGGCCGATGGGCGACGCCGGGCTGACCGGCCGCAAGATCATCGTCGACACCTACGGCGGCTGGGCCCGGCACGGCGGCGGCGCCTTCTCCGGCAAGGATCCGTCCAAGGTGGACCGGTCGGCGGCGTACGCGATGCGCTGGGTGGCCAAGAACATCGTCGCCGCCGGGCTGGCGGAGCGGGTCGAGGTCCAGGTGGCCTACGCCATCGGCAAGGCCGTCCCGGTCGGGCTGTTCATCGAGACGTTCGGCACCGCGGTCGTCGACCCGGTCAAGATCGAGAAGATCGTCCCGGAGGTGTTCGACCTGCGGCCCGGCGCGATCATCCGCGACCTGGACCTGCTGCGCCCCATCTACGCGCAGACCGCCGCCTACGGGCACTTCGGCCGCACCGACATCGAACTGCCCTGGGAGCAGCTCAACAAGGTCGACGACCTCAAGCGCGCGATCTAGGCCCGCCGGGCGCTAGCCGGTGAACCGGTAGTCGTCCAGGTCGAACCTGCGGCTGCGCCAGTACACCTCAGGGGTGGTGCCCGGACGCAGCGGCACGTCGCCGTTCTTGTCGAAGTAGTAGCTGTTGGCCAGCCGGCAGCTGTCCTGCCAGAAGATCTGCCGGTGCCGTCGGCGCATCATCTCGGCAAAGTAGCGATCGTTGGCTTCCTCGCTCACCTCGACGCGGGTCGCGCCGACGCGCTCGGCGCGTTTGAGGCACCGCACGATGTGATGGGTCTGCGCCTCGATGAGCGCGAAATATGAAGAGCCGACGTAACCGTACGGACCGAACACGGTGAAGAGGTTGGGAAAACCCGGCACGGTAACGCCTTCGTAGGCCTGCAGCCGGTGCTCATCCCAGAACCGGCTCAACGACTTTCCGCCGCTTCCGGTCACCGCGAACGTGGGCACGTTGTCGGGGTCCATCACCTTGAAGCCGGTCGCCAGGATCAGCACGTCGATCTCGTGGTTCTCGCCGTCGGTGGTGGCCACAGCGTCGGGCGTGATCTTGTCGATCGGTTCGGTGACCAGCCGCACGTTGTCGCGGTTGAACGTGGCCAGGTAGCCGTTGTGGAAACCGGGGCGCTTGCAGCCCACCGCGTACTTCGGGGTCAGCTGCTCGCGCACGGCCGGATCCTGAACCTGTTGCCGCAGATAGGATTTCCCCAGTGAGGCCATCCTCTTGGCCAGCGGGATGACGGTGAAATAGTGCGCCGAGATGGGGAAGGTGAGCTCCACGTAGGCCTGGCTGAGCAGGCGCTGCAGGAACTTGCCGCCGGGGATTCGCATTGCCCAGCGCGCGGCCGCGGGCAACGGAACGTCGAATTTGGGAAAACACCAGATCGGGGTGCGCTGAAATACGGTGAGCTGGTTGACGATCGGCGCGATTTCGGGAATCACCTGTACGGCCGAGGCCCCGGTGCCGATCACCGCGACGCGCTTGCCGCGCAAATCCTGGCCGTGATCCCACCGCGCGGTGTGCATGGTGATGCCGCCGAACGAGTCCACGCCGTCGATGTCGGGCAGGTTCGGCACCGTCAACACGCCGCAGGCGCTGATCACGAACCTGGCGGTCACCTCCCCGCCGGGGTCGGTCTGTACCCGCCACAGGCCGCGCTCGTCGTCGAACTCGGCGCTTTGCACCTTGGTGTTGAACCGGATTCGGGATCGGATGCCGTACTTGTCGGCGCAGTGTTCGGCATAGGCCTTGAGCTCGCGGCCCGGCGCGTAGGTGCGCGACCAGTGCCGGCTCTGCTCGAAGGAGAACTGATAGGAGAATGACGGAATGTCCACGGCGATACCGGGATACGTGTTCCAGTGCCAGGTGCCGCCGACCCCGTCGCCGGCTTCGATCACCAGGTAGTCGGGCAGCCCGGCCCGGTCCAGGTTGATGGCCGCGCCGATGCCGGAGAATCCGGCGCCGATGATCAGCGTGTGATAGTCGGGGGTTTCGTCTTCGTGCGGGACCATCGTTGCCTGCCTAGGGGTGCAGCGCCTTGTTGAGCGCCGTCAGGCCGCGCTCGGCGGCCTCGGCGGCGGCGGGTATCGCCAGGGCGAAGCTGACGTACCCGTGCACCAGGGTGGGCTCGTTGCTCAGCTCGACCGGCACGCCCGCGGCGGCCAGCAGCTCGGCGTAACGGGCCCCGTCATCGCGCAGCGGATCGTGTTCGGCGGTGCCGATGTAGGCCGGCGCCAGCCCGGACAGGTCCGCGGCGTTTGCCGGCGCCATCGTGGTGGGCAGCGCAGTCGGGTCGGTGATGTCGAGGTCGGGGACGTACCAGGACAGAAACGCGTCGATCACCTCACGGTTCAGAATCGGCGCCGCGGCGTTGTCGGTGTACGACGGCAGGGACAGATCCGCGGTGACCGTCGGGTACCACAGCAGCTGGAAGCGCAGTGCGGGGCCGCCGTTCTCGCGGGCCAGCAGCGCCGTCACCGCGGCGAGGTTGCCGCCCGCCGAGTCGCCGGCCACGGCGATGTTGTCCGGGTCGCCGCCGATCTCGGCGGCGTGCTCGGCGACCCATTGCAGGGCCGACCAACAGTCGTCCACCCCGGCCGGGAACGGATGCTCGGGGGCCAGCCGGTAGTCGACGGACACCACGATGGCCTCGGCGCCGACGGCGTGCGCCCGGGCGACCGGGTCGTGGGTGTCCAGGTCGCCCAGGCAGAACCCGCCGCCGTGGTAGAAGACGACCACCGGCAGCGGTTCGAGGTCACTGTCGGGCCAGTAGATGCGCACCGGGATGTCGGTCCGGTCGCCGTGGGCGACCGTGCGGTCCTCGATCCGCAGCTCCGGCAGCATCTTCGGCGGCACCTTGAGCAGCCGGAGCCGCGAGCGGGCGACCTCGACGCCGTCGGCCTCGCGGAACGTCATCGGAAAGGCGTCGAGCAGCGCCTTGAACGTCGGATCGATCCCCGGGCGGGCGATGGTCGGCTCGCTCATGCGTTTACCGTACGCTGCGGGGTCACGCGTGCAGGGCGGTTCGCAACGCCGTCAGTCCGCCCTCGAGCGCCGCGGTGGCCGCGGGCACCACACCCGCATACCCCAGGTAGCCGTGCACCAGCGTCTCGGCGTTGTGTACCCGGGCGGCGACGCCGGCGGCCGCCAGCAACTCGCCGTACCGGATGCCGTCGTCGCGCAGCGGGTCGTAGCCGGCGACGGCGATGTAGGCCGGCGCCAGGTCGCTCAGGTCCGTCGCCCGCCCCGGGGCCATGTCCGACGGCGGATCGGACATGTCGACTTCGCCCGCGTACCAACGGGAGAACTCCGCGACGGCCTTGACGTCGAGGATGGGCGCCGTGGCGTTCTCGGTGAACGACGGCAGCGACGAGTCCCACATGGTCGACGGATACCACAACAGCTGGAACACGATCGGCGGCCCGGCGTTGTCCCGCGCCCGTTGCGCCACCGCGGCGGAGATGGTGCCGCCGGCCGAATCCCCGGCGACCGCGATCCGGCCCGGGTCGCCGTGCAACTCGGTGGCGTTCTCGGCGACCCAAAGCGTTGCGGCCCAAGCGTCTTCGACGGCGGCGGGGTAGGGGTGCTCGGGGGCCAGCCGGTAGTCGACGGACACCACGATCGCGTCGGCGCCGACCGCGTGCTGGCGGGCCGCGCCGTCGTGCGTGTCGAGGTCGCCGACGACGAAGCCGCCACCGTGGAAAAACAGCACGACCGGCGCCGCGGCGCCCTCCGGATGCCCGTCGGAATGTGCTGGCGGCCAATAGATCCGGACCGCGATTGAGCCGGCGGGGCCCGGGATCGTGCGGTCCTCGACCCGCAGTTCGGGATGCAATGGCCGGCGCGGCAGGTCGCGGAACCGCTGCCGCGCCGCGTCGACTCCGTCCTCAGTGGATAGCCGGAAGGGAACCGCATCCAGTACCTTCTGCAGAATGGGGTCGATAGCGGGTTTCTCGTCGGCTGTGTTATCCAAGCTGGGCATGGACGTACCGTACGCACCTCGCCTGATGGCAGGCGCCTGGGTGGTGGCCGGCTGGGTGGCCCTCGGCTACGGCATCTACCTGACCGTGCTGGCCCTGCGCTCGCCGCCGGGAGTGGAGCTGACCGGGCACTGGGTGCTGCAGCCGGCGTTCAAGGCCTCGATGGCGTTCCTGCTGACCCTTGCCGCGGCGGGCCACGCAAACGTCCGCGAGCGGCGGTGGCTGATGCTGGCGCTATTGCTCTCGGCCGTCGGCGACTGGGTGCTGGCGATCCCGTGGTGGACGCTGTCTTTCGTGGTGGGCCTGGCGGCATTCCTGTTGGCGCACTTGTGTTTCGTGGCCGCGCTGCTGCCGCTGGTACCGGCGTTCTCCGGGGCCGCCAATGATGCGCGGCCGTCGGCGGTGCGCATCGCCGCGGTGATCCTGATGTGTGCGGCGTCGATCGCGCTGCTGGTCTGGTTCTGGCCCCACCTGGGCGCGGACAAGCTGACGCTGCCGGTGACGGTTTACATCGTGGTGCTGACCGCGATGGTGTGTACGGCCCTGCTGGCGAAACTGCCGACGATCTGGACGGCGATGGGTGCAGTGTGCTTCGCGGCCTCGGACTCGATGATCGCCATCGGGCGGTTCATCCTGGGCAACGAGGCGCTGGCCGTGCCGATCTGGTGGTCCTACGCGGCGGCCCAGATCCTGATCACGGCCGGCTTCTTCTTCGGCCGCGAGGTGCCCGCCCAGCACACCGGGGCGGCCGCCGGGGACGCCCCGGCGCCCGCCGAGAGCTGAGTGTCGCCCGTGCCCGGTACGCTGCGGACCGGACGGTAATGCATTGGATAGCAACATGATTCGCGGCCCGGGGACGCGGTGAGCCCCAGCGCGCGCACGCCCGTCGAGGTGGAGCCCATCGCCCGGGTGCTGCCGATGCTGTCGGTGCCGCATCTGGACCGCGAGTTCGACTATCTGGTGTCGGCCGAGCAGTCCGACGACGCCCAGCCCGGGGTGCGGGTCCGGGTGCGCTTTCACGGCCGGCTGGTCGACGGGTTTGTGCTGGAGCGCCGCAACGACACCGACCACCCGGGGAAGCTGGGCTGGCTGGATCGCGTCGTCTCGGCCGAACCGGTGCTCACCCCGGAAATCCGCCGGCTGGTCGACGCGGTGGCGGCGCACTACGCCGGCACCCGCCCCGACGTGCTGCGGCTGGCGGTGCCGGCCCGGCACGCCAGGGTGGAGCGGGAACCCCCGGCCGGCCGGGATCCGGTGATCCCGGGTCCCGTCGACCCCTCGGGCTGGGACGCGTACGGCCGCGGCGCTCAGTTCCTGGCCGCCCTGGCCGAATCGCGGGCTGCCCGGGCCGTCTGGCAGGCGCTGCCGGGCGAGTCGTGGACGGGCCGGTTCACCGACGCGGCCGCGCAAACCGTGCGGACCGGCCGCTCGGTGCTGGCGATCGTTCCCGATCAGCGCGACCTGGACGCGCTGTGGCACGCCGCGACGGCCCGGATCGACGAGGCCGCCGTGGTGGCCCTGTCGGCCGGTCTGGGGCCGGCGGCCCGGTACCGGCGCTGGCTCGCCGCGCTCCGCGGCTCCGCGCGGTTGGTGATCGGTACCCGCAGCGCGGTGTTCGCGCCGCTGAGCGACCTGGGGCTGGTCATGGTGTGGGCCGACGCCGACGACAGCCTGGCCGAGCCGCGGGCGCCGTACCCGCATGCCCGCGAGGTGGCGATGCTGCGCGCGCATCAGGCCCGGTGCGCGGCGCTGATCGGCGGCTACGCGCGCACCGCCGAAGCCCATGCGCTGGTGCGCAGCGGCTGGGCGCACGACATCGTCGCGGCGCGGCCGGTGGTGCGCGCCCGCACGCCGCGGGTGATCGCCCTCGACGACACCGGCTACGCCGACGAGCGCGACCCGGCGGCGCGCACGGCACGCCTTCCGTCCATCGCGCTGCGCGCCGCCCGCTCGGCGCTGCAGGCCGAGGCGCCGGTGCTGGTGCAGGTGCCGCGGCGGGGGTACGTCCCGGCGCTGGCCTGCGCGCGCTGCCGCACCATCGCCCGTTGCCGGCACTGCACGGGGCCGCTGTCGCTGCAGGAGGGTGGCGCGGCGCTGCTCTGCCGCTGGTGCGGTCGCGTCGACCCGACGCGGCGGTGCGCGCGCTGCGGGTCGGACGCGGTGCGCGCCGTCGTCGTCGGGGCCCGCCGCACCGCCGAAGAACTCGGCCGCGCGTTTCCCGGTACGGCGGTGATCACGTCGTCGGGGGACGGAGTCGTGCCCGAGGTGGCGGCGGGTCCGGCCCTGGTGGTGGCCACCCCGGGCGCCGAGCCGCAGGCCTGCGGCGGTTATGGGGCGGCCCTGCTGTTGGACACCTGGGCGCTGCTGGGCCGGCAGGACCTGCGCGCGGCCGAGGACGCGTTGTGGCGCTGGATGAGCGCCGCCGCGCTGGTGCGTGCCCGCGGCGACGGCGGCGTGGTGATGGTGGTCGCCGAGTCATCGCTTCCCACGGTGCAATCGCTGATCCGCTGGGATCCGGTGGGCCACGCGGAGGCCGAGGTGTCGGCGCGAGCCGAGGTCGGTCTGCCGCCCAGCGTGCACATGGCGGCCATCGACGGGACCGCCGGCGCCGTGGCCGCGCTGCTCGACGAGGCCCGGCTGTCCGATCAGGAGACCCTGCAGGCCGATCTGCTTGGGCCGGTTGACCTTCCGCCCGGTGTGCGCCGCCCTGCCGGAACCCCGGCCGGCGCCCCGGTGACGAGAATGCTGGTGCGCGTGCCGCGTCAGCAGGGCCTGGCGCTGGCGGCGGCGCTGCGCCGTGGCGTCGGCGTGCTCAGCGCCCGGCAAACCCACGAGCCGGCCCGGGTGCAGATCGACCCGCTGCACATCGGGTAACCTTCACGAACCGTTACCCTAGGCGACAATATGTGTATGCAATAATCTCTTCTTACGACATTAGAAGGTTGCTACACTTTCTAATCCTCAGCCGCCGAGAGGCCGGAACCCATCCGAAAAGGGGCGATATGGCAGCGGACAACACCGCCGTTGACGAGTCCTTGGACGTCATCACCGATGCTTTGCTGACGGCCTCCCGTTTGCTTATGGCCATCTCGGCGCGCTCCGTCGGGCAGGTCGACGAGACCATCACCATCGCGCAGTTCCGGACGCTGGTGATCCTGTCCAATCGCGGCCCGGTCAACCTGGCCACCCTGGCGGGCCTGCTGGGTGTGCAGCCGTCGGCCACCGGCAGGATGGTGGACCGCTTGGTCGCCGCCGGGCTGATCGACCGCTTGCCGCACCCGACCTCGCGCCGTGAGCTGCTCGCCGCGCTGACCACGCGCGGCCGCGAAATCGTCCGCCAGGTCACCGCGCACCGGCGCGCCGAAATCGCGGCCATCGTGGCGAAGATGCCACCGCCGGAGCGGCACGGGCTGGTGCGGGCCCTGACGGCCTTCACCGCCGCCGGTGGCGAGCCCGACGTCCACCTGGACGCCGAGATCGACCTGTAGCCGCCACCCTCCGAGCTAGTCGGCCCGCTTTTCGGCGGTCACCAGCAGGTACTCCCAGCCCATGGTGCCGTTGACGAGGTGGTCCTGGGCGAGCTCGACGAGTTGGGCGTCGAGCTCGGCGGCCAGCACGCGGTTGTGGCCGATGTTCGCGTACGCCTCGATCGTCGGGCCGTAGTGCGCCTTGAAGTACGCGTGCACCGCCTCGGCGCTGTCGAACCGGTTGACCGCCAACATGCCTCGCGTGGCGGTGAAAGCGGCGATGTGGTCACCGAGCAGCGCGGCGACGTAGCCCGGGCGTCCCCAGAGGGCCGCCGGCGGCACGGGGTGCGACAGGCTCGGCCGGTACGGCCGGATGGTGGCGAGCATCCGGCCGAAGAACCCTTCGGGGGTCCAGCTGATCACGCCGATCGTGCCGCCCGGGCGGCATACCCGAACCAGTTCGGCGGCGGCGCGCTGCTGATCGGGGGCGAATTGCACGCCGATCGCGGACATGACGACGTCGAATTCGCCGTCGCCGAACGGCAGCGCATGCGCGTTGGCCTCCCGGTAATCGATCGTCAGGCCCCGCGCCTCGGCCCTGGCCCGCGACCGCTGCAGCAACTCCGGGGTGAGGTCGGTGGAGACGACGGTGGCGCCGGTGGCGGCCGCCGGAAGCGAGATGTTGCCCGAGCCGGCGGCGACGTCGAGAACGCGCACACCGGACTCGATGCCGGTGGCTTTGACCAGGGCGGGACCGAGCGGGGCCATCACCTCCTCGGCCATCAGGGCGTAGTCGCCCAGCGCCCAGACCGTGCGATGCGTTGCGGCCACCGAAGCGTCGCTGATGGTGGTGTCGAGGGTCATCTGGACCTCCTTGGGGGAAGGGGAAGGGGTTGGCTCTCGACCTCGTTGTCGACACGAATCGGCGGTGCGGTTCACACCGCTAAATAGTTACTCCCAGAAATAGTAACCATAAGCAACAGTGTACGCACGCATATGATGGCGACTCGGGCGGGTCGGGCGCGCATCCGCCGCTTTCTAGACTGGGCCGGTGCGCCTTGTCTTCGCCGGAACCCCCGAGCCCGCGCTGCCCGCACTGCGGCGCCTCATCGACTCACCGCGTCACGAGGTGATCGCGGTGCTGACCCGGCCCGACGCGGCCGTCGGACGCCGCGGCAAGCCGGAGCCGTCGCCGGTGGCCCGCGAGGCGCTCGACCGCGGCATCCCGGTGTTGCGGCCGGCACGGCCGAACTCGGACGAATTCGTCGCGGAGCTCTCGGCGTTGGCGCCGGACTGCTGCGCGGTCGTGGCCTACGGTGCGCTGTTGCGCGACGGCCTGCTGGGCGTGCCCCCGCACGGGTGGATCAACCTGCACTTCTCGCTGCTGCCCGCCTGGCGCGGCGCCGCGCCGGTGCAGGCGGCCATCGCGGCGGGCGACAGCATCACCGGCGCCTCGACATTCCGGATCGAGCCGAGCCTGGACTCGGGGCCGATCTACGGAGTGGTGACGGAGACGATCCGGCCGACCGATACCGCCGGGGAACTGCTTGAGCGACTTGCCGTTTCGGGTGCGGCCCTGTTGTCGACCACGCTGGACGGCATCGCGGACGCGACGTTGACCCCGGTGCCGCAACCCGCCGACGGGGTCAGCGTCGCGCCCAAGATCACCGTGGAGCAGGCCCGGGTGCGCTGGGACCTGCCGGCGCAGGTGGTGGATCGCCGCATTCGCGCGGTCACGCCCAGCCCCGGCGCCTGGACCTTGATCGGCGACCTGCGCATCAAACTGGGGCCGGTGCAGGCCGTGGAGGCCGTCGAGGCCACCGCACCGCCAGAACCGTTGTCGCCCGGAGCTATTCACGTCGACCGCAAAAGCGTCTGGGTCGGCACGGGTTCCGATCCGGTACGGCTGGGCCAAATCCAGCCGCCGGGAAAGAGATTCATGAACGCCGTCGACTGGGCGCGCGGCGCCCGGCTCGACCCCGCGGTGCGGGCGACGTGAGCACCGGCCGCGACAGGCCGCAGCGCGGGCGGCCGGAGCGCAAGCCGCCGCGCCCGCAGCAGCGCGACCGCCGTCCGCCACAACGGGACCGCCGGCCGCCGCGCCGGCCGCTGGACCCGGCCCGCGCCGCCGCATTCGACGTGCTTCGGGCGGTCAGCGAGCGCGACGCCTACGCGAACCTGGCGTTGCCCGCCCTGCTGCGCGAACGCGGAATCACCGGTCGCGACGCGGCATTCGCCACCGAGCTGACCTACGGCACCTGCCGCAGCCGGGGCCTGCTCGACGCCGTCATCGGCGCGGCCGCTGGGCGCTCGCCGCAGGCCATCGATCCCGTGTTGCTCGACCTGCTGCGCCTCGGCGCGTATCAGCTGTTGCGCACCCGGGTCGACGCGCACGCCGCGGTGTCCACCACCGTCGAGCAAGCCGGTATCGAATTCGATTCGGCGCGAGCGGGTTTCGTCAACGGGGTGCTGCGCACCATCTCCGGGCGCGACGAGCAGTCCTGGGTGCGGGAGTTGGCCCCGAATCCGGCGCAGGATCCGGTCGGGCACGCCGCGTTCGTGCATGCACATCCCCGGTGGATCGCCCAGGCGTTCGCCGATGCGTTGGGCGCCGCCGCGACCGAGCTCGACGCGGTACTGGCCAGCGACGACGAACGGCCTCAGGTGCATCTGGCCGCGCGGCCTGGCGCGCTGACCGCCGCCGAACTGGCCGAGGCGGTGGGCGGCACGGTCGGCCGGTATTCGCCGTATGCGGTGTACCTGGCGGGCGGCGATCCCGGGCGGCTGGCGCCGGTGCGCGATGGCGTCGCGCTCGTCCAGGACGAGGGCAGCCAGCTGGTGGCCCGGGCGCTGACGCTGGCGCCGGTCGGCGGCGACGGCGGGCGGTGGCTGGACCTGTGTGCCGGCCCGGGCGGGAAGACGGCGCTGCTGGCATCCCTGGGCGCGCAGCAGCACTCGGAGTCCGGATTCCGGCTCACCGCGGTGGAGCCGGGTCCGCGCCGCGCCGATCTGGTGGCCGAAAACACGCGCGGCCTGCCCGTCGACGTGCTGCGGGTCGACGGGCGGCACACCGACCTGGAGCCCACCTTCGACCGGGTGCTCGTCGACGCGCCCTGCACCGGGCTGGGGGCGCTGCGGCGTCGGCCGGAAGCCCGATGGCGGCGTCAACCCGCCGACGTGCCCACGCTCACCAAGCTGCAGCGCGAATTGCTGGGCGCCGCGATCGCACTGACCCGGCCGGGCGGCGTGGTGCTCTACGCGACCTGCTCGCCGCACCTGGCCGAGACCGTCGGCGTCGTCGCCGACGCGCTGCGCCGCCACCCGGTGAGCGCGCTGGACACCCGGCCGCTGTTCGAGCCCGTCGCCGACCTGGGGGACGGGCCGTACGTCCAGCTCTGGCCGCACCGGCACGGCACCGACGCGATGTTCGCGGCCGCGCTGCGCCGCGAGGCGGGGTAGCCCGGGCGCGCCGGATGTGAATCGGGCTGCGCGGCTCAGTAGTCTGGCGCTCATGCCTCGCAATACGGAACCGTTGAAGGGGCCTCTGATCGCGCCGTCGATCCTTTCCGCCGACTTCGCCCGGCTCGCCGACGAAGCCGCCGCCGTGACCGGCGCAGACTGGTTGCACGTCGATGTGATGGACAACCACTTCGTGCCGAATCTGACCTTCGGGCTGCCCGTGGTGGAGAGCCTGCTGGCCGCCACCACCATCCCGATGGACTGCCATCTGATGATCGAGGACCCCGACCGCTGGGCGCCTCCCTACGCCGAAGCGGGGGCGTACAACGTCACCTTCCACGCCGAGGCCACCCAGAATCCGATCGCGGTGGCCCGCGACATCCGCGCCGCCGGCGCGAAAGCGGGCATCAGCGTGAAGCCGGGGACCCCGCTGGAGCCCTACCTGGAAATCCTGCCGCAGTTCGACACCCTGCTCATCATGTCGGTGGAGCCGGGCTTCGGCGGCCAGAGCTTCATCCCCGAGGTCCTCAGCAAGGTGCGCACCGCGCGCAAGCTCATCGAGGCGGGGGAGTTGACGATCCTCGTCGAAATCGACGGCGGCATCAACGCGGACACCATCGAGCAGGCCGCCGAGGCCGGCGTCGATTGCTTCGTCGCCGGGTCGGCCGTGTACGGCGCCGACGACCCCAAGGCCGCGATAGAAGCGCTGCGCCGACAGGCCGCCGGCGCATCCCCGCACCTGCGTCGATGACGGTTCCGCCGGGCGACAGCCTCGACTCCGCGATGCGCTTGGCGATCGACCAGTCCAACCAGGTCAAGGGGACCACTTACCCGAATCCGCCGGTGGGGGCGGTCATCCTGGATGCCGGCGGCGAGGTCGTCGGCGTCGGCGCCACCGAACCCGCCGGCGGCGATCACGCCGAGATCCTGGCCCTGCGGCGGGCCGGCGGTTTGGCGGCCGGTGGCACCGCCGTGGTAACGCTCGAGCCGTGCAATCACTACGGCAAAACCCCGCCGTGTGTGAACGCCCTGCTGGACGCGAAGGTCGGCACCGTGGTGTACGCCGTCGCCGACCCCAACCCGGAGGCCGCCGGCGGGGCGGCCCGGCTCGAGCAAGCGGGCGTCGCGGTGCGCTCGGGCGTGCTGGCCGACGAGGTGACCGGGGGCCCGCTGCGGGAGTGGCTGTACAAGCAGCGGACCGGCCTGCCGCATCTGACGTGGAAATACGCCAGCAGCGTCGACGGCCGCAGCGCGGCCGCAGACGGTTCCAGCCAATGGATCTCCAGCGAGGCCTCACGGCTGGATCTGCATCGGCGCCGCGCGGTCGCCGACGCGATCGTGGTGGGAACCGGCACCGTGCTGGCCGACGACCCCGCGTTGACCGCGCGACTGCCCGACGGCTCGCTGGCCGACCGGCAACCGCTGCGCGTGGTCGTCGGAATGCGTGAAATACCTTCAGAGGCAAAGGTTCTCAACGACGATTCGCGGACCATGCTGATCCGCACGCACGACCCCATGGAGGTGCTCAAGGCCGTTTCGGATCGTACCGACGTGCTGCTGGAGGGTGGCCCGACGCTGGCGGGGGCCTTCCTGCGCGCCGGGGTGGTCAACCGGATCCTGGCCTACGTCGCGCCGACCCTGCTGGGCGGCCCCGTGACAGCGGTCGACGACGTGGGGGTGTCGACGATCGCGCGGGCGCTGCGCTGGCAGTTCGACGGAATCGACCGGGTCGGCCCCGATCTGGTGCTCAGCCTGGTGCCGCGCAGCGGCTAGCGCTCACCCATCGAAACCGATTGCGGCTCGGCGACTTCCGGCTCCTCGGCGTGCTCCTTGCGGCCGCCGATCAACAGGCCCAGCAGCGCCCCGAGAACGCAGATGCCGACGGTGGCCTCGAAGATGTCGCCGTACATCATGGCGAAGGCCTTGAGGTACATCGTGCCCTGGGCGGCGATGCGCTCCAACAGGGAGGCGTTGGCCGGGATCGCGGCCGTCAGGCCCGCCACGATCTGGTTGAACCGGTACAGGCCCCACGCGCTGAGCGCGGCCACACCGATAAGCATGCCCGTCATCCGGGCCACCACCACGGCCGCCGAGGCGATGCCGTGTTGGGCGGACGGCACCACCCGCAGCGCGGCGGAGGTCAGCGGCCCGATCACCAGGCCCAGGCCCACACCGGCCACCAGCAGGTCGGCGTGCAGCACAGGCACGCTGAACACCCCGAAGATGTCGTGCTTCTGGCTCATCACGTCTTGGCGCCAGTAGTGGATCAGCCAGTACCCGTACGCCGCGATGAGCAGCCCGACGAAGGTCATCACCCGGTCACCGACCCGGGTGGCGATCCAGCCGCCCAGCACCGCCCCGATCGGCAGCGCGATCAAGAACCACAACAACAGCCCGGCGGCCTGCGTCTGGGACTGTCCGAGCACGCCCTGGCCGAACAGCTCGACGTCGACCAGCGTCACCATCAGCGCGGCACCCGCGAACAGCGAGGCGCCCAGCGCGGCGAGGAACGGGCGGAAGTGCACGCCCGCCGGTTCGATCAGCCGGGTGCGCGCGAAGCGCTCCCAGAGCAGGAACAGCACCCCGACCACGACCGCGCCGATGACCAGCGGCAACCCGTAGCTGGGCAGGATCTGCTTGCCGTCGGGTTCCGGGTTGTAGAGGCCGATGACGGCCAGGCCCAGGGCGACCGCGAGTAGCACACCGCCGACCAGGTCGACCTTCTCGGGCTCCTCCACCCGCTCGTGCGCGGGCAGGCTGAACTGGATCATCACCATGGCGATCAGGGTCAGCGGGACGTTGATCCAGAAGACGTAGCGCCAGTCATGGAACAAGAAGACGATGAAGATCCCGTACAGCGGGCCCAGCACGCTACCGAGCTCCTGGGCGGCCCCGATGCCGCCGAGCACGCCGGCGCGGTTGCGCTGCGACCACAGATCGGCACCGAGAGCGAGGGTGACCGGCAACAGCGCGCCGCTGGCCACACCCTGGATGGTGCGTCCGCCGATCAGGAGGTGGAAATCGCCCCAGTGGCCGGCCAGCGCGGTGACCACCGAGCCGACGATGAACAGCGCCAGGCTGACCTGCAGCACCAGCTTGCGGCCGAACCGGTCGGAGGCGCGGCCCAGCAACGGCATCGCGGCGATGTAGCCCAGCAGGTACATCGTGATGATCCAGGTGATGCGCTGCAGCTGGTTAATCGGGATGTGAACGTCGGTCATGATGTCGCGCATGATCGTCACGACGACATACGCGTCCAGGGCGCCCAGCAGGACCGCCAGGCTGCCCGCGCTGATCGCTACGCGGCGTCCGGTCTGGTGCCCGGCCAGGGCTGCGGTGTCCACGGTCACTGGCTCACCGGGGGCTTGGTTACCTGAACCTGCTCGCCCCAGTTGGACAGGGTGATCTGGGCGGAGTTGCCCGAGCTCTTCTGCAGGTTGGCCTGGACCAGCTGGTGGTCACCGGTCTCCAGGACCCACACCGTGCTGGGCACCGGCTGCGTCGCGTTGAACTGCGGCACGATCTTGTTCACCGCGTCCGCCGACACGTTTCCGCTGACGCGGATGGTGCTCTGCCCGTTGATGGTGTCGCGGCCCTCGGACTTGGCGTTGCTGAAGTTCGCCAGCGCGTTGCCCAGCCCGCTGTCGGGGTTCAGCAGCACCGAGACGTCGTAGACGTCGGAGGCCTTGCCGAAGTCACTCCACTTGTTCGGGGTGAGGGTGGCGTACAGCGTCCCGTCGAGCACCACGAAGTTGGCGTCGATGTCGGACCCGCCCAGGGTGATCAGGGCGTTGCCCGATGCGGCCGTGGCCGGAGCCGTGGTGAGGTCACCGGTCAGCGTCTTGATGGGCAGCCCGGGGATCTTGCCCTGGATGCTCAGCGCGATGTGCGCGCTCTTCACTTTCTTGGTGGCGTCGGCCGACTGCTTGACCAAGGTCGTGCCGTCGGGAAGCGGCGCGCTGCTCTGCTTCGAGCCCGACGAACAGCCGGCGATCAAGGTGGTGGCGAGGGTCAGGGATGCGATGACGGCCTGTAGACGGCGGCGGGTCTGCATACTCTGCATCGTAGAGGGTGCCGGTGACTGCCCTGGTGAACGCGGGGTGCCAGTGTCGATGAGGCGCGGGTGTTTGCCCTGCTCATCAGCCTGAGCGGGGGCCAATTAGCCTGGGGGGATGTTTACCGGAATTGTCGAGGAACTCGGCGAGGTGACGGCTCGCGACGTCCTTTCCGACGCGGCGCGGCTGACCATTCGCGGCGCCGTCGTGACGGCCGATGCGGGCCACGGCGATTCCATCGCCGTCAACGGCGTGTGCCTGACCGTCGCCGAGCTGTTGCCCGACGGTCAGTTCACCGCCGACGTGATGGCCGAGTCGCTCAACCGGTCCAACTTGGGCGAATTGCAGGTGGGCAGCCGGGTCAACCTGGAGCGCGCCGCGGCCGTCAACAGCCGGCTGGGCGGGCACATCGTGCAGGGGCACGTCGACGGGACGGGGCACATCGTGGCCCGGACGCAGTCGGAACACTGGGAAGTGGTGCGGATCGAACTGCCCGCCGCGGTGGCCCGCTACGTCGTGGAGAAGGGATCGATCACCGTCGACGGGATTTCGCTGACCGTGTCCGCGCTGGGCAGTGGCCCGGAAGACTGGTTCGAAGTCTCGCTGATTCCCACCACCCGGGAGTTGACCACCTTGGGCCGCGCTCCGGTCGGGACGCAGGTGAACCTCGAAGTCGACGTGATCGCGAAATACGTCGAACGATTGATGGTCCGCTAGCCCGGCGCGATGAGCGAAACGGGCCCGGTTCGGCTAACAGGGCTCGCCCGGCGGCGTCCAGTAAGGCTCGCCGGACGGGGTGTAGCACGGCGGTGGTGCGTCGGGTGGCGGGACCGTCATCGCACCGGCCGGAAGGACCCAGTTACCCCAGCGTCCCGGATCAGTGCACCCGCCGACGCTCACATGCCGGCCGCCGACGTCGGCGCACGCGTCGGCCGTCGCCCGTTGCGGGCAGGCGACACCCGCTGCCAATCCGGCTGCGAACATCAAGGTCACGGACGGTACCGCCACTCTCAACGCGATTCTCATGCGGTCAGCGTAGATTGCTGGCACCGGATCAGGAGTCGTTTCGCCGCACCGATCCGCGTTGTCTTCGAAGGTGCGCAGCCCGCTGAGGACCGCGCCACACCACGTGATCGGCGTCGCCGCCAGGTGGCAGTCATGGGGAAAATGCCGCGGCAATAACGTGGCCCGCGCCGTGGTTCATACTGAATGCAACACTTGGGCTCTTCCTGCGGACCCCTGAGACAGCAAGGTAGCAACGATGACGAGGTTGGACTCCGTCGAGAGGGCGGTTGCCGACATTGCGGCCGGCAAGGCCGTCATCGTCATCGACGACGAGGACCGCGAGAACGAGGGCGATCTGATCTTCGCCGCCGAGAAGGCGACGCCGGAGATGGTGGCGTTCATGGTGCGCTACACCTCGGGATACCTGTGCGTGCCGCTGGACGGCGAGGTCTGCGACCGGCTGGGCCTGCTGCCGATGTACGCGGTGAACCAGGACAAGCACGGCACCGCCTATACCGTGACGGTCGACGCAAGACGGGGTGTGGGCACCGGGATTTCGGCCTCGGACCGGGCGACCACCATGCGCTTGCTGGCCGATCCGACCAGCGTCGCCGACGATTTCACCCGGCCCGGTCACGTGGTTCCGTTGCGCGCCAAGGACGGTGGCGTGCTGCGCCGCCCCGGGCACACCGAGGCCGCCGTCGACCTGGCCCGGCTGGCCGGGCTGCAGCCGGCGGGCGCCATCTGCGAGATCGTCAGCCAAAAAGACGAAGGCTCGATGGCGCAGACGGACGAATTGCGGGTCTTCGCCGACGAACACGATCTCGCCATGATCACCATCGCCGACCTGATCGAGTGGCGACGCAAACACGAGAAGCACATCGCCCGCATCGCCGAAGCCCGGATACCGACCCGCCACGGGGAGTTTCGTGCCATCGGCTACTCCAGCATCTACGAAGAAGTCGAACACGTCGCGCTGGTGCGCGGCGACATCGCCGGCCCGAACGCCGACGGTGACGACGTGCTGGTGCGCGTGCACTCCGAATGCTTGACCGGTGACGTGTTCGGCTCGCGGCGCTGCGATTGCGGGCCCCAGCTGGACGCCGCGATGGCGATGGTCGCCCGCGAGGGACGCGGCATCGTGCTGTACATGCGCGGCCACGAGGGACGCGGCATCGGGCTGATGCACAAGCTGCAGGCCTACCAGCTGCAGGACGCCGGTGAGGACACCGTCGACGCCAACCTGAAGCTCGGGTTGCCCGCCGATGCAAGGGATTACGGGATCGGCGCGCAGATCCTGGTGGACCTCGGGGTGCGTTCGATGCGGCTGCTGACCAACAACCCGGCCAAACGCGTCGGGCTGGACGGGTACGGCCTGCACATCATCGAGCGGGTGCCGCTTCCGGTGCGCGCCAACGCGGAGAACATCCGTTACCTGATGACCAAGCGGGACAAGATGGGCCACGACCTGGCCGGGCTGGACGACTTTCACGAATCCGTCCATCTGCCAGGTGAATTCGGCGGTGCTTTGTGAGCCGCGTCCGCGACGATGCAGAGCGTAGCGATGCTGAGGAGGGGGCGCAGATGAGCACCGTCCGCGACGATGCAGAGCGTAGCGATGCTGCGGAGGGGCGCAAATGAGCCCTGCCGACGGTGTGCCGGAGGTTCCGCCGCTGGATGCAACCGGCCTGCGACTGGCCCTGGTCGCGAGTACCTGGCACACCGAAATCTGCGACGCCCTGCTGGCGGGCGCCCGCAAGGTGGCCTCGGAATCGGGTATCGACGACCCGACGGAGGTCCGGGTGGTCGGCGCGATCGAGATCCCGGTCATTGCGCAGGAACTCGCCCGCAACCACGATGCCGTGGTCGCCCTGGGTGTCGTAATTCGTGGGCAGACACCGCATTTCGAATACGTGTGTGATGCGGTGACTCAGGGCCTGACCCGGGTGTCGTTGGACACTTCCACTCCGGTGGCCAACGGCGTGCTGACCACCGACACCGAGCAGCAGGCCCTGGACCGGGCCGGCCTTCCGGAATCGGCCGAGGACAAAGGGGCCCAAGCCACACTGGCGGCCCTCACCACCGCGCTGACCCTGCGTGAGTTGCGCGCCCGGTCGTGACTTCGCCTCCGGACCGCGAGATTTGGGATGCGGTGGTGCGTCCCCATCGCACACCGTTGTTCGCCTATGGGGCGGCGTTCGTCATCGCCGCGGCACACATCGCGGTGGGTCTTCTGCTCAAGGCGGGGTCCACCGGGGTGGTCTTTCAGACCTCCGACCAGGTGGCCATCGCGATGCTGGGCCTGGTCATCGCCGGCGTCGTACTGTTGTTCGCGCGGCCGCGGCTGCGGGTCGGACCGGCCGGCGTTTCGGTGCGAAACCTGTTGGGCGACAAGCTAATCGGATGGCCGGACGTGGTCGGCGTCTCGTTTCCGGTGGGGCACCGCTGGGCGCGGATCGACCTGCCCGATGACGAGTACATCCCGGTGATGGCCATCCAGGCCGTCGATAAGGCGCGTGCTGTGGAGGCCATGGACACCGTGCGGTCGCTGCTGGCGCGCTATCGGCCGGACCTGAAAACGCACTGAGCGCTGTACCATCAGCCGATGGCACTTCAGGCACGGGTGGCCGCAATCGCCGTCGTCGCCATGCTGGCACTCGGTGGGTGCAGCGCAGTGGTGGGGGGACGGGCGGTCCGGGCGTCCGGCCAGTCGGGGGGAGCGCCGTCGACAACGGTGAAACCCCCGCAGGCCCGCGCGCAGGATCTACTGCTGCAGAGCGGCGATGACACCCCGTTCGGCGCCGCGAGCGCGATGCCGGTGGGCGATACCTATTTCACCACCGCCCGGCCGCCGGAGTGCTCGGCGGCACTGCTTTTCAAGGGCTCTCCGCTGCGACCCGCCGGCTCCTCCGACCACGCCGAATCGGCCTACCAATTCAATGGTTCGGCGCTGTACGCCGAGTCGGTCGACACCTACGACAATGCGCTGGACCCCCATCACGAGGTCGTGAGTGGTTTCATCGCCGTCGCCCAGTGCCGCCACGACGCCGTGGGCATCGCCCCGGTCGGGGAGGCGCCGCCAATGCGGCTGGCCGGCTTCGCCACGCCGTCGGAAGGCGTCCTGGTATGGACGATGAACCAGCCAGGGTGGACCTGCGATTACGGATTGGCCGTGCTGCCCCACGTGGCTCTGCTGCTGTCCGCCTGTAACAACGCCCCCGGATTTCCGATGGCGGACTGGGCGGCGAAACGGCGAACACAGGTCGACGGGCGCACCGCTTAGCTGCGGTGGCCCGTCGCCTGGTGATCTAACGGTTGTGTCGGAAAGCCCGAGTCGGAGGCACTCAGTAGCGAGTGCAGTCCGTCATCATTTGCTGGAAAATCGGAAGGGCCTGCTGGGCCCCCTGGTTGTGCTCGATCGCGTGCAGCAGGTTCACCCGCTGGTCGGGCGACGACGCCAGATACTGCTGCAGGAACTGCTGGTTCGGCGGCGACTGGTCCAGGTACTGAGCGGCCATCGGGTTTTCCGCGTGCACGGCCCGCATCGCCTGGTCGTAGTTGCAGGTCGTGTTGATCATCGGACCGTAATCAGGGCTGGCCGATGCGACCCCTGCCCCAGCGGTCGACGCCAATGCCAGACCGCCGACGGTGACAGCCAGTTTGGCCAACGAGCGCTTCATCATTTACGGACTCCCTCCATTGCTCTGCCCCCACCTTACGTTGAGCTAGGAGCTTGGTAGCCGGAATCGACGGCGTCCAAACCGCCGCCACCGCCCGCGGCGCGCATCACGGGCCCTCTACCTGCCGCGTTGCTACTTATTCGGTTTCGGGGCTCCAGGCGCTCGGCAGCAGCGGCAGACCCGGATTGTCGTCCAGTGAACCGCCGGCAACTGTGGTCAAGCCCACAGGAGCGGTGTCGGGCTGATGGGCGGTGCCGGCGAAACCCAAGCGTCCGGCGCCCCGATCAGACGCCGACGCGGCGGGGGATTCGGCGCGCGACGCATCGTCGAGATATTCGTAGCGGCGTCCGGGGTCGATCAGGCCCGGCCGGGGCCGCCGGCGGCGCCGGGCCTGTTCCCCACGAACCGGGGCGGCCGGCACGGCGACGGTGTCGCGCCCGGGCGACGTCTGATCGGCGCGGGAGCCGACGCTCATGCCGGTGCCGGCCCCGAGCCCGGGGGGACCGACGACGTAGGGGTAGCTGAACCCCGGAACGCCGGCTGCGGGCGGCGCCGGCGCCGCGGCGGACGCAGATGCGGCGACGGGGGCGGGCGCGGGAGCCGGGGTGGTGGCAGGGGTCGCGGTGGGTGCGCCGGGGCCGGGGGCCATCGCGGCGGGGGCCCCCTGGTGGGATGGCGCCGGCGCGGCCGCCGCCCCGGGCAGGGCGGGGGCGGGTTGCGGGGCGACGCCCAGCCCGGCCAGGCCCGCCAGACCCGGCGCACCCGCGACGGGGACGAAGGGCGCGATCAGGCCGAACGACAGCTGCGTCAATTGCGGCACCTGCGGGGCGAAATAGAGGAGCGACTCACCCGCCCAGTGCGGAACCTCGGAGGCCAGTAGCGGATCGCCCATCAGGTCGGAGAGGGTCGCGGACGGGTTCGATGGCGACTGGCTCAGATCCCCGCTGATTGCCCTGGCGACCTCCTGCACCCGAGTCACCCACCAGCTCAACTGAGTTGGGCCGCCGCCGGCGTCCTGGTTCGGGATGTCGGTCTTCTGGATCGCCGGCGGCGGCGCGGTGGGCGGCGCCCACGTCATTGCGGTCTCGGACACGGCTTCGTACATCGCCATCGTGGTGGCCGCCTGCAGCCACATCTGCAGATATTCGATCTCGTTCTGCGCGATCGGAATCGTGTTGACACCAAAGAAATTCGTCGCGACCAATTGCGCGAAAACGGCGTGGTTGGTCGCCAGCTCCTCCAGGGTCGGCATGGCTGACAGCGCCGCGGTGTAGGCCGCGGCCACGGTCTCGGACTCGAGGGCCGCCGCGGTGCTGTTGGCGCTGTTCTGCAGGAGCCAGGCCAGATACGGAACGTGGGCGGCGACGAACGCCTCCGCGCTGGGGCCCTGCCAGGTTCCGGCCTGCACGGCCGCCAGCAGGTCGCCGAGTTCCTGGGCCGCCGAATCGTATTCGGCGCTCAGCGCCTGCCAAGCCTGCTCGGCCGCCAGCAAGGACCCGGGCCCCGGCCCACTGGAGAGCGCCGCCGAATGCACCTCCGGTGGGAAAGCGGCCCAGATCGGCATGGTCATCGCGGGTCACCGGCGTGCGTCCGTGCCGCCATGATTCGCTCCTTCCGGTGAACCGGTCAGCGGTCCGCGGTGTGCGTGAGCGGCGACCCCGACGGGACCCGCAGGTACCCGAAGTCTACGGCGCTCCTATCCGCAAATACGGATAGAATCGGGCACTTTCACCGGAGATGCGAAGCTAACTGTCAGCCATTGGACAGCCGGACCAGGAAACCGTTCAGGATCAGCGTCTGCGCCAGACCTGTCTGCTGAGCCGCGCTGAGCCCGGGTAGATCGCCGACCCGAAACGGCTCGGTGCTGCCGGCGAGGAACAGCAGCGCGGCCTCGTGGTCGGCGCCGGCGCCCACCGACAGTTGGGCGAACTGCAGGACGACGCGGTCGCCGGCGTGCGTAACCTGCGAATAGAGCGGCTCGTACTTGGCCACCAACGTTCGCCCGTCGATCCCGACGGTGTCGCTGACCCGCCCGACCGGCGGGCACCGGCCGCGCCGGACCAAGACGTCCGCCATCGCGTCGAGGCCCTCGCCGACGATCTCGGGATCCCCGACGGCCCGCAGGGTGTCGCGCACGAGGTCGGCCAGGCCGGCGCGAGCGGTCGCGTCATCGAGGTGTCGTGGCGACAAGCGGGCGTGCACCCGGGGATCGCGCAAACTCAGCGCGTGCAGCGCATGCGTGACGAGCGTGAGCACCGTGGGCGCATGCAGCCCGATCGTCAGATGGACCGACGGCTCGGCGTGCGTTTCGGCCGAATGCACTTGGCCGCGCGGCAGATACAGCACATCGCCGGGTTGCAGGCACACGTCGGTCGGCGACGTGAGCCCGTCCGTCCCCACCCCCTTGCGCCGCTGGATCTCGTGCGGCGGCACGGCGGCGGCGTCGGACAAATGCCACGTCTTCGATCCCTGGATCTGTAGGACGAGCACGTCGTGCGGGTCGTAGTGCGGGACAAAGCCGGTCGATTCCGGTGGCGTGACGTAGCCGTTGACCCGCGTCGGGAAGTTCAGCTCGACCTCGATGGAGTGCGACAGCGACGCGATCGTGCGCAGGTACCGCTCGAGCCCGTTGAGCACGATGGTGTAGCCGTCGGCCAGGCCCTGCCGTGCCCGGACCGGGTCCAGGCCGCCGTCGGATTGCCGGTATTCCGCCGGGTCCATGTCCCGGCCGCCCTTCACCAGCCGCACGGCCGCCGGCTCCGGCCGCACGTGCTCCAGGAGCCCGTCGACGGCCGAAGGCCCGGGCAGCAGCCGGTCGAAGTAGCCCGGTTGGCATCGCTTGATGTGGTGGTGCCTGCTCGCCCAGATCTCGTCGAGGAAGGCGTCGACACCGACGGGCTGCAGCAACCAGGCTAGCGAGGACTCGACGGTAATCCCCCCCAAACATCGCGGCGACCGGTAGGCACCACAGTAGACCGGCACCCGCACGCGCCCGGCCTTTCTCGGTACCGCGCCGGCGGCTACTAGCCTGGATCCGTGCCCGATCCCGCCACCTACCGCCCCGCCCCCGGGTCCATCCCGGTCGAGCCCGGCGTCTACCGATTCCGGGATCCGCACGGGCGAGTCATCTACGTCGGCAAGGCCAAGAGCCTGCGCAGCCGGCTGACGTCTTACTTCGCAGACATCGCCGGCCTGCACCCGCGAACCCGGCAAATGGTGACCACCGCTGCCAAGGTCGAGTGGACGGTGGTCAACACCGAAGTCGAGGCGCTGCAGCTCGAGTACAACTGGATCAAAGAGTTCGACCCGCGGTTCAACGTCCGCTATCGGGACGACAAGACCTATCCGGTGCTTGCGGTGACCCTCAACGAGGAGTTCCCGCGGCTGATGGTCTACCGCGGCCCCCGCCGCAAGGGGGTGCGGTACTTCGGGCCCTACTCGCACGCGTGGGCCATTCGGGAGACGCTGGATCTGCTCACCCGGGTGTTCCCGGCGCGCACCTGCTCGGCGGGAGTGTTCAAGCGGCACAAGCAGATCGACCGTCCATGCCTGCTCGGCTACATCGACAAGTGCTCGGCGCCGTGCATCGGCAGGGTCAGCGCGGAGCAGCACCGCCAGATCGTGGACGATTTCTGCGACTTCCTGTCCGGCAAGACCGACCGGTTCGCCCGCGAGTTGGAGCAGCGGATGAACGCCGCGGCCGAGCAACTCGATTTCGAGCGGGCCGCGCGGCTGCGCGACGACCTGGGCGCTGTCAAGAGGGCGATGGAAAAACAGGCCGTGGTCCTGGGCGACGGCACCGACGCCGACGTGGTGGCATTCGCCGACGACGAGCTCGAGGCCGCCGTGCAGGTGTTCCACGTCCGGGGCGGCCGGGTGCGCGGTCAGCGCGGCTGGATCGTCGAAAAGTCCGCCGACCCCGGTGATTCCGGTGAGGAACGACTGGTCGAACAGTTCTTGACGCAGTTCTACGGCGAGCAAGCCGAATTAGGCGGCGCCGCAGACGAATCGGTGAACCCGGTGCCGCGCGAGGTGCTGGTGCCCTGCCTGCCGTCCAACGCCGGCGAGTTGACCAGTTGGCTTTCCGGCTTGCGCGGATCCCGGGTGGCCCTGCGGGTGCCGCAGCGCGGCGACAAACGCGCACTGGCCGAAACCGTACAGCGCAACGCCAAAGAGGCGCTGCAGCAACACAAATTGAAGCGTGCCGGCGACTTCAACGCCAGATCCGCTGCGCTGCAGAACATTCAGGAGGCACTCGGCTTGTCCGACGCGCCGCTTCGCATCGAGTGTGTCGACATCAGCCATGTGCAGGGCACCGACGTGGTGGGCTCGCTGGTGGTGTTCGAGGACGGTCTGCCGCGCAAATCGGATTACCGGCACTTCGGGATCCGGGAAGCCGCCGGGCAGGGGCGTTCCGACGACGTCGCCTCCATCGCCGAGGTGACCCGCCGCCGCTTCGCGCGGCACGTCAGTGAACAAAACGATCCGAATATGCTTTCACCGGAAGGAAAGTCTCGCCGGTTCGCCTACCCGCCGAACCTGTACGTCGTCGACGGCGGTGCCCCGCAGGTCAACGCGGCCAGCGCGGTGCTCGAGGAACTCGGCGTCACCGATGTCGCGGTGATCGGCCTGGCGAAGCGGCTGGAAGAGGTGTGGGTGCCCTCGGAGCCCGATCCCGTCATCATGCCGCGCAACAGCGAGGGGCTGTATCTGCTGCAACGTGTCCGCGACGAAGCGCACCGGTTCGCGATCACCTACCATCGCAGCAAGCGATCCAAGCGAATGACGGCATCGGTGCTGGATTCGGTGCCAGGATTGGGAGAACATCGCCGTAAGGCATTGGTAAGCCATTTCGGATCGATAGCCCGCCTCAAGGAGGCCACCGTCGACCAGATCACCGCCGTTCCCGGCATCGGTGTGGCAACCGCCACCGCCGTCCTGGAGGCGCTGCGACCCGATCAGTCCGAGGCCGCGCAGTGACGGGCCCAGATGAGTTCGCGGGCGGCCGCTCGGTGGATTCCCCGGCCGGTATCGACGTCGTCCTGGTGACCGGATTATCCGGTGCCGGCCGGGGTACCGCAGCCAAGGTGCTCGAAGACCTCGGCTGGTATGTGGCGGACAACCTGCCCCCGCAGCTGATCACCCGGATGGTCGATTTCGGTCTGGCCGCCGGCTCACGGATCACCCAGCTGGCGGTGGTGATGGACGTGCGGTCGCGCGGCTTCACCGGTGACCTGGATTCGGTCCGCACCGAGCTGGCAACCCGAAACATCGCGCCCCGCGTGGTGTTCATGGAAGCATCCGACGACATGTTGGTGCGCCGCTACGAACAGAATCGTCGCAGCCACCCGCTGCAGGGTGATCAGACCCTGGCCGAGGGCATCGCCGCCGAGCGCCGGATGCTGGCCTCGGTTCGCGCCACCGCCGACCTGATCATCGACACCTCGACGCTGTCGGTGCGCGGCCTGCGCGAGAGCATCGAGCGGGCATTCGGCGGCGTCGCCAGCGCGACCACCAGCGTCACGGTCGAGTCGTTCGGCTTCAAGTACGGCCTGCCGATGGACGCCGACATGGTGATGGACGTGCGCTTTTTGCCGAATCCGCACTGGGTCGACGAATTGCGTCCGCGCACCGGGCAGGACCCGGCGGTGCGCGATTACGTGTTGAGCCAGCCCGGCGCGGCCGAGTTTCTCGAGGCCTACCACCGATTGCTGTCCCTGGTCGTCGACGGCTACCGCCGGGAGGGCAAGCGCTACATGACGGTCGCCATCGGCTGCACCGGGGGCAAGCATCGCAGCGTCGCCATCGCCGAGGCGCTGGTGCAGCTGCTGGAGGCCCAGAAGGGTGAGGCGCAACTGTCGGTGCGGGTGCTGCACCGGGATCTGGGCCGCGAATGACCGAGCCGATGAACCGGGGCATCGTCGCGCTGGGCGGCGGACACGGCCTGTACGCGACGCTGTCGGCGGCCCGTCGGCTGACGCCCCACGTCACCGCGGTGGTGACCGTCGCCGACGACGGCGGTTCTTCCGGCCGGCTGCGCAGCGAACTGGACGTGGTGCCCCCGGGCGATTTGCGAATGGCATTGGCGGCCTTGGCATCTGACAGTCCGCACGGGCGACTGTGGGCGACCATCCTGCAGCACCGGTTCGGCGGCAGCGGGGCCCTGGCCGGGCATCCGATCGGCAACCTGATGCTGGCCGGGCTGTCCGAGGTGCTGGCCGATCCGGTGGCCGCGCTCGACGAGCTGGGGCGCATCCTCGGCGTCAAGGGCAGGGTGCTGCCGATGTGCCCGATCGCGCTGCAGATCGAGGCCGACGTCTCCGGGCTGGAAAGCGACCCGCGGATGTTCCGGCTGATCCGCGGCCAGGTGGCGATCGCGAGCACGCCGGGCAAGGTGCGCCGCGTGCGGCTGCTGCCCGACCATCCCCCGGCGACGCGACAGGCCGTCGACGCCATCATGGCCGCAGATCTGGTGGTGCTGGGCCCCGGGTCGTGGTTCACCAGCGTGATCCCGCATGTGCTGGTGCCGGGGTTGGCCGCGGCGCTACGGGCGACCACCGCACGGCGCGCCCTGGTGCTCAATCTGGTGGCCGAGCCGGGGGAGACGGCCGGCTTCTCCGTCGAGCGTCATCTGCACGTGCTGGCCCAGCACGCACCGGACTTCAGCGTGCACGACATCATCATCGACGCCGAACGGGTGCCCAGTGAGCGCGAACGCGAGCAATTGCGCCGCACCGCCACACTGCTTTCGGCCGAGGTCCACTTCGCCGACGTGGCCAGACCTGGTACACCTTTACATGATCCAGGCAAGCTCGCGGCGGCCCTGGACGGGGTCCGGGCGGCCCGCAAGGCTCCGGGACCGTCTTCGGTCACGGCCACCGCGGATATTCGGGTCGACGGTGCAAACCCACCAGCCGGTGGGAGTGGACCGGCCGGCAGCGGACCAAGGGGTGACGACGCGTGGCGATGACGACCGAAGTCAAGGACGAACTGAGCCGCCTCATCGTGAAATCGGTCAGCGCGCGCCGGGCGGAGGTCACGTCGCTGTTGCGGTTCGCCGGCGGGCTGCACATCGTCGGCGGCCGCGTCGTGGTCGAGGCCGAGGTGGACCTGGGCAATGTCGCGCGGCGGTTGCGCAAGGACATTTTCGAGCTCTACGGGTACAGCGCCGTCGTGCATGTGTTGTCGGCCAGCGGGATTCGCAAGAGCACCCGGTACGTGTTGCGGGTGGCCAACGACGGCGAGGCGCTGGCCCGCCAGACCGGCCTGCTCGACAACCGCGGCCGTCCGGTGCGCGGACTGCCGGCCCAGGTGGTGGGCGGCAGCGTCGGCGACGCCGAGGCCGCGTGGCGGGGAGCCTTCCTGGCGCACGGGTCGCTGACCGAGCCGGGCCGGTCGTCGGCGCTGGAAGTCAGCTGCCCCGGACCGGAGGCGGCGCTGGCGTTGGTGGGTGCCGCGCGCCGGCTCGGTGTCAGCGCGAAGGCCCGCGAGGTGCGCGGCGCCGACCGGGTCGTGGTGCGCGACGGCGAGGCCATCGGCGCATTGCTCACCCGGATGGGCGCCCAGGACACCCGGCTGGTGTGGGAGGAGCGCCGGATGCGACGCGAGGTCCGGGCCACGGCCAACCGGCTCGCCAACTTCGACGACGCCAACCTGCGCCGCTCGGCGCGCGCGGCCGTCGCGGCCGCGGCCCGGGTGGAGCGGGCGCTGGAGATCCTGGGCGACACCGTTCCCGACCACCTGGCCTCGGCCGGGAAGCTGCGCGTCGAGCACCGGCAGGCCTCACTGGAGGAGCTCGGCCGGCTCGCGGATCCCCCGATGACGAAAGACGCTGTGGCGGGCCGTATTCGGCGGCTGCTGTCGATGGCCGACCGCAAGGCGAAGGTCGAGGGCATTCCCGACACCGAGTCGGCGGTGACCCCGGACCTGCTCGAAGACGCATAGCCCGGTGGCGATGCGCGCTTCTGAAGGCGCGTCGTAGCTACCGCCGGCAAAGCTGCGTTGGAGCGCTCCGTGGTCAACGGGATCGCATTGCTCGAGCCGGCCCGGAGCTGCGCTACGTAGCGCCGCGACGACGCCTCCCTGAGTCATGGGTTCGCGTCCCTGCAGTAGTTGAATCTGTGAAATGGACGAATTATTTATGTTGGGTATGAGTAGAGGCTATCGATAGTCTTCTCATGGCGGCCGTGCCGTGACAAAGGATTTCCGTCGCGCCCCACTAACCCCCGAAGAAGAACTCTAGATCAGCAAACTCATAGAACACGCATATTTTCTTTGAAAGAGATATGAGCTGGGGGTGTATTTGATTTCTGCGCTGCAGAAAGATGCTGTGCCCTAGTTATTTTCGGCACCCGGGGCCCAGTTCTGAGGCTCGCCGGCTCATTCCACCGCTGCTGCGTGGCGAACGTTTTCTTGCCGCGAAACCAATTATTGATAGCGAGATTTTTATTCACGGGCAGTCCTCGAGGTACGCCCTCAACGGATTGTCATCACCTATTCACCGCCTCGTCCTGTCGGATTTACGCGAGGTAGAGCGGTTTACAGGCGGCTCGATTGCCGAACCACCGACTCGCGGCGCCCCAATTCGAGCGGCGCACCGGCGCTCAGGCCGGCTGATCTTGGCGGAAGGCGTTTTGGTCATCGCTGGCTAGTGTCTCGTCTACACGAGAGGCGCCCGCCGCGCAGCAAACTCGTCTCCCGGGTTCTGGCGGCGGTGGAAGTTGTTCGGCTTGTCCGCGAACGGCAAGCACACGGCCGGCGGTGGTGACACAACCGGGGGCGGAGGAAGCGATGGATTTCGGATTGTTACCACCGGAGGTCAACTCCGGCAGAGTCTATTCAGGGCCGGGTCCGGCACCGTTGCTGGCGGCTGCGGCCGCCTGGGCTGGGCTGGCGGCCGAATTGCGTTCGGCAGCAGCGTCTTACGGTTCGGCAATTTCGGAGCTGAGAACCGCCTGGCGTGGGCCCTCGTCGACGGCGATGGCGGCCGCGGCCGCACCCTACATCGCGTGGCTGGACAACACCGCCGTGCAGGCCGAGCAGACGGCCGTCCAAGCCGAGGCGGCGGCCGCGGCCTATGAAGCCGTGTTCGCGGCCACTGTCCCGCCGCCGGTGATCGTGGCCAACCGGGCACTGTTGGCGTCGCTGATTGCGACCAACGTTCTGGGCCAGAACACTTCGGCGATCGCGGCCACGGAGGCCCAGTACGCCGAGATGTGGGCTCAGGACGCCGCCGCGATGTACGCCTACGCGGGCTCCTCGGCGGCCGCGACCCGGCTGACCCCGTTCAACGCACCACCAACGACCGCCGACGCCAACGGAGCGGCCGACCAGTCCGCAGCGGTCACCTCCGCGCTGCAATCGTCTACCGCATCCGGCGTGGAATCAGTTCTGTCAGAAGCTGTCTCGCAGGCTCCGGTCGCAGCGGTAACGGCGGCGGCGGAACTTCCGCTGAGCCTGACGGACATCACCGGGATTCTGAAGACTTTCAACAGTGTCATGGGCACCATCTCCGGGCCGTACACGCCGCTCGGCGTGGCGAACCTGATGAAGAACTGGTACCAGATCGCCGTCAGCATCCCGTCCTTGGGCACCGGCATCCAAGGTATCGGCCCGCTGCTTCACCCAAAGCCGCTCCTCGGCGTTTTGGCGCCGCTGCTGCACAGCGATCTCCTGACCGGCTCGACCGCGCTGTCGGGTGCGGGCACGATTTCGGCGTCGGCGGGCCGTGCCGGCTTGGTGGGGTCGCTGTCGGTGCCGGCGAATTGGGCCTCCGCGGTCCCAGCGGTCAGGACGGTCGCCTCCGAGCTGCCGGAGACCATGCTGGACGCCGCGCCCGCGATGGCCGCCAACGGTCAGCGGGGTCTGTTCGGGCCGACGGCCCTGTCGAGTCTGGCCGGGCGCGCCGTCGGCGGGACCGCCACTCGCTCCGTCGCGGGCCCGACCGTTCGTGTGCCCGGTGCCGTGGCTGTCGACGACATCGCGACGACGTCCACCGTCATCGTGATACCTCCGAATACGAAATAAGGAAGGCGCGGCAATGGTTTTCGGGGATTTCGGAGCGCTGTCACCCGAGGTGATCTCCACCCAGATCTACGCGGGCCCAGGCGCGGGGTCGTTGCTGGCCGCGGCCGCGGCGTGGGACGGGCTGGCCGCCGAGTTGCACGCCACCGCGGCGTCGTACGCATCGGTGATCTCGGAGCTGGTTGGCGAGTCGTGGCAGGGTTCGTCGTCGGAATCCATGGCGGCCGCGGCGGCGCCCTATGTGGTGTGGATATCGACCACGGCGGGCCTGGCCGAGGAGACCGCCGCCCAGGCCCGGGCGGCGGCCGCCGCCTACGAGGCGGCACTGGCGGCCACCGTGCCGCCGGCGGTCGTCGCGGCGAACCGCAGCCAGTTGGCCGCACTGTTGCAGACCAACATCTTGGGGCAAAACGGCGCGGCGATTGCTGCCACTGAAGCCGAGTACGGCCAGATGTGGGCCCAGGACGTCGCTGCCATGTTCAGTTACGCCGGCGCGTCGGAGTCCGCCGGAGAGCTGACCCCGTTTGCGGACGCGCCGACTACCACCAGTGACACCGCCGCGGCGGCCCAGGCGGCCGCGGAGTCGTCCACCTCGTTGTCGTCGTGGCTGAAACAGATCGAGGCCTACATCACCTCGCTCACCACCCAATACACCCAGTTTTGGCAGAACCTGATCGGGGGAGCCACGGGCAGCACGGAGATCGCACCCTTCTGGGAGACGCTGTATTCGAGCATCTCGCAGATCGGCACCCAGGCCACATGGACCAACGTCGTCAATGCTAGTACCAGCCTGGGTGTTTCGCAGTGGAAGAACTTTTTCGTCTATGCGCCGTGGAGTGCCGCGATGTCGAAAACGTCACTGGGCGCCGGTCTGGCGTCGCCGGGGCACGTTGCCTCTGGCGTCGCGGTGAAACCCGTATCGGCTGTATTGGGCAACGCGCCGACGGTGGGAAAGATGTCGGTGCCGCCTGGTTGGGCAACCGCCGCCCCGGCGATCAGGCTGGCCTCCACCGCGCTACCGGCCACCAGTATGGCCGCGGCCGCTGCGGCAGATATCCCCGACGGCCTGGTCAACGAAGCGACCCTGGGCAGTCTGGCGGGCGGGGCGGTGGGCGGCCCGGCGTCGCGCGTCGTCAGGTCAACCGGCATCCAGGCCCACGCCATCACCGGCGAGCGCCGACAGGCGCCGGTCAAGCTCGACCGCATCATCGCCCAATTGCAGGAGATGCCCGATCAAGTACGGCACTGGAGCGTCGACGAGGCCGGCCTCGACGACCTCGTCGCCAAACTCCGAACGACACCCGGCGTGCACGCCGTGCACGTGACGGACGGAGAGGGGATCACGGCCGGACCGTCCCAATCAAATCTGGGTTAGTGCATTCGGGCGCAATGCTTTTCGCAACACAACCTAAGACGGCCCAACCCCGCAAGAGGTGAAACAATCACAACGGACTCAGGAGGATGCATGAAACCGCTGTTAACGCTTCTCGGTGTATCGCTGGGGATCGCTATCGCCGTGCCCGCACACGCCGTACCGGGAGAGGATGAGGCGGCCGCTGACGACAACAACGAAGTCTTCATCGCCGACCTACACACGGTAGGCATCAGCTTTCAGGACCCGAACCAAGCCGTGAGCGCCGGCAAAGCGGTATGCGGCCTGCTCTCTCGAGGCGTATCGGGTCTTCAACTACTCAATGACCTCCGCGACAACAACCCCGCCCTGACCACCAACGGCGCCGCCCAGTTCGCGACGATATCAGCGAAGGCGTATTGCCCGCGACAACTCGACGCTTCCGCCGGGCCTAGCGCCAAGGGAGGCGGCTGAAAGCCGAAAAGCTTTCTGTCACAGCACGACCACCAGATTCACCGAGCTTGCTTCCATCGCTCCTCAACAGAAACGCCTGATGCTGCAACACAATTCGCCCACCGTCGAGCTGGGGCCAGTGACGGATTTCGGGATCACACCCCCGGAAAGCAATTCCGCGCGGATGCATGCGGGCCCCGGCGCCGGATCGATGGTGGACGCCGCCAGGGCTTGGGATGTGTTGGCCGTCCAACTCAGCGACGTGGCACTGACCTACCGGACGGTGATCTCCAAGCTCGACGTGGGAGAGCCGAGCGCTTCGGCAGCGGCGATAGCCCAGGCCGTCGCACCCTATCTCGCGTGGCTCGACGCGACCGCTGCACAGGCTCGGCAGACGGCCATCCAGGCCACAGCGGCCGCGGGCGCCTACGGCTTGACGCTGGCGGCGATGGCGGCGCCGCATCTGATCGACGCCAACCGACTACGGCGGATCTCGCTGGCCGCGGCGAACTGCCTGGGCCAGATCAGTCCGGCTATCGCCGACGCCGAAGCTGACTACGAACGGATGTGGGCTCAAGACGCCGCCGCCATGTATGCGTACGCCCGCGCCTCGGCCGACATCTGGAAGCTGACGCCATTCAGTTCGCCCCCGCCCTTGGCCGGCCTCTGCGAGCCGGCCCGCCAAGCCGGGGGCGTCACGCCACCGCCGCGGAACTGGATTCTGACGGTCGCGCCGGAAGTCATATCGACTGGCCGTCAGGTGATCTCAGCGATCTCCGACGCTCTCGATGCGCTGTGCTCCTCGCCGCTGGCCACCTTGGATGCGTCCCTGTTGTCGATAACGGCGCCCCTGTCCAAGTTGAGTTCGTTGTCGGCGCCGCGGGACTTCGCGCTCAACCACCTGAGTGCCGTCAACAAGGCCGCCGCGTTGAACAGGGCCGCGGCAATGTGCGTGCCGTCGTTCGCCGGGGTCAGCGCGAATCACGCGGCGTCTCGGGTGAGCGTCGGGGGCGGCACAGCGATCGGGATTCTGTCGGTTCCGCGGGCGTGGGCTCGATCGACGCCAAGCCCCACGTGTCCGAGTTCGCCCGCAAGTCCCGTCGATCGAAGCCAGTGAGCTACCCGTCCGGCGCCCCATAAGAAACAACTGAATATGTTGCGGCAGAGGGGCTCCGGTCATTGGCGGCAGGTGCGTGTGAGGTGTAGGCCGCCAAGGCCCTCGGCTCGGCCCCGATCCGCACGGCGGGTAGCCGCAACGAACTGGCGGCCACGCGGACGCCTCCTCGGCCGAACAGACAGGTAGTTTGTTTGCCATTGCTGGTCGCGACGGGGGTTGGGGGGATACGGTCGGGGGATGAAGCGGCTTTCGAGCGTTGATGCGGCGTTTTGGTCGGCCGAAACTGCGGGCTGGCACATGCATGTGGGGGCGTTGGCGATCTGCGACCCGAAGGAGTCACCCGAATACAGTTTCCAGCGACTCCGCGAACTGATCATCGAACGGTTGCCGGAGCTGCCGCAGCTGCGATGGCGGGTCACCGGGGCCCCGCTCGGGCTGGACCGGCCGTGGTTCGTCGAAGACGAGGACCTGGACATCGACTTCCACATCCGGCGCATCGCCGTTCCGGCGCCGGGTGGTCGCCGCGAGCTCGAGGAGCTGGTGGGCCGGTTGATGTCCTACAAGCTGGACCGTGCCCGGCCGCTGTGGGAGATGTGGGTGATCGAGGGTGTCGAGGGCGGCCGGATCGCGTCGCTGACCAAGATGCACCACGCCATCGTCGACGGTGTCTCGGGCGCCGGCCTGGGTGAGATTCTGTTGGACGTCACGCCGGAACCGCGCCCGCCGCAACAGGAAACGGTGGGGTCTCTGGTGGGATCGCGGATTCCGGGAATCGAACGGCGTGCAGTGGGCGCGCTCATCAACGTCGGAGTCAAGACGCCGTTCCGCATCGCCAGGCTCATGGAGCAGACCGTGCGCCAGCAGATCGCCGCGCTTGGTGTGAGCGGCCGGCCCCCGCGCTACTTCGAAGCACCCAAAACCCGCTTCAACGCGCCGGTCTCGCCGCACCGGCGGATCACCGGCTGCCGCGTCGAACTGACCCGCGCCAAGGCCGTCAAGGACGCGTACGGCGTCAAGCTCAACGACGTCGTGCTGGCGTTGGTGGCCGGCGCCGCGCGCGACTATTTGCAGAAACGCGGTGAGCTGCCCGCCAAACCGCTGATCGCCCAGATCCCGGTTTCCACCCGCACCGACGACAATAAGGACGACGTCGGCAACCAGGTGAGTTCGATGACCGTCTCGTTGGCCACCGATGTCGAAGACCCAGGGGAGCGGCTGCGGGCCATCCACGAAAGCACCCAGAACGCCAAGCTCATGGCCAAGGCGTTGTCGGCGCACCAGATCATGGGGCTGACCGAAACGACGCCGCCGGGGCTGTTGGGGCTGGCCGCGCGGGCCTACACCGCCAGCGGACTGTCGCGAAACCTGGCCCCCATCAACCTCGTTGTCTCCAACGTGCCCGGTCCGCCGTTCCCGTTGTACATGGCCGGCGCCAAACTGGATTCGCTGGTGCCGCTGGGTCCGCCGGTGATGGACGTCGCGCTGAACATCACCTGCTTCTCCTACACCGATTACCTGGACTTCGGTTTCGTGACGACACCCGAGGTGGCCAGCGACATCGACGACATGGCCGATCGCATCGAGCCGGCGTTGACCGATCTGGAGAAGGCCGCGGCGCGCGAGAGCGGTTAGGCCTCAGTCGGGTTCGTCGTGGTCCCCGCGCCGTAGGAGCCTGTCGGTGATGAAACGTGTTGGTCCCCGGTCGAACTGAAGCCGCAGGAACGCTGCTGGACCATCCGCGCCGAACCGCGAGGAGAACCCGATGCGCACCGATATAACCTTCCCCTCCGGCGACGACCAGTGCGCCGGCTGGCTGTACCGGCCTGAAGGCTTCGAAGGTCCGCGGCCGCTGATTGTGATGGCGCACGGCTTCAGCGGGACCAAGGAACTGCGCCTGCCCGCCTACGCCGAGCGGTTCTGCGCGGCCGGGATCGGGGTGTTGCTGTTCGATTACCGCCACTTCGGTGCCAGCGGCGGCGAGCCCCGCGAGCTGCTCGACATCTCCCGTCAGCAGGCTGACTTCCACTCCGCGCTGGCGTATGCGCGCGAGCTCGACTGGGTCGATCCGCGGCGGGTCGGCCTGTTCGGCAGCTCGTTCTCCGGCGGCCACGTGCTCGCCGTCGGGGCGGCCGACGGGCGGGTCGCGGCGATCGTTTCGCAATGCCCGTTCACCGACGGCCTCGCGACCATGTCCGCGCTCGGGGGCAAGACGGTAATGCGGGCCGGCGTCGCCGGGCTGCGCGATCAGCTCCGCGCGCTGCGTCGCGACGCGCCGTATTACATCCCCGCCATAGCACCGCCCGGCAGCCTCGGAATCATAACCAAGGAAGAAGTGCAGTCCGACTGGACCGCGATCCTCGAGCAATCAGTCGACGTGCAATGGGTCAACCGTGTCGCCGGCCGGGTCGCGCTGCGGATTGGGATGTACCGCCCAGGTTTGAAGGCGGCGAAGCTGCCGTGTCCGGCGTTGTTCTGCATCGCCGACCAGGATTCGGTGGTGCCCGCAGGACGCACCGCGAAACTGGCCGCGCGGGGGCCGCGAAATGAGGTCAAGCATTACCCGGTCCGTCACTTCGAGATTTACGTGGGTGAGGCCTGGGAGCGAGCGGTCGCCGATCAGACCGAGTTCCTCGTGCGGACGCTGAAGCCTTAGTGCCTTCGATGTGACCGACGACGCAGCTTTTGTGACGTCAGCGGTCACGGATCGTTCGCGTCTTCGTCGTCTTCCTCGGCGAGGACTTTTTCGGGGTGGTGGAAGGTGTTGGTGCGGGGTTGGCCGCGGTCGAGGTGTGGTGGTGGGATCCATTGGGTCTGGCC
>NZ_LZJP01000035.1:0-1689 GCF_001667865.1 Mycobacterium mantenii | reverse complement strand
TGGGGCAATCGGGCGGTGTTGACCCAGCCCGCACCCGCACGGGTATCGATCCCGGAATTGTTCGCCGCGCAGGTGGCACGCTCACCCGAGTCGATCGCGCTGACCTTCGAGGGCTACTCGCTGACCTATCGCGAGCTCGATGAGTCCTCAAACCGGTTGGCGCACTTGCTTTCCACTCACGGGGCGAACCACGGTAACTGTGTGGCGCTTTTGTTGGAGCGCTCAGCACAGGCTGTCGTGGCGATTCTGGCGGTACTCAAAACCGGGGCGGCGTACCTACCAATCGACCCAGCGTCGCCGTCGACGCGGATCGGGTTCATGCTGACCGATGCCGCGCCTGTCGCCGCCATCACCACCGCGGACCTGGCCGGGCGGCTCGACGGAGATGACCTGGTGGTGATCGACGTCGACGACCCCGTCGTTGACGCACACCCCAGCACGGCCCTACCACCGCCGCATCCGGACGATATCGCCTACCTGATCTACACCTCCGGGACCACCGGTGTCCCCAAAGGGGTTGCGGTCAAGCACCACAACGTCACGCAGCTGCTGACATCACTGAATGGGGGCCTGCCGCGCGCGGGCGTGTGGTCCCAGTGGCATTCGTTGGTCTTCGATGTCTCGGTATGGGAGATTTTCGGCGCGCTGCTGCGCGGCGGGCGGCTGGTCGTGGTGCCCGAAACGGTGGCGCGCTCACCGGAAGACCTTCACGCGTTACTGGTCGACCAACGGGTCAATGTGTTGAGCCAGACCCCTTCTGCCGCGGGAATGTTGTCGCCGCAGGGGTTGGAATCGACGGCGTTGGTGGTGGCCGGTGAGGCGTGCCCGGCCGAGTTGGTGGACCGGTGGGCTACCGGGCGGGTGATGATCAACGCCTACGGCCCGACCGAGACGTGGTACCCGGCGATCAGTGCGCCGTTGACACCGGGAGCAGGAGTGCCACCAATCGGCTCGCCCGTAGCGGGGGCGGCCTTCTTCGTGCTGGATGGATGGTTGCGGCCGGTGCCGGCTGGGGTGGTGGGGGAGTTGTATCTGGCCGGTGCCGGGGTGAGCTTTGGTTACGTGCGCCGTCCGGGCTTGACTGGGTCGCGCTTTGTGGCGTGTCCGTTCGGTGGGGCCGGAGTGCGGATGTATCGCACCGGGGATTTGGTGCGGTGGGGTTCTGATGGGCAGCTGCGGTATCTGGGGCGTGCTGATGAGCAGGTCAAGATCCGCGGGTATCGCATCGAGTTGGGCGAGGTGCGGGCGGCATTGGCCGACCTCGACGGTATAGAGCAGGCGGTGGCGGTGGCCCGCGAGGACCGTCCCGGTGATAAGCGTTTGGTGGCCTATGTGACCGGGACTGCCGATCCGGCCAAGGTGCGCGCGCAGCTGGCTGAGCGGCTCCCGGCCTATATGGTCCCGGCGGCGGTGGTGGCGTTGGAGGCGCTGCCGATGACCATCAACGGCAAACTCGACAAGCGCGCGCTGCCGGCACCGGAATACAGCGCGGAGGCGTATCGGGCCCCGGGCAGTGCGGTCGAGGAGATCCTGGCCGGGATCTATGCGCAGGTGCTGGGGGTCGAGCGGGTCGGGGTCGACGACTCGTTTTTCGAGTTGGGTGGCGATTCGTTGTCGGCGATGCGGCTGATCGCGGCCATCAATGCCGCTGTGGATGAAGGCCTTTCGGTGCGTGCGGTGTTCGAGGCA
>NZ_LZJP01000034.1:0-1004 GCF_001667865.1 Mycobacterium mantenii | reverse complement strand
TTCGACGTCTCGGTCTGGGAGATCTTCGGCGCGCTGCTGCGCGGCGGGCGGCTGGTGGTGGTGCCCGAATCGGCGGCCCGTTCACCACAAGGGTTGCACGACGTCGTGGTTGCTGAGCAGGTCAGTGTGCTGACCCATACCCCGTCGGCGCTGGCGGTGTTGTCGCCTGACGGTTTGGGTTCGGCGGCGTTGGTGATGGCCGCTGAGGCTTGCCCGGCCGAGGTGGTGGACCGGTGGGCATCCGGACGGATGATAGTCAACGCCTACGGTCCGACCGAGACGACGATGTGTGTGGCGATCAGTGCACCGTTGGGTGCGGGGTCGGGGGCGCCGCCGATCGGGTCGCCGGTGGCCGGTGCTGCGTTGTTTGTGCTCGACGAGTGGTTGCGTCCGGTGCCTGCCGGTGTGGTGGGGGAGTTGTATGTGGCCGGGCGCGGCGTGGGTTGTGGGTATTGGCGCCGCTCTGGGTTGACCGCGTCGCGATTTGTGGCCTGCCCCTTGGGGGGAGCCGGTGCGCGGATGTATCGCACCGGGGACCTGGTCCGCTGGGGCACCGATGGGCAGCTGCAGTATCTGGGGCGCGCCGATGAGCAGGTCAAAATCCGCGGCTATCGCATCGAGCTGGGCGAAATCCAAACAGCCCTGGCGAGTTTGGATGGGGTGGCGCAGGCGGTGGTGATCGCCCGCGAGGACCGCCCCGGCGACAAACGCCTGGTGGGCTACCTCACCGAATCGACCGCGGGGACTGTCGATCCAGGCGCCGCACGGACGGCGCTGGCCGAGCGGCTCCCGGAGTACATGGTGCCGGCCGCACTGGTGGTGCTCGACGCGCTGCCGCTCACGGTCAACGGCAAACTCGACACCCGCGCCCTGCCCGCACCCGGATACACCGGTGGTGGCTATGGCGCTCCGGCCAGCCCGGTCGAGGAGATCCTGGCCGGCATCTACGCCGACGTTCTGGGCGTGGAGCGCGTCGGGGTCGACGATTCGTTCTTCGACCTGGG
>NZ_LZJP01000033.1:0-512 GCF_001667865.1 Mycobacterium mantenii | reverse complement strand
TCACCAAAGCGCTGCGCATCACCGGTTCACCGGACACATCCGCGGTGGTCGGGCACATAGAGTTCCTCAGTGCGCCCGATCGCCCGGCAACAGAACAGGTAGCAAAGAACATGAGCACACCGTGAAGTCCCGATGACAATGCGTCATAGCTAAACCCGAGGCGCGGCCCCACGACTGTCGCCTCATAGACAGGAGATGTAGTGGCAGGTAAGGCCCGCGTACACGAGTTGGCTAAGGAACTCGGTGTCACCAGCAAGCAAGTTCTCGCCCGGCTGAATGAACAGGGCGAATTCGTAAAATCCGCATCGTCGACGGTTGAAGCGCCGGTGGCTCGCCGGCTTCGCGAGTCCTTCGGGGGCGGCAAGCCCGCACCCCAGAAGGCCGCCGCGAAGCCCGCTGCAAAAGGGGAGGCCAAGGCACCTGCCAAGGCCGACGGCAGCTCGCTCGACCAGGCCCTCGACAACGCCATCGGCAGCGCGGGCGGCAACGGCGAAGCGGTGGCGACCCCCGCC
>NZ_LZJP01000032.1:0-201321 GCF_001667865.1 Mycobacterium mantenii | reverse complement strand
GTGTCAGCCATCCACTCACACGTGACATGCCGTCGGCCTGCTGGTTGCCCAGCACCAGCCCGCGCACCCGCGCCCGGTCCTGGTCGGTGTAGCTGCCGTCAGGATCAAGGCAGTCCATCAGGCGCCGGGCCAGCTTGGCGAACTGCTCGGGCCCAAACTCCCCGGCCTTGACCGCCAGATGCTGTTCGGCGCGCACACAGGTCTCGACGTCGACCGACTCGGGCAGCTGGTGGAAAAACCGCCGGATCACCGCCACATGATCGGCCCCGATCGCCCCGTCACGCTGGGCCGCCGCCGTCGCCGGCAACACCGGCCCCAACGGCTCACCCGAAAGCGCCCGCCGCGGCCCCAACTCGGCCGCCTCAGCAATACGCCGGCCCGCCTCGGCCCGGCTGATATGCAACCGATCAGCCAACACCCACGACAACTTGCCACCCAACTCAGCCGAATCCGCCTGCTCACCAACCTGATTGATCAATTGATGCCTTGGCACTTGAAGGCGACGCGCCAGCGTTTCGAGGCGCTCTAATTTCCGCAACCGCTCGGGGGTGGTCAATGCATCGAACGACAACGCGCAGACCCGGTCCATGTCGGCGTCGAGGGCATCGAACACCGCATCGATCTCTTCGCGGCTGCTCGAACTCACGTTCGAATGATATGTCTACCCACCGACAAAAATCACGGAGCTGAAACAACTGAAACAAAAGTGGCACAAGTGATTTCGGTCCGCATGTCGGGCCGGTGCGCGCCGGCGCCGGGACCCCTCTTGCGTCACCGAGAACAATGAGTACAAGCGGCGGCGCGCTGCGGCACGGCCGCCCGGGATGGACCAGAGGTGGGTGAGTGCCATGGCCTCGTTGCTCATGGCCTGCGGCGGATTCTTGTTCGCCGTTTTGTGGATGGACTTGATCTTCGACATCCAAGTCTTTCGCCACCGAAAGGCCACGAGCGAACTGCCCGAGGCTGTGCTCGCGTCCATCGCGGGCTACTACCACCGAGCGACCACCACATCGCGGCCGATGAACCGCCTGATCGCGCTCGTCATGTTCACGTTGCTGGGAACGCTTGTGCTGCAGGCCGCGCGCGGACACGACCCCGGCTGGCTGCTGGTGACCTCGGCCCCGATTGCCGGCATCCCGACCATGCTGGCGTTGACGCACACCGTTCCCGATGCGGTACAACTCGGGCGCCGCACGGACAGCCCATCCGAGCAGACGCGCCTGGCGCGATCGATCTGCCGCGACCATCTGCTGTGCGCCGCCTGCATGCTCGTATTTCTCATCCTGTGGGTGATGAACAGCACCGCGATCTGACTCGCACGACGGGCCGTAGTCATAACGCGCAGGTCAGGACCGGGTGGCCACGTCAGTGAGCTACGTACTAAACTAGAACACGTTCCAATTCGGCGAGCTCCCAGGAGTTGTAATGCACACCCCTATCTGCGACGAACTCGGGATCGAGTTCCCGATTTTCGCCTTTACCCACTGCCGCGACGTGGTCGTGGCGGTCAGCAAGGCCGGGGGGTTCGGCGTGCTCGGAGCGGTCGGCTTCACGCCCGAGCAGCTGGAGATCGAACTGAAGTGGATTGACGAGAACATCGGCGACCACCCCTACGGCGTCGACATCGTCATCCCGAACAAGTACGAGGGCATGGACTCGCACCTGTCGGCGGAGGAGCTGGCCGAGACGCTGCGCAAGATGGTGCCCCAGGAGCACCTCGACTTCGGCAAGAAGATCCTCGCCGACCACGGTGTGCCGGTCGAGGACAGCGACGGCGACACCCTGCAGCTCCTCGGTTGGACCGAGGCGACGGCCACGCCGCAGGTCGAGGTGGCGCTCAAGCACCCGAAGGTGAAGATGATCGCCAACGCGCTGGGCACCCCGCCGGCCGAGATGATCAAGCACATTCACGAGGCCGGACTCAAGGTGGCGGCGCTGTGTGGCTCCCCCTCGCAGGCGCGCAAGCACGCCGACGCGGGCGTCGACATCATCATCGCCCAGGGTGGCGAGGCCGGCGGGCACTGCGGCGAGGTGGGCTCGATCGTGTTGTGGCCACAGGTCGTCAAGGAGGTCGCCCCCGTTCCGGTGCTCGCCGCCGGCGGCATCGGCAGTGGTGAGCAGATCGCGGCCGCACTGGCGCTCGGCGCGCAGGGCGCCTGGACCGGATCGCAGTGGTTGATGGTCGAGGAGTCCTCGAACACCCCGGTCCAGCAGGAGGCCTACGTCAAGGCCGGCAGCCGCGACACCGTCCGCAGCCGCTCGTTCACCGGCAAGCCGGCCCGGATGCTGCGCAACGACTGGACCGAGGCATGGGAGGCCCCCGACAACCCGAAGCCGCTCGGAATGCCGTTGCAGTACATGGTGTCCGGGATGGCCGTGCGGGCCACCAACAGGTACCCGAACGAATCCGTCGACGTGGCGTTCAACCCGGTCGGTCAGGTGGTCGGACAGTTCACCAAGGTGGAGAAGACGTCAACGGTCATCGAGCGCTGGGTGCAGGAGTACCTGGAAGCCACCAATCGGCTGGACGAGCTCAACGAGGCTGCCTCCGTTTAACGCGGAGGCGTCCGCGCCCTAGACGTCGTCGACTTCGTCGCGGCCGGTGAACACTTCCTTGGTCCGGTCCACCGCGTAGGTGCCGATGTCGATCGAATTCTCGACGATCCCGCTGACCCCGCCCTTGAGGTCGCCGCGGATGATGTCGCTGGCGTGTTCGACGATGTCCGAAGCCTTTTCGACGGCGTTGGTCGCGATGTCCTTGACTGCGTCCACGGCGTCTTTGGGGTTGACCGCCATCGGAGTCTCCTAACGTTTGCGGGACCTGAATAAGAACTCGGCTACGACTCTAGAGGGTCAGTAGTTGACCAGGGAGCGCCAGTAGTCTTCGGGAATCTCGGCCCCGGAGCGCATTATTCGTGCCAGCCCGATGGCCATCGCGATGCCCAGCAGTCCCAGCCACAGCCCGGCCAGGGCGATGGCGCCCCACAGCACGGCGGTGACCGCGTGCCACGGCGAGAGCACGGCGAGCACCGGCGCAAAGAAAAACCCGGTTCCGATGTACCAGGCCGACCCGGCGCGATCGGAGGCCAGCACGAAGCGCAACCATCGTGGAATCGGATTCTGGGCCTGCCGGTGTTCGCGCATTGTCGTTATGCCGAGTCGTTATGCCGAGTCGTCATCCCGAGGGCGGGAAGAACCCTGCGCCGGTGAACCAGCCTTCTTGCCAGCCTTGCGCCCCCAGGCAGAGCATCGGCAGTCCGCGGTCCGACTGTGCGGCGGACTGCGGGCCGGGGCATTTCGCGCCGGCCTGCTGGACCCCATACAGCGGATACGACATCACCCAGTAGCCGGTGGTCGCCGCCGGGAACTGGTTGGGCGGCGGGAAATGACAGGCCTCGGCCTGACCGCTTGGCCCCCGTCCGAAGATGAAGCTTTCGTAGTTATCGCACGGCGCGCCCAGCGAAGCCTGATAGTTCATTCCCGGTACGTCGCCGTCGTAGCCGGCCGACGCGCACGGCGCCAGGCCGATCGTGATGCCCGCTATCGAAGCGGCGCTGAGCAGTTCCCGAATCATGTGCTACCCCGCCTGTCGTCGCCGGTGACCTGCACCAAAGCATATCGGTCGGACCGTCAGCCACAAGACCGTTCCGCCCGGCGGTCACGATCGCCGGCGCAGACCCACTGCGCGGTGAAAAACCCCCGGTGAGGAACACGTTCCAATTCGCATCCGGCGATCTTGCGTCAATGCTTCCCAACCAAGGTGCAGCAGTGGTTTCCTTGCACAAGGACGACTAGACCACTTCGTCATCGAGGAGCGGGCCATGCCAACCGTCGAGCCAACCGTCGAGCCAACCGCTAAGTCGGTCCCCAATCTGCCTCCCGGATTCGACTTCACCGATCCGGACATCCACGCCCAACGACTCCCGGTGGAAGAGCTGGCCGAGCTGCGCCGGACCGCGCCGATCTGGTGGAACGAACAGCCGAACGGGGTGGGCGGATTCGACGACGGTGGTTTCTGGGTGGTGTCCAAGCACAAGGACGTCAAAGAGATTTCGCGGCGCAGCGACGTGTTCTCCAGCCTGGAGAACACTGCCCTGCCCCGCTACAAAGAGGGCACGGTTGCCGAGCAGCGCGAGACGGGCAAGTTCGTGCTGCTCAACATGGACGCCCCGCAGCACACCCACCTGCGCAAGATCATTTCCCGCGGTTTCACCCCGCGCGCCGTCGAGCGGTTGCGTGACGACCTGAACGAGCGCGCCCGGCAGATCGTCGCGGCCGCGGCGGCCGAGGGCTCCGGCGACTTCGTCCAGCAGGTGTCCTGCGAACTTCCGTTGCAGGCCATCGCCGGATTGCTGGGTGTGCCCCAGGAAGACCGCATGAAGCTCTTCCACTGGTCGAACGAAATGGTGGGCGACCAGGATCCCGAATTCGCGCGCAACGACGCGATGGGCGCCTCGGTCGAACTGATCACCTACGCCATGCAGATGGCCGCCGACCGGGCGCAGAATCCCGGGGAAGACATCGTCACCAAGTTGATCGAGGCCGACGTCGACGGGCACAAGCTCTCCGACGACGAATTCGGATTCTTTGTCATCCTGTTGGCCGTGGCCGGCAACGAGACGACCCGCAACTCCATCACGCAGGGCATGATGGCCTTCACCGAGTTCCCCGATCAGTGGGAGCTGTACAAGCGGGAGCGTCCTGTCACCACGGCCGACGAGATCGTCCGGTGGGCCACCCCGGTCACCTCGTTCCAGCGGACGGCCCTGGTGGACTACGAACTGTCCGGCGTTCAAATCAAAAAGGGCCAGCGCGTCGTAATGGTCTACCGCTCAGCCAATTTCGACGAGGACGTGTTCGACGACCCGTTTACCTTCAACATCCTGCGTGATCCCAACCCCCACGTGGGGTTTGGTGGCACCGGCGCACACTACTGCATCGGAGCCAACCTGGCGCGGATGACCATCGACCTGATGTTCAATGCGATCGCCGACGCCATGCCCGATCTGGAATCGGTCAGCAAGCCCGAACGGCTCCGGTCGGGCTGGCTCAACGGAATCAAGCACTGGCAGGTCGACTATCACACCGACGGTGCCCAGGGATGTCCTGTCGCGCATCAGGCACAGGGGTGACAAGCTAGGGACATGCCCACTCATCGCGCCGTCCATGTCCCGTCCGCAGGTGCAGCTTTGGAGCTGGTCGACACCGAAACCACCCCACCGGGTCGAGATGAGGTACGACTGACGGTCGCCGCGTGCGGCATCTGTGGCACTGACGCACACTTCGTCACCGGCGGATTCCCCGGCATGTCATGGCCACTGACCCCGGGACACGAAATCGCCGGCACGATCGCCGAAATCGGGGACGGAGTGCAGGATTTCGCAATCGGCGATCGCGTAGCGGTCGGATGGTTCGGCGGATGCTGCTACCGCTGCGACCAGTGCCGCAAGGGCCTGTTCATTCACTGCGAGAACGGCAAGGTGCCCAGTTGGCAGTATCCCGGCGGATACGCGGAGTCGGTCACCGTGCCGGTCAGCGCGCTGGCTCGCATACCGGCCGAGCTTTCCGACGCCGAAGCCGCCCCGATGGGCTGCGCGGGGGTGACCACCTACAACGCCTTGCGGCACACCAAGGCGGTGCCCGGCGATCGGGTGGCGATCCTCGGTGTCGGCGGCCTCGGTCACCTCGGGGTGCAGTTCGCCCGGGCAATGGGCTTTGAGACCATCGCCATCAACCGCGGTACCGGCAAAGCCGACGATGCCCGGAAATTGGGAGCCCACCATTACATCGACTCCACAGCCAACGACCCGGCAGAAGCGTTGCAGGCCTTGGGTGGCGCGGCGGTCGTCCTGGCCACCGCGGGCAACTCGAAGGCCATGGCCGCCACGGTCGGCGGCATCCTCCCCCAAGGCGAATTGGTCACCATCGGGGTCACGCCCGAGCCGTTGCCGATCAGCCCTTTACAACTGATAACGCCGGGCATCAGCATCGTCGGCCATCCCTCCGGGACTGCGAAGGATGTCGAGGACACAATGCATTTCGCGGTCTTGTCCGGTGTGCGGGCGTGGATCGAGGAGATACCGCTGTCGCAAGCCGCTGAAGGCTATGCGGCGCTGGAAGAGGGACGGGCACATTACCGCACCGTTTTGACCATGTGACACAGGGTGATCCGTGACTTCCGACAAGGGTTCGCTGTGGACGATCGGTCCGGCCGACGGTGAATTGTTGCTGCGCACCGGTGTTACCGGCAGGGCGGCACGGATGGGCCATCGTCTCACCATCGCGATGACACGCTGGCGCGCCACGGTCAGGTGGGCCGACTCCCAACCGGTCAGCGCAGAGCTTGCGGTCGAGACCGATTCGTTGGAAGTGCTGCGCGGTGACGGCGGTGTCAAAGGGCTGTCCGGGACCGAGAAAACACTGGCGCGTTCCAACGCCCTGAAGTCATTGGATGCCAGCCGGTTCCCCGAGATTCGTTACACCGCAGACGCCATCGAGAAGGCCGAGGGCGGATACCGCCTGACCGGCACGCTGGAGATCCGGGGAGCGTCGCACAACCACGTAATCGACTTGCACACAGAGGATCTCGGAGACTCATGGCGGATGTCCGTTGAATCCACCGTCCGCCAATCCGATTACGGCATCAAACCCTATTCGTTACTGATGGGCTCGGTCCAAGTCACCGACGACGTGTCATTGTCTTTTTCCGCGGTCCACCCAAAGGGCAACTGAGCACAAATCAGGGCTGCGGGTCAGTCGCAGTCCGCGGGGCTGAATCAACGGCCGGATCGCCGGTGTCACCCGGGATGTGCTCCAGTACCCGGGTCAGGTAGGTCTGTCGGCCATCGCCGTCCGACTGCCGTTCGCCACCTGCGGCCGGTTGCTCCTCCGGAGCGCTCGGCTCCGAAACCGGTTCCCCGGCGGGCTGTTTGGCCTGCGGGGCAGACGGCTTGATCTGGGGGGCCGCCGGAACCGGCGCGACGGCCGCGACCGCCGCCTCGGCGATCTGGGGCGCCGGCGGGCGCGTGGCGTGCTTCGGCGCGGCATGCGCGCTGGCCGGACCGACGTGGATGCCCACCGCGAGCGATACCGAGCCGACGAAGGTGATGGCACCGGCCGCCAACGCGGTCACGGCTCCGGCGTAGGACAACTGGCGCTTCTGAGTGGGTGCCGGAATGGGTTGGCTGATGTGCTCCACCAGCTGCTCGTCGGTGAATTCGGTGCTGCGAGCCGCGGACAGCGCCGCACCACGCGCGATGGTCACCTGAGCCATCGATTGCACGAAAACCGGCACCGGCAAAGTCTTTTCGAGCTCCCAGGAGAGGCCGTCGATATCGCTGTGTCCGCCGACCACGACAACTCCGCCCGGCTGCCATCCGTTGCGCTCGAACATACCGGTGAGCCAGCGGGTGAGACCGTCGAAGCCGCCCCGCACGTGCTTGGTCGCCGTCTGGGTCTCCCCGTCGTGCGTGTCGACCATGACGACGGTCGTCCAGTCATGGTCGAGAATGCAGACCGCGGTCTGCTCGTAACCGATGACGGGCGCGATGGCCTGAGCCAACGTCTCGACGGCCTCCAGAAACCGGACCGGCACGACGTTGTCGAATCCCGCGTCGGTCAACGCCTCCAGCACCAGCGCAGCCTGTGCGGATGCCCCGTCGTTCCAGGTGACTCCGATGACGCGCAGACGCTGATCGCTCGCAGCCGCCGTCGTGTCGACCCGCAATACCTCGTCTACTACTTGCTCGGCGGTACTCACGGCGCGCACGCCGTGGCCTGCGCGCAGCGCCAGCTCCTGGTGATCCAGGATGGTGCCGTCCGCGCCGTGTCCTTCAGCGAGGACCCAACCAACGGTGGTCGGTGTCACGGATAGGCCAAGAACCGTGTCCAAATCTATGCCCCAATCGGTCCCGCGCCTCCGACACCCTCAGCCGCACCGACGCGCACCGTGAAGCCGCAGGTGCGGTGATTCGTGAGAGCCGGAACAGACCCGGGATAGCGTGGTCTTCATCGGCTTGCTCCGAGAGAGCCTACGCGCTCGGTGCAAGTCCGGCTGCCCCGGTCACGCATCACCCTGGAATAGCCAGATGAGAAGGGCGGCGCGGGGAAACCGCGGCCAGCTGGCGGCGCGTTCGCCAGTTCAGCCCGGCCCGGTGCCGGTCGCGGTGGCGACCGACGCCGCCCACGGCGGGGACCGATTTGGGCGCCGGCTCTTGGGCAACAAAACCGACATTGTTAATCGGCCCCGAAAATAATTGCCGGTGTCGCGGGGCGGCGATCACGCCGCCAAACGGTCAAACACGCGACACGCGCCTTGCCGGTGGCGATCTCGCCGAATCCGGTACGGACCTCTTTTTTGGACGGCTTCTTCAACGCGGCCCATCGCGGGCCCTCGGCGCCCAGCGCGTCTGAAAGGCCCTGCTGCCTGGCTTTTTCCCGTCCGAGGGGTTGGGCTGTCGTGCAACGGGTAAGCCGGCCCTGTCGCCGCCTGGTTGTGCCGCGTGGCGAATTCACAAAGTCAAAAGCGATGCCAAACCGAGACGCGTTCGCGTCCCAATCGACATTTGCCGGACTCACACGGTAAATTCCTGTGAGACCACGATCACACTGACCACATCGACAAGGGGCAGGTATGACAGATCTGAGCGAGAAGGTCCGGGCCTGGGGGCGCCGGCTTTTGGTCGGCACAGCGGCGGCAGCCACACTGCCGGGCCTGATCGGTCTTGCCGGAGGCGCGCCAACCGCGAATGCATTTTCGCGTCCGGGCCTGCCCGTCGAGTACCTGCAGGTGCCGTCCGCGGGCATGGGCCGCAACATCAAGGTCCAGTTCCAGAGCGGCGGCAACGGTTCTCCCGCGGTGTATCTGCTGGACGGTCTGCGGGCCCAGGACGACTACAACGGCTGGGACATCAACACCCCGGCGTTCGAGTGGTACTACCAGTCGGGCCTGTCGATCGTCATGCCGGTCGGTGGGCAATCCAGCTTCTACAGCGACTGGTACAACCAGGCCTGCGGCAAGGCCGGCTGCTCGACCTACAAGTGGGAGACCTTCCTGACCAGCGAGCTGCCGCAGTACCTGCAGTCCAACAAGAGCGTCAAGCCCAACGGAAGCGCGGCGGTCGGCATCTCGATGGCCGGTTCCTCCGCCCTGATCCTGGCCGCCTACCACCCGGGCCAGTTCATCTACGCCGGTTCGCTGTCGGCCCTGATGGACCCGTCCCAGGGCATGGGGCCGAGCCTGATCGGTCTGGCCATGGGCGACGCGGGTGGTTACAAGGCCAACGACATGTGGGGGCCGTCGAGCGACCCGGCGTGGGCGCGCAACGACCCGACCATCCAGATCCCGAAGCTGGTTGGTAACAACACCCGGCTCTGGGTGTACTGCGGTAACGGCACGCCCTCCGAGCTCGGTGGGGCCAACATGCCGGCCGAATTCCTGGAGAACTTCGTGCGCAGCAGCAACCTGAAGTTCCAGGACGCCTACAACGCGGCCGGCGGCCACAACGCGGTGTGGAACTTCAACGCCAACGGAACACACAGCTGGGAGTACTGGGGAGCCCAGCTCAACGCCATGAAGCCCGACCTGCAGGGCACACTGGGTGCTTCCCCGGGCGGCGGCGGATAACCCCTCAACCGCTCGCGGTCACTGCTGCGCCTGACGACTCCGTCAGGCGCAGTAGTGCGTTAAGGGGCCGATAGCCCGGGGGGTTTCGCCCGACGTGGGCCACAATCACGCCAGAATCGTCGCCATGCACCGAAAGGTCCACCTACCCCGCCCAGCCGTGGCCGTGCACTGCGGTGTCGTGATCGGCAGCCTGGCGTTGTTCGTGGCGCCGGCTCGAGCCGACACCGCGAGCCCGTTGACCCCCTTGGTCGACGCGGCCGCGCAGCGGCTGCAGATCGCCGAGCCGGTCGCCGCTTACAAGTGGAACACGCACGGCGCCATCGAAGACCCGGCCCGCGTCCAGCAAGAGCTGACCAGGCTGGGCGACGACGCCGTCGCCGAACACATCGACCGCGACTACGTCACCCGGGTTTTCGGTGACCAGATCGCTGCCACCGAAGCGGTCGAATACAGCCGATTCGCGGGCTGGAAGCTGAACCGGGCAAGCGCCCCGGCGGACTCGCCGGACCTGTCGGCGTCCCGATCAGCGATCGACGCCCTCAACCAGACGATGCTGACTCAGATCTCGGCCGACTGGGACCTGTTGCACTCGCCGGAATGTGCCGCGCAGCTCGAGTCCGCGACGGGCAGCGTCATCCAGTGGCGTCAGCTCGACAACCTGTACCAACAGGCCCTGTCATCGGCGACGCAGTCATATTGCCAGCGATAATTTAATTTTTCCTCATCAATTTCTAACCGTCTCATTCGGCTTGCCAATAAGGCGATTTCCGCAGATAGATGGCATATCTCGCGCCATTTTCGAATAGGTAACGCTTTGGCTACGCGAGCCGAAATGCTGGACATGAAATATCTCTGCAAGCTTCTCGTCAAGTCCGTAGTGGTCGGCGGGTTCGTTGCAGCGTCGATGGCTTCGTCCGCAGGTGTGGTGAGCGCAGACGTCGCTCCCAACTGGGACGCGATCGCCCAGTGCGAATCCGGTGGCAACTGGCACGCCAACACCGGGAACGGCGAATACGGTGGGCTGCAATTCAAACCGGCCACGTGGGCCCGCTACGGTGGTGTCGGCAACCCCGCGGCAGCATCCAGGGAGCAGCAAATCGCCGTGGCCAACCGGGTTTTCGCCGAACAGGGCGTGGAGGCCTGGCCGAAGTGCGGGGCGCAATCGGGCCTTCCGATCGGTTGGTACTCGCACCCGGCGCAGGGCATCAAGGAGATCATCAACGGGCTCATCCAGGCGGCCGTCCCGCGCTGATGAAACGCACCTGCGGTCTATGACCCGGCGCCCGGCTGTGTTTGGATCAGCCCATGGAAGGTTCGGCGACTGTTCATATGGCGGCGCCTGCGGCCAAGATCTGGGATCTGATCGCAGACGTCCGCAACACCGGAAAGTTTTCCCCTGAAGTTTTTGAAGCCGAGTGGCTTGGCGACGCGACCGGCCCGGCTCTCGGTGCGAAATTCCGCGGTCATGTCCGGCGCAACGAGATGGGTCCCGTGTATTGGACGACGTGCAAGGTCACCGCGTGCGAACCGGGCCGCGAATTCGGCTTTACCGTGCTGCTCGGTGACCGGGCGGTCAACAACTGGCATTACCGCCTGGCGCCCAGCGGCGGCGGGACCGACGTCACCGAGTCGTTCCGGCTCAACCCCGCGCCATGGCTCGGCGTCTACTGGTTGTTCGGCGGCTTTCTGCGCAAGCGCCGCAACATCCGGGACATGACCAAGACGCTGAACCGCATCAAAGACGTGGTCGAGGCGGGCTGACGCTCGTGAAATCCGTCTTCATCACCGGTGCGGGCAGCGGCATGGGCCGCGAGGGAGCAAAGCTGTTCCACGCCAAGGGTTGGCGGGTGGGGGCGGTTGATCGCAACCCGGACGGCTTGGCGACGCTGAGCGAAGAACTCGGTGCCGATCGGCTGTGGACCCGCGCCGTCGACGTGACGGACAAGGCGGAGCTGGACGGCGCGCTGGACGATTTCTGCGCGGGCAACAGCGGTGGCGGACTCGACATGATGTGGAACAACGCCGGCATCGGCGAATCCGGCTGGTTCGAGGACGTGCCCTATGACGCCGCGATGCGCGTCGTCGACGTGAACTTCAAAGCGGTACTGACCGGCGCATACGCTTCGCTGCCCTATCTCAAGAAAGCCCCGGGCAGCCTGATGTTCTCGACGTCATCGTCGTCCGGGACGTATGGCATGCCCCGCCTGGCCGTCTACTCCTCGACCAAGCACGCGGTCAAAGGTCTGACCGAGGCGCTGAGCGTGGAGTGGCAGCGGCACGGTGTGCGCGTCGCCGACGTGCTGCCTGGTCTGATCGACACCGCCATCCTCACGACGACGACCAATCACTCCGACGACGGCCGCGCGCCCATGACGCCTGAGCAGCTGCGGGCCACCGCACCCAAGAAGGGGTTGTTCCGGTTGATGCCGGCAAGCAGCGTGGCCGAGACCGCGTGGCAGGCCTACCACAATCAGAAGCGGTTGCATTGGTATGTGCCCAAGAGCATTCGCTTGATTGATCTGTTCAAAGGGCTGAGTCCGGAATTCGTGCGACGCAGCATCGTCAAGTCCCTACCCGCGCTAGCGCCGAAGCGGCAGTAAGGAGGTCGGCTGGTGCAAAATCGGTTGCTCACAGTCGTTTTGGTCTTGGCGGCGGTTGTCGTCAGCGTCGCGGGGTGCAGCGCGGCGCAGACGACTCCTCGTCGGGCCGCCCGTCTGACCATCGACGGCACCACGCATACGACCCGTCCCCCGGCGTGCCGGCAGGACCAGATGTATCGGACCATCAACGTCCCGGACCGCGACGGCGAGGTCGAAGCCGTGGTGCTCCTCAGCGGTTACCGGGTGATGCCGCAGTGGGTGAAGATTCGCAATGTCGACGGATTCACCGGCAGCTTCTGGCAGGGCGGGGTCGGCGACGCGCACGTCGATCTCACCAACGACGCGTACACGATCACGGGCAGCGCGTACGGCATCAACAGCAGCAACCCCAACAAAGTGGTGACCACCGACTTCAAGATCGTCGCCGAGTGCTGACTCTGCAGGTGGTCGGGGCCTAGGCTCGACACGACACCTGAGCGAGGGAGGGGCCGGTGAAGGAGCGATTGCACTGGTTCGCGATGCATGGCTTCATCCGCGGCGCCGCGGCACTCGGAGTCCGGCGAGGTGAGGTCCAGGCCAGGCTGATCGCCGATCCGGCGGTGGCCGCCGACCCGGTGGGCTATTACGACGAAGTCCGCGCCCAGGGCAGGCTGGTCAAAGGCCGGGTCGCATACCTGACGGCGGACCACGCGCTCGCCCATGAGCTGCTGCGGTCCGACGATTTCCGGGTGCTGGTCTTCGGATCGAATCTGCCGGCGCCGTTGCGCTGGCTGGAACGCCGGACCCGCGACGACCTGCTGCATCCGTTGCGTGCTCCGTCGTTATTGGCCGTCGAGCCGCCGGACCACACCCGCTACCGCAAGACGGTGTCGGCGGTGTTCACCCCCAGGGCGGTGGCCGCGCTGCGAGATCGCGTCGAACAGACCGCGGTTGAGCTGTTGGATCGGCTGGCCGGCGAATCGGGTGTCGTGGACATCGTTGGGCGCTATTGCTCCCAACTTCCGGTCTCGATCATCAGCGACATCCTTGGTGTGCCCGAATCGGAACGGCGCCGTGTCCTGGAATTCGGTGAACTGGCCGCACCGAGCCTGGATATCGGATTGCCGTGGCGGCAATACCGCAGCGTGCAGGACGGGATCGCCGGCTTCAGCTCCTGGCTTGGTGAGCATTTGCAGCGGTTGCGCCTGGACCCCAGCGACAATTTGATGAGCCAGATCATTCAGACCGCCGAAAGTGGCTCTGCCGAAACGTATCTCAACGAGAAGGAGCTTCAGGCGATCGCCGGGCTGGTGCTGGCCGCCGGGTTCGAGACCACCGTTAATCTTCTCGGCAATGGGATTCGCATGCTGCTGGACGCGCCCCGGCACCTCGACACGTTGCGGCGACGTCCCGAGTTGTGGCCCAACGCCGTCGAAGAGATCCTGCGGCTGGAATCGCCGGTGCAGCTGACCGCGCGGCTAGCGCTCAACGATGTCGAGCTCGCCGGCCGGCGGGTGCAGCGTGGCGACTTGGTGCTGGTGTATCTGGCCGCCGCGAACCGGGATCCGGCCGTGTTCGGTGACCCGCACCGCTTCGACATCGAAAGAGAAAACGCCGGAAGGCATCTCGCGTTCTCCGGTGGTCGGCACTTCTGCCTGGGTGCGGCCCTTGCCCGTGCCGAGGGCGAGGTCGGACTGCGCACGTTTTTCGATCGCTTCCCCGAGGTCCGCGCGGCGGGCGCGGGAAGCAGGCGCGAAACCCGGGTGCTGCGGGGATGGTCGTCCTTGCCGGTGACCCTGGGGCCCGCCCGGTCGATGGCAGCCGTCGAAAGCTAGCGCCAACGTGCGCGAGTCTTGCCCAACTTATTGACACCTGAGCGGCAACGGGGTTTATTTGCCGCTATGACAGAGGTATCTATGATTGCGGTCGACGACGTCGTACGTGGGTTGTGGCAGGCCCTTTCGCGGAGGGATTGGGAAGCGATCAAGACCTTCCTGTCCGATGACTGCCTCTATGTCGACATGCCCGTTCCGGCCTTGTCGGCGCGCGGTCCTGAGGACGTCGTCAAACGCCTGAAGATGGGTCTCGAACAGTTGGCCGGCTACGAGAACCACCCCGGCGTGCTGGTGTCCAACGGCTCCGATGTGCTCTACGAGCACTCCGAGACATGGACATTCGCCACGGGCGAGCAGGGGGTGCTGCGGTTCGTGACGGTCCACAAAGTCGTCAACGGCAAGATCACGGTCTGGAAGGACTATTGGGACATGAACAGCCTGGTTGCCTTCGCTCCCCCGAATCACTTCGAGGGGTTGGCGACCGGCGATGTGAGCTGGGTGTTCGACGCCTCAGCGCTGGTCTGACAGGGCTTTCGCGGGAGGGCGGAGTGCCCTGATCGGCAATGGCAGGCGTTCGATGGGCGGTGCCGTGGAACGCCGGCATGATCACCCCTCATAGACCATTTCGGCGATTCCTCGGCACAGACCGCGATAAGCCTTAGCTACAAATGCTGCGGATATGGCACGCAGTCACCAGAACTGGCGGTGTAGCGACCGCCACTGGGTGACGCGTAGGCCGATGGCGCCATGGCGGCGCCGGCGATGACGACGGCTGCGGCGAACAACGCAGCACGGGACGACACCTGCCCAAACCTCCCTTTCCCATCTATTCGGTGACGTTGCCCGATTCGTCGATCGAAGCTTAGGCGCCCGACCGAGTAACTACATGCGAAATCGTGAAATTCTTCGGACGGTGAGTTCACCCGAGGTCGTAGATGCGGGCGGCGTTCTCGCGGGCGATCAGGTCGACCACCCGCATGGCGTCTGGCTCGCTCCAGTCGTCGCGGTCCACGAATTCGCGCAGCACCCGATCGACGCCCCTGCGCCACAAGACCGTCCCGAGGAAGTGCAATTCCGCCGGACCGAAGCCGTCCGACGAATAGAGGATCTTGGAAAAGGGCGCCATCTCCAGCAATCGGGCAAGGAACGCCGGTGACCGCGCCCCCAAGTGGTTGACGCTCAATCCGCCGTCGACGTAGACGTTGTTGAACGCCTGGGCAAGATAACCCGCCTCGCGCTCATAGGGATAACAGTGCAACAGCACGATCGGGACGTCCGCTGTACCCCGCAGAAAGTCAAGCAGGAGAAGCGGATTGGCTTTGTGCAGATCACAGTCACGGTCGCCGAACCCGACGTGGAATTGCAGCGGTTTGCCCAGCCGCAGCGCCTGGTGCAACCCGAACCGCAACAGGACCCTGTCCTGCAACCGCGTGCCGCCGCGCTCACGCCAACGGGCCGCCGCTTCGGCGACCTCCGTCGTCGACGGTTCGCTCAGGTCGCCGTCGAACCCGCCCCGGTAGGCCAGAATCGATTTGGTGCCGACCGCGCCGACCGCGCGCCGGCGCAGCAACTCCCCGAACGTCGTCGCATAGTCCCCCGGCAATTGCGCGGCCTGCTCGGCCACCTCCTCGAGGCGAACGACCTCGTGCACCCGGTCGCCGGACAGCCGAGCCATCTCCGCGACGCCGGTGACACCAGTGCCGCCGATCCCGGTGTCCACCAGCCAGTCGCTCACCCCGGCGGCCGTCAAGAACAGCCGGGCCAGGTCGTCCTCGCCGAATTGGCGGCGACGCTCCCAGTAGACCTGCGGATCGGCGTGTTTCGGCAGCCCCAGCACGGGGGCGCAATGCGCGCGCACCGCGAACCCGAGTTGTGAGTCGAAACCCGAATGGGTGATGTGTTCGCTGTTGGCCTCGTTGAGCGCGTTCTCGAATCGCTGCCGGTCCCCGGGCGCCGACCAGCAGCCGTGGACATGCTGATCGATCAGCACCACTTCGCCGATGTGGTGGGCCAGATCGCGGGCATCGGAGACCATAGAGCGCCGTCACAGGCTCCAGGCCATGCGGAATTTGTCCGCCAGGTCGCCGGGGTCCAGCTCGCCGTAGCGCTCCTGTTCCAGGCGACGAACCGCGACCACCATGTCGACCGCCGGATCGCCCAGGATGCGGCGCATCGTCTCTGAACCATCAAGTGCCGCAATCGCTTCGGCCTGGTCGTCGGTCAGGGGCACGATGCCGTCGCGCTCACGGTCGGAATCGGACAGCGCCGCCGGGTCGCTCGTGATCTCCGGCGGCAGCGCCGCCTGGCATTTGATTCCGTCCAGGGCCAGGCCGAGGATGGCCGCCGTGGCCAGGTAGGGGTTCGCCGACGGATCGACGATTTTCACCTCGACGTTGCCGCCGCGCGGACTCCCGGGGCCGCCGGCGATGAAACGCACCGCAGCCTCGCGATTTTCGGTGCCCCAGCACGCATAGGCGCCGGCCCAGTTGCCGGGCCGCATCCGCAAGCCGGAGACGATCGACCCGCACAGTACGCCTTGGGCTTCCGGGAGACCGCGAACCACGCCCGCGATCGCGCTCTCCCCCGCCGCCGTCATGCCCCGGGCTCCGGCGCCGTCGGAGAATAGGGGACCTTCCGGTGTCGTCAGCGAAAAGTGTTGGTGAGCACCGGATCCCACGCCGTCGGCGAAGGGCGCGGGCGACAGGCTGATCCGCAGCCCGTAGCGGCGCGCCGCGCGGCCGATGACGAGCCGCATCAGGATCAGCTGATCGGCCGCGGCCACCGGGGGCTGCGGTGACAGCGAGATTTCGAACTGATTGGCGCCATACTCGGGGTGGAACTGTTCGATCGCGATGCCGGCCGTCGTCGCCGACCCGATCACGTCGCGCACGAAAGCTTCGTGCTCCAGCACGCCGGCCAGGCCGTACTGTGCCCACAACGTCGACGGCAACCTCCCGCCGTCGGGACCGACCAACAGGAATTCGATTTCGTGCCCGATCGAAGCCTCGATGCCGGCTTCGGTGAGCGCGTCCTCGATGCGACCCAACGTTCCCCGGCCACAGGCGGGAACCGGCGTGCCGTCCTGGTCGAAAAACGAGGCGGGCGCCCACGCCAGACCGTCACCGACGATGCGCAACGCGGACAGATCGATACGAAGACGTTGATCCCCCACTACGCCCACATCCGGGGTGAAGGCGATGCCGGTCTGGTCGATGGCGAACGCATGCCAGGACGGGCTGGCCCCCAGGCCGGGATCCGCGAACGTGTTGGTCCGCCGGATCGGAACGGTCTTGGCCAGCGTGAGCCCGGCGGGATTGACGACGGTGCCGATGACCGTGTCGACGCCCTCGGCCTCCAGCTGGGCAATCGCCGCGGCGGCAAGCGGTGTGCCGGTCATGGCAGCCATTCTGCAGGCTCGAGCTGCGCCGGTGCGGCAAACGGCATCACCGGCACCGGTCAGTTCTGCCGGGCGACGAGCTCGGTGACGAACCGGTCGAGGAAGCCATCCACCGGCGCTTGACCCACCGGCCGGATGACGAATTTCGTCAATCCCGCGTCGATGTAGGCGTCGAGTTGTCGGTGCAGCTGATCCCACCCGGCGGCGATCAGCTCGCCGGGGTCACGGTCGGGGCGGCGCCGCCGTACCGCTGCGGCCAACTCGGCGGGCAACTCCCCCTCGGCCCCGTCCAGCACGGCCAACGAGATGCCGAAGTGGTCGGGCTCGATGCTGCGGCCGGCCTGCGCGGCGGCCCGCTCGATCGCTTGGCGCCCGGCCCGCGCCTCCGCCGGGGTGAGGAAGCTACCCAGCCAGCCGTCGCCCAGCGCGCCGATGCGTCGAAACGCCGCCGGCGCCGAACCGCCCACCCAGATGTCCAGGGGCGGTGCCGGTCTGGGGGCGACGGCCACGTCGTTGACGCTGAAGTATCGACCGGTGAACGATGCCGACTCCTCGATCAGCGCCGCGCGCAGCAGCCGCAGCGACTCGTCGAACACCGCCGCGCGCTCGCCGTCGGGGACCACGAACAGCTCGCGCTCGGCCGGTATCGCCGAGCGCAGGCCGAAGACGGGCAGGACCCGCTTGGGCGCGACGGCCGCCAAGGACGCCAACTGTTTTGCCACCAGCACCGGATGCCGCCCGGGAAGCACGGCCACCGACGTGCCCACCTTCAAGCGGGTCGTGCGTGCGAGCGCATACGCCATGCCGACCACCGGATCGACCGCCGGGGAATACACGAGTTCGGAAAACCACAGCGAGTCCGCACCGTTGGCCTCGAGGTGATCGACGATGGCGGCCAGTTGATCCGGCGCGGTGTCGGCACCCAGCCCGACGCCGAAGCGAATCTTCACCGAGCGGGAGGCTAGCCGCGGCTGGGGATGGTCAGCTTGCAGGCCTGGCCGATGTCGAGGGTCCGCAGCACTCGACCCATGCCCACCCACAGCGCGCAGGATAGCGCCAGGTCGGCGAGCAACTCGTCGGAGAAGTGTTCGGCGCACCGGCTCCAGAAGTCTTCGTCGTCGCGCAAGGCGGTGTGCGCGGTGGCGAAGCGGTCGGCGAACTCGGCGGCCAGCCGCTCCTGCTCGCTGTAGCCGGGCCAGGTGCGCCACTCGTGGACGTGCTCGTACAACTCCTCGTCGACGCCCGCGGCGGGCCCGTCCTCATCGCGGGTGTTGACGCAGACGACGCATTCGTTGCGGTGGGCGATCACGGCGCGGGCCAGTTCGCGAGTGCGTAGTGGCAGCCGGTTCTTGGTGTAGACCGCCTGGCTGAAGCCGCCCAGCGCGCCGCCGATGTCCGGAGACTTCGCAAACCAGCCGGCCAGGTCGTCGTCAGCAAATGTTCCGATTCGGCTCATGGCGTGATGGTACGCCCGCGCCACCACCCGGATCGGGCATGTCAGCGAATGCGCATCGACAATCGCCTAGCGAACAGCCGCCGGGATCGCCATGGTCGGCTGCTCGTCATGCCAATCGCGTTGGGCGAGAACTCGATGCGCGACGCGATCCAGCGCGGCCTCGACGGCGCGGCGGTCCGGGCGGCCCTCGAAACCCGGTGACCGGGCGAGCTTGTCGACCAGCCAGGCCAACAGCAGGGAGTGCACGTAGGCGACCTGTTGTCCCCCGGCCGGGGTGAGCCACATCTGCTCGCCGTCGCGCTGCGCATAACCGCTGGCCACCAGCCGCGCGAAGGTGGGCTCGAGCACCTCGAACGGGATCCGGTGGTAGTCGGCCATGTCGGTGAGCCGGGCGGTCCCGTACATCTGCGTGTAGCGATTGATCCGCAAAACCCCCCACAGTCCGGCGACGTCGAGCCGGCAATCGGGTCGCATCGCGATGCTGCGCAAGCGCATACCGGTTTCGCCGCGCAACATCCGCGCGATCGCGTTCTCCAGCATCTGGTCGGGTGTCTCGGTGGTCGGCATCCCGAATGCATCGCCGAGATCGACTGTGCTGTCGTGAATATCTCGGAGCGGGATTTCGCGCAGGAACAACGCCAGCACGAAGCCGACCACGGCGACCGGCGCCGCCCAGAAGAAGACCTGGGTGAGCGACTCGGCGTAGGCCGCCACGATGGGCGCGGCTACATCGTGCGGCTGCCGGTGCAGGGCCCCCGGCGAACTCACCGCGCTGGGCGGCGCGCCGCTGGCCGCCAGCGCCGGACCGATTCGGTGGTTCAGGAAATTCACGAACAGCGAGCCGAAAATGGCTGCGCCGAACGAACTTCCGATGGTGCGGAAGAATGTCACGCCCGATGTGGCGACACCGAGGTCTTCGAAGTTCGAGGTGTTCTGCACGATGAGAATCAGCACCTGCATGGACAATCCGATGCCGGCGCCCAGGATCACCAGGTACAGCGACTGGATCAAGGCGGACGTGGACGGCTGCATCCGCGACATCAGCAAGAACGCCAGCGCCATCAGGGCGGTGCCGGCCACCGGGAAGATCTTGTAGCGGCCGGTCCGGCCGACGATGGTACCGCTGCCGGTCGAGGTGACCAGCATCCCGAGCACCATGGGCAGGGTACGCAGACCCGAGGTGGTTGCCGAAACGCCGTTGACGTACTGCATATAGGTCGGCAGGAAGGTCATGGCGCCCAGCATGGCGAAGCCCACCACGAAGGACAGCACGCAGCACACGGTGAACACCGGGCTGGCGAACAGCCGAATCGGCAGGATCGGCTCGGCGGCGCGACGTTCCACCGCCACGAAAACCCCGAGCGCCACCGCGGCGCCGACGAACAGGCCGACGATCGTCGGCGATCCCCATGGGTACAGGGTGCCGCCCCAACTGGTCGCCAGCGTCAGTCCCGCGGCGCCAAGGCCCACGAACGTTATGCCGGCGTAATCGATCACCGGCTTGGTGGACGCGGTGAGTGCGGGAATCGCCGCCGCGGCAACGAAGATGACGATGACCGAGATCGGCACGTTGACCCAGAAGGCCCACCGCCAGCTCAGGTAGTCGGTGAAGTAGCCGCCGAGCAGCGGACCGATGACGGTGGTGACGCCGAAAACCGCCCCGAGGATGCCCTGGTATCGGCCCCGTTCGCGCAGGGGAACGACCTCGCCGATCAGCGCGCTGGCCGTGACGGTGATCGCGCCACCGCCGATTCCTTGCAGGGCCCGGGCCCCCACCAGCATGGCCATCGACTGGGCCAGGCCGCAAAGTATCGATCCGGCGACGAAAAAGATTACGGCGGTCTGGAATACGCGTTTGCGGCCGAACACGTCGCCGAGCTTGCCCACCAGCGCCGTCACGATGGTCGACGCGAGCAGATAGCTGGTGACGACCCAGGACTGATGGCCGGCATCGCCCAGATTGGCGACGATGGTCGGCAGGGCGGTCGCAACGATCGTCTGGTCCAGGGCCGCGAGCAGCATGCCGAGCACGATCGCGATGAAGATCAGGTTGCGCCGTTGCGGGCTGATCAGCTCGCCACTGGGTGCGGCACCGGAGGCCGGCCGAGTTTGGGTCGCTGCCCTCGAGCTCGTCATACCCCCCGGACGTTACCTTCCGGCCGGGTCAGCTGGGTGGCCGCGACACGCACTGCGCCGAGTACAGCTCCACGCCCAGCTTGTCCATCAGCTCCAGCTGGGTCTCGAGGTAGTCGATGTGCTTCTCCTCGTCGGCCACGATCTCCTCGAAGAGGTTCGCGGTGGTGGAGTCCTGCTTCTCCCGGCACAGGATGATCGCCGGCTTGAGCCGCTCCATCACCTCGTATTCGATGGCCAGGTCGGCCTCGAACTGCTCGCGCAGCGTCTGGCCGATGCGCAGCGAGAAAAGGCGCTGGTAATTCGGCAACCCGTCGAGCAGCAGGATGCGATCGGTGATCGACTCGGCGTGGCGCATCTCGTCGAAAGACTCGGCGCGGGTGTGCTCAGCTAACTCCGTGAACCCCCAGTTGTCCTGCATCTTGGAGTGCAGGAAGTATTGGTTGATCGCGGTGAGCTCGCTTGTCAACTGTTCGTTGAGCAGACGCAGAACTTCCGGATCCCCTTGCATTATCACTCCTATGGTGTGAGCGGCTGTTGAGTGCGGCCGCGGCGGCGCGCTGGGCTGGAGCGCACGAACCTGGCCTGTAGCTGCACTGTGCCACGGCCGCTGGGAATGTTCCAGCAAGGTTTGGCTGCACTCAGTGGCTGCCCGAGCGCAGTAAGTCGCGCCTTGGTTAGGTTAGACTCCACTAACGAACTTAGGTTAGACTCCACTAAATACGCGCCATGCGTATTCGGCCCCCCGGCCGCGGTGCCCGATGACTCGGAACGCCAGAGCCGGAGACGAATCGCAGACGCGTGACCGAGCTTTCGACGACGAGGACGCCGAGTGCAGGAGGTGCGCTGATGTACGTGTGCCTTTGCGTTGGGGCCACCAACCAAACCGTGTGCGACGTCGTCGCACAGGGCGCGTCGACCTCCAAGGAAATCGCCGCCGCGTGCGGGGCCGGCGGTGATTGCGGTCGTTGCCGGCGCACGCTGCGGGCCATTCTGGCCGCCTCGGCGAAGCTGGAAACGGCCCCGTCGGCCTAGGGGCTTCAGCGTCTGTTGCTTCGGCGTTTGTTACTTCAGCGTTTTATTGCTTCAGCGTTTGTTGAAGTCGGCCAGGGCCGCCGCATTGGCTTGTGCGCCCATGAGTTCGGCGAAGTGGGCGTTCTCGCGGGCGGTGGCCGCCGCGATCTCGGGGCGAACGGGTTCCATCATCGTGTGCTTGACGGCCATCAGGCTCGAGATCGGTCGCGAGGCAAGGACTTCGGCGTGCTGGCGGGCCTGCGCCAACAGCTCGTCCGGCTCGCAGACCCGCCACACCAGGCCCATCCGCAGCGCCTCGTCGGCACCCACCCATTCCGACGACATCAGCAGCCAAGCCGCGTTCTGCCGGCCCACCAGCTGGGGCAACAGGTATGACGATGCCGCTTCCGGGGCCACGCCCAGGCTGGTGAACGGGCACTTCAGCCGGGCCGTCGACGACATGAACGCCAGATCGGCGTAACCCAGGATCGTGGCGCCGATGCCCACGCCCACGCCGTTCACCGCGCAGATCAGCGGCTTGGGAAACGCGCTGAGCGCATTGATCAGCCCGATGAAGCCGTGTTTTCCCGGGGTGAAATCTGGGTCGGTGATACGAGCCTGCATCTCGGCGAGGTCGGTACCGGCGCTGAAGCCACGACCCGCGCCGGTCAGCAACACGACCGCGACCTCGGGATCCTCGGCGGCGGCCAGCAGCGCCTCGGCCGTGGCGTCGTAAAGGGCTTCGTTGAACGCGTTGAGCGCCTCCGGCCGGTTCAGCGTGAGGGTGCGTACCCGTTTCTCGTCATCGATCTGCAGCGTCACGCCAGCAGCCTAACCAGCTCACCCGTTGCTGTAGACGCGGGTTGGGGCGATCAACACCACGGCGCGACCCTCGGAAGCCATCACCCGGTCGTACTCGTCCCAGTCGTCGTGGGTGCCGCCCGCAGCGGTGAACACGTCGCGAAGCAGCAACCGCAACTGGTCGGCGTCCGTCAGCCATGGCTGGGTGTCGTCGGGGCCGGCCAGCTCCGCCCGGCCCTCGACGGTCGCCCACTGCCATCCGTTGCGGAAGGTGATCGCCAGCTGTGGGCGGGCGCGCAGGTTGGCCAGCTTGACCCGGCCGTAGGTGGTAAAGCCCAGCACCGGTTGACCATTCGCCGGATGCGGCAACAGGCCCACGTTGACCAGCGATGCCTGCACCGTCGCGTCAGCGCGGACGGTGGATACCACCGCCAGACCATTTTCCGCCGCGGCCAGGGCCACGGCGTCGCTCAGTGTCGTCATTTGAGTACCTCATTGATTGAACGGTGTAGCGAAGACGTACCGGCTGGTCGGGACGGTGTCGATGTTCTCGTTGGCGCCAAAGGCACTGGTGCTGGCGACCATTCGGCCCAACCGGTCCTGCAGGTCGTTGTCATCGGCGGCTCCGAAGAATGCGTGGAGGTCGGTGATGGCCTCAGCAGGGAACAACTCCTCGACGATGCCCGCGATTCCCGGAGCGTCCGGGGTCAGGGACCGCACCACCCAGTTCTGGGTGTAGCCGAACGTCGATTGCGTTTCGATGGCGACCGGCGTGTGGTCGCGCTGCCAACGGTCCAGCCAGGTCGCCTGGTCCATGCCGTCAGGCCTGCGCAGCAGCGCGACGTTGGCCAAACCCGGTGTGCGAGTGCCGGGTTCGGATGGCGGGGCGATGATCGGGACAGACTCGGTCACCAAGTACGCGGCGAGTCGATCGCATTCCTGGCCGAGGAATTTGAGTGCCGCCGCGGTCTGGTCGCCGTAGCATTGCTGGGTCCACATGCTCACCACCGCGGCCACGGGTGGGTCCAAGGTCGTCAAGGTCATCAGCGAGTGGCGCACGGTGCTGTCACGAACGTTCAGCTGCAGCCCGGCGATGCCCAGTTGCAGCAGTGCGTCGGCGACGTGACCCCGTTGCCGGGCGCACCACGCGTCATCCGGCTCGGCACGCATCAGCACTGCGATGACCTTCTCCATACGCAGAACTTACCGTCGCCGCGGAGCTATTTGACCAGCCGTACCTGGTGCTGGCTGCTGATCAGGGTCCCGATGAGCCCGGCCAGCCGGCGATAGGACTCGTCGCGTCCGCTCGATGAGCGGAAAACCAAACCGATCCGGCGTCCCGGTCGGGGCGCGGCGAACTGCGCAAGGCCCAGCCGGCTTCTCGACGCCTCGACCGGCACCGCGCTCTGTGGAATGAGCGTCACACCCAAGCCGCCGGTCACGCATTGCACCGCGGTTGCCAGTGACGCCGCCCGGGTATTGGCCAGCTCCGCGCGCACGCCCGCTTTATGGCAGACGTCGAGCGCTTGGTCGCGCAGGCAGTGCCCCTCGTCCAGCAACAGCAGGGGCAGGTCGGCCAGCGCGGTCGCAGGGACCCGGCGTTTGCCCGCCAGAGGATGGCCGGGCGGGAGGGCGAGTACGAAATCTTCGTCGTAGATGGGAATCGCGGTTACACCGGCGCCCTCGGCGGGCAGCGCGATCAGGGCCGCATCCAGTGCGCCTTCCCGCAAGACGGCCAGCAACCGCTCGGTCTGGTCTTCGGTCACCCGCAACGTCAACTCGGGCAGCTGCTCGGCGACCCCGGCCAGCACGGTCGGCAGCACATAGGGTGCCACCGTGGGGATCAGCCCCAGCCGCATGCCGGCGCGCAGCGGGTCGGACGACCCGGCGGCCGCGGCGCTGAATGCGTCCGCCGCCTCGACCACGGCCTGAGCGCGCGACAGCAGCTGGGTGCCCTCCGTTGTCAAGAAGACTCGCCGGGTGGAGCGCTCGACCAGCTGGGTGCCCAGGCCGGCTTCCAGCGCCGCCAGCGCCTGCGACAACGTCGACTGACTTACACCGAGAGCCGCTGCAGCACTGCTGAATTGACGCTTCTCGGCGACCGCGACGAACGCGCGCAGGCCGGCGATCGTAGGCTGATAACTCTTATCGGGCATGCCTATAAGTCTAGTGTCAAATATCACCTTTACTTCAACAAGCGTACGCGGCAGCATGGTGGAGACATCTAAACTTGAGTAAATCCAGATAAGGAGCGATATGCCTCTGCTGACCATCGGCGACCAGTTCCCCGCCTACGAGCTCACTGCGTTGATCGCGGGCGATCTGTCCAAGGTCGACGCCAAGCAGCCTGGGGACTACTTCACCACAATCACCAACGAGGACCACGCCGGCAAGTGGCGGGTGGTGTTCTTCTGGCCCAAGGACTTCACCTTCGTGTGCCCGACCGAGATCGCCGCGTTCGGAAAGCTCAACGACGAATTCGCCGACCGCGACGCGCAGGTTCTGGGCGTCTCGATCGACAGCGAGTTCGTGCACTTCAACTGGCGCGCCCAGCACGACGACCTGAAGAAGCTGCCGTTCCCGATGCTTTCGGACATCAAGCGCGAGCTGAGCCTGGGCACCGGTGTGCTCAACGCCGAGGGCGTGGCCGACCGGGCGACCTTCCTCGTCGACCCGAACAACGAGATCCAGTTCGTGTCGGTCACCGCGGGTTCGGTGGGCCGCAACGTCGAAGAGGTGCTGCGGGTCCTCGACGCGCTGCAGTCCGACGAGCTGTGCGCCTGCAACTGGCGCAAGGGCGACCCGACGCTGGACGCCACCGAGCTGCTCAAGCAGTCGGCCTGATCGCCGCCTGATCGCATAGGGTCTGATCAGGAGGCGAGATGAGCGTAGAAAATCTCAAGGAAGCGCTGCCCGAGTACGCCAAGGACCTCAAGCTCAACCTGGGCTCGATCACGCGCACGACCGAGCTCAACGAGGAGCAACTGTGGGGCACGCTGCTGGCCAGTGCCGCAGCGACCCGGAACACGCAGGTGCTCACCGAGATTGGTGCCGAGGCGGCCGATGTCCTGTCCGCCGAGGCGTACAACGCGGCGCTGGGAGCCGCATCGATCATGGGCATGAACAACGTGTTCTACCGTGGCCGCGGCTTCCTAGACGGCAAGTACGACGACCTGCGCGCGGGATTGCGGATGAACATCATCGCCAATCCCGGCGTGGAGAAGGCGAACTTCGAGCTCTGGTCCTTCGCGGTGTCGTCGATCAACGGATGCCCGGACTGTGTAGCCGCTCACGAGCACACGCTCCGCGAGGCCGGTGTCAGCCGGGAAACCATCCAGGAGGCGTTGAAGGCCGCGGCCATCATTTCCGGTGTCGCACAAGCGATCATCGCCTCCCAGACGCTGACAGCCGTCGGCTGACCACGCCGTCGTGTCCAGTGCCGTGACGGGACCCGCCTGGGTCCAGCACGCGATCTGGTGGCAGGTCTACCCCCTGGGGTTCGTGGGGGCATTCCCCGCACCGCAGTCAAGCGAGCCGCCGCAGCCGGGCGAACACCGGTTGCGGCGGCTCGTCGACTGGTTGGACCACGCCATCGAGCTCGGGGCTTCGGGTATTGCGCTGGGGCCCGTCTTCGCCTCGCGCACACACGGTTACGACACCACCGACCACTACCGCATCGATCCCCGGCTGGGCGACGACGCCGACTTCGACCACCTAGTCGCCGAGGCGCATCGGCGGGGCCTGCGCGTGCTCCTCGACGGGGTGTTCAATCACGTCGGGGAGGATTTCGCGCGCTATCGCGAGGCGGCCGACGGCGATGACGCGGCAGCCCGCTGGTTTCGCGGCCGGCCTGGGCGCTTCCACAACTTCGAGGGCCACTCCGGGCTGATCACCCTCAACCACGACAACCCCGAAGTGGCCGACTACACCGTCGACGTCATGACGCACTGGCTGGGGCGCGGCGCGGACGGCTGGCGCCTCGACGCGGCGTACGCCGTGCCACAACACTTCTGGGCGTCGACCCTGCCGAGGGTCCGCGAGCGCAACCCGGACGCCTGGTTCGTCGGCGAACTCATCCACGGCGATTACGCCGCGGTCGTGCGGGCCGCGACCTTCGACTCGGCCACGCAATACGAGCTGTGGAAGGCGATCTGGAGCAGCCTCAACGACCGCAACTTCTTCGAACTCGATTGGGCGCTGCAGCGCCACAACGAGTTTCTGGCCGAATTCGCGCCGCTGACGTTCATCGGCAACCACGACGTCACCCGCATCGCCAGCCGGCTGGAAAACCCCGAACACGTGACCCACGCGCTGGTGCTGCTGCTCACCGCCGGCGGGGTGCCCAGCGTGTACGCCGGCGACGAGCTGGGGTTTCGGGGTGTCAAGGAAGAGCGGTACGGCGGAGATGACGCGGTGCGTCCCGAATTCGACTCTTCCCCATTGCAATTGGACGATAATGGTGTCGAGACCTGGCGGTTGCACCAGTATCTGATCGGGCTGCGTCGCCGCTACCCCTGGCTGCACAAAGCGTCCGTCACCGCACGGCTGCTGGAGAACCGGCACTACGTCTATGAGACACGCAACGGCGAGGACGCCCTGCTGGTGGTGCTCAATATCGACGACGAGCCGCTGCGCGTGTCGCTGCCGGAGGTCGGCACGCCCCGCGCAGAGGTCGTCGGCGGATCGGCGGCCCCGCCGCAGGAGGTGGTGGAAGCGCTGGTCGTGGAACCGCACGGCTGGCGGGTTTTAAGCCCGGCCTAGGCGTTCCAGAGTCCGCGGGTCGTGACGGCCGTCGTAATACTTGTCGAGCACCGCGATGAAGTCCTCGTTGTCGTCGGTGGCGCGGGCGAACAGCGTCATCGACGAGCGCAGCTTGAGGTCATCCGGGGAGCCGAAAATCTGCCCGACCGATCGCCCCTGCACCGCGCTGACCAGCCGGGCGCACTCGCGCAAGCGCGGCCCGAGCAGCTCATGCCGCAGGTATGCGCGGGCCTCGTCGAGCGACGAGATGCCGTAGTGCACCGCGGTCGGGCTGCCGCCCAGGCCGCGCAGCTGCGGGAAGACAAACCACATCCAGTGAGTGCGTTTTCGTCCCGAGCGCAGCTCGTCGACCACGTCGCCGTACACCGAGGCCTGCGCGTCGACGAACCGCTCCAGGTCGAAGGGGTCGCTCTCCGGGACCATGTGACTACGGTTGCACACATGGCGGTCCACCGACGAGTGCCCAGGGTGCGCGATCTCGCACCGCTGATTCAGTTCAAGCGACCGCGATTGGATCCGACCAGGCGCCGGCTCGAGTCCGCCTACACGATCCAAGATCTGCGAAACATCGCCAAGCGCCGCACCCCCAGGGCGGCGTTCGATTACACCGACGGCGCCGCCGAGGACGAGCTTTCCCTCGAACGTGCTCGACAAGCGTTCCGCGACATCGAGTTTCACCCGACGATCCTGCGCGACGTCTCCCAAGTCACCGCCGGCTGGAACGTGCTGGGCCAGCCGGTCGTGCTGCCGTTCGGAATCGCGCCCACCGGATTCACCCGCTTGATGCACACCGAGGGCGAGATCGCCGGGGCGCAGGCGGCGGCCCGGGCGGGGATCCCGTTTTCGCTGTCCACACTGGGCACCTGTGCGATCGAGGATCTGGTGACCGCCGTTCCGCAGGGCCGAAAGTGGTTCCAGCTCTACATGTGGCGCGATCGCGAGCGCTCGATGGCGTTGGTGCGGCGCGCCGCCGATGCGGGTTTCGACACCCTGCTGGCCACCGTCGACGTTCCCGTCTCCGGTGCGCGGCTGCGAGATAACCGCAACGGCATGACGATCCCGCCGACGCTGACGCTGCGCACCGTGCTGGACGCCGTGCCGCACCCGAAGTGGTGGTTCGACCTGCTGACGACCGAGCCGCTGGCGTTCGCCTCGCTGGATCGCTGGCCGGGCACCGTCGCCGAGTATTTGAGCACGATGTTCGATCCCAGCCTCACCTTCGACGACCTGGAGTGGATCAAGAAGCAATGGCCCGGAAAGCTCGTCGTAAAAGGGATTCAGACGCTCGAGGACGCCCGTGCCGTCGTCGACCGCGGCGTCGACGGCATCGTGCTGTCCAATCACGGCGGCCGCCAGCTGGACCGGGCCCCGGTGCCGTTTCACCTGCTGCCGACGGTCGCGCGTGAGCTTGGGAAAGACACCGAGGTCTTGGTGGACACGGGCATCATGTCGGGCGCCGACATCGTCGCCGCGATCGCGCTGGGGGCCCGCTGCACGCTGGTCGGGCGGGCCTACCTGTACGGGCTGATGGCCGGCGGCGAGGCGGGGGTGTGCCGCGCGATCGACATCCTCCGGGGCGGGATTCTGCGGACCATGGCGCTGCTCGGCGTCACCTGCCTGGAAGAGCTGTCACCCCGGCACGTGACGCAACTGCGGCGGCTGGGGCCCGCTCAGCCTCCGGCGTGACGCTGGTGTCACACTCGCCGCGCAGTGTGACGATGGCCTCACGCTCGCGGCGAACACGGGCCGGAGGGGAACAAACCCCCGCCCGGCTGGGTTAAGCGCATCAGACTCAAGTTTTGGAGGATTGATGGCTGAAGCCAAGTCGGTGCCGGTGCTGTTTGTAACCGACACCATCGTGTTGCCCGGAATGGTGGTGCCGATCGCGCTGGACGACGCCGCCCGCGCGGCGATCGACGCCGCTCAGGCGAGCGAGTCCGGGCAGCTGCTGATCGCCCCCCGGCTCGAGGACCGGTATCCCTCCCACGGCGTGATCGCGAAAATCCTGCAGGTCGGACGCATCGCCGGCGGCGGGACCGCCGCGGTGGTGCGCGGCGAGCGCAGGGCACAGATCGGGGCGGGAGCGTCCGGGCCGGGTGCGGCGCTGTGGGTCGAGGTGACCGAGGTCCCCGAGACCGAGACGACCGACGAAATCAAGGCGCTGGCGGCGGAGTACAAAAAACTGCTGCTGGCCATGCTGCAACGCCGTGAAGCCTGGGAAATCATCGACTACGTCAACCGGCTGACCGATCCGTCGGCCCTGGCGGACACCTCGGGCTACGCGTCCTACGTGACCAACGCGCAGAAACGGCAGCTGCTGGAGACCGTCGACGTCGCCGAACGGCTGCGCGTACTGATCGATTGGACCAGCGAGCACCTCGCCGAGGTCGAGGTGAGCGACAAGATCGCCGAAGACGTGCGCGAGGGCATGGAGAAGACGCAGAAGGAATTCCTGCTGCGCCAACAGCTCGCCGCGATCCGCAAGGAGCTCGGCGAGGGCGAACCGGACGGATCCGACGACTACCGCGCCCGCGTCGAAGCGGCCGAGCTGCCCGAGAAAGTGCGCGAGGCCGCGCTGCGCGAGGTCGGCAAGCTGGAACGCTCCAGCGACCAAAGCCCGGAAAGCGGCTGGATCCGCACCTGGCTGGACACCGTGCTGGACCTGCCGTGGAACGTCAAGAGCGAAGACTCGACGGACCTGAAGGCCGCGCGGGAAATCCTGGACGCCGACCACCACGGGCTGGACGACGTCAAGGACCGCATCGTCGAATACCTGGCCGTGCGGGCGCGTCGTGCCCAGCGGGGGCTGCAGGTGGTCGGCGGCCGCGGCTCCGGCGCGGTGATGGTGCTGGCCGGTCCCCCCGGGGTCGGCAAGACGTCGCTGGGCGAGAGCGTGGCCCGGGCGTTGGGCCGCAAGTTCGTCCGCGTCGCCCTGGGCGGTGTGCGCGACGAGGCCGAGATCCGCGGGCACCGGCGCACCTACGTGGGCGCGTTGCCGGGCCGGATCGTGCGCGCGATCGGCGAGGCGGGGTCGATGAATCCCGTTGTGCTGCTGGACGAAATCGACAAGGTCGGTTCCGACTATCGCGGCGACCCGAGCGCGGCGCTGCTGGAGGTGCTCGACCCCGCGCAGAACCACACGTTCCGCGACCACTACCTGGACCTGGATCTGGACCTGTCCGACGTGGTGTTCCTGGCCACCGCCAACGTCATCGAGAACATCCCGTCGGCCCTGCTGGACCGGATGGAGTTGGTGCAGATCGACGGCTACACCGAGGACGACAAGGTCGCCATCGCCCGGGACTACCTGCTGCCCCGGCAGCGGGACCGTGCGGCGCTGACCGAGGACGAGGTCGCGGTGACCGACGCGGCGTTGCGCAAGATCGCCGCCGACTACACCCGCGAGCCCGGTGTGCGGCAGTTCGAACGGCTGCTGGCCAAGGCGCTGCGCAAGGCGACCACCAAGCTGGCCTCCAAACCCGAAGGGGATCCCGCGCCGCTGACCATCGACGAGCCGGAGCTGGTTGATTACCTGGGCCGTCCGCGGTTCATGCCGGAGTCGGCCGAGCGCACGGCGGTGCCGGGCGTTGCCACCGGCCTGGCCGTCACGGGCCTCGGCGGCGACGTGCTCTACATCGAGGCCGGCGCCACCGACGGCGAGCCGGGCTTGCAGCTGACCGGGCAGTTGGGCGACGTGATGAAGGAGTCGGCGCAGATCGCGCTGTCCTACGTGCGCTCTCACGCCGCCGAGCTGGGTGTCGACCCGACGGCGCTGGACCGGCGCATCCACGTGCACGTGCCGGCGGGTGCGGTGCCCAAGGACGGCCCGTCCGCCGGAGTCACCATGGTGACCGCGTTGGTGTCGATGGCGACCGGACGTCAGGTCCGCTCGGACGTCGGCATGACCGGCGAGGTCACGCTGAACGGCCGGGTGCTGCCCATCGGTGGCGTCAAGCAGAAGCTGTTGGCGGCCCAACGTGCGGGATTGTCAACGGTTTTCATCCCCGCGCGCAACGAGCCGGATCTCGACGACGTGCCGGCCGAGGTGCTCGAGGCGCTGGATGTGCGGCCCATGACCGACGTCGCCGAGATCGTGGCCCAGGCGCTGGAACCGGCGCCCGAGGCCGCCACGGTGGCCGCGTGAGGTCGCCGGCAGCCTGAGCAGCAAACACCGCTGACGTGGTTCCCCGGGGATTGCGGCGAGGTTTTGCCCTCCCCGGGGCCGGGTACGTCCTTGCGCAGAGGGAAAACCAGCCGAGGGGGGTATGACCTCGACCCGACGTCAATCGGCGCGGGTGACGAACAACAAATCACTGTTGCGAAGCCGCCAACGGCGGTCGAGCGGCTCGATAAGGAGTTCATCATGAGGTTGAACAGAATCGCTGCTAGCGCTGCGATTGCGGGTGCACTGACGTCCGGTGCGTTCGGAATTGGTGCAGGGTTGGCGCAAGCCGATCCACATGGGCCGAATCCGCCGGTACCGGGCTGCGTCGGGGGGCCGGGCGCGAACTGCAACGGTCCGGGCACCCCGCTTCCGCCCGGACAGCGCGGATTCCCGCCGCCGGGTCACTTCAACGACCCGGTCGGTTATGGGTATCCGGCTCGCTGGATGCCGCCGGGCCAGCCGGGCGACTACCCGGTGGTATTTAACCCGGACGTAAACCAGTGGGGCGTCTTCCTGCCGGACGGTCACTTCGTCGCCTACGCGACGTAAAGCCGTGCAACGAGACAGCCGCCGCGCATGTGGCGGCTGTTCTCGTTTGCGGCAGAATCAAGGCATGAGTGACTCTGGGAATCTGAAACGGCAAGTGGTCCATCGCGTTCAGCGGCTGCTGGTCAATCCGGTGGGTCGTCAGTTGCCGATGACCATGCTGGAAACCACCGGACGCAAGAGCGGACAGCCGCGGCGCACCGCGGTGGGCGGGCGCGTCGTGGACAACCAGTTCTGGATGGTCTCCGAACACGGTGACCACTCGGACTACGTCCGCAACATCAAAGCCAACCCGGCCGTGCGGGTGCGGGTCGGCGGACAGTGGCGAAACGGCACGGCCCACCTGCTGCCCGACGACGACGCCGTGCAACGGCTGGGCAAGCTGCCGCGGCTGAACAGCGCGGTGGTCCGGCTGATGGGCAGCGACCTGCTGACCGTCCGCGTCGATCTGGACTGACGCCCGTTCATGGCCTACGACGAGGATCTGGCCAACCGGATCCGCGAACTCCTCGGTGCTGAGCCAGGTCTCGAGGAGAAACGCATGTTCGGCGGTCTGGCGTTTCTGATCAACGGCAACATGTCGGTGGCCGTCAGCGGCCAGGGCGGGCTGCTGGTGCGGGTGGCGCCCGACGACCTCGACACGATGCTGCGGCGCGCGCACGTCCACCCCATGGTGATGGGCGGCCGGGATGTTCGCGGCTGGCTACGGGTTGACGACACCGGCCTGCGAACCAAACGACAGTTGCAGGTTTGGGTCACCCACGGCGTGGGTCACGCACGCAGCCTGCCACCCAAATAGCGTGCGGTTTGCTCGCGCAGGGCCGGGGTACGCGATTGCCTATGGACAAGCGGGTGCGACGACTGCTCGACGTCGCCGGTACGACCTATGCGGCGCAGGCACACATCACGATGAGCGACAAGCCGATGCCGCTGTTTCAGCTCCTGGTGCTGTGCATGCTCGCCAGCAAGCCGATCGACGCCGACATCGCCATGGCCGCCGCGCGGGAACTGTTCAAAGCGGGCCTGCGGACGCCGAAGGCCGTGCAGGCCGCGGACCGGAAGACCATGATCGAAGCGTTCGGACGCGCGCACTACGTACGCTACGACGAGAGTTCGGCGACCCGGCTCGCCGATATGGCCGACCGCGTTCGTGACGAGTACTCGGGCGATCTGCGGCAATTGGCAGAGCGCTGCGGGCGCGACGCGGCCGCGGCCAAACGGATGTTGAAGGCGTTCAAGGGGATCGGCGACACCGGTGCCGACATCTACCTGCGCGAAGTTCAAGACGTGTGGCCCTGGGTGCGTCCGTACTTCGACGACCGAACCATCGGAACCGCCAAGAAGCTGGGTTTGCCCGCCGACCCGGCGAAGCTGGGATCACTTGCGCCGCAGGATAATGCGCGGCTGGCCGCCGCCCTGGTCAGGGCGTCGCTGGACGACGACGTGCGTCAGCGGGTGACCGGCTGAGCGAGTCGTGAGCACACGCATCGGAACCTCGGGGTGGTCGTACAACCACTGGGTCAATGTGCTGTATCCGGCCGGAACGCCGTCGGGGCGCCGACTCGCCCGCTACGTCGAGGTGTTCGACACCGTCGAACTGAATGGGAGTTTCTACCGGTGGCCCCAGGATTCGACCTTCACGGGTTGGCGCCGGCAGTTGCCGGAGGGCTTCACCATGTCGGTGAAGGCGCATCGCGGCTTGACGCACTACCGCCGGCTGGCCTCACCCGAGCCGTGGATCGAGCGGTTCGAACACTGTTGGCGCCTGCTGGGTGATCGGCACGGGGTACTGCTGGTGCAATTGCATCCCGGCCAGCAGCGTGACGACGCGCGCCTGGATTCGTTCCTGGCGCTGGTGCCCGAGTCGATCCGGGTGGCCGTCGAATTGCGGCACCCGTCCTGGAATGACCCCGCCGTGTTCGAATTGCTGGAACGCCACCGAGCCGCCTATGTGGTGATGAGCGGCCTGGGGCTGGAGTGCATACCCCGGGCGACGACCGACTTCGTGTACATCCGGATGCACGGGCCGGATCCGGAAGCGAACTATGCCGGGTCCTATTCCGACGACGACTTACGTCGCTGGGCCGACCGACTCGCCGAGTGGGCCCACGAGGACAGGGACGTGTGGATGTATTTCAACAACGACCTGGGTGGCCACGCGGTCCGTAATGCCCTGGCATTGCGCGAACTTCTGAGTTAGTCGCGCACGAGTAGGCTGGAATTCTGCGAAAGAACGGGGGCGCCCACCATGGCCAACTCGACCAGCTTCGTCATCGTCGGCGGCGGACTCGCGGCGGCCAAAGCCGTAGAAGCATTGCGAGACAACAACTTCGATGGGAACATCACGGTGCTTGCCGACGAGCAGCGGCTGCCCTACGAGCGGCCCCCGCTGTCGAAGGAGTATCTGGCCGGGAAGAAGTCGCTGGCCGATTTCACCGTGCACAACGCCGACTGGTACCGGGACAACGAGGTCGACCTGCGGATCAACACGAGGGCGTCCGCCCTGGACGCCGCGGGCCACACCGTGGGGCTGCCCGACGGCACCACCGTCGGTTACGACAAGCTGCTGCTGGCGACGGGCTCGGCCGCGCGGCGCCCGCCGATACCGGGCTCGGACTCCGGCGGGGTGCATTATCTGCGCACCTATGAAGACGCGGTGGCACTGGATTCCGTTCTGAGCGAAGGTACTTCGCTGGCCGTCGTGGGCGCCGGCTGGATCGGGCTGGAAGTGGCCGCCGGCGCCCGTCAGCGCGGCGTCGACGTCACTGTGGTCGAAGCGGCTGAACAACCGCTGATGGCGGCCCTGGGAGAAACCGTCGGCGAAGTGTTCGCCACCTTGCATCGCGAGCACGGGGTGGATTTGCGGCTCGAGACACAGGTCGAGGAGATCACCCGGGCCGACGGAGCGCACGGGTCGGCCACCGGTTTGCGGACCCGCGACGGGGCGACGATCGCGGCCGACGCCGTGCTGGTGGCCGTCGGCGCCAAACCGAACACCGAACTCGCCGAACAGGCCGGGCTGTCCATGGGTGAGGGCGGTGTGCTGGTCGATGCCTCGTTGCGCACCAGCGACCCCGACATCTACGCCGTCGGCGACATCGCCGCGGCCGAACACCCGCTCTTCGGCACCCGGATCCGCACCGAACACTGGGCCAATGCGCTCAAGCAACCCGCGGTCGCGGTGGCCGGGATGCTCGGCAGGCCAGGGGAATACGCCGAGCTACCCTATTTCTTCACCGACCAGTACGACCTCGGCATGGAATACGCCGGGCACGCGGCCGGCTCCGCGCGCGTGGTGTTCCGCGGCGACGTCGCCGGCCGCGAATTCGTCGCGTTCTGGCTCGACGGCGATGACCGGGTGCTGGCCGGCATGAACGTCAATGTCTGGGATGTGCTCGACGACGTCAAAGCGCTGATCCGGTCCCGGGCCCCGGTCGACGTCGACAAGCTGGGCGATCCACAGTCACCGCTGGCCGACCTGTGCGGGTGATCGTCAGCCGGCGGTGCGTTGGGTGTCGGCGTCGTCAGCGCTGCGCCGGACCGGAGCCCAGGTGCCGTCGATGACGTCGGGCGGGCACTGCACCAGCAACCGCTCCCGCTCGGTGCGCCGGCGTTTGATCCGCAGCCGCGCATCGCCCGGAAGGGTGACCAGTTCGTTGCAAGTCAAGTAGTACATGTCGGCGACGTCGTCGATCAGGTCCGCCTCTAATCGCAGAGAACCTAAGGCGCGCAACGTTATCCGAAGCTCGTGCGTGAATCGCATCGTGCTGTCGTGGGCCAGCTCCCGCGAGCCGCGGGCGTTGGCGGCGGACCGTTCGTTCGTCGTCACCGGCGGTGTGGATTGTGCCGCGGCGGTTGCGGCCGCGATCAGCAACATGGTCGGGTCGTCGGCGAACGTCCTGCTGGCCAGCTCCGCCTCCCCCGGGCCTCGATGCCCGATCCGAGCGACGGCGGCATCCACGGCGGCCGCCGTGTCCGGCGACAACGCGCGAATGCTGGCGAGGTTGCCCTCCTCGGCCAGCGCGCACAACGGCGGGTCGGCGCGCAGCGCCGCCGCCAACTCGGCGATCTCCGCGGCGACGAGGTCGCTGTCGGCGATCATGCCCACCCCGGCCACGCTGCGGCCGGCGTGGCCGCGCACCGGGGCCGCGGCGCTCACGCCGGCGTCGATCAGCCAGAGCGCGTTGAGGATCCACCCCTGATGAATGCGGTCGCGCAGCAGCCGGAGCCGGACTTCCAGTGCGGCCTCCGGCAGCAACGCCAGTTGGCTCGCATCGAGGTGCTCCGCCATCGCGGCGGCACCGTAGGCCCGGGTGTCGGCCCGCAGATGGCGCAGCAGGGCCACCGACCGTCCCGTGGCAACCGCCTTGGCGACCGAGCCGAGCGGCCCGCCCGCCAGGGTCGGCTCGCCAAGCGGCAGCGGATCCCCGATGTGGGGCTGGCCGACCAGGGCGTTCCGGACGAGGGCGTCCTGGTCCCAACCGGGCAGCTGGGCGGCGGCCACCATGTTGACCGAAACCCCGACGTAGGGACGATGGCCGAACACCGCGATGGCCCTGCTGCCCCATTCCTCGTCGACCGCGCCGCCGAGCGCGAGCAGCTGGCCCAACACGCGGCTAGCGGTGCGCAGTCCGCTCAGTTGCACGTCCAGCGTTATCGGGGTGAGCGGTCCGGGCAGCGCCTCGTTGAGGGCGGAGCCGCTGAAGATCGGGAACCGCGGATCGATCTGGTCGTCGAATTCGCCCTCGATGCCTTCGGGCGCGGCGCTGTGCGCACCATCGGCCGCCCGCCGACCGTGTGGCAGCACCTCGACCGGCACGGCGAGCCGTCCGCCGTGGTTGATCGCCCCCGCGGTGTCGATTCGGCGGCCGACCAGTCCACGAGCGGTGTCGCCGACCGCGTCGAGCGCGTGCCAGCCGAAGTTGAAGGACCAATCCTCTTGTGCCGCAGCCAAATTCATCTCAGGAATGAGCTGCGGCCAGCTGCGCACCCGGTGCAGCCGGAACCGCGGGTCGGTGGCCCGCAACATCCGCCACGCGGTGATCAGGTTGACGGTGTCCGGGCTGGCGAGGTCCACGACACCCGTGCGATCGGTGTTCAGTGCCAGCACCAAAAAGCGCATCAGATCGTCGAGGTGCAGCACTCGCATGGGCTGAGCCGAAACCTTGGCGCGCACCAGGGTGGCCACGGTACGGCACACCATCCAGTCGAGCTGGCGACCGACCGGCGGTGCGATCCGGACAACCACGGTGGGGCCCCAACTGGAGGACACCAGGTCTTCGGCCGGTCGATAGAGCTCGGCCCGGCCCGCGGCCTGCGACACGAACAGCAGCCGGCAACCGGCGCGGGCGGCCGCGTCGGTCACCCGGGCAAGACCGTCCATGTCCGCGCTGCCCGGGGCGGACGGGTCGATGGGGGCCAGGTGGATCACCGCATCGGCTTCGTCGGTCAGGTCCCGCAGCACCCGGTCGTTCAGCGATGCGCAAACAAAGTCGACGTTGCGGTCGAGGCATGGATGCGGGAGCTCAGCAATCCCCGTGACCGTGTGCCCGGCAGCGATGAGCTGCCCAGCGACCAGGCGCCCGAGTGCGCCGGTGGCGTCGGTAACCAGGATGTGCACCTGGGCTCACCTCCCCCAACCCTCAGCACTCAACAATAGGCAAGCGGACCTGGGCTACGCGACCGTTAGTCCGGTAACGGTTCGGTGACCTGCCGTGATGCCGGAGTCCGGGGCTATCGCAGCGTCGCGCTGCCATCCGCGGCGACGGCAACCTTGGCGCCACCGATATCTTCTCGCACCGATGCCTCCGCCGCGGCGCGGTCGGTGACCACGGCAAGCGCGCGCGACCCGTCGGGCGTACGCACGGCCAGAAACGCCTTTTCCGGCTGGCCGTCGCGGTCGAACGGCGTCGTCCAGGCCTCGACGGTGCCGACACCTTGCCACTCCACCACCGCCGCCGTCGTCGGCTCCCGATCGACGGCCGGTTGCGAGTCCTCCCAGCGGAATTCGGCCGGCGGATCGGTGCTGTACACCCCGAAGCTGTGTTTGGTCAGGTAGCCGCCGTTGGCGGTGATCAGGCCGTGCCGGCCCGGATTGGCCACCAGCAATTCCGCCATGGTGGCTATCGAATGCATCACGTAGTTGCTCCACGGTCCGCCGGCGAACGTCAGCCCGCCGGTCACCGTCAGCGGGCGGGCGGGATCGTCGACGCTCAACCCCAGTTCGGCGGCAGCCACCTGGACCGCGGAGGGAAAGCACGAGTACAGGTCGACGTAATCGATGTCGTCGATGCCCAGGCCGGACAGTTCCAGCGCCCGCGCGCCGGCGATCCGGATCGCCGTCGAGCGGTGCAATTCGTGACGCTCGGCGATGGACGGCGTGTCGTGGGCGTCGGTGCCCGCGTGCGGGAAAACCCACCGCTCGGCCGGAATTTTCAGCCGGGTCGCCTCCCCCACCGAGGTGAGGACCAGCGCCGCGCCCTGGTCGACCATGTTGTTGGAGTTCATCAGCTTGGTGTAGGGCCAACTGATCATTCGGTTGTGCGGGCCCGCCTGACGAATGTCGTCGGCGCTCGACGGCTTGCGGATCCAGGCGTGCGGGTTGTGGACCGCCACCGCGTTGAACCGTGCCCACAGCGCTCCGATGCGCTCGAGGTGGTCGTCGATCGACTCGCCGTTCGCGACCCGAAGCGCCTCCTCGAACATCGGGTAGACGTAGGCCGGCCGGTCGAGCGAGATCCTGATCTCGGCGTCACCGGCCATCGGCACGTCGTCGCCGCTGACTTCGGCCATCGGCACCGAGTGGTCCTGCTCGGTCCAGACCAGCTTGCCGCCCTTGGCCCGCAATCCCCGCCTGGTGCGCCACGTTTCGGCGCCGGCCAGCAGCACCACCTTGGCCCGGCCCCGCTGAATGTCCAGGCAGGCCTGGTTGACCAGCGACTGCGGCACGTTGCCGCCGACGGGGCTGTACAGCGTGCCGAAGTCGGAGGCGCCGATTCGCTCGCCGAGCAGCAGGCCCGGGTCGCGGTAGTGGGCCGACAGGATGTTCACGATCCGGATGGAATCCACGGCCTCGATCACGGCGGCGTCGGCTGCGCGCTCGGCCGCGGCCACCATCAGATCCATCGGCTCCACCGACCGGGTTCCGGGGTCGATCTCGTCGCGATGGTTGACCTGGCCGTAGCCGATCAACACCGGGGTCCTGGGGTCGACGGTCATAGGGACGAATTTAGCGTGGCTATGAATCCGGCCCGGTCGGCGGGCCTCAGGCCTTGTCCGGCGGCCGCGAGCGTCACCCCGGCATGGCGGCGCGCGACCCAGGTCACGCCAGCGTGACACCGGGCGCGGATGAGATCTGCCTCGACCGCTAGGCGTTGTCGGCCGGGCCGGACAGGACGCCGTCATCGATCAGCCGCCGGATGTCCGCGGGGTTCATTCCCAGCAGTTCTCGGCAGATCTCCACGGTGTGCTGGCCGGGCATCGGCGCCGGGGCCTGCCGGGCCGGCGGGATGTGGTGAAACGGCGCCGGGCCGGTCTCGGCCGGCAGCGGATTGTCGATCAGCGGATGCACCATCGGGCTGTAGACGTGGCGGGCGTTCAGCTGCGGATCCTCGAGCACGTCCGGCGGGCGGTTCATCGGCCCGGCCGGCACTCCGGCCGCCTGCAGCAGTTCGGCCGCCCGCAGCGGGGTGCGGGTACGGGTCCAGACGGAAACCAGCTCCACCAGTTCGTCGCGATGGGCCAGGCGCGCCTCGCCGGTCGCGAAGCGGGGATCGTCGCCCCATCCCGCATGGTCGAAAATCGAAGTGGCACGGCGCCATTCATCATCGGTTCGGATCGAGATGACGCACCACTCGTCGTCACCCGCGCACGGAAAGACCGCATGCAGGCTGGTGTCCTCGCGAATCTGCGCGACGCCCGCGGCCAGCGCGGCCTCGGTGACGTACAGCGTGTCGAGCTGGTTGACCACGACTTCGGCCTGCGAGACGTGGACGTGGGCTCCCCGGCCGGCCCGGCCGCGGTGGATCAGCGCGGCCAGCGCCCCAATCGCCGTGACCCGCCCCACCACGTGGTCGGGAAAGACCGTGGTCGCGTCGTAGAAGCCGTGCCTGCCCGTGCCGGCTTCGTCCTGCGCACCGTCCGATGTCCAGAGGCTGGTGACCCCGGTCGTGGCGCGGACCAGCGGGCCGTAGCCCAGCCGCGCGCTCCACGGCCCCGTGTCGCCGAATGCACTGCTCTCGGCCAGCACGATCCGCGGGTTGATGGCGCGCAGCTCATCGTAGGAAAACCCGAGTGCGGCAAGGGTTCCCGGCTTGAAGTTGGCAAAAACCGCATCGGCCTCGGCCACCAGGCGGCCGAAGATCTTCTTGCCCTCGGCGCTGCGCAGATCCAGCCCCAATGCGCGGTTGTTGCGGTGTGTCCAGGCGAACGACTCGCTCATGGCATCGCCAATCCTGGCCTGCCGCAATCCGTCTGGGTAATCGACACTTTCGACTTTGATGACGTCGGCGCCCAGGTCGCCGAACAACCGGCTCAACTCACCACCGGCGACGATGATGCCCAGATCCAGAATCCGCAGCCCGGCGAACGGATAGTCGCCCAGCCGGCCCGATGACGACGGCACCACCGACGGATTGCCCCGCCAATACGGTTCGTCCTGCCCCGCGGCGGGCACCGGCGTCCGAAAACCCGCGCGCCGGCCGTCGACGACGAAATATCCCGTCGGCACGCTGGTGCGCACGCCGGGGACGAGTTCGGCCTCGGTGATGGCGCCCACCGCCTGAAAGTGTTCGGACCCCAGGATCCGTGCGGGCGTCAGCACCGCGGCGATCGGCACCCCGTTCGCCTGTCCGGCGGCCACCAGATCCTTCATGGTCTGTCCGGCGAACAACTCCCGGATCAGCTCGCTGATCTGCGGCCAGGCCGCGAACCGCGCGCCGATCGCGTCGTATTTCTCGTCCTGAAATTCCTCCGGTTCCCCCAGCCAGCGCCGCAGGCCGCGCCACTGCCGCGGCGCCATCACACACAGCCGGACGTGACCGTCCTGGCAGGCATAGATCGGGTACGCGTCCTGGTTCTTGGGCCGGCCCCGCCACCGCCCGCTGCGGCGGACCCCGGCGGCGGCCTGACCATGCGCACCGAACGCGGGATCGAGGGCCATCACGACGGCGTCGAACCAGGAAAAGTCGATATAATCGCCTGTGCCGCAACGTAATCGATTGTAGTACGCCGCAAGCGCGGCCCATGCGGCCTGAACGGCGGCGGTTGCCGAAGCGATACCGTCCGGCGGCAATACGGGGGTGCCGGTGGTGGGGCCGGACCGCGACAGCGCGCCACACATCGCGTACAACACCGGATCGGTGGCACGCCAGGACGACCGCGAGCCCGTCGCGCCGAAATCGGTGATCGACAGCACCACCAGGTGCGGGTAGCGGGCCGCCAGCTCCTCACCGGAGGTCCCGAACATGGCCCCGCGCTCGTCGGCGCCGGTGTCCACGACGATGTCGGCCTCCGCGGCCAGGTCCAGGAAGCGCGCGCAGTCCTCGTCATCGAAAGGGTCGAGCACCGCACTGCGCTTGTTGGCGTTGTGCACGGCGAACGAAATGCTGGCCCCGCGCAGCGTGGGCAGCGCGTCGCGTCCCAGGCAGCCGCCCGGCGGCTCCACCTTGAGCACGTCGGCACCCAGGTCGGCGAACAGCCGGGTGACCGCGTCGGCGACGCCGCTGGACAAGTCGAGGACTCGCACGGCGTCGAGCAACCCGTCGGCCATCTGGACACCGTACCCGGCTGGTCAGGCCGCTGCGCGGCGGGCGTTCCCGACGCTTAGCGCCCGTCGCGACCGCCAAAGTGCCGGGTGGGCAGGCTGATTCGGCCCACGCGGCATCGACTCCGGCGCAACGCTCGGTCGAAGAACCACGCCGGCGCGGCGTCGGCTATCGTCACAGGCCGACCGCCAGGCCCTACCCGTCGTCTCATGGAGGCATCCCCTATGACCGCGCACCTGAGCTACGTCGAGGCCGTGGTGGTCGGCGCGTTCCAAGGCGTCACCGAGTTGTTCCCGGTCTCCAGTTTGGGGCACGCGGTGCTGGTGCCGGCGCTGGTCGGCGGGCGGTGGGCCCAGGACCTCAGCGTCTCCGCCCCCAAATCGCCCTACCTCGCGTTCATCGTGGGCCTGCACGTGGCCACCGCCGCGGCCCTGCTGGTGTTCTTCTGGCGGGACTGGGTGCGAATCGTGACGGGGTTCTTCTCGTCGCTGCGCCACCGGCGGATCCAGACGCCCGATGAACGACTGGCGTGGCTGATCGTCGTGGGCACGATTCCGGTGGGTCTGGCCGGGCTGGCGCTGGAACAGCTGTTTCGCACCACACTCGGCAAGCCCGTGCCCGCGGCGGCCTTCCTGTTGCTCAACGGCATCGCGCTCTACGCGGGCGAAGTGCTCCGCCGGCGCATCGCACCCACACCGGGTGAGGCCGCGACGGCCGGCGAGGAGCCCGAACACGGCGACGAGGCCTCAGACCATCGGCTCGCCCAACTCCCCCTGGCTCGCGGCGTGGTGATCGGTGCGGCGCAAATCCTGGCCCTGCTCCCCGGCATCAGCCGCTCGGGGATCACCATCGTCGCCGGCCTCTGGCGGGGACTGTCGCACGAAGACGCCGCCCGGTTCTCCTTTCTGCTTGCGACGCCGATCATCCTGGCCGCCGGCGTGTACAAGATCCCGGAGCTCTTCGGTCCGCTGGGCTCGGGAATCGGTGGCCAGGTGCTGGCCGGCAGCGTCGCCTCCTTCGTCTGCGCCTATCTCGCCGTGCGGTTCCTGACGCGCTACTTCCAAACCCGCACGCTGACGCCCTTCGCGATCTACTGCGCCCTGGCCGGCGGCGCCAGCCTGGTCTGGTTTGCCCTGAGCTGAGCCGGTTGGCCGTAGCCGGGCGCCCTATCCCCGGTTGCGGCAACGCATTACATGATCCGGATGACATCAACTCACCGACTCGGTCACCAAAAGGCAACCGCTCGGTCTCAATTCACGCAACAACGTAGGTGTTACGCGTGAGGTAGCCCACGATCGACGGAGCGATCCGCGGCGTCTTGACCACAGAGGTGATGCCTGATGTTCTGTCGCCTTAGTCGTGTGGCTGGCGCCGCCGCCGGGGCTGCACTGCTCGTGCTGTCGACGTGCAGCGCGCCCCGAGTGGCCGCGGCAGCCCCGATGAGCCCGAATCTGTTGGTCAACCCGGGCGCCGAGCTCGGCGACCCCTCGCTGTCGGGATACAGCGGGGTGTCGATACCGGGCTGGATCGCCACCGGCACACCGACGGTGATCAAATACAACACCCTGGTCCGGCTGCCCTCCCCACTCGGGTCGCCGGGGCCGACCATGCCGAAGTTCCTGGCGTTTCCGGCCGCCCAGAACGGGCCACCCGACGGCGGCGTGCAGTACTTCGGCGGTGGAAACGTGGCGACGTCCACCCTCACCCAAACCGTCGACCTCAACGGGGCGGCGGCCGCCATCGATACCGGCACCGTGCCCTTCACGCTGAGCGGTTGGCTCGGCGGCAACAGGCTAGAACTGTCCGAGGCGTCGGCCACCGCCGACTTCCTGGCCGCCAACCAATCACCCTTGGGTACAGCCAAAATCGGGCCTGTCTCGATCCTTCAGCGCGGGCTCAAGACGGAGCTGGCCGAACGCGACACCAGCGGGCTGATCCCCGCCGGCACCCGCAGCGCGCGGGTGACCGTCACCTTCAAGGACACCCACTGGGCGGGCGGCGCCTACAACCACTCCTACGCCGACAATTTGGCGTTCACCATCGGCGCCCCGTTGCCCGCCCCGCAGCCACCGGCGCCACCCCCGTCGACCGTCGGACCCCTCGATCACGTCTTCCTGGTCTACATGGAGAACCACGGCGTGAAGGACGTTGTCGGCAGCCCCAAGGCGCCGTACATCAACAGCCTGATCAACACCTACGGATACGCGTCCAACTACTTCGCGCTGACCCACCCCAGCAACCCGAACTACTACCCGATCCTCGGTGGATCCGACTTCGGCTTGAACTACGACTGCCCCATGAACTGCGTCGACGCCCCCAACCTGGCCGACTCCCTGGAGGGGGCGAACAAGACCTGGGCCGGCTACGAGCAGTCGATGCCGACCCCGTGTGCCACCGCGTCCAGCGGCGGATACACCCCCGGCGAACTGCCGTTCCTCGCCTTTCACGACATCGTCTCCAACGCCGCCCGCTGCCAGGCGCATGTGCTGCCCCTGACGCGGATGGGCACCGATCTCGCCGCGGCCAACACCACCCCCAACTTCGTGTGGTTCGCCGCGGACGAGGACCACAACATGGAGGGCCCGGTCAACCTGCAATTCGGGGTCAGCGAGCTGACGTTCCATCAATACAACATCAGGGCGGGCGACCAGTTCCTGCAGCAAGTGCTGCCGACGATCGTGAACTCCCCCGCTTTCCAGACGCAACGCAGCGCCATCTTCATCACCTGGGACGAGGACTACAACAACCTGTCTCTGACCATCGGCAACGACGGTAACCATGTGCCCATGATCGTCATCCCCTCACCGAATTCCGGTATGCGCCAAGGCCATTTCGTCGCCGCCAACCACTACAACCACTACAGCCTGCAGCGCACCATCGAAGATTCCCTGGCGTTGCCCCGACTGACCAACAACGACAAGTTCGCGCAACCGATGAACGAATTCTGGCCTTAGCCGGTCACCGGGCTTGTTGCGCGGGGGCGGCTTCGAGTGCTGTGCTTAGCCGGTTGTCTAGTTGACACCCGTCAAGAATCTGGAGGGGACCGGACATGGCAGACACGGCAACGATCGGGCTGAAGGTTCGCGGCAAGGTCATCGTGATCACCGGTGGCGCGCGGGGAATCGGGCTGGCCACCGCGACCGCGCTGCACAAGCTGGGCGCAAAGGTCGCCATCGGCGACGTGGACGAGGTCCGGGTGAAGGAGTCGGGCGCCGACCTCGGCCTCGACGTCTACGGCAAGCTCGACGTCACCGACCCGCACTCGTTCTCCGATTTCCTGGACGAGGTCGAACGTCGACTCGGCCCGATCGACGTGCTGATCAACAACGCCGGCATCATGCCGCTCGGCCGGATCGTCGACGAGCCCGACGCCGTCACCCGGCGCGTCCTCGACATCAACGTCTACGGCGTGATCTTGGGCAGCAAGCTGGCAGCGCAGCGGATGATCGCCCGCGGGTCCGGACACGTCATCAACGTCGCCTCGCTCGCCGGGGAGACCTACATCGCCGGCGCGGCCACCTACTGCGCCAGCAAGCACGCGGTGATCGGGTTCACCGACGCTGCCAGGATCGAATATCGCCGGGCGGGCGTGAAATTCTCGGTGGTCATGCCGACGTTCGTGAACACCGAATTGATCGCCGGCACGTCGGGAGCCAAGGGCATCAAGAACGCCGAGCCGGCCGACATCGCGGAGGCGATCGTCCACCTGGTGGCGCATCCCAGGCCGCGAGTGCGGGTCACCAAGACGGCCGGCGCGATCATCGCGTCGCAGAAGTTCATGCCGCGCGCGCTGTCCGAGGGGCTGAACCGCGCCCTCGGCGGCGAGCACGTCTTCACCGACGACGTCGACGTCGTCAAGCGCCGGGCGTACGAGGCCCGAGCCCGCGGCGAAGAGTAATCACGCACGAGCGTTGTTCACCGATGGCGCGGACAATCGGGCGGGTGAGCCTCGAAACCCGAACCCCCGCGCCCGCGCAGTCTCCGCTCTCCGACGACGAACTAGCTCTCCTCGACAAGTACTGGCGCGCAGCCAATTATTTGTCGGTCGGGCAGATCTATCTGCTGGACAATCCGCTGCTCAACGAACCGCTGTCCGCCGAGCACGTCAAACCGCGCCTGCTCGGGCACTGGGGCACCACGCCCGGGCTCAACCTGATCTATGCGCACCTGAACCGCATCATCCGCAACCGGGACGCCGACGTCATCTACGTGACCGGGCCGGGGCACGGCGGCCCGGGATTGGTCGCCAATGCCTACCTGGAAGGCACCTACAGCGAGGTGTACACCGGCATCGAGGAGGACACTGAGGGGCTGCGCAAACTGTTCCGGCAGTTCTCCTTCCCCGGCGGCATCCCCAGCCACGTCGCGGCCCAGACACCGGGATCCATCCACGAGGGCGGTGAGCTCGGCTACGCGCTGGTGCACGCCTACGGCGCGGCCCTCGACAATCCCTACCTGGTGGTGGCCTGCGTCGTCGGTGACGGCGAGGCCGAAACGGGGCCGTTGGCCGCCAGTTGGCACTCCAACAAGTTCCTCAATCCGGTGACAGACGGCGCGGTGCTGCCCATCCTGGCGCTCAACGGCTACAAGATCGCCAACCCGACGGTGCTGGCCCGCATCCCGCACCAGGAGCTGGAATCGCTGCTGCGCGGCTACGGCTACCGGCCGATCACGGTCGCCGGCGATGACCCGGCCGACGTGCACCAGCAACTGGCGGCCGCGCTCGACGACGCGTTCGACGACATCGCCGGCATCCAGAGTGCGGCCCGCGGCGGCGGTCAGGGGCAGCGCCCTGTGTGGCCGATGATCGTGCTGCGCACGCCCAAGGGCTGGACCGGGCCCAAGGTGGTCGACGGCAAGAAGGTCGAGGGCACGTGGCGCTCGCATCAGGTGCCGCTGTCGGAGACGCACAACAATCCCGAACACCGCGCCCAGCTCGAAGAATGGCTGCGCAGTTACGGGCCCGAGCAGCTTTTCGACGACAACGGCAGGCTGCGCGACGAATTGCGGGCACTGGCGCCCTTCGGGGATAGGCGGATGAGCGCCAATCCGCACGCCAACGGCGGGTTGCTCCTGCACGATCTCGACCTGCCGGACTTCCGTGACTATGCCGTGGCCGTCGAGCGGCCAGCTGTCACCACGCATGAGGCCACCCGGGTGTTGGGCACGTTCCTGCGCGACGTGATCGCCCGCAACTCCGACCGGTTCCGGCTGATGGGGCCCGACGAGACGGCCTCCAACCGGCTCGACGCCGTCTTCGGGTCGACCGACAAGGTGTGGCTGTCGGAGGTCGAGCCCGATGACGAGCACCTCGCGCCCGATGGCCGCGTGATGGAGGTGCTCTCCGAACACCTGTGCCAGGGCTGGCTGGAAGGCTACTTGCTGACCGGGCGGCACGGCCTGTTCAACTGCTACGAAGCCTTCGTGCACATCGTCGACTCGATGCTCAACCAGCACGCGAAATGGCTTGCCACCAGCCGCGAACTGCCGTGGCGCCGGCCCATCGCATCGCTCAACTACCTGCTCAGCTCGCACGTGTGGCGCCAAGACCACAACGGCGCGTCGCACCAGGACCCCGGCTTCATCGACCTGGTCGCCAACAAGCGGGCCGAATTGACCCGGGTGTACCTGCCGCCGGACGGCAACACGCTGCTGTCGGTGGTCGACCATTGCCTGCGCAGCCGGGACTACATCAACGTCATCGTCGCCGGCAAGCAGCCCGCGCTGGCCTACCTGGACATGGACCAGGCCATCGCGCATTGTGCGCGCGGCCTGGGCATCTGGCCGTGGGCGAGCACGGCCACCGACGAACCCGACGTGGTGCTGGCCTGCGCCGGGGACATCCCCACACTGGAGACGCTGGCCGCGGCCGACATCCTGCGCCGCGAGCTGCCGGGGCTGGCGGTCCGGGTGGTCAATGTCGTCGACCTGATGCGGCTGCAGCCGGAGTCCGAGCACCCGCACGGCCTGCCCGACCGCGAGTTCGACGCGCTGTTCACCCGCGACAAGCCGGTCATCTTCGCCTATCACGGCTATCCGTGGCTGATCCACCGCCTGACCTACCGGCGCACCAACCACCCCCACATCCACGTGCGCGGATTCAAGGAGCGCGGCACCACGACCACGCCGTTCGACATGGTGATGCTCAACGATTTGGACCGCTTTCACCTGGTGATGGACGTGATCGACCGGGTGGACGGGCTGGCCAGTCGGGCCGCCATGCTGCGGCAGCGCATGGTCGACGCCCGCCTCGCCGCGCGGATCTACACGCGCGAGCACGGCGAGGACGACCCGCAGATCGCCGGCTGGACCTGGGAGTCGAGCGAGCAGAACGAACGCAGTGAGTGATGGGAGCGAGACGACCCATCGGGCTGGGAGTCGAGCGAGCAGAACGAACGCAGTGAGTGATTTGAACGACGAGATTGCCCGCATGGCTGCGCTTCGGGCGCCAATCACCACCATGACGGCCATCTCATTGAACCGTCGCAGCCGCTTGGCGCCGGTAGGCTGGACGGATGCCTGACGCCACCGGGACAGCCGACACTCACCCGGCGGTGGCGCAGCTCTCGGCGCTGCACAGTTTCCGGATCAACCTCGACATCGCCGTCGTCGTCGTGGTGCTGGTGCTGACCAACCTGATCGCGCACTTCACCACGCCGTGGGCGAGCATCGCCACCGTTCCGGCCGCAGCCGTCGGGTTGGTCATCTTGATGCGCTGCCGGGGCCTGGGCTGGGCGGACCTCGGCCTGGGCCGCGAGCACTGGAAGCCCGGCATAGGTTACGCGCTGGCCGCCGTGGCCGTTGTGGCGGCGGTGATCGCGGTGGGCGTGTTGCTGCCGGCGACCCGGCCGATGTTCATGAACAACCGCTACGCCACGATCTCGGGGGCGATGATCGCCTCGATGGTCGTCATCCCGTTGCAGACTGTCATCCCCGAGGAACTGGCCTTCCGGGGCGTCCTGCACGGCGCGCTGCACCGGGCCTGGGGCTTTCGCGGCGTCGCGCTGGCGGGTTCGCTGTTGTTCGGACTGTGGCACGTCGCGACGTCGCTCGGGCTGACCAGCAGCAACATCGGCCTCACCCGGCTGTTCGGCGGCGGGATCTTAGGCATGATGGCCGGGGTGACCGGGGCGGTGCTGGCGACCGGGGCCGCCGGATTCGTCTTCAGCTGGCTGCGCCGGCGCAGCGGCAGCCTGATCGCGCCGATCGCGTTGCACTGGTCATTGAACGGGCTCGGCGCGCTGGCCGCCGCGCTGGTGTGGCATCTGTCCGCTTGACGCCGATCAAACGAGCAGCACCGCCGCACCGGCGATGCGGCCCGCGCTCAGATCCGCCAGCGCCCGATCCGCTTGTCCGAGCGGATATTCCGGCGTGGTGACGTCGATGTGGTGCTTGCCGGCGAAGTCGAGGAAGGCCCGCGCGTCGGCCCGGGTGTTGGACGTGACCGAGCGGACCTGGCGTTCCTGGAACAGGTGGCGCTGGTAATTCAGGACCGGGATATCGGACAGGTGAATCCCGGCGATCGCCAGGGTGCCGCCGCGGTCCAGCGCTTCCAACGCGGGCAGCACCAGCTCACCCACCGGGGCGAACAGGATCGCGGCATCCAGCGGCACCGGCGGCGGATCGGCGGCGCCTTGTGCCGACGCCGCGCCCAGCCCCAGCGCCAGTTCCCGCGCCTGGGATCCGCGGGTCATCACGTGCACCTCGGCGCCTTGCGCCAGCGCCACCTGCGCGGTGATGTGCGCGCTGCCGCCGAACCCGTAGAGGCCCAGGCGCCCCCCGGACGGCAGCTCGGCGCGCAGCAGCGAGCGGTAGCCGATGATGCCCGCACACAACAACGGGGCCAGCTCGCTGTCGCTGTAGCCGGCCGGCAGTGGGTGCGCGAAAGCCGCCGGGACGGTGGCAAATTCGGCGTAGCCGCCGTCGGCGTCCCAGCCGGTGTAGCGGGAGTGGGGGCACAGGTTCTCGTCGCCGCGACGGCAATACGTGCACACGCCGCACGTGTGGCGCAGCCAGGCGATGCCTACCCGGTCACCGACCCGGAAGTCCTCGCCGGCCTCCTCCCCCATTTCGATGACCTCACCGACCACCTCATGGCCGGGAGTGACGTGGTCGCGGTGAACGGGCAGATCGCCCTCGGTGACGTGCAGGTCGGTGCGGCAGACGCCGCACGCGCGCACGGCCACCAGCAGTTCGGACGGTCCCGGGCGCGGTATCTCGGTGGTGACCTGCTCTAGCGGGTCGGTGTTCATCGGCCCGGGTCGACGGACCCGCCAGGCCCGCATTGCCGTGGTGGTCACCGGTGGAGGCATCAATCCATCATGCCGCTAACCACCACGGCTGCAACGGGTTAAGTGACCTAGGTGCGGCGGACCATGCCGACGACCCAGAGCAGGATGAGGGCTCCGAGCAGGGCGGTGAAGAAGGTGAAGATGATGCCGCCGCCCGCGGTGTTGACGAAGAAGCTCAGGATGAAGCCTCCGATCAGCGCGCCGACAACGCCGATCACGATGTCCATCAGGATGCCGGCCCCGCTACCGCGGATGATCCTGCTGGCGAGCGCGCCGGCCAGACCGCCGATGATGATGTAGCCGATGATGCCGACGCTGGTAAACGTCGTGGAGCGGGCCAGATATTCGGTAGCAGCAGTGACGTCCATGGGGGTCTCCTTGCAATCGCTGGCAAAGCCCAGCTATTTGCTGGGCCGTCATTTCGGTATACCCAGTTTGGGTCACGAAATGAGCGCCGAATTGGAGACGGTTGACCAGTCGATTTGCGCTGCGACCGCGCCGATCGGGCGGCGCGGTCAGGCCGAGAAGGTCTGCTGCGGTGTGGGTGTCGGGGTGGGACTGACCTCTGAGGCCGGCGCGCCACCCGGAACCGGCGCCGGCGCACCCGGCGCGGCGGGAGCCGCCGGAGCCGCGGGAGCCGGTGCGGGAGCGCCCGGCGCCGCCGGCGCTACCGGTGCGGCCGGCGCCCCCGGCGCCGCTGGCGGCCCGGCCGGCGGTGTCCACGCTTGGATCGACTCCGTCAGCGCCTTGGCCGCGCCCCGGTCCACCGGGTCGTTCGAGGTACCGAGCCACACCACGAACCAGCGCTGTGCGGTACCGCCGTTGGCCGAACCGATGACGCCCGTCCAGATCTGGCCGTTCGGCTTGGACGCATCGCTGAACTTGACCTCGTAATACGACGCGCTGCCGGTGCTGCCGTTGCTGCCGTTAAGGGGTGTGCTGTCCTGGTTGATCCGGGTGCCGGGATAGGGCATGAAGAACTCGCCCATGTCCGACCCCAGCCGCACCGCGGCCTTGGCATTGTTGGCTTCCGCACTGGCGTAAAGCTTCTGGTCCAGGCGGCCCATCACGATGCGGGTGTCGTTGGCCACCGCGGGTGGCTGGTCGGGCATCGGCGGCGGGCCGGTGACCTTGCTCAGCAGCGCCGAGCCGTAGTCGAGGTGCGAGGCGTCGGACTCCACCCAGCCGCCGGGCAGGACGTAGCTGAATCCCCCGACCGCGTTGGTGATCCGCCCGGCGTTCGGGTCAGCCGCCGGTGGCGGCGGCGCGTTCGGGTCGGCGGGTGGCGGCGGTGCCGCGTTGGGGTTGGCCGCAGGCGGCGGGGCCGCGTTGGGATCACCCGGCGCCGGTTGCCCATTCGGCGCCGGGGCGGCCGGCGGCGCGTTGGTCGCCGGCGCGCCGGGCGGGGCCGCGGCCGTGCTCGGCGGGACCGGGGTCGGCACCTCGGGGTCGGCATTGGAAGTTGCCGGCAACGCGATGGCGACTGCGCTGGCACCGGTCACCGTGGTGATCGCCAGTGTCGTCCACAGCCCTTTACGACGGGTCGAGGTCGGATCCACCTGCTCCATGGCGACGAACCTACCGTGTTACCGCTGTGACGCAAGGGTGTAGTGCGGACTAGTGCAGCGCGGATTTACCGATGTTGCCGATGCGCAATCTTCTCGAGGCCCGGCGCTTGCCACTGCGCGGCTCACCGCGCGGCGGGATGCAGTGTCACCTCGTGGGCCTTGATGGAGAACCACACTCGATCGCCGGGCACCAATTGCAGCTCCGAGGCGGCGTCGACGGTGATCTCCGCGGCGAGCCCCGGGGCACCGTCGGGTTGCTGCGCGCCACGCACCAATACCGCCCGCCCGTGGACGTCGATCTCGGCCACCACGACCTCGACGGTGTTGCGGGGGCTGCCGTGCGGCCGCTCGCGATACACGGCCACCGCCGTAGGCGGGAACACCGCGATCACACGCTGGTCGGGCGAGAACGCTTCGCCGCTCTGCGGTGGGGCCGCATACCAGCGCTCGCCGGAGTCGGCGTGCAGCGAGCCGTCACGGTCAACGGTGCCGTTCACCAGGTTGATGCCCGCGATGCGGGCGGCGAAATGACTGCGGGGGGCGGTGAGAACCTCGGGCACCGGGCCGATTTCGGCGATCTGGCCGGACTCAAGCACCAGGACGCGATCGGCCAGGGTGAACACGTCCAGCAGGTCGTGGGTGACCATCACCGCCGCGCAGCCGATGCGGGTGATGACCGTGCGCAGCACCGCCCGGATCGCGGCGGCTGCGGCGACGTCGAGGCCGGCCAGCGGTTCATCCAGCAGCAGCACGTCGGGTTCGGCCGCCAGCGCCCGGGCGATCGCGACGCGCTGTGCTTGGCCGCCGGACAGCTGTCGCGGTTTGCGGTCGGCAAAGCCCTCGGCGTCCACCTCGCGCAGCCAGCGCAGCGCCGTCGTTGCGGGGGTGGTGCGGGCCGAACGCAACCGCGTGCGCCGGCTGTGCGGTCCGAACGCGACATTGGCGGCGACGCTCAGGTGCGGAAACAGCAGCGCGTCTTGCATCAGCAGCCCGACCCTGCGGTCGTGTGTCGCCACGTTGATTCCGGCCGCGGTGTCGGTCAGGACCCGGTCACCCAGCCGCACCAACCCCTGGTCGGGACGGAGTAGCCCCGCGATGACATGCAGGACGGTCGATTTGCCGGCGCCGTTGGGGCCGAGCACCGCGAGCACCTCACCCGCGGACACGGTGAACTCCACGTCCAAGTTGCGGTCCGCGACGACCGCGCGCAGCTGCAATTCGCTCATGGTTACCTGGTGTCGGCCCCGGTCAGGCGGCGGGCACCCAGACCCAGCACCACCAGGGCCGCCACCACCACCAGCAGGATCGACAGCGCGACAGCGGCATTGGCGTCGGTCACCCGTTGCAGGTAGATCTCCAGCGGCAGCGTGCGGGTCACTCCCTGGCGGGATCCGGCGAACGTCAGGGTCGCGCCGAACTCGCCCAGCGAGCGGGCGAAGGCCAGCACCGCCCCCGACACCACGCCCGGCAGCAGCAGCGGCAGGGTGATGCGCCACCAGATGGAGCTCGGCCGTGCCCCCAGCGTCGCGGCCACCACCTCGAAATCGGCCCCCGCGGTACGCGCGGCGCCCTCGAGCGAAATCACCAGGAACGGCAGCGAGACGAAAGTCTGTGCCAGCACCACGGCGGTGGTGCTGAACGCGATGCTGACGCCGGCGGCTTCCAGATACCGGCCGAGCAATCCGAGCCGGCCGAACGCGTACAGCAGCGCGATTCCGCCCACCACCGGCGGCAGCACCAGGGGCAGCAGGATCAACGGCCGGAGCAACCGGACCAGGCGCGCCTCGCTGCGCGCCAGCACCAGGGCCATCGGCACCCCCAGCGCCACACACAGCACCGTGCTGGCGGCGGCGGTCTTGAGGCTCAGCGACAACGCCGTCCGTGACGACGAGCTGGTGATCAGCGACCAGAAATGCGGCCAGTCGACCTTGACCGCGATGGCCAGCAACGGCAGCACCACGAAGACGGCCCCCACCGCCGCGGGGAGATACACCCAACGGGGCAGATCCGTGCGACGCTCGCGGATACGCACACCCCCTAACCACGGCCGGAGATAGACACCGCCTCAACCTAGCGCTGGGCGCGTCACGAATCGGCTAGCGCGCGCTCGTTTCCGCCGATGTGGCGGTTCGGGGCGCGTCTGTTGTGAGATTCTGCAGAGGTGCCAGCGCCTTCGGGTGTCGTGACTTTTCTGTTCACCGACATTGAGGGATCGACGCGTCGGTGGGAGGCCGACGCCGAGGAGATGCGGGTCGCCCTCGCCGCCCACGACCACGCGTTGCGAAAGGCGGTCGAGGCGCATGGGGGCTGGTTGTTCAAGCACACCGGTGACGGGGTGTGTGCCGCGTTCGCCTCGCCGCGCTCGGCCGTTGATGCTGCGGTGGCCGCCCAGCAGGAACTGGAGTTGCCGGTACGGATGGGGCTGGCGACCGGCGAAGCCGAGCTGCGCGAGGGCGATTACTTCGGAACCGCGCTCAATCGCGCGGCGCGGGTGATGGCCGCCGGGCACGGCGGCCAGATCCTGTTGGCCGACTCGACCGCCGGTTTGCTCAACGGAATGGACCTGGTCGATCTTGGGCCACGACGGTTACGCGATGTCCCGGTGCCGGTCGGGGTGTTTCAGGTCCGAGTGGCCGGCCTGCGCGCGGAGTTTCCGCCGCTGCGGGCGCTGGACACGACGCCGGGAAATCTGCGGGCCGCGACCACCAGCTTGATCGGACGCGAGGCCGAGGTCGCCGAGCTGCAAGCCGTCGTGAAGACACATCGGTTGGTGACGCTGACCGGGGTGGGCGGGGTCGGCAAGACCCGCCTGGCGATGGAGGTAGCAGGTCGGCTGGCCGATGAATTTCCCGATGGCGCTTGGTTTTTCGAGCTAGCGGCGGTGACCGATCCGGCGGCGGTGCCCGATGCGGTGGCGGCAGCACTCGGCATCACCCAGCAACCGGGCAGGTCCGTCACTGAGTCGGTGGCCGCCGCGTTGGAGGACCGGGTCCGGTTCTTGGTGATCGACAATTGCGAGCACGTTCTCGACGCCGCTGCCGACCTGATCGAAGCGATACTCGCGCGCTCGGCGACCGTACGAATCCTGGCCACCAGCCGCGAAGGACTCGGGATCGCCGACGAGCGCGTGTGGCCGGTGCGCTCACTGAGGTCGGCCGGGATCGACTCGGCAGCGGTGAGTCTGTTCGTCGAACGCGCCCAAGGCATCGCGCCGGGCTTCTCGATGGCCGATGGCGATGAAGCCGCCGCGGTCACCGAGATCTGTCAACGCCTCGACGGGATTCCATTGGCCATCGAGCTGGCGGCCTCACGCATGACGTCGATGACCGCCAGTGAGATGCGCGATCGCCTTGATCACCGGTTCCGGCTGCTGGTCGGCGCGCGGCGCGGCCTGGAACGCCACCACACGCTGCGCCACGCCGTGGCCTGGTCCTACGACCTGCTTGACGACACCGAAAAGACAGTGCTGGACCGATGTTCGGTCTTCGCGGGCGGATTCGACCTCCAAAGCGCCTGCGCGGTAGCAGGATCGGCGGACCTCGATGAGTACGCCATCCTCGAGATTCTAGACGCGCTGGTGCGCAAGTCACTCCTGCTCGCCGATCGATCTTCAGGACGGACCCGGTTTTCCATGCTGGAGACGATCCGCCAGTTCGCCGAGGACCAACTCGTGAGATCCGGTGCGGCAGAAGCGGTCCGGACAACGCACGCCCGCTACTTCGCCGGACGAGAAGCCGACATCATGGCGCTGTGGGACAGCCCGCGCCAGCGCGAGGCGAACGCCTGGTTGACCGTCGAGCTGGCCAATCTGCGCACGGCGTTTCGATGGGCCGCAGACCACGGCGACCTGGACGCGGGCGCCGCCATCGCGGCGTACACAGCGCTGCTCGGCCCATTTCTCGAGAACTTCGAACCGATAGCCTGGGCCGAAGAGCTAATCGAGCCCGCCCGCGCCGTCGACCATCCTCGTCTCGCCGCCCTGTGCGTGGGGGCATCGCTGTGTGTTCTCGTCGGACGCTTCGAACAGGCTATGCACTACAGCCAGGTCGGACAGACCGTCATCGCCGCTGCCGGCGATAAGGTGTCGTACTTCGGTGAGGCATGGCTCGGCAGTGCCTATTTGTTCGTCGGCCAGCCCCAACGGTATGTCGAGCTGTGCCGTGCCCAGCTGGCGCGCACCGGCGGCGCCAACACAATGGCGAAGGCGAACCTGGTGTTCGCCTTGGCGGTTTGCGGTTCGACCGACGAGGCTACGGCGACCGCCCACGGCCTCATCGATGGCGCCGAAGCGAGCCGCAACCCGTGGGTGCTTGCGTTCGCACTGTTCGCGTGCGGGTATGCCTTCGGCAACGCTGATTCAGATCGCGCGCTCGAGGCGCTGCGCCGGGGGGTGCTCGTCGCGCAGGAGAGCGGCAACCGATTCATGGAGACACAACTGGCGTACTGGCTGTGCATACTTGAAGCCGAGCACGGGGACCCGGTGGCGACGTTGGATTCCCTCGCTGTGGCCATCCGCAACAACCGCGAGACGGGCAACGTCGGCATGTTGCATAACCCGCTGGCCATCCTGGCCGTAGTTCTCGAGAGGCTCGGACGCTACGAACCAGCGACCACCATCGCCGGTTTCGCCGCGGTCAATCCCATGGCCCCAACGACCTTGCCCCAACTCGGCACAGCAATTAGCCACCTCCGCGAGGTCCTCGGCGGCCAAGCCTACGAATCGCTCGCCCGCAAGGGCGAGACGATGACCACCGCCGAGCTGGTGATGTACGCATACGACCAAATCGACCGGGCCCGAACGGAACTCGAACACCGAGGCTGAGTGCCACCTCAGGAGCCGGGGCGCTGCGCGGTGTCGACTCCCCCGACGGTCAGGGTTTTGCGAAGCCGGCCTGGGCCAGAATCCGCTGCCCCGTCGGTGAGGTCACCAGGTCGACGAACTTCTGCGCCTGTGCGGCGAGCGGCGCCTTTTTCAGCACGCCGATCGGATAGACGTTCACCGCGTGGGCGGCCTCCGGGAAGTTCACGGTCGTCACCTTGTTTCCCGCGCTCTGGGCGTCGGTGACGTACACCAGCCCGGCGTCCGCCTGCCCGGTCGTGACCTTGTTGAGGACATCCGTCACGCTCTGTTCCTCACTCACCGGGTTCAGACGCACGCCGGTGGCGGTTTCGACACGTCCGGTGGCCGCCCCGCACGGCACCGGCTGCTGGCAGATCACCACGTTGAGGCCGGGCCTGGCCAGGTCGGCGAAGGATCCGATCTTCTTGGGGTTGCCCGCCGCGGTGACGATGACCAAGGTGTTCGAGGCGAAGTTCGTCGGGTTGCCGTTGAGCAAGCCGGCCTTGCTCACCGTGTCCATCTGGGCGGTGTCGGCCGAGGCGAAGACGTCGGCCGTCGCGCCCTGCGTCAACTGGGTGGCCAGATCGGATGAGCCGGCGAACTCGAACTCGACGCCGTAACCCGGATTCTGGGTCTTGAACTGCTGGCCGATCTGCGTGAAGGCCGGCTTGAGCGACGCCGCGGCGAAGACTATGACCTTGCCGGATGCCGCCGACGGCCGCGACGACGGTGACTTCGAGCTGCACCCGATCAGGCCCGCCATCAGCATCAGACAAACCGCAGCGGCCAGGATCCCGATCCGACGCATGGATGCACCCTAGCCCGCCGATGATGCGGTTCGCGCGGTGCCCAAATAGCCGCAGGAAAGGGGCGGCCGAATAGTTACCCAAATGATCCGCGCGTCGCGCCGGCGAAAGTTTCGCCGACTAGCTACTGTCCAGTAACATATGTGGGAATTGATGCCATAACGCGCGTGAACACGAGGAGGTCATGGCAGTGGAGGTGCTGGTTACCGGCGGAGACACGGAGCTTGGGCGCACGGTAGCCGAGGGCTTCCGCGATGACGGCCACAAAGTGACCCTCGTGGGCGCACGCAAGAGCGATCTGGAGATCGCCGCCAAGGAGCTGGAAGTCGAGGCGATCGTCTGCGACACCACCGACCCGGCCAGCCTCGAAGACGCCCGCCCCCTGTTCCCGCATCACCTGGACACCATCGTCAACGTGCCGGCGCCCGTCTGGGACGCCGGCGACCCGCGCACCTACTCGATGGCCGACACGGCCAACGCCTGGCGCAATGCCCTTGACGCGACGGTGCTTTCGGCGGTGTTGACCGTGCAGGCAGTGGGTGACCACCTGCGCTCGGGTGGCTCCATCATCAGCCTGGTGCCCGAGAACCCGCCGGCCGGCAGCGCCGACGCCGCCATCAAGGCCGCGCTGTCGAATTGGACCGCGGGCCAGGCAACCGTTTTCGGCACCCGCGGAATCACCGTCAATGTCGTGGCGAGTGGACGCAGCGCCGAGGCCGGGTACGACGGACTGTCCCGCACGCCGGCGCCGGTGGCCACCGAGGCCGCCCGGTTGGCGGTGTTCTTGACCAGCTCGGCGGCTCGCCACATCACCGGCCAGACGTTGCACGTGAGCCACGGTGCGCTGGCTCGTTTCGCCTGAGGCGTAACGAGCGCGCGTCGCGCACCCTTCTCCCCGGCGGGGCGGATCGCTACGGTTGACTCTCGTGGCTATTCGACTCGGTCTGCAGATTCCCAACTTTTCCTACGGCACCGGGGTTGAGCAACTCTTCCCCACCGTCATCGCCCAAGCCCGCGAGGCCGAATCCGCCGGTTTCGACTCGGTTTTCGTGATGGACCACTTCTACCAACTGCCGATGTTGGGCTCGCCCGACCAGCCGATGCTGGAGGCCTACACCGCCCTGGGGGCGCTGGCCACGGCCACCGAGCGGGTACAGCTGGGCACCTTGGTGACCGGCAATACGTACCGGAACCCGAGCCTGCTCGCGAAGACCATTACCACGCTGGACGTGGTGAGCCAGGGCCGCGCGATTCTGGGCATCGGTACCGGATGGTTCGAGCTCGAGCACGACCAGTTGGGCTTCGAATTCGGCACCTTCACCGACAGGTTCAACCGGCTCGACGAGGCCTTGGAAATCATCCTGCCGATGATCAAGGGTGAGCGGGCCACCTTCTCGGGCAAGTGGTACAAAACCAGCGAGGCCTTCGCCAATCCCCGCTTCCGGGACCACATTCCGCTGATGATCGGCGGCAGCGGTGAGAAGAAGACAATCCCGCTCGCCGCGCGGCATTTCGACCACCTCAACGTGATCGCGGGTTTCGACGAGTTGCCGCGCAAGTTGGACGCCGTGCGCCGCTCCTGCGAGGAGGTGGGCCGCGACCCCGCCAGCCTGGAAACCAGCACGCTGACCACGGTGATGATCGACGAGAAGGCGAACCTCGACCAGATTCCCGCCGAGGTGACGCAGCGCATGGTGGTCGGGACGCCGGACGCGGTCGCCGATCAGATCAAGACCAAGGTGATCGACGCGGGCATCGACGGCGTGATCATCAACCTCCCCTTCTACACACCCGGCGTGGTCCAGGCGGCCGGCGAAGCGCTGCGTCCGCTCGTGGGACTGTAGGTCTTTCGCCGACTCAACGCGCCGCTCGGCGGAACATGACTAGTATCACGTCGCACGACCAGCCGTGATACTGACGATGTGTTTGATTACACATGTTGCGAGTTAGGTTTGCGGGTATCCGCCTGACTAGCGTGGTGGCTAGTTGCAGTCGCGCGTCCAGAAGCCCCCCGTCAGGAGCAGCGGAAACATGAGCCCCCAGCCAGGTAACACAGCTGGACCGGAGCGCCGTCATCAGGTCGTCATCATCGGCTCCGGCTTCGGCGGACTCAACGCGGCGAAGAAACTCAAGCACGCCAACGTCGACATCAAACTGATCGCCCGTACCACGCATCACCTTTTCCAGCCGTTGCTCTACCAGGTGGCGACGGGCATTGTGTCCGAAGGCGATATCGCACCACCCACCCGGGTCGTCTTGCGCAGGCAGCGCAACGTTCAGGTGTTGCTCGGTGACGTCACCCATATCGATCTCGAGGGCAAGTTCGTGGTGTCCGACCTACTCGGGCACACCTACGACACCCCGTACGACAGCCTGATCATCGCCGCCGGCGCGGGCCAATCGTATTTTGGCAACGACCATTTCGCCGAATTCGCACCGGGCATGAAGTCGATCGACGACGCGCTCGAGGTGCGTGGCCGGATCTTGAGCGCGTTCGAACAGGCCGAGCGGTCGCGGGATCCGGAACGGCGGGCCAAGCTGCTGACGTTCACGGTGATCGGCGCCGGCCCTACCGGCGTCGAAATGGCCGGGCAGATCGCCGAATTGGCGACGTACACGCTCAAAGGCTCCTTCCGGCATATCGACTCGACGAAGGCCCGGGTGATCCTGCTCGATGCCGCCCCCGCCGTGCTGCCGCCCTTTGGCGACAAGCTGGGTCAGCGCGCGGCGGCCCGCCTGGAGAAGATGGGCGTGGAGATCCAGTTGGGTGCGATGGTCACCGACGTTGACCGCAACGGCATCACCGTCAAGGATTCCGACGGCACCATCCGCCGCATCGAATCGGCGTGCAAGGTGTGGTCGGCCGGTGTGTCGGCCAGCCCGCTGGGCCGCGATCTCGCCGACCAGTCGTCCGTCGAACTGGACCGGGCCGGCCGTGTCAAGGTGCTGCCCGACCTGTCCGTTCCCGGGCACCCGAACGTGTTCGTCATCGGCGACCTGGCGGCCGTCGAAGGCGTGCCGGGAGTGGCGCAGGGCGCGATTCAGGGCGCCAAGTACGTCGCCAGCACGATCAAGGCCGAACTCGGCGGCGCCAACCCGGCCGAACGCGAGCCGTTCCAGTACTTCGACAAGGGCTCCATGGCGACGGTGTCGCGGTTTTCCGCGGTGGCCAAGATCGGCCCGGTGGAGTTCAGCGGCCTGTTCGCCTGGTTCGCGTGGCTGGTGCTGCACCTGGTCTACCTGGTCGGGTTCAAGACCAAGATCAGCACGCTGCTGTCCTGGACGGTGACGTTCCTGAGCACCCGGCGCGGCCAGCTCACCATCACCGAGCAGCAGGCGTTCGCCCGGACCAGGCTCGAACAGTTGGCGGTGGTCGCGGCGGAGACCAAACGGCCGGCGGCCAGAAAGGCCAGCTAGCCGGTCGCGATCGGCACCCTCCAATGACGGTGCCGGACAGCGCAATTCATCGGCGGCCAGTCGAGGTCGATCAGCCTTCGCGAAGCTCGAGATTCTGTAGTCGCACCTGACCGCGCGCGACGATTCTGTCGTCGCCGTCGGTGATGGTGACCAACCACAGTTGCTGGCTGCGGCCGCGGTGGATCGGTTCGACCTTGCCGTACACCATGCCCGAGCCGATGGAGCGCAGGAAGTCGGTGTTGTTGTTGACGCCCACCACGTTTCCGCCGCCGCGGGTGGCCAGCCAGGTGTAGGCGGCCACGCTCGCCATGCTTTCGATCATCGAGCAGTAAACACCGCCGTGCACCAGCCCCATCGGCTGCAACAGCTTGGGCGTGACCTCGAGCTGGGCGCGGGCCCCGTCGGGGCCGAGTTCGGTGAATTGCAGGCCGATCTCGCGGTCGAAGGGCGCGGAGAAATCCGGCGGAAGGATCGTTTTCTGCGGCTCTGGCACGTCCATGTGTCTACACCATCGCCTGCGCGCACCCGTTCGCGGCGGAATCATGGTCCTGAAAACGGCTGAGCCCCGCGCCTTGAAGGCGCGGGGCTCGCCGATCGAGTAGACCGGGGGTCGCTGCAGCCCTCAGGACTCTCACACGGTCCGTTATCGCTCGACTCGATCAGCATAGGCAAGGCTGCCCTAACTTTGCAAGAGGTATTGTCTTTCTTGTCCGAGGCGGAGCGCGCGGCGGCCGGCACAGTCATTTGTCAGCTTTTCGTACGACCGTCGGTAGTAAGCCGGAGTACGCTTGATTCGACGCTCAGGAGATGAACGAATTATGGCCAAACTGACTCGGCTGGGGGATCTAGAACGGGCCGTCATGGACCATCTGTGGTCCACGCCCGAGCCTCAGACCGTCCGGCAGGTTCATGAGGCGTTGTCGGCACAGCGCGACCTTGCCTACACCACGATCATGACGGTGCTGCAACGGCTGGCCAAAAAGAACCTGGTCTCCCAAATCCGTGACGACCGGGCACACCGGTACGCACCGGTGCACGGGCGCGACGAACTGGTCGCCGGGCTCATGGTGGACGCGCTGGCCCAGGCCGAAGATTCCGGTGGCAGGCAGGCCGCGCTGGTGCACTTCGTCGAACGTGTCGGCGCCGACGAGGCGGAGGCGCTCCGGCGCGCCCTCGCCGAACTGGAAGCCAATCAACGCAATAACTCGCCATCTGCTGGCGCAGCACCGGAGCGCTGAGGGACACTGGCAGTGTGTCCGCGTTGGCTTTCACCATCCTCGCGGTGCTACTGACCGGCCCGGTGCCGGCAATGTTGGCACACGCGCGCTGGCCGCTGCGCGCTCCCCGCGCCGCAATGGTGCTCTGGCAAGCCGTGGCGCTGGCCGCGGTCCTGTCGGCGTTCAGCGCCGGGATCGCGATCGCGACCCGACTGCTGATGCCCGGTCGCGACGGGCGGCCCACCACCAGCATCGTCGGCGCCGCCGACCGCCTCGGCTGGCCGCTGTGGACGGCCTACATCAGCGTGTTCGCCCTGACGGTGCTGGTCGGCGTTCGGCTGATGGTCGCGGTGGTCCGGGTGGCCATCGCCAACCGGAAACGACGGGCGCATCACCGCATGGTGGTCGATCTGGTCGGCGTCGGCCACGGCGCGGCCCTGTCCCAGCCCTGCGCGCGCACCCGCGACCTTCGCGTGCTGGGTGTCCCGCAACCGCTCGCCTACTGCCTGCCGGGCGTGCGCAGCCGGGTGGTGGTCAGCGAGGGAACGCTGACCACGCTCGCCGACCCCGAAGTCGAAGCCATCCTCACCCACGAGCGCGCCCATCTCCGGGCGCGGCACGACCTGGTGCTGGAGGCCTTCACCGCCGTGCACGCGGCCTTCCCGCGGCTGGTCCGCAGCGCCAACGCGCTCGGCGCGGTTGCGCTTCTCGTCGAACTCCTCGCCGACGACGCCGCGGTCCGCGCCGCGGGCCGCACTCCCCTGGCCCGGGCGCTGGTCGCGTGCGCATCGGGGCGCGCCCCGTCGGGCGCGCTCGCGGCCAGCGGCCCCAGCACGGTGCTCAGAGTGCGCCGGCTGGGCGGACGCGGCAACAGCCCGCTGTTGGCGGCGGCCGCATACCTGGCCGCGGTGGCGGTGTTCGTGGTGCCCACCGTCGCGCTGGCCGTTCCGTGGCTGACCGAGCTGGAGCGCTTGTTCAACGTCTGACGCAGCCGAGGGCCGATCACCCCGGGCGCCCGACTGTTCGCTGTGCCACAGTGTCACCGAAAGCTTTTGGCGAATAGTTCTCCAAATTGAGAGGCGAAAACATGACGGACACTCACTCGGATCCCAAGACCGGCACCGCGCAGATCGGCGTCACGGGGCTGGCCGTGATGGGTTCCAACATCGCCCGCAACTTCGCCCGGCACGGCTACACCGTGGCGCTGCACAACCGGTCGATCGCCAAGACCGATGCGCTGCTCAAAGAGCACGGCGACGAGGGCAAGTTTGTGCGTTCGGAAACCATCGCGGAATTCCTGGACGCGCTGGAGAAGCCGCGACGGGTGCTGATCATGGTCAAGGCCGGCGAGCCCACCGACGCCGTCATCAACGAGCTCGCCGACGCCATGGAAGAAGGCGACATCATCATCGACGGCGGCAACGCGCTCTACACCGACACCATCCGCCGCGAGAAGGCGATCCGCGAGCGCGGCCTGCACTTCGTCGGCGCCGGCATCTCCGGCGGTGAGGAAGGCGCGCTCAACGGCCCGTCGATCATGCCCGGGGGCCCGGCCGAGTCCTACAAGTCGCTGGGCCCGCTGCTCGAGGAGATCTCCGCCCACGTCGACGGGGTGCCGTGCTGCACCCACATCGGGCCCGACGGCGCCGGCCACTTCGTCAAGATGGTGCACAACGGCATCGAGTACTCCGACATGCAGCTGATCGGCGAGGCCTACCAGTTGCTGCGCGACGGCCTGGGCAAGACCGCACCCGAGATCGCCGACGTGTTCGCCGAGTGGAACAAAGGCGACCTGGACAGCTTCCTGATCGAGATCACCGCGCAGGTGCTGCGCCAGACCGACGCCAGGACGGGCAAGCCGCTGGTGGACCTCATCCTCGACGAGGCCGAGCAGAAGGGCACCGGCCGCTGGACCGTGAAGTCGGCCCTGGACCTCGGTGTGCCGGTGACCGGCATCGCCGAGGCGGTGTTCGCCCGCGCCCTGTCCGGCTCGGTTGCCCAGCGCAAGGCCACCACCGGCCTGGCCTCCGGTCAGCTGGGCGAAAAGCCAAGCGACGCAGCTCAGTTCATCGACGACGTGAGCAAGGCGCTGTACGCGTCGAAGATCATCGCCTACGCACAGGGCTTCAACCAGATCCAGGCGGGCAGCGCCGAGTACGACTGGGGCATCACCCCCGGCGACATGGCGACGATCTGGCGCGGCGGCTGCATCATCCGGGCCAAGTTCCTCAACCGCATCAAGGAGGCGTTCGACGCCGACGCCGACCTGCCCTCCCTGATCGTCGCGCCCTACTTCCGCAGTGCCATCGAGGAATCGATCGACAGCTGGCGCCGCGTCGTGGTGAAGGCCACCGAACTCGGCATCCCGATCCCCGGCTTCGCCTCGGCGTTGTCCTACTACGACGCGCTGCGCACCGAGCGGCTGCCGGCCGCGCTCACCCAGGGCTTGCGGGACTTCTTCGGTGCACACACCTACGGTCGCATCGATGACGACCCGGAAAAGCGCTTCCACACACTGTGGAGCGGAGACCGCACCGAGGTGCCCGCGTAGGCGGGCGACGTCGGGGTGTAAGGGGGTTTGAGTTGGTGGGCCGACTGCGATGAGGTTTCTCGACGGGCACAGACCCGCATACGACCTGACCTACAACGACGTCTTCGTGATGCCGAACCGCTCGGAGGTCGCGTCCCGCTTTGACGTCGACTTGTCCACCGGGGACGGGTCGGGCACCACGATCCCGGTTGTCGTCGCCAACATGACCGCGGTGGCGGGCCGGCGGATGGCCGAGACCGTGGCGCGGCGCGGCGGGCTGGTCATCTTGCCGCAGGATCTCCCGATCACGGCGGTGCAGCAGACGGTGGAGTTCGTCAAGAGCCGCGACCTGGTACTCGACACCCCGGTGGTGCTCGGGCCCGACGACTCGGTGTCCGACGCGACGGCGCTGATCCACAAGCGCGCGCATGGTGTCGCCGTGGTGGCTTTCGAGGGCCGGCCGCTGGGTCTGGTGAGCGAATCGTCGTGCCTGGGCGTGGACCGTTTCACCCGCGTGCGCGACGTCGCAATGACCGACTTCGTCACCGCCCCGGTGGGAACCGAGCCGCGCAAGGTGTTCGATCTGCTCGAGCAGTCACACATCGGTGTCGCGGTCGTGACGAACGCCGACGGCACGCTGGCCGGCGTGCTGACCCGCACCGGCGCCATCCGCGCGGGCCTGTACACCCCGGCGGTGGACGCGCGGGGCAGGCTGCGGGTCGGTGCCGCCATCGGCATCAACGGCGACGTCGGAGCCAGGGCGCGGTCGCTGGTCGAGGCCGGCATCGACATGCTGGTCATCGACACGGCGCACGGGCATCAGGTCAAGACGGTCGAGGCGATCCGGACGGTCGCGGCGCTGCGGCTGGGCGTGCCGCTGGCGGCGGGCAACGTCGTCTCCGCGGAGGGCACCCGCGATCTGCTGGGCGCCGGGGCGAACATTGTCAAGGTCGGCGTCGGGCCGGGCGCGATGTGCACCACCCGCATGATGACCGGCGTCGGCCGCCCGCAATTCTCCGCGGTTGTGGAATGCGCTTCGGCGGCAAGGGAACTGGGTGGACACGTGTGGGCCGACGGTGGCATCCGGCACCCGCGGGACGTGGCGCTGGCGCTGGCCGCCGGGGCGTCCAACGTGATGATCGGGTCGTGGTTCGCCGGCACCTACGAGTCGCCCGGCGACCTGATGCGCGACCGCGATGACCAACCGTACAAGGAGAGCTACGGCATGGCCTCCAAGCGGGCGGTGGTCGCGCGCAGCGGGGCGGACACCGCCTTCGATCGGGCCCGCAAGGCGCTGTTCGAGGAGGGCATTTCGACGTCCCGGATGGGGCTGGATCCGGCCCGCGGAGGTGTCGAGGATCTGCTCGACCACATCACCTCGGGCGTGCGCAGCACCTGCACCTATGTCGGCGCGGCCAACCTGGAGCAGCTGTATGAACGGGTCGTGGTCGGGGTGCAGTCGACCGCGGGCTTCGCCGAGGGGCATCCGCTACCGCAGGGGTGGTGACGACGGCGGCTACGCGGCCGTGGTCGGTGCTTCCAGCGCGTAGAGCGCCATGCGTCGGTTCGTCGTGTCGTGCTCGCCGAGAAACCTGCATCCGGCGTGCTCGCACAGCCTGCGCGCCGTGGTGTTGCGGTGATCGGGGTCGAACATGACCCGGCGGCACCGGGGCTCCGCCGCGAAAACGCTGGCCGCGATCCGGGGCAACAGCATCGGGCCCAGGCCGCGGTTCACCAGGTTCAGATCGGCGATGGCGGCGTGCAGCCCCAGGTCGTAGGGCTCGGCATCATAATAGAGGGATATCAGATCCTTTGCGCCCCAATATAATTCGAGGTAGGCGCAATCTATGCCATGCATGCTGCCGAGCAACGGCAGCGAATACGTCCCGTCCAGCTGGGCGCCCAGGTGCTGGCGCCACCGGGGCGCCGGCCAGTCGTATTCCCACGCCTGGGCCAGATGCGGGCGGTTCATCCACTCCGTCACCATGTCTACGTCGTCGAGCTGCGCCACGCGCATGCCGAAGGGCGGATCCAGGGCGGGAACGGGTGGGCGGGGAATGCGTGCCACCTCGTCGGGGATGTCGAAGCGTTCCCGCGGGAGGATGTGCATGGACGGCGTCTGAGCGTCGGGCATAGTGCGCAGAGCCTACCGTAGTAAGGTTAGGCATACCGAAGTTGTCCCAGGCGATCCGGCCGAATGAAGCCCCCTCCCGGGAGCGGCCGGGGCGGGGTAGCGCCGTGCGGCCGCGGCCCGGGCTAGCATAAGACAGCAAAGACGGAAGCAACCGCAACCGCTCTGCCACCCGGCAGCGAAAGGATCGACGTGCCGCAGGCACCCGCGCAGGCCATCGGCTTGCGGGCGCACGGGCCGTCAGACGAACCGCCCGATTCGGAGCCTCCCCCGGCGCTTTTCCCGCGCATCGAACCTTCCCCGTCGGCCACCGGGCGGCGTAGTTCATGAATGTCACCGTCACCGTGATCAGTGTTGTAGCGATCGCGGTGCTCATCTTCGGCAACGCCGTTTTCGTCGCCGCGGAGTTCTCGCTGACCACCCTGGACCGCAGCGCCGTGGAAGCCAACGCCCGCGGCGGTGGGCGCCGCGACCGCTGGATCCGTCGCGCACACCAACGGCTGTCGTTTCAACTGTCGGGCGCCCAGCTGGGGATCTCGGCCACGACGCTGGCGGCCGGTTACCTGACCGATCCGATGGTGAACGATTTGCCGCACCCGTGGCTGGATGCCATCGGTATCTCCGACAAGGTCGGCGACGCGATCATGGCCTTCCTGGTGCTGGTAGTCGTGACGTCGGTGTCGATGGTGTTCGGCGAGCTCGTCCCCAAGTACCTGGCCGTGGCGCGGCCCCTGTCGACGGCGCGCGTCGTCGTGAGCGCGCAGCTGCTGTTCTCGCTGCTGCTCACCCCGGCGATCCGGCTGACCAACGGCGCGGCCAACTGGATCGTGCGCCGGCTCGGCGTCGAACCGGCCGAAGAGCTGCGGTCGGCCCGGTCACCGCAGGAGCTGTTGTCGCTGGTGCGTTCGTCGGCGCGCAGCGGCGCCCTGGACCCCGCCACGGCGGCCCTGGTACGGCGCTCGCTGCAGTTCGGCACCCTGAGCGCCGAGGAGCTGATGACGCCCCGGTCCAAGATCGTGGCGCTGCAGATCGACGACACGGTCGCCGACCTGGTGACCGCGGCCGCGGAATCGGGCTTCTCGCGCTTCCCCATCGTCGCCGGCGACCTCGACGAGACGGTCGGCATCGTCCACGTCAAGCAGGTGTTCGCGATCCCGCGGGCCGACCGTGCCGGCACCCGGCTGATGGCGGTGGCCCAACCAGTCCCGAAGGTGCCCTCGACCCTGGACGGCGACGCGGTGATGGCCGAAATCCGGGCCAACAGCCTGCAAACTGCGCTGGTCGTCGACGAATACGGCGGCACCGCCGGCATGGTGACCGTCGAGGACCTGATCGAAGAAATCGTCGGCGACGTCCGCGACGAGCACGACGACGCGACCCCGGACGTGATGCCCGCCGGCTCCGGCTGGCGGGTATCGGGCCTGCTGCGTATCGACGAGGTGGCCGCCGCCATCGGCTTCCGGGCGCCCGAAGGCCCCTACGAGACCATCGGCGGGCTGGTGCTGCGCGAGATCGGTCACATCCCGGTGGCCGGTGACACGGTCAAGCTACCCGCGCTGGACGCGGACGGCCTGCTGGACGCGGTGACGCGCTGGCAGGCGACCGTCATCCGGATGGATGGCCGCCGGATCGACCTGCTCGAATTGATCGAACTGAACGGTCCCGGCGAAGCCCCCACGCCCCGGGGGCACCGATGAGCGACGCCATGGGCCTGCTGCTGGCCTGCCTGCTGATCGGGGTGAACGCCTTCTTCGTCGGGGCGGAGTTCTCGCTGATTTCGGCGCGCCGCGACCGTCTCGAGGCGCTGGCCGAGCAGGGCAGGGCGGCCGCGGTCACCGTGATCCGGGCCGGGGAGCAACTGCCGTCCATGCTGGCCGGAGCCCAGTTGGGCGTCACGGCCGCGTCCCTGCTGCTCGGGCGGATCGGCGAGTCGGCGGTCTCCAATGTGCTGCGAACGGGCCTGGGGCTGACCGGAATTCACGCCACGCTGCTGCATACGTTGTCGTTCGCGATCGCGCTGGTGATCGTGGTGACGCTGCACGTGCTGCTGGGCGAAATGGTGCCGAAGAACATCGCCCTGGCCGGTCCGGAGCGCACCGCGATGCTGCTCGTCCCGCCCTATCTGGCCTACGTGCGGGCCGCCCGGCCGTTCATATGGTTCTACAACAAATGCGCCAACCTGGTGGTGCGGGCGTTCGGCGTCGAACCCAAGGAAGAGCTGGAAATCACAGTCTCCCCCGTCGAACTCAGCGAGATGATCGCCGAATCCGAGTCCGAAGGCTTGCTGGACCGGGAGGAACGCACCCGGCTCACCCGGGCGCTGCAAATCCGCCATCGCGTGGTCGGTGACGTGGCGGTCCCCCTCGCCGATGTGCACGCGGTACCGGTGGTCGCGGCGGGCTCGGGCCCGACGGTCGGGGCGGTCGAGCAAGCCCTGGCCCAAACCGGTTACTCCCGTTTCCCGGTGGCGAGCGTCAGCGGCACCTTCCTCGGATATCTGCACATCAAGGACGTGCTGACGCTCGACGACGATCCGCGGACGGTGATCGACCTGGCGATGGTGCGACCGCTGCCGCGGCTGTCCCGGTCACTGCCGCTGGCCGACGCCCTCTCCCGGATGCGCCGCAGCAACAGCCATCTGGCTTTGGTGACCGACGAAGGCGCGACCGTGGTGGCGATGGTGGCCATGGAAGACCTGGTTGAAGACCTCGTCGGCACCATGCGCGAGGCGTAGCGATACTGGCCGGCCAAGACGACCGCGTGCAGCCCGTATGATCTTTCACGGCTACCAGTTAAGAAAGTGCTGGAGGGCAGAGGACCGTAGGCGCGCGGAACATGCGTTGCTGGACACAGATCCCGGTGCTCGCCGCAGCGTCGTTCTTGGGGCTGTCAGCGTGGCCTGACCTGCGCCTGCCGGGTCAGGCGAATAACGCTTGCCACGCTGCGCTCGGTAGGCTGATGACATTGCCAATCCGGTCCGATGATGGTCCGGTGCGGCCCATGACGGAGGAGAATCATGACTGATCGCGTGTCGGCGGGGAACCTGCGCGTCGCCCGAGTGCTCTACGACTTCGTGAACAACGAGGCCTTGCCCGGCACCGACATCGACCCGGACAGTTTCTGGGCGGGCGTCGACAAGGTCGTTACCGACCTCACCCCCAAGAACCAGGATTTGCTGCGCCGCCGCGATGAGTTGCAGGCCCAGATCGACAAGTGGCACCGGAGCCGCGTCATCGCGCCGCTCGACATCGACGAGTACCGCCAGTTCCTCACCGAAATCGGTTATCTGCTGCCCGAACCCGCGGACTTCACCATCACGACCTCGGGTGTGGACGACGAGATCACCACCACCGCCGGCCCGCAGTTGGTGGTGCCGGTGCTCAACGCCCGGTTCGCGCTGAACGCCGCCAACGCCCGGTGGGGCTCGCTCTACGACGCCCTCTACGGCACCGACGTCATCTCCGAGGATGACGGTGCCGAGAAGGGCACCAGCTACAACAAGGTTCGCGGCGACAAGGTGATCGCCTACGCGCGCAAGTTCCTCGATGAGGCGGTGCCGCTGGAATCCGGGTCGTGGGCCGACGCGGCCGGGCTGTCCGTCGAAGACGGGCAGCTCAAGGTCACGACCGGCGATGGCTCCGTCGGCCTGGCCGACCCGGGTAAGTTCGCCGGCTACACCGGCGAGCTGGGCTCGCCCAATTGGTCGGTGCTGCTGGTCAATCACGGCCTGCACATCGAAATCCTGATCGATCCGGAATCGCCGATCGGCAAGACCGACGCCGCGGGCATCAAGGACGTGGTCCTGGAATCGGCCGTCACCACGATCATGGACTTCGAGGACTCCGTGGCCGCCGTCGACGCCGACGACAAGGTGCTGGGCTACCGCAACTGGCTCGGGCTGAACAAGGGCGATCTGTCCGAAGAGGTCAACAAGGGCGGCAAGACGTTCACCCGGGTGCTCAACGAGGACCGCACCTACACCACACCCGACGGCGAGGGCGAGCTGACCCTGCCCGGCCGCAGCCTGTTGTTCGTCCGCAACGTCGGGCATCTGATGACCAACGATGCGATCGTCAGAAGCGAGGCGAACGGCGAAGAAACAGAGGTGTTCGAGGGCATCATGGATGCGCTCTTCACAGGCCTAACCGCCATCCACGGACTCAAGACCGGTGAAGCGAACGGGCCGCTGGCCAACAGCCGCACCGGCTCCATCTACATCGTCAAGCCCAAGATGCACGGACCCGACGAGGTCGCCTACACCTGCGAGCTGTTCAGCCGCGTCGAAGACGTCCTCGGCCTGCCCCAGGGCACGCTCAAGGTCGGCATCATGGACGAGGAACGGCGCACCACCGTCAACCTCAAGGCCTGCATCAAGGCCGCGGCCGACCGGGTCGTGTTCATCAACACCGGCTTCCTGGACCGCACCGGCGACGAGATCCACACCTCGATGGAGGCCGGCCCGATGATCCGCAAGGGTGCGATGAAGAGCACCGCGTGGATCAAGGCCTACGAGGACGCCAACGTCGACATCGGCCTGGCGGCCGGCTTCAAGGGCAAGGCCCAGATCGGCAAGGGCATGTGGGCGATGACCGAGCTGATGGCCGACATGGTCGAGCAGAAGATCGGCCAGCCGAAGGCGGGCGCGACCACCGCGTGGGTGCCCTCGCCGACGGCGGCCACCCTGCACGCGATGCACTACCACTACGTCGACGTGGGGGCCGTGCAGGAGGAGCTCGCCGGCAAGAAGCGCACCAAGATCGAGGAGTTGCTGACCATCCCGCTGGCCAAGGAGCTGGCGTGGGCTTCCGAGGAGATCCGCGAAGAGGTCGACAACAACTGCCAGTCCATCCTGGGCTACGTGGTGCGCTGGGTCGCTCAGGGTGTCGGCTGCTCGAAGGTGCCCGACATTCACGACGTGGCGCTCATGGAAGACCGTGCCACGCTGCGGATTTCGAGCCAGCTGCTGGCCAACTGGCTGCGTCACGGGGTGATCACCGAGGAGGACGTGCGGGCCAGCCTGGAGCGGATGGCCCCGCTGGTCGACGAACAAAACGCCAAGGACGCGGCATACCTGCCGATGGCGCCCAACTTCGACGACAGCATCGCCTTCCTCGCCGCCCAGGATCTGATTTTGACCGGCACGCAGCAACCCAACGGTTATACCGAGCCGATCCTGCATCGCCGTCGTCGGGAAGCCAAGGCGCACGCCGCGCAGTCGAATTGAGCCTGCGCTCAATTCGGGTTGGAACGTGTCATAGTGGCGCTGACGACTAAAATCGGCGCCGAGTCAACGATGGATCGACGGAAAGGCCGCGGGCACTGCTATGGGTAGGCACAGTGCGCCCGACCCTGACGACTCCCTCGACGAACCAGCTCGCGACGACGTCGCCGACGAGCCGTCTCGAGGCGAGGACGCGGGGCACCACCGGGGCACCGGCTCCGACGAGGAGGCCGACCTCTACGCGGACGAGGACGACTATTCCGGCGAGGATGCCTACTCGGCGGAGGGCTATTACTCCGGCGAGGAAGAGCCCTACGCGGCCGGGGATGCCTTCGTAGACAGCACCGCCGACGATTACCCGGAATTCCCGTCGCGGCAGACCGCCTCGTCGGGCACGGAGCCGCCCGCCGCACCGTCGCTGTTCCGGGGAGGGCATCGCGGGCTCGGCGATTGGCGGGGTGGTCATCGCAGCGAGGGCGGGCGTCGCGGCGTCAGCATCGGCGTGATCGTGGCGCTGGTCGCGGTCGTCGTGGTGGTGGGATCGGTGATCCTGTGGAGCTTCTTCGGCGACGCGTTGTCCAAGCGTTCGCACACCGCCGCCAATCGCTGTGCGGGAGGACAGGAGACGGTGGCCGTGGTCGCCGACCCGTCGATCGCCGATTCCGTTCAGCAACTTGCGGAAAGCTACAACAAGTCGGCCGGGCCGGTCGGTGACCACTGCATGGTCGTCAGTGTCAAGCCGGCCAACTCCGATGCCGTACTCAACGGTTTCATCGGCAAGTGGCCCGCGGAACTGGGCGGCCAGCCCGCATTGTGGATTCCGGGCAGTTCGATTTCCGCCGCGCGACTCGCCGGAGCCACCGCGCAAAAAACCATCACCGAGAGCCACTCGCTGGTCACCTCGCCGGTGGTGCTGGCCATCCGTCCGCAACTCGCGCCGGCCCTGTCCAACCAGAACTGGGCGGCGCTGCCCGGGCTGCAAACCAACCCGAATGCGTTGGCCGGGCTGAACTTACCCGCGTGGGGCTCGCTGCGAGTGACGCTGCCGATGAACGGCAACGGGGACGCGTCGTTTCTGGCCGGCGAGGCGGTGGCGGCCGCGTCGGTACCGCCCGGCGCTCCCGTGACCCAGGGCACCGGCGCGGTGCGCAGCCTGTTGAGCGCGCAACCCAAACTCGCCGACAACTCGCTGACCGAGGCGATGAACACGCTGCTGAAGCCCGGTGACCCCGCGACCGCGCCGGTGCACGCGGTCGTCACCACCGAACAGCAGCTCTTCCAGCGCGGCCAGTCGTTGCCAGACGCCAAGGGCGCCTTGGGGTTCTGGCTTCCACCCGGGTCCGCGGCGGTCGCCGACTACCCCACCGTGCTGCTCAGCGGTTCGTGGCTCACCCGGGAACAGGCCTCAGCCGCCAGCGAGTTCTCGCGCTTCATGCACAAGTCCGATCAGCTGGCCAAGCTGGCGAAGGCCGGCTTCCGCGTCAACGGGGTCCAACCGCCCAGCAATCCCGTCACGAATTTCCCGGCGCTGCCGGCCGCGCTGTCGGTGGGTGATGACCCGATGCGCGCCACCCTCGCCGAGGCCATGGCGAGCCCGTCGAACGGGCAGGCCACCACCATCATGCTGGACCAGTCGATGCCCGGCCAGGAAGGCGGAAAGTCCCGGCTGGCCAACGTGATCGGGGCGCTGCAGGACAAGATCAAAGCCCTGCCCCCCACCGCGGTGGTCGGCCTGTGGACGTTCGACGGTCACGAGGGCCGCTCCGAGGTGGCCAGTGGGCCGCTGTCCGATCCCGTCAACGGCCAGCCGCGTTCGGCGGCCCTGACCGGCGCGCTGGACAAGCAGTACTCGTCGGGCGGCGGTGCGGTGTCGTTCACCACACTGCGGATGCTCTACCAGGATATGCAGACCAATTACCATGCGGGACAGACGAACTCGATTCTGTTGATCACCGCCGGGCCGCACACCGATCAGACCCTGGACGGGCCGGGGCTGCAGGACTTCATCCGCAAGAGTGCCGATCCGGCCAAACCCATCGCGGTGAATGTCATCGATTTCGGCGCCGACCCGGACCGGGCCACCTGGGAGGCGGTCGCTCAGCTCAGCGGCGGCAGCTATCAGAACCTGGCGACGTCGGCGTCCCCCGACCTCGCGTCGGCGGTGAACAACTTTCTGAGCTGACGACATCGGTCGAGACCTCACGTGGGCCGTCAGGCCCGCGCGGTCAGCGATAGATGGATCGCTTCTGCCTACCGGCCTCGAGGGCTCCCGCGCCCTCCTGCGCCGCAGAGTGCGCGCAGCCGCGTGGCGGTTAAACGCGTGGTCGCAGTGTCGATCCCGGAGAAATCCTTCGCGGTCCCTATCGAACGACGGCCCGCTGTGTCAGACTCGGTGATAGAGCACAGGTTGTTTTCTATCAGATGTGACGGCTTCGATCCGGCCGGGCAGGACCACCGATCCGGCCACGAGGAGGGGCGGCATGACGACGGCGGCGAGTTTCGTACGGGGCAATGGATCCGGTGCCACGGTGAAATCCGATGCGGCGCACCGGGAATTGACGGACGACGTCCGGTGGTTCGCGGGGTCGCCATTGGCGGCGGCCTTCGGTCGCCTGGCCCTCGACCAGGTGGCACACCGGGAGATCGCGGCGGCGGTCGACGACAGCGGACGATTCGCCGACAATTTCACCGATCGCGGCATCCGCAGCGCGGCGTTCACCGCCCTGGCCACCTTCGGTGACAGTTCCGACGTGCGGACGTCGCGCGCAGACCTCAAACGCTTGCATCGCGACGTGCGGGGCACCGGCAAGGACACGTTCAGCGACACCCGCTACAGCGCTTTGAACCCCGACGTGTGGATCTGGGTCGCAGTGAGCGGGCTGAACCTGTTGTATCAGGCCTATCTGCGGGTGTGCGGTCGTCGGCTCACCGCGGCCGAAAAGGAGGTCGTCTACCAGACGCTGCGGGCGGAACTGCAGTTCCTGGAATTGCCCAGCAAGCAGGCCAAGCTGCCGGCGACCCTGCACGACATGCTCGAATACTACGACGCTGTCGCCGCAAAAGATCTGGCCGACAACGACTTTCTGCAATTCGCCAATCGCAGCTTCGTCGCGCCACCGATCCCGAAGCTGTTGGTACCCAAGCAGATGCGGCCGTTGCTGCAACTGGTATGGCCAATGCTGACCGCGCTGGCGTCCCGACCGGTGGTCGTCTGTTCGGCCGCGGTCGCCCATCCCACGATGCGGGGCCTGCTCGGGGTGCGGTGGGGTACGCGTGAGCAACTCGAGTTCAACGCCTACGTCGCCGCCCTGCAACTGGGCTGGCGATGGTTGCCGCGCCGGCTCACCCTGGAGCCGTTGGCCTACAACCGCTATCGGTACGAGCGGCTACGCGACCGCTACCGCTCGGTGCTCCTCGAATCGTTTGCCGCGCCGAATCGTGACTGATTCGGCACAATAGGTCGACGGCGGTGCCGGCCCTCGGCGGGGCGGCGACATCGCACCCGGCGGGATTCGCCGCGAACGCGGGTGAATACGCTGATAGCACGCAGAATCGACGTGATACCCCCGATCGGCTGGAGGCCAGATGGTAGATCCCGCGATGCTGCTCGGCTTGGTGCCCGACGGCCTGGCCACCCTCGATCCGACCGCCCGTGCCATCGTCACCGCGGCACGCACCTGCTTCACCGAGCGCGGCTTCCAGGGCACCACCATGCAGGACATCGCCGATACCGCCGGCGTCGGCGTCGCCACGGTCTACCGCCGCTTCCGGCACAAACGAAACCTGGTGCGACTGACCATCATGGACGAATCCGTGCGGCTGAGCACACTGGTGTCCGAGGTCGCGGGTCGAGCGGCGACACCGGAAGAAGGAATCGCCGACGTCTTCGCCGCCTTCGTCCACGAAGCCTCCGCGCCCAAACTGCTGACCCGAAGCATTCGCGAATCACCCGCCGCCGGAGAACTAACCGCCTTCCTGACCGACGAGAACCTGATCGCCATGACGCGCGGCTACATCGCCACCTGGCTGCGCCGATGGCAGGAACGCGGCGAGCTGGCCGCCGAGCTCGACACCGAGGTCGTCGGCGAAATGATCGGACGGCTGATCATCTCGCTGATCAAGACGCCGAAATCCGTCATCCCGATCTACCACCAGAACAAGGCCCGCGATTTCGCCCGCCGCTATCTGGTGCCGCTGGTGCTGCCGTCCCCGGTGAACACGCCCGGCTGAGGCTCAATAGGCTGAGGCCGATCGGCGGAAGCGATTACGCGAACGCCTCCACCGGCGGGCACGCGCAGACCAGATTGCGATCCCCGTATGCACCGTCGATGCGACGCACCGGCGGCCACACCTTGGGGCGGAACTCCTTGCCCAGCGGGTAGGCCGCCTGCTCGCGGGTGTACGGGTGGTCCCAATCGCCGATCACCAGGCACTCGGCCGTGTGCGGTGCGCCCCGCAGCGGGTTGTCGTCCACGGGCCACTCCCCCGAGCCCACCCGGTCAATCTCGCCGCGGATGGCGATCATCGCGTCGCAGAAGGCGTCGACCTCGGTCAGGGTCTCGCTTTCGGTGGGCTCCACCATCAGCGTGCCGGCCACCGGGAAGCTCATGGTGGGCGCGTGAAAGCCGTAGTCCGCCAAGCGCTTTGCGACGTCGTCGACGGTAACACCGGTGGCCTTGGTGATGCCCCGCAGGTCCAGGATGCATTCGTGGGCGACCATGCCGTTCTCGCCGGTGTAGAGCACCGGGAAGTACTCGTCGAGGCGGCGGGCGATGTAGTTGGCCGAGGTGATCGCGGTCAGCGACGCCGCACGCAGGCCCTCGGCGCCCATCATCCTGATGTAGGCCCAGCTGATCGGCAGGATCGAGGCCGACCCGTAGGGCGCCGCCGACACCGGATGCCCCTGGGGCAACTCGGGGGCATGCGGGTGCCCCGGCAGGAACGGCGCCAGATGCGAACGCACCGCCACCGGCCCGACACCGGGCCCGCCGCCGCCGTGCGGGATGCAGAACGTCTTGTGCAGGTTCAGGTGGCTGACGTCGCCGCCGAATTTGCCGGGCCGGGCCAACCCGACCAGCGCGTTGAGGTTGGCGCCGTCGACGTACACCTGGCCCCCGGCGTCGTGGGTGGCCGCGCAGATCTCGGCGATGTCGTGCTCGTAGACGCCGTGCGTGGACGGATAGGTGATCATCAGCGTCGACAGCCGGTCGCGGTGTTCGGCGACCTTGGCGCGCAGGTCGTCGAGATCCACGTCGCCGTTGCTGTGGCAGGCCACCACGACGACCCGCATCCCGGCCAGGGCCGCCGACGCGGCGTTGGTGCCGTGCGCACTGGACGGGATGAGGCAGATGTCGCGGTGCGGTTCCCCCCGGCTGGCGTGATAGTCGTGGATGGCCAGCAGGCCGGCGTACTCGCCCTGTGACCCGGCGTTGGGTTGCAGCGAGACCGCGTCGTAACCGGTGATCTGCACCAGCCAGGTCTCCAGGTCGGCGATGAGACGCCGTAGCCCGGGGGTGTCGGACGCGGGCGCGAAAGGATGCTGGCGGGCGAACTCCGGCCAGGTGATGGGTTCCATCTCCGCGGCGGCGTTCAGCTTCATGGTGCAGGATCCGAGCGGAATCATGCTGCGGTCCAACGCAATATCCTTGTCGGCCAGCGTGCGCAGGTAGCGCATCATCGCCGTCTCGGTGCGGTACTGGGTGAACGCGGGATGGGTGAGGAATTCCGATGTGCGAGTGAAGATGCCGGCACCCGCACCCGCCCGACCGGTGGTGCGCAGCCCGAAGGCCTCGAGCACCGCGGCGACATGGTCGCCGGTGGTGGCCTCGTCGCAGGCCACCGACACGTGGTCGTCATCGACCCGCCACAGGTTGATGCCGTTGGCCTTGGCCGCGGCGATCACCTCGGCGGCGCGGCCCGGCACCCGCGCGAGCACGGTGTCGAAATATTTCTCGTGCACCAACGCATCGCCCAGGGCGGCGGCGATCGACTCGGCGTGACCGTGCACGCGGCGCGCGATCGCGGTCAGCCCCTCGGCGCCGTGGTAGCTGGCGTACATCGCGGCCATCACCGCGAGCAGCACCTGCGCGGTACAGATGTTGCTGGTCGCCTTGTCGCGGCGGATGTGCTGCTCGCGGGTCTGCAACGCCAGCCGGTAGGCCGGCGATCCGTCGGCGTCCAGCGACACGCCGACCAGACGACCCGGCAGCTGGCGCGCGTGGGTGGCATGCACCGCCAGGTAGCCGGCGTGTGGCCCGCCGAAACCCATTGGCACACCGAATCTTTGGGTGCTACCAAAGGCGACGTCGGCGCCGAGCTCACCGGGGGGCGTGATCAGTGTCATGGCGAGGAGGTCGGCGCCGATGGCGACCAGCGCGCCGCGGTCGTGCGCCTGCTCCACCAACCCCGCCCAGTCGGTGACCCGGCCGCTGGCCCCGGGCAGCTGCGCGATGACACCGAAGAAGTCGCCGTCGGGCAGCCCGTCACGCAGGTCGGCGGTGACGATCTCGATCCCCAGCGGCTTGGCCCGGGTGGCCACGATGGCCGCGGTCTGGGCGAAGACGTCGGCGTCGACCACCAGGCGGTTGGCCTTGCCGCGGGCCGCGCGGTGCATCAACGTCATGGCCTCGGCCGCCGCGGTGCCCTCGTCGAGCATCGACGCGTTGGCCACCTCGAGACCGGTCAGGTCGGCCACCATCGTCTGGAAATTCAGCAGGGCCTCCAGCCGGCCCTGGCTGATCTCCGGCTGATACGGCGTGTAGGCGGTGTACCAGGCCGGGTTCTCCAAGATGTTGCGCAGCAACACCGGAGGCGTGAGCGTGTCGTAGTAGCCCTGCCCGATCATCGACACGGCCACCGTGTTGGCCTCGGCCAACGACCGCAGCTCGGCCAGCGCCTCGGTTTCGCTGGCGGGCGGCGGCAGTTGGTCAAGTCCCGGCGCGGCGCCGCCCTCGGTGAGCCGGTCCAGGATGCCGGCCGGAACGGCTTTGGCGGCCAGTTCGTCGAGGGAGTCGACACCGATGACGGCGAGCATGGCGGCGACGGCCTGGCTGTCCGGGCCGATGTGCCGAGCTGCGAAGGTGAATTGATCGGGCACTGGAACTCCTGAGTAGACGGGCGAAGGCATATCGAGGCAGAGGACTAGCGGCCCTCTCCCTCTGTCTTCACCCGTTCGCCGGGCGCCTGAGAGATTCGGCGCCCGATGCTGCCCGAGCGCCTTTCCCCATCGGCGGGTGCGGACCACGGGGGTCCACGCCGCTTTCCAGAGGCATCATGATGTCGTGCGGTCCGGGTGCCTGAGAGGTTGACGGAGAGGTGTTGCTCCTTCGGCGTCCGTGGCTGGCGGCCACGGAACTCTCCCGCTCGAATGCGATGCGCGGCCCAGTTTACTCGGCCCGCGCGAAGCGCGGCGTGGTGTGTTGCGCGGGCGCGCCGTCAGCCGATCTTGCGGTCGCGGTGCTTGCGCCGGGACGCCAGCTCGTCCTCCGGCTCGGCGATCGACTCGCCGCCATCGGCCCGCTCGCCGGGGAAGTCCGCGATGACGCCGGTCAGCTCGCGCATGGCACCGGATACGGCGATGCCGAAGACGCCCTGCCCGCCCTGCAGCAGGTCGACGACCTCTTCGGCCGACGTGCACTCGTAAACGGTGGTGCCGTCGGAGAACAGCGTGATGTTGGCCAGATCTTGGACGCCGCGCTGGCGCAGATGATCGACCGCGACGCGGATGTTGTGCAACGAGATCCCGGTGTCGAGCAGCCGCTTCACGATCTTGAGGACCAGGATGTCCTTGAACGAGTAGAGCCGCTGGCTGCCGGAGCCCGCCGCGCTGCGGATCGACGGGACCACCAGCGAGGTGCGTGCCCAGTAGTCCAGCTGCCGGTACGTGATGCCGGCGATCTGGCATGCACTCGGACCGCGGTAGCCGACCAACTCGTCGGGCACGGAGTCGTCCGGGAAAAGTCCGGGCTGCACGGGTGCGCTGGCGACGGTGACGCTACGGTCACTGCTCGCCGGGCTACCGGTCTCAGCTAGGTTGAGCTGCTCTTGGCGTGGCTGCTCGCTCACGGTGGTTCCTCTCCGCGATCGCGCTCTCGTCGTTAGCTCCGTATGAGGCTGGATTACAGCCACGTTTGCTCAGGCCCGAGTGCTAGTAGAGCTTACGCTTTCCGATAGCCGCCGCGCCTGTAGTCGCGATCAAAGTATGGCCGCCGCGGGGCCAAGTGGGCGAGCTATCCGCCAGCGTGTCGACATCACGGTGTTGTTTGAGATGCATCCGTGATGTCACCATCCAAGGCTAGACCAGCCGCACCGCCGATCCCAAGTGCTGGTAGTAGCGGGTTTGCGCTGGGGCACATCAAACACCCCCGCGGCAGGCTGCATCGTCGGGGCGCTTGGCCAAACTGCCCGCCTCCTCAACATCCCGCGGAGCGGGCTGCATCGTCGGCGGGCTAGGTGGCCTTGAAATCGTCCGGCGACACGCTGTCGAGAAATTCCTTGAACTTCTCCACCTCGTCCTCCCGGACGGTGGTGCCGCCTTCCTCGTCGGTCTCGTCGGGGATCAGCAGACCGGCCTGGGCAAGCACGCCTTCCTCGACGTAGATGGGCACGCCGACGCGCAGCGCGATCGCCACCGAGTCCGAGGGACGGGCCGACACGGTGATGTTGCGATCGAACACCAGGTCAGCGTAGAAAGTGCCCTCTTGCAGATCGACGATCCGCACCTCTTTCAACGAATGCCCAAGCGCGGCAATCACATCCCTGATCAAATCGTGCGTCAACGGGCGAGGGGGCTCGACACCTTGCTGCTCGAGTGCGATGGCGGCAGCCTCCGACTGTCCGATCCAGATCGGGAGGTAACGGTCACCGTCGGTTTCGCGCAGCAACAACACCGGCTGGTTCTGCGGCTGCTCTACGCGAATGCCGACAACACGAACTTCACCCATTTGTGTCTGCCCTCCGCATTAATGGCGCCGGTCGGCTTGGTGCTCGCCAGGGACGGCGAGGTCAAAAAAAATCCGCCCTGCTGCCGAAAACCAAGCTGTCGACCGAAGTCTAGTCCTCAGCGATCCAGAACGTCGCGAACGGCGGATTTGATCAACGACGTGTGCAACGTGATGGCAAGCGCCGCGACTTCGCGTGCCAAATCGTCGGCACGATCGCGCGCGCCGGCCTTGCCGGCTTTGACTACCGGCCCGGCAATTTGGGCGATCAGATCCGACTGCCGATCGGCCGCCGAACGGAACGCCCGCAGGTGCCGCGGCTCGACACCGTAATCCGACAACGCCCGCGCGCATTGCAGGATGACGACGGCGTGCTCGTCGAAAAACCCGGCGGGCCCGGTGGTGATCACTCCGGCTTTGAGGAGCGCCGTCAGCAGCTCGTCATCGACGTTCGCGCGGTTCAGCAACTCCTCGCGGCTCAACCGGACGTGGGCAGGGGCCACCGCCGAGGTGTCGGAGCCCGCGTCGGAGCCCGCGCCGGCCGCCCCGGTTCCCGCCACGGACACCAGGCGCGGGACGGAATAGGACGCTCGGACGGGCGGCAGCTCACCGTCGGGTTGGGCGTCCAGTTGCGCCCTGATGACCTTCAGCGGCAGGTAGTGATCACGCTGCGCGGTAAGGATGAACCGCAACCGCGCGCAGTCATATGCGGTGAACCTTCGGTACCCCGACGCAGCCCGCTGCGGCGTCACCAATCCCTCGGCCTCCAAGAAACGGATTTTGGAGATGGTGACATCGGGGAAGTCCGGCCTCAACAATTCCAAGACCGCCCCGATCGACATCCCGGCCAGTGCCGAGCTATCGGGTGCGCTCACTAGCCTGAAGATCCTCCATCCTCACCCTGCTTGGGTCCGGTCAGAAACACCAAGCGGAACTTGCCGATCTGCACTTCGTCACCGTTGGCAAGCACCGCGGAGTCCACGGGCTCACGGTTGACGTAAGTGCCGTTGAGACTACCAACGTCGACCACGCTGAATTCGTTGTTTTCCAACCTGAATTCGGCGTGCCGACGGCTGACGGTTACGTCGTCGAGAAAAATGTCGCTGTCGGGATGCCGACCGGCGGACGTGGTGGCCTGGTCCAGCAAAAAGCGCGAGCCCGCATTCGGTCCCCGCTTGACGACCAACAACGCCGAGCCCGCCGGGAGACCTTCGACGCCCGATACCGCGCTCTCGGTTCCCGCTTGCGCGGGAGCGTCCAGCTCGTTGAGGAAGTCGGCACGGAAGACCGAAGTCGTCTCTACCGTGACTTCATCCGAATTCTGGTCGTTGTCCATGTCCGTCACGCGCTGCTCCTCACTGGCCGCTGTGGCGTTGTCTGTCCGGGCCGCTCGGCCGGCTCGTGCACCAGGTTTCGTTGCCCGGTATGCCGTTTACTGCCGTTTCGTACTTTCAAGTGTCTTTCACGTGTCTTTCAGCGATCTCCGAAGGTTTTCAAAGGTCGATGTGTCGACGGTACCGCGCACCGGCCTGCGATGCGCCCACCACCTGACGAACCGAAACTTCGACTCCCCCGTACCCTGACCGCACCGCTCGCTCGCCGTGCGGGGCTGCAGGGACATTAGCAATCGTCATTCGGTCAGCGTTCCGCGGTAGGCCTCAGCGTCGAGCAGCGAAGAGATGGCCGACTCCAATTCGCCGACCTCGGAGACCTGCACATCCAGCAACCAACCGGCTCCATACGGCTCGGAATTCACCAATTGCGGACTGCCGTCCAGATCGGTGTTGACCGCCGACACTTTGCCCGACACCGGGGCATACAGGTCCGACACTGATTTCGTGGATTCGACCTCACCGAACGACTCGCCCGCGGTCAGCTCGGTGCCCACGTCGGGCAGCTGAACGAACACGACATCGCCCAACGCGGACTGCGCAAAATCGGTGATGCCCACGCGTACCGTGTCATCCCCACTTCGACGAACCCATTCATGTTCGGCGGTGTAGCGCAGATCGGGCGGGATATCGCTCACGAGTGATCCTGTTCTGTTCGGGTGGTGCTCACTTGACGGGCTGAGCGTATTGGTGCGGTTTTGGTTGCCGCAAGGTGGTCACGTCCACTCGGTCGGCCTGCTGCACGGACATCCGCGCGCCGACGCGCTTGACCGTGTCCTGCGCGCCACCGGGAATGTTCATGGCCGCGGCAAGGGTGGGCGGATCGCCAATCGCCAGAACCGAATACGGCGGCGACAACGTTTTGGAGTCGACGGTCAGCGACCCAGGCATACCCACCACCCACGTGTCGACACCCACTCGCACCGATTGGTGTGCGTCGTTGACTTCGATCGCCTCGGCGCCCGCGGCGCGCAACTCGTTGATCACGTCGAGCATGGCCTCGGGCGAAACCCCGGGCGCGGGGTCCTCGATCGTGACGGTGACGCCGGGTCCGGTGGCGCCGACCGCCCCGACCAGAATGGCCAGCGCCGACAGTCTGGCCTTCGCGGATTGGATGGCGGCCTGGTCGTTGTTTCCGGACGCCTGCAGTGAATTCAGCGTGTTCTGCAGCTCGTTCACCTCGGTATTGAGCGTGCCTTCGCGCTGTCGCAACGAGTCCAGCAGCACCAAAAGGTCTGCGGGCCGGGCCGTCTCCAGCGAGTCACCCGATTCGGTCTGGCGGACCTGGGTGACGATGGCGAGGCCCAGCAGCAGGCACAGCATGGCGGCCAGCGTTCCGAACGCCATCCGGGACCGACCGCCGCGCACCATCCCGGATAACCCGGTGCGGCGCACCGGTCCGATTTCCGGGCGGGGGGTTTTCGCGGCGAGTTCATGGCGGCCGCGCGGCGCTGCCTCTTTCGACGTTTCGTCGGCCCCCGGACCGGTTGGCCCGCTTGGTGCGGTTGACTCGTCACCAGCTTGGCCGGCGGCTCGCTGGCCGGCGGCGCGGTCTTCCGGATCCTCGCTCACGCCGACCTCAACTCGGTCATGGCGCTCCTCTCATCGCTTCGCTCTACTCGTCGCCGCTGCGCGTCACGCCCCGAACAGCCGGCGGCGCAGGGCGGCGGCATTGCCGAAGATGCGGATACCCAGCACGACGATGATGGCCGTGGACAACTGCGTGCCCACGCCCAATTGGTCGCCGACGTAGACGATCAGGGCGGCCACGAAGACGTTGAACACGAACGAAATCACGAAGACCTTCGGGTCGAAGATCCGTTCCAGATATGCGCGTAATCCACCGAATACCGCGTCCATCGCCGCGACCACCGCGATCGGCAGATAGGGCTGGACGACTTCGGGCACCGCGGGGTGAAAGACCAGGCCGAGCACGATGCCGATCGCCAGTGCTGCGATACCGATCATGCTTGGCTTCCCGGCCGCGTCTCGCACAGGGGAATGTGTCTGTTCAGGACTTTTCTCACTGTGGCCCAATCTGCTTGGCGAACTTGACATCCCGGATCGATCCGGCAGGGAGCGTTAGTCCGTCGGCGACGTCCACCGTAACCACCACGCCGTAGGACATCTGCAGCAGCCTCAGGCGCTGCATGCCGGGGCTGTTGTCGAAGACGTCGCGCATCGCGCGCGGCGGGCCGATCGCCAGCACCGTGTACGGGCTGCTGGTCGGGTTGTTGTCGACCAGGATCGCACCGCCGGCCTGCCGGATGGTCACATTCGGCCCGATCCGCACGCCGCCGACCGAAATGGCCTCGGCACCGCTCGCCCACAACGAGTTGACCAGCAACTGCAGATCGCGGTCCAGGATGATCTGCCTGCTGCCGCTGACCCGCTGCTTGGACACGTCGGAGAGGTTCGGGCTGGCACCGGGATCGGTCACGGTCACCTTCAGACCGGGCCCGATGACCGCCGTGCTGGCCGCGGCCAGGCTCAGCGCGTCAAGGCGTTTCAGCAGCCGCTGCCCCTCGGCGTCGTCGGCCAGGGCGTGGCGCTGCACGTCGTCGACCCGCGCCGACAGCTCGCTGCGCCGCCGGCTCAACGTGGCCGCGGACCCTTCCGTCGAGCGCACATTGCCCAGCAGCAGCTGCTGCGCTGTGCGCACCCCGGGAGCCACCGAGCGGGCCTGCGCGACCGCGGCGGCGAAGACCGTCGCGATCAGCAGCGCTGCCAACGCCTGCCAGAGCCAACCGAACACACGCTGGTGTCCGCTGCGCGGTTCGCCGGCGGCGCTGCGCTTGGCCGCCGCCGCGGCATAGCCCGGATCGAGGTGCTCGGACAGCAACGCGCGCAACAGGGACGGCACCGGGATGCGTTTGGGCCGCGACGCCACATGCGCGCTTTGACCCGCGTTGGGGTCGTAGCCGCCGAGCAGGCGGTCCACGTCAGCCATGATCGGCCACCTTCGCCGCGGCCGACGGACGAGAACCGCGGTCGACCTTGGGCATGCGTCGCAGCACGAGAGTCATCTGCACCGCATACTGCACGAACGCCCACAGGTAGGCGTACATGCCCCAGATCAGGAAGGCCCATCCGCAGGCGCCGATCACGCGGCTCCACAGCGCGTCCCAGGTGCCCAGCAGCACCAGCGGGAAGCCGGACATCAACGCGAACGTCGCGGCCTTGCCGATATAGGTCACCGGCAGCGCCGACAATCCGCGACTCCACAGCAGCGGCAGCGTCGCTGCCAACAGACCGTCACGCGCGAGCAGGACGATGACGAACCACCACGGCACGATGCCGCTGATCGCCAGCACGATGGGCACGGCCACCATGTAGAGGCGGTCGACCGCGGGATCGAGCAGAACACCGAGCCGCGAGGACTGGTCCAGCAGCCGCGCGATCTTGCCGTCGGCCCAGTCCGAAGCGCCGCTGAACATCAGGATCGCGACCGCCCACCCGTTGGCATGCGCGACCAGCAGGGCGTAGACGAACACCGGGATCAGCGCGAGGCGGACAACGCTGAGCACGTTGGGCACCGTCAGCACCCGGTTGGGCGGAAGCACCGGCTCCATGAGCCGTGACATTAGCCCGCCGACGATGCGGTCCGCAGCGCGGACCGAGCCCGACGGTGAGTGCGCGGCTGGCCGCACACTCGGGCGCGGGTGTGCGGCAGGACGCACATTCGGCGCCGCCAATCCCTAGCGGAAGACCCCGGGCAGGCTCAGGGTGGACAGCGTGTCGTCCGACAGCGGGTTGTCGTTGACCATGTAAGTCCACGTCGACGTCGGCCTGGCCAGCTTGGACAGGTCCAGGCCCTGCTCCTCTTCCAGGACGTTCGCGGTTTCGAAGGTCTGCTGCGCCGCCTCGACCGCGTCCGCGGCCAGCGACGCGAACGCGTCGACGGCCAACCGGTGAAACTCATCCAGCGGGTTCTGCCGCCCGAGCGCACGCAAATGGATGCTCTCGCGGATGTCGGCCAGATAGGCCAGATGGTCTGCCCAGCCGCGATCGAGGTGATAGAGCATGATCTGCCGGCAGATCACCTCGAGCCGTTCTTCGGAGATGCCTTCGGTCTCGGCCAGCTCCTCGTAGCGCTTCGGCGCCAGCTCGGCGAGTTCCTCACGTGCGGTTGGGTTGCGCAGCAACGTGTTTCGCCGATCAACGATGATGGCGCGCTGCTGGGCGATCAGCTGGTTGTAGCGCCAGGTGTTCGCGTGCACGTCCAGCATTCGGCCTTCGGCCACGCGCTGGGCGTGGTCGAGCAGGCCCGCCGCCTTGGGGCTGACGATCCTGCCGTCCTCGTCGGTGTCCATCGGCAACTTGTTGTGGTCGAGGTTGGCCGCCACCACGTCGTCTTCCCAACTCGAGAAGAACACCGACGACCCCGGATCGCCCTGCCGCCCGGCGCGGCCGCGCAGCTGGTTGTCCAGGCGCTGGGTGTGGTGCCGCCCGGTTCCGACGACATGCAGCCCGCCCAGCTCGGCGACCCGGTCGTGGTCGGCTTCGTCGGAGCCACCCAGGCGGATGTCGGTGCCGCGACCGGCCATCTGGGTCGAGACGGTGACCACGCCGAACTTGCCGGCCTCGGCGATCACCTGGGCCTCCTCGGCGTCGTTCTTGGCGTTCAGCACCACCGCCGGCACGCCGCGGCGCAGCAGCCGCTCGTGCAGGTCCTCGGATTCGGCCACGTCGCGGGTGCCCACCAGCACCGGCTGTCCGGTCTCGTTCACCTCGGCGATGTGCGCGACGATCGCGTCGTTCTTGGCGGCGCCGGTGATGTACACCCGGTCCGACTCGTCTTCACGAATGTTGGGCTTGTTCGGCGGAATCGGGGACACGCCGAGCTTGTAGAACTGGCGCAGCTGCTCGCCGGCGGCCAGCGCGGTGCCGGTCATGCCGCACACCGTCGCGTAGCGGTTGATCAGCGCCTGCACGGTGATGGTGTCGAGCACCTCACCCGTCTCGGTGGTCTCGATGCCCTCCTTGGCCTCGACCGCGGCCTGCAGGCCGTCCGGCCAGCGTTGCAGCTGCGCGATGCGCCCGCGCGACGCGTTGATCAAGTGCACGGCGTCGTCGCGGACGATGTAGTGCACGTCGCGCTGCAGCAGCACGTGCGCGTGCAGCGCGACGTTCATCTCGGTCAGAGTGGTGCCGACGTGCTCCTCGGAGTACAGGTCGATCCCGCCGAGCGCCTTTTCGACCTTGCGCGCACCGACCTCGGTGAGGTGAACGTTGCGGCTGTCGGCGTCGGTGTCGTAATCGACGCCCGCCTCCAGCTGCCCGGCCAGCTTGATGATCTCCAGCCGCGGCGTCTCCCGGTGGGTGGTTCCCGCCAACACCAGCGGCACCAGCGCCTCGTCGACCAGCACCGAGTCGGCCTCGTCGATCAGGGCTACGTCGGGGTTCGGCGATACCAGGTCGGCGACGTCGGTCACCAGCTGATCGCGCAGCACGTCGAAGCCGATCTCGTTGACCGAGGCGTAGGTGACGTCGCAGCCGTACGCCGTTCGGCGTTCCTCGCTGGTCGACTCGGCGGTGATCCACCCGACGGTCAACCCCATGGCCTCGATGACAGGGCCCATCCACTCCGCGTCACGACGGGCCAGGTAGTCGTTGATGGTCACCACGTGCACGTGCCGTCCGGCCAGCGCGTATCCGGCCGCGGCGATCGCACCGGCCAGCGTCTTGCCTTCACCGGTGGCCATCTCGATCACGTCGCCGGCCAGCATGCGCAACGCCCCCAGCAGCTGCACGTCGAACGGCCGCAACCCGGTCGTCCGCTCGCCCGCCTCCCGGGCGATGGCGAGGAACTGCGGGATGTCCTCGGACTCCGCGAGGTCGTCGAGGTTGAGCAGCCCGGCCGCTTTGCGCAGCTGCTGGTCGGTCAGACCGGCCGCCTCGTCGTCGTACTCCGACGAGTCGGTGACCTGGGTGAGCGAGCGGCTGCGGTCCTTTTCGGTGCTGGCGCCGAGCAGCTTCCAAAAGCGGCTGCTCAGCCGGCCAGGTTGAGCGCGGGTCGTCTTAGGCACAGGTCAACGGTACGCGGTGACTTCCTGGGCGGGCTCAAGCCAGTCGGTGACGATGCAGGCCGCGCAGCGGCGTGAGGTGGGGGTACCTCCCAGCCGCGAAGCGGCGAGGGGGCGAGCCGACCCATCAGGCGAGGTTGGACCGGCGTGGATACGCGACATCGGGGTCGGTGAGCACATTGACGACGGCGGGCAGCCCGCTGGCGAAGGCACGTTCCAGCGCCGGCCGGAGCTCGCCGGGCGCGGTGACCAGTTCGCCGTGGGCGCCCAGGGCCTGGGCCACTTCGTCGTAGCGCGTCCCCGGACGCAGCTCCGCCACCACCGAATAGCCGTACAAGGCTTCCATGGGGTGTTTTTCGAGAGCCCAGATGCCGTTGTTGCCGATCACGGACACGACGGGCACGTGGTGCCGCACCAGGGTGTCCCATTCCATGCCGCTGAAGCCGAACGCGCCGTCGCCCTGCAGCAGCACCACCTGGCGATCCGGGTGGGCCAGCTTGGCGGCCAGGGCGTAGCCGGGGCCCGAACCCAGGCACCCGAACGGGCCGCTGTCCAGCCAGCAACCCGGCTGGTAGCTGTCGATCACCCGTCCGGCGTACGACCCGAAATCACCGGCGTCGATGACGACGATCGCGTCGCGGTCCAGCATGGGTGCGAGCTCCGCGTAGACCCGCATGGGGTGCAGCGGAATGCGGTCGTCGGCGAGCTCGGCCTTCTCCTTGGCGCGCGCCGCGGTCTCGGCGGTCCGCAGTTCGCCGATCCAGTCCCGGTGGTCGGCCCCCGTGGCGGGGGCCAGCGCCGCGAGAATCGTCAACAGGTCGCCGTAGAGCTCGGCCTGCACCGGCCGCGGATGGCGGCGTTCGGGTTCGACACGGTCCGCCACGATGAGCTGGGTCTGCGCCCCGAACACCGCGCCGAACCCGAGCCGGAAGTCCATGGGCACCCCGACTATCAGCGCAACATCGGCCTCCCCCAAGGCTTTTCCACGAACTCGGGAGAAGGCCAGCGGATGGTCGGCGGGAACCGCGCCGCGGGCCATTCCGTTCATCAGCACGGGTATCTGGAGTTCCTCGGCAAGGCGTAGCAGCGCCGCCTCGCCGCGTCCCCACCAAACATTGGTGCCCGCCATGATCACCGGCCGCTTGGCCGCGGACAGCAGGGCGGCCGCCCGGCTCAGGGAATCGCCGTCGGGTGCCGGCCCCGCCGGCAGGTCGACCAGGGCCCCGGGCCGGCCGTCGTCGTCGGACATGGAGAACACGTGGTCCATCGGGAAGTCGACGAAACCCACCCCCGACGGCGCGCCGACCGCCGCGCGCAGCGCGTCGTCGACGAGTCGGCCGGCGTCGTCCGCCGATTGTGCGGTGGCGGCGAAGCGGGCCAGCGGCGCCACGAACGGCACATGGTCGATCTCCTGCAGCGAACCCTGGCCCCAGCGCTGGGCCGGGGCCCGGCCGCCCAGCACCACCAGCGGCGACTGGTTCTGCTGCGCCGCCGCCATGGCGCTCATCCCGTTGGTGATGCCCGGCCCCGCGGTCAGCGCGGCCACGCCCGGCGACCTGGTCACCTTCGACCAGCCTTCGGCGGCGAAGGTCGCGGTCTGCTCATGGCGGGTGTCGATCAGCCGGATACCCTCGTCGCGGCACCCGTCGTAGATGGAGAACAGGTGGCCGCCGGAGAGCGTGAAGACCGTGTCCACACCACTGGCCCGCAGACGCCGCGCGACGAGCCGGCCGGCGTGCAATGTTTGTGCGGGGACGGCGTCGGTAGTCATGACCGCAGCCTAACCAGATCCGTCGGGTACCTTCGCCCAAGGATTTGAACTACAGGAGAGTCCGGCCACCTCGGCCGTAAGGAGACATCGACGATGGGCCCAAAGCCATTCAAGCCATCGATCAACTGGTCGTCGGCACCCATCGATTCCTTGCGATGGGTCGCCATAGCGTGGGTGGTCAGCGCCATCTGCCTGTTCGGGGTCCTGCTGGCGTTCCGCTACCTCACCCCCTGGGGCCGGCAGTTCTGGCGGATCACCCGCGGCTACTTCGTCGGCGCACACAGCGTCCGGGTGTGGCTCATGCTGGGCGTGTTGTTGCTGTCGGTGCTGCTGTCGGTGCGGTTGATGGTCCTGCTCAGCTACCAGGGCAACGACCTGTACACGGCGGTGCAGAAGGCGGTGCAGGGCATCGCGGCCGACGACGACGCGGTCAAAGCCTCAGGTATCCACGGCTTTTGGATGTCGATCGCAATTTTCAGCGTGCTGGCGGTCTTGTACGTCTTCCGGTTCATGGTGGACATCTACCTGACGCAGCGATTCATCATCGCCTGGCGCATGTGGCTGACCGCCAATCTCACCGATGACTGGCTCAGCGGCCGGGCCTATTACCGGGATCTGTTCATCGACAACACCATTGACAACCCCGACCAGCGCATCCAGCAGGACATCGACATCTTCACCGCCAACGCCGGCGGCACCCCGAACATTCCGTCCAACGGGACGGGCAGCACGTTGCTGTTCGGCGCCGTCAATGCCGTCGCCTCGGTGATTTCGTTCGCCGCGATTCTGTGGAGCCTGTCCGGCAACCTGAACGTTCTGGGCATCGAGCTGCCCCGCGCGATGTTCTGGACCGTCCTGGTCTACGTCGTGGTCGCCACGGTGGTGGCAATCTGGCTGGGGCATCCCCTGATTCAGCTGAGCTTCAACAACGAGAAGCTCAATGCCGCGTTCCGTTACGCCCTGGTGCGGTTGCGCGACGCCGCGGAGGCGGTGGGCTTCTACCGCGGCGAGCGGGTCGAACGTGCGCAGCTGTGGCGGCGGTTCACCCCGATCATCGACAACTACCGCAAGTTCGTTCGCCGGACGATCATCTTCAACGGCTGGAACTGGTCGGTGTCGCAGGCGATCGTGCCGTTGCCCTGGGTGATTCAGGCACCGCGACTGTTCGCCGGCCGGATCGACTTCGGCGACGTCGGCCAGAGCGCGACCGCGTTCGGCAACATTCAGGACTCACTGTCCTTCTTCCGTAACAACTACGACGCCTTCGCCGCTTTCCGGGCCGCGATCATCCGGCTGCACGGCTTGGTGGACGCCAACGATCAGGGCCGTGCGCTGCCAACCATTCTGGTGAAACCCAGCGAAGAGTCGACGGTCGAGCTCCGCGGCATCGAGGTGCGCACGCCGGACGGAGACCGGTTGATCGACCCGCTGGATGTCGAACTCGCGGAAGGTGATTCGCTGGTGATCACCGGCCGCTCGGGTGCCGGAAAGACGACGCTGCTGCGCAGCCTCGCCGAACTTTGGCCGTACGCCTCGGGGACCCTGTGCCGCCCGGACGGCGACAACGCGACGATGTTCTTGTCGCAGCTGCCGTATGTGCCGCTCGGCAGCCTGCGCACCGTGGTGTGCTACCCGAATTCGCCGGACAACATCTCCGATGAGCAGCTGCGCGAGGTGCTCACCAAAGTCGCCCTGGCGCCGCTGATCAACCGGCTCGACGAAGACCAGGATTGGGCCAAGGTGCTGTCCCCGGGCGAGCAGCAACGTGTCGCCTTCGCGCGAATCCTGCTCACCAAACCCAAGGCGGTGTTCCTCGACGAAGCCACCTCCGCGCTGGACGAAGGCCTGGAATACGCGCTGTACCAATTGGTCCGGGCTGAGTTGCCGGAGTGCGTCATGGTCAGCGTGAGCCACCGGCCCACCGTCGAACAGCACCACGAGCAGCAGCTCCATCTGCTCGGCGGAGGCCCGTGGCAACTGGGTCCGGTCGAAAAGGAGCCCGCGCGCGTCTAGCGCCTACGCTCCCCCGGCCCGCCGGGCCGCGTGCGCTCCGGCGCTGTGTGGTGGCGCGCCTACGCTCCCCCGGCCCGCCGGGCCGCGTGCGCTCCGGCGCGGCGGCCGAAGAACGACCCCTCACCCAGCTGCGTTCCGCTCGCGTAGCCCTTGCCGTCCTGGGCGAGGTTCGACGCGCACGCGCCGGCGGCGTACAAACCGGGCACCACGGTGCCGTCGGCCCGTTGCACCTCGCCGTCGACCGTCACCGCGAGGCCGCCGATGGTGAATCCCGAATACATCGCCCGCCCCAGCGACAGGTCGAACACCGCCCAGGGGCCGTTGTCTTGTGGCGCAAGGAATTCCGGCTGCTTGTGGAAATCGGGATCTTCGCCCGCGGCGGCGTGCTCGTTGTAGCGGTCCAGCGTGGCCGCCAGGTTGCCCGCGGGAATGCCAAGCGCGGCTTCCGTTTCCGCGATCGTCTCGTACCCGTCGAGGAAGCGGATCAGCGGCATGGCGGGCATCTCGGTGTGCGCCTCGTCGACGATCAGGTACGCCGTCTGGTCGGGCTGTTCCAACACGAAAGCCGAAGTGCGCGAGTGGTAGGAGTCCTCGGCGACGAAACGCTTGCCCTCTTTGTTGACGATCACGCCGGTCAGGAGGACCTCGGGCGGATAGGCAGCCGCCGTGATGAACAATTCGTCCATGTTCTTGGTCGCGCCGCCCGCCGAGACGCCCATTCGGATGCCCAGTCCGTCGTCGTTGGGATTGCCCAGGATGTAGGGCGCCACCAGGCCGTGATGCTTGGTGCGTCGCTGCTGGCCCAGTGCGGGGGTGTGCTCGGCGACCATATCGGGGTTCATCGCGAATCCGCCCGCCGCGATGATGACGGACTTGGCCTTGATGGCGCCGGTCTCGGTGAAGTGTTTCCACGCGACGCCGACCACGGCGCCGTCGTCGTCGGTGACCAGGTTCGTCACCCCGGTCTCGTAGCGGATTTGCACGCCCAGGGCGTCGGCGCGTTTGAGCAGCAGGTCGACCACCATGCTCGCGCCGCCTAACTCGCCGGGCACCGGCACCGAGTGGCCGCGCGGCGCCGGCTTCGCCTGCTCGCAAAAGGGCCACACCTTCTCGTTGCCGGTGTAGCTGAGCCCCTCGGTGCCGGGCGGGACGACGACTTTGCCCGGGTAGTAGCTGCGCTCGAACTGAAAGCCCAAGTCTTCCAGCCAATTGAAGTGCTCGACGCTGCCGTCGCAGTACGCGCGGATCTTGTCGAGTTCGGGCTCGCGCGACACCGCGACCAGGTACTTGTACATCTCCTCGACGGAGTCGTCCTGGCCGGTGGCTTGCTGCACCGCGGTCCCGCCGCCAAGGTAAAAGTGGCCCCCGGCAAGCGAAGTGGTGCCACCCGCTGCGGCCGCGCGTTCCAGCACCAGCACCCGCGCACCGGCCGCGGCCGCGCTCACCGCGGCGCACCCGCCGGCGATGCCGAACCCGATCACCACGACGTCGACGTCATCCGACCACGTGGTCACGCCGTCCGCGCTGACTGTCGCCGGTATCTCCGTGCTCATTGGCGCCACTCCTTCTCATCGCTGCGTCCCCCGCAAGCGGGAGGTGCCCCCAGTGCATCGTCGCTGCGGCTCACCGCTGCTCCTGTTTGATGTAGTCGTAAAACGCCCTCATTTCGGGCGGGACGTACGCGAATTCGACATACGGCACGCCCGCCTGCGGCGCCGATAGGTACACGAATTGGATGCCGCCCGGCATCGCGCCTCGCTGCACAACCGCGGCGCCCCGATCGGCGGCCTCGGTCACCGCCGCTTCGAGGTGCTCGGGGCTGTCGACCTCCACGCAGACGTGGTGCAGACCGGGCCCGCACTCGGACAGAAAGTCACTATAGATGTTCTCCCCGCGAACCGGTTGGATCAGCTCCAACTGCATGTCGCCGAGGTAGCTCAGCGAGATGCTGGCAACGAAGTCGGCGGGATTGCCGCGGTAGCTACACGCGTCCGGAGCGAAGTGCACATCGGGTATGCGCACCCACTTCCGCACGCCTAACAGGCCGGTAAGGGCCGTTTCGGTGGCATTCAGATCCGCGGTAACCCAGGCAACCTGCGTTGGCGATTCAACGGGAAGCGTCATCGCCTCGCAGAATAGTCCAGCCGCCGGGCCGCCAGAAAGGGCCCACACGACTTTGCCATGGCGTTCGCATCCGAACGGCAAAAAACCGGGTGAACACGTTCTAATTCGAGCTGTCCGCGGCTGTGGCCCCTCACCGGTGCTGGCTCAGCACGTCCACCAGCATCCGCAGTTGGGCGTCGAAGACGGCTTCCGGGTCGGTCAGGGTATCGGCGCCGTATTGCCCGAACACCTCGAGGCTGATGGCCCCCAGCACCCCCGCCCACAGCAAAAAGCACTTGGCGAGGACCTGGTCGTCACCGGGGAACCCGAATTCGTGGCGAATTCGCTCGAAGTCCGATGACATCGGCTGCGGCGCAAGGTCGTTCGTGAGACGGATATCGCCCGTGGCGATTCCGGCTGCCACCGCGTCGAACAGCGCCGCCACCACCCGGGTGCCCACCGCCACCGTGCGCTCGGGCGGTGCGTGATATCCGGGCACGGGACTGCCGTAGAGCAGGGCCCAGCGCGCCGGGTGCGCGACGGCCCACTCCCGCGTCGCCCGCGCGATCGCGATGACATCGTCGCTCCACAGGTCCCCGACGGTTTCGCGGGCGCGATCAACGGTGTCGGCCAGGTCGGAATAGGCGTCCACCAGCAGCAAGGTCAGTAGCTCGTCACGGCTGGACACGTAGCGGTACACCGCCGAGGACACCATGCCCAGCTCGCGCGCGATGGCCCGCACCGACAAGCCGGCCGCGCCGCGCTCCACCAGCTGGCGGCGGCCGAGTTCGACGATTCGCGCCTCGATCTGCTCCCGCGATTCCTGGCGTTTGCCCACGCGGCCAGTCTGGCATAACCGAGAACACCGCTCTTGCTTTCCGTAGCGAGTTGTGGCAGCGTGTTCCTTTCAGAGAGCACTGCTCTCTCAAATTTGACCAAGATTCGCTGAGGGGTGGCATCATGTCCACGCGATACGAAGAACCGAACAGGGCCGCCCGCGCAGCCAACGGGATGATCCGCTGGCTTGCCGAGGCGGGGATCAGCATCGCCGGAACCCGGGCGCTGCGCGTCCGCGGCCGCAAGACCGGCAAGCCGCGCGCGGTGGTGATCAACCTGCTGACCGTGGACGGTGTGGACTACCTGGTCTCGCCGCGCGGCAACACCCAGTGGGCGCGAAACGTCCGGGCCACGTCCGTCGTCGAGGTGGGTCCGCGCTGGCACCGGCGACGCGTGCGCGCCAGCGAGGTCGATGACGCGGCCAAACCCGAGCTGTTGAGGCGTTATCTGGCCAGGTGGTACTGGCAGGTGAAGGATTACGTCGGCGGATTGACCCCGGACAGCAGCGACGAGGAATTCCGCGCCGTGGCGCCCACGATTCCGGTGTTTGCGCTGACCCCGGTGGGCTGACCGCCCCTAGTGCGCGTTGTCGCGCACCCCGAGGTCCTCGCGAACCTCCTGTGACGTGGCCCCCCACGACACCGCCGCCGGGAAATCACCCCAGACGCTGTTGAAGATGCCGACGAGCTGTCCCGGGCCGCCGTTGGGCGCCAGGTACACCGGGCCACCCGAGTCGCCGTTGTGGCTCTGCACGCCGTGCGACATGGTGAACCAGCCGTTGTTCACGCTCTCCACGGTGCCGCAGGTTTCCCCGGTGATCACGCCGAAATGGCAGACCGGCTGCCCGGGCGCGAGCGCGAGGCCGGGGTCCGAGACCAGCGGACGACCGCCCGGCAGGATATTGTTCGCCATGACGCTGTTGTCCAGCACGATCGCTTCGTAATCGCTGATCACCTGGCTGGTGGACACGGTTGTCCCGCTGGGGGTGTTGTCCCGGAAGGCCGCCATCCGGCCGATGACGGCACCACCCCGGTCCGTGACCACACCGCCCCCGCCGCGGCAGTGTCCCGCGGTGAAGGCGATTTTCAGGCTGGGGTCGACGTATCCCAGCGTGCAGACGCGGTTGTCCTGGCGTATCTCCATGCCCGGATACACCACGACGTCGGCTTTGGCCGGCGCAGCCGGCAGCAAGGAGGCGAGCGCGGCGACAGTGGTCGACGCGGCGAACGTGCGCGTTGCCAGACGACGATGCACCATGAACTCCGATCCATCGGGCCGATACCGACGGGAGGGTGAGGCTACGGCGTATCCCCTCCACGCTCAGGTTTTCGCGCCGTCCGAAGCAAATGTTACAGCGAGGTCACGACCGGGACGGCGGCGTCGGTTTGACGGGCTGCCCGCGGCAACCAGCCGGGCGGGCCGAACACGTAACCCAGCCGATCACGCAGGCGCGTCGCCGATCGCCAGTCGCGGGCCATCGCGACGTATTCGTGGGTCTGCAACCTCCAGATGTTGAACGTGTCCACGCGCTTGGTAAGGCCGTAATGGGGCCGGAACAGCTCGGCCTGGAAGGTTCCGAACAGCCGATCCCAGACGATGAAGATGCCGCCGTAGTTCTTGTCGAGATACACCTGATCCATGCCGTGGTGCACCCGGTGATGCGACGGTGTGTTCAACAGGAACTCAAACGGCCGGGGTAACTTGTCGATCCGCTCGGTGTGGATCCAGAACTGGTAGATCAGGTTCAGCGAGAAACTGAAGAACACCATCCACGGCGGAATCCCCAACAGCGGCAACGGAATCCACATCAAGATCTCGCCGCTGTTGTTCCACTTCTGGCGCAGCGCGGTGGCGAAGTTGTAGTACTCGCTGGAGTGATGGGCCTGGTGCGTCGCCCATATCAATCGCACCCGGTGTGCGATCCGGTGATAGGCGTAGTAGAGCAGGTCCACTCCGAGAATCGCGATGACCCACGTGTACCAGTGGGTGGGCGACAGGTGCCAGGGCGCCAGGTAGGCATAGATCGCGGCATAGCCGAACAACGCCAGCGTCTTCCAGCCGGCGGTGGTGGCCACCGACACCAGCCCCATCGAGATGCTCGCCACCGAGTCGCGGGTGAAGTGCGCCCCCGACGCGGGCCTCGCCGAGTCGGCGGCCTCGGCCGTGAGGCGTTCCAGTTTGCGGGCCGCGGTCCATTCGAGGGTCAGCAGCAGGAGGAAGAACGGGATGGCAAACAGCACCGGGTCCCGCATCTGCGGCGGCAGCGCGGACAAGAAGCCTGACAGGGCACTCACAGAACTAAGACTACGACGAACGCCGCGAGACACGGCCCGCTTTGGTCCGCGATGGCGCCCCCGTGGCTGATCAGGGCGATTCCCGGGGGCCTCGCTTCCAGCGCAGCGGTAGGGACTTGAGCACAAATGACGGCGCGGGAAACGGGATCTCGGGCGTATAGCCCGGTGGCAGTTCGAAGTCGGAAATCTGGTCGAGCCACTCCTTGATGACGATGGTCAGCTGCATCCGCGCTAGATGTGAACCTATGCAGCGGTGCGGTCCGCCGCCGAATCCCCAGTGCCGGTGCACCTTGCCGTCCATGACCAGGTCGTCTGTCGAGATCGCGTCGCCGCCGTCGCGGTTGATCGCGGCAGTGCACAATCGCACCGGCGTCCCCGGGGGCAGCGTCATGCCGCCCACGTTGACGAAGTCGGTGGTGACCCGGGCCGCCATTGGCGCCGCGGGCTCGAGTCGGACGATCTCTTCGATGAAGGGCCTGATCTGGTCCGGATCACGGCGGAGCTCTCCGCGGAGCTCGGGCCTGCGTGCCAATTCGAACAGCGCAAAGCCAATCGCCCCGGCCACCGTGTCCAGTCCGGACAGAATCAACAGGTGGCTCATGCCGAGCAGCTCGAGGTCACTGAGGCCGCCCGGATCGGCCATCATCTGCGACAACATGTCAGACCCCGGCTTCTTCCGGCGTCGCTGAATAACGTCGGCGAAGTACGCCAACAGCTCGCACCCTCCCGGCTTGCCGGCTACGCCTGCGTCCTTCCAGCCGATCACACTGTCTCGGTCCTCGAGTGGCAACCCGAACAGGTCCATGAACACCTGATACGGGTAGAGGCGCCCGAAATCCGCCATCGCCTCGCACTCGCCGCGGCCGGCGAGGGCAGTGATCATTTCAACGGCGTGGCGCTCCATCATGGATTGGTACTGGTTCAGCGCGTGGGGGCCGAAATACGGCTGCAGGATTTTGCGGTAGCGGGTGTGCTCGGGCGGGTCGAAGGCCGAAGGCAACACCGGCACCGGGGTGCCGGGCGGCTGCAGGGCCAGTTGCGCGGAGAAGAGGTTGGGTTGGACGAGCGCCGCCAACACATCCTTGCGGCGGGTCAGGTAATAGGCGCCGTTCATGAACACGACCGCGCCGCTGTCTCGCAACATTTTCCATCCGAGGCCTCGATCGGAGCCCATCGGCAACGCGGAAGCTTCCAGTCGCGGCAGGTGGAACGCGGGCGGCGGGCTTTGGTCAATGGTCCGACCCTGACGGACCTCTGCGGAAGCGCCCTCCGCCGCTTGCGCCCCGGAATTCATTGCTGCCGCGCCTGATTCGCGTATGTGTGGGCGCGCTGAGCTGTGCGTGCAAGCATGACTGTTCCTCCAAGACAATGGCTTTGAGGAATCGGCCGGCCCTGCGGCGGTGCCGTCGAATCCGACGACTCGCAGCGCGGTAGCCGGGCGCGATTCGGGATGATCAGCGAAGATCCCTAGGATGCCTTCGCGCCGCGAAGCCGCATCCATGGGCAAAGTTGTTTCGTGTCAGGCGCTCAAGACCCGACGACGGACCGCTGACCTCTCAGCAGCGAAGCACGCAAAACTGGATCGAGCGATCTCGGCTGTTGTAACCGACTTCCGTTGCAGCCCGTGCGTTTTCCTCCAGCTGCGGCCGTGTTGTCACAAACGACACCGGCAACAGCATCCAGCCCGACTGGGGCGATAAGTGAATCCAACCAACCGGCCGATCCCGGGTCATCCACGTGTTGCGAAATGGCTTTTTATTCGCCGGTACGGAGCCCGGCGCGAAGCCGTGCTCCCGATCGTTGGCAAGGTGGATGTCATCACCACGTTGCAGCCGGTCGGCGTGCGCGTCGACAGCATCATTCCGATGGGTCCACGCCGCGGGCTCCGGCATTGCGGCAGCGACTAATTGGGGACGCAATGAGGACCCGACGATCACGGCAATGAATACGCTCAGTACGACGACGAGGCCGACGGTCAACCGCCATGGTCTATTCGTAGAAGCGTCCCAAAGCCCCACAATGGCATGACGTTACGACCCGATCCTTAGGCTCTGCCGCCAGCAAGCTGTGAAGATCTTCAAAGTACGATGCGCGTGATTCACGCGAGCCCGCGCCGGACGCAAGCACGCCGCACTCGGAAACGGACGCCCGTCTCAGCGGCGATCGTCGGACTGCACCTCGTCGCCGGCATACCACTGCACCGCGCGGACGCCCGGCAGCAGCGACAATTCGGCTACCAGCCGCTCCAGCCGCGCGGGGGCATCGCCGTTCATGAGCAAGTGGGCGGTGAGGGTGACCTCGTCGTCGGCCGGGTTGCCGGTATGGATTCCGCGAAGCGTGATGTCATTGCTGCCGGCGTGCTGAACGATCTGGGCCCGCGCGTACTTCTCATGCTTCGAACGGCAGACCACCTGCACGAGATACGGCAGCAGGCTCTCGTCTTCTTCGGCGCTGTTGTCGCGGTCGATCAGCCGGCCGAGTGGCCGCCCCAGCAGGTGGATGCCGATGACGGTGCCGGTGCCGATCAGCGCGAACACCAAATGCCCGGAAGCGGCCAGCACCCCGATCGCCGCCGAGCACCACAAGGTGGCGGCCGTGTTGAGGCCCCGGACATTGACGCCCTCGCGCAGGATCACGCCACCGCCCAGGAACCCGATGCCGGAGACGACATAGGAAGCGACCCGGGTCGGGCTGGTGTCGGAGGTGGCCGCCGCGTAGAGGACGAACAGAGTCGCGCCCCCGGCAACCAGCGCGTTGGTGCGCAGGCCGGCCCGGCGCGCCCGCCACTGCCGCTCCAGACCGATGAGCGCGCCGCAGCCCACGCCGACGCCCAGTCGGAGCACGAAATCGAGAGCGCTCAGCGTCTCCAACGACTCACTCCTTTCCCTGGGGTTTTCCCCGGGTTTTCGCTGTCGAGTATCCCCCGGCCGCGCCGGCAGATTGCGGTTTGCGGACCCGGCGTGGTGCCTGCCGGCGCAGCTAACCACGCGGAGGTGAACGGTAGATGGACCCGCGCCCAATCGGGCACGGGGCGGCCACACGGGTGAAACCTGCGGGCAGCCGATTGGTTGCACCGAAGCCACCCGATGAACGGTCGTGTGGGCCGGCCGGCCCCGGCTACCCTCGGTTAAGTTGCTGCGGGCAATAGTATTTCGCCGCGATCGCCAAGAATGACGTTGCGTGATCGTTGGTGAGTCCCGGGTTTTGACTCTTCAGTTCGTCGAGCATTTGAGGGCCGAACTCACCGTTGCCCAGTGAGACGCAGACCGCCTTGGCGAACTTGATCGCCCCCTCTGGGTTGGAGTAGGTGATCCCCGCATTCCGCAGTGACGCGAGGAAGCCGGCTTCATCACCGCCGGTTGTCCCCGGGTCGCCATGCGCGAGCGGGGCAAGGCCGATCACGGCCGAAACGCCAACGCTCAGCGCCAGCTGCAGTCTCATAGCTCGTGATTGTCGCACGCCGCGACGATGTAAGCAGTGCCCGCTGACGTCCCACAGATCTGTTGAGCGGCAAGGCATTCGAGTTCACCGACCGCTACGGTCGCCACCCCGACCGCGGATCAGGTCTTGGAGAGCTGTTGGGGGCAATAGAACTTCGCGGAAATCAGCGCGAAATTCGATGCCATCTCCATATCCATCCCCGGATTGTGGGTTTTCACGTCGTGGACCAACTCCAGCCCCGACTCGCCGTTGTTCAGACAGGAACATACCGCCCTGCCGGCGGCGACGGCCGAACCCGGGCTGTTGAAGCTGAAGCCGGCCTGCTGTAGCGCGGCCACGAAACCCCCGTCGTCGCCGTCCGGCACTGGTGGAGGACCGGCATGCGCCGGTGCGGCAAGGCCGACCATCGCGGAAACACCCAGCAGTGCGAGCAGTCGTTTCATCACTATCACCCTTCCGTTGTGGCGGCCAGGAACACGGATCTGCCTCTGTCCCTCAACCCAATTGGGCGTCCGCAGGTATGACCTTTGATTTGTCGCCCTTCTTCAGATGCACCGCGTGAATGCCCGGCTTCTTCGCCAGCTGCTCGAGGAGAGCGTCGAGGTTTTCCTGGTCGACATTGTGGTGCTGCACGGTTTCGGGCTTCTCCGAGATCTGTGCGACAAGGCGTTTGAGCTGTTCCGGCGATTGCTTGTTTTTGAGGTCCTTGATCGGAGCCATCCGATTGCGCACGCCCGCACGCGCCACCGTGGGTCCACCGGAACCCACGGCGCTGCCCAGCATCCCGGCCAAACCCATCGAACTGAACAGGCTTCCCTCGCCCAGCGCGGCCGCCGGAATCGCTTCGGTCCCGGCGGCCGACAGGGCGGCGGCGACGGTTCTGATGGCCGGGGTGGACGTGGCCCAGCTCGGCGGGATCGACAGCTTTCCGACCAGGGTGCCCGCATTGCCCATCCCGGCGATCGGGCTGATCGAGCTGTACAAGGTGCCGCGGCCGAAGCCCAACGCCCCGAGCCCGGCACCCAGCGCGTCTTTCGGCAGCGCGCCGTAGCCGACGGGCGGGGCGAATTTGAGCCACTGTGACAGCGGAAAGTTGATCAGCAACCCGATGTCGTTGAATTGCGTGGTGAGGCCGAGCGGCACCTTCACGGCGTTGTACATGCTCGTGTAGAAGCTGGCCCCGCCCGGGACGGTGTTGAACAGATTCGTCATGAACGTTTGGTAGAGATAGGCCAAGTTCGCCGGGATCGAGAACGGCCCGCTGTAGGGCAGGGTGGTTGTCGCCGCCGCTGCCGCGGCATTCGCGACGTTGGCGGCCGGGGTGCTGGCCGCCGAAGATACCGCGGCGGCCTGCATCGGCTCCGCGGCCGCATTTGTGGTGCTGGGCGCCGGGCTGAACTCCGTCAACTTGTTGGAGGCGGTCGCCGACGAGGCGAAGTAGGTGTCCATCGCCGTGGCGTCCTGAGCCCAAAATTCGCCGTACTGGGTCTCGGTCGCCGCGATCGCCGACGTGTTCTGCCCGAACAGGTTGGTGGCCACCAGCTGTGCGAGCAGGGCCCGGTTCTCCGCGATCACCGCCGGCGGCACATGGGCGGCGAAAGCCGTCTCGTACGCTGCCGCCGCCTCGGTGGCCTGGGTGGCGGATTGTGCGGCCTGCGCGGCGGTCTGCTGCATCCAGGCCACGTACGGGGCGGCCGCGCTCGCCATCGCCATCGAGGACGGGCCCACCCACGGTCCGGCCGTCAGGCTCGAAAGCACCGACGAATACGACGAAGCGGTGGACTGCAATTCGGCGGCCAGGTTCTGCCAGGCCGTCGCCGCGGCCACCAACGACCCCGCTCCGGGGCCGCTGTACATCCGGCCCGAGTTGAATTCCGGCGGAAAGGCTCCGTAGAACATCTCTCGTACCCCCTACCTGGCTGCCTGGGACGACAGCGCTTGGCTGCCAAACGATTTGGTTGTCACGGTCATTCCTCGATGTACGGGATCACGATGATGGTGGCCGCGGCCGGATCGGCTTCGGCGGCAACGCCGCCCAGCGAACCCGCCGCCGAGGCGGCACCACCGACGGGACGGGTCGCGGCGGCCGCGACGGCGCGTCCGGCCAGGCTGGACAGCGCCATCTGGCTGAACGCGCCCTCCTCACCGGCCATCGCCGCCGGCGCCGCGGCCAGGTTGGCCGGCAACGCTTGGGCGACCGTCCGGATCGCCGGCGCGGCTTCGGTCCAGCCCTGCGGCACCGACATGCTGCCCACCAGAGCGGCCTTGCCCATGGACCCCGACGCCTGCCCCGCCCCGACCGCGGAGCTCAGCATGGGCTTGACGGCGTTGGCGCCACTGGCCAGCGGCGCCAACGCCCCGGAAATCGCCTTGGGCCCAGCCAGATAGGCGGCCGCGCCCTGCCCGTTTTGTCCCCAGGCGTACGCCTGGCCGAATGACAGGAACGGCCCGCCGGGGATGGTGCTCCACGACTGCGGCGAGTACACCCCGGTCACCACCGACCAGAACTCGTTCCAGTTCGTGATGAACGACGGCGTAGTCAATTGCGTCGACGCGGTCCCCGCGGTGCCGGCATTGGTCACCGCCTGCGCCGCCGGCTGCATCGTGGTGCTCAGCTGCGCCAGATGGCTGACGGTGTTCGAGCCGGATTGCGCGCTGCTCTGGGTGACCGCGGCCGCTTGCATCGGCCCGGCCGAATCGTTGGTGGTCCGCGGCGGTTCGGCGAACGGGATCAGCTGAGAGGCGCTCGCCGAGGCCGCTGCGTACGCATACATCGCGGCGGCATCCTGCGCCCACATCTCCATGTAGTGCGCTTCGGTTGCGGCGATCGCCGGGGTGTTCTGACCCAGGATGTTGGTGGCGACCAAGGTCGCGAGCAGCGCGCGATTGGCGGCGATCACCGGCGGCGGAACTGTCGCCGCGAACGCGGTCTCGTAGGCCCCGGCCGCGAGTTTGGCCTGGGCCCCCGCCTGCTCGGCCTGCGCGCCGGTGGCATGGATCCACGCCACGTAGGGTGCCGCCGCAGCCGCCATCGCCATGGACGACGGGCCGGTCCACGGACCCGTCGCCAGGGTTTCGATGGTCGAGTTGTACGACGCGCCGGTGCTCTGCAGCTCCGCGGCCAGTTCGTCCCACGCCGCGGCAGCGGCCAGCAGCGGCCCCGAGCCTGCTCCGATGTACATCCGCCCCGAGTTGTATTCCGGCGGATAAGCCCCGAAATCCAACATCTAATACCTCCGGTCCCTCTTGTGGCCGCCATGGTAGGCGCGGGTTCGCGGTCCCGGCATCGACGAAGTCGCAGCTCTAAGGGAATTCATCGAATCTGCTAGCGAATACATGTGCAGATCCCATGTGCTGTCGACAACAAACTCATCCTGTTCCTAGCTGTGAATCGGCGCCGTAATGGCGTACGAACGACTAGTCAAGCCACGCTGCTATCGCTTTGACGATGGTGCCCATAACATATTTCGGTGGACGTTCCCGTCAGGTAAATCTGTGTAAAAAACAAATATCGTGAGCCCTGGAGCCGTGTGAGAGACGCTGGCAACAACCAGCGGTTTTGTGGTCCAGATCACTGATATGGCCGGTTGAAGGCAGTAGCGTACTGCGGACTAAAAGATTTATCGATTTAGTCCGATGGCGTGAAGAATAATTGCCTCAAATCGGCTCCGTCGCCGATCTGATCGACCGCCTCAAGGGCTATTTTTAATGTATAGGATCTTTAATTTGAGTAACCTCCAATATTGGCTCACGTCCGATGCATGGTATTGCGTTTAACATTTAAATCGGAATGGACCCACAACGGACCTGTGATCGAGAATTTGGCGCCGGGCCCCGTACTTATCTTTTTGGTCATTATTCGGGCAATTCAATCGAACCCGAATTGAGCCGACGGCGTTGTCGGTACTCGCAATGTTGCTACCTCCGCGGTGAACCATTTGTGCGCTGGAGTCCGCCTGCCCATCGACGGCCCCCGATCGCGACGCGACGCCGGCGATGCACCGCCGGCCGCCACCGATCCCGCACCGCCCCAACGGGCGCCGGCACCACCAGCGCCAATGAGGGTGGCCCGGCGCTCGGCCGCCGGGGACACGGGCCGGGCCTGGATCGCGACGGCGTGGCAATGGACATCACCGAACTCGCAATTGATCCTCACACTGTTCTCCTCGGATTCACCTATACGAGTAGACGTGGTCAGTCTGCCGTAGCACTGATTAGCTACTGACAGTTTCCTGTGGGGCATCCCGTGGCTGTTCACACCGATATTTCCAGGTCCACTAATGGCCTCGAAAGCCGCTTCACCGCGTTGCTGGCACGACGGCATTTCCCAAACCAGGATTGTGGAAAAATTCCGTTCGCCGGACGTTAATTCGGATTGCGCACGTTGTTAACCCTTGACGGGCCCACGGGCGCAATCACCCGAGGGTCCTGGATCTCCGTTTAAGGGTGGAGCCCACTGGCCGCGGATAACCTGGCCGGCCCTGCACGGGATGCCGGCTTTTCGCGACCGAAACGTGGCGGCCAGCCTAGCCTGCGAGCGGTCCGCCCCCAGAAGCGCAGGAGGCCGGGTCACTCACGTATTGGCCGCCTGGGCCAACGCAGCGGCCCGTCGGGCATTCCTGCCGGTCTTGCCGTTCGGCGCCGGCGGGAGCGGCATCACCGTTAGTCTCGCCCAAAACGGTTGCGGTCCAGCAGGTTCAACGGCTGAACGGCCGCGAACCTGTTACTCCGGCTTCTTCTCGGCGACCGCCGCGCTCAGGCCCTCGGCCAGATCCTCCTGCGTCAGTTCCTTGAACCGCAACAGTTGACGTTCGCTGAACTCGGTCACGTCGCTGGACAGCACCGCATCCAAATCTTCGTCGTCAAGACGGAAACTGCGGTGATCGCGGGCCTTCTCCACCACGTTACGCACGAAGCCGGCGTTGCCGAGCGTATCGATGCCGCGGATGAGATCGCCGTCCTCCGAATAACTTTCGTCGAGGTAGAACTTCGTGTACGACGGCAACAGCGCCTGTGCCGACTCGTCGGTGATGACGTCTTCGTTCTCCTGGCCCATCAACCGGGTGAGCGCAACCAATTCGTCGGGGGTGTAGCTGAAGAACTCGATGACGGTCGAAAAACGGCGCCGCAGACCCTGATTCACTTCGAGCATCTTGTCCATGGCCTTGGCGTAACCGGCGCCGAAGACGACCAGTTCGTCGCGATGATTCTCCATGTACAACAGCAACGTGTTGATGATCGCGTTGCCGTACGGGTCGCCCTGCTGGTAGCCCTTCTCGTGCAGCGTGTGCATCTCATCGAAGAAGACCGCGCCACCCAGGGCGCCCTCGAGCATCTCCTCGGTGTTCTTCTCCGCGTCGGCCATGTACCGGCCCAGCAGCTTGGTGCGGCTGGTTTCCACCACCACGGGTTTGCGCAGCACGGTCAGCCCGCACAGCTGCTTGCTGAAAGCCCTTGCCACTGATGTCTTTCCGGTACCGGGCGGGCCGAGCAGCAAGGTGTGGCGCGACGTCACCGGCACCGGAAGGCCCATCTTGGCGCGTGCCAGATTCACCTTGGTCGTCGACTTGATGAGCTTGATCTCGCGCTTGGCGCGTTCCATGCCCAACATCGCGTTGAGCTCGGCGTCGCCTTCGGCCAGGTACTTCGCCGCCTCTTCGGCGTGGCGAGCGGCCTCGGTCTCGGCGCGGGTCGGCGCGCTGTCCGGGTCCCACGGATCGGTGCGGGCCTCGATCGTCTCCGGGTCGGTCAAGACCAGGCGGAAGTTGGGGTTGTCCAGCGCTTCGCGGGCCGGGGTGAACTTCGGATCCCGTGAGTACACCCGCCGCAGCAGCTCGACGGCCTCGTCCTCGCGGCCCAGGTGGCGCAGGCACATGCCCTGGGTGTACAACGCGATGTTGGCCGCGCCCGGCACCCGGTCGCCCTCGATGGCCTCCTGACCCCGGCGCAAGGCCTCCTCGAACACACCGAGGGAGGCCAGTGCCGTGGTGGCCATCGCCGCGCCGGCCGCCTTCAACTCGGGCTGCCGCCAGCTTTTGCCCTCAGAAAACTCGGTGAGCACGTCCGGCCACCGAGCGGTGCGGAAGTACAGCACGCCCCGCACGTAGCTGACCAGCTCTTCATCGACGGGCTGGCGGGGCTCGACGCCCTCGATCAGCTTCGAGGCTTCCTCGTAGCGTTTCGCCTCGGCCAGAACCGCGGCGTACGCACATGCCAGCGTCTCCACGCTGGTCACCGCCAGCCGCAGGAACAACCCGTCGGAAACCTGGGGGCGGAACTGCAATTCGGTCACGCCGAGCCGGCGGGTCTCCCACCCGAATGTCCGGATCGACGACCACGCGCCGGCGAGGACGTCGAGGCTCTGCTCCCCCGCCAGGATCCGTGCCAGCCAGGCGTCACACATCCCGGGATCCAGGTTGGTCGCGGTGGTGAACATCTGCGACGCAACCTGCGGATTGTGGCTGGGCTGCAGCCCGTTGACCGAGACGCCGGAGGCCAACAGCCCGGCGACCATCGCGTTACGGGCGCTCTCAGCGGTTGATTGCGGCCTCGTCATTGCGCTACAGGCACGCCGGCCGAGCTCCCTCGCAGCTGGTCGACGGATAACGCTAGGTCATCGTCGTCGGCGCGCAATGGACGGCCTGGCACGACCAACAGGGGGCGCGCGGTCGGGGCGGGCAGGCTGGCGCGGACCGCGGCCAGCTGGCGTCCGGTGAGACGGTTGAGGCCCGACGAGACGTCCCTGCGCAACCGCTTCTCGGTGTGGTAGCGCACCCACGCCGATACCTGCGGCCGGCCGCCGCGCGAGGTGAGCCGGATGGTGAGCACCGTGGCGAAAGTCTCGTCCTCCCACAGCTCATCGAGCTTGTCGGTGGTGATGTCGGACGGCGACAACCACAGGCTGGTGACGAATCCGTTGAAGTGCTTGAGGCGGCGCCAGCCGGGACGGCTCCACGTCGGTTCCAGATCGGCCAGCACCGCGCGGTCGACCTCGGCGAGCTCCTCCGCGGTCAACGGCCGGGCCGCACAGGTCAGCCCGTCGAGATCCTGGGCGAGCCGCTCGGTGGCCGCCACCAGGGTCGACGCCAGCGAATCGCGGGCGGCCACGGCGGCGACGTTGCGCTGCGGATTCATCCGCAGTACCAGCCAGGTGCGGCGAACGTACGAGGTGGGCTGATCGTGGGCCACCTCCCACTCTTCGGGGCCCCAGTCGTCCAGCTTGGACAACTCGGCGGCCCTGGCTTCCGGGCCGCCGCGCCGGACCTTCACCGACACGATGTCGATGTCGTCGAGGTGAATGTCGAACTGGCGCAGGCCCGAAGCGACGGCCGACACCAGCAGGGTGGGGGGCGAATTCCGATGACGGAGTCGCGAGGCCGATTCGTCGTCACCGCCGTTGATGGCGATCACCGTGACCAGTTGGCCGTCGTGCTGGCGCACGCCGACCTTGTCGCGCCCATACTTGCGCTGGTGATCGACGGCCGGGGTGCAACCGGCGGCCAGCGCCGAGCCGGGATCGGCGGACCAATCCCACAACCAGGTCGCCAGCCCCGACGTCACCGTGAGGCCGTGGTAGGTGACCAGCGACAGCAGCGTCACCAGCACGGCCAGACCGACACCCACCCAGAACGCGATGCGATACGTGCCCTGCCACGACTCGGGGCAGTGACTGGCCACCAACATGATCACGACGTCGATCAAGAACACCGTGGTCAGCCGCGGCCACGACAAGGACAACCCAAACCTGCGCTGACGCTTCATGAGTGCTGCTGCTCCGCCCCTATTGCTGTTTCCGCGATCGCTTCATCAGCATCGCCGTACCGAACACTCCGCCGCCGATGAGCAGCGCGCCGAGCAAGCCACCGGCGGCCACCCACACTGGCACCATATCCCGGTGCGGGACGGGTTTCGGAATGTTCAGCGGTGCCGATAGTTGCTGCGGCGGTTTCACCGGACCGTCGGGTACATCCCACGTCAGTGCCGCCACCGGGTCGACGACACCGTGACCGACCTGGTTGTCCACGCCACGCGCGGGCGCGCGGGCGGTGCGAGTCAGCCGGTTGATGACCTGATAGGCCGACAGTTGCGGGAACTTGGCCCGCACCAGCGCCGCAACGCCGGACACGATCGCCGCCGAGAAGCTGGTGCCCGACGGAACCAGCAGGGTGTTGTCCGGTCCGTCGATCGCGTTGATCAGGCCGTCGTCGCGGGGCGAAAGTCCCACGACGTCCGTTCCCGGTGCTGCGATGCCCACCCACGGCCCCGCCACGCTCGTCGACGCCTGGCCCTGGTTGCCCTGACTCAACGGGCGACCCTCGGTGTCGACCGCGCCGACCGTCAGGACGTAGTCGCTGAACCAGGACGGCGTCACGACCGTGGTGACCGCGCTCCAATTGCGAGGATCGTTGGGCTGCAACGGATCATGGGGCGGGTTCTGCTTGCAATCCTTCTTGCTGGTGTCGCCGGCGGCGGCCACGATGACGGCGTTCTTGTCGACCGCCGCGTAGCGCACCGCCGCACCCAGCGAACGCTGATCGATGATGTTGCGCGCGCTCATGCAGGTCACATCCGAGATGTTGATGACCTGCGCGCCCATGTTGGCGGCATGCACGATCGCCCGCGCCATCGTCTGCACGCTGTCGATCTTCGCCGATGTCTGCGGATCCTCGTCACCGGTGTAGGCGTCCTTGAGGCCGAAAGCCTGGCTGGACTGCCGGATCGCGATGATGTCGACATCCGGCGCCACCCCGCTGAACGCATCCGGACCGGCCTTGGGCGGCGGGGGCGGCGGCGGCGGCGGTGGTGGCGGCGGGTCGAGCGGGCGCGGGCCGCGCAGATTGTCAACGTTGGCCACGTGCCCACCCCCGGGGTAGCCGGGGATTGTCACCGTGCCGATGCCATGACTGGCCGCAGGCGCTTGACCGTTAGGAGCTTGCCCGCCCTGCGGCGGTCCCGGGGGCGGGCCGGCGGGCGCCGGGGCCTCCGGTGCCGGCGGCGCCCCGAAGGGGCCCGGGGGCGCTTGTTCCTGAGACTGCGGCGGCGGGGGGACCATCGTCACCGTCTGGGGCAGCGGTGACAGGGTGACCGTCTGCGGCGGTGGCGCTTTCGGCGGGGGCTCGGTGGTGGGGATGGTCACCGGTTTGCGCGGTGCCGCCGGCGGGACGCCCGCGCCGTTGGCCGACGCCGCGCCGATCATCGACGCCACGATGGTGCCGTGCGCATCGCAGTCGGACAATCCGTCCCCGGCCATGACGTAGTCACCGCCGGGGATCAGGTGCGGGAACCTCGGGTGCGGCGTCACTCCGGTGTCGATGACGGCCACCTTCACGCCGGCACCACGACCGAACTGCCACGCCTCCTGCAGATTCAGCATGTCCATGTACTTGGGCTGCAGCCGGAAATCTGTCCCGGGCAGCACGCCGACCTCGGTGCAGTACGAGTTCTGCTTCATCGGCGCCCCGGGTCCGGGCGGACCGTCCGGCGGTACCGCCCCGGCGTCGATCGTCGGGGGCGAGATCGCGTACGCGGGCGGCAAACCGGCCAATGCCCCCGACGCGAGCAACATGGCGGCGATGGTCGCGGCGGACGCGCGACCACGCCACACCTTGCCGTTAGCGATAGCGGATTGCTGCATAGACATTCATCAACCACAATGCCAGCGGGAAAATTGGCATCAGGCAGAGGTATTCAATCCATTCCACGAATTTGCGGAATAGCGGGCTGTAGACCGTGTTCGGCACGACAGCAGCCGACGTCAATCCGGCGGCCGGCAACAGCACCAGGATCGCCGCGCTGATCGAGACCGCAAGCGGCGACTGCAGCACCAGCGCGTACCGCAACACGACCGCACCGACGATCAGCACCGCCGTTCCCGCCAGGGTGATCGCCTGCCAGCGGTCGACGTAGGAGCGGCCGCGCAGCATCAGGAATCCGGCGCAGAAGCCGGCCAGCAAGAGCGGCAGCCAGCGCTGTCCGGTGCGTGGATCCGAAAGCGCGGTCAGAGAGACGATCATCAGCACGCCGAGCCCGATCAGCAAACCCGACAGGAAGGAGCGGGCGCGTTCGGCCTGGGTCAACACGTCGCGGACCGATGCGGGCCCCTCCAGGACCGGCGGACCGCCGTCGGAGCGCACCACGGTGGTGGGCAGGTCGGGCCGGGCCTCGAACACCCACCGGCTGGTGGCCGACGGGAAGACGGGCAGCCGGATGCCGGCCAGCCGGCGCGAAATCGCCGGCGCGCTTTGGTAGATCATGACCGACACCAGTACGACGCAGGTGAACAGCGTCACGGCGCTGGTCATGGCGACCATGCGCGCCAGCGCGGCCACCGCCGCGATCAGGCTGACGGTGACCATGGCGGTGTAGATCGCCAGCCGGCGCCCGGTGAAGCGCAGGGCGAGGATTGCGGCGATGGTGAGAACACCGAAGCCCAGTACCGCATGCGGCGATCCGACGCCACCGGGCGGAGCCGACGCCGCTGCGACCGCCACCGGCGCCAGGCTGCTCAACAGCATGGTGTCCGCGACGCGCCGTTCCTGCTGCGTGCGCGCCCGCATCAACAGCAGCAGCGAGACGCCGAGCGCGACCGCGCCGATCACGCCCGCGTACACGGTCGGCAGCCACGAGTTGTGGTGCCAGCGCCACCAACCCAGCAGCCCGGCGGCGGTGGTCACCCCGATGGCGACCATCGACGCACCGACCTGCACGGCGATGACCGGGTCGATGGCGGCGAAGCGCTTACTGAGATCAGCCGCGACGGCGGTGGAGATGTGCTCGATGACCTGCGAGCGGTGCTCGGTGTCCGGGATGAACCGGATCCACAACCGGTCGCCGTCGTAGACATCCTGCTCGCTCAGCGATTGAGTGGCCCGCAACGGTGAACCGTCCACCAGGCAGAGCGCCCAGCGGCCCCGGCCCGACGCCTCCAGCGGAGTCTCGCCGAGCTCCCGGAGCCGGCTGTTGACCACCTTCAGCAACGGGTCGGTCATCACCGAGACGGGCGCGTTGGCATCCAGCAGGACACCGATCTGAACACCCGCGCCGGCCATCACGCCGACGACGACTGCCTGAGGCTGCGAGATTCCCTCTACATCGGGCTGTGGTACTTCGACTACCGCAGTCATCGCCTTGCACTCCCTACCGTGATGAATGTGTGAGCCCGTGCCGCCAGTCGCGCGCGGGCGGGTGCCGCTGAACTCGTCGTGGTGCTGCGGCCCCCCGCAAAGTGCATTCCGACTAATTGGAATTCCATCTGCCTCGCCTTGCGATTAAGAGTTGTCGTCGACACCGGTTCGAGATTTGCTGATGTCTTGAGAGAAGTATGCCGTGTTCGCAGCTCAACCGCATGTTGAGTGCAAAGACATTGGTGAACTCTGCGTTTCGCGCGAATGTCACACCCTGCTGTGAGTTTTCCACTCTCCGTAGGGAAGTGTGTCCAGCACGGTTTTGACACCCACCTGCACGAGCTGGGGGGTCGCCGGGCAGATGGCCAGCCACGCCTCACCCGACCCCGCGGTGCGGGCCTGCTGGTAAAGCGCGATCCGGCCACCGGAACCGTCTTTGAGTGACAGCACCGACGCACTCGGGCCCTTGGCGTCGTCCTGGTACTGGCGCGCGTACACCGCGACTTCGGCGGCCGGGTCGGACAGCGCCTGGCCCAGTGCGGCCACGGTCGCGGCGCTGATACCCATCCGCCGCAGGTCTCCGCCGGAGAACACGTTGAATCCCGACTCCTGCCACGACTTCGTCGCTTCCAGCATTTCCTCCAGCGGCACGTTGACCGCGTTGATGGCTGCGGGTTCGGCGTGGTGGATGGACTCGAGGGCGTCGATCACCAGCGACGCGATCGAGGCGCTGTCCGCGACGGCGACGTCGTCGACGGTGATCTCACCGCCGACGCGAACCGCCGACACCCAGTGCTGTCCGCGGCGGGCAAGGACCACCCGAAACTCGTTGTCGGGGATGTCGCGCGAGCCCGGGGGCTGGTTCTCGTCGTCGAGGACGCCGTAGGCCAGCTTGCCCCGGGACAGCAGAGCGATCACTTCGAGGTCGGGCGCGGCGAGCACCTTCATCCGCGCGGCCACATGCTCGTTGACCTGATCGTTCTCGACTATGCCCTGCTCGCGCATCACCGCCATTCCGGGATGCTCGTTGAGCCAGTCGCTCGAGTCGGTCGACACATATGGCCGGCACCGCAACTCAGGCGCGACGTGCCGGATGTCCAGCAGCGCCTGGAGCATCCAGAATCCGTCGACGTTGACAGTGATATCGGTGCGGGTGCTCTGTTGGTCCATCAGTTCCTCAATCGGTCCCTATTTAACTGCACGGAAACCGCAGGACGCGGCAGCACACCGACGGGTGGTGTGCTGCCGCGCCTGAAGTTGCGGGTTAGGCCCAGCTGGACCCAACGGCGCTGTCAGTGCTGGCCATGTTGCTGCCCGCGGACTGAACCTTCTGTCCGTGGGAGTTGGCCTGCTCGTAGATGACCTGGAAGTTGCGACCCAACTGGGTGATGAACTCCTGGCAGGCCACCGAACCCGCACCGCCCCAGAAGTCGCCGGCAGCAAGCACATCGCGAACGATGGCCTGGTGCTCAGCTTCCAAGGACGCGGCCTGGGCGCGGATCAACGCACCGTGGGCGTCTACATCGCCGAACTGGTAGTTAATGCTCATAACGGTGTTCTCCTAATGTCTTGAGATTTTACGCAGCAGCGTTTGCTGGCGCTAGCTGCCGAGGATTTGCTGCGAGGCCTGCTCTTGCTGCTCGTAGTTGTTCGCGTCGCGAATCAGTCCGTCGCGCACTCCGTGGAGCATGTTGACGATGTTGCGGAAGGCCTGGTTGACCTGACCCATGGTGTCGTACGAGGTGGCCTGGGCCTGACCGCTCCAGCCCGAGCCGGCGATGTTCATCGACGACGCCCACATCTTGCGAGCCTCGTCCTCAACGGTCTGGGCGTGCACCTCGAAGCGGCCCGCCATCGCCCGCATCTCGTGCGGGTCGGTCATAAAGCGTGTTGCCATGTCGGCTGTTCTCCTTATTACGTGGTTAATGGGTGATGTTGTAAAGACGGTGGCCGGATCGTTTACGCGTTACGCAACCGCCGAGCCGAATGAATAGAAATGACCCCCCCTTTCCGTCAGCCGGCGGCCACCGGGTGCTGTCACGGTGAGACGGACGTCAAACCCGAACCGCGGCGTTTGAGTTGACGGAGTGCGTGTTGCGATGCGGGACGCTCGGCCGGCACGGCTTCGCGGCCCGGCGATCGCCCCCGGTTGGGCAGTTACGTTGGAACCCACGTCGGTGACGATCTGTCCCAAGCCCCCGAACCGCCCGTCCGATCTACAGGGCGGCGGCTGCGTTGGCCGCTTCGGTTGCTGCGTAGGAACCGGAGCTGGTCGACAGGGTGTTCACGAACATCTCGTGGATCGCGGCGGCCTGGGCGCTCACCGCTTGGTACATCTGCGCGTGTGCGGCGAACTGAGCCGCGGTCAACGCCGACACCTCGTCGGCTGCGGCGGGTACCACCCCCGTCGTTGGGGCTGCAGCGGCAGCGTTCTGGGCGCTCAAGGTCGACCCGATGGCCTGCAGGTTCCCGGCCGCCGCGGCCAAAGCCTCCGGCTGTGTGGTCACGAACGACATATCTATTCCCTCCTGGTTCAATCCCCCGACTCTGCGAGACTAGATGACTGCGGCCCCCGGAGTCGGTGCGGAAGCCCGGTGTTTGCAATTGTTCACTTGGCGGTACGCCGAATTCATCTTTGGTAACGACACAGTAACAGCGTCTGACCTCGACCGCTGCCCCTCGCGGAGCGGTCATAGCAAACGGTACCAGCCCCCGGTCTAAAAAGTTGCTGGTAATCGTCACCCGGAACGCTGTGGCTACGCTGGCCGGCATAAAAATCTGATCGTCGATTAACCCGTCGCGACGAGTCGATGTCACGACCATCCCCGCTGACGAGCCGTCCAGACCTCCTTTCGCCCATTTCAGCGGTCCGATTGCCCCGGTGGCCGCCGAACGCGGATCCCGGAAGCGATCGTGAAAACTCGAGGCACGTCATGCTGTCAACGCTGGCTGCTGCGTGGCCATTGGCGACGCCGATCCGCCCGGGGTGCGGTGCTCAGCCGGCAAACGGCGGTCGGGCCATGACGGTGGGCCGGAATCCGTACTTGGGACCGACCGCGCCGTGCCCGCCGGCACCGGCACCCGCCAGCGGCATACCGCCGAGCAGGTTTCCCGGCCCGCCGGCGGCCTCCGGGGCAGCGCTGATGCTGCTGACCGGGATCGCGTGACCCAGCGCCGGCGCGGCCGGCGCACCCGACCACGCCACCGGCACCGACAGCTTGCCGCCCACCGAGGCCGCGCTGCCCAGCGCCGCCACAGGATGCGCGGCCGCCGCACCGCCACCCAACATGCCACCCAAACCACCCAGACCCGGCAGGGCCTTGGCCACGGCCGGGGCCGCACCACCGAGGGCACCGGTCGATTTGGCGATCTGCGTGAAAGTGTTGGCCATGCCGGTACTGAAGTACGGCAGACCCTCGGTGTTGTAGAACAAACCCGCAAATGGGCTGTAGCCGTTGACGAGCGTGCCGAGGTTGGTGGGCAAGGTGGTCTGCCCGGTCAACAGGAACCAGATCTCGGACAACGGATCGGTGGCCGTCGTCGCGGCGGTCGTCGCGTTGGTCGTCGCGTTGGTGGTGGTGGTCGCCGCGGGCGTCGCCAGCGACTGCAGGGTCTTCGAGGTGTTGGTCGCCGTCGAATTCGCCGTCGCGTTGGTGACGGCGGCGGCCTGAGTGGCCTGACCCGACTGGTTGGTGACCTCGGGCGCCTTCTGGAACTGCGCCACCTTCGTCGCCGACGCCGACTGGCCCGCGTAGCCGTACATCGCACCCGCGTCCTGGGCCCAGTACTCGCCGTACTGAGCCTCCAGCTGCGCGATCAGCGGGGTGTTCTGCCCCAGTACGTTCGTCGCCTGCAGCTGCTGCGATTGCATCCGGTTGGCCGCTATCAGCGGGGGCGGCACCGACGAGGCCAGCGCCGTCTCGTACGCCGCGGCGGCCGCACGCGCCTGGGTCGCCGCCTCCTCGGCCTGCGCGGCCGTCGTGGTCAGCCAGGCCACATACGGTTGGGCCGCCTGCGCCATCGCCGTGGAGGCCGTCCCCAGCCACTCCTCGCTGTTCAGCGAGGTGATCACGTTGTCGTAGCTCAGCGCGGCCGAGTTGAGCTCGGCCGCCAGCGCGCTCCACGCCGACGCCGCAGCCATGAACGAACCCGACCCCGGACCCGAGTAGATCCGCGCCGAATTGAACTCCGGTGGGAACGCCCCATAATCCACCACGAATATGCCCCTTAACCTATGCCGTTCGAATCGATGCGTCGGGTAGTGAAAAACGTTAATCCGCTGGTGACCACCGCCGCGCCGGTCGGTGGCGTAGCAGCTGTTTGGCGCGCCTTTGCGCCGGATGCCCGGGCCAGTCGCTCGGCGCCCGCCGGCCGCCCGAACTCCGGCCCCACTAGGGAGCGTGAGCTGCGGGAATCGTCGGGCGGGAGTACCTGCCGGCCGGGCGCCGGGCGGTGTGATGCCGGCGCTGCCGGGCGCACGTGTGTGGCGGCCGGGGATAAAATCCGGCCGCGGATAAAGGTGAGGGAGTACATGCCCGATTCCGCCGCTCATCCGGCCGACGGCGGGCGTGTCAGCACGCTGTAGCGGAAACCGTATTTGTTGACGTAGCCCGCGGCCGCGGCGCCGCGGCGCCCGAACGACCCGACCGGCATGCCGCGCAGCAGACCATTGGCAGGCGAATTCGCGCCACCGGTCGCCGCGGCCTCAGCCGTGGTGGCCTCCTCCGACAACGCCGCCGGGCTCACCGCCGAGGTCGACGTCCCCCAATGCTGGGGCACCGAGAGCATCCCCACCCGGGCGGCCTGCCCGGTACCCGCGGAAACCGCACTCACGTGGCCCACCCCGCCCAGGTTGCCCAGGCCCAGGCTCGCGAACTGCGGAGTGGGGTACCAGGCACCAGCGGCACCGGCCGTGCTACCACCGGGACCAGACACCAACTGCTGGGCCAGCTGCGACCAAAAGGCCACGATGCCGTTCGAGAAGTAGCCAAGGCCTGTGGTCTGTTTGAGCAGCACGGTGTAGAGGGTGGGATTCAGCCCCAGGTAATTGTTCGTCGGGGTCGGCAGGCCCGACTGCATGAAGTTCTGGATCGCACTCGTGAGCCAGGTGAACGGTCCCGGCTGCGACGCGCTCGCTTGCGTCACCGCCGCCTGAGTCGTGGTGGCCGACAACGCTTGTGGCGTCGCCAGCTGTGCCGTGCTCTGTGCCGTGTTGCCCGCCGGTTGGGCTAGGGCCTGGGCGACCGCGGCGGCCTGGTCCGAACCCGCCTCCGGGGTGGTCGTATTGGGCGGTGACGTGAACGGGGTCAGCTGCGAGGCCGACGCGGACGATGCGGCATAGCCGTACATCGCGGCCGCGTCCTGGGCCCACATTTCCATGTACTGGGCCTCGGTCGCCGCGATGGCCGGCGTGTTCTGCCCGAAGAAATTCGTCGCGACCAGGTTCGCCAGCAGGACCCGGTTGGCCGCGATCACCGGCGGGGGCACCGTCATCGCAAACGCCGCTTCGAACGCCGCCGCGGCCGCCCGGCCCTGGGCCGCGGTCTCCTCGGCCTGCCCGGCCAGAACGCTCAGCCAGCTCACGTACGGCGCAACCGCCGACAGCATCGACGCCGCGGCCGGACCCACCCAGGGGGCGCTGGTCAGCTCGGTGACGACCGAGTTGTAGCCGCTGGCCGCCACACCCACTTCCGCCGCAATCTCATCCCAGGCGGCGGCCGCCGCCATCATCGGCCCCGACCCCGGACCCGCATATATGCGACCGGAGTTGATCTCCGGCGGTAATGCCCCGAAGTCCATGGCTACGAAGCACCGGGCTCGAACGACATGCATCCCCTCGACGAGTGATCTCTGGGTGATTGACCATCAGAAATTGCTTGCCTCGGAGGCTAAAACGCCACACCGCCCCCTCGCCGCCACGCGATCGGGCCACCGCTGCGGCGGCGATGGTTCGCGTGCGCTGTTCCGGTGCGGCAGCAAGATCGGGGCGTCGCCGGCCGCATGGCACCATCGCGGTCATTACCTGCAGGAACATCCCAGTAGCGCGCTCCATCACGGGCGCACGGTGCCCATCCCTGGCGCCGTTTCGGGGCGGCTGCGCCGGGGCGAAAACCCCAGCGCGGGATAAAATCCGGGCGCAGATAAAGCCGCCACGAGGTTCGCTGAGCGGGCCCCCGATGCACGCGAAAACGCGCCCTGCCGCCGATGTTCGGGGCAGGGCGCGTTGTGGTTCGCGCCGGTGTGTGGCCGGCTCGGGTCTATCCCGCGAAGGGCGGTCGGGCCATGACGGTGGGCCGGAATCCGTACTTGGGACCGACCACGCCGTGCCCGCCGGCACCGGCACCCGCCAGCGGCATACCGCCGAGCAGGTTTCCGGGCCCGCCGGCGGCCTCCGGGGCAGCGCTGATGCTGCTGACCGGGATCGCGTGACCCAGCGCCGGCGCGGCCGGCGCACCCGACCAGGCCACCGGCACCGACAGCTTGCCGCCCACCGAGGCCGCGCTGCCCAGCGCCGCCACCGGATGCGCGGCCGCCGCACCGCCACCCAACATGCCACCCAAACCACCCAGACCCGGCAGGGCCTTGGCCACGGCCGGGGCCGGCCCGGTAAGCAGACCGGTCGACTTGGCGATCTGGGTGAAGGTGTTGGCCATACCGGTACTGAAGTACGGCAGACCCTCGGTGTTGTAGAAGAGGCTGGAGAACGGGTTGTAGCCGTTGACCGCCGTGCCCAGGTTGGTGGGCAAGGTGGTCTGCCCGGTCAACAGGAACCAGATCTCGGTCAGCGGGTCCGTGGCCTGGGTCGCCTGGGTCGTGGTTGTCGCCGCGGCCTTGACCGTCGAACTTGTCGCCGGCTGCGCCAGCGACTGCAACGCCTTGGTCGTGTTGGTCGCCGTCGAATTGGTCGTCGCGTTGGTGACCGCCGCGGCCTGGGTGGCCTGACCCGTCGGGTTGGTCGTCTCCGGCGCCTTCTGGAACGGCGTCACGTTCGACGCCGTCGCCGACTGGCCGGCGTAGCTGTACATCGCGCCGGCGTCCTGGGCCCACATCTGGCCGTATTGCGCCTCCAGCTGCGCGATCAGTGGCGTGTTCTGGCCCAAGACGTTCGTGGCCTGCAGCTGCTGCGATTGCATCCGGTTGGCCGCTATCAGCGGGGGCGGCACCGAGGAGGCCAGCGCGGTCTCGTAGGCCGCGGCTGCCGCACGCGCCTGGGTCGCCGCCTCCTCGGCCTGCGCGGCCGTGGTGGTCATCCAGGTGATGTAAGGCGCCACCGCCTGGGCCATGGTCGCCGACGCCGTGCCGGTCCAATCCTCACTGCTCAGCGCGGTGACCACCTGCTCATAGCTCAGCGCCGCCGAGTTGAGCTCGGCCGCCAGCGCGCTCCACGCCGATGCCGCGGCCATCAAGGACCCCGACCCCGGACCAGAATAGATCCGCGCCGAATTGAACTCAGGCGGAAACGCTCCGAAATCCAACATCATTGACTCCTTAAACAGTCGCGGCCGCGTTGGCCGCCTCAGTCATCGCGTACGACCCGGAGCTGGTGCTCAGGGTGTTGACAAACATTTCGTGGATCGCCGCAGCCTGAGCGCTGACGGCCTGGTACGACTGCGCGTGCGCGGCGAACTGCGCCGCGGTCAATGCCGACACCTCGTCGGCAGCCGCGGGCACCACCCCCGTCGTTGGGGCCGCCGCCGCGGCGTTCTGGGCGCTCAGCGTTGAGCCGATGGTTTGCAGACTTCCCGCTGCGGCGGCGAGCGCCTCGGGCTGCGTGGTCACAAAAGACATCTAGATTCTTTCCCTTCCGTAGTGCCCGGCGAGGCTTGCGTTGTGGTGGTTCATGGCATTCATCTGGCTTCCGTTATCCGGCCGACGGTGGGCGGGTCAGCACGCTGTAGCGGAAGCCGTATTTGTTGACGTAGCCGGCGGCGGCGCCGCGGCGCCCGAACGACCCGACCGGCATGCCGCGCAGCAGACCATTGACAGGCGAATTCGTCCCGCCGGCCGCCGCGGCCTCCACCGTGGTGGTCTCCTCCGACAACGCCGCCGGACTGACCGCCGAGGTCAACGTCCCCCAATGCTGGGGCACCGAGAGCATCCCCACCCGGGCGGCCTGCCCGGCACCCGCCGAGACCGCACCGACGTGGCCCACACCGCCCAAGTTGCCCAAACCCAAGCTCGCGAACTGCGGAGTGGGATACCACGCACCAGTGGCACCGGCCGTGCTACCACCGGGACCGAAGACCAACTGCTGGGCCAGCTGCGCCCAAAAGGCCGGAATACCATTCGAGAAATACGCAAGACCGGAGGTTTGCTTGAAGATCGTCGTGTAGAAGGTGGCGTTCAGCCCCAGGTAGTTGTTCGTCGGGGTGGGCAAACCGGACTGCATGAAGTTTTGGATCGCACTCGTGAGCCAGGTGAACGGCCCGGGCTGCGACGCGCTCGCTTGCGTCACCGCCGCGGGCTGAATCGCTGAAGATGCGTTCAGCGTCGCCATTTGCGAAGTCGCGTGGGCCGTGGTTTGTGCGGTGTTGCCCGCCGGCTGGGCGAGGGCCTGGCTCACCGCGGCCGCCTGGTCGGCACCCGCCTCCGGGGTGGTCGTGTTTGGCGGCGTGACGAACGGGCTCAACGTCGAGGCGGCCATCGACGAGGCGGCGTAACCGGACATGGCGGCGGCGTCTTGCGCCCACATCTCCATGTACTGCGCCTCGGTGGCCGCGATCGCCGGAGTGTTCTGCCCGAAGAAATTCGTGGCAATCAGGTTCGCCAGCAGGACCCGGTTGGCCGCGATCACCGGGGGCGGCACCGTCATCGCAAACGCGGCCTCGAACGCCGCCGCGGCCGCCCGGCCCTGGCTGGCGGTCTCCTCAGCCTGTGCCCCCACCGCACTGAGCCAGCTCACGAACGGGGTGATCGCCGAGACCATCGACATCGATGCCGGCCCCACCCATGGCCCGCTGGTCAACTCGGTAACCACCGAGTTGTAGCCGCTGGCCGCTACACCCAATTCCGCCGCAAGCTCGTCCCAGGCGGCAGCCGCGGCCATCATTGGCCCCGACCCCGGACCCGCATATATGCGACCGGAATTGATTTCGGGCGGTAACGCCGCGAAGTCAAACACCGTGTCCTCCTCAGTCGGCCGGGAACGCGAGCGGTCTCGGCTGTCACATAGGAATCAGTGGTGGCCGTGGTCACGGCTCTGTAGACGACGCCACCGGTTGGCTGCCGATTCGGTGAGGAGTCACTGAGCGATGCCATCCGCCTGCGACCCCATCAGCTGAGCCTGATGACGCATACTGACCGATTGGCTGCGTCCGCAAAGGTGGTCTCCCACCGCGCTTCTCGGACATCTGGTCAGGAACGACATGCACCTTCTGGCCTCGGCTAATCCCCCACTATCAGCAACCGAGCGGCAGCTCGCGTGTGCCCGAACTGCCGCCCGGCACTGAGATTAGTTCGTTATGAGGCAAACACCGACACCCCAAAGCCACCTGTTCATCAATGGCCAGCCACTGTTCATTCCCGGTCGGCGAGAGTTCATAAATGGCAACGGATTGTTCATCGATCGTTTGCCTATCGACCAATCGACGGCGGGGCGCCTCCAGGCGGCGCGCGCCGTCAGTCGTCTTCGAGAATCAACGCCATTTCGGGGCAGGAAGCGACGCCGTCGCGGGTCGATTGCTCGTCCTCGGGCCTGACCTCGCGCGCCTCGAGAATCGAATAGCCCGACTCGTCAATGGGAAACAGGTCCGGGTCGACGGCGTAACACTGGGCGTGGCCGACGCATTTCGACTGTTCCAGACGAACCCTCACGAGGCTTCCTCCCTTGGCGGCCCGGTACGCCGGTCAACGTCGTCGCGATCGGCCGGGCTCGGGTTTCACGATTCGATACTCAGATTAGTCGGTCGGTAAAGTGTCGAAGATGTTCGCCAACCGATTCCGGGCACCGGAAACCTTGGATTAGTTCAAGCAGCCGGATCGTGTTCCTTTGCCGCGCATGCAATATTGATGTGCCGCCACGTGTTGATATCGCCCGAGTCCGACAAAGGCGCAATCGCGTCGGGGTTATTCACCACAGACAGACAACCGGAGATCGAAGCGCATGAGCGAAGGCCAACAGGGTTCCTTCTACCTACCCCGGCTTGATTTCGCCGAACTACCGATGACGGTTGATCGGGGCCTCGGGTGGAAGGCACTGCGCGACGCCGGACCGGTGGTCTTCATGAACGGCCACTACTACATCACCCGTCGCGAGGATGTGCTGGCCGCACTGCGCAACACCAAGGTGTTCTCATCGACGGTGCTGCAGCCCCCGGGACACCCATTGCCGGTGCTGCCACTGGCCTTTGATCCGCCGCAACACACCCGCTACCGCCAAATTCTGCAGCCGTACTTCAGCCCGCACGCGTTGAGTAAGTCGCGTCCGGTGCTGCAGCGTCACGCCAGCGACATGATCGGGGCCCTGGCCGGCCGGGGCGAGTGCGAAGTGATGGCGGATTTCGCGCACCTGTACCCGTTTCAGGTCTTCATGGACCTCTATGGCCTGCCGCTGGAGGATCGCGACCTTCTCATCGACTGGAAGGACGCCGTCGTCAGCGAAAAGCCCTTCATCACCCAGGCCGACGTAGAGAAGTCCGAGCGGTTGCTGGCGTATCTGGTCGACGCCATCGCGCAGCGCCGGCAGAACCCGGGGTCGGACATGTTGTCGAAAGTGATGACCGGCAAGGGTGACTTCACCGACCTCGAACTCCTGGGCATGAGTCACCTGTTGATCCTGGCCGGGCTGGACACGGTGACCGCGGCCATCGGATTCTCGCTATTCGAATTGGCACGCAGGCCTGCGCTGCGCAAGGAGTTGCGCGACAACCCAAGGCAGATCAGGGTTTTCATCGAAGAGATTGTCCGGCTCGAACCGTCGGCACCCGTGGCGCCGCGGATCACCACCGAATTCGTCGAAGTCGGCGGCATGACGCTGCCGCCCGGTACATCGGTGCGGCTGTGCATGGCGGCGGTCAACCGCGACGACAGCGACGCGATGTCCACCAACGAGCTCAACATGGACGGAAAAGTCCACCGGCACTGGGGATTCGGCGGTGGGCCGCACCGCTGCCTGGGCTCTCACCTCGCACGCATCGAATTGACGGTGATCGTCGCGGAGTGGCTCAGCCAGATTCCGGATTTCGAATTGCCCGAGGACTACTCCCCCGTGATCAATTACCCGTCAAAGAGCTTCGCGCTCAAGGCATTACCGCTGCGCTGGGGCTGAATCCTGGTGTAACCGGTCAGCCCCGGCGCAGCCGCGCCCGTCTTACTTACGCAGCTCGGTCGCCGCGACCTGGACGAACACGCCGGTGTCCTCGGCCATCAGCAGGCCTCGACCACGCGGCAGCGGACCACCCTTCATCTTGCCGCGGATGAATCCCTCGTCGGGGTCGGCGTCCATCACCAGCAGCGGCGCGTTCGCCTGGGCCAGTGCCCGCAGCATCGGGTCGCTGCCGGCCGAGGACCAACCACCGAACGTGCGCGTGACGATCACGTGCAGGCCGACGTCCGCCGCCCGGGTCACCCACGGGGCGGCCTTGTGCAGCGGCGAGTCGAAACCTGCCGGCAGCTGCTGGATGTCGTCAACGATCAGGAAGATCTCCGGCCCGCTCCACCAGTTCCGCGACAGCAACTCCTCGGCGGACAACCCCGGCGGCGGCTCGCGGCCGGCCAGGACCGCGGCCAGTTCGCCCATCATCGCCTGGACGCCGTCGAGGTTGTAGGCGAACTTCTCCACGTAGTCGGAGCCGAGCGCGGTCAGCAGCTGACGGCGCGGGTCCACCAGCCACACCTGCGCCGAGGGCTGCCCCGGCGGTGGTGTCGGCGCGCTGGTTGCTCCGGGTGCGTACAACCGCCCGATCTCGGACATGATGGTGGCCAGCGTCGTGGTACGCCCACATTCGCGACGGCCGGTCACCATCAGGTGCGCGTTCTCGGCGAAGTTGAGATACACCGGCGACAGGTCCAATTCCGAGATGGCCCAAGCGATTCCGCCCGCACCGACGCCCTGACGGGTGTCTTGCGCGGCGAGCTCCCGAAGCTGTTCGACACCGAAGATCGCCGGCAGCCGGCGCACCGGCGGAGCCTGACCGCTCGTGATCCGGCTGACGGCTTCGACGATGCTGTCGGACTCGAAGCGGTTGTCCGGCGTGCTGGCCAGCGCGGGCCGCGCCACCAGTGTGTGCAGACCGGATTGCGGGTCGGCGTCGAGGCGGACGTAGTTGACCGCGACCATGCCGCGACCCGGTTTGACCGGAACGTCCTTGGCGAACCGGGAACGCACCAGCTTGGCGTCCTCGACGGCGGCCAGCCGCAGCTCGACCCGGGAGCCGAAACCGCTGCGCACCGGCGGCCGCAGCTCCGATTCGCGATCGGCGGTGACCACCACGTGCACCCCGAACGAGGGGCCCTGGTTGATGATCACGTTGACCTGCTCGATCAGGACCTCGTTCTCCTCGGCCAGCGCACGGTAGTTGTCGACCACCAGGTAGACGTCGCCGAACCCGTCGTTGGGAACCGGGCCGGGCTCGCCACCGAACTTCCGCCGCCGGAACACCTCCATCGAGGCGATCCCGTACTCGAGGAAGCTGCGCTTGCGCTCGCGAACCAGGGCCAGCAGTTCGGCCACCGTGCGGCGCACACCGTACGGGTCGGTCGGGCCGGCCACCTCACCGACGTGGGGCAGACGGGCGACCGTGGTCAGCGCGGTGCTGCTGTAGGCCAGGCAGTAAAACTGGATCTGCTCGGGTGTGTGGGTCAGTGCCGCCGAGCAGATCAGCGTCTGCAGTGCGGTGGTCTTACCCGAACCACCGGCGCCCAGGATCAATACGTTGGCACCGGGCCCGGAGGTGTCGACCGTCCACGGCGGCTGGTCATGCTTGAAGGGACGGTCGATGATCCCGATCGGGAAGACCAGATTCTGCGCGGTGCCGTAGTCCTGCTGCCAGGGGTGGCCGAGGAACCGGTTCACCAACTCGTCGATGGCGACGGGCCGGTCCAGCGGCGGCTGCCACAGCCGGTACGGCTGGAAGTCGATCTTGCGCAGCTGGTCGATGATGACCGTACCGACCTTGGGCGTCCTGATCCCTTCGGCGTCGTCCTCAGTGGCCTCGATCGGGAGCGCGTCACCGTTCGCCGGGATGGCCGGGGTGATTTCGGGCCCGCCGACGCTGACCTCCAGCGGGGTGAACGAGTTGGTGAACAGCTGCGGACGGACGTAGTCGATGCTGTGCACCAGCGCCGGCGCTTCGTCCCCGTCGTCGGTGAGGCCGCGCGGGAAGTAGTCCCGCCACAGGAACTCGGCCTGGAATCGGGTGATGTCTTCCAGGCTGCGGCGAAAGTAGCCCAGACCGGCCTGGGCGGGCAGGTTGACCGCGTTCGGCACACCGGCCGCCTGCGCCGCACCGGCGGTACGCGCTTTCAGCACCAGCCGGTAACCCATGTTCTCCATCAGCTTTTCGGCGCGGCTCTCAATGGTCTGCGACGCCATCATCAGGTGGATCCAGTACGCGCGGCCCTGACGGCCGATCGAGTCGAGGACGTCGACCGCCGTCGGCATGATGCGGAACCACTCGTAGAACTCGTCGATGACGACCACGAGCATCGGCAGCGGCGCCATGTCCTGGCCACGCGCGCGCATCCGGCTGCGGACCGAGTTGTATTCCTTGGCGTCGTCGACGCCGGCGCTGTCGCAGATCGCCTTGCGGCGCGCGATTTCACCCCACAGCGCGTCGAGGAAGCGCTCCATCAACGCCTGGTCTTCTTCCAGGTCGGTGATGATCCGGGACACGTGCGGCACGCCGGCGAACGGCTTGACCGCCGACCCACCCTTGAGGTCGGCCAGCACAAACTGCAGCTCCTCCGGCGGGTGGCTGAGCATCAGCGATTCGATCACGGTTCGCACCAAGGTCGACTTACCCGAACCGGTCGTACCGGACATGACGCCGTGCGGACCGTCGCCGCCTTCGTCCAGCGACTTCATGTCCAAGAACAGCAGCTCGCCGTTGTCGGAACGGACACCGAACGGCGCACGCAGCCGCGACCGGCCCATCGAGTCGTTGCGGCTACCCCACAGCGACTGGAAGTCGATGTGGCCGGGATCGTCGATTCCGTAGTAGGCCATGATGTCCCGGGCGCCGATGTGCGCCACCCGCTGGCCGATCTCTTCGTATGCCTCGGCAAGGCGCCACCGTGCCAGCTTCTGCGAGAACTCCTCCGCCTCGGCGATGCTGATGTGGTCGGTGAGGGCGAAGAACCACGGCTTCTCGTCGATGACCATCCAGGTGTCGCGGTCGCGGGGCAGCGCCTCGATCACACCCTTGTCGTCGAACCGCAGGGTGCGCTCCGGAACCGCACTCCACATCGCGGAGCCGGTGAGGTCGAAGAACGTCACGCCGTCGACGCCCTCGCCGCTGATCACGTACTCCCATTGCGGGTCGACGACGTCGGCGATGATGACGGTGTGGGGCGTCGGCGTCTGGGCCGACGAACTCGCGTGGCGGGGCGTGAAAGACCCACGGCCGGCGAACAATTCGGCCTGCTCGGCGGCGAACTCGCGCACCGCGCTGTACACCATCCGCGCGTTGCCGGCGGCGTCCTGGCGGCGCGGGTCACCGAAGTGCGGCAGCCACTTCACCCAGTCCCATTCGTCCAGATTCGAACTGACCACGATCATCCGCATGTGGTCGGGGCCGTGCGAGAAGGCCAGCTGGCAGATGATCGCGCGCATCAGCCCGACGACCTGCTCGCGGTCTCCGGCCAGCGAGTACCACGGCTCGACCAGCACCGAGATCATCTTGGGCAGGTTGTAGACGACGCTTTGATAGCGACCGAATTCCTGAAGTGCCTTACCGGTCACCGGCTCGAGCTCGATGTCGGTGGGCATGTTCTGGGGCTCACCCCAGGTCACCTCGGGACGCGTCATCCCGACGCCGACACGGACCACGCCGAAGTTCAGGTCCTTGCCGTCGGGCTTGCGTTCCCACATCCGCGACGACCCGACCGCGGCGGCCAGGGTGGTTGGTGCCGGGTGGAACCACCGGTAGTTGGCGTCCATGCTGTCGGCCGACTCGTGCGCGGTCTCGCGCAGCATGTCCAGCATCAGCATGAACTGGGCACGCATCGAGTCCAGCTTGGGCCGGCTCATCTGCTGCTGGCCGCCGAACCGGCCGCCGAACATCATCATCGCGACGCCACCGATCATGAAGATCGGGAAGATCGAGCCCGCGCCACCGAACACGTGCGAGCCGCTGGCGAAGGTCATGGCGACCATACCGATCAGCAGGCCGACCACCACGACGCCGACCACGATCAACCACCAGGGCTTGCCCTCCGGCGGCGGAATGCTCAGGGGCGTCGGGAGGACGATGTTCTCCGGCTTGATTACCGGAGGCTTCTCCGGCGTCGGCCGCGCAAATCCACGTTTCACTTCGGTACCGTCAACTCTCCTGGGGACATATCCATCGGTAGCGTGTCGTGCTGCACCAGCGCATCCGCCCGCGACAAGGTCGGCCCTTGCGGTAGCAGTCGCAGCGCCACCCACGGCGCCAGGCCCGGTTTCGTCTTCAGGCCCAACGCCTCTCGTACCTCGCGGGTGTCGTCGACGCCGAACCGGGCGCCCGCATCCGTGAGCCACCACAGAGACTCGGTCGTCTTGGCTCCGGGATCGTTTCCGGTGACGGCCACGAAATTCGCATAGTCGGGCCCGAAGAAGACCTGGTCGGCCTCGCGGCCGGTGGTGTCGGCCTTGACCAGCGACACCACCTTGCTGATGTCCTTCTGCTCGACCGGAATGGTCGCGCCGGAGATGACCTGGACACGGGCCCGGTTTTCACCGGAGGTCTTCTGCCACCACCAGCACGTCGCCGGGTTCTCGCGGATGTCCATCACGTTCAGCGGCGCGTCCGGGTAGGACGACAGGTCCAGCTTGTTGACCACAGGCATCCTGGCCAAGGCGGACGGCTCCACGGTCACCGGTTTGGTGTTGCCCGGTCCGGCGTTCTGCAGGATCTGGGCCACCAGCGGCGGCAGCGTCTGCACACCGTCGGCCAACACCAGCGAATACTGTTGCGGCCCACTGATCTGCGGGGTGACGATCACCGTGCCGATCGGGCCGGGCGCGTTCGGGAACGACGCCCCGGCGCCCGCATTCTGAATCTGCGGCACCGTCAGCTCCGGACCCACCGGCAGCGCGTCGTAGAGGGCGCGGCTCATCGGCTTCGCCAAACTGACCTGCTCCGGGGTGAGCCCCAGCGGCAGCAGCACCGATCGGTTCGACCCGTCGATGCGCGAGCGGCGTCCGTCCCGGATGACCCAGGCGTCCCCGCTGTAGTTCAGCACCACCGCGTCCGACCCGGTCAGCACCCGCCGGTGGTTGCTCAAATCCGGGTTGCCGTCGATCACCGTCACCGTCACACCGGACGGCGCCCCGGAACCGGTCGAGTTCGCCACGGTGTCGCAGACCAGCCAGGACGAGGCGGCCGGACTGCTCGGGTGGAAGCTCGACGGTGCACCGGGGATGCCCACCATCGGTCCGCGCGGCAGCGTGGCGATCTGGTTGGACTTGACCAGGTGCGGGTTGTCCGGGCGGCCGGTGATCAGCCGCGCCGACGCCAGGTTCAGGGCCGGATACAGCTTCTCTCCGACGCGGACGTACAGCGCGCCAGAATCGCGGTCGGCGATGATCGGCGATTCGTTGATCTGGCCCGCCGGGCTGATGAAGGAGTAGAGCAGCGCGCCCAGGCAGATCACCAGCGCAGCGGAGATCGACGCCACCACGGCGAGGTTCTGGCGCCGTCCCGGCTCGACCTCCATGCGGACGCGCCACCGGGTCAGTGCCATCGCGGTCCGGCGCGCAAGGAACTGATAGCCGGTCACCTGGGTCCGCGTCGACAACCCGAGGCCGTACCCCGACCCGCGCTGCCCGCGACTCTCTTCCGCCACTTAATTCACCATCCGGTCTGCTGATGCGCCTGGATATTGTCCCTGGAAAACCGATCCAGCGCGAATTACATGACAACCGTAAGGCACCTGCGAGGACCTCGCCACGCGGCGCCAATGCGCATTCACTTCTACATCTCTTTATGCACCCGGATCCGGCCGCGTTCATCGCGCCGGGCCGCCAGCGAGGTCGGCACCGACATGCGCCACTGAGCTGGCAGTTTCTCTTCCCCCACGGATGAGCTGAACGGATCCTTTTCGTCTCCTCAGGGCATCGTAGTGGCCGCGGGCCGTCTCGTCCTGTCGAGCGCACGACGCCCTTGCCGGGAGGACGGATAAATGAATGGCAGGCCACCGCCCAGCAAAGATTGCGCTAACTCGCGCCGGGTCCGAGTCGCCGGCCGCCGAATCCGGACAGCAAGATGACGGGTATGGCTGAACTCGCACCGTCGCTGATCGAACTCGCCCGCAGGTACGGCATCGCGACGGACTACGAGGACTGGACCGGCCGCCGGGTGGGGGTTCCCGAGGCGACGTTGAAGGCGGTGCTGGGCGCCCTCGGCGTCGCGGCCGACAACGAACAGGAGCGCAACGTCGCGCTGACCGCGAAGCTGCGGTCGCACTGGGCGCGCCGGCTGCCGGCGACCATCGTCGGGCGTACCGGCGAGCAGATCCGGTTCTGGGCGCACGTCACCCACGGCGATCCCGCCGAGCTGTGGTTGCAGCTCGAAGACGGCACGGTGCGCGGCGGTGTCGAACAGGTCGACAACTTCACCCCGCCCTACGACCTGGACGGGCGCTGGGTCGGCGAGGCCAGCTTCCTGCTGCCCGCCCACCTGCCGCTGGGCTATCACCGGGTGCACCTGCGCTCCGGTGACTGGAAGACCAGCACCGCGCTGATCGTGACGCCGGACTGGCTCGGGCTGCCGGAGCGGCTCGGCGCCCGACGCGCGTGGGGCCTGGCCACGCAGCTGTACAGCGTGCGGTCGCGGCAGTCGTGGGGGGTCGGCGATCTGACCGACCTGACCGACCTGGCGGTGTGGTCGGCGTCCCGCCACGGCGCCGACTACCTGTTGGTCAATCCCCTGCACGCCGCGGCCCCGACCAAGCCGATGGAGCCGTCGCCGTACCTGCCGACGTCGCGGCGCTTCGTCAACCCGCTTTATCTTCGCGTCGAGGCGATCCCCGAATTCGCCGACCTGACCAAGCGCAGCCGGGTCCGCCGGCTGCGCTCGGAGGTCCAGCAGCGCGCCGGCCGCGTCGACGCCATCGACCGCGACGGCTCGTGGGCGGCCAAGCGGGCAGCGCTGCGGCTGCTGCATCAAGAACCGCGATCGGCGGGACGGGAGCTGTCCTACAAGGCATTCCGCGACCGGGAGGGCCGCGCGCTGGACGACTTCGCCACCTGGTGCGCGCTGGCCGAGAAGTACGGCGACGACTGGCATTCCTGGCCCGGGGCGCTACAGCACCCGGACGCTTCCGGGGTCGCGGCCTTCGTCGAAAAGCATTCGGACGCGGTCGATTTCCATCGCTGGCTGCAGTGGCAACTCGACGAGCAGCTCGCCGGGGCGCAGTCACAGGCAATCCGGGCCGGGATGGCGTTGGGCATCATGCATGACCTGGCCGTCGGTGTGCATCCCAACGGCGCCGACGCCTGGGCGCTGCAGGACGTGATGGCGCTCGGGGTGACCGCGGGCGCCCCGCCGGACGAGTTCAACCAGCTCGGCCAGGACTGGTCGCAGCCGCCGTGGCGGCCAGACCGCTTGGACGAGCACGAATATCGGCCTTTTCGCGCGCTGATCCGCGCGGTGCTGCGGCATGCCGGCGGGGTGCGCATCGACCACATCATCGGCTTATTCCGGCTCTGGTGGATCCCGCGGGGCGCGTCACCGACCGAGGGCACCTACGTGCGGTACGACCACGAAGCCATGATCGGCATCGTCGCCCTGGAGGCGCACCGGGCCGGCGCCGTCGTCGTCGGCGAGGATCTCGGCACGGTCGAGCCCTGGGTGCGCGACTACCTCTTGTTGCGGGGCCTGCTGGGCACCTCGATCCTCTGGTTCGAGCTGGACCGCGACGGTAACGGCGGTCCGCTGCCGGGCGAGCGCTGGCGCGAGTACTGCCTGTCCTCGGTCACCACCCACGACCTGCCTCCGACCGCCGGCTATCTGGCGGGTGACCATGTGCGCCTGCGCGATTCGTTGGGGCTGCTGACCCGGCCCGTCGACGAGGAGCTCGAGTCCGACCGGGCCGACCTGGCCGCGTGGATGACCGAGCTGCGCCGGGTCGGGTTGCTCGACGACGGCGACGAGGACGACCCCGAGCAGGTCGTTCTGGCGCTGTACCGCTATCTGGGCAGGACGCCGTCGCGGCTGCTGGGCGTGGCGCTGACCGACGCGGTCGGTGACCGCCGGACTCAGAATCAGCCCGGCACCACCGACGAATACCCGAACTGGCGGGTGCCGCTGACGGGTCCCGACGGGCGCGCGGTGATGCTCGAAGACGTCTTCACCGATCGCAGGACCGCCACGCTCGCCGAAGCGGTGCGTGCCGCGATCGCACCCGTCGCCGCCGAAAGCACGGCCCGCTAGTCGCCCGCTCGGGTGCCTTGTTAGCTTCGGAAGCCATGAAGGTCTCAGTCGTGGCTCCGGTCGCCGACGGTGTCACCGCGGACCCCGACTGGATGGTGGCCTTCGCGCGCCACCTCGAAGCCTGCGGGTTCGAATCGATCGTCGTGGTCGAGCACACCGTTTTGCTCACCCGCTACGACAGCGTCTATCCCTACGACAATTCGGGACGCGTCGGCCTGGCCGCGGACTGCCCGATCCCCGATCCGCTTGACCTGCTTGCGTTTCTGGCCGGCCACACCAGCAGCCTGGGGTTGGCCACCGGCGTGCTGGTGTTGCCCAACCACCACCCGGTGGTGCTGGCCAAGCGGGCCGCCACCGTCGACGCGCTGTCGGGCGGACGACTGCGCCTGTGCGTGGGGGTGGGCTGGCTCTCCGAAGAGCTGGCGGCCTGCGATGTGGAGTTCGACAGCCGTGGCCGGCGGGCCGACGAGCAGTTGGCCGTCATGCGGGCGCTGTGGGTCCAGCGGCCCGATGGGGCGTCCTTCGCGGGCGAATTCTTCGGCTTCGAGGACATCATGTGCTATCCGAAGCCCGTTGCGGCCGAACATCTCCCGATTCACATCGGCGGGCACAGCCGGGCCGCCGCACGCCGCGCCGGACGCCTCGGCGACGGATTCCAGCCACTCGGGGTCACCGGGCTGCGACTCGAGTCGCTGCTCACGCTCATGCGCGACGAGGCGTCGGCGGCGGGCCGCGATCCGGCGGCGCTGGAAGTGTCATTGGGCCATTCGGTCGCCAAGATCGATGCCGAGCGCGCGGGCGGCCTGGCCGATCAGGGCGCCGACCGTCTGGTGCTGGCCATGCCGCCGACCAGCGATATCGAGCAGGCCAAAGACCTGTTGTCGGCGTGTGCGCAACGGCTGTCGTTGAGCCCGTGACGCTTTCCGCCGAACAGCGCGCCGCGCTCAGCGATGTGGTGCACCGGTATGCGGCCCACGTGGATGACCGCGAATTCGGTGCTGTCGCAGACCTTTTCGCCGCCGATGCGGAGCTGGTGGTGCCCGCACCGCCGGCCGAGCTGCGCCCGGTCCATTCGCATCGCGGACGGCAGGCCATCACCACCGCGGTCGCGGCCGTCGCCGCGGTCGCCCGCACCGAGCACGCGATCGTCGGTGAGGTGTACGACGCGGCCGCGGAACCCGGCACCGCGCGCGGGCGCATCGCGTGCGTCGCGCACCACTGGAACGAGCGCGACGCCGAGGTGGTGGACGTGGTGTGGCACCTGCGCTATGACGACGCGTACGTGCTGACCGACGCGGGATGGCGCATCAGCCGCCGGGCATTGACGGTCAACGCCATCGAGACCGGGCCGGTGCGCCGGCTGCTGCCGCAGGACCCCGACTAGCGTGTTGGCAGCAGATTGTGCGCACACTCACAGCTAACCTCATCAATTCGTATCTGCGGCGCAAATCGGGGCTTTCTTTGGGTAGGTGCGGCTAACGCCGCCGAGGCTCACCCAGATTTTGCGCGCTGGACGCGCTCACCGGTCATTGTCGCCGCGAGCGACGGGGCGACCGGGGCCGTTCTTCCCGATTGACTCCAATTTATCCAGGCTCATTCGTGTAATTTCGGCCGCGTGACGAACACCGTTGATTCCGCGGGGACCGGTGGAGGGCGAGCGGCGCAGCAGGGCTCGGTATCGACGCTGGCAGTGGGCACGCCCCTGACGTCCATCCCGGACTACCGCAACGAGATACACACCGCCGAAGACGTCATCGATGTGGAGCACTACGGTGGCGGCTTCGACCTCACCAGGCGGGCCACCGCCCCGAAACTGCGCATCGGCCGCGACCGGTGGTTCAACCTGCTGTGGTTGATCCCGATCGGCTTTGCCGTGCTGATCGCCGGGATCGCGGTGGGCAAAGGCCTGCACAACGTGCCCGCGGTGCAGTCGTTCCTGCACCGCTACCCCGGTTCGGACAGCGCGGGCGTCCCCCAAGGCCTGCCGGCCTGGATCGGCTGGACGCACTTCTTCAACCTCTTCATGATGATGTTCATCATCAGGACGGGGATCCAGATCCTCTGCGACCATCCCCGGCTTTACTTCAGCCGCAACGCCACCCCGGGTAAGGACGAGTGGCTGCGGGTGGGGCCGCCGGTGCCGGACGACGAGCTGTGGACCGCCAACGCCGACACCGTCGCCCTCCCGCCGCAGTTGGGGCTACCGGGGTTCCGGCACTCCATCGGCCTGGCCCGGTGGTGGCACCTGGGCGTCGACGTGTTGTGGCTCGTCAACGGCGCGGTCTTCTACGTGCTGTTGTTCGCCACCGGTCAGTGGCGCCACATCGTGCCGACCAGTTGGGACGTCTTCCCCAACGCGGCGTCGGTGGCCATCCAGTACCTGTCGCTGGACTGGCCGACCGACAACGGCTGGGTCGCCTACAACGGTCTGCAGCTGCTGGCGTACTTCACCACCGTCTTCATCGCCGCCCCGGCCGCGCTGATCACCGGCCTGGGCATGTCGCCGGCGCTGTCCCAGCGGGTCCACTGGCTCAGCAAGCGGCTGAGCATCCAGCACGCACGCTCGCTGCATTTCGTGGTGCTGGTCTACTTCCTGTTCTTCATCCTGGTGCACGTCACGATGGTTTTGACGACCGAGGCCCTGCGGAACCTCAACCACATGTTCGCCTCCCGCGACGACAACAGCTGGGTGGGTTTCGGCATCTTCGCCGCGGCAATGGTGCTGACCGCGATCGCCTGGGTGTGGGCCACGCCGTTCACCATCAAGCACCCCCGCGTGGTGCAGCGGGTCGGGTATGCCCTTGTGGGACCGTTCCAGCGGGTGCTCGAGCGGTTGGACCCCAAGCCCGGCGCGTTCACCGAAAAGGACATCTCGCCGCACCACTGGCGCAACGGCCGCCTGCCGGAGACGGTCGAGTACAAGGAGCTGGAGCGCGACGACTTCAAGGACTGGCGGCTGCGCGTCTACGGTCTGGTCGAGCACCCGATGGAATTCTCGCTCGAGGACTTGATGGCGCTGCCCTACCACGAGCAGATCAGCCAGCACTTCTGCATCCAGGCGTGGTCGGGCGTCGCCAAATGGGGTGGCGTGCAAATGAAAACGATCATGGACATCGTGAAACCGCTTCCCGAAGCCAAATGGGCCGTCTTCTATTCGATGGGTCTGGGCGCCACGGGCGGCATTTACTACAACGCCCATCACATCGGCCAGATGGACCACCACATGACGATGCTGGCCTACAACATGAACGACCAGCAGCTCCCCTACATGCACGGCAGACCGCTGCGGCTGCGCAACGAATTGCAGCACGGCTTCAAACTGGTGAAGTGGATCAAGGGCATCGAGTTCGTCGCCGACTACCACGACATCGGCAGCGGTTACGGCGGCTACAGCGAAGACCACAAGTACTTCGGGCGGCACCAAACACTCTGAGTTTTCCGCGTCACCTCGGCGAAGTCGTTTCTCCGGACGGCCTTTTGGGTAGCACCAACACATCGGCTGAAACGGATGTGACAGCAGAGGAGACGGCCATGAGGCACAGCTTTGTCGACCACCATCGGTCCGCCGACCGGCACCCGCGAGAATCGGCCGCGGCGCGAACGCCCGGGATCCTGGTGGTCGCGGCGGCCGCGCTGGCGTTCGCGGTGTGCGTGACCGATTTCGCCCTGGGTGAGGCCGGGGCGGGCGTGGACGCCGCGATCATCTCCATGCTCGCGTTCGGGGCGGGGCTGTCCTGGCTTGCGATGGACCGCAGGCGGATTCGCGACGCGGAGCGGGAGTGGGTGATCAACCACCAGGCCCGCTAGCGCCGCAGTGGGCGATTATTGCAGGGCCGCGAGGTTGTTCACGGACTTCTGCACATCGGAGCGCAGCACCCGCGCGACCAGTCCCCCGACCGGCCCGCTGAGCAGCCCGCCGCCCAGATCGGCGGTGAGGTGGAAGGTCGATCCCGGGTGGTCGTCGGCGACGGTCATCGCCACCGTGAGGCGGATACCGCCGCGTCCGCGACCTTGCAGCTCAATGGCTTTCGGCTCGTCGTACCGGGTGACCTCCCAGTGGATGACGTTGCGGAAGCCCTTGACCTTCACGCACGACGACACACAGGTGCCCTTTTCGATCGTGTCGGGCACCGGTCCCCGCCACCCGGCGAAGATCGTCATCCACTCGTCGAATCGGTCCAAGTCGGACGCCAGCTTCCAGGCCGCTTCCGGCTCGACCTGCGACGATACCGAGACATTTACACGGGCCAACGTTTTCCTCCCCTGGCGATGACAAACGCCGTCACCTCGCGCACCGGCGACAAACGCACAACCCTGGCTGGGTACCCCGAGGCCCTCGCGCGTATTCGTCGCCGGCCCGCTCAGGGCCAGGCCTGGTCCAGTTGATGGGCCACGTCGATGATTTGTGCCGCCTGTGACTGCGGCGTGTCGATCTCGGTGGCGACGTACTGCGCGATGAACCGCCGGATCTCACCGTCGACGCCGGCCAGGATCCGCAGCACCTCGCCGCGGATCGACTTCGACGAGACGTTGACGGTGATGTCGGATGGCCGCGGTTTGGCGACGTCGACGATCAGCAGCAGCGGTTCGGCCGCGCGCGCCGTCGCGCGCAATTGGATGTCTCCGGAGACCATGAAACGCTGCTTGTCGAGCCACAGGTCGACCAACAGGTCGATCGAGAGCGGAATGTGGATGACGAAGGTGATGCTGTCGCCCAGCCGGCGCGTCACCCTGGGGTCTTGAATCTTGACGTTGGCGCTGACTTTGGCGATCCCGCCGGGCCCCTGCGCGATCGGCTCCATGGCGAACTCACTGCCGGCTATGTCGGCGAATGCGGCAGCGACCCGCTCGGGGGTGACGGCGACCTCGAAGAACCTGCGACCAAACTCCTCGTAGGTGACATAATCGTGATTCGTCATAGGCTTATACCGTCTCATGTCACCTGCCTGAACGGTCGCTGATCTGCTCGCGTCGCAGAATTCCGCGTCGGATCCAATTAACCCCGGGCCAGCAAACCGATCGATGCCCGCGGATGATCTGCGTCGATTCCGCGGGTTTGTGAAGCGCGCCACAGGCGGGGTGCTTCGATTCGATGTGTCGGGCGGTGGCCTGCAAGCTTGATGGTGGAGGTGTTTTCAGTCTCATGCCCCAGGAAGTAACGGAGCAGAGCCCGGGCCTGGCCCGGGCGTCGGGGGTGCTCATCTGGCTCGGTGGCGGACACCGGCGCGAGCTGGGTGAGCGTCACGAACGGTCCACTCACGCCGTCGCCGGCGCGGTGACATTGTTGGGTGCGCTGCTGGCCTGGCTGGTCGCGACCCTGGCCGTGAGCGGGTCGGTTCACTTGCCGCTGCCGGCCGTCGTGTCGCTCACCCTTGTCGTCGGTCTGCTGGTCGGCGCCATCACCCACGGCACGATCCCGGGGCCCGAGCGGAGCCGCCCCGGCGTCGTGGGGCGCGTCGCGGTGGCGGCGGCGGTGGGCGTCGTCGTCGGTGAACTCGCCGCACTGGTCCTTCTTGCCAGCTCGATCGACCACCGCCTCGACGAACGGGCGTTGCGCAACGCCGAATCGGCGCCGGCCGTGGCGCAGGCCTCGGCGTCCCTGCAACAGACCAGGGGCGCCCGCACCGCACTCGACGGCGCCGTCGCGCAGGCCCGTGACCGCCAGGACCAGGCCTTGGTCGTTGCCCGCTGCGAGTATCACCCCACACCCGGCTGCCCGCAGACCCGGATCACCGGTGATCCCGGCGCCGGGCCCGAAACACGCTCGGCCAACGAGCTTCTCGCCGACGCCCAACACGAGCTGGACACGGCTCTGGCGGCGCGGGACAGCCGCGCACCCGAGCTGGACGCCGCGATCTCGCGACAGGAGCAAACCCTGCGCGACGCACGCGACGGCGTCGTCGCGAATTCCGGCCGGGGTCTGGGCGCACGCTGGGTCGCCATGAATGACCTCACCGCGGCCGACGCCGGGGCAATGACCCTGCGGCTGTTCACTATCGGGGTGTGCGTGCTGCTCTACCTGGCGCCGCTGATCCTGGCGCTGTGGCGCGGTGAGACAACGCACGATCGCCACGCCACCTCGCGCGCCCAGCGCGAACGCGCCGAACTCGACGCCGACACCGCCATCGCGGTCAAGCGGGCCGAGGTGCGCCGCGAGGCCGAAATCCTCTGGGCCGAGCACCAACTGACGCAAGCTCGGCTGGCCATCGAGGCGCAGACCGAGATCGACCGCGAACAGCAACGCCGCCGGGTCTCCGAAGCCCTGGGGGCTCCGGTGCATGCGCCGTCGCAGCGGGCGTTCGAGCCGGGCGACGACGACGTGTATCTGCCGATCGCCGCCGAAGCCGAGGCGGCCAGCCGCGCGATCACCCAACTGCCCGTGCCGGAGCCGGCCCCGGGCCTGGCCACTCCCGAAACCCCCGAGGTGACGGAGAACCTGCCCGCTCCCCTGCCGCCGGGCGGCGAGGTCGAGCCGCACGAAGAACGGAATGCCCCGTTGATCCCCTCGATTCCGGAAGCCACCAAGGCGGCGGCCCGCTGGATTCGCCCGTTGGTGCCACCCTTCGTGGCGCGGGTGATCGACACCACCACCCAACCGTTGCGCACCGCGCGCCAGGTGTTCGAGGGCGTTCTCGAAGAAACCGAGGAGATCACCTTCACGCTCAAGCGCACCCGCAAGGTGACGGTCAACTCCGAGGCCTCAGACACCCAGCTGTCCGGGCAACCCGCCGGCGCCGAGCCACCCTCGGTATCAACGGATTTCGTCACCTCGTCGCGCCAACGCCCCGGCACGCGGGCGCACCGCCGGGTGACCGGTCGCGATTCCCGCTCGGCCCTGCCCCGGCGGGCCGCACCTGACGCTTTGTCGGTGGAGTCCGCGGAAGGCGGCGGTCGGCGGGCCCTGACGAAGCGGGACGGGCCGCCGGAACTGGGTCCGCCCGACGGCCCACTCCAGCTGCCGCCATCGAAATAGCCTGTCGCTATTCGGAACCGAAGGCTTCGTAGAGTTCGGGCAGAAAACCGGCCAGGTGGTTCATCTCCTGGGCGCAATGCACCATCAGGTTGCGGGCGCTGCTCGCCGGGTCGCCGAGCACCCGCGCCGCGATCGGGCGCACCGCCCGGGATGCGACGCCGGGGACGCGACGGACCGCGATGTGGCGCCCGCCCATCCAGAATCGTGACCGCATCTCGGCCCCGTTCGGGGTCTCTCGGACATGGTGGATGAACCATCCGACGTCGACCGGGACGTCGCTGGAGCCCAGCCGCGCGCAGATCGCCACCGCAGCGTCGCTGTCGGGGGGACAGCCCAGGTTCGCCGGATCGATGAATTGGATTGCGCCGTTGAGCATCGCCGAGCCGATGTACTCGCTGATCAACGACCAGCGACCGATGTAGCGCGCAGCGCCCCGGCGGCCGGCGGCCTCATCGTCTTGGCCGTTGTTCGCCTGGCCCTTCCAGGCGGCGCGAAGGTGCGCCCGCGGGTGCCACAGCTTGTACCGGCGGGAGTCGCAGCCGTGCCAGCCGAACCACCACGACCACATCGCCGGAGTGACTCCCGGCATGTCGGTGCGTACCGACACGTGATAGCCGCCGTCGTCGAGCACCCCGTAGCCGTTCTCGGTCTGCTGGTAGCCCTCGTCGGCGACGCTCGCGGCCTCCTCGAATGCCACCAGCGCCATGGCGCCCTGCGGCCCGTGCTGCAGCGCCTCGACCACATGTGTTGGCAGCGAGGCCATTTCGGGGTTGAAGTACTTGCCGAACGGTGTCTTTGCGTCGTCGCCGCGATATCCCAGATATGGGTCGCCGGACATCAGAGTCGTCCCATCCAGCTGTTGAACAGGCCGTCGGGATCGTATTTGGCGCGAACGCGATCGAGCTTGGCCATGGCGTCATCGCTGGCGAACCGCGCCGGCCGCCGGCCCAGGTTTTCGTCGGCGAGCTGGATGCCCAGGGCGAATTCGGACATCGCGGCCATGTTCGACCGCGCCCAATCCGCGTACTTGTCCTCGTCGGCCGGGTCTTTCCACGAGCCGTAGAGGGCCAGGTAGATGTCGCCCTCGATGCTGTAGGCCATGTCCTGGCGGGTCGGGCACGGCCCCCAGTTCAGCCAGAGAAAGTGCGCCGGGTGCGGGGGCATCGTGTCCAGGATGGTCCGGATACCGGGGAGCAGGTCTTCGGCCGGTGCCGACGTCCACATGTTGTCCACCGCATAGTGATGGTCGGACAGGTAGTGGCTCATCGCGACGTCGTACCAGGTGGGCAAATCGGTTGGCATGTAAGGGACTTTGACCAGTGCCTGCTCGGCGACGGGGCAGGTCCCGAACAGTGCCAGGGCCTGTTCGGCCTCCTGGTCGGAGTCCGCGAACGCCGGCGAGGCGAACGAGATGACGGGTTCGGTGATGCCCATGTTCGGTTCACCGCGCGACGCGACGGCCTGCAGCTCGACCCGGGGGTCGACTTCGGCGCTGACCGCGCGGGCCCAGGTGAAGACCTCGTCGGCCAGGTCGAACGGATAGACGTAGACACTGGTGCCGCAGGCCGCCGGCCGCGGATACAGCTTGAGGTAGAACGACGTGACGACCCCGAAGAAGCCCGGACCGGCCCCGCGGGCGGCCCAGTAGAGGTCGGGATGATTGTCCTCGTCGCAATGGATCTGCTCGCCATCCGCCGTGACGACGTCGAGGCCGATGACGCTCTCGCAGGCCGGGCCGTAGATCCGGCTGTTCCAGCCGTATCCGCCCTGCAGCAGGTACCCACCCAGGCACACACCCTTGCAGTGGCCACCGGGGAAGAAGAGGTTCTGCGCTTCCAGGTCGGCCATCAGCAGGCTGCCGCCCTTGCCCGGACCGGCGACGGCCAAACCCCTGTCGGCATCGATCGTGGCGTGGTCGAGGCGGCTGAGGTCGAGCAGCACCGACCCGTCGCGCAGGTGGCTGGCCGCGAAGCTGTGCCCTCCGGACACGATGCTGACCCGCAGGCCGTTGGCCTTGGCGTGCCGGATACCGGCGACGATGTCGTCGGTATCGACCGCCTGCACGATCACCTCGGGGCACCGGTCCGGCACCCGCTGGTGCCACACGGTGGCCCGGCGGGCGGCCTCGTAACCGTCGTCGCCGCGAAAACAGTGCCGTCCGGCCGGTAACACACCCATCTGGAGCTCCCTTGATCCGTGATGCGGTCCTTTGCGATCCGTAATGCGGATCACTATAGTGGGCATGTGCCGCCAACGGGGGAAAATTTGCCAACTGGTCGCGACGAGGGCATCCAGGTTTTACGTCGCGCCGCCGCCGCGCTGGACGAGATCGCCGCCGAGCCGGGGCACCTGCGGCTGGTCGACCTGGGTGAGCGACTCGGGCTGGCCAAGTCGACGGCCCGCCGTTTGCTGTTCGGCCTGGTCGAAGTCGGCCTGGCCAGCGTCGATGCGCAGGGCCGCTTCTCGCCGGGCGAGCGCCTACTGGGCCTCGGCAAACCCGACGGAGCTCAGGTCTCCGCGATCTTCCGCCCGACCATCGAACGCGTGGCGTGGGCTACCGACGGCGAGACGGTCGACCTGTCGATCCTGCGCGGGCAGCGCATGTGGTTCGTCGACCAGATCGAGTCGTCACATCGGCTGCGGGCGGTCTCGGCGATCGGAGTGCGCTTCCCGTTGGAATCGACGGCCAACGGAAAAGCGGCCCTCGCCGCGCTCGACGACGCCGATGCCGAGGCCGTGGTGACCCGGCTCCGACCCGAAGACGCGGACCCGCTGCGGGCCGAGCTCGCCGAGATACGACGCACCGGCATCGCGTTCGACCGCGACCAACACACCCCGGGGATCTCGGCCGCGGCCGTCGCCCGGCGGGCCGTCGGCGGCACCGTCGTCGCCATCTCGGTGCCGGCGCCCACGGAGCGCTTCGCGGAAAAGGAACAGCGCATCGTCGATGCGCTGCGCGCGGCCGCCGACTCGCCGGCCTGGACACGCTAGGCGCGCCCGGTGCGCGGCACGACTAGCGGAACAGCCGGATCCCGTAGTCGATTTCGGGCGCCGGCGGATTGACCGCGCGCCGGTTTCGCCGGCGCCGCACACCCCGTCCCCGCGTCGGCCACTGCAACCTGAGCCGCAAGGCACTGACTTCCGTGCGCGCCGTCGGGTCGATGTTGTTGTAATTGGAGACGGCCGGGTTACCCCTCGAAAGCTCGGCCGCCCCAACGTCTTGATGCGCGCTCAACCCGTCAGGGCGGCGGATTTGAACAGCGGACCCCATTCGTGGCGGGCCGCGGACTGCGCGTCGACGAAGCTGGGAGTCTTCTCACCATCGCCGGCCAGGTGGACCAGCGCCCACGCCATCGCGAACACCGGCACCTTGTGCCGTATCGCCGCGCTGTGCAGTTCATCCAATGCGGCCTCGGAAGGACACCGGCGAAGTCCGATGAGGATGCCCCGCGCGGTGTCGAGAATGCGACCGGAGTTCGGTCCGCATGAAGTTTGGGCAGGAACCCAGTTCGTCGTCATGCTGTGTGATACCTCCTGCTGCGCCCTCGCGGAACCGCTACACGCATAGCGGCAGGAATTCGTCTGCTTCGTCGCGGCCGCAATCCCCAAAAGGCGCCCTGTGCAATGATTTGCGGATCCCCCGCGTTGTGCCAGTCCGCCACTGACATTGATATGCGGCTGTGACCGTTTCGGAATCTGCTGCTCACCAACGACTCCCGCACCGCGCAAGGCCGGTGCTCGAACACGCGGATGCCGAATTACGTTGCCAAAGAGAGCAACTCGTCGAAGCCGCCGACAATGGCGTCATGGAAAACGTCATAGTCGGGAATCGCGGTGGTGTCGATGTTCAAACCGAGCCCGCAAGTATCGACATAGGTGAGCAGGGTGATGTTGACCGCCGCACCGATGGTGGGCCCGAACGCGTACTGCGCGCGGACCGCGGCACCGCCGAGGAACACCGGCACGGGAACGCCCGGCACATCGCTGGCCACGAAATCCACGTGCCGCAGCACCGAACCGATGTACCACCGCGGCGCCAGGTTCAGCACCCCGGCGATCAATTGCGTGTAAGGCAGCGATCTTTCGTTGCGCACCGCGGCGGTGCGCTCCCGTATCGCCTTGATCCGCTTGGCCGGATCGGGCTCGCCGACGGGAATGTCGAAGCGCATCAGCGTGATCCGATTCCCACCGATGTCGTCGTCTTTGGTCCGCAGGCTGATCGGCATCGTGATGTGCAAGTCGCCCACCGCCACGCCGTGTTTCTCGTGGTAGATGCGCAGGCCGCCCGCGACCCCGGCGACGAAGGCGTCGTTCAGCGCCCCACCGCAACGGTGCGCCGCTTCCCGAAGCGGCCGCTTCGGCACCTCATGCACCCCGAGACGCCGGATCAGGCCGCGATCCGTCGCCAAGCATGACCCGGGTCGGTTGATCGGCCGGACCGTTCGGTAGACCGATGCCGCGGTGGTCGCCGCGGACCTGATGGTCGCGACGGGCCGCCGTACCCCGTCGTACATGACCCGTGGCACGCGGGTGGCCACGCCCGCCAGGGCGCTGTTGAGCAAGCCGGTGTCGTAGCGCACGGCATCGCGGTAGCCGCTCAGCGGCGAGGACGCCGCGACCTGTGGCTCGGGCGGCATGGGTTCAAGGGGGTAGATCTCCTCGGAGAGATCGAACAGGTGCATCGCGATCTGGATTCCGCCGACCCCGTCGGTGAGCGCGTGGTGAAATTTGCAGATCACGGCCGCGCCACCGTTTTCCAGACCGTCGATGAACGTCGTTTCCCATAGCGCGCGGGCCCGATCGAAATCCTGCATCTCGGCCACTCGCGCCACTTCCAGCACGTCGTCGAGGGTTCCGGCGCCGGAAATGGTTTCCTTCCGCAGGTGGTAATCCAGCTCGAAATCCCGGTAATGCTCCCACCGCGGCGGAGCCGGCGGGGGTGACTGCACCACCCGCTGCCTGAACATCGGCAGTTTGCGGCTGATCAGGTCGAACCGCTTGCGCACCTCGTCCCAGTCCGGAGTTCGGTCCAGGAGCACGACGCTGACCACGGTCGATCGCAGCCGCGGGTCGCTCTCCATCGCCCAGGTGAACGCGTCGCTTGCGCGCATGAATACAGCCATATCAGTGCTCCTTGCACCGAACGTACGACTGCGGGCGCTCTGGGTCACCCGGTTACCGGCAGGCGATGACTTTGGTCCTCACAGATTGCGCCTTTCGTCGACTCCCCCGGCTCCCCTGGACAGGGCCGCCCTACAGGATCGCCTTGCTGTCCTTCGCCCTGGCGATGTCGTCCCAGTCGACGTCGAGTTCCAGCAAAATCTCCTCGGTGTGTTGCCCGTGCTCCGGGGCGCGCGCAGGAGACGGTGGAGTCTCGTTGAATTGGACTGGCGCGGCGACGATTCGGTACTTCTCGCCGTGGTCGTCGACGTTGGTCACCACGTATCCGTTGGGTTCCACCTGCGGATCGTTCAAAGTCTCCCGGGGCGTCGCCAGCGCACCCCACACGCCCGGCTCGTCTTCGCGCACCGCCTGCCAGTGCGCGAGGTCGTGACGGGCGAAGGTGTCGGCCAGCAGCTCGGTCGCCGCCGCCGCGTTGGCGATCAGGTTGGCCGACGGGACGAACCGCTCGTCGTCGGCCAGTTCCGCCAGACCCATGCGCCGGCAGAAGCCCACCCAGAACTTGTCGGGCTGCAGGAACACCAGCTGGATCCACCTGTCGTCCTTGGTCTTGTACCGGTTGACGAGCGGATTGATGGCCAGGCCCGGCGGGGCGCCCGGGATCCCGTCGATATCGAAGAAGTCGGCCGCCGAAATCGACGGCGCTATCGACCACATCGCCTGCGCCAGCAGCGACGAGTCGACGATGCTCGGTTCGCCGGTGCGCTCCCGGTGGAACAACGCGGCGCAGACGCCCCCGGCCAGCGTGGCCCCGCCCTGCAGGTCACCGAAGCCGGGCCCCTGGACGGCGGGTGTCTCGCTGCCGAAGGGCGTGAGCGTGTATGCGACCCCACCGCGCGCCAGGTACGTCGCCGCATCGAATCCGCCACGATCGCGATCGGGTCCGCGGACGCCCAGCCCGGTGCCGCGCGCGATGATGATGTTCGGGTTGAACGAGCGGATGTCCTCTACGGTCAGCCGGGCCCGTTCGAGCGCACCCGGCAGCCAATTGGTCAGGAACACATCGGCACTGGCCAATAGCCGCCCGAACAACTCGCGACCGGTGTCCGTCTTGATGTCGATCGCGATGCTGCGTTTCCCGCGGTTGCCCAGCTCGAGGATGAAGTCGGCATCCGGGCGGGCCGCTTGCCGGGTGAATCCGCCGACGACCAGTGCGCGCCCGGGATCGCCCGCGGTGACGCCCTCCACCTTGATGACGTCTGCGCCCCAGTCCGACAGCGCGGCACCGGCGGAGGGCACATAGGTCCACGAGGCCAATTCGACGACCCGCACCCCGTGAAGGACTCCGCCGTGCACGTCAGCCATCGCCAAACCCTTCCTCGCGTCCATTCCTTGCTATTTTAGATATTCTAGCTAGTCTTGGGCGTAGTGATAGCCCATCTGCAGGTCAACGCAGTTTTTCGTGGAAGAGATGCGATGGAGCCGACCGAAGGTCTCATTCCGACGCCCACCGCGATGAACGCGTGTCGTGGTACCGCAACCGGTCGATTCAAAACCCGCTGCAGATCAGTCATGGCACCGAATGGCGTTGGGCCCCATCGCGGGTCGTGATGTAGACAGACGGACGAAGGACGGGCGATGGGCAGAGTAACGGGCAAGGTGGCCGTGATCAGTGGCGCCGCGCGCGGTCAGGGCCGTTCACATGCGCGGATGCTGGCCGCCGAAGGTGCGGACATCATCGCCGTCGACCTCTGCACGGACATCGACACCAATGAGTATCCCCTGGCGCGCCCGGAGGATTTGGACGAGACGGCGCGGCTGGTGGAGAAGGAGGGGCAACGCGCCTTCACCGCGATCGCCGACGTTCGCGACCGCGTCGCCCTGGCCGCGGCCATCGACGAGGGCGTCGCCGAATTCGGGCACCTCGACGTCGTGGTGGCCAACGCCGGCATCTGCCCGCTGACGGCGGGCCTGCCACCGAAGGCTTTCGCCGACGCGGTGGACGTGGACCTGGTCGGCGTGCTCAACCTCGTGCATGCCAGCCTCAAACACCTGCAGGCCGGCGCGTCGATCGTCGTCATCGGTTCCAACGCGGCCTTCATGTCGTCGATGAACACCACCGGCATCGACGGCGGCCCCGGCGGGGCCGGCTATGCCTTCGCGAAACTGGCTGCCGCACACTATGTCAACGACTTCGCCCTGGCGCTCGCCCCGTTCTCCATCCGGATGAACGCGGTGCATCCGACGAACGTCAACACCGACATGCTGCACAGCCCGCCGATGTACCGGGCATTCCGGCCCGACCTGAAGGAGCCCACCCGCGAGGACGCCGAACCGATCTTCCCGTTCGTGCAGGCGATGCCGATCCCCTACGTCGAACCCGAGGACATCAGCGAGGCGGTGCTGTTCCTCGCTTCCGACGCCGCCCGCTACATCACCGGCCAGCAACTGCGGGTGGACGGCGGCGGCTTCCTCAAGGTCAAGCCATGGTCGGGCGCGTGACGACGGCGGCCCCAATCCGACCGCACCGCAACGGGATTACGCGATGACCGACGATGCCGCGATGCAAAGGCGCCTGTATGAGCTGATGGTGCTGATGAAGGCGGCCGACGACCGGCTGTCCAAAGGGATCGGCACCGGGGAATTCATGTGCGTGTACTGGCCGTCGCGCGGCCAGGAGGCGATCGCCGCCGCGATGGGCGTCGCGCTGCGGCCCGACGATCAGCTGGTGACCACCTATCGCGGGTTGCACGATCTCATCGGCAAGGGTGTCCCCCTCGAAGAGATCTACGGCGAGATGATGGGCCGCACCGTCGGCGCCGGCCGGGGCAAGGGCGGCACCATGCACATCGCCAAACCCGAAGTCGGCGTGATGCTTTCGACCGGGATCGTCGGCGCCGGTCCCCCGGTGGCGGTGGGATTGGCGATGGCCGCCAAGCGCAAGGGGCTCGATCGGGTGACCGTGGTCAGCTTCGGTGACGGCGCCACCAACACCGGCTCCTTCCACGAAGCCGCCAACATGGCCGCACTCTGGGACCTGCCCATGGTGTTCGTCTGCCAGAACAACCTGTACGCCGAGATGACACCGACCCGCGACACCATGCGGCTCGAGCGGGTGGCCGACCGCGCCGCCGGATACGGGATGCCGGGTGTCCGCGTCGACGGCAACGACCCGCTGGCGGTCAAAGCCGCGCTCGACGATGCGCTGCGACGGGCCCGCGGCGGCTCGGGTGATAAAGGCCCGACCTTCATCGAATGTGTGACATTCCGCTTCCGCGGCCACTATTTCGGCGACCGGGCCCCCTACATCCCCTCCGAACAACTCGAAGCCGCGATGGCCGCCGATCCGGTGCCGCGCTTCCGCGCGCACCTCGCCGACGCCGGCTTCTGCGATGAAGACGGCCTCGCGCGCATCGACGACCAGGCGCTGGCGACGGTGGAATCCGCGCTGCAAACGGTGATGAGCGCGGACTCCCCGTCGGTCGACGAACTCGACCGGGACGTGTACGCAACTCCGATCAAATTCCCGGTGTAGAGGCATGGACGAAAAAGAGATGACGATGCGCGAGGCGCTGAACCTCGCGCTGGATCAGGCACTGCAGGCCGACAAGCGGGTGTTCCTGCTCGGTGAGGACATCGCCGATCCGGGCGCCTCCGGCCCGACCGCTGGGCTGTCGACGAAGTACGGCCACGAACGCGTCCTCGACACACCGATTTCGGAGGCCGCGATCCTGGGCGCGGCGATCGGCGCCGCCATCGACGGTCTGCTGCCGGTGGCCGAGATCATGATCATGGACTTCATCGGCATCGCCGCCGACCAACTTATCAACAACGCCGCCAAACTCAGGTTCATGACCGCCGGACGCACCTCGGCGCCGATCACCGTGCGCACCCAGGTGTACGCGGGGCTGGCCACCGGCGCGACGCATTCGCAGAGCCTGGAAGCGTGGTTCATGCACATTCCCGGGATGAAGGTGATCGTGCCGTCCACCCCGCGCGACGGCAAAGGCCTGCTGACGTCGGCGATCTTCGATCCCGACCCCTGCCTGTTCATCGAAACCATCCGGCTGCAAGGCAAGAAGGGGCCCGTCCCCGTCGAACCCGGCTTCTCGATCCCGCTGGGCCTGGCCGACATCAAGCGGTCCGGCACCGACGTGAGCCTGATCGGCTACGGACGCTGCGTGCACGACGCGCTCACCGCCGCGGCCACCCTGGACGAACAGGGTGTGAGCGCCGAGGTCGTCGACCTGCGCACCCTGGTGCCGCTGGACGTCGAGACCATCATCGCCTCCGTCCGGCGCACCCGCCGGGCCGTCATCGTCCACGACGCGGTCCAATTCGCCGGTCCGGGAGCCGAAGTCGCCGCGATCCTGCACTCGGAACTGTTCGGCGAACTCGCCGCGCCCGTCGAGCGGGTGGCCGCGCGGTTTGCGCCCAACCCGGCCGCGCCGGCGCTCGAAGCGCAGGTGTATCCGTCGCCGGCGCGCATCGCGGAAGCGGCGCTGCGCACTTTGGGAAGCACGCTCGAGAAGGCGAAGGTGCATGGCTGACTTCGTCATTCGCATCCCCCGGGTGTCGGTGGCCGTCTCGGAGGCCGAACTCACCGGGCTGCTCGTGGGCGCCGGTGAGCACGTCGAAGCCGGCACGCCGATCTACGTGATCGCCACCGAGAAGGTCGAGCAGGAGATCGAAGCGGGAGCGTCCGGCACCGTGCGCTGGACGGGCCAGGTCGGAACCACCTACGACATCGGCGCCGAAATCGGCGTCATCACGTCATAACGGAGAAAGGTAAGGCCCCATGGATCTCAACGAGACCCGCGAGAGAATCATCTACCAAAAAGAAGGCCCGATCGCCCGCGTCACGCTGAACTGGCCGGAGAAGGCCAACGCCCAGGACCAGAAGCTCGCCGAAGAGGTCGACGCCGCGCTGCTGGACGCCGACCGCGACTACGACATCAAGGTGCTCATCCTCAAGGCGAACGGCAAGGGCTTCTGCTCGGGACACGCCATCGGCAACAACGCCGTCGACTACCCGTCGTTCGTGGAGAACGCGATGGTGACGGGCCACCCGTGGAAGGCCCAGTCGGACCTATTCGTCAAGCCGACCCTGAACCTGTGGGAGTTCTCCAAACCCACCATCGCGCAGGTGCACGGCTACTGCGTGGGCGGTGGCACGCACATGGGCCTGACCACCGACATCGTCATCGCCGCCGAGGACGCCTACTTCTCCTACCCGCCGCTGCAGGGCTTCGGCATGCCATCGGGCGAATGCTCCATCGAGCCTTGGGTGTTCATGAACTGGCGCCGTGCCGCGTACTACCTTTTCACCGCCGAGGTCATCGACGCCAAGAAGGCCCTCGAGGTCGGCCTGGTCAACGAGGTTGTGCCCCGCGACCAGCTCGACGACCGCGTCGAGGCGATCGCCCGGCACATCGCTCAGGCACCGTTGACGACACTGATGCTCACCAAGGCCAACCTCAAGCGGGCCTGGGAGCTGATGGGCATGCGGGTGCACTGGCAGAGCTCCAACGATCTCGTCGCGCTCGCCTCGATCAGCAAGGACGTGCAGCAGCTGATCCAGACCGTGTTCAAGGACAAGGTCCTGCCCTCCGAACACGCCCGCCGCCAGGCCGCTGCCGCCACCCAGACCGACGGCGCCGCAGCAACATAGGGCCACTGGTGAACATCGCCGATCACGCGATCGCAGCCGCACAGTCGCCGGCCCTGGTCACCGACGGCGGCACGATCTCGTTCGGCGAACTCCATGCCCGCAGCCAACGGGTCGCCGCGGCGCTGCACGAGGCTGGACTGCGCCGCGGCGACGGCGTGGCGCTGGCCCTGCCCAACAGGCCGGAGTTCTTCGAAATCACCTGGGGCGCTCAGCTTTCCGGCCTCTACTACACCGCGGTCAACACCCACTTCCTCCCTGAGGAGGTCGGTTACGTGATCGACGACTCGGACGCCAAGGCGGTTTTCGTCGACGCGTCGATGCCCGACCTCGCCGCACACATCCGTGACGCCAATCGCGCCGTGGTCGCCCGCATCGCGGTCGGCGGTGTGATTCCCGGCTGGCGGTCGTACGAGGAGGCGCTGGCGACGGCGGGCCCACCCCCACCGGTCTCGGACGGGTCGGAGATGCTCTACTCGTCCGGCACCACCGGGCGGCCCAAGGCGGTGCGACGACCACTTCCCGTCGACGGCAACGGATCCTGGGCGCAGTCGGTGCTCGAGATGGCGCTGATTCATAAATACGGGATGCGCTCCTCGAGCGTGTACCTGTCCCCCGCGCCGCTGTATCACGCGGCCGGAGTGAACTACACCATGGCCGTCAACCGGGTGGGTGCCGCGTCGATCGTCATGAAAAAGTTCGATGCCGAGACGGTGCTGCGGCTGATCGAGACCCATCGGGTGACCCACGCGCAGTTCGTGCCGACGATGTTCGTGCGGATGCTCAAGTTGCCCGCGGCGGTCCGGGAACGCTATGACGTCTCGAGCCTGCGCTGCGTCATTCACGCGGCGGCCCCGTGCCCGGTCGATGTCAAGCACCGGATGATGGAGTGGTTCGGACCGATCATCCACGAATACTACGGTGGCACCGAGGGTTTCGCGGGAACCACGATCGGGCCGCAGGACTGGCTCGCTCATCCCGGCTCGGTGGGTATCCCGATGGCCCCGGTGCACGTGGTCGGCGAGGACGGACGGGAACTACCCGCCGGCGAATCCGGCGAGCTCTATTTCGAAGGCGGCCCGGACTTCGAGTACTTCAAGGATCCCGGCAAAACCGCATCGGTGTACAACGACCGCGGGTGGCGGTCGCTCGGCGACATGGGCTATGTCGACTCCGACGGGTTCCTGTATCTCACCGACCGGTCGACGTTCACCATCGTGTCCGGCGGGGTCAACATCTACCCGCAGGAGGCGGAGAACCTGCTTGTCATGCATCCGAAGCTCCTCGACGCGGCGGTATTCGGGGTCCCCAACGACGAATTCGGCGAAGAGGTCAAGGCCGTGGTGCAGCCGGCCGACGGCGTGGCGCCCGGGCCCGAACTCGAGGCAGAACTCGTCGCGTACTGCCGCGCGCACCTGGCCGGGTACAAGTGCCCGCGCACCGTCGAGTTCGACACCCTGCCGCGCGACCCGAACGGAAAGCTCTACAAGAGACGCATCCGCGACCGCTACTGGCAGGGCCGGGCGTCGCGGATCTTGTGAGGCGACACAGGGGATGACGAGATGGCGATAGGAATGGGCAACGAGACGTCCAACGCGCGAGCCTCGCGCCGAGCGGGGGTGAACTGGACGCCGCTACCGGTGCCGTGGGCGGTCCAGACCGCCGATCGAATCCCCAAGCAGCGCTATTACGATCCGGATTTCTACGCGCTGGAAGCGGAGATGTTCTGGCCCCGGGTGTGGCAGATGGCGTGCCGGCTCGAGGAGATCCCCAAGGCGGGCGATTTCGTCGAATACGAAATCCTCGACGAATCCATCATCGTGGTCCGGGTGGACAACCAGACAGTGCGCGCCTACCACAACGCCTGCCGTCATCGCGGCGTGAAGCTGGTGGAGGGCAACGGCTCTCTTCCTGGGGCCCGCCGCACCTTCGTATGCCCATTCCACGGCTGGTGCTGGGGTATCGACGGGCGCAACACGTTCGTGCTGCGACCCGAGGCGTTCGCCGAAGAGAACATGGCCGCCGACGACCTGCAGCTGGTGTCCGTGCGCTGCGAACTCTGGGGTGGTTGCGCGTGGATCAACCTCGACGACGACGCTCCGGCATTGCGGGACTGGATGGAGCCGTTCGCGTCGATCTACGACGCGTGGCAGGTGGACTCGCTGCGCGTGGAGTGGTGGCAATCGTGCCGGCTACCGGTGAATTGGAAGCTGGCGACCGCGGCGTTCATGGAGGGTTACCACGTCCCGCAGACCCATCCGCAGCTGCTGCCGGCCGCGCAGACCGGCGAGCCCTCCGCGGCAGTACATCCCGTCGTCGCGAGCAGCCTGTACTTCATGCGCACCCTCGGCGACGGCATGGGTGGCATGACGCATGAAAACGACATCCGCATCGCCGAGGGCCTGCAGACCATCGAGTTGCCGGCCGACCCGGCCGCGGCGATGGCGGCGTGGCGCACCGCACTCAACGATGCCGTCGTCAACTGGCATCGCGCGCGCGGCAGTGGCATGCCCGATCTCAACGACCTGGTTCGCCGCGGGATCACCGACGCCATCGGATTCGCCTTTCCGCACCACTTCATCCTGCCGACCTACAGCAGCGCATCCTCGTATCGCATCCGCCCGCTGGGGCCCGAGGAGACGCTGTTCGAGATCTGGTCCCTTACCCGGTTTCCCGCGGACGCGTCGGCCGGCAAGCCCACGCCTCCGGAACCCATGGCACCCGATGACCCGCGCTGGCCGCCCATCCCGGCCCAGGATTTCTCCAATCTGCCACGACAGCAGAAGGGCCTGCACGCACGAGGCTTTGAATACATGCGGTTGTCCGACCAGATCGAGGGACTGATCTCCAATTTCGAACGCGTCATCGACGGGTTCCTGGCCGGCCTTCCATACACCACCCTGCTGCCCGCCATTCAGAAGACCAACACCACCATCGATGTGCCGATCGTCGATCTCGGCTTCGGTTCGGAGGCCCGATGACTACCCGCTGGGACCACTCCGTCGACCTGGTCATCGCCGGAAGCGGCGGGGGCGGCATGGTCGCCGGACTGGCCGCGCTGGACTGCGGGCTGGAACCGCTGATCATCGAAAAGCAGCCGCTGGTCGGCGGCTCGACGGGGCTCTCGGGCGGCATCGTCTGGCTGCCGAACAACCCGTTGATGCGGGCCGACGGCATCGCGGACTCACACGAGGACGGCCTGGCCTATCTGGCCGACGTGGTCGGCGACATCGGTGCGCCGTCCTCGCCGGAGCGACGCGAGATGTTCCTCACCGCGGGCTTCGAAATGATCAACTTCCTCACCCGCAAGGGGGTCGAACTGATCCGGTGTGCGGGCTGGAGCGACTACTACCCGAACCACAAGGGCGGCAACGCGTCCGGCCGGGCCGTCGAGGGCGTCCCGTTCGATGCCGCAAAGCTCGGCGCGTGGAGCGGCAAGGTGCAGCCCCCGCTGGCCAAGAACTATGGATATGTGGTGCTGACCAACGAGTTGCGGTCGGTCCAATATTTCAACCGCGCGCCACGCGCCTTCGCCGTGGCGTCCCGGGTATTCCTGCGCACCGCGATGGCACGGGCCCGGCGACGTCAGATCCTCACCAACGGCGCGTCGCTGATCGCCCAAATGCTCAAGGCGCTGCTGGATCTCAGCGACGGCAATCCCCCGCTGTGGACCGACGCCGCGATGGCCGACCTCGTCGTCGACGACGGACGCGTGGTCGGCGTGCGGGTCGTCCGCGGCGGCGAAACGTTGAATATCGAGGCCCGCAAGGGCGTGCTGTTGGCCGCCGGCGGTTTCGGCCACAACCCCGAGATGCGCCGCCGATACAGCGGTAACCAGCCGAACGAGGGCAAGTGGTCGATCGCCAACGCCGGCGACACCGGCGAGGTGCTCGAGGCGGCGATGCGGCTCGGCGCCAAGACCGACCTGCTGGACGAGGCATGGTGGCTGCCTTCGGTTTTCATCGCCAACGGTGGTGCCGTCGCCGCCTCGCTGGGATCCGGACGCCAGCGGCCCGGTGCCATCTACGTCGACTCGACCGGCCGCAGGTTCTGCAACGAGTCCAATTCCTACGTCGAGGTCGGCAAGGCGATGTACGCCAATAAGGCGGTGCCGTGCTGGATGATCTTCGACGAAGGGTATGTGCGCCGCTACGTCACCAGCGCCAATCCGTTAAAGCGGAACCAGCCGCTGCCCCCCGAGCTGATCGAGTCCGGTGCGATCAAGCGCGCCGCGACCATTTCCGGACTCGCCCACGAAATCGACCTGCCCGCCGAGGAACTGGCGCGCACGGTTCAGCGGTTCAACCACTTCGCGGCCAAGGGGCTGGATCCCGACTTCGGCCGCGGCCAGTCGGCCTACAACGACTGCCTCGGCGATCCCGGCTATCGGCCGAACGCCGCCATCGGCCCGCTCGACACCGCCCCGTACTACGCCACCAGGGTGCTACCCGCCGACGTCGGAACGTGCGGCGGCGTCGTCACCAACGAGCACGCGCAGGTCCTCGACGAACAGGATCGGGTGATCGAAGGCTTGTACGCCACCGGCAACACCACCGCGACGGTGATGGGGCGAACGTATCCGGGCGCCGGGGCGAGCATCGCCAGCTCGATGGTGTTCGGTTACGTCGCCGCGCGCCATGCCGCGGGGCGCAAGATTGCCGGCGAGATGAGCCGTTAGGCCCCAGGGGTTTCCGCGTCGTCGTGATCGACGAATTCACGTGGCTTCATCCCCGACCGCATCAACTCGGCCCGTCGCGCCTGCACGTCGGACGCGGCGCCGACCATGTTCGTCAAGATGTGACTGACCTGCAGATGCACCCGCATGCCCATCAATTCCCACGCGCGCTTCACGTTGTTCTTGACCGCCATCAGTGTGGTCAACGGGATCTGGGCGATCTTGCGCGCCATCTCCTCGACGGTGTCCTCGAGCTCGTCGCGCGGGACCACCCTGTTGAGCAGACCCCACTCGAGGGCCTGCTGCGCGGACAACGTCGGCGCCAGCAGCAGCCAGTCCATGGTGCGGTGCCAATTCATCAACAGCCACGGCTCGATCATCGTGTGCCCGCCGGGCTCGCCGAGGCTTTGGGCAAGCGGCATCTGGAAATACGCGTCCTCGGAGGCGACGCAGAAGTCGGTCAGCAGGCCCAGGTAGATCCCGCCGCCCATGCAGTAACCATGGATTTGCGAGATCGTCGGCTTGGGGAATTCCCACAGATACAGCGTCGGCCACAAGAACAGATCGGCGGTACCTTTGTAGAGGTCCTCGAACGTGTCCCCGAAATCCGGATACGGGTTTTCATCCGGGCCCCAGCGCGCGACATGGCCACCACAGAATCCCTTGCCGTTCGCCTTGAGGATGACGACCTTGATGTCCTTGTCACGGTCGGCCTCGTGCAGGCAACTGTCGACCTCGGTCACCAGGACCGCATCTTTGGTGTTGGCCTTGTCCACCCGGTTCAGAATGATCCGCGCAATCGGCGGTTCGCGCTCGTAGATGACCGCTTCCAGGACGCGCCGCTCCATCCCGCAGACATTACCGGAGACCGCCACACTCCGAATTCGCTTTGCGGTTGCGCAATGTCAGCGGTTGGAGTGAAGTGTATGGAAGCGCTGGATCAGCCGGAATGGAGCTGTGATGACGACTGCGTCGGACCGGGCGGCACGGCTGGACCTGGTGGCCCGGCTGCAATCCTCCTACCCCGAACTCCCGGACGCTCCCACACCGGATCTCATTGACCACGAACGTTTCAACGCCTACGTCAAGACCCCGCACGATGTCGGAGGCGAGCCGGACGCTCCCGCCGAATACGAGAACAAGCAGTACGAGATCTGGGAAGAGAACACCTACATCATGTGCGAGGTGCTCGGCTGGCGCGGGATCTGGCTGTCCGAGGAACGCCGCCGGATGGGCAACGTCGACCTCGGCCGCACCATCTATCTCGGCCTTCCCTATTACGGGCGGTGGTTGCTCGCCGTGGTGCGCGTCCTCGTCGAAAAACACCACATCGGGTTGAGCGAGTTGGCCGAGCGCATGGCCCAGGTGAAGGCACGGTATGAGGGCGGCTTGGCGGGAAAGCCGTTGCGGGCCGAGCCCGAATTCGAAGGCGACCCTGCGAAGGTCAGACGCAACGAACACCACATCCACGCCGTCGGCAAAGGTGATCCGCAGATTTTTGCCGGGCGGGCCGGCGAGCCGAAGTTCCGGGTCGGCGACAGGGTCGTCGTGAAGGACCTGCCCGTCCTCCTCTATACCCGCACCCAGGAGTACGTGCGGGGCGCGCAAGGTGAGATCGCCGTCGTCACATACGAAAGCCCCGCCGCCGAAGACGAGACGTGGGCGGGCCCGGATCAGAAACCCGAGTGGTTCTACATCGTTCGGTTCAACCAGTCCGAGCTCTGGCACGGCTACACCGGCCCCACCAACGACACGCTGCAAACCGAGATACCCGAGCGATGGCTCGAGGCGGCCGTTCACTCCGAGGGGACATCCGCATGACCGCTCACGATCATGACCCCGCCCACGATCACGACCGCGATCACGACCGCACCGCCGCACCGATGGTGAACGAGATCACCGACTTCGAGGTCCTGGAGATCGCCCTTCGTGAATTGTGCATCGAGAAGGGCATTTTCACCGCGGAGGAACACCGCCGCATGACCGAGTACGCCGAACAGATCGGCCCAACCCCGGCGGCGCGCCTGGTGGCGAGGGCCTGGCTCGACCCGGACTTCAAAGATCTGGTCATCTCCGATCCCCTGGCGGCCAGCAAGGAGGTCGGGGTCGACTGGTTGGAGCCCACGGGTTTCGGCACCCCCAGCGACTTCACGGCCTTCCACGTTCTGGTGGACACGCCCACCCTGCACCACGTCATCGTGTGCACCTTGTGCTCCTGCTATCCGCGTCCGATTCTGGGCAATTCGCCCGAGTGGTACCGCACGCCCAACTATCGCCGCCGCATCGTGCGCTGGCCGCGCCAGGTGCTTGCGGAGTTCGGGCTCTATCTCCCCGAAAACGTCGAGATCCGGGTGGAGGACTCCAACCAGAAACACCGCTTCATGGTGATGCCGGTGCGTCCCGAAGGGACCGAGGGCTGGACCGAGGACCAGCTGGTCGAAATCGTCACTCGCGATTGCCTGATCGGTGTCGCGCTCCCCAAAGCGGGAGTGACCGCGAACGTGATCACCGAAACCCGACCGGCCATCCATCCTGTCGACGGCTGAACCCGGGGTAGACAGGTGAGCAGTCCAGAAAGGCCCACGATCGCGCCGTTGGCGGAAATCGTTGAACGCGACCAGGTCTGGAGCCGGATGGCGGCGAAACATGGCGTCGACAATCCGGTGCCGCCGTGGAAAACGAGCCTTGACGGCATGTGCGATGCCCTGGACCAAAGCGGTTGCGGCACAGAGGTGCTCAGTTTCATCGACCGGCGAAACGAAGAGGACTCCCTGTCCGCAACAGTCTATGCGAACCTGCCCTATCCAGAGAATCGGCTGGTGGCATTGGCGCACTCGCTCGTTGCGCGCGGCGTCATCGGCGAGGCCGAGCTGGCCGAGCGACTGGCGGCCGTCCGCACCAGGCTAGAAGCCGGCGAAGCAGACACCTGAGCTTCCGGCGCAATACCCCGCTTCGACCGCCTGTTTCGCCGTTCGTTGCCGGATAGGCTAGACTGACGACAACGTTGGTCTCACCACACTGAATGCCAACACCGTCGTGGAACGCTTCCTCATCCCCTTCTTGCCAGCCAGAGTTCGCGCTGAGCACTGAATCCAGATGATCCGTGCATCCGCACTAGCTTGTCTCGCGGCGATCGATTTTGCCGACCGGCAATCTCGCCCCTCAGTGCCGATGGCTGCGCGACGATGACGTCTGAGCCCCGGCACCACCGATGCCGGAAAGGCACCGAAAAGTGACTAACGACAAGACTTTCGCCGATCTCGGCGTGCGCACCCGCCTGGTCGATGCGCTCGCCAAGCGCGGCATCACACATCCATTCCCGATTCAGGTCGAAACCCTGCCCGACACGCTCGCCGGTCGCGACGTGCTCGGTCGCGGAAAGACGGGCAGCGGCAAGACGCTGGCGTTCTCGATCCCGCTGGTCACCCGCCTGTCGGACCGAAGCCGGCGCCCCTCACGGCCATCAGGCCTGGTGCTCGCGCCGACCCGTGAGTTGGCGACGCAGATCACAGCGACGCTCGAGCCGCTGGCGGCGGCCTGCGGCCTGCGGATCACCACGATCTTCGGCGGCGTTTCGCAAACCCGTCAGGTGGCCGCCCTCAAATCCGGGGTCGACATCGTGGTGGCCTGCCCGGGCCGGCTCGAGGATCTGATGAAGCAGCGCTTGGTCAGCCTCGAGGCCGTCGAAATCACCGTCATCGACGAAGCCGATCACATGGCCGATCTGGGCTTCCTGCCCGGCGTCACCCGGATCCTGACCGCCACCCCGAATGGCGGCCAGCGGCTGCTGTTTTCGGCGACCCTGGACAACGGCGTCGACAAGCTCGTCAAGCGGTTCCTCCAGAACGAGGTGCTGCACTCGGTCGACGGGGCCGATTCGCCGGTGGCTCAGATGACCCATCACGTGTTCCACGTTGCCAACGCCGAGACCAAGAAGGAAGTCGTGCACCGACTGGCTTCGGGCACCGGGCGCCGAATTCTGTTCATGCGCACCAAGCATCAGGCCCGCAAGCTGGCCAGGCAGCTCACCGAATCGGGAGTCCCGTCGGTCGACCTGCACGGGAACCTGTCTCAGCCCGCCCGCGAGCGCAACCTCGCGATGTTCGCCTCCGGCGGTGCCCGCGTGCTGGTGGCCACCGATATCGCCGCGCGCGGCGTACATGTCGATGAGGTCGAGCTGGTCGTGCACATCGACCCACCGAGTGAGCACAAGTCGTACCTGCATCGGTCCGGGCGCACCGCGCGGGCCGGAAGCGCCGGTGACGTCGTCACCGTGGTGCTGCCCGAGCAGCGCCACGACACCCAGGCGCTGCTGCGCAAGGCCGGCATCAAGGTCGCCCCTCAGCAGGTGACGGCCGCATCGGAGGCGGTGCAAGCGCTCGTGGGTGAGGTCGCGCCCTACCAGGCACCCACACCCGCCCGCGAACCCTCGCGCGCCCCTGCGCAGCACCGGACCAACTCCGGCGGCCAGCAGCGCCGCCGGCGGAGCAGCAGGTCGCCGAGGACCACTCCCGGACCCACCGAATCGGCGCTGTCCCACCGCAGCGGTACACCCTCGCGACGGCCGGATCGTCGCCGCTCGAGCCGCGCGCAGGGAAGCGCCGGCTAGACCGAGCGCTTCAGCGCCGGGCCAGCAGCCACGCCTGACCGTCGCCTTCGCCGGCGCCGATCAGGTCCAGGCCGGCGAAGGCCGCGGGCAGCTCGCCGGGCGCGGCGCGGAAGGGACCGGGACTCGCCCCGACCTCGCTCAGCGCGGCGATCGCCAGCAGCCCGCCCGGCGCCAGCCGCTCGATGATAGCGCGGTCGAGGCGCGGGTCCCGGAACTTGCAGCACAGGATGACCTCGACCGGGGCCCCCGCCGGCAGACCGCCGTCGAAATCGACGACATCGAAGCGACAGCGGTCGCCCACCGCGGCACGCTGGGCCAGCTCGCGCGCGTGGCCGATGGCCACCGGGGAGACGTCCAACCCCACCACCTGCAGGCCGCGTGAGGCCAGCCACACCGCGCCGGTCCCCTGCCCGCAGGCGAGGTCGAGGGCCCTGCCGGCCGTGGGGAACAGATCCGCATGGCCCGCGAAGACACGGGGCGGCGCAACCGAACTCAACGGCGGTGGCCCCAACGCCGCGTACCGTTCGTCCCAGCGCTGCCGGTCCGCTTCGCCCATAGGCGCCACTGTAGGACCAGGACTGTAGGACCAGGCGCACCAATCGCAGCCAGACTGGTTCTAGACAGCTGTCCGTAAATCCTTGCCGGTGTCGAATTACCCATGCGGCCTTGCCGGCATCCGCGCGACAGAAGGGCCAGCAAGGAGGCGAGTCGACAGCGCGTTGCGGATGTTGTTGGCGGCGGGCCCCGTTTCTACACTGGACGGGTGTCTAGAGATGCCACCGCGGCCCGGCGCTCGGACCGTCGGCCCGGGCAGACCATCCGCAAGGTTCTCGACGCCGGGTTGGCGGAGCTGCGCCAATCTTCCTACGCGAACCTGACGATGCGCGCGGTGGCGACTCGTGCCGGGGTGTCACCGGCCAGCGCCTACACCTACTTTCCGTCGAAAAGCGCGCTGGTCGCGGCGGTGTATCTGCGCTTCCTGCGGGACCTGCCGCTGCACACCGACGTCAACGACACGACGAAGACCAGGGTCAGCGCGACGCTGCGGGACATGGCCGTCGTCGTCGCCGATGAGCCGGAGCTGACCGCCGCGTGCGGTGCGGCCCTGATGGCCGACGATCCGGCGGTCGCCCCCATTCGGGAACAGATCGGCGAGGAAGTGGCCAAGCGGATCGGCGCAGCGCTCGGTCCGGGATGGCCCCGAGCGGTGAAATCCACTTTGCAGATGACCTTTTCCGGCGCGCTGATGACCGCCCGGTTCGTCAGCTTCGCCGAAATCTCCGGACAGCTCGATGAGGCGGTCAACCTCATCCTGGGTGCCTCGGTGGCCTGAAAGCCCCGGCGCCCCAGGCGAATAGCGCGCCTAACCGATGTAGGCCGGCTTTCGCGCCGGGCTGCCCGCCCGGAGGAACTCACCGAACCGCTCCTCGCCCAGCTCCGGTGCGGCCTTACCCGCGCCGAAGGCGAGTTTCCCGGACACCAGCACCGCAGTGACCGTCTCGTCGTTGCGGTTCACCATCCGCGACAGCCCGCCGTAGGACTCGACGGGATGCTCGGCGTAGCGGTCCAGTGACTCGTCGAGCTTGTCGGGATTGATGACGACGATGTCGGCGCGGTCGCCCTCACGCAGGGTGCCGGCGTCGATCTCGTACCACGCCCCGAGTTCACCGGTGAGCCGGTGCACCGCGTGCTCCATCGACATGAACGGCGTCCCCCGCCTCTCGGCGTCGCGCACGTGGCGCAGCAGCCGCAGACCGGAGTTGTAGAACGCCATGTTGCGCAGGTGCGCGCCCGCGTCCGAGAACCCCATCTGAACATTCGGGCTCTGCGCCAGCTTCCTGAGCAGTTCGGGCCGGTGGTTGGAGATGGTGGTGCGCCAGCGCAGCTTTTCGCCGTGCTCGAGCACCAGATCGAGGAACGCGTCGACCGGATGCAAACCGCCGCGTTCCAGGCCCACCTGCCCGAACGACTTACCGACCACGGATTCATCGGGGCATGCCACGATGTCGGCGTCGAAGAAGTCGCGGTGCCACACCCGGGGCCCGTATTTCTGGTCGTAATCCTTGCGGAACTGACGCCGATAGCCTTCGTCGCGCATCAGCTCGTTGCGGGCGATCTCGTCCTGCAAATGCAGGGCCGCGGCGCCGGACCCGAACTCCTCGAAGATCACCAGCGAAATCCCGTCGGCGTAGACCTCGAACGGCACCGGCAGATGCTGCCAGCGGAAATCGGCGCCGAGCGCGTTGACCATCCGCGCCAGCCAGTCCATCAGATAGATGACCGGCGGCAGGGACTTGACGTCCGCGGCCGACAGCAGGCTGGTCTTCAACCGGCGGCGGCCCACCCCGAGCGAGGTGGCGAGCTGGGAGACGATCGACAGCGGATTCTTGATGTCGGGCCCCGACTGCAGGATTTTGTTGCGCCGCCGCAGGATCGCGTTCAACCGCCGGAGTTCACGCGGCTTGGCGTAGGTCGACGGCAGGGTGCGCGATCTGCACACCTCACCGTCGAGTTTGTCGAACAACAGTTGCTGCGAGGACAACCCCACGAAGCCTTCGTCGAGAGCCTCTTCCAGCATCGACTCCATCCGCGCGAGTTCCGACGCAGACGGGCGGGTGTCCTTGCGGGTTGCCCGGTCCAGTCCCATCGTCGCGGCGCGCATGTCGGAGTGACCGATGAACGCCGCAATGTTGGGACCCAGGTTCAGCCGCTCGAGTGCGGCCACATATTCCTTGGGGCTGTCCCACGACCGCGCCCGGTTGAGGTGCTCGATGACATGGCGCCGGGGAATCGCCTCGACCCGGCCGAAGATGTCGCCCGCGTCGACGTTGTCCAGGTACACGGTGGACAGCGAGCAGGAGCCCAGCATCACGGTGGTCACCCCGTGCCGCAGCGACTCGGAAAGCGCCGGCTCGCAGAGCGTTTCGATGTCGTAGTGGGTGTGGATGTCGATGATGCCGGGAATCACCCACTGCCCCGTGGCGTCGATGACCTGGGCGCCGGTCGTGTCGAGCGGCCCCTTGGCGATCGTGACGACGCGGCCGTCACGCACCCCGATGTCCCGCAACGCCGACGGACCGCCCAGCCCATCGAACCAGCGTCCGTTCGTGATCACGGTGTCGTACTGCATCGGTCGGCCTCTCTGTCGCGCCGGAGCCCCCGGATCCGCAAGTGATCATACATACTGCGCAGATCGTCTCGCCGCGTTGTCGGCGCCGACCCGGCGGTTAGCCAGCAACGATGGCGTCGCGGCAGACGCTATGATCCAGCTGTGGGGTTCACCGGCTACGGGTTTGCCGCCCGTTAATCATGCGCAGTCACGGTTGGGCGGGAAACACGCCCGCGTCCGATGCGGAGGCGATCGAGCGCATCCTCGACGCCGCCGACAAGATCATCGACGAACGTGGTTCGGCGATGCGGATCGCCGACGTGGCGCGGGCCCTGGGGGTGACCCGGCAGACCGTCTATCGGTACTTCCCCGGCACGCAAGCATTGTTGGTGGCGTCCGCGATGCGCTCGGCCGACGGTTTCCTCGACCGGATGGCGGCCCATCTCGAGGGCGTCACCGACCCGGTGCTGGCCATCACCGAGGGAATGGCCTTCGCCGTCGAAGAGCTGGCCTCGGACAACCAGGTTGAATTCGTGCTCAACCAGCGCCACCGTGGCGGCCATAAGGTTTCGATCATCTCCGATACCGCGTTGGCGTTCGGTCATTCGATGCTCCATCGTTACGACATCGACTGGGAACAGTACGGTTTCGACGAAGCGGGCCTGGACGAGCTGAACGAATTCTCGCTGCGGGTCCTGCATTCCTTCCTGGCCGACCCCGGACGGCCGCCGCGCAGCGGTGCCGATCTTCGGCGCTATCTCACCCGCTGGATCGGGCCGGCGATCGCCTATCCCCAGATGGTCCGCGCGATGGATGCGCTCGGCGACGCGGAGCCGCCGCGAACCCGCCGGCGGTCGTCGAGGGCGTCCTGACCCGGACGGGCGGGGTCGCCAGCCTGACCATACATTTTTGTCAGTATGTCCGGACGTATCAGCCGCTCCGACGCCGCCGCTGCGGTCAGGCGGTTGATCTGTTACGCGGGTTCGGCGATCCTCAACGTGCCGATGTTGTCCGCCAATCCAAGGAGGACTCGACGTGGTGGGTCTGGCACAGGTCGCGCTGAACAGCGCGCCCATCCTCGGCGGCGCATTGCTCGCCACTGCTGCGGGGCAATTCAGGGGTCCGGATTATCGAGATGCGATCAAACAGGACCTGGAGCTGCTCGATCGACTTGCGCCCGAGGACACGGCCCGGCGCGCCGAATTGCGGCGCACCATCGAAGATCGCATCGACGACCTCATCGACGCCGCGGATCGCACCCGTGCGCTACGCCGGGCCGCACTGTCGTACCACGGCAACTGGCGAGACGGCGTCCTGCTGCTGTGCGCGGTGCTCTTCACGATCATCTGGTGGAACGTCAGCCACAGCAGGGACAACTGGCTGCCGATGTTCGTCGCGCTGATCCTGCTGTGCGTGGTGGCCGCCGCCTATGCATTCCGCGGCGCGGTGCGGGCGAGCCATTCGGTACTCCGTGGCCGGGGCGGGAAGAAGCGGCGGGGTCGCGACACCGGGGCGGCCGGCTAGTGGTCGACGGGCCGGCCCAGGTGCGGCTGGATCATTCCGGGTGACACGGTAATTGGAGGTCTTCGTCACATCCGGGCCCGTGGGCGACCGCGTAACGCGCGCTCGTGGCCGTCCTGTGGCAGGATCGCGATGTGAAACCGCGTCCCCTCGCTGTGCTGACTTGTGCTGTGCTGGCGCCGATTTGGGCCCTACTGGCCGGCCCGGTCCCCTCGGCGTCCGCGGGTCCATGCCCCGACGTCGAGGTGGTGTTCGCGCGGGGAACCACCGAGCCACCCGGCGTCGGCCGGATCGGCCAGAGCTTCGTTGACACCTTGCGCTCGCACGTCGGCGGCAAGTCGGTCGGCGTATATCCGGTCGACTATCCGGCCACCACTGATTTCCCCACGGCCGTCGACGGCATCAGCGACGCCGGCAACCACGTCGAGCAGATGGCGGCCAACTGCCCCCGCACCAAGATGGTGCTGGGCGGCTACTCGCAGGGCGCCGCGGTGATCGGCTTCGTCACCGAGAGCGCCGTGCCCGATGGTGTGCACCTGGTGCAGGCGCTGCAGCCGATGCCGGCGGACGTGGCCAGCCACGTGGCCGCGGTGGCGCTGTTCGGCAAGCCGTCGACCCAGTTCATGAGCATCATCAACGAGCCGCCGGTGACCATCGGGCCGCTGTATTCGGCCAAAACCCTCGAATTGTGCGTCCCCGGCGACCCCGTCTGTTCCGGCGCGGGCAACCCGGCCGCCCACCGCCAATACGTCGAGGCGGGAATGGTCGACCAAGCGGCCGATTTCGCCGCCAATCGGCTCTCGTAGGGCGCTCGATCGCCTCAGGCGCCAGCGCCTGATCCCGCCTCGAGCGCTTCCACCGCCGCATCGATGTTGGCGAGGATCGTCGGCCCGTGATGGTGCACCACCTGCCCGAGCGCGCGGGCGATGTGCGGAGCGACGGCGCCGGCCGCAAGCACTTCGTCCGCCAGGACAATGCCCTTGACGACGTGGGCGGCGCTCACGTGACCCGCGGGGGTGACCTCGTATCGCCAGTCACCGATGTGGACCTGCTCGGGCCGCGACCGGAAGATACCCCGCCGTGCCGGCACCACGGTGACGCCCGGAACTCCACCGAAAACCTTGAGCACCAACCCAACTCCCCCGGGCCCGGCCAGTGCGGCCGCTACCGCCCGGCTGACCCGCTCGGGATCGAAACTCGTCATCAATCGCTCATCGGCAGGACGAAGGACGGCGTCAGCGTTTGCGGTTGGCCGATGCGACGCACCGCCGTGCCCGCCACGTAGAACTCGACCGTGTGATGGCCCCACGCATAGTTCGAGATGGCGAAGTGCACTCCGACGACGCCGTTTCCGCCGTCACGTTCGGCCTCGCTCTGCATGCGCGACATCGCCAGCTCCCGGGCCTGATAGCTGCCTTGAGTCCATTGCGGCATCTCCGCATTGCGTCCCACCTGACCAAGCGTTCGCAGGAAGCCTTGCACGGCAACATGAAACACGCAGTTGCCCATCACGAAGGCGACCGGGGCGTACCCGGACCGCAATAGGGTCGTCAAGTCCTGTCCGGACAGGTGGCTGGTGAAGGCTTGCCCGTTGGGCCGTCGATACGCCCCCGGTTTCTCCACATACCGCACCGCGGTGCCCACGGCGATGAACTCGAGGTGCTCGCCCTCGCCCTGATGGCGCCATTCGAGGCGAACCCCCACGACTCCGTCGGCGCCCAGCGCGTCGGCCTCGGCCTGCATCCGCGACATCGCATTCCAGCGGGCGCGGTAGGTCGCGTCGGTGAGGACCGGCAGTTCCGATTGCTGCCTGATCCCGGTGAACTGATAGCCCACGTGGTAGACGGAGACCCCCATCACCAGTTCGATGGGTTCGAATCCGGCCCCGTGCAGCAGGGCGAATTCGTTGATCGACAGGTCGGACGTGAATACCTGGCCGGCGTGCGACAGTCGTTCGCTGGCGATCGGGTCGAGCGGATTCGGTTGCATGCTGGAAGCACCCTCCTGCGGTTGGCGAGGACAGCGTAGGTCGCACGACGGCAGCACGCACCCTAAGTGGTGATTTCAGGGCAGATGAGCCACCACCGCCCGCTTTGCGCGGCCGATGCGAAGGTCCTTCGGTTCGCCGGGCCGGCCGCACCGCGCGGGCCCGGACAGGGCCGACCGGTTAGTTTGCTGGTGCCCGGGTCGTCAGTCGCTCGCGCCCACGAACATGTGGTGAACCTCCGGCACCGACCACGGCCCGGCCTGATGGTGGTCGCGGTAGCCCAGCAGCCGCGGCGTCTGGCGGTCGAAGCGGCCCACGAAACCGCCTGCGGCAACCAGGATTTGACCTGTCACGTCACGCGATAAGTCACTCGCGAGGTAGGCGTAGACCGGTGCGACGAACTCGGGCGGCGCGCTGTCGAGCGACGCCCGCATCGTCATCTCGTCGAGCAGCCCACGGCGGTGCAGGTCTTCGATGTGTTTTTCGTACTCGGCACCGGTGGACAGCCGCGTCCTGGCGCCGGGACACACCACGTTGGCCCGCACGCCGTGGGGCTTCAATTCGGCGGCGATGGCCATCGTCAGGGCGTTGACGGCGCCCTTACCCGCCGGATATCCGGTCCCGCCGTAGTCACCCAGAAACGCCACCGAGCTGGTGTTGATGATGGCTCCGTGCCCCTGTGCGGCCAGCACCGGAGCGGCCACCCGGCAGGTGTGGAAGGCCGTGCCCAGGTGGGCGCCGATCAGGCGGTCGAACTCGTCCGGGGAGATGGTCAGGATGGACGAACCGGGGGGCTCGGCGATACCCGCGCAGTTGATCAGCGTGTCCAGCCGCCCGAACGCGCTCACGCATTCGTCGACGAGCGATCGGGCAACGCGCTCTTCGTCCGCGGGTCCCACCACCGCGGTGGCCCGCCCGCCCGCCGCCGTGATCGCCGCGACCGTCTCCCGCACGGCCCGTTCGTCACGCCCATTGACGACCACACCGGCGCCGAGGTTGCCCAGCAGCTCGGCGACCGCGCGTCCGATACCGCGGCTGCCCCCCGAGACCACCACGCCCCGTCCGGCCAGCGAAGCCTCGGTCCCGGTCATCGCCCGCCCCGGGCGGGCCCACCCCGTGGTCCACGTAAACCGTTGCGCGCGAATTGCTCTCGGCGCCGGCGGTGGGCCGGGCGCTCGATTGAGGTCACGAACATTAGGCGAACAGTACCCAGCCGCATCAGAAATGAGAACCGACGCCACCCAAGGCCGGATGCGCGACCCGGACCGCATCGAGCAATCTCTACCAACCGGATGGTTGGGCAGGGTTGGGACGCCCGCATCGCAGCGCAATCGCACCGCGGCAGGCCGCGGTGCCGACGACGCCAGCGCCGTCGGCAATCGCCCCGCCGGGCCTCCTGCTACACCGGCGTGAATCAGGTCACCGCCCAACGGATCGGGAAACCAAAATGGCCGAAATGTTGTTTGCGGGCGGCGACCCGCCCTCCCTCACGCCTCGATGGATGAAAACCCAACACCGCAGTTCGGCGCCGGCACCGCCGCACCGGGTGGATTCGGCGGCCTCGCATCGATGGCTTGCTAGAGCCCCACTGGCATGCGGCGCCAACCGGCGGGAAAGGCCCCCGACCCACTTCGACAACGGCGCGCCGGGTGATGCGAGGGGGCGTATAGTCTCCAATGAAGTCCGTTATGGACGTGTCGCCGTTTAGCTAAAAGCGGTCCAGTCAGCCGCACGGCTACTGAGCTTGGTATGACTCCGGCGAATCAGCCCCAGTCAGCTCCCCGCTCCTTCGTGCGCGTCGACCGAATCGGCCGTCCTGCGGATCGAGATGCAGTGGAGGCGAGAAGTGCGCGTAGCTGCGACCCAGCCCTCTCTGCATACGACTCTAGGAGTGAGTCAGCAATGCAAACTTGTTCTCGCGCAACCGTTTACACGATTCTTCGAGTGAACGTTGGGTGCGCCACCCGATGACCAATGTAATTTCTGCAACCCGTCCGGCTCCGCCGCCGACCACGAAGAATGACGATTCATACGACGATGTCGTCGAAATGTTTCTGGCGCTGCAGCAACTGCCCGCCGAATCGCACGAGTACGCCCATCAGCGCGAACGCATCGTGTCTCGGTGCCTGCCGCTGGCAGACCATGTGGCCAGCCACTTCGCCCGCCGGGGCGAGGGCCTGGAAGACCTGATTCAGGTCGCGCGGCTGGGGCTGATGAACGCCGTCAACCGGTTCGATCCCGCGAAAGGTCCGAGCTTCATCGGGTTCGCGGTGCCCACCATGATGGGAGAGGTCCGGCGTTACTTCCGCGATTACAGCTGGGGGATGCGCGTCCCGCGGCGTCTGCGTGAGCTGCACGTGCAGATCAGCAGGACGACCGCGGACCTGTCCCAACAGCTCGGGCGCGCACCCACCGCCGGTGAGCTTTCCCAGGTGCTCGAGGTTCCCCGCGAGGAGATCGTCGAATGCCTCGTCGCGGGCGACGCGTATCGGCTCGACTCCCTGGATGCGCCGCTGGGCGCCGACAGTTCGGGCACGCCCCGCTCGGTGGCCGACTCGGTCGGCGATATCGATCCACAGATCGAGCACATCACCAATCGGGAAGCGCTGCGGGTTCTGGTGGCCACCCTCCCGGAGCGCGAACGCGAGGTATTGCGCATGCGGTTCTTCGAATCCATGACGCAAAGCCAGATCGCGGAGCGGATCGGGGTCTCGCAGATGCAGGTGTCCCGCATCCTGGCAAACACGCTGAGCTCCCTGCGCGATCAACTCGAGTAGCCCGGCTCAACTCTCCCAGGACGCTGCGCGGCATCCCCTGCCGCGCAGCAATGTACTGTGCGATCGAAGGACGATCCGACATCGAAGGACGATCCGACTTTGTCGCCAGGAAGACCTGGAAGGAGCCCGACCCGATGAGGATGTCACCAGCGGTGGTCGCGGGTGTCGCAGCGACGACGGCACTGGCGGTTTCGATAGCCGGCTGTGGCGGCAACAAGCCGCAGCCGTCGCCGTCGAAGTCGGGATCGGCTACCTCGGCGACATCGGCCACCAGCAGCCCGGGTCCGGCCCCGGCATCATCGGTGCCGGGCCAGCCCAACGAATACGCCAAGCTGCTCATCCAGCCCAGTGACATCAACGCCCCGGTCCCCTTCACCGCCGCGCCCCCGACCGGCAACCCCAACGGCCAGCCGGGCGTGGCGACCACCTTCAAAGACGACGACGGTAGTCACGCCATCAAGGTCACCATCGACGTCTACGACGACCCCGACTCCGCCACGAACGCGTTGAACGCCGCAAAGGGGCAACAGGGCGGCATGATCAAGGATCCGTCCACGCAACCGTCGAACATCGGCAGCGGCGGAACGATGTTGATGGGCAACACCCCGGACCGCAGCAAGGGCGTGGTCATCCTGCTCTTCACCGAGGGCAAGGCGTTCGCCACGCTGGAATTCGATGGCCCGACCGACACGCTGGCCCCGCCGGAGTTCGTCAATGACGTCGGCCAGAAGCAAGATGCGGCCATCAAGAAGGGGCTCGGCGGCTAACCGCTGCGCTACCACCATCGGGGAGACACTGTGGACATCATCAACGGCATGCCGGCTCATGCCCTGCTGCTGCATTTGGTCGTGGTGCTGGTGCCGTTGACCGCCCTGCTCGTCATCGTGTGCGCGATATGGCCGGCGGCCCGGCGCGGGCAGCTGATGTGGCTCACGCTGCTCCTGGCCGCAATCACCATGGTGGTCACGCCCATCACCATCAATGCCGGCGGATGGCTCTACGACTTGAGAACGAATCCCAGCCCGATCCTGCGCGAACACGCCGAGCGCGGCAGCCTGATGAATTACTTCTCCGCCGCGCTGCTGGCGGTTGCCGTCGTGCTCGTCATCCTCCGGGTGATCGAGCGCCGCTCCGAGAAGAGCCGCGTCGCCGCCCAGGCACTCGTCGCGATCCTTGCGCTGGCTGCGGGGATCTCGTCGATGGTTCAGATCTACCGCGTGGGCGACGCAGGCGCGCAATCGGTCTGGGGCAGCGAGATCGCGCACCTGACCAAGAACCGCGCGGGCTGACGACGGCGCGCGGCAACTACCCTCGCCGCAGCCCGGGCGGGTACCGCCGGGGTAACTGCCACGCACTAACCACGTTCCCCAGCATGGGTGCTCGTGTTGCGTTACCGTTTGCGGTGTCGAAGCCGGGGGCGGAAGGAAACGTCCATGAGCAAATTCTCGAGGCTTGCGGTTGGGATGTCGCTGACGGCGGCGCTGGCCGGCGCGGCGGTCGCCGGCTGCGGCAGCGGATCGAAGTCATCGCCGGCCACCTCGTCGTCGACCGCCTCGAGTTCGGCCACCTCGAGTTCGGCCGGCCACGCCGCTACGCCGACGTCCGCATCGGCCCAACCGTCGGACTACACCCGGTTACTCATCGCGGCCGGCGATATCGACGCACCCGAGGTCTTCACGGCCACCCCGCCGACCAACAACCCGAACGGCCAGCCCGGGGCCAGCACCACCTTCAGCAACAACGACCGCACGCACGTGATCATTGACAGCATTCAGATCCTGCCCGATCCCGCGGCCGCGCAGCGCGCGCTGGAATCGGCCAAGTCGACCCACGACGGTTACGTCCACGGGACGCCCGAGCCGATCGCCGTCGGCACCGGTGGCACCACGATCTCGGGCCCGTCGCCCGACGGCGCCAAGGGAGTGACCGTGCTGATGTTCACCGAGGGCAGGGCCTTCGTCGAATTGGAATTCGACGGGCCGCCCAGCGCCCTGGTGCCGCCGGATTTCGTGACCGACGTGGGCCAAAAACAAGACGCCGCAGTAAAGAACGGCCTCGGCGGCTAGAGACGGTCGCTCCAATCACCGGGTGGGCGTCAGAAGAAACAGCCGAAACCGGCGGCGGCCGGCGCGATCCTGGGCGAGCCGATAATTCGGCCAGGACGCCAGCGCCTCGGCCCACGCTTCGTCGCGCTCCGCGCCACCGAGCAGCCGCACCGTCGTCACGAAACGGCGGCCACGCCGGCGCACGGTGACCCGTTGCGCCGCTTTGAGATTCGCCGACCAGGACGGGTGACAGGCGCGCCCCCAATTCGATCCGACCAGCAGCAGGCCGTCGCGGAACGGGACGTACTGCACTGTCGCGCTGCGGGCGAGACCGGTCTTGCGGCCCGACACGGTGATCCGCACGTTGGGCAGGCCGGCCAGATCGAGCACACCGAGCCGTCCGCCCGTCAGGAACCGCAGCAGGGATTCGAGGCCTTCCACGACCTGACGACCGCCCAGGACCAGCCAGCGGTACGCCGTCGGGTTGCGGGCCAACCGCTGCAGCGGATTCATTCCGACGACTGTATTCCCCGGATACCGGGTCGGGGCGTCAGGACGATGAAATGCCGTCGACGAACCGGGGTTTCGGTGACCATCGCGTTGCGGCGGGAGCCGGATAAATAAACTGCTTGATTTAACACGGCGCGGGGTGTTCACTGAGGCGATGACTGCCGAGCGGATCGCTCGCTCCGACAGGTCGACGGGCACCCGGGAGGCCATCCTGTCGGCCGCCGAAGTGCTCTTCGCCGAACGCGGGATGTATGCCGTCTCGAACCGGCAGATCAGCGAGGCGGCCGGACAGGGCAACAACGCCGCGGCCTGTTACCACTTCGGCACCAGGGTCGACCTGCTCCGCGCGATCGAGAGCAAGCATCGCGAGCCGATCGAGAAGCTGCGCGCCCAGATGCTGGCCGTCATCGGCGATTCGACCGAGCTACGCGATTGGGTCGGCGCGCTGGTCCGGCCCTTGACCGATCATCTGTCCGCGCTGGGCACCCCGACCTGGTACGCCCGATTCGCCGCGCAGGCCATGGCCGACCCCACCTACCGCCACGTGGTCACCAAAGACGCATTGGCGTCGCCGTTGCTGGTGCAGACGCTCGACGGCATCAACCGCTGCCTTCCGGAGCTGCCCAAGCGGGTGCGGTCCGAACGGATGGTGATGGTGCGCAACCTGCTCATGCACACCTGCGCGGAACACGAAGGCGCACTGGCCGAACACGGACCCCGGTCGCGTTCGCCGTGGCCGGTGGCCGGCGAAGGACTGATCGACGCGATCGTCGGCCTGTGGCGCGCACCGGTCCACGTGGGCGCGGCCGGCGGCCAACCAGCACAGCCCACGGCGCAGGCCAACAACCGAGGAGCACGATGACCGAAGGATCCACCGCCACCGATATCCCGGAGTTCCCGATGACGCGGGCGCCCGGCTGCCCGTTCGCCCCGCCTCCGAAGGTGTTGGAGCTCAACGCCGACAAGCAGCTGAGCAGGGTCCGGATCTGGGACGGCAGCACCCCCTGGCTGATCCACGGTTACGACGCGATACGCGCGCTGTTCACCGACTCGCGCACCAGTGTCGACGACCGGCTGCCGGGCTATCCGCACTGGAACGCGGGCATGCTGGCCACCGTGCACAAGCGCCCACGCTCGGTGTTCACCTCCGACGCCGAGGAACACACCCGGTTCCGCCGGATGCTGTCGAAACCGTTCACCTTCAAGCGGGTTGAGGCGTTACGGCCGGCGATACAGAAGATCACCGACGACCACATCGACGCCCTGCTGGCGGGCCCGAAGCCAGGCGACATCGTCAGCACCGTGTCGCTGCCGGTCCCCTCCCTGGTCATCAGCGAACTGCTCGGCGTGCCCTATGAGGACGCGGAATTCTTCCAGACGCAAGCCCAGCGGGGCATGGGCCGCTACGCGACCGAGGAGGACACCGCCCAGGGCGCCGCCTCGTTGGCGAAGTACCTGGCCAACCTGGTTCGGACAAAAATGCAAAGCCCCTCAGAGGATTTGGTGTCCGACCTCGCCGAGCGGGTCAACGCCGAGGAACTCAGCGTGCGGGAGGCCGCGCAACTGGCCACCGGCGTGCTGATCGCGGGCCACGAGACCACCGCGAACATGATCAGCCTGAGCATCGCGGCGTTGCTCGAACATCCCGACCAGCGTGCGCTGCTGCGCGACACCGACGATCCGAAGGTGATCGCCACCGCGGTCGAAGAGCTGATGCGCTACCTGAGCATCATCCAGACCGGACAGCGGCGAATCGCCGTCGAGGACATCGAGATTGGCGGTGAAATCATCCGGGCGGGCGACGGCATCATCCTGGACGTGGCCCCGGCGAATTGGGATGCCCGCCAGTTCCCCAACCCGGACCGGCTGGACCTGCTCCGTGAAGACGGGCCGCACGTCGGGTTCGGCTACGGGCGCCACCAATGCGTGGGTCAGCAGCTGGCGCGCATGGAATTGCAGATCGTGTTACCCACGCTGCTGCGCCGCGTCCCGACACTGCAGCTCGCGGTGCCGCTGGATGAACTTCCGTTCAAGCACGACGCGCTGGCCTACGGTCTCTACGAGCTGCCCGTGACATGGTAAAGCCCGATCTGTCGCTGGACGTTCCCGATCTGCGTGGCAGATTCGCCGTAGTTACCGGGGCCAACAGCGGTTTGGGGTTCGGGCTGGCGAAGCGGCTCTCAGCCGCGGGCGCCGATGTGGTGATGGCGATCCGCGACCGGGTCAAGGGCGATCGGGCGATCGCCGAGATCCGCCGGGAGGTACCGCAGGCCAAGCTCAGCATCAGGCAGCTCGACCTGTCGTCGCTGGCCGGCGTCGCCACGCTGAGCGAGGAATTGATCGCAGCAGGTCGCCCGATCGACATCCTGATCAACAACGCGGGCGTCATGACGCCCCCGCAACGGCAACAGACCAGCGACGGATTCGAATTGCAGTTCGGGACAAACCATTTGGGTCATTTCGCGTTGACCGGACGGCTGCTGGGGTTGCTCCGGGCGGCGGAATCCGCGCGCGTCGTCACCGTCAGCAGCATCGCCGCGACCCAGCGCGGCCTCGAATTCGGCGACGTCAACGCGCAACGCGGCTACAAACCCATGCACTCCTACGGGATTGCCAAGTTGGCGCAGCTGATGTTCGCCGTCGAACTGGATCGGCGCAGCCGCCAGGAGGGCTGGGGGTTGATGTCCAACGCCGCGCACCCCGGCCTGTCCAAAACCAACCTGCTCAGTGGCGCCTCGTACGGCCGCACCAAACCGACGTTGCAGGCCCGGATCACGCTGCTGACGTGGCGGCTGCTGCCGTTCATGTGGCTCGACATCGACGAAGGCATCAAGCCGACCCTCTACGCGGCGGCATCACCGGATGCGCAGGGCGGCAAATACTACGGGCCGCGCGGCTTCTACGAAACGGCCAGGGGCGGGGTCACTTTCGCCGGTGTTCCCCGCCTGGCGCGCAGCGAGCCCGACATGCGGCGGCTGTGGCAGCTCTCCGAACAGCTCACCGGCGTGAGCTATCCGGGTTGACATCGAAAGTGGTGACAGATGGCGTTCGTCGGTCGCAGTGACGTCAAAGACCCGGGTGCGCTCCCCGGTGCCCGGAGACCGGTTCCGGGCGGCCGTGGCACGTGCGGGCCGCACCATTCCCCACGTCTCGCAGCAGTTGATCGAGAAGTATCTCGCCGACCTGGACCGGGTCGGTTTGCTCTCCCCTGGTTCAAAATGTAGGTGATCGCAACGAAGGGACGATGATGTCCGCTCCAGCCCAAACCCTCTATCCCGAAGGCGTGCTCGGTGCGCCCAAGGACCGCCGCGGTCACGCGGCCGGATTCGACACCGGCCTGCCGGCCGGCACCGAGGTGTTCTCCGCCGACAACCACATCTCGGTGGCCGACGACATCTTCTACGAGGGCTTTCCGGACGAACTCAAGGATCAGGCCCCGCGGATCTGGTACGAGGACGGCGCGTATCTGCTGGGGCCGCCCGGACAATCGATGGTGGTCGGGGATTTCAGCGCGGTGCTCATGCAATACGACGATCTCGCGGGGGCGGCCACCAACAACGTCGAAGCCCGCGTTCGCGACCTCGCCGAAGACGGTGTCGACATGGAACTGGCCTTCCCCAACGCTGTGCTCGCGCTGTTCCACCATCCCGACCACGAGATTCGCGAGCGGATCTTTCGCGTCTACAACGAGCACATCGCCGGGGTTCAGGAGCGCTCCGAAGGCCATTGCTACGGGGTCGGGCTGATCAACTGGTGGGATCCGGCGGGCGCCCGGCGCACGTTGACCGAACTGAAATCGTTGGGGCTGCGAACGTTTCTGATGCCCATCAGCCCGGGCAACGACCGCGACGGCCAACCCATCGATTACTCGAGCACACCGATGAGGGCGGTGTGGGACGAGATCGAACAATCCGGCCTGCCGGTCACGCACCACATCGGCGAGAGCCAGCCCAAGTTCCCCAGCGAGGTCAACAGCGTCGCGGTGGCCATGATGGTCAACATCGACTCGTTCCGAGAGATGTTCTCCAAGTACATCTTCGGTGGCGTCCTGGACCGGCATCCGGGGCTGCGGATCGGCTGGTTCGAAGGCGGAATCGCCTGGGTGCCAACGGCCCTGCAGGACGCCGAGCACGTGCTGGCGTCCTACCGGCACATGCTGGCGCACCGGCCGGAGCGCGATGTCCGCCACTACTGGGACACGCACATGTGCGCGTCGTTCATGGTCGACCCGCTCGGTCTGCGGCAGATCGACGAGATCGGCATTGACAAGGTGATGTGGTCATCGGATTACCCGCACAACGAGAGCACGTTCGGCTATTCGGAGAGATCGCTGGCCGCGGTGGTCGAGGCGGTAGGTCCCGAGGACGCGGTGCGGGTGGTCGGTGGCAACATCAGGGAATTCCTGGGAATCCCGGCATGACGAACTCGGTGACCTCCCGCGGCTCGGTGCTCGACATACCCGACGTACCGGACTGGGCCCGCATGCGTACCGAGATCGGAGCGCGGCTGCGGTCCGCCATGGCCGAGCACGGCGTCGACGCGCTGATCCTGTTGATGAACGGCTACGTCGGCTACGCGACCGGAGCCAGCTGGCCGCTCCTGGACGCCGGCCTGTCGCACGTGGAGCGCCCGGTCGCCGTCGTGCTCGCCGAAGACGTGCACCCGCACCTGTTCATGCCGTTCCGCAGCGGTGCGGCCGCGGAGTATCCGGTGCCGGACGACCATCTGCACGGCCCCGCCTACCTCGAATTCGACCACGGCGTCCAGGATTTCGCGCGGAGGCTGGCCGGGCTGGTCCCGCCGGGCGCCAACATCGCCGTCGACGAACTCACCGGTGCCATGCGCCGGGCGGCGGCCACGCTGTTCCCCGCGGGGTCGCCGACGGACGCGGCGATCGTGCTCGGCGCCGCGCAATTGGTGAAGACCCGCGACGAGCTGTCCTGTCTGCGCCGGGCGGCCCGCATCACCGAAGAGGCGATCGTCGACGTGCAGAAGGCGTTGAAGCCGGGTGTGCGGCAGATCGATCTTTCGGCCACGTTCGTCCGCCGCGCATTCGAATTGGGCGCCACCACCAACATGCTGGAGGCCATCTGGCAGGTGATGCCGAGTTCACGCGAGGCCGGAGTGTGGACGACCCACGGGGATCTCGCGCTGCCGCTGCTGCCGACCGATAGGGAACTGGCGGCCGGCGACGTGCTGTGGACCGACATCAGCATCACCTACCACGGATACTGCTCCGACTTCGGCCGCACCTGGGTGGTCGGCGAGAAACCCACCCCGCGTCAGCAGGACCAGTTCCGGCAGTGGCGAGCCGTGCTGGACGCGGTGCTTGCGGTGACCAAAGCCGGTGTGACGTCGGGTGATTTGGCACGCGCCGCGATAGCGGCCAACGGCGGCCGCAAGCCGTGGTTGCCGCACTTCTATCTGGGCCACGGTATCGGGACCTACCCCGCCGAGGCGCCGATGATCGGGACGGATCTCGGCGAGGAGTTCGACGACAACTTCGTCTTTCCGCCCGGCATGGTTCTGGTGCTGGAACCGGTGATGTGGGAGGACGGAACGGGAGGCTATCGCAGTGAGGAGATCGTGGTGATCACCGAAGACGGCTACGCGCCGATTACCGACTACCCCTACACCCCTTATGGCGACTGAAGTTCTGCCCGACGCGCGGGCGTTGCGGTCGGGCCGCAGGGAACGGGCGCTGGCCCAGATGGCGGAGCACGGCCTGGACATCCTGGTCCTGGGCCGGCAGGCCAACATCCGTTACGTCACCGGCGCCCCGCAACTGTGGATCGCCGGCACGCGGCCCTTCGGTCCGATGTGCGTGCTGGTGCGCGCCACCGGAGACATCTACCTCAACAGCACCGACGACGAGGGCGTCCCGGAGGAGATCGGCCACGACCACCTGTACGGACTGGCCTGGAACCCAATGACGCTCATCGACGTGCTGAAGAAGGTCGACGGCGCCGAAGCGGCGCGCCGGGTCGGAACCGACGCGATCACACCGACTTTCGCCGCGCTGCTGCCCGAGGCGTTCCCCAATGCCGAACTCGTCGACGCCGAACCGGCGATGCGTGCGGCCCGGCGGATCAAGACGCCCGGCGAGATCGCCGCCATGGATCAGGCGTTGCGCGTCGCTGAACACGGATTGGCCACCGCGCTGGACGAATTGGCGCCGGGTGTGTCGGAACGGACGCTGGCCGGCGTGATGATGGAGGCGATGGCCGCGGGCGGGGTGAGCACCCCCGCCACCCAGGACGCCGCGTGGGTGACCTCCCGGGAGAAGCCGTGGCGTCGCGCCTCCGCGGCTGAGGTCCGGCCGGGGGACCTCGTCGCGCTCGCGGCGGGCGCGCTGGCGAACGGCTATGTCGCCGAGGTGGGCCGAACCTGGCCGGCCGGCGAGGACATCGGTAGCGAGGCGCGGGCGCTCTTCGAGCGGTCGAACCGGTTGTACGACAAGCTGCTTGCCGCCTGCCGACCGGGCGCACCCACCGACGATCTGCTCGCCGCGTACGGCGCGACGGGCGAACCGATCCCGCCGATGCCGGTCGCGTACGGGCTGGGGCTGGGCTTCGATCCGCCCGTGGTGTCCGAATCCCTTTTGGCCGCGGGCGAACACGACCGGCTCGAGGCCGGGATGGTGTTGGCGATCACCGCGTATGTGTGGCAGCGCGGCGTCGGCGCGGTGTTCCGTCGAGACACAGTGCACATCACCGACAACGGCGTCGAGGTGCTGACCACCAGCCCGTCCTGGGGATAACCGAAATCACTTGTACCACTTACGTTTCACTGGTAAATGAGCGGCGTTTTTTGTCGGTGGGCCCCGGTAGCTTCGGGGTGTGAGTGTAGATCGGGAGGCCCTGTCGGCGGCGTTCGACGCGATCGACGCCGCCCTCGATGACCTGGTCGACTACGACTGCGATGCGTTGGCCACCCGCGAGCAGTTGGCGATGCTGGAGCGCTGCGAGAAGGTGCGTCGCCGGTTGCCGGCCATCGAACACCCGCTGATCAATTCCCTTGCCCGTCAAGCCCCGTCCGAGGAACTCGGCGGCACGCTTGCTCATGCGATCACCGAATCGACGTTGATCAGCCGCGGCGAAGCGTCCCGGCGCATCAAGGAGGCGCGGGATCTCGGCCCGCGACACGGCCTCACCGGCGAACCCGTGGCACCGGTGCTGGCCGCCACCGCGGCCGCCCAACGCGACGGCCGGCTCGGCACCGGTCAAGTCGCGGTGATCCGCAAGTTCTACCACCAGCTGCCCGGCTGGATAGATGCGGCCACCCGCGAGCAGGCCGAGGCCAAGCTCGCCTCGGAAGGAACCCGGTATCGGCCCGAACAACTCGGCAAGCTGGCCGACGTCCTGGCCGATTGCCTCAACCCCGACGGCAACTTCACCGACGAGGACCGGGCTCGGCAGCGCGGCGTGACGCTGGGGAACCAGCAGGCCGACGGCATGTCACCGCTGCGCGGCTGGCTGACCCCCGAAGCGCGTGCCACGCTGGAGGCCGTCTTGGCCAAACTCGCCGCACCCGGCATGTGCAACCCCGATGACGAAACCCCTTGCGTGGATGGGGCTCCCAGTGAGCAGGCCATTGAACGGGATGGCCGCAGCGCCGCCCAGCGCCAGCACGACGGGCTCAACGCGGGTTTGCGCGCGTTGCTGGCCTCCGGAAAGTTGGGACAGCACAATGGCTTACCGGCCTCGGTCGTCGTCACGACGACGCTGCAGGAGCTGGAAGCCGCCGCCGGACGGGGCCTGACCGGTGACGGCACCATCCTGCCGATGAGCGACGTGATCCGGCTGGCCCGCCATGCGCATCACTACCTGGCGATCTTCGACAAAGGCAAGGCCCTGGCGCTGTACCACACGAAGCGCCTGGCCTCACCGGCTCAGCGAATCGTCCTGCACGCCAGGGATCGCGGGTGTTCGGCCCCGGGATGCACCGTGCCCGGCTATTACTGCGAAGTGCATCACGTCACCGACTGGTCCACGTGCCATACCAGCGACGTCGACGAGCTCACCTTCGCCTGCGGCCCCCACCACCGCCTGCTGCGGCCCGGCGGATGGACCACCCGCAAGAACGCCGGGGGTGACACCGAATGGCTGCCGCCACCGCACCTGGACCGGGGCCGGCCCCGCACCAATACGTTCCACCACCCCGAGAAGCTGCTCAGGGATGAGGACGGCGACGAGCCTTAGTTGAGCGTCATCTCTCCGGCAGCTCGGCGAAGCGCTTCTTGACGTCCTTGTACCAACCCATCGACTTGATCGGGTGGCGCCAGCGGCCCTTCATGTCCTCGCGCGCGGGCACGTGGGCGTCGTCGCCGGCCTCAACGACCTCCTTGAGGTGTTGATCCTGCGCCTTGATGATCTCGTCGGCGCTCTCGCCACGGTGCGCGAGGTCGCACGGGCCACCGAGGTCCTGGCAGGTCATGGTCTTCACGAGGGTCCTCCTCCTCTGGTCACACCGGGCGGTCCGGGTGCGTCAGGATGGTGACGCACCCGACGACGAAAGTGTGACCGCCATGGTGAACGACGACCAACTCCGGGACGGTTTCGAGGCCGAGCGCCCTCGGCTGCAGCGCATCGCCGCGCGGATCCTGGGCGACGCGGACGGGGCTCAGGACGTCGTGCAGCAGGCGTGGCTGCGGCTGCACGCCACCGAAGAGCCGATCGACAATCTGCCGGGCTGGCTCACCACGGTGACCTCGCGGCTGTGCCTCGACCGGCTACGGGCGCGTACTCCGGTGCCGACGGAGTCGATTCAGGTCGAGGCGACGGAACCTGATCCGGCGGACGACGTGGTGCTGGCCGACACAGTCGGCATAGCGCTGCAGGTAGTGCTCGACCGGCTAACGCCCGCCGAGCGGGTGGCCTTCGTGCTGCACGACAGCTTCGGCGTTGACTTCGAGTTGATCGCCTCCATGCTCGACACGACCCCGGTGGCGGCGCGCAAGCTGGCCTCTCGGGCTCGCGCCAAGGTGCGCCCGCCGACGCCCGAGGATGCGCTCGCCGACTGGGAGGTGGTGGACGCCTTCATGGCCGCAGCGCGCGAGGGCGACTTCACCCGGCTGCTGGAGTTGCTCGCGCCCGACGTGGTGGTCTCCGCCGACGCGGCCGCGGCCGCGCTCGGCACGCCGACGCGCCTGCAGGGCCCCGATGAGGTGGCCGGCTTCTTCAACGGCGCTGCCAAGGCCGCGATCCCGGTCTTCGTCGAGGACCGCCCGGGCGCCGCCTGGATTCACCGCGGCGAGGTCAAGGTCGCCTTCGACTTCATCATCGAGGCGGGGCAAGTGCGCCGCCTCCAATTCCGCGCCGCCGAAGACGTATTGGCCGGGGTACGACGCCGCGAGGGCGCAAGCACGCGGGAGTGAAGCGTGGTCAACGCGGCCCTTCGGCGAGCGCCGCATCGAGCAACTCGCCCACGCGATACCGGTCCCACAGGAACAGCAGGTTCGACAGCATCTGCAACGGTGCGCGCAGGCTCTCGTCGTCCTTGATCAGCGGGTGCCGGCGACTGTTCGGTATGGCCTCGAATCGCCTGCGGATCAACGCGGGTACGCCGAGGAGCCAGGCGACCCCCATCGCCGAGGCGTAGAGCAAGGTGTGCCGGCGCAACCGATCCGGGTCGAGTTCCATTCCGCCGCAACGATGGAACTCGCTGACGAACAACCGCAGCAGTCCGTCGAGGTGGGCATCCCACATCTCGGTTTCGGCGCCGGACATCGCTCCCCACAACGCCATGCCCAGGTTCATCTGGCCGACGCATCCCCAGTCCATCAGGCCGCAGCGCAGCATGCCTCCGGCATCTCGCAAAAACCATGCGTTGTCGATGTTGGCATTCCAGTGGCACAGCGCGACGTAGTCCGAGTCGGCGGCCAGTCGGCTGGCGATGGTCTGCTCGTGGTGCGCGAACCGCGGTGCTTCTTCGCGCAGGCGGGCGATGAACTCGGGCGAACAAGCGGGCAGCAGCCCGCTGTGGTTTTCGGCGAATTCGGCCAGCTGGTTCACCCGGCGTTGCAGCTTGGTTACCGACAGCGGCTCCCGCTCCCCCACCGTCGCTGCCGCCACGTCCAGCGGGAAGGATGCGGTCAGCTCCGCAGGCAGCCGCCCGGATCGGTGGGTTCCGGCCAGCCGTGCCAGGGCGGTGAGCAGCGCGCGGTAATGTTCCAACGGCTCGGGCATCTCGTAGTCGAGGCACTTGTGGTATTGGCGTTCGATCCCGTTGTCACCGAACATAATCCGCTCGGTGATCAGTATCCCGGTGCCGGTCTGGCGGTGATAGTCGGCGAACAGGACCCGGGGCACCGCGATGGGAAACTCCGGCGCGCCCGACAGCGCGGCGAATCGCACTTCCGGCTCCATTTGCGTCTTGCCGCGATCGCGCGCCGGGTCGGCGAAATCGCGCGAGAACTTGACGAACAGGTCGGTGGGCAGATTCGGCGCGGGCCTCGCGTATTCGAGTGAGAGGGCCGCCTTGCGTCCCGTGCTGCCGCCGGCGACCTCGCTGAAGCCGGTCACGCTCGCGATCGCGTTGTCCCGCAACGTGCCCGAGGCGAGAAAGGCCTCGGTGAGGAATCGCGTCCCGCCGCTGCGCAATGTCGCGGGGTCGGCCGGAAAGGGCACGCCGTATCGGCTGCCGACGGCCCAATGTGGAATCAATTGATTACCAGGTCTGTTCGGCCGCGCGCACCAGCATGTGATTGACCGCCACCCGCCGGTCACGCGTCACCATGAACAACACCGCATCCGCGATGTCGTCCGGTCGGAGCATGACCATGCCGGCCGTCTGCCGCTCGAACGCCTCCCGCGACGACTCGGCCAGATGGCTGAAGATTTCGGTGTCGACGGTCCCGGGCCCCACCACTCCCACCCGGACCCGCTTGCCCAGCACCTCCTGGCGAAGGCCCTCGCTGAAGGCGTTCACACCGAACTTGGTCAGCGAATACACCGCGGTATTCGGTCGGGCCACCCAGCCCGCGGTGGAACTGACGGTGACCAGGTCGGCCACCCCGCGCGGCGAGTTGGCGGCGGCCTCGATCAAGTGGGGAAGCGCCGCGCGGGTGGCGTAGAGGACGCCCTGCACGTTGACCGACACCATCTGGTCCCAATCCCGCAGGGGCGCCTCGGTGGCGGGCCCCGACTGCATCAGGCCGGCGTTGTTCACCAGGATGTCGAGGCGTCCCAGCTCTGCGATTGTGCGCTGGACGGCATCGGCCACCTGTTCGGCATCGGTGACGTCGGCCGCCACGACCAGCGCTGTGCCACCGGCGGATTCGATCTGACTTTTCAGCTCCGTCAACCGCTCGGCCCGGCGCGCGAGCAGAGCCACCGCCGCGCCCTGGGCGGCCAGCGCCTGGGCCGTCGCCGCGCCGATGCCGCTGCTGGCGCCGGTGACCAGGGCCGCTGTGCGCGCCAGTGTCGTCATGTTCCGCCCGTCGGTTGCCTGCCAAGGATCTCGTGTAGAACGTAGCCGGTGTCCTCGCCCAGGTCCGGTGCGCCGCGCGTGATCCGGGCCGGGCGGCGCGCCATTCGCCAGGACGGCCCCAGCACCGGTCGCTGGCCCTCGCGGTGATCCGTGACGAAGCGATACAGCTCGCGGTCCCACAGCCGTTGATCGCCAATCACATCCAGCGAGGTGGCGCTCTTGGCGGCCGGCACTCCCGCCGCACGCAGGCGCTCGGCGAGCCGCTCCGCGTCCTGTCCCCGGGTGAGGCGGGCGAGATCCGAGTCGAGCGCCTCGGCGTGCCGGTGTCGCGCATCGCTCGTGGCGTAGCGGGGCTCGCCCGCCAGTGTCGCGGCGCCGAGCGCCTCGCACAACCGGCTCCATTCGGCGTCGTTCGCGACGGCCACCGTGATCCACGCGCCGTCGGCGCACAAGTAGCAACCATGCGGGCACATGTCCGGGTGGTTGTTGCCGCTGGGACCCAGGTGCCGGCCCGTCACCGAATGTTCCAGCAGGCAGTCGCCGATCATCGAGGAGAGGGTCTCCACGGCCGACACGTCGACGAATTGCCCCGCGCCGCTGAGCTCCCGATGCAGTAGCGCCACCACGGCGGCATATGCGGCGGCCGCGCCGACCGTCGAATCGCCGTAGCGCATGCTGGTCCCGAGCGGCGGCCCGCCGGGATAGCCGACCAGGGAGGCCGGTCCGGCCAGCGCGGCAAAGCATGGCGCATAACCGGTTTGATGGCCCAGCGGCCCGTCGTTGCCCCACATCTTGATCGACACGGAGATGATGTCGGGCTTGATCTCGGTCAGCTGTCGATAACCCAGGCCCTGGCGCTCCATCGCGCCCGGGCGCAGATTATTGATGACGATGTCGCTGCGTGCGATCAGCTCGCGCAGCCGCGCCATCCCCTCGGCGGACTTGATATCGAGGTCCACGCTGAGGATCTCGGGGTTGATGCTCAAGAAATATGGTGCGTGGTTGATGTCGGTGCCGCCGTACGCGCGCATCTCCTCGGGGCTGTCGGCCGTCTCGACCTTGATCACTTCGGCGCCCAGCATCGCCAGCAGTTTTCCGGCGTACGGGCCGGCCCACACCTTGGTGAGCTCGACGACGCGCACGCCTTCCAGCGGTCCACCCCGCGCATCCCGGGGCGGCTTCAACTGCGGCGACCGGGCCGCAGGCCGTGCACGCGGCACGTCGACAACTTTTATGACCGCCCCGGTGTGCTCGCCGAGACTCGGTGCGGCACCGGTGATTCGCGCGGGCGTTGCGCTGAACGCATACGGCACGGTCGGATACGCCGCCTCACCCAGCACCGGGTGGCGAACCTGCTGGAAGAACCCGCGATGCCGATACTGCGGCGAGTGATGCAGGTCCGCGGCTCCGTTGACGGGCACCAGCGGCACACCGAGCCGCTGGGCCTTTTCCGAAGCCTCCTCTTTGGCCAAACCGGCGACCCAGGCGGCGAACCCCCGCTGAAATGCGGTGACCTTCTCCGCGGTGACGGAGAACTCCAGCCAATCGTCCTCGAACTCATCGAGCCAATCGGCATGATCCAGAAGCGCTTTCATCCCGGCCCAATGGGCGCGGCTGGTCATGTACAGGTAGACGAACCCATCGGCGCAGGCAAAGAACGACGCGGGTCCGGCCTGATCGTAATCGCCGCGCTCGCCGTCGGCCGGCACCTCGCCGGTGACGAGGCGGCCCAGGATGCAGTCGGCGCGTGACACCAGCACGGCCTGCTGGGAGACGTCGATGGATTCGCCCTCACCGGTGTGCAGCCGTCCCCACAACGACGACGCGACACACAGCGCCGCCTCCAGCCCGGCCTCGTAGTCGGACAGGAAGCGACCCGGCCCTTGCAGCGGCGGCCTGCCCGGGTCCGGGTGGCTCGGCGTGTGATAACCCCACCCGCTGGCGTGGAATACGTTGATGCTGCGGGCATTGTCGAACTCGGCGGCCACCCCCTGGCCGTAGGGGGTGATGGAGCAGAAGACCACGGACGGGTGACGCGCGGACCGGTCCGTGGTCCGGTGATCGATGACCGCGTCGGCGGAGTCGATGAGCCCGTGCAACCGCTCGGCGTCGGCCGCCGAGCGGGGATCGAGCACGACGGAGCGCTTGTTGGTGTTGAGGTAGGCGAACAGCGCGCTCCCCTCACACCCGTCGGCGAGCAGGGGCGCCATGGCGCGGGTCGCGCTGCCCCACTTCGGCGCCTCGATCTTGATGACCTCGGCGCCGAAGTCGGCCAGCAACTTGCCGCAATACTCCCCCGCGACGGATTCGGCCAACTCAATGACCCTGATACCCGTCAGCGCGGACATGCACGGCCCGTCAAAACGGTCAGGGCTTCGCGCGACCCGAGCGGCTCAGGCGCCACTCCGGCGGGAAGTTCAGGTCGTTGTCCTTGACCACATTGTTGAGGCCCTTCTCGAAGGTGCCACCGGTGAGGTCGACCTCTTCCGCGTCGTTCTTGATCATCGGCAACATGCCCTCGACCATGCCGGTCAGCAGGCTGCCGAAGTACTCACCCTTGTGCTGCTTGTACAACTCGAGGAAGGTCTTCTGCACCGCAACCGTGTCGGTCGGGCGCGACTTCGAGCATGCCAGCGCGTACTTCTCCGTCTCCGCTTCCAGCTTGTCGCGGGGCACCACGCTGTTGACGAAACCGCATTCGTACATTTCCTTCGCGCTGAACGGCCTTCCGGTGAACAGCATTTCGGAGAACTTGCGCAAACCCATCGTCTCCGCCCACCACCACAGTCGCGGCCCCCAGCCCACGTAACGGAAGGCCGGGTGCCCGAAGAGGGCGTCGTCGCTAGAGATCACCAGGTCGGCGTCGCCGGCCTGGTAGAAGTGCCACCCGTAGCAGTAGCCCTTGGCTTCGATGATGCTGATCTTCCGAAGCTCTTGCAGCGGACGGTTTCCGGCGCGGGCCTTGGCGTAGAAGTCGGTGACGGTCGACAGGTAGCGGTAGGAACCGCCCGGCGGGTACTTGACGTCGTCGTCGTTGATCGCGAGCTCGTGGTGCAGCGGCAAGCCGGGATTCTCCAGCATCGGACGCTGCTCGGGCAGGTCTCCACCGCTGCCGAAATCCTGCCCCTCACCGCGGATCACGACCACCTTGACGTCGTCGTCCACGTTGCACTTGTGAATCAGGTCGGCGTAGTTCTGCCGCATGCCCAGCGTGGTCGAGTTGAGCTCCTCCGGACGGTTGAACGTGATGTACGCGATCCGGTTCTTCTTGTCCTTCTCGAACTTGATGTACTGCTCGGCTTCCTTCTTCAGCTTTTCGTAGTCATATTCGGGCATGGGCTTCTTCTTTCACTTGGTGGTTAGCGGCCTATTTGAGCAAGCTGCCCGCATCGACGGGAAGCGAAACGCCGGTGACATAACGAGATTCGTCAGAGGCGAGGAACAGGACAGCATTGCTGATGTCGGTGGCTTCCACCCAAGGCACCGGCAGTGTGTGCATCATTTGCGAGATGGGGGCGAAGTCGTCCGGTCCGGGGTTTTCCAGGTCGGGTCGAAAGAGCCGATAGGTGTTGTCGTTCATCACCATCGTGGTGCTGACCTGGGTGGGCAGCACGGAATTGACCCGGATCATGTGCGGGCCCAACTCGACGGCAAAGGCCCGCATCAGCCCGATGACACCGTGCTTGGCGGCGATGTAGTGCCCGGTGTTCGGGTAGGCCTTGCGACCGCCCACCGAACTGGTGAGCACGATGGAGCCGCCGCGTCCACCCGAAAGGATGTGCGGCACACCCGCTTTGACGGTGTGCCACACGCCGCTCAGGTTGATGTCGATCATGTCCTGCCACACGTCCTCGCGGATCTTGTGCAGCCTTCTGCCGTCGGTGCCGACGCCGGCGTTGGCGACGATGATGTCGAGCCGGCCCAGCTGTTCCACCCCGCTGTCCACGGCGGCCTTCAGCGCGTCGTAATCCCGGACGTCCACTTGGGCGGTCACGATGCGCCGGTCGAGGTTCTTGACCAGATCCGCGGTCTCGGCGAGGTCTTCCGGCGTCGAGTGTGGGTAAGCCAGGTTATCGATCGGCCCGCAGACGTCGATCGCGATGATGTCGGCGCCCTCCTGCGCCAGGCGCACCGCGTGACTGCGGCCCTGACCGCGCGCGGCACCGCTGATGAAAGCTACCTTGCCCTCGACCCGGCCGGTCATCACGACACCAGCGATGGCATGCACTCCCAGCCCCGCACCGTGGAGGTGGGGCTGAGGACTGCGCTGGTCAGGTCGACCTCCCACTCGGGGAAGCGCTTCAGAATCTCCTCCAGGGCGACGCGGCCTTCCAGTCGCGCCAGCGCCGAACCCAGGCAGAAGTGGGTTCCCATGCTGAAGGTGAGGTGCGGGCGGACCGTGCGATGAATGTTGAATTCACCTGCGTCGGGCCCGAACTGGACCTCATCGCGGCATGCCGATCCGATCAGCATCATCATCACGCTGCCCTCGGGCACCGTTTGGTCGTGCACGGTGACGTCGCGCGTCACGTATCGCGACACGTGCGGCGCGGGCGGCTCGTATCGCAGCAGCTCCTCGATGGCCTGCGGGATGAGCGTCGGGTTCTCGACGAGGTCCCGGCGCTGATCCGGGTGCTCGGCGAGAACCTTTCCCGACCAACCGATCAGCCGCGTAGTCGTTTCGTTGCCCGCCCCGGCAACCACGTTGAGGTACACCAGGATCTCTTCGCGGGTCAGCCGCCGGGTGGTACCGGTCTCGTCGACGAATTCGACGTTGAGCAGCTCGGTCATGATGTCGTCGGACGGATGCTCGGCGCGCCAGTCGATGTAGGCCTCGAATTGTTCACCCACCGCCAGGCCATGCTCGGCGGCGCTCATGGGCTTGCCGGCCTCGGTGCGCAACTGGGCGTTGCCCCGGTCGCGGATGTACTCCTGGTCGTCTTCCGGGATGCCGAGCAGCATGCTGATCACCTTCATCGGCATCTGCGCACCGAGGTCGGTGACGAAGTCGAAGCGGCCCGAGCCCACCAACGGATCCAGGAGCTGAGCGCAGAACTCGCGAATCATCGGCTCGAGCGCGGCGATCCGGCGTGGGGTGAACATCCGCGACAGCAGTTTGCGGTGCACGTCGTGAATCGGCGGGTCCTCGAAGATCAGCATGCCCGGCGGGATGTCGAGGTTGGCCTTGATCAGCTCGAGGATCGCGCCCCGCGCGGAGCTGTAAGTCTCGTGGTCGACAAGCGCCTTACTGACGTCGGCGTAGCGGCTCACCGCGTAAAAGTCGTATTCGGCGTTGTGATAAAGCGGTGCCTCTTCACGCAATCGCGCGAACATGGGATACGGGTCGGCGATCAGCCCGACATCGTACGGATCGAAACGAACATGGCTATCGGTGCTCGCCGTCACGAAAACCCTCCTACCGCTGCACTTTTGGACACCCGCATTACCTGCACCAGGCTAGCGCTGCCAGCGTTGCAGCGATGGATTCGGTCCGGGGCAATTTATACACTCCGCTTAATTGCGTCGCTCTGACTTCTGCACAAGCTCCGCTGAATACGGCGCATGAACGTGGGCTCACTCTATTCTCGTAGAGAACCATACAGCCGCTGCCCTGGCAAGAGCCAGAGCCCGGTGCGCCGTGTCCGCTCGGCGTCCTCACCCGGACACCGCCCCGCGGCGCAACACCCGCAGCCCGCCGGCCTGGGTGAGCCGGCCTTTGTCCGAACTCTTCAATATGCCGGCGGCGATCGCCGACAGGACTCCGTCGAGTTGTTCGGCGCTGTCGACGATCCGGTCGCCATGGGCGAACCGCTGCAGCAGACCGTTGATGAACGTCAGCGTGACGTTGCTCAAGTCCTCCACGACCGCCGGATCCAGCTCGGCACCGTGCGGCATGAGCTGCACCAGGATCTCGCGGTGCAGCTTGGTGAACTCGTCGGTGGCCTGCTGCAGAATCGCGGCCAGCGCGGGGTCGCGGGTGGCCTGCATGGTCAGCTCGTATCGCGCCCTGGTCCGGTACAACTGCGGATCGCTGCCGGCCTGGATGACCACCTGCGACAGCCGCGACGGAGCGCGATCCTCGCCGGCGGCATCGGAGCTGTCCGCGATCGCCTGCAGCTCGGCGAGGTCGAGCTCGGCGGAGCGTTCGGCCACCGCGCGCAGCAGCGCCGACCGGGTGCGGAAGTAGAACGAGGTGGTGCCGTCCGGCACGCCGGCCTTGCGGTCGACCTTCAGGTGGCTCAATCCCTTCGCCCCGTCATCGGCCAACAATTCAATAGCCGCGTCGCATAGGTCGCGGCGGCGTTCGGCGGGGTTGGGCTTTCGTCGTTTATCCATGATTTTCTTAGACCGCGACCTTACTCTATATTCGTAGTGTCAGTAAAGAGCGAGCTCACGTGCGCATCGGCGTTCCGGATAACCGCAGGCCAACCCGCGTCGACTTCCCGGTCCACTGGCGCGATCTCACGCGATCTCAATCGCCCGCGCCAAAAGGCACCAAAGAAGTTGCGGTGCAAGAGTTCCCGCCGAACGTGGAATCGACGGCGGAATCGATCGGGAATCGACGGCATTCGATGCTGCCGTGAGTAGAGTGTATTCCGATGAGTCACCGTCGATTTAGCGCGCGCGCTGCCGCCGCCTGGCTGGGGTCAATCGGTCTGCTCGCCGCTGCGATGTGTGGCTGTCAGCAGGCGCACAAGCCGGCGCCGTCCAGCTCGTCGACCACCGCGCCGCCCAGCACCACCGCGCCGCCGCCTCCGCCACCGCCGCCGGTGGCGCAGATCGCCCCGCTTCCGGTTCGGCCGGTGACGAAGTCGCAACCGACGACGCCCGCGGTGAAGTGCCCGGCCACCGATCCGAACGCTGCGGTGAAGCCCACCGACGTCCTGACCACGTGTGACATCGGGCGAACCACCGTCTATACGTTGGGTCCCGAGACCATGCGGCTCGGGCTCGTCCACGTCGACCCACCGAAGTCGCTCACCGCGGACTACTACCAAGTGACCCTCGAGCTGGATCCGCCGTCGGCGACCGCGTGGACCGAATTCACGGGCGGGCATCTGCAAGACCACGTGGCCTTCATCCGGGACAACCTGGTTCTGGAAGCGCCGATCATCGAACAGCAGGCCACGTCCGGGCGGATCGTGCTCACCACCCAAACCGCCGAGGGCGCGGCGCAATTGGCCCAACTGGTGGGTCGCCCCGCATGACGTCTCCGAGGCGCCCGGACCGCCTCGGCATCGGCATGCTCAGCGTATTCGGGCTGCCCCCAATCGAATTGGTGAATCTCACCGCGGACCTGGGCTGCCGCTACATGTCGGTCGCCATGCAGGGGATGCCGCTGGTGCCGCTGGACTATCCCCCTTACTCGTTGGCCGAGGGCGCCCGCCGGGCGAATGCCGGTGCGTGTTCGGGCCTGACCCCAACGCCGACGAGATAGGCGGGCACCGCCGCCAGCCACGGCAGCCGTCGCAGCACACTGAGCGCCAGCGCGGGCGGAGTGGGGGCGGCGCCGCGAAAAATCGCCCGCAGCAGCACGGTCTGCAGCACACGCTGACCCGTCTGGGTCAGCGCGGCGGGAACTCCACGGCGACGGCGGACTGCGGCCAGGTCGCGTTCGGTGACACGATGCCGCCGCAGGGGTTCGGCCAACAGGGTCGCGGCGGCGACGGCATCCTGGATGGCAAGGTTGATCCCGACCCCGCCCAGCGGGGACATCGCGTGCGCGGCGTCGCCGATACAGAGCAGACCGTCGGTGTGCCAGCGACGCAACCGATTCACCCGCACGTCTAGGTGCTTGACCTCGTCCATGGACCGCAATGCCGCGACCGAGTCCGGCATGTCGGGCAGGAGCGCACCGAGGTCGCGACGGAATGCCTCGACACCGCGTGCACGCAACTCGGCGTCGGTGCCCTTGGGACCGATGTAGGCGATCTGGTTGTAGCCTTCGCGCGGAATCACCGCCAGCGCCTTGCCCTGTCCCATTCGGGGCAGAAAGGAATGGTCCGCATTGCCTTCGCGCGGCAGCTTGAACCACCACACGTCGAACTTCACCGGATATTCGTGTGCGCTCAGCCCGGCCTCCCGGCGCACGATCGACCACCGGCCGTCACAGGCCACCGTCAGCTCGGCCCTGAGCTCGCCCGGCCCGTCGACCCCTTCGTAGCGCACCCCGGTCACGCGGTCACCATCGCGCAGCAGACCGGTGACCTCGGTGCGCATCCGCAAGGTGAAACTCGGCTCGGCGCGGGCCGCCTCGGCGAGCAGGTTCAGCAGGTCCCACTGCGGCACCATGGCGATGTATCGGTGCGGTTGCCGCAGCCGCTCGAAGTCCAGGTAGGTCGCCGAACGGCCGGCGGATTCCCAAGTGCCCCTGCGGAGTTTGCTGTAGGGCAACTCGGCGAACCGCTCCCCCAGGCCCAGCTCGTCGAGCAGCTGCAGCGTGGTCGGATGCACGGTGTCGCCGCGAAAGTCACGCAGGAAGTCGCCGTGCTTTTCCAGCAGAGTGACCTCGATGCCGGCCCGGGCCAGCAACAGTGCGAGGACCATGCCCGCCGGGCCGCCGCCGACGACCGCGCACGTCGTTGTCTCGACCATCAACGCTCAAGCATAAGCGGCGCCGGGATCGTCAGAGTTGAAGGTCGTAGACGGAGATGGGGTCGAGGATCACGCCGGTTTCCTCGACGTAGCGATCCCACAACGCCAGCAGCTCGGCCAGCTTGTCGGGCCGGGTAGCGGCCAGATCGTCGATCTCACCGGGGTCGGAAGCCAGGTCGTAGAGCTGCCAGCCGCCCGGGCCGTACGGTGCCGGCAGGTACAGCGCCTTCCAATCGCCCTGGCGGATGGCCCGGCGGCCGAACAACTCCCAACCGGTGCCGGTGTCGGCATCGTGCACGGTCTCGACGGCGCCCGTCAGGTAATTCACCAGTGAGCGGCCGCGCATGGGGGCCACGTCCCGGCCGCGGTAGGAGGTGCCCGGGTGGGTGGCACCGGCCAGCTCCAGCAGGGTCGGGGCGATGTCCATGACGGTGCTGAACGCGGTGCCGATCTGCCGTTGCCGGGCGAAGCCGGGCCAGGTGACGAAGCCGGTCACGCGGATCCCGCCCTGGGTGGTGAACGCCTTGTGCAGGCGTGACGGCGCGGTGGCCGCCTGCGCCCAGCGGGGGCCGTACCAGATGAACGACGTGGGCCGGCCGAGGTTGTCCAGGCTGTTGTCGCAATGCTTTTCGATCTGTGCGGCGATCTGCGGGCCGCGCAGCGGCATCGCCTCGACGATCGCGCCCTCGGCTCCGTTGTCGGACATGAAGACGACGACGGTGTTGTCGAGTTCGCCACTCGCCGAGAGGTAGTCGATCACCCGGCCGATGTTGTAGTCCATCCGGTCGACCATCCCGGCGTAGACCTCCATGCTGCGGGCCGAGCGGGCGCGCTGTTCGTCGGTCATGTCGGCCCATTCGGGCGCGCCGTCGGCCACCACCGGATGCGCGACGACGTCGGGCGGGCACAGGCCGAGCCGCTTGAGTGCGGCCAGCCGCTCCTCGCGTAGCGCGTCCGGCCCGGCGTCGTAGCGGCCCCGGTATTTCGCGACGGATTCGTCGGGCGCCTGCAGGGGCCAGTGCGGGGCCTGGAAGGGCAGATAGGCGAAGAAGGGCCGGTCGTCGTCGGGGTCGCGTTCCTCGAGATAGCGCAACAGCGTGTCGGCATAGGAGTCCGACGAATAAAAATCGTCGCCGACGCTGACGAACTGATCGTCTTCGGTGTAAAGCGTTGGCACGGGCGAGAATCCACGCGCCCCGGCACCGCCGTAATGACTGGCGCCGGCCGGCAGCAGGGCGAAGGAACGCTCGAAACCCCGGGCCCATGGCGACGTCTCGATCGTGGCCCCCAGGTGCCACTTGCCCGACATCAGCGTCAGGTACCCCGCGTCGCGCAACAGTTCGGGCAACGCGACCACCCGGTCGTTCAGATAACCCTCGTATCCGGGCGCGCCGCGGAATTCCGGCGAGGCGACCTCGAGCATGGTGCCGATGCCGGCGATGTGGTGATCGGTCCCGGTCAGCAACATCGCCCGGGTCGGTGAGCAGGCCGGCGCCGAGTGGAAATCGGTCAGCCGGAGCCCCGCGTGGGCCAGCCGGTCGAGGTTGGGCGTCTCGATCTCACCGCCGAAAGCGCCGATGTCGGAGAACCCTAGGTCGTCTGCGACGATCACAAGGAAATTGGGACGTTTCACGCCCACGCATCCTGCCAGGTCGGTCCCCGCGCCGGAACGCTGCCGCACCGGGTCGGCGCCGATATTGTCGAGGCGGGCACCGTCGGGGTGTGCCGCGGCGGAACGGCGAAAGGACGTGGCGATGTTGGCGCAGTTTGGGATGTCCGTTCCGCTGGTCGCGGCTCCGATGTCGGGCGGCCCGACCACCCCGGCCATGGTGTCGGCCGCCAACCGGGCCGGCGCGCTGGGCTTGCTCGCGGCCGGATACAAGACGGTGGAGGCCATCGAAGCCGAGATCAAAGCCGTTCGCGCCGAAGGAATCCCATTCGGGGTCAACGTGTTCGCACCCAATCCGGTGCCGGTCGACCCGCAGCGCTACCACGCCTACGCCGCGATCATCCAGGCCGAGGCCGACCAGTTCGGGCTGACGCTACCGCCCGACCCCATCGAGGACAACGACCGATTCGACGAGAAGATCGCGCTGTTGCTCGACGACCCGGTTCCGATGGTGTCGTTCACGTTCGGCATTCCGGCGCGCGACGTGATCGCCGCGCTGCAACGGGCCAACAGCGTTGTGGTCCAGACGGTCACCACGGCCGACGAGGCGGCGCTGGCGCACGAGGCCGGAGTCGACATGCTCGCCGTGCAGGCGGCGGCCGCCGGCGGCCATTCCGGCACCCTCTCGCCGCAGCGGCCGTTGACGCCGGTCGGAATCGTCGACCTCGTCCGGCAGGTCGTCGCGAAGGTGCCCCTGCCGGTGATGGCCACCGGCGGGCTGGCCACCCCCGCCGCGGTGGCCGAGGTGATCCGCGCGGGAGCGACCGCGGCCGCCGTGGGCACCGTGCTGTTGCGCGCCACCGAGAGCGGCGCCTCGGCCACCCATCAGGCGGCCCTGGCCGATCCCGCGTACACCGAGACGGTACTGACCCGCGCCTTCACCGGCCGCCCGGCCCGCGGTCTGCGCAACGCGTTCATCGACGCGCACGAGGCGCAGGCGCCGCCGGGTTATCCCGCCATCCACTACCTGACCAGTCCGCTGCGCAAGGCCGCCGCGGCGGCGGGCAAGCCTGACTATGTCCACCTCTGGGCGGGCACCGGCTACCGGCACGCCACCGCGGAACCCGCGTCCGACATTCTGCGCCGGCTGGCGGCCGACCTGTGATCGGTCAGTATTCGAAGCGGTTGAGCACGTCGTAGTTGCGAGCGGCCGTCATCCACATCAACCGGTAGATCAACCGCACCGCGGCCGAGGGGATCTCGCGGTAGCGGGCGAGCACGGGGGCCTGCTCGAGTAACCGCAGCCGCGGGTTCCACGTCGCCATCTCGCGCGCGTCCCGGATGCCCCACGTGATGATTCCCCGGGTGAAGAGCTTGGACATCAGCGGCGCCAGCGCGGAGAGCGTGTCGAAAAGCATTTCCCCGCCGGCGAATCGGTCGATCAGGCGCGCCAGCAGCCGGCGGACCTCGTCCTCGTGCAGGTACATCAGCAGCCCCTCGGCCACGATCAGCGTCGGACGCCCGGTCGGGACCTGATCGAGCCACTGCGGATCGGTCACCGACGAGCCGATCATCCGGTAGCGCTCGGTGTCGTCGTAAAGCCGCCGGCGTAACCCGATCACGCTCGGCTGATCGACGTCGAACCACAGCACCGACGGCGGTACGGCCAGCCGGAAGGCACGCCCGTCGAGGCCGCAACCCAGGTGCAGCACAACGGCGTCCGGATGGCGGGCCAGGAATTCGGCGCACCAGTCGTCGAGCTGCCTGGCCCGTAGCGCCACCAGGTATTGATTCGACGCCGGCAGCGACATCCGGTGGATTCTCTTGAAGTCGTAGTCGATGCGGTCCACCGCGTCCGCGGCCGCCTTGTCCCCCAAAATCGGCCGCTCCGAACGGCTTTCGTGGGCACGCAAATACAGTGTGACGAGGTTCGTCCACTCCACCGAACCCCACGGCACGGAAGTGAAGTCGACTTGGTCCGTCGCGGTCATGGCTGCTTCCCTTTCCGATATTCGGTCCACATTGCCATCAGCTGCCGCCCGTAGGCCTGGGTGCAGAACTCGCAGAAGTCGCGGAAGTCCTCGATGCGCTGCCGCTGCTCGGCGCGGTCCTCACCCAGCACCGACAGCGCGAACTCGGCGGGCTCGATGCCCAGCCGCATCAGTGACAGCTGCGTCTCGAGAACGCTGGTGAACCCGCCCGGCCGGACGCGATAGAGGTGCTGGCGGTTCGGGCTGGGCAGCCGCTCGACCATGCCGCCGTCCAGCAATTGCCGGCCGACGGTGCTGATCGAGGCCTTGCTCACCGATAACGCCTCGGCCAACTGGGTCAACGACTGCTGCGGCGGATCACAGATCAGCAGCCACCCGTAGACGCGGCCCATGGTGCGGGTGGCGCCGAGGAGCTCGAAGAACAGCCCGAGCCGGTCGACGAACTCGGCCTCGTCCGGCGTCATGGCCCCTCCAGCAGTAACGTTCAGTACATACTAAACGTAGCTTACGTTGATCTGAGGGCCCAACCCCAACCCGGTCAGAACGCCTCGGGGTCCCGTTGCACCGCGGCGGGCACCGGATGCCGGTACAACCGAGACGCGTTCTCCCAGCTGAATTTTCGGATGGCATCGGGCGGCAGATCACCGATCTGCTCGTGAATGGTCTGTTGGGTGTGCGGCCACGTCGAGTCGCAATGCGGGTAGTCGGCCTCCAGCATGATGTTGTCGGCGCCGATCCGGTCACGCTGCACGAATGACGACTTGTCCTCGACCGCGCAGAACCAGAAGTTGCGGGTCAGCACCTCCGCGGGGGTCAGCGGCTCGCCGAGCGCCTGCCAGGTGCCGTACATCGCGTGATAACTGAGCATGTGGTCGAGGCGATCGAGCAGCCCTGCCACCCAACCGATTCCGCCCTCGGACAGGCAGATCTTGAGATCGGGGAACCGGCTGGGCAGCCCGGAGTACAACCAGTCCACCGCCGCGGAAATGGCGTAGGCGAAAAACAGCACCCCCGGCACGTCCGGTGGGGCATCCGCGGTGGTGGACGGCGACGACCCCGACGATCCGATGTGCAGGTTCACCACGGTGCCGGTCTCCGCGCAGGCGGCCATCAGCGGATCCCAGTGGCCGGTGTGAATGCTGGGCAGCCCGAGCATCGCCGGGTTCTCGCTGAACGTCACGGCGTGAAAGCCGCGCTCGGCGTTCTCGTGGATCATCTTCGCACCGAGCTCGGGATCCAGCAGCCACGGCAACTGGCAGGGAATGATCCGGTCGGGATACGAGCCCGCCCAGACCTCGAAATGCCAGTCGTTCCAAGCCCGCACCGAGGCCAACGCCAGGTCGCGGTCGTTGGTCACCTGCTGCAGCCGCTGGCCGGCGAACCCCGGCAGGAACGACGGGAAGTTCAGCGAGGCGTAGATGCCGTTGAGGTCCATGTCCTTGACCCGAGCGTGGATATCCCATGCACCCCTGCGCATTTCGTCGAACCGGACCGGCTCGAAACCGTATTCCGCCACCGGCCGCCCGACCACCGCGTTGAAGCCGACGTTTGGCAGCTCCTTGCCGTCGTAGACCCACGTCTGTCCCCCGCTGCCGGTCTCGACGACTTTCGGCGCCCGGTCGGCGAATTTGCGGGGCAGCCTTCCGGTGAAGGTGTCCGGGGGTTCGACGATGTGATCGTCGACCGAGATCACCGTGTAGCGGCGCGGGGCCCGGGGCGGATCCGGCAGAAACGTGACCGAGCGCTCGGTGCCGGTCTTCGCCGTGGTGAAACTCAGGTCATTCGCCAGCTCGTCGATCGATTTCACGCGTCAATCTCCTTGCTGGGCAGCGTCGTTGAGCGGCAAGTAGGCATCCGGTTCAGCTGAGCACATCGGCGTCGGTCTTGATGGTCATCCGTGCCGCGCCGGCCCAGTACACGTCGGCCGCGCGTTCGATCAGCGACCGTTGCATGCCGGCCATGTCCGACCAGTTCATGGCCACCGGCTGGATGCCGGTGAGCATGACGTCATAGGCCAGCTTGCAGACGCGTTCGATGGAGGCCGCGCGGTAGACGGCCTCGGGCAGGGTGCGCCCGGTCGCGATGACGCCGTGGTTGGCCAGGATCGTCAGGTTGGCGCCACCGATGCGGGCGGCGAGTTCCGCGGCGCGCGCGGGGCTGTCGATTTCGCCGTCGTAGGTGTCGACGAGGCGGAGGTCGTCGAGGAACAGCGCACCGGTCTGGTGCACCAGCTCGGGCAGTCGGCCCAAGGCCGCGAGCACGCACGCGTAGTAGGGGTGATTGTGGATCACCACCCGGGCGTCGTCGCGCACCCGGTGCAGTTCGGTGTGGATGTGGATCGCCGGGGTGACGTCCCAGCGCCCGCTGACCACTTGCGCGTCGCCGTCCACCAGGCAGATGTCCGATGCGGTGATCTCCTGCCACCACAGTCCCCACGGATTGACGAACATGTCGGTCCGGCCGTGGGGCTGCCAGGTGATGTGCCCGGCCATGTTCTCGGCGAACCCGATGCCGGCCAGGTGACGGAAGGCGATGGCCAGCGCCTGCTCGTGGGACAGATCGACCCCGATGGGGGGAACCACCGACGGCGCCCAGACTTCCAACCCGCCGCGCCGTGCGTTAGGAGCGTTCATCGCCAGCCTCCGTTCTGGCTCCAATATCCTCGCGCAGCCGGCCTTTGGCTATCTTTCCGCCGGATGATCGGGGCAGTTCGTCGAGAATGATCAGCCGCTCGGGCAGGAGTTCCTTGGAAACGCCCAGCGTCAGCAGGTGTTCGACGAGCCCGGGCAGGTCGACGATGGCGGAGTCGGTGAGTTCGGCGTAGAGGCAGACTTTTTCGCCGAACACCGGGTCGGGCATGGCGACCGCCGCCGCGATCGCGATCGCGGGGTGCGTCATGACCGCATCTTCGACCTGGCTTGCGCTGATGTTCTTGCCGCCGCGCACGATGAAATCGGACGTACGCCCGGTGACACGCAGATAGCCGTCGGCGTCGATTTCGCAGATGTCGCCCATGCGCATCCACCCGTCGCGGGTGAAGAGCTTGTCGTGGTCGGTCCCGCCCAGATAACCGAGGCTGGTCGCCGGACCACGGCATGCGGGCTGGCCCCGCCCCGTCGCGGTGACGTCGCGGTCGCCGTCGAACAGCCGGACCGACATCTCCGGGACGAGGCGGCCCCCGGTGCGCAGCCGGTGTTCGCGCGAGTCGTCGACGGTGGTCGCGCTGAGCATGCCGGTCTCGTTGGAGCCGTAGAACTGCAGGATTTTGGCGCCGGTGAGGTCCTCGAATTCGGCTGCGGGTCGATACGGCAACGCTTCCCCGCCGGTGTACACGAGGCGCAGCGAACTGAGGTCGTAGCCGCGGGTGGCCGGGTCAGCCATCAGCATGGTCAATTGCGTGCTGACGCAGCACAATACGGTGACCTTGTGCCGGGCTATCGCCTCGCAGGTGGCCCTGGTGGTGAACCGGTCCAGGATCACCGCGGTGGCGCCGAGGTAGATCGGGGTGGTGTGACTGGTCCACAACCCGAAACCGAACGGGGTGGGGATGACCGGCAGGAACACCTCGTCCGGCGTCAGCAGCCCGTTCGCGACGGCCTTCTGGTGGAAGTAGTGCCAACGGTTCTGGGTGTGCACGACGCATTTGGGCAACCCGGTGGTCCCGGAGGTCGAGTTGATCAGGAACACGTCGTCGGGGCCGAGTTCGCAGCCGGCCGGCAACGCCGCGGGCTCGGCGTCGACATCGAGGCGAAGCGTCCCGGCGTGGTGGCTCAACACCACCGCGGGCACCCGCAGTTCGTTGGCCACTTCCGCCGCGGCCACGCTGCGGGGTTGATCGGTGATCAGCATTTTGGGCTGGGCGGTGCGCAGGACGGCCGACGCCTCGCGGGTGCCGGCGCGCGCGCCGAGGCCGACGACCACCGCCCCGCAGCGTTCGATCGCGACGAACAGCACGTGGATGGCGGCGCAGTCGCCGTGCCAGACCGCCACCCGGTCACCGCGGGTGACGCCGCAGCCGACCAAAGCCTCGGCTAAATGTGTTGCCGCACGATCGAATTCATGCCACGTAAACGCCCGTCCGCCGTGGTCCAGATAGGCGACACGATCCGGTGCCCGTTCGGCGTTGCGACGCACCGCGCCCGACAGCGTCGAATCGCACCACCAGCCGGCGGCACGGAACCGGGCCGAGTCCTCGTCGGTGAATGCCGGCGAGCCCACGATTTCCAGCTCACCGGCGCTCATCACCAAATGATAGGAAAGCCGCCCGCGGTTTCGGCGCTAGGGATTCGGCGAGGCGGGCGCGGCGTGCTGCGGGTCGCCGACGACGCCCGGAGGACGCGGGTGCGGCTTATGGCAGTTGCGAGTGCAGCCGCAGTTGAGACCGATGACGCAACCGCCTCCCCCGGCGGGCTGCACCGGCAGCGCGCCGCCCGGAGCCGACGGTGACGGAGGCACGGTCGCGACCTCGGACGAAGATGCGGACGGCGTCCCCACCGTCATCGACATTGCGTCTCCGACCGCGAAGACAAGCGCGGCCGCGCAGATGCACCACGCGGCTGTTGTCCTGGCTCGTCGATTCGCCACGACGCCCACTGTAGCTAGTTGCCGTGGGATGCGCGGGACACGCACAGGGCTCCCATCCAATTTCCTCCCATCCAATTTCCTCCCATCCAATTTCAAGGTCTTACGCAGCTGATCAATTGCGGCCCAGCAAGTTTCGCGGATCACCACAGTTGAGTCTCTTGATCGCCCAACTGCTGGAACGGGTTTCGCTGCTGATGCTGGTCGGCGGGATCCTGTTCGAGATCGTGACCGGCGTGCTGAACATCCAATACGACTACATCTTCGGATTCAGCTTCTACACCGCGCACTACTTCGGCGCGTGGGTGTTCATCACCGGCTTCGTCATGCACGTCGCGATCAAGGGCCGCCGCATGTGGGATGGCCTGCGCTCGTTGTCGCTGCGTGACGTGCTGCGCACCGGCCGTGCCGACACCAGAGCCCAGCCGTGGCAGCCCGACGGTCTGGTGGCCGCCGACCCCGGCCCGGCGACGATGAGCCGTCGTGGCGCGCTGGCGCTGGTGGGCGGCGGTGCGGCATTTCTGGCGCTCATCACCGCAGGCCAGACGCTGGGCGGTTACAGCCGGCCGGCGGCCCTGCTGCTACCGCGCGGGCGCCGCCCCACAGACGGGCCCAACGGGTTCGAGGTCAACCGGACCGCGGCGGCGGCCGGCATCTCCGCGCGGGACACCGCGGAACGCTGGCGGCTGACCCTGGACGGCGGCCCGAAACCGGTGACGGTGGACCGGGCGGCGCTGCTGGCGATGCCCCAGCACACCGCCGTCCTGCCGATCGCCTGCGTCGAGGGCTGGTCGACCACCCAAACCTGGACCGGTGTGCGACTGGCCGACCTCGCCCGCCTGGCCGGGGTGTCGGCACCGGATTCCGCGCGGGTGTCGTCGCTGGAACGCGCCGGCGCGTTCGCCGCCGCGACGCTGCAACGCAACCAGGTGCTGCACCCCGACGCGCTGCTGGCGCTGCGCGTGAACGGCACCGACCTGTCCCCGGATCACGGCTTCCCCGCGCGCATCATCGTGCCCGCGCTGCCCGGGGTGCACAACACGAAATGGGTGGCCTCCATCGTCTTTCGCGCGGCCGCACATGCGTAGCGCATTCCAGCGGATCTACGGATCCCACCCGGTGCACCTGCTGACGATGATCGCCGGATTCACCCTGCTGGGCTACGTGGTGCTCGTGATCAAACCGGACACGCTGTGGAACCCGCACGCCTGGTGGCAGTCGATCATCGTGTGGTTCGCCGCGGCCGTCATCGCCCACGACCTGGTGTTGTTTCCCGTCTACGCCTGCGCCGACCGGCTGCTGTCACGCGGCAGTGCCACGCCGTCGCCGGTGCGCGCCGAGGCCGCCGTGCCGGTGCTCAACTACCTGCGGGTGCCGGCGCTTGGCGCGGGCCTGACGCTGCTGGTGTTCCTGCCCGGCATCGTCGAGCAGGGCGCCACCACCTACCACGCGGCGACCGGGCAGACCCAGGAGCCGTTTCTCGGCCGGTGGCTGCTGTTGACGGCCGCGATGTTCGCCGTCAGCGCCGCCGGCTACGGCCTCCGGCTGGCGATGGTGCGTCGACGCAAGCACCCACCTACCCGCCCGAGATGATCTTCAACCGGCGGGCCCGGTACTCGAGGTCGGAAATGGCGCCGTGGACGTACAGGTTCTCCAGGTCTCGCAGCCGCTCGGATGCCGACGGTGGCGCGTCGGGAAAGTCCCTGTGCCGCAGGGTGTCCACCCCTGCGCCCCACCCGTCGCCCAGCTCGAGGAGCCGCAGCGCGAACAACACGCCGGCGCCCGTCACGGGTAGGCCCAGATAGAGCATCCAGCCCAGCGGCACGCCGGCCCGGCTCAGCGCGAAATAACGCGCCACCAGAAACAGCGAGACCACCACGCCGGCCCCCAGCACGATGACTTTGCCTTTCATGCGCGGCCTTTCACTCGCGGAAATCCTTCGTGTCGTTCGCTGCGGGGACACCCTTTTTTTGGGGGGCCCAACGACACTGCAAACCTCCTGCGTCGCTACCGATCCCAACTTCACCAGTCCTGGCGCGGGGTAACCCTGCGGGGAAGACCTTGAAGAATCCTTGGAAAGTGCTCGCAGTGCGCTCGCCCGACCTGCGCGGCCACCGTGGGGCAACTACAGTTGCGAATTGTGGGCAAGCGACAAGGCAGGGTGGTGGCGGCATGGTGCGCCTGCCCGGCCGCACTTGTCTTGACTTTCGGCGGCGTAGCGGCAGTGACCGGCACGACGGATGCCTCAACGGCCCATCCGGATATCTGCTTTATCGGCATCAACTGCGGTTGCACTCGAGACTGCACTCCACCGCATCCCCAGGTGCCAAGCAATATCGGCAATCCGCCACCTCCCCCTCCCATCCAATTTCAAGGTCTTACGCAGCTGATCAATTGCGGCCCAGCAAGTTTCGCGGATCACCACAGTTGAGTCTCTTGATCGCCCAACTGCTGGAACGGGTTGCGATGATGATCGTGGTCGTCGGATCCGGTTCGAGATCGTGACCGGCGTGC